>CAYYRW010000029.1:0-21914 GCA_964474205.1 uncultured Nitrospirales bacterium | reverse complement strand
TAGCTTGCCAAGCGCTGTCGTGGCCGCCGAGGGTCAAGCAGTGGAAGAAGTATTGTACGCCGCTGGGGTCGCTGGCCGTCGTGGCCGTCATGCTGATCATTGTGGTATCTGTGGCGTAGGGTGCGGTGCCCCAAGTGCTCGGATTGGGCGTCGGCGGCGTCGTATCTGACTGGCTTATGGTTGTAAAGGTTGTCGCCACTGGTACCGGTTCTGACCAGACGCCATGATTATCCATGTAGCGCACGCGCCACTTGTACTGAGTGCTATATTCAAGAAAACCACTCGGCACAACGGTGCTGGTCAAATCACTCGTACGCCAATCAGAGTCCCAGACAATCGAGTTATCGCTCACTTTTCGAACGTCCCACCACGTTTTCCAATGATAGTCCCCTGAATCCGGGTCGCTGAATGTGGAACCCTGCAACGTTGGTGCCAGCGAAATCCCAGAGGCTCCATCCAAGGGGGCGATATTATAAGGTGCGTTAGGAGGATTGTTCTCACTATATCCTGGGCCACCAAAATAGAAGTATTCATCCCAAGCAGTGTCACCTGATGAGAAGAGATTAAGATCATAGTAGGCTGAATTGGTTGCAATTGGTGCGAGCCCTGTCGCCTTCTGAAACTGTGCAGATGAATCGATGTAACTCAGTTTTCGGATGAACGCTGCTTTTTGCCATCCTTCAGACGGGAAATGGCCGCTGCCCATGTCCGTTGAGGTGTGTTGCCCGTCGGTACTCCTGTCAACAATTTCGCCTCCAAATTCAATGCGGTCACTTCCATTTGCGATGCCTGCGGCATCAAACAGAGTGTTGGGGTAATACCCGACATATGTACCGCTTACGCTGAGCCACCAGTGATGAGCACCCCCTACGTCACGATAGAAATAGAAAGTTTTCTGATATTGATTCCCACCATAACTGGAAACCGGAGTCAAGGTTCCCCCGATAATAACTGAATCATTCGTCTGGACGAAGCCCGGTACTAGAAGGTTGTACCCGCCGGAGCCATCTGCATAAGCTGCTGTCGTATAATATATAAATAAGTGCGGCTGAGAGTCATCAAACAGCAACGGCTGAACCTGCCATCCGACTTCAACAGTTTGTAAATCATTTCCTGAGCCGCGGGTTACCCATAATTGAGAAAGGGACATTTCCGTCGACTGACCAAGCGTAGGTTGCCAAACATTGAAATCAGCGCTAAGCCCGCTATTATCCATCATCTTGAACGCGATGGCATATTCATGTGGCCAATCAGTCTTCGGCGCAGGCGAAGTGTCAAAAGGAGCCCCTTTTTTTTGTATGTCACTCGCTTTTTGGAATTGGAATAGCATTTCAAGGGAAGGAATATAACAGGGGAAAGATCCAGGGGGACAGGTCCGCTTGTTTCCATCCTTGTCAACGGTCCCATCCATTCCAAAATCTGCGGGATCTATTTTCTCGTTGGAAGCATCCTTAGTAAGACGGGCGGGACCTCTAGGCACCTTCGCACCCACGGCATATTTCTGGCTGTCTATGTCAAAACAGACAATGTGCTGGCCATTCAAAAGTCTGAATTGATGTGTTTGAGTTCCTTTGTTGAGCATTGCTTCTCGAAGCATGCATATCTTCTTGTATTCTTCTGCCGATTCCACTCTAAAATTTTTATAGGTGGTTCTTGCGCTTTCAAATTCGACTGACCATGTCTTGGCATCTTTGTTCGCCTTATTCGCCGATTGTGGTGCGGCAGAACTCATTAAGATGAAAATGAAAAAGAAGGTTAGCAACCTTCTGATCATATGATGATCCCATATGTGTGTTGACATCACAGTGATTAACAATACGAACGATTTCATTTCCCTGGCCCTTTGCCCAGTTGTACCCTTCTAACTGCTACAACTTATCGTTTACCGGGTTTCTTGAATAACTAATAAAATCCAGTAACATTTACAAGTGATGTCTTTAGTAAATCTCTCTCCACTGCAATCAATAATATGAAAGGTAGACGACAGGGGACAAAAAATACTCATTTCCACAGATTATTGGTTTGCGTTTGTTTTCTCAATGGCGGAAATTGATTTCATCCCCAGTGCCTAATCCATTCTATTTTTGTGTTGCGGGTTGGTTCCCGTACTTCCCAACAGTTGCAGGTATAGCAGAAAATTAGGTGAAAAGCAAGTCTTATCTGTTTTCGTTAAAAGTGGGCGGATTCAGGAAGAGAATAGGGCAGAACGGGGGGCGGAAAATGGAACCACCGATGAACACCGATGAACGCCGATGAATTGGGCTGCAGGCTTGTGAGGCAGGGGGTGGACTCACACGGCGACACGGTGGCACAGAAGAAGAATGAGCATGAAAAGGGAAACACGGATTGCGCGGATTGCATGGATTTGAGATTTGAGGAGAGGTGGATGAAACGGCTGGGAAATGGGACTTATCCACAATTAATAATTCCGGGGTTTTCGGTGGGCGAGGAGGGCGATGCGCCAACTGGCGTAGGCGAAGAAGGGGGCGGCGTAGACGTCGCCGCTGTAGTGGACGTGCTGGAGGATGACGCCGAGGGCGACGGCGATGGCGCTTCCGAGGCACACCATCTAATCAACTTCCATCCCTTCGGGGTGAGGGATCGGCGATTATGGCGCGTAGCGTTCCTGGATGGGGCGGCTGTCGGGAGGCGTGGATGTTTTGGAGGTTTCTTCGGAGGGGGGGGGCGGTCCGGCGAGGTCTTCGGCGCTGGGCACCGCCTGTTTGACCAGGAAGACTTCGTCGAGGCGGTAGGGGTCTACGGCGGGGGTGACTTCGGCGGTTTTCCAGAGGGACCCGCTTTCGTGGGGGGGTGCGCTGATCACGCCAATGGTGTATCCCGGGGGGAAGAGGCTTTCCGGGCTGGTCACGACCACGTCGCCGACCCGCACTTCATTTTTCATATCAATGTAGTCCATGGTGCACAGGCGGTTGAGATCGCTTCCACTGGAATGGAGAACGCCGTCATAGGCGCGCAGGCGGTTGCGCCGGACCATCGCCCCGATCTTGCAGGAGGGGTGGTGCAGGGTGGTCACGATGGCGGTGAAGGCGCTCACTTCGGTCACCAGTCCCACCACGCCATCGGCGGTCACCACAGGGATCGAAGGTGTTACGCCATGCACCGAACCGCGGTCGATGCGGAGCATCCCCTTGTAGCTTTCGAGCACCTTGACCGGTTCGAGTTCCATGCCGGGCTGCTCGCGGACAAAATTCATCATTGCGCGAAGGCGCGTGTTTTCCTCTTGCAGTTCAACACACGTGCTGGCGGCAATCTTCAGTTTTACCGTATCCGTTTTCAGCAGGCTGTTTTCCGTGCGCAGTGCGCCGTACTCGAACACGAGGCCGGTGACGTAGCTGACGGCTTGCCCGGACAGGCTCTTGGCTTTGAGGAAGGGAAACGCGGTAATGGCCACGGCTTTTCGAACGCCATCCTGGACAAAGGTGGATTTGGTGTCCGTGACGAGGGAGACAAAGGACAGGAACATCAGCACGGTGCATACGACCGCGGGACGGTGTTCGCGTATAAACCGTGAAAAAATCACGCTGTTTCCTGGATGCGATTACATCCGCTCTTCGGGCGCGTTTTTCAGTTCATCCAAAAAGCGCCCGGCGCCCAGCACCACGGCGGTCAAGGGGTCCTCGGCCGTCGCCACGTGCAACCCGGTTTCCTTCGCCAGCAGTTGATCCAAGCCGCGCAGCAACGCGCCGCCGCCCGCCACCACGACCCCGCGGTCCACAATGTCCGCGGAGAGTTCGGGGGGCGTCCGTTCGAGCGTCACGCGCACGGCATCCAATATCGCGCTCACAGGCTCGCGCAGGGATTCGCGGATTTCTTCCGAGGTGATGGTAATCACTTTCGGCAGGCCCATGACCTGATCGCGGCCCTTCACCTGCATTTCCAATTCTTCCTTGAGCGGATACGCGGAGCCAATCGCAATTTTGATTTCTTCCGCCGTGCGCTCGCCCACCATCATATTGTAGGTGCGCTTGAGATGCTGGATGATCGCCTGGTCCATTTCATCGCCGGCCACGCGGACCGACTTTGAAAAGACAATGCCGCCCAGTGAAATCACGGCCACTTCCGTGGTGCCGCCGCCAATGTCCACAATCATGCAGCCCTGCGGCTCCTGCACCGGCAGCCCCGCGCCAATGGCCGCCGCCATGGGTTCTTCGATGATATAAACTTTTTTGGCGCCCGCCTGCATGGCGCTTTCCGTCACGGCGCGCCGCTCGACCGCCGTAATGCCCGAAGGAACGCCCACCGCCACGCGCGGCCATACGAGCCGGCGGCGGTTGTGCACCTTCTGAATGAAATACCGGAGCATTTCCTCCGTGGTTTCAAAGTCCGCGATCACGCCGTCTTTCATCGGGCGAATGGCGACGATGTTGCCGGGGGTGCGGCCAATCATGCTCTTGGCCTCGACGCCCACCGCCCGCACTTTGCCGGTGTCTTTATTGATGGCCACCACGGACGGTTCGCTCAACACAATGCCCTGGCCTTTTACGAACACCAGCGTGTTGGCGGTTCCCAGGTCAATGGCCATGTCATGCGAGAACAGCCCGGGAAGATGCCGCAGAATTCCAAACACAGCCTATCCTTTCCGCGCCCCATCGGCGCATGGTATTTCTAAACTAATGAATATTAGGGACTTACAAAAGACCAAGGGTTCAAAGAAGCAATTATACCAAAATAAACGGGGAAATCCAACCGGTGGGCGGCCCGGATCATCCCTTGTATTTCGGTATCATCTGGCCGGAAACACCTGGAATTCCCAAAGCGTGGGGCCTTCGGTGGCCTGCCGGATGTTTAACCGCAGCTTCGGCGTCGTGACCGGTTTGAAGGTCAACTCACACTCCAACCCGATCTTTGTTCCTTCCACCAGGGGTTTCCATACCTGCCCTTCCAAATACTCCAGGCTGAACAATTGGGTGCGCTCGTATTCTTCACTCATGAAGACGCTCCCGATGCGCTGCGGCCGTTCCAAATCCACTTCCAGCCAGGCCGAATGCGTGCCCGCATCCGTCGCCCAGCGGGTATTCGGATCGTCATCCAGCGCCTTGCCCGGGGCATGCTCGGACATGTTCTGATACACATTGGAGGCCGTGGCCTTCTTCCCCATGCACAGGGAATGAGAAAGCGTGCTGATCATACCCGCTTGATCCGCCGGCCCGTCCAATTCCAGCACAACAATCGTGTCGAGTTCCCGCCGGTGTTCCTTGGGCACGGAAACCGAGAGGCCCTCCCCGGTCTGAGAGACCTGCACCGTCCCGCCCGTAAGCACGGAACTCGCCACCACTTTGTTTGGAATCGCGGGAAGTTTCAATACATTGTCCGGCCATGCCAATACATGCAGATAGATGCGTGCGTCCTTGCAGGTGGCCGCCCCCCATTTTCCCGGACGGAACGGGCCGCCGCGCGTGCCGTAGATGCTCTCGCCATACTGTTTGAGCCACGCGCCCATTTCCTTGAGCCGCTCCACCTGACGCGGTTCAATTTCACCGGTGGGCATCGGGCCGACATTCAACAGCAGGTTGCCGTCTCCGCCCGCGCACCGCACCAGCGTATCAATGCAGGTCTTCAGCGGCTTCAATTCATCATTGGGCTTCCACGCCCATTGATTGCAGATCGTGATGCACGATTCCCACGCGCGATTTTTCTGGAACCGCCCGATGGTTTGTTCCGGCGTATCGAAGTCCGCGGGGAGTCCCGCGCGGTTGTTGATGATGGTGTGCGGCTGCAATTCGCGAATCATTTTGAAGAGATTCTCCGAATCCCAGTCTTTGGCCGTGCCGCCCAATCCGTCAAACCAGACCACGTCCAATTGCCCATAGTTTGTACACAACTCGCGCAATTGCCCGTGCAAGTACTGTATGTATTGGGCATGGCGCTCCGTGCGGTACTCGGGATGATGCCAGTCCGGCGGCGAATAATAGAACCCCAGCCGCAGTTTGGCCGCGTGGCACGCCTCGGCAAGTTCCTTCACCACGTCGCGTTTGAAGGGCGAATTCGTGATCTTGTAGTCCGTAAGCGCGGAATCGAATTCACAAAAGCCGTCATGATGCTTGGTGGTGAACACCAGATAGTTCGCGCCGGCCGCCTGCGCGATGGCCACCCACTCTTTCGCATCAAACTTGACCGGGTTAAATTCTTTGTACAGGTTGTCATACACCTCGACGGGGATTTCGCCCTTGTCACCGCCCGTGCCACGCCGTTCCCCGCCCCGCGACCATCCGATCTCCGTTCCCTTCAAACTGACCGGCCCCCAGTGCACAAACATGCCAAAACGCGCTTCGCGCCACCATTGCATGTCCTGTTCCGAGGCCGTCAAATATGGCTTGCCGTCCGCAGCCGGCGCCTGCGCGAACATGCCTCCGCACAACGCCGCCAGCAGCACGCTTCCCGCGAACCTCCATACCCATTTCGTTCCGTACATGGCTCCGCTCCTTTCTCGATTCCCGTTCTTCACCCGTTATATAGATGCACCACGCCAAACACAACCTCCCGGAATGATGTTGGCCCCAACGCATGGGGGTTCCCGGCGCGGCACGTGACCAAGCATCTTTTACAATACCATTTCGGCGATTATTTCTTCGCCGAGGGGTTTATGGAGGGTGAAGCCGAGTTTCATGCACATGCGGATCATGGGGCGGTTTTCGGGGAGGATAATGCCGGTGAGGCGTTTGACTTTTTCGGCCCGGCTGACGTGAATAAGCTGTTGCATCATTTGCGGCCCAAGGCCTTGTCCCTGGCAATCATCGCGGACCACGATGGCGAAATCGGCGTCGCCCCCGCCGGGGAGTTTGACCATGCGGCACACACAAAGAATCTGTTCTTCACCGGAGGCGGGATCTGTGCGGACGGCGACGAGGGCCATGGCGCGGTCGTAGTCGATGAAGCAGATTTCAGCGAGGCGTTCGTGTTTGATGCGCTCGTCGAGGGCGAGTTGTTGGAGGTAACGGAAGTAAACGGTGTCTTTGGAGAGGCTCTCGTTGAAGCGGATCATCATGAATTCGTCTTCAGGGCGGATGGGCCGGACGGTGACGGTCTCTCCGTTTTTCAGGGTGCAGGCGCTGATGTATTCGCTGGGGTAGGGCCGGATGGCAAGCGGGGGCAAATCCTCTTCGCGCATTTCGGGGTTGTGCAGGGTGATGCGCGCATCCAGGACGAGGAATCCTTCTGGGGCGGCGAGGAAGGGATTGATGTCGATTTCTTTGATCCAGCGCTGTTCCGCGACCAGCAGGCTGAAACGCACGAGCAGTTGTTCGAGCGCCGCAGTGTCCACCGGCACGAATCCATGCTGCCCGCGAAGGATGCTCCAGATGCGCGTGCGCTCCATCATGCGCCGGGCGAGCGTCGTGTTGAGCGGGGGCAGGCCGAGCACGCGATCGCGCAATGCTTCGCCCAAGGGGCCGCCAGAGCCGAAATACAGCACGGGGCCGAATTCGGGGTCGGTGGTGCTGCCGATGACAACGCGGTAGCCGCCGGATTGCACCATCGAGCGCACGGCAATGCTGTGCACCCCTTCGCTCGCCATGGCGGGGGCGAGGGTGTCAAAGGCGCGGCGCACGGCGTTTTCATCCGCAAGATTGAGATGGATGTGTTTGCCGCGTTTGCGGGTGGTGGGGCCGTCATTGAAGGTGAGCGCCACGGGATAACCGATGGCCTGCGCGGCCTTCACCGCCTCCTCCACGGTGAACGCAACGCGCGTCGCCACGGCGGGAAGCCCGTAGGCTTCGAGCACCTGTTTCGAGTCATACTCGCTCAGCATGGTCTTGCCGGCGGTGCGCAGGCGCGTGATGATGTCCGTGGCGCGCGCACGGTCCACGCCCTGTTCGCCGGAAACGGCGGCGGGGGTTTCGTAGAGGGCGCGCAGGTTGACGCTGTAGCGCCACATGAGGGAGAACGCGCGCGCGGCGGTGTCGGGATAGGGGAAGGCCGGGATGTTGTGTTCGTTAAGGATGTTCACGCCTTCCGCGACATCCTCGCCGCCCATCCAACTGGCGATGATGGGCTTGCCGGCGCAATCCTGAATCGCGGTGATGGCCTCGGCGGTGCGGGTGGGATCGGTCATGACCTGCGGCGTCAATCCCACAAGGACGCCGTCACAGCCGGGATCGCGCAAAACGATTTCCGCGGCGTTCGCGTAACGGTCCGGATCGGCGTCCGCGAGGATATCCACGGGATTGCGATGGTTCCAGTATTCCGGCAGGAGGGCGTTGAGTTGTTCCAGGGCGGTGTCCGACAGTTCGGCGAGTTCGCCGCCGCTGTTGATGAGGGCGTCGGTGGCCAGGATGCCGGGCCCGGCGGCATTGCTGATGATGGCGAGGCGCGGCCCTTTCGGGCGGGGTTGTTTGCCCAATACTTCGGCCATCATGAACAAGTTCTCGATACTGTCGACCCGCAACACGCCGCTGCGCCGGATGGCGGCCGTGAGGACTTCGTCCGTGTAGGATTCCTCGCTGTAGTAGGCGGTGGCCTTGGCGGCCTCGGCGGCGGCCTCGGTGCGTCCGGCCTTCAACAGGATGATGGGCTTGGTGAGGGCGACTTCCCGGACGGCGGAGAGGAACGAACGGGGATCGCCGATGGATTGCACGTAGAGCACGATGCTGCGGGTGTTGGGATCGCTGCCGAAGTAATAAAGAAGATCGGCCCAGCCGACGTCGAGCATGGAACCGAAGGAGACAAAAGCACTGAAGCCCACATTGACGCTGAAGCTCCAATCGAGAATCGCCGCGCCCACCGCGCCGCTCTGGCTGATGAATCCCACCGTGCCGTTCAAAGCGATGCGCTTGGCGAAGGCCGCGTTCAGCCCCACAACGGGATTCATGATGCCCAGGCTGTTGGGGCCGATGATGCGGAGTTTGCCGCCGCGGATGCGCTCCTGGATTTGGTCTTCGAGTGCCCCGCCCACCGCGCCGGTCTCGCCGAAGCCCGCGGAAATGATGATCGCAGCCTTGACGCCCGCCGCAATACATTCGTCAATCACGCCGGGCACTGTGGCGGCCGGCGTGGCGATCATCGCGAGATCGACGGTTTCCGGCACGGCGCGGATGGCCGGATAACTTTTAATGCCGAGAACGTTGCGGCGGCGCGGGTTGATGGCGTAGACCGTGCCGCCGAAGGGATGGCTGATAAGATTCCACAAGATGGCGCGGCCCACACTCCCCGCCTTTTCCGATGCGCCGATAACCGCCGCCGCGCGCGGTTTGAAAAACGCATCGAGCGGATGCCGGTCCTCCTCGGCGGTGGCGCCGTATTGAACCGCCGCAGGGGTGTTAACAGCGTTGTGGTGGGCCATGAATGCTGCTTCTCCTAAAACTCACCGGGGAAATGTAGCATATTTCGTGGATTGGGCGCATGTTGTGGAGAATGACCATAAAGGCTCAAGGGTTGTACTGGAGGAATGTTGGATACGGCGTAAAAAACACAGAACTCCGTTTAAGCAGAACAACATTCTCCCCAATGAGAACGAACTGCCGTTCTGCCCTTAAACCGACCCTCGACAAGCCGTTTCCCGGGTGGCTAATCCACGCGGTTCACATTCAGCGCCTGGGGCCCTTTGCTGCTTTCCATCAGGTCATACATCACGTATTCCCCTTCGCGCAGCGTACGGAACCCATCCATCTGAATGGCCGTGTGATGGACGAAAACGTCCGTGGCGTCCTCGCGGGCAATGAACCCATAGCCTTTTTGGTCATTAAACCATTTGACCTTGCCCGACTGCCGATTCATCTCTTCTTGTACTTCTACTTCCGTCACGACCCCCATCTCCTCTTGCTGCGGACCAGTCACAGGCCGTGTGAGCCCGGTCCAGACTTCGTAAAAACTACCAAAAACTCGTATACAGGATATCGCATAATTGGCGTTTTGTCAATAAGCTTTTTATTATGAGTAATAGCAATAAACAGCGAATAATAATAGTAATGCCTTGCTTCCAAATAGGTGCAAGAGAAAAATGGGGGAAAAAAACCGGATTGGGACCGTTTCCTTCGCTTTATCCAAGTTGTACAGGAACGCAGGTGGGTGAAAATCTGTAAAAATCTGTGGAATCTGTGGATAGTATTTTCTGAGAAGGCGTTGCGGAAGGGGTGGGAAGTAGACGTAAGACTTGAGGCCCAAGGGCGGGCAGCGGCATCTCGCAGCCTCACGGAGCACAAGTAGTATTTGGTTATGTTAACCGCTTCGACAAGGCCCCTGCTCACCGATGATGGTTCCTTGAATCATTTTTCTGGGCTTCGTATACTGGGCTACAGAATAGACACTTTTAGGAGTATGAAATATGCGGGTACTGGTAACAGGAGGGGCCGGGTTTATTGGGTCGCATCTGTGCGAAGCGCTGACGGCGCGGGGCGATCATGTGGTGGTGCTGGATGATCTGAGCACGGGCCGGTTTGAAAATATCGAGCATATCGCGGGGGTGGAGTGCATCATCGACTCGACCATGAATCAGGAGATCGTGCGGGACCTGGTGCGGGAGGTGGAGGTGGTGTTTCATTTGGCGGCGACGGTGGGCGTGCACTTGGTGGTGAATGACCCGATCCACACGATTGTAAACAATATTTGGGGCACGGAAGTGGTGCTCGAGGAGACCTGCCGGTACCGGCGGAAGTTGTTAATCACGTCGACGAGCGAGATTTACGGCCGGGGCGCGCGGGAAATCTTTCATGAGGATGATGATCGGGTAATGGGCCCCACGAACCGTCACCGGTGGTGTTACGCGGCGTCAAAGGCAATCGATGAATTCCTGGCGTTGGCGTATTGGCGGCAAAAACGGCATCCGGTGGTGATCACCCGGTTGTTCAACACGGTGGGGCCGCGCCAGACAGGCCGGTATGGAATGGTGATCCCGACGTTTGTGGGGCAGGCCCTGCGCAATGAACCGCTGACGGTCTTTGGGGACGGGAAGCAGACGCGTTGTTTCACCTACGTGGGAGATGTGGTGCCGGCGCTGGTAACGCTGATGGATCGTCCGGAGGTGAATGGGGATGTGTATAACATCGGGAGCAATACGCGGGTTTCAATGGAGGATTTGGCGAAACGGATTATTGCGCGGACCGGCAGCGCCTCGGCGTTGAAATATATTCCGTATGAGGAAGCCTATGGCGAGGGCTACGAGGACATGCGGCACCGGGAACCGTGTTTGGACAAGATTCATCAGGCGATTGGGTATGTGCCGAAGACATCCCTCGACGAAATCATTGATTCGGTGGCGCAAGACATGCGCGGCCGGATGAAGTAGGGGCATCAGCCCGCGAGCAGGCCGGCGATACAGGCGGTCATGAAGGTGGCGAGGGTTCCGCCGATAAAGGCTTTGAGGCTGAGCTGGGCCACTTCGGAGCGGCGTTCGGGGGCGAGTGCGCAGATGCCGCCGATCATGATGCCAATGCTTCCGGGATTCGCGAAGCCGCACAGCGCATAGGTGGCGATGGTAATGGAACGCGGGGTGAGGGCCTGTTGGGCGATAAGCTGCTGCATGTGCTGATATGCCAGAAATTCATTGAAGATGGTTTTCATGGCGAGCAATTCCGAAACGGGGCGGATATCCCGCCAAGGCACGCCCAGGAGCAGGGCAAACGGACGGAAGAGATATCCCAGGAGGCCCACCAGCGTACCGCCGGTGATTCGTATGACCGCCATGTCCAGCAGGTGCACTAATCCGACGAATACTATCAACAGGGCCGCCACGTTCAGCGCCATGTTGAGACCCATGGAAGCGCCCTGGGCGGCGGCGTCAAAAATGTTGTGGGTTTCGCGGGGAATGTTTACCGGCACGTTTCCGGCCGTTTGGGGCGCCGCCGTTTCGGGCACCATGAGCTTGGCGATGGCCAACGCGGCGGGGGCGCTCATGAGCGAGGCGGCCAGGAGATGTCCGGGTTGCGCGCCGAAGCCGGCGTAAATCACCATGACACTGGCGGCAATGGAAGCGAGAAACGTGACCATGATCGTGAACATTTCGGAACGGGTCATGGCCTTGATGTAGCCGCTGATGGCGCTGACGGATTCAATGCCGAGGAAAATCTGGAGGGCGGCGGTGAAGGTTTCGGCGCCAGAGGTTTTCATGGTCCGCTGCATGAGCCAGGCGATGCCGCGCACGGCGGCTTGAACAATGCCGAGGTGTTGAAGAATCATGGACAACGCCGATACGAAGATAATCACGGGCAGCGCCCTGAAGGCCAGCATGGTGTTGAAGACGAAAGGCGCGGCTTCCGTGGCGCTTCCATCCGTATTGAGGATCATGACGTGGTCCAATTGAAAGACGCTGGTCACGCTGCCGAACACGAATTGCGCGCCGGCTTCACTGCTTTGCGTGAGCAGATCGAAACCGGATTTTACATGGTCGAAAAACCAACGGCCCGCGCCGCCGCGCAATACAATCAGGCCCAGGAGGATTTGCAGGGTTACGCCCCACACAACCACGCGCCAGCGGACGCTGGACCGGTTTTCGGAAACCAGCCAGGCAAGGGCAATGAGGCCTCCCAACCCCAGCAAACTCATGAATCGAAGCAGTATACCGTCCACCATAGTCTTCCTTGGCTTCCATGCGATTTGAACCCGGCTCCCGGTTGCCGCACGAGTGTAGGCCATTTTTCCAATTCAACGCAAGCAAATGGGACCTCGCTGTCGCGGAGAACGAAAAAACATGCTCGGCTGTGCAGAGATGATGCCGGGAAATCCTTTGCAAGATGAATTTCGGCGTCCCTCAAGAGAATAGCCTGCCAAAAAGTGACAAACTATATATTGTATTTATATCCTATAAATTTCATAATTTATACAATATATTGTGCTTAATTGACTAAACAGAGTGACTAAAAGCGGAGGGGAATCACGTCAAATGTTTACTTGATTTTACATTTTTACCGCTACTCGGGAATGAATGAAGGGGGCGAGAACGGCGCGTTTTAAGGAGGCGTGAAAGAGGTGTTTTGAGGGGCATTTTCGGGGCTTGCCGCCGGTTTGTGAAAAGGTGCTCACGCAATCATGACGCGATTTTAACATTTTGTAAATATAGGTCAAGGAAATGGAGTTTATATACGATATATAGTGCTCTTTTAGCGTATTGGACACTATATATTGATTTCTGTAAAAGACCTTGTGGGTGCGAAAACTATGAATTCAAGTACGGAGTTGGGCAAAAAAAAAGCACTGGACAACGGGGATGCCGGGACCTATAATGCGTTTCTCTTGGCTTGGGCCGTTTACGGCCTGAAGCTGTTGGGGTGAGCGGAAAGTTTCAGCCCAGAGGGTCTGTAAACCCCATATATGTGGGCCGTGTTTGGACGCCCCCCATGGGTGGTGGATATGGACTCCTGTGCTGAGTAAAGTAAGTTGAGGATGACAGGGTGAAATTTGTTCAACCGAAAGTGTTTCTGGTCGGCGAGACGCGTGTGGTGGAGGCGGGTCTTGGCGCTTATTTCGAGCATATCGGCGTTCCAGGCTGGCAAACCGAGGCGCCCAGTGACGGCGAGGCCTTGTGCGAGGTAATGGGCCGGTTGTGCTACCGGTCGTTCGAGCCGGGCTTGAACCCGAATGTGACACGGGTGCGCCAAGGGAATGCGGCCTACCTGGATAACATCGTCCAGGTAGGGCATGGGAGCGTTCTGGAACACGCCGTGGTGAATTTCATCTTTGCGGACGTGAGCCGGGTGGTGACGCACGAGTTGGTGCGGCACCGGGCGGGAACGGCGGTGTCGCAGGAGTCGCTCCGGTTTGTGCGGCTGGACGCCTTGTCGGCGTATGTGCCGGTGCACATCCGGGAGCACGAGCAGGGCATGGAGATATTTACGCGGACGCTGGAACAGTTGGAGACGCTTCAACGGGAACTGGCGGCGCTGTATGCGATAGACGATGAGAAGACATTTGAATCGAAGAAGAAGTTGACGTCGGCGTTCCGGCGGGTGGCTCCGATAGGATTGGCGACGACGATAGGGTGGTCGTGCAATTTCCGGACCTTGCGGCATGTGATTGAACTGCGCACGGAGCCGCACGCGGAGGAGGAAATCCGGCTTCTTTTTGGAGAAGTCTACCGGATTGTCCGGGAACGGTACCCGAATGTGTTCGCGGATTATGACGTGGAAATGGTGGATGATTTGCCGTGGGTGAAGTCGGCTCACGGAAAGATATAACAAGGTTTATTGGCGGAAGCGGAACATGGACCAGGAAGTGTGGGAGGCGTACTAATGTTTACGGTACGGGAACGATTTGTTTTGACGGACAAGTTTTTGGCGGAATTCAAGGGGAAACAGCCGGATTGGGGCCCCTTGGGGTACATCACATTCAAGCGGACCTATGCGCGGCCGATGGAAGGGCGGCGCACGGAAGAGTACTGGGAGTCGGTGAAGCGGGTGGTGGAAGGCTGCTACACGATTCAGCAGAATCATTGCATGAATCTGAAGCTGCCGTGGAACCCGAACAAGGCGCAGCGGTCGGCGCAGGAGATGTTCCGGCTGATGTGGAATTTCAAGTTCCTGCCGCCGGGGCGCGGATTGTGGATGATGGGGACGGACTACATCTATAAGCGGGGTTCGGCCGCGCTGAACAACTGCGCGTTTGTGTCCACGGAGGAAATCGACACGGATTTCGCGGAGCCGTTTTGCTTCCTGATGGACATGTCGATGCTGGGCGTGGGGGTGGCGTTCGACACGAAGGGCGCGGGGAAGGTCACGATTCAGGAACCGATCGTGGGCGAATTCACGCACGTGGTGGAGGACTCGAAAGAGGGGTGGTGCGATCTGGTGCGCAGCGTGCTGAACGCGTATGTGGGGCGCGGCCGGCGGCCGGCGCATATTGATTACTCGAAGATTCGGCCGATGGGTTCACCCATCCAGACCTTCGGCGGGATTGCGCCGGGGCCCGGGCCGCTGATTGAATGCATCGAAAACATCACGAAAATTTTGCAGCCGCGCGGCGGGCACCAAATCAGTTCCACGGACATCACGGATTTGATGAACGTGATTGGGAAGTGTGTCGTTTCGGGGGGCGTCCGGCGCACGGCGGAATTGGCGCTGGGGAGCCCGGACGACACGGACTATCTGGAACTGAAAGATCCGAAGCTGCACGAGGACAAGCTCACGGCGTGGCGGTGGGCCTCCAACAACAGCGTCAGCGCGTATGAAGGCATGGACTATCACATGGTGGGGGCGCAAACCGCGAAGAATGGCGAACCGGGTTATTTCTGGGTGGAAAATGCGCGCGCCTTCGGGCGGTTGAAGGATGGCGCCACCTGGGCGGACGCAAAGGTGGCGGGGACGAATCCCTGCGCGGAACAAAGCCTCGAGTCGTATGAAATCTGCAATCTGGTGGAGACCTTTCCGTCGCGGCATGAATCGCTCGAGGAATACAAGCGCACCTTGAAGTTTGCATACCTCTATGCGAAAACCGTGACGCTGATCCCGACGCACAATGAGCGCACGAACGCCATCATGCTGCGCAACCGCCGCATCGGCCTTTCGCAGTCGGGGATTGTGGAAAGCTTCCAGCGCCACGGCCGCCGGGAACACTTCCGGTGGTGCGATGATGGGTATGTGTATGTGTGCAAGTTGGATAAGATTTATTCGCAGTGGCTGTGCGTTCCGGAAAGCGTGAAGAAAACGAGCGTGAAACCGAGCGGCACGGTGTCGCTGTTGCCGGGGGTCACGCCGGGAATCCATTACCCGCATTCAAAGTATTATTTCCGCACGATCCGGGTGGACAAGACGAGCCCGCTGATCGATCCCATCCGCCGGGCGGGTTACCGGATCGAAGATTCGGTCTACGGGGACAACACGCTCGTGGTGTATTTCCCCGTTCAGGACAAGTATTTTGATCGGTCCAAGTCGGAGGTGTCGGTGTGGGAGCAGGTGGAGAACGTGGCGCAAATGCAATATTCCTGGGCCGACAACCAGGTGAGCGCGACCATCACCTTCCTGCCCAATGAGGCAAAAGATGTTCCCTTTATCCTGGAACTGTATGAAACCCGGCTAAAATCCATCAGCTTCCTGCCGCTGAAAGAGCACAACTATCCCCAGGCGCCCTATCAGGAAATCACCAAGGAAGCCTATGAACTCGCCGTCTCCAAACTCAAGCCCCTCGACTTCGAGATGATCAACACGGACGAGGCGCAGGACCTGTTCTGCGACGGCGACAAGTGCGAAATCAACGTCCAGCCGCGCCTGCCACAGCAACAGGAAGTCGAATTCACCGAACCCGAAGAGGTCAAAACCGGACAGTCCACCGAAGTCGGTGCGCCGGTGTAGTAACTACTTGAAGGCTCCTTCTCAAATCGTTAGGGCGTCCGAAAGGACGCCCTAAGCGTATTATATCATCATTCCACGCAAAACCATTCTTGCCTTTTTCACAGCGATTCCGCTAGTAATACGCTATAGCCTCCAACGTCTTGAGATAAGGGGCTTTCGCCCAATTTCCGCAATTAGGTCCTTATTTTCTTGCAAAGAAAAAATGCCCCACTACTGTTCCCCGCTGCGATGCCGCTCCCTCCGGGTCTCGTCCGGGACGCGCCCGCTTCCTACGTGGCACAAGGCTTTTCGCGCGGCGCGGAGTTTCACGGACGTTGTTCCCGTCACAAACAACATTGATGCTCAAAACGCAAGCGCGAAGTGTCTTTGTCTTTTCCCCTTCCTCCTTGAGTCCACTGTGCCCACCAAGCCCACCATCCGTTCGAGCGTGTCCGGGTTCTGCAACGTCGTGCGCTGCGGCATTTTTTGAAATGAGCCTGTTTCTCTACTACACTGATCCTCTACTCTCTTCCGGGAGAGCGAAGGGACGGATGAAGAATGCGGGGGCGGAAGCACCGCGATGAGGGAGAATTTATGCCTCCGAAGAAGTCGTCGAATAATAGTTCCGGGCAAACATTGGCTACGAGGCAAAACTTTGGCTGATGGCGGACGCGCTCCGGGGAAGCATGGACGCGGCTGAATATAAGCATGTGGTTCTGGGGCTGATCTTCCTCAAATATATCTCGGATGCGTTCGAGGAAAAACATGCGCAACTGCTGGCGGAGAAGGATCAGGGCGCAGAACCGGAGGACCCGGACGAGTACCGGGCGGTCAACATCTTTTGGGTGCCGCCGGAGGCGCGTTGGCCGCACCTCAAGGCGCAAGCCAAGCAGCCCAAGATCGGGCAACTCGTGGATGACGCCATGGCGGGTATCGAGCGGGACAACCCAGCGCTCAAGGGCGTGCTGCCGAAGGACTATGCCCGTCCATCGCTCGACAAGCAGCGTTTAGGCCAACTCATTGATCTTATCACGAATATCAAGGTTGGCGACGCCGAGAGCCGCTCGAAGGACGTGCTGGGCCGGGTGTACGAGTATTTTCTCTCACAGTTTGCCAGTGCCGAGGGCAAGAAGGGCGGAGAATTCTACACGCCTCGCTGTGTGGTCCGGGTGCTGGTCGAAATGATAGAGCCGTACAAGGGCAGAGTCTACGACCCCTGCTGCGGGTCGTCTGGCATGTTCGTGCAGAGCGAAGAGTTCATCACGGCGCACGGCGGCAAGCTTGGCGACATCAGCATCTACGGCCAGGAGAGCAACTACACCACGTGGCGGTTGGCAAAGATGAACCTTGCTATTCGCGGTATTGACGGACAGATCGCCCACGGCGATACCTTCCACAACGACCGCCACCCTGACCTCAAGGCGGACTTCATTCTCGCCAACCCACCCTTCAACATCTCCGACTGGGGCGGTGACCGCTTGCGTGACGACAAACGCTGGAAATTTGGCGTACCCCCGGTGGGTAATGCCAACTTCGCCTGGGTGCAGCATATGGTGCATCACCTGTCGCCCTCCGGCGTGGCGGGCTTCGTGCTCGCCAACGGCTCGATGTCTTCCAACCAGTCCGGCGAAGGCGAAATACGAAAGAATCTCATCGAAGCCGACCTCGTGGATTGCATGGTGGCCATGCCGGGCCAGTTGTTCTACTCGACCCAAATCCCTGCCTGCCTATGGTTTCTGAGCAAGGCCAAGAAGGGTGGACACGGTGGACTTCGTGGACGTAGTGGACAGGTGTTATTCATTGACGCCCGAAAACTCGGCTCGATGGTGGACCGCACCCACCGCGAACTGACCCGGGAGGACATCGCCCGGATCGCCGGGACCTATCATGCCTGGAGGTCCACCCCGTCCACAAGGTCCACCAAGTCCACTCCCCCCTACCGTGACATTCCCGGCTTCTGCAAGAGCGCCCCGCTCGACGAAATCCGCAAGCACGGCCATGTCCTTACCCCAGGCCGATACGTTGGTGCAGAAGAGGCCGAGGATGACGGTGAACCCTTCGAGGAAAAGATGCAGCGGTTGGTGGCGCAATGGCGCGAACAGCAGGCCGAGGCCGCCAAGCTCGACAAAACCATCGACAAGAACCTGAAGGAGCTGGGTTATGGCGGGTAAGAAGCCGAAGAAAACAGCCGTTGCCCACTCTGGCTTCGCAGCCCTATTCGCCGACATAAAAGGCCGGATTCAGTCGGCACAGACACGGGCGGTGCTGGCGGTCAACTCCGAGCTTGTCCGGCTATACTGGGACATCGGCAAGCTGATCGATGAACGCCAGCGGAAGGAAGGCTGGGGCGCGGCCGTCATCCCCCGGCTGGCACGCGAATTGCACAATGAATTGTCTGAACTAAAAGGCTTTTCCGAGCGGAACATCAAGTCCATGCTCGCCTTCCACCGAGAGTATCCTGACCCCGCCGCAATTGTGCAACAGGCCGTTGCACAATTGCGCTTGCCCGAAAAAGTGCCGCAACCCGCGGCACAATTGAAGCCCGTCGAGAAAGTGCCGCAACCCGCGGCACAAATGCCCGATTCGCTTCTCTGGCTGATCCCGTGGGGGCATCACGTTCTGCTGATGGCGAAGGTCAAAGAAATCTCCACTCGTTTTTGGTATATGGAACAAACCCTTGCCAACGGCTGGAGCCGGAATATCCTGGCCCTGCAAATCGATGCCCAAGCGCACATCCGCCACGGACAGGCCGTCTCCAACTTCGGCGCCATACTCCCCCCACCACAATCCGACCTCGCCCAGCAGGCGCTGAAAGACCCTTACATATTCGACTTCCTCACCCTGGCGGAACCCTTTCATGAAAGAGAACTTGAAACCTCACTCGTTCGCCATCTGGAAACGTTCCTGCTCGAACTGGGGGCCGGTTTCGCGTTCGTGGGAAGACAATACCGCATCGAGGCTGGTGGCGAGGACTACTACATTGACTTGCTCTTCTACCACCTGCGCCTGAGGGCCTTCATCGTCATTGATTTGAAAAAAGGGAAGTTCAAACCGGAATATGCGGAAAAACTGAACTTTTACTGCAACGTCGTCAACGACCGGCTGCGCCATCCAACCGATCAGCCGACCATCGGATTAATCCTGTGCCAGTCCAAAGACAACGTGTTGGCCGAATACAGTTTTGCCGGAATAGACAAACCCATCGGCATTTCCACCTATGAATTGACACGCGCCCTTCCCGCGAACGTGCAATCCGCACTGCCGACCGTCGAGGAAATCGAGGCCGGGCTCAGTGGAGGAACGGAAACATGACGGGATCAAAACCCGAAATCCAGAGCGGCGGCACCCTGGTCCGTGAACCATGCGATCCCCAAAAGACGGGACAGCCCGCCGACAAACAATGGCGCGAACAACAGGCCGAAACCGTCAAACTCGACAAAGCCATCGCCAAGAACCTCAAGGAGTTGGGCTATGGCGGGTGAGTGGCCTACACTTTCGCTCCGAGAAGCAAATGTTGCACTCATCGATTGCGATCATCGAACTCCGCCAGCAGTTGAGGCTGGGTATCCATATGTTACGATCCCGCAACTTCGCAATGGACGCATCGACCTGTCTGACGTACGCCGAATTACACACGAGTGTTTCATTGAGTGGACGCGAAAGGCAAAGCCCTCCGTAAACGATGTAGTGCTTTCTCGCCGCTGCAATCCTGGTGAAACAGCGTTCGTGCCAGACGGGTTAGAATTTGCACTCGGGCAAAATCTCGTTCTGCTTCGTGCCGATGGTACAAAAGTCTATCCACCGTTCCTTCGCTGGCTGGTTCGAGGACCGCATTGGTGGGAACAGATCGGCAAATTCTTGAACGTAGGCGCGGTCTTTGACAGCTTGAAGTGTGCTGACGTGCCTAATTTCCGGCTACGCATCCCACCAATGCAGCAACAGCGCGCCATTGCGCACATTCTGGGGACGCTGGACGACAAAATCGAGTTGAATCGGCGGATGAATGAGACGCTGGAGGGGATGGCACGGGCGCTGTTCCAGTCGTGGTTCGTGGATTTTGACCCCGTCCGCGCCAAAGCCGAAGGCCGTGATCCCAGCCTCCCCAAGCCCATCGCGGACCTCTTCCCCGATTCCTTCGAAGACTCCGAACTCGGCGAGATTCCGAAGGGGTGGAGAGTGGGGTTTTTAGCGGACTGCTGTGAGAGAGTACAGAACGGTGGAACGCCGCGAAAAGACCAGCCCTTGTTTTGGACAAATGGAACGATTCCATGGTTAACGTCCGGCGAGGTGAGACAAAGTATCGTCATCGAAACCCAGAATTTTGTCACATCTGAGGGACTTGCGCGGAGTTCGGCGAAGATACTTCCGGCTATGACAACGGTGGTTGCTTTATATGGTGCGACAGCAGGCCAAGTTTGCCTACTTGCAGCTGAGATGTGCACAAACCAAGCATGTACAGGCCTTATCCCGAAACCAAGTTTTGGCCCTTATGTTTATCTGCATACATCATCCCACGTCGCCGACCTTGAAAACCAAGCCCGAGGTTCTGCCCAACAAAACCTCAGTCAGGAGATCGTCAGCAGATTGCCAACGATCATCCCCGACGGAAGGGTTCTCTCCGCCTTTGAAGAAATCACAGAATTTTTGTTTCACAAGTGGATCTTAGGGCTTCATGAATCCCGCACCCTTGCCGCTTTGCGCGACACACTGCTGCCAAAGTTGATTTCCGGCGAGTTGCGGGTGAAGGATGCGGAGCGGTTCGTGGGGAGGTCTGTTTCATGAACGTGTTCGTGGAAGTCTTGTTTGATCCGGTTGATGAAGCCGCATGGGATAGCATGCGGTGGCTCGGATGTCACGTTACGAACGACCGGGGCAGTGTGCGCATGTTTGTGCCGGATGGGGCGGAAGATTGGCTGGCGGTGGGGTTTACGATGCCGTCCGAGGCGCAGTACAAGGCGTTGGAGAAAGTCGAGCGCGCGGTCCGGCTGTGCGCGTGGCGGCGATTGGACACTGCGATTAGCTTTCCGAAGCCGGAGGCGGAACGTGCCCGGCTCCGGCGCAAGGCGGAACGCCGGAAAAGAGCCGGACAGAGACACGGGCACCCGCGGAAAAGCGAAGAATCGCGTGGAGGTATTGCAGGTGAGACCGGATGAGCCGCTGATACCGAAGCATGGGGGATACCGGAAACTGAAGAGTTTCCAGGTGGCCGAGGTGGTCTTTGACGTGACCGTCCGTTTCTGTGAGCGGTACATCAGTTGGCGGAGCCGGACCCAGGACCAGATGGTGCAGGCGGCGAGAAGCGGGGTGCAGAATATCGCGGAAGGAAGCCAAGCCAGTGGCACCTCCAAGAAATTGGAATTGAAATTGACCAATGCGGCGCGGGCCAGCTTGGAAGAACTCCGCCTGGACTACGAAGACTTCCTGCGTCAGCGCGGACTGCCGCTGTGGACCAGAGAAGATCCCCGCCGCCAGCAATTGATCGATCAACGCCCTAAAACGGCGGATGATGTGGCACGATGGGCAAGAGCGGTGCATGAGAAGAGGGGAGAGAGTGGACGAAGTGGACCGGGTGGACATAGTGGACACAGTGGACAGAACAAACCATCAGTGCCTTCCACCCAGTCCACCCAGTCCACCCGGTCCACCCGGTCCACCCAGTCCACCCAGTCCACCCAGTCCACCCAGTCCACCCAGTCCACCCAG
>CAYYRW010000028.1:0-89037 GCA_964474205.1 uncultured Nitrospirales bacterium | reverse complement strand
CATTATTTATCTCTTGGATACAAAGGTTCCCTTTAGCCCGCCCTATATACACCGCGCCGAGGATTCCCGCAAGCACGCTGAAGAGGGACACCGCCGCGCCCGCATAAAACGAATGCGGGCGGTAGGCGAAGCGCACCTGATGCGTTCCCGCCGGCACCACAATCGCCTTGAACAAGTCATTGGCGGCGAAGATCGGCGTCGCAACGCCGTCCACATAGGCGCTCCAGCCCGGATACACCGCGTCGGTGTGCAACAAGATGCGCGGGCTGTCCAGCGGCCCCACCTCGATATCCATCGTGTTGCCGCGCAGCTTCACAATGCGGATGAGCCCGTCCTCATCGTTCTGGTCCGTGATTAAAAACGCGTTCTTGATTTCAAACTCCCCTGCGCCTTTGTATGCCTCCACCGTGATGTCCGCCTTGACCTCCGGAAAGTCCGGCAGGGGAACATACGCTCTGCGTAGCTGGCCCTGGGCCGCCGCCGTGCGCACATCCGGACACCATTGCTTCCGTCCGGTCGCGGGTTCCGTAATCTCCGTCGAGATTTTCGCCCCGCATGTGCCGCTGTATTCATAACACAACACCGTGTGCGCCGCCCCCGCCGGGCCGGGATTCCGCCCTTCCACCGCTTTCGGAAGTTGAAACGCCAGCGAAAAACTTCCCTTGGTCCCCGCATTCACCGGGCGGAACCGCGTTTCCACCCCCGCAATGGCCGTCTGCACCGTCTTGTCCGAAAATGGCGTGCTCAACGCCTGCACTTCCGGGATATCCGCCAACGGAAGACCCGCCGGCTCCTTGATGAACACCGTCGTGGTGGGCGGATACTGCGCGCTCTTTCCCGGCTGCTCGC
Source organism: uncultured Nitrospirales bacterium (assembly GCA_964474205.1). GTDB lineage: Bacteria > Hydrogenedentota > Hydrogenedentia > Hydrogenedentales > CAILVY01 > CAILVY01. Next base: position 88,188 of record CAYYRW010000028.1, on the reverse strand, counting down.
CCCGCGCCCACGACTTCGCCAGCCAGAAGCACCGCTTCAGAAACAGGTTTCCCCGCTGATTTTCCCGCGTTGTTTCCCAATCCTTCACCAGCCGGTGATATTCCTTGGCCGGCTGCCCCCCGCTCAGAAAATCACGCATCGTCTGCAAAAACATCGGGTCCATGCCGTTCATGCTGCGCCGCATCGAATATAAATACCGGTTTGCGATGGGATCCGCCTCCTTCGTATTGTCCTGCGGGATGGCCTGCGCGCCGGAGACCGGGCGCGTGTCCCGCACTCGTTTCGCCACCAGGTTCGGCACAAAATGCTTGTTCCAGGCATAGGTCTCGCAAAACACCAACACCGGGAAAAGGAAGGCCAGCGTCACCGCCACCCGCTTCGGGAACGGCGTCCAGGTCAACAGAAACATCAGCACAAACACCAAGGCCGGAAGATACACCACCCAAGGCGACACCGGCAGCATGGTGTATATGTTCAGCCATTTGGCCAGCATGGGCAACGTCGCCAGCGCCGCTGCCGCAAGCCACAACGTGCGGCCCATCGCCCGCCACGCCTTGCCCTGCGAAACCATCACGGCATCCACCCCCAGCCCCGCCAGCATGCTCAACGGAAACAGCGCGAAATCATACCCCCGCGTATACGCCGACATCGAAAACGGCGTCAGCCACGACACCAGCGTCGAAAACGGCAGCGGCGGCCCGAAACAGCAATCAAACAGGATCAGGTACAGCAGCAGGAACAACAGCGTCTGCCGTTTCCGTGAATAAAAAAATGCGCCCGCCGCCAGCAGCAACACGCCCACCCCCGAATTGCGTATCGTCTCCGCTTCGTACTTCATCCCCGTGTACACGATAAAACTCTGATAAAAACGCTCCCCCGTCCATTGCCACAGATTCGAATACATCGGCACCTTCATCCCCTGCATCCGGCTTGTCAACGCCGCCGATTCCGCCGCCGGCACCAGCATCACCGCCGCCACCAACCCGCCCAACAGGAAAAACAGGGCCATGGCCCCCGCATCCAGCCCCCATAACCGCACCGTGCCGGTGTTCGCCTGCCCCTCCACCCCTTTCGGGTACGACAACCGGTAGATTACCGCATACATCCCCAGCAACACCCCCATGTTGTTGGCAAATTGAAGGAAACCGCCCAGAATGCTGAACCCCAAACACACCCCGCCCGCCAACGCCCACACCAGCTTGTTCCGGGCCCCCGGCGCGTCCAACACCTTCTTGATCATCAACAACAACAGCGGCGTCCACGCCCCCGTCGTGATCATGTGATATTCACACGCGCGCCGCACCATCAACGCGCTGAACGTGAACGACACGGCCGCCACCAGCGACGCCGGCACGCTCAGCCCATGCGCCCGTGCAAACAAAAACGTGCATACTGACATGAAAATCAGATGAAGGCCGAGCATGATCACCCACCCCGCCTGCGTCGAATACGGACTGGGATCAACATTCAACAGGCTCCGGAGCAGATTCGGCGGGTAAAACACAAACGCCTGCGGATTCGCCGCGTGCGGGATGCCGCAAAACAGCATCGGATTCCACAACGGCAACTCCCCATCATGCAACCGGCAATCCATGTAATAATTCGACGGGCCGAAATACCGGTAGATGTCATATTTCCCCGCCAGTTTCGACGGGTCCGTCCGGAGCACATGCTCATAGGTAAGCAGCATTGCCATGGTGGAAACCACCAAGACCGCCGCCACTAATGCACTGCCCTGCCAGCGCTGCGCCGGCGATACCGGCAGTTCAACGCACACATCCTTTGATTGGGGTGTCGACACGTCCCTGAACTCCCTTGATTTGCGAAAAACGCGTAGGTGAGTGTACCCCACTCCCCCGCTTTATTCAAGGCAAGGCGGGCAAAGGTTGCGATGAACCGCCATAATTAGGTATAGTAATCAGTTGATAAACATGTAGCGCCGTAATAGACGCATGGGCGCGCAACGTGTCTTTCGGGGCAGGCCCGGAACGGAGAGTCTCGTGTTTTCAGACCATAACCCCCAGCGCGCCATTTCCGGAGAGTACCATGACACGCAGCATGACCGGGTTCGGACGGTCCGCCATCGAACTGAACGGAGAACGGGTCACCATCGAGGTGAGTTCCGTGAATCACCGGTTCTTGGAGAGTTCGTTCCGTCTGCCCAGCGTATGGGCCGCCCTGGAACCTTTTCTGCGCGAAAGCGTGCGGCTCCAGGCCGCGCGGGGAAAATTGTATATCAACGTCCGGCGCGAGCATGGCCCCATGGGCCGCATGAAGGTCAGTTTTGACGCCGAGGTCGCGGAACGGTATATCGCGGCCTGCCGTGAATTGGCGCATCGCATGAACAGCACGGAATCGGTTTCGCTGAATACGCTTGCGACCCTGGAAGGCGTGTTTTATCAGGAAGAAGACGAAAAGGACCTTGAAGAGGTCAAGGAAGCGTTGATTCGGGGTTTGAACGAAGCCTTGGCGCAGTTAAACACCGCACGTGCCGCGGAAGGCATGGCGTTGGCCCAGGACATCGCGCTTCGCGTGACGGAAATGCGGGACGCCCTCGATGTCATCGAACGCATGATCCCGGAGATCGAAAAGGCCTATGAAGAACGCCTGCGGGCGCGTGTCGTCGAACTCACCCAGGACATTACCCTGCGCGAAGACCGCGTGGCGGTCGAAGTGGCCCTGCTGGCGGACAAGAACGCCATCCACGAAGAAGTGGTGCGGCTGAAGACCCATTTGGACCATGTGGGCGAACTGCTCGCGTCCAACGAGCCTGTGGGCCGTGAATTGAATTTTCTGGCGCAGGAAATCCAGCGGGAAGCCAATACGCTGGGCTCCAAACTGCGCGATGTGGGCGTGATCCGCGAAGTGCTGAAAATTAAATCGGAACTTGAAAAATTGCGCGAACAGGCGCAAAACGTCGAGTGAGGCTTTTGTGGCGTGTAATGGACTGTTAGTGGTTATTGCCGGACCTTCCGGGGCGGGCAAGCATACGGTGATCCGGCGTTTCCGGGAGTTGGAACCGGGTATCGCGCATACGGTTTCCGCCACCACCCGCGCGCCGCGCACCGGCGAAGTGGATGGAGAGCACTACTACTTCCTGGACCGCGAAACCTTCCAGAACCGGGTGACATCCGGCGAGTTTTTGGAATGGGCGGAAGTCCACGGCAACCTGTATGGCACGTTGCTCTCGGAACTGGACCGTTGCGTGAAAACCGCGCAGGAAACCATTCTTGAACTGGATGTTCAGGGCATGCGCACTTTGCGCAGGCTCGGGTATGATATTATCAGCATTTTTATTATGCCGCCATCCCTGGAAATCCTGGAGCAACGCCTCCGGAACCGCGGCACGGATAGTAACGAAGTCATTGCCTTGCGCCTGGCCAACGCCGAATCGGAACTGGCGGCGCGCGGGGAATTTGATTACATTGTGGTGAACGACATGGTGGAGCGCGCGGTGGGCGATGTGTCGGCCATTTTCCGGGCCGAACGCTGCCGCGCCTGCCGGCAACAATAGGAGAACGACATGCCGACCCCGTATTGTGTGGATGATTTTGAAGGGAAAATAGACAGCCTGTACCGCCTGGTGATCATGGGGGCGCGCCGCGCCAACCAAATCAACAAGACCGAATCGCACGGTTTCGGCTTGGCCGCACGCGCCCGGAAAACCACCATCACCGCGATGGAAGAGGTGCTCCAGGGCAAAGTGGGCTATTTCACCAGCAAGGAAGAAGAAGAGAACTACCTGGATTAACGCGCATGCCCGGGCCATTCGCCGATAAGGAAATTGTGCTGGGCGTCACGGGGTCCATCGCGGCCTACAAAGCCTGCGAAATCGCCTCGCGCCTGGCCGAGGGAGGCGCGCGCGTCACCGCCGTCCTCACCCAAAACGCCCGGCAATTTGTTGGCCCCGCCACGTTTGAGGCCATCACGGGCACCCGGACCATCACCGGCATGTTCGAGCGCCTCGAAACCCCGGAGATCGAGCACATCTCGCTGGCCCGCCGCGCCCATCTCTTTCTTATTGCGCCCGCCACCGCCAATAGCATCGCCAAAGCCGCCCACGGCATCGCCGATGATTGGCTCAGCACCACGTTGCTCGCCACGCGGGCCCCGGTGTTGTTCGCCCCCGCAATGAATACCAAGATGTATCAGCATCCCGCCACCCAAGCGAATATCCAAACGCTGAAAGAACGCGGTTGTTTTTTTGTGGGGCCCGGTTCCGGCGCATTGGCCTGCGGTGAAATCGGCGAAGGACGCCTCATTGATCCCCCCGCCATCCTTGAAGCCGCCAATATCCTCCTATGCGATAAAAAAGATTTTGTTGGGAAACGAGTATTGATCACCAGCGGCGCCACGCATGAACCGCTCGACCCGGTCCGATTCATCGGCAACCGGTCCTCCGGGAAAATGGGACGCATGCTCGCCCTCGAAGCCCTGCGCCGTGGCGCTTCCGTCACCGTCGTCTCCGGCCCCGCCCATGTACCATTGCCTTACGACGCCACCGTGATCAACGTCAAGACCGCGCAGGAAATGCTCGAAGCGGTCAAAGCGCGCTTTGCGGACGCGGACATCTTCATCGCCGCCGCCGCCGTCGCCGATTACCGCATTGACAGCCCCGCCCAGGAAAAGCACAAGCGCAATGGCGAGGCCCTGACACTGTCCCTCACCCCAAACCCCGATATCGCGGCCCATGCCGGAAAACTAAAACGGCCCGGCCAGATAACCGTGGGCTTTGCCGCGGAAACGCATGACCTAATCGAACATGCCCAGAAAAAACTCGTCAAGAAAAATCTCGACATGATTGTAGCGAATCAGGTCGGCGGCGAAAACTGCGCCTTCGGCTCCGACACCGCCTGGGCGTGGCTTATCACCCCCGGCAATCCCCCCGAACAACTCCACCTCATCGCCAAAGAAGAACTCACCGGACGCATCTTCGACGCCCTCGCCGCCCTTCGCTAAACATCGTTCTCCACCTCCCATTTTTCTTGTCTTGCTACCATCCTTCATTCAAACCCATCATTGGCGGCTTCCGGCTGTTTTTAACGGCAAGACTGGGAGGGCGAGGCTCCCGAGACTGTCTGAGAATTCAGAAAAGTCCCGTAGAGATGTTTGACAATAACCCAGCGCAGCAGAGCTACAACCGGGAAATTGACCAAGTGCTCACCCCGATAGGGGTGATAGACAGTAGCCGGAGGTTGAGTCCCCGATACCTCCGGTTAGCACGCCCCCCTGATGACACCCACCCCGGCAGGGGTGGAAGACAACGCGCCATCATTTTTCTCTGGTCGTAATGCCTGACAGAGAATTCTCAGACAGTTTCTCCCGCCGCGCCGTAAAACAAAATCGGGAGGGCGCGCGTCCTCGCGCGCTGGTCTTACCACATCACCTGTTTGGGTGGTTTTTTTTGAACAAATTCCCTGCTCAAAGGTTGTATAGTATGGAGATCATCCACGGGAACATACAGTTTATGGAACAACCACCCTCCATACGGGAAGCCTGGATAACGGCCGCGCTCGAACGCTACGAACAGCCGCTGTTGCGGTACGCCGCCCGCATTACGGGCAACCGGGAACTGGCCCGGGACGTGGTGCAGGACACCTTCCTCAAATTGTGCCAGACAAATCCCGATGCGGTGGAGGACCACCTTGCCGGATGGCTCTATACCGTTTGCCGCAACCGCGCCTTAACCCTGCGCGAAAAGGAGGCACGCATGATCCCGCTGGGTGAACATGAACCCGGCCTGCCCGCGGACAGCACCCCAGGCGCCGCCGCCGAGCGCAAGGAAAGCCACGCCCGCGTTTTCGCATTGCTCGGTTCATTGCCCTCGGAGCAACAGGAGGCTTTTCAACTCAAGTTTCGCGATGGCCTGACCTACCGCGAAATCAGCAGCATCATGGGCGTCTCCCTGGGTACTGTAAGCAACCTGATCACTTCGGCCCTGAACGCCGTCCGCCGTGAATTGCGCTCCGGCCTTAACCTGGCGGAGGAGGCATAATCATGAATACGCACATCAATGACGAAAAACTGGTGGCCTACGCCTTGAACGAACTTGATGACCTCGAACGAAACGAAGTCGAAAAAAACCTCGAAACCGATGAAGACGCTCGAAAGCGTCTCGCTGAATTCCAGGCCGCTGCACAATTGGCCACAGAAGCTTTTAGCGAAGCCCCTGTGCACACCCTGGAAAACGCCCAACGGGAAAAAATTCTTCAGACAGCCCGGACAGCGGTTAATTCCTCTAAGGCAACCCGCCCTTTCTCCAAAAAGAAGAATACATGGTCTCCTCTTAAGAAATGGGTACTCGCCGGTGCAGCGGTATGCTTGGTTGTTATTATTGCAGGAACTGCTTGGTTCTCAGGGTCAACACATATGGGGCTCCTGAGCTACAATTGGGGTCTTTCCCACCAACAGCCCGTTCAACAAGAGGCTATACACGCCGATTTCTATTCTTCGACTAATTCAGAAAATATGGGATTACATGATAATGTCGCACCCTATTTTGAACAACTTCGATCATCGGGGTATGTTGAATTAAATAACTCAGATAAAGATGGTGTCGTCCGCAGTGGAGGCTATGGAGGAGGCATGGGGGGCTTTGGCGGCGGTGGCGGCGGCGGCAGCAGCCTCCAAAATGTCCAGGTCGGTGGACAGATACGAACCAGGGGTGACTCTTTTGGACGGACGGCTACTTCAGCACAACCTTCGCCCGAGAAACCCGCCGACGATCTTCCAAAACCGGACCGTTATCTGATCAAAAATGCGGACTACCTGATTGAAGTCGTGGATCCAAAACAAGCCTCGGCACAATTCATTGCCACTATTACCGCCGCCGGAGGGTATGTAGCCAATCAACAAGAAAGCATTGACACCCTTGGCCGAGTCAATATCTTGCTCCAGGTACGCGTGCCCGCAAACAAGCTGGACGGGACGCTGGAGGGTATTCAGGCGCTGGGGCGCGTGTTGAACAAGCAGGTCTCGACGGAGGACGTTACCGAAGAATATATGGATACTGAATCGCGCATCCGCAACCTGAAAAAGACGGAAGAGCGGCTGCTCGATCATCTCAGCAAATCCATGTTGATGGAAAGCACCCTTAAGGTGGAACAAGAACTCACGCGCGTCCGGGAGCAACTCGAACGCCTCGAAGGCCGCTTGAAGTATCTCAGCCACCGGGTCGATTTCTCCACGATAACCGTCCGGATTCAGGAAAAACCCAAAGCCGAATCCATCCTGCCCCCGGAGAGTTTCAGCAGCGGCCAGGTCATTTCCGAAGCCGCGCGCGCACTCTTCACCTTCGCCCAAGCCCTCTGGACCAAAATCATCTGGATGGCCGTCTGGAGCCCCGTTTGGGGAGTTGTGATTCTTCTCCTTTGGATTACGCGGCGTACTATTAAAAAATTCTGGCGGTAATCCTTCTCAAAAAACTACCGGCGTCCCGAGGGACGCCGGATAATTAATTTCTGTAAAACCAATCAACACATCATTTCTGCGCGGTCCATTCCTCAAGCTGTTCCGCGGTAACGCCCTTCATGAGCAGCACCGCGACGGTGTCCACCTTCCTGTTGAGATATTCCGAAACCAGCCCCAAGGCGTACCAGAAGGGGGTGTACATCAGCGTGATTTGCCCATGGAGATTGAGCATCTTGTCGCTATAGTCCCAGATATGGATTCCGCAGGCGTTAAAAATCCGTCCGGACACATATTCCACCGTGAAAATGCCGATCATATACACGATGGCGCGAAACGGCAGGGGAATGCCCCGTTTAATCATGGGCCGCGCCAGCGGCATGATGATTACGCCCAACAGGCCGTAATCCAGCATCATCCAGGGCGATGTATGCCCGACAAAATTAATCCGTCCGCGCGAAAGCCCGCCCAAACCGGTGAAAAAGACTTCGATGAGAAGTCCAATAAACGCAAAAATCAGAAAACGAATGAACACACGTTTGGCCTGCATGATTAATTCCTTATGTTGATCGGTTTGGCCCGCCGGGCACACAACAACCCATCTTCTTGGGCAGTTTTTAGACGGGATTCCGGGAACGCGGGTTTCAGGCGCGGGGATGGAACTTTTTGTGCGCCTGGCTCAGGCGTTCCACGCTGACATGCGTGTAAATCTGCGTCGTGCTGATATCCGCGTGCCCCAGCATCTCCTGAACGGCCCGAAGGTCCGCCCCATGGTCCAGCAAATGCGTGGCAAACGAATGCCGCAGCATGTGCGGGGTCACATTCTGCTGGATATTGGCCGCGCGCGCATGCCGTTTCACAATCTCCCACACCCCGGTCCGGCTGATGCGCTTGCCCCGGCTCGAGAGGAAGAGGGTGTTATCGTTCACCGGCCCTTCATTCCGCACACACAGCCAATTCCGGATACGCCGCGAGGCACGTTCCCCCAGTGGCACCAGACGCACTTTCGCGCCTTTGCCCCGCACCCGGACCGAGCCTTCTTCCAAGGAAATGTCCCGCAGCCGCAGATTCGCCAGTTCCGAAATCCGCAGGCCGCATGAGTAGAACAACTCCAGGATGGCGGCATCGCGGACGCCGTTTTCCGGCGCGTTTTCAGGCGATGCCAGCAAGCGGTCAATCTCTTCCCCGCTGAGCACATGGGGCAGCGCGCGCGCCAGCCGTGGCGAATCAAATCCTTCCGAAGGATTGTGGTCCGATAACCCCTCATCCGTTAGAAACCGGTGAAACCGGCGGATCGCGCTTAAATGCCGGGTTACGGAGCGCGGCGACAAGCCCGCCGCCAGCAGGCCGCCAATATGATCCAGAATGTCTTCCCGCACAATGTCGCTCGGCGCGCCCACCCCCATTTCTTCCAGATATTCCAGATAATCCCGCAGATCGGCGGCATAGGCCGAGAGCGTCCGGTCGGAAAGCCCCGCCTCGAAGACCGTCACTTCCATGTACCGGTCCAGCAGTTTTAGCAGCATTCCCTCGGCTGATTCGGGTTCCATAACCGTCCCTAAAAAATATCCCGGCGCGCGAGGCGCCGGGACCGTGTCAATACGCTATTCAGTACTTATTCGCCCAAGGTGATTTTGAATTCCGCGCGGCGGTTCAGTTTGCGGTTCGCTTCGGAATTGTTCGGCACCGCCGGTTTTGTTTCGCCAAAGCTCTGGGTCGTGATGCGCGCCGCGTCAATGCCCGCGCCCACCATGTGGGTCTTCACGGAATCCGCCCGGCGTTGGCCCAGGCCCATGTTGTATTCATCCGTGCCGATGTCGCAGGTGTGCCCTTCAATGAGTACTTTGTCCCCGCAGTGCGCCTTCATTTCGGCCACCAGCTTGTCCACTTCCACCTTGCCTTCGGGCTTCAGGATGGACTTGTCGAAATCGAACAGCACATTGTTCAGGATAATGGCCGTGCGCTGCACCTTGGGGGCGGCGGCGGGCGGTGCGGCGGGTGCCGGAGCCGGGGCCGGAGCCGGGGCTGGGGCAGGCGCTTCCGCCATAATGTGATACACAATCCCACGATTGCCCCACAGTTCATTATCATCCACGTTGGACTTCGCGGTCTTCGGCCACCACCAGCAACCCGCGCGGCCCTTGCTGTCCTTCACCGGGTCCGGGGTCGCACCCGTTTTTCCCCACCAGGACATGTCGTCCCACTTCTTGGCCGCCGATGCGGTTCCGGCAATCCCTATCAATGACGCAATAAGTACAATGACCAGCAACTTTTTCATACCGTTCCTCCTTCTGCGCTTATTCCCTGCGTTCCCACTCAGTTTTCAGCAGAGAAAACAACTTTACTCATAGCACAGCACATTTGTCAAGCATTTTCCCGGCACCGGGTGCGTACGAACGCACACCTCTTCCGTCTCATGCACTTCCGTAGTGTATCACAACCGCTTTTGCCATGCAACGAAGAAATTGCCTGTTTGGCGAAATTGCCTTTCCGTGACCGGTGCTCACCCTTCAGAAGGCGGGCGGCCTTTTGATTTTCGCACTATACATAAAAGGCCAACCCCCGTTATCAAGGGTTGGCCGCTAAGCTTTGGCAACGATTATAGACCGTTCAGGCAGGCCAGGGTCGCTTTCAATGTATCTTCATAATTATCCTTGGAGTGACCGCATTCCAGCGCCACAAACTCTTTGAAATTCGTTCCTGCAATGGCCTTGAAAATGTTGGCGTAGTTTAGTTCGCCGGTGCCCGGTTCTTTACGGCCCGGATTGTCCGCCACGTGGAAATGCCCGATGCGATCAATATTTTCGGTAAGATTGGCGATGACATTCCCCTCGGTGATCTGCTGGTGATAGATGTCAAACAGCATTTTTACGTTCGGGCTGTTCACCGCCTTCAGGATTTCCATGGTGTGATCGGTGCGGGCCAGGAAATATCCCTCGTGGTTCACCAGGGTGTTCAGCGCTTCCATCACAATCGTCACACCGTTGTCCTCGGCGATGGGGGCGAGTTTCTTCAGGCACTGAATCACGAATTCTGTTTGTTGTTCGCGCGGCACGTCATTGCGCTCGTTGCCGCTGAGGCCAACAAGATGCGTGCAATTCAATTTCTTCGCGATAGCCACTTTTTCCTTGAATTCCTTGATGAGCCGCTCGTGATCATCCGGATTGACCATGCCGCCATCGGCAATTTTCCCCACCCCCACCATGCAGCTTAACACCAGGCCCAGAGAATCGGCTTTGGCCCGCAGTTTCTCCGGGTCCCCGCTCGGCCACAGCCATTCATAGGCGGGAAGCCCCCATGCCGCCACCGCTTCCATCTTGTCCAGCGGGGTCTTGCCGGGAAACCAATCAATGGGCGCGGACATCCGCAGCTTGGTGACTTTCGAGAAAGGCTTGTCCTCCGGAATCGCCGAAAACGCCAGCCGGGGGCTCCACAGTGTCATACCGGCCGCCGCCGCGCAGGTGCTCAAAAAAGTGCGTCGAATCATGGTCTCGTCTCCTGTTTAGTATTCGCCAAATTTGCCGAACCCATAGCCTACCCAACCTCCCCATCGAATGCAACCCGCCGAACTGCCCTCTACCTTTGGAGGCGGGAATAGGCGCGGCAAAGCATTTCTATGGTGTTGCTGTGATTACATCGTAAGTTTTGAAATGGGCGCGAATTTCGGCGGGAACGCTGTTGCGGAGGGATTGGACTTCGCTAAGGTTCGGGTCAAGGCGGAGGGCGGTATCGAGGTAGGTAAGGCCGGGGAACCATAGCTGTTTTTCAAGAAAATGCTTTGCTTCCGCCAGATAGGTTTGTGCGAGAGCCGGTTTGTTCTGCAACGGGTTTCCAAAGCCGCAGAGTCCATGGCGCTTGAGGATGGGGAGGTATTGCGATTGCAGTGCGGGGGGATCCCAACTCAGGTCGCGGAGATAGAGGCCCGCTTCGTGTCCGGCGAGGATAGCCTGCCAGCCCAGGCGTTTCCACCGGGCATTGTCCTCCCACGGGCGGTTGTTGTACACGATGCCGGTATTCGCGGCCAGCAAGAGGATTGTGCATACCATGGCGGCGGCCCATTTGGGGCGTGCGGTGAGTTTAGGCAACCGGGTGCGAAGGTCCAGTGCCAGCACCCCGAACAGGGCGCACCAAAACAGGGCATTGGTGGTCATGTAGCGCGAATTGAGACCTTCCTGCGGACCGAATCCGCTGCGTCCGATACCGGTCACGAGGGCGCTGCCAACGGCGAACGCCGCGATCCCCAACCAGGGCGCGGCTTCGGTGAAGGGCATCGTTTTGCGCTTCCAGGCGTGGGCCAGAAGTGCCAGAAAAACAACCATTCCCACAATACCGGGGATGAAATGGAGCGGCCCATAGGGATGGGGCGGCCCGCCATGCCAGGGCGGTGTGGAAAAGATCGCCACCACCGGGCTGCCGAAATACAACACGACATAGCCGATGTACGCCATGGGCGCATGGAGTAATGCGGTGAGCGGCGGACTCACCCCCGGCTTGTGATATGCCACAAAATAGGATTCGATGACGAGAAAGGCCGCCATGGCCCACAATACCACGCGAAGGATTTTTTGTTCCCGGGGAAGTTTCGGCATGACCAGCAAGGCGGGTAAAGCGGCCACCCAATAGAGAATTCCGTTCGCAAAGGAATAACTCGCCACGATACCCATGAACACGGCCAATGTAAACCCGGACCAGCCCAGCGCGGGATGCGACAGCAAGACGATGCCCGACGTGACTGCGAAAGTGCATAACAATACGGTGAGTTCCAACCCCCAGGCCCAGTTTTCCATTTGCGCCCAGGAAAATACAAAGAACGCCAGCACGGGAACCACCCACCAGGGCCTTTGTCCGTTAGCGGAAATGCTCAGGGCGGTCCAGGCCATGCATAGAAAAGAGCCGATGCCACAGAGGACATTCGCGGCCAGCACATAGTTCACATTCCAGTTGGACGGCAAGGCCAACGCCAGCATGATCAGGCGCGGAAACAACGGGCGGTGTTCATTGTGCTGTGCCCACAATTCGATAAAACGAAGCTGGCCGGTCTTGGCGTGGTCAATGAGCGGCGCGAGGAGCATTTCATCCCAATAGGGAAAATTCAGGCCGTACTGCGGAAGTTTATAGAGCAGCACGCCCAGCGGAACCGCCGCCAATACCAACGAGAGGATGAGTCCCGTACGGCAGGAGGATTGATGTGTGTGTTCATCCATGCGGTGATTCCTCGTTCAGTAAAGCCGGAACCAGAGTACCGCCCCTTACCGTCATTTGGCAAGAAACGCTTTAATCGCCTGAATGAATTCCGGGCGGAAGATTGCGGTGGTATGGTTGGCGCCGGGAATCACCACGCACTGAATGGCGCCGACGGAGTTTTTCACGTCCTCAAAACCGTCAAACAGAAAATCCTGGTCGCCAATGACCGTGAGCGCGGGCACGGTGTTATTTTTAAGGTCCGTATCCGCAAGGGTCAATAGGGGGCCGCTTTTCGCGAGGGCGGATAACGCGCCGACATCGTTCACACACCGGATTGCGATGGATTCAAGACACTGGGAAAAATTTCCCCGCGCCAACGCGCGCAGATAGGCCCCGGGGCCGGTGAAGGATTCGTAGCGCTTGCAGATGTTTTCCAGGATATGGGCATCGGGGGCATCGGGGCGGATGTATTTGATGCCGCAGGGCATCGCGGTGAGGAAACGTTCCGGGTGCCGCGCAAGCAGCTTGAGCGTAATCATGGCGCCCATGGAATACCCGAGGATGTGCGCCTTTTCGATCTTGAGATGGTCCATCAGCCGGACCACATCGTTAACAAGTTCCAGTCCGTATTTCCCCGGATCATGGGGTTTCCCGCTCAGACCATGGCCGCGCACATCCATCGCGATCACCCGGTGGTCCCTGGCCAATTCCTTCAGCACGCCGGGAATCCGCCAATTAAGGTCCTTGTTGGCGCTATATCCGTGGATCAACACCACCGGCACGCCCTTCCCCTGGTCGGTGTAATGGATGGACACGCCATTGGACTCAAAAAACCGGCCCTTGACCTGATGCGTTGCGTACAGGAAGAACCCCGCCAGCCCGGCCGCAATCAACACCAACACAATCGCGGCCCCAAGGAAAATTTTCTTCTTCATCCCGCCCTCCTCTTACCAATTACGTTGTTATACTATGCCTGTCCACACAATGGCAAAATGTTGTGAGACAGTGCAAAATCGTTATTAGCCGGCCATAGTGGGGCGTTTTTCGGCGGAAAAAGCGCGGGGGGGGCGGAGAAGCGCCCTTTATCATGGGGGCATTTCACAATTTCGCAAAGGCCGTGTTACGGGAGTTTCAGCCAGCGGCGGAGCGCGCGCACATCGGACCAGGGCACTTCCCGCAGGAGCAGGAGGAACACGGCATACAGGGTTCCCGCCAGACTGAACAGAAGGGCGAGGGTGAAGAGATTGACGGCCAACGTATGCGCAACAAAATTGACGGACAACCTATGTGCAACGGGAAGAAGGGAAGCGCCGGCAACGCCTGCCGCGAGCAGAATCCGGATGGTGCTCAGGACGGGAATTCTCCAATGGAGATACCGGTGACTCACGGCCGCCACGGACACCACCAGCACCGCGTTGGAAAGGATGCGGACCATGGCCGCGCCCACAAATCCATACTGGGGGATTACGACGCAGTTCAGGAGGAAATTCAGTCCTACCGCCATGACCGTCATCAGGGTGAGCAGATAGGTTTTCTTGGAGAGATGCAGGCCGAAGCTGGCAAAATAGCTGAGCCCATAGAAGAGCGAACCAATCGCGACCCAGGGCGCGGCCACATAGGCGTGATAGGAAGCACCACCTGCCAACACCTGGAACACGGGACCTGCAAAAAAGCCCAGGAAGACCATAAGAGGCAGGCACACGAGAAAAAACAGACGCGTGACCCCATTCACCAAGTGTTCCGTGTGTACGCGGCCTTCGGTTTCCCACGCTGCGGCGACGGAGGGAAAGACGGCGAGGGTGAAGGTTTGCAGCACCAGCATCATGGGTTGATCCACGAGATTGGTGGCCACGGCATATAACCCGACGTGCGCGTCATCCTGAAGCACCTTGAGGAGAAAACGGTCGCTGTTAAGAATGAAGAAATTGAAAAGCTGGGTGAGACACACCGGCAGGCCGTAATAGAGAATCTCTCGTTGAATGCCGGACTCCGTGTGGTTGAGGCGCAACACCGGCCGGCCGACATGACGCCGCATCACAAGCGCATGGGTAATGAGGTAGACAATGGTGGTGCCCCAAAGCAGTCCCGCAATGCCGGTTTTCAAGGCGAGGATAATGCCAACCGCCACCGGGAGGCGGACGATGGAATTGGCGGCGGAGGCGATGGAGTAGAAGCCCGGGCGGCGTTTGGCCCGGAGAACCGCCATGCCGGTTTCATACAGGCTATAGGCGGCAAACATGCACAGGCCCGCCAGGATCAGATCGCGATAGGAACCACATAGTGAATCCGGCCCAACGAAATACATTACCGTACCGGTGATCAGCCCGATGAGAATACCGAGATATTTCAACCGGCCCATCACCCCAAAAAATTCACGTTCCTGTCCCCGGGTGGTATAGGCGGGATAAAACCGCAAGATCGCCATATTGAGCCAAAGGATGGTAAACGTGCTTAAAAAGAGGGTGAGCCGGAAGGTCAAATCATACCGGCCAATCTCTGCGGGCAAGAACAGCCGGGTAAGAATCACAATGGTGAGCGCCTGCATCAAGGCGGGTATCACCCGTCCCGGCACATACAAAATCACGTCTTTGCTGACGGATTTAACGGAGGGCGCGCTCATGCCACGCTGCCTGCGGAAGAAGAGGCTGTTTCTGTGTCTGAAAGCGCCGCTGAAGCTCTGATGTCCGGCGGCGGTTCAGTCTGTTTCCCGGCCTCATCCGCGACGAGAAAGACATAGCGCAGTCCGAGGCCCCAGAACACCCATATCACAATATTGGGGCGTATCCCGGCCATGAGCACCGCCTCGAAAAAGCCCACCAGCAGCACCGCGATCACTCCATAATACAGGCCCGTCACCGTTTCCCGTTCTTCCAGGGTAAGCGCGGGCAGACGCCGGACCCGCCTGAATGCGCGCGCAATAAGAAACAGAAGGCTGAAAAAGAAGGCACTGCCCAAGATGCCAAATTCCGCGAGCACATGCAGATAGAAGTTATGCGGGGTTTCCGCGGTGGGATGGCCCCGGTAGAAAATGATGGGGCTGATGGCGTCCTGGATGGTGGGGGTCCACCCCGGCCGCAGGCTGAACCGGGGATACACCGAATCCGGCCCCACCCCCCAGAGGGGGTGGTCCGCCCATACCCGGAGGGCCGTCCGCAAGCTGTCGCCCCGGCGCTCGACGGAAGCCTCTTCGTAATAGCCCTTGGACCAGAAACGGCTGAAATCATGGTGTGCAAAAAGATACACGGCGGCGGCGGCGAGCAACACGCCAAAGGAACAAGCCAGCACAATGCCCATCAGGCGCTTTTCTTTTCTTCCGAAAAAATAATGGGCCAGGGTCAGGCCGAGCAGAACCACGGTGTTGAGCAAAGCGGACCGGGAAAGCGAGAACAGGATTCCGCAAAACAGAAGAAGGGCGGCGCCTAAATACGCCATGCGCCAGAAAGTCTGCTTGTCGCCCAATCCCAACATCACCGTGACCGGCAAGACCATCAACAAGGTGGCGGCCACGCGGTTTGGATGGCCCAGGGGCAGACGCCCGCGAACCAAATCCAACGTGCCGCCCGTGGCGTGCGTCCACCCCAATGAACTCATGACATGTTCGGGCAGCAATCCGAACATCGTCATGATCAATCCCGCCAGCGCCGCAAGCCCAATGAAGGCCCGCAGGCACCAGATGGTCCGGCGGTACGGCAGGGCCGACAGCGGGATCAAGAGCACAAACAAGGCGGGCAAGGCGATGCTGATCAACGAGAGCACTTCCCCCGGCAAATACCGTGTTTGAACATAGACGTCGGTAAGTTGGTTAATCAGAATACTGAACGCTCCCAAGACAACGAACAAGACCCAAAGCATAAAATACCATTGGGGAAAGGTGGATAATCCCTTTTCTTTCAGAGGCCGGTCAGAGCGCCCCAGCACGTGCAGGGTCAAGGCCGTCACACACAGGCACAGACACATGAATACCACGGAAATGGACACATTGTGGCCGAGGGGAATCGCCCAGGATTCATCAAAGCGGTTCATGAAAAGAAACGCCATCACGGCCGGGGCCAAAACAAGACAGCCGGTGGCCCCCAAAATCAGTGCTGCAACCACCACGCCCGCCAACCCCGCGATCCCGGTAAAAATGAAGGTGAAATCAACGCCTTCCAGCAAGGCACACCCCGCCCCCGCCGCCCCGCACATAATGAATACGGAGGCGGAAAATGCCGGTGTGACCTTTGCCCGGGTTGATGGTGTACGACCCATAAAAAACTTCACATGCCCGTTACAGGCGTTCAGCGGCGCGGGCGTTACCCTTTGCCCACGCCCAAATACAGGATCCCCGCCGCTTCCACGGCGTTACGTTGCCACATATTGCGGCCATCCACGATTGCGGTAACGCCGGCGGCGCGCCATTGCGAGAAGTCCGGCTGCATAAAAAGCTGGTGAGCCGTATTGCCCATCACCACGTCCATTGGATCCCGGCCCGCCACGGCGGTCTTAAACCCGGCCGCCTGCAATTCTTCCTCCGTATACAACGGATCCTCAAGGGTGACATGGGCTCCGCGTTCCTGCAATACCTCGCGCAGCGGATAGGCCGTGCTGAAGATGTCCACTTTCACGTCGGGCCGGAACGCGAGACCCATAATGTGAACCCGTTTTCCGGAAACAGGTCCCCATTGCCGGATCAATCGGTCCACATTGCGGCGGGGCTGCTCATCGTTAATTTGCCGGGCCGCGGTGGCCAGGCGTTGCGGTGCATCCCTGCGCTCGCCGTCGCGAATCACAAAATAGGGATACACGGGGGTGCAATGACCGCCCACGCCAATGCCCGGCAGCAGCAGCCCCGATTCACCGTCGTTATTGGCGGCCGCCACCACCGTGAAGAAATCTTCGCCGGTGGCCTCGCAATACGCGGCCAGTTCATTCGCCAGCGCGATATTGACGTCACGGTACAACATGCCCGCGAGTTTCACCAATTCCGCGGCTTCCAGGGAACCCACATTGATGACGCGCGCGCCCAGATACGTTCCGTAAAACGCTTCGCCCGCGCGCGCGGAGGCCTCGTCGAATCCGCCCACCACCTTGGGGGTCTCCTGGAGCTTGGCGAACACATGCTTGGCTTTGACGCGTTCCGGGCTGAAACACACCCGGAAATCCAGGCCCGCCCGCATGCCGCTGTGTTGCTCCAACACAGGAACCAGCGCGCGGCGGGTGCCGCCCACCGCCACGGTGGTTTCATACGATACCAGCGCGCCCTTGCGCAGGCCCTTGCCCACCTCCTTCGAGGCGGCTTGGAGAATGTGATAATCAATGTCGCGGTCCGGCGTGAGGTGGGCGGGAACGATGATCACCGCGGCGTCCGCCGCGGACGCGGCCTCCGCCGTATCCAAGCTTGCCTTCAACCGCCCGGCGGCATGATTCCGCGCCAGGTATTCCTCCAGCAACGGCTCATCATAGGGGGTTTGTCCTTTATTGACGGCGTTCACGATGTCCCGGTTAATGTCACAGACGGTCACCGCCGCGCCGCGGTCCGCCAACACGCACGCCAACGGCAGGCCCATGCGCCCGCCGCCCACAACAATCACGTTCATTCGCCCTTCCTCCTCCTTCGGTCAGGATTGCTTCACCGCCGCCGTCAACTGTTCACAAACATACGCTATCTGGTCTTCCGTCAAC
Source organism: uncultured Nitrospirales bacterium (assembly GCA_964474205.1). Lineage (GTDB taxonomy): Bacteria > Hydrogenedentota > Hydrogenedentia > Hydrogenedentales > CAILVY01 > CAILVY01. The sequence goes on along the minus strand of CAYYRW010000028.1, from coordinate 69,936 downwards.
CCTGGAAACATGGGCAGGGACAGCAGCCGCTGCGCGCAGTATTCCGTGACGGGCAAGCGCCCTTCCGGCACATTGAGATGCCGGTAGGCATTCTGCAAATGCAACGGCACGGGGTAATGCAGTCCGGTACTGATGCCTTTTTCCTTCAATTCCGAGGCCACCCGGTCGCGTTCCGCCACCAACACCACAAACAAATGCCAAACGGGCAAACAACCCTCGCCCACGGCGGGCAAAGCGACGCCTTCCACGCCCTTCAAACCTTCCAGATACCGGGCCGCCGCTTTCCGGCGCGCCTCGTTCCATTCCGGCAGATGCCGCAGCTTCACGCGCAGGGCGGCCGCTTGCAGGGCATCGCACCGGCCGTTGTATCCTTCGAGATCGTGATAGTATTTCTGCGCCTGGCCATGATCGCGGATTTTCCGGACGAGGGCCGCCAGCTTGGGGTCTTGGGTCAATACCGCCCCCGCTTCCCCACACGCCCCCAGGTTCTTGCCGGGATAGAACGAGGTGGCGGCCATAATGCCCATGGACCCCGCCTTTTTCCCCTTGTATTCCGCCAACTGCGATTGGGCCGCGTCTTCCACCACCCACAGGCCGTGTTGTTGCGCGATGGACAAAATCGGGTCCATATCGGCGGTCTGTCCGTAGAGGTGGACCGGGACAATCCCGCGTGTTTTTCCGGTGATGGCCGCTTCGATCTTCCCGGGATCCAGAGTGTAGGTGCGGGGATCAATGTCCACCAATACCGGTTTTCCGCCCGCTTGCGAGATGGCCTCCGTGGTGGCGATAAACGTGTTCGCCACCGTGATGACCTCGTCACCCGGACGCACCCCGAGCGCCATGAAAATGAACCGCAGGGCGTCCGTGCCGCTGTTTACCGCCACGGCATGGTCCACCGTGCACGCGCGGGCGAGCTCATCCTCGAACCCCGTCACGTGGGGGCCGCCAATAAAGGCCGCGTTCCGGAGAATATCCTGCCACAGCGGCAGTATCTCGGATTCCAATGCGCGATGGGGCGTCTTCAAATCTAAAAATGGAACGTCCATCCCTGGGTCCTTCCTGTTTGTGTTGCACGGCTTTTCCGCATTTTCCAGAGACGGGTTGTGCGGACGCCGTGGCATGCGCCTGATTCGGGCCGCCTTCGGCGAGGGCCGTTCCTTCCGCCCGAAACCGGTTCTCTTCCGTATCCGTGCCGCCGGATGCGTCTTCTCTCCGCACTACCGCCCGGAAGAATAAAGAGACACACCCAGCAGCTTGCGATGATACTTGCCCCTTCCTCTAATGTCAATCCGGCCAAGTTGACTTCCGCCGGTCTGAACATCAAACTATGTCTGTTTATAAACCGTTCAATGTTATCGGGAATCAACGGGAAAAAGGAGTCACGGCATGAGCACTCACGGAATAAACCGGCGTTCTTTTCTACTTACGGCCGCGGCGGGTGTGGCCGCGGGGGCAACATTGTCCGCGCGCGCGGCCAATACGGACTATAAACCGCTGTTGAAGGGCGTGCAATTGGGCCACCTTCCCGGCGGCCGTCCGGATTTGGATAAATTCAAATACGCCAGGGAAATCGGCTTTGATGGTGTGGAAATTTCGCCCATGGAAGACTTGGACGCGGCGAAACGGCTTGCCGAAGCCGCGCAGGGCGCGGGCATCCGCCTGCATTCCGTGATCTACGGCGGCTGGGGCGCCCCCATGTCGCATCCCGATCCCGCCGTGGTGGAAAAAGGGAAAAAAGAAATCGAAACTGCCCTGCGCACCGCGCAGGCCGCCGGGGCGGACGTGGTGCTGCTGGTGCCCGCCGTGGTCAACGATTCCGTGGGGTATGCGGAAGCCTGGGAACGTTCCCAGAAAAATATCCGCGCCATGATCCCCCTCGCCGCCGAACTCAAGGTGGTGATTGCGGTCGAAAACGTCTGGAATAAATTCCTGTTGAGTCCGCTGGAATTCGCGCGCTACGTGGACGAGTTCGACAGCCCCTGGGTCCGCGCCTATATTGATGTCGGCAACATGGTCATTTTCGGATATCCCGAAGACTGGATTCGCACCATCGGCAAGCGCATCGTGAAATTGCACATCAAAGATTTCAAACGCGACGGTTCCCAATGGTGTAAGCTTCCCTACGAGGGCGACGTTAACTGGCCCGCCGTCCGAAAAGCCCTCGATGAAATCGGATACGAGGGCTTTGGCACCGAAGAATTTCCGGGAGGCGACGACGCCTACCTCCGCGAACTCTCCCGTAGAATGACCCTGCTCGGCCAGGGCGCCGCGAAAGCATAAGCAACTTGGGAACGAGGGGCAACCGCCGGTTGCCCCGTTGGGGGATAGGATGTGCCATCCCCGGCGCAACTACGCGCGCCATACGTGCCATGTCAGAAGAATGGAAGAATGCGTAAAAGTCCGCAGAAAAACAGTAATTCAGTATGGCGTCCCCGGATTTTCCACCACTTTCCAATGCGTATAGCTCTCATCACCCCTGTTCTTACACCGAGTACCAAGAAGATGACCTGACTGAGCAACCCGCCGTGGAGCTATTTGGTGCCCTCGGCTGGGAGACCTATAACGCCTATCAGGAATTCGACCTGGAGGGTGGCAGACCTGAGTGCACTTCTTCAATTCGCCCGGGGTACTCGCCGCTGCGTATGGCTGTGTCCGGAGGGGGGATCATGCAAAGGTCCAGACGTTTCAATTGGGCCCCTTCCACCTCCGCCAAAACTATGCCAACGAGATTCTCGCGGTCATCTTGCGCAAGGACAACACACGGCTGAATCTTTCCGTACACCGCTACGGTCCCCATCTCCGCGAAGAGGGTGGATTTGCTCTTCGAGATGGTCTGGAGCTTGCCGACGATATAGCGCAAGTAAGCCTTCTTGGAACTAATCTCGTCAAACACCCATTGCGACGCGTAGTGGAAATCCTCCGCAAGCAGGCCTTCCAGCGGTTGAACATTCAGTGTGTTCAGCATCGTCGCGTATGCACGGAGTGCATCTTCTTTCGACAGTCCCATATACCAATTCCTTAATCTGTCAGGTACTTTCTACAAAAGGTCTCTGTTGTTTGCCGGAGGTCTGGCGTCAGGTAGTCCAGTACCTTCTCTCTGATGCTCTCCGGCACGGAACCGTAGTGCGCTTCGGCGATGCCGCCGGTGATACAGGCCAAGGTGTCGCTATCACCACCCAGGGAGATGGCATTTCGTATGGCATCCTCATAGGAGGTTGAGTCCAGAAATGCGACAATGGCTTCCGGCACGGTCCCTTGACAGGTCCCATCAAATGAGTATTCTGGACGGATATTGTCCACGGTTCTGTTAAGGTCATATCCGAAGCGGTTTGTTATCTCTGCTCGTATTTGTTCTTTGTCATGGGTCGTCCTGGCAAGAAAGACGGCTAGGGCGGTCGCCTGAGCGCCCTTGATGCCCTCTGCATGGTTATGTGATATCTCAGCGGTGCGTTCGGCCTCTTTCAGGACTTCTTCGGCTGTGTCGAAGGCGAACCCCACCGGGCTGACCCGCATGGCAGAACCATTACCAAAGCTATTGTATGGCTTGGGTTCGAGGTAGTGAATCCACTGTTTAAACCTGCCCCCATAACCGTAATGGGGGTACATCCGCCCCAACTCCAATACCGTTCGCAAGTAATTACCATCTTCAAGGATGGCTTTTGCGATAGCAATGGTCATGACGGAATCATCCGTGAAACAACACCCCGGATGAAACAAAGGAAAGTCCTTGCTTTTTATCCGGTCCCACTCATAGACTGAGCCGATGATATCTCCGGCAAGTGCACCAAGCATTATACTCTCCTTATCTACTGCTCTTGAACCGTCTTAATCAGTTCTTTAAGAGATAGCTGAGGATTCATTGCCTTCTGCTCCATTACCGGCAGTGCAGTCCCCGGGGGGCAGTTTGCCATAATGTACTCTAACTCTTCTTCGGTAGGGACCCAGATTTTTTGAAAATCACTCGTTGAATTAGATTCCCCACTTGCCATCTTACTTGTCTGTGGCCAATTGCCTGTTGGCAGATATACCACCATGCTCCCACCCTCACCGTTTGCAATGGCCATGGCCCTCCCTAGTTTGAACATATCATCCATGTATTTCTGTCTATTTTCGTCTACCTGTTTACTATCCTCACTCATAAGAATAATGCTCCCAATCAATTTTCCATCATTATTTCAATTATACACAATGTGCATACACCGAGGACATCCTCATCATCATAAGCATAGAAGTTCCCTTCCACCTCATATACAGAGATGGTACCGCTTAGTCCGGGTAATCCCGAATCTCACTTGCTTGAGTATACGCATATGCCGACCGATATCACTTCGGCTCCGGCAGGATTTTTCTTACTTGTATCGACTTGTATCGAGTTTGGAATCTTCGCTAGAAGCTATGACCTCATCCTGAATATCGCTCGGATTTGGCTGTTTTACTTGGACGCGGGAAATGAGATGTAATATTCCCCGATACCCGTAACCTCGTCTCGCGTTTTCGGATAGAACACGGTCGGGTCGTTCATTACTTCCACTATCAGTTCGTTCATTGGTCTGTCCAGCTTTCGCTCCAGCCTCCGAAGAACTGCGTCGTCGGCCTTTCCTGTTTCCTTAAATTTTATTCTCTGCGCCAGGAGTTCCGGGTCGAGAGAAGAGTCCGGCGAGGCCGTTCCTGATGGTAGTGGCATAATCTTTATCTCCTACGGTACCCGCCACGGTTTCAAGGTTCTGTTTCCTGAGCACAAGGTGAGGTTCGTTTGAAAATCCCTTTAGGACCAGACCGTCAGCCACCTTCTTGACCTTGATACTCGGTGAGGTCAGCGTTTTTGCCAGTTCATCTATCTGCCGGAAGACCTCCCTGTCCCATTCTGACATTGTCTTACCATCTTTGGGATTCTGTTTCCGTACACACTTCTGTTTCTCTTTCTTAGGCGATGACTTGTCCATGACGTGTTCCTTTTCTCTGTGGCTGTTTTCTAAAAAGAAGCACCGGTCCACACGGGCCGTCTTCCATTGGTGCGTTATTTGTTGCAGCGAAACGCCGAAACAGGCTCTTGGGGAGCATCAAGAGAGGCAGAAAGGGAACAGGTGGGAGTGACTATTTTCAGGCAACAAAAAACCCCTCGAATCGAAATCGAGGGGGTAGCTGTCACCTGTGTTTGCTCCGGTATCATACCGAAGCCACATCGCTCCTGGTTTCCCAGGCTGGCCGTGGCACCTCACCCTTTTGGGGCAGGTTGCCGGGCGTTCATCGGGCCAGTACCCTCACGCCACTCTGGATGCAAACCTTCAACTTTTTTACCGCCTTTTAGCAGCACATTTAAGATAGCACAACGACCGTCAGGAGTCAAGAAAAAAATATTGTTAAATGCTCTACAGACACATAAAATGCTAGCTGCTTCTATTAAGAACCATCCCCATGGAAACAGGACTAGAGGTTATGGTACTACGGAATCCGAATAATCCGAAACCCAATCCCGTCAAGTAGCAAATGGCAGGCGTTTAGAGTTTCTCGGAAACGTGTCGCTGAACCACAAGCAAAGGCACCGTATTGCCATGAACCGCCGCGTAGCACCCGGTCTTCACCCGATGAAGAGCCTGCCGGGTCGGTAACCGAACCAAAAGGATACTTATCATACCAATCCTGGCACCACTCCCAAACATTCCCGTGCATATCAAACAAACCCCAGGCATTTGGCCGTTTTGTGCCCACCTTATGGGCCTTGGAACCACTATTCTCATTATACCAAGCATATTCTTCCAAGCCCGATTTATCGTCTCCAAAACAATATTCGGCCGTACTTCCTGCACGGCAAGCATATTCCCACTCAGCCTCTGTCGGTAACCGGTAATTATCCCTATCCTTGCCATTCAGTTTCTGAATGAATGCCTGGCAATCAATCCAGTTTACGTACTCAACCGGAAGCTTGCCTCCCTTGGACTTCGATGGGTTGATTACCATCACCATCTCCCATTGTGCTTGTGTAATGGGGTACTTCCCCATCCAAAAACCTTTTGTCAATATCACGTTATGTGGCGGTTTACCAGAATCTAAGCATTCTGCTTCCTCCCCAAAATAGGATATAAGGTACTCTTCACTCGCTAAGGACCCCATCGTAAATTTCCCTGGTGGACACCATACCATCTCAATTCCATCAAAAGTACGGACTGTCCCTGCCTTCATAGAGGTATCTGGGGATAAAGAGGCGCTTTCTAAGGCAATTACTTGGATTTTTTTTGCCTGCACATCGCGCCCACATAGGTCATCAAAAAACATACGTGTACTGGAAGGCCGGTTTTCTTTTTTCTTTGCCAAGGCTGATTGTAGTGCCTTATTTACAGATTCATCAAGCACGGTGATAAGCGGCACGGGATCAAATTGGATCTGAGTAATGACCGAGCCTGTGTAAAATGGGGGGTGACCACATAGAAGTTCGTAAACAGATGCGGCCAAACTGTAAATATCACTACGATTGTCCAATTCTTCTCTCATAATTTGTTCTGGGCTCATATATGCGAAAGTTACCGGATCTAACTGCCCCTCCATTTTCGCATATGAAACCTTTTCCAAGGGGTCATCTCCAAAAATTCCAAGTTTAACCTTATTATCGCGGGTTAGCAGGATATTTGCTGGTTTGATATTCCGGTGTAATACCCCTTGTGCATGCGCGTAATCCAGTGCGGAAGTCAACTGTTCCAACCAGTTCCTCACCTCCTTAATGCCAAACGGTGTGCACCGTCCTAGCATAACATTTGCCAAAGAATATTCTTTTGATATATATTCCATTGCAATGAAATTAATGTCTTCCAATTGATAATAGTCATACACCGTTACAATATGAGGGTGACGCAGACTGCGAGTGATTTTCGCTTCATTCTTCAGATTTTTTATTGCACATATGTCTCCCACCAGTTTCTTTTTCAATATCTTAAGAACAACAAGTTCATCAAGTTCTACATCATGAGCCTTCCAGACATCGCATGAACTGCCAGACTCAAGCCACTGCAAAGATTGAAATCTCTCTGTTAGCACTATTTTACGATTGCCGAGCCCAAATATTGCACCTAGCAGCATGCATTCTGAACACAGTAAAGTCCCTTCATCTCTCTCATTTCTGCAATTTTCAGCCTTGCATAACATCACGGAATTTTAGTCGACCGACTCATGTTTGCCGATCCCTCCGTTTTTCGAATAACATGCTTATCTTGATTGCCATTTCTGCTCACCTTTTTTATAAATTAATCCTACTAATTTTGCGAATATAACACAAACTATCTATACGTAAATACTTATAAAAACTAGCTTGACAAAACCGGGTTTCTAAGTCAACTTATTTCCTCTCGTTCCCAAGTTGAACTTGGGAACGCACGTGCCGGAAAAGCTATGCTTTGTAAATTCTCCTCGGCTTATCTTCACCTAACATTAAATTAACGCTGTTTCCTCTTGTTCCCAATAAACTGATAGCGATAAAAAAATTCTAGTTTGGCCCCTATGCCTCTTAATATGCCATAGCCCAAAGTACAACTTTGAGGGCAAGCGCGTTCCCAAGTTCAACTTGGGAACGAGGGGCAACCGGCGGTTGCCCCGTTGGGGGATAGGATGCGCCATCCCCGGCGAAATTACGCGCGCTATACGTGCCATGTCAGAAGCATACATAAAAGTCCGCAGAAAAAATATTTCGCTATGGTGTCCTCGGATTTCGGATTTTTATAGTCCCTTCACGTGCCAACCCCAACGGTAGCGGCGGCGGAGGTGTTTGTTTGCTTCGTCGTTATTGGTGAATTTCAGTTTTTCAGCATCCCATTCGAGGGTCTTGCCCGGGAAACGGTTCGCGATGTTGGCGAGCAGGACGGTTTCCGCCAAGGGTCCCGAAAAATCAAAGTTGGCGCCGGGCGTGCCATTGCCGAGGGCCGCCTCGACGAATTCATGATAATGATCCACCGGTTCGAGTTGCGGCTGTGGATACTCTTTGAATTTCTCGACGGGATACAGATGGGGAGGTCCGACGTGGGGAATAATCAAGGTGCCTTCTTCGCCGATGATCATGGAACCGCTGGGGGGCAGTTCATGTCCTTTGGGGAGATGGGGCGACAACCCAACGTCCGGTTTTTTCTCGCCGTCCATCCAGGTGCCGTTTATGGTGGGACCGGTGGTCAGTGGCGTCGCCGGAAATACATAGCGGGCGATGGTCCAAGCGGGATACACCTCTTCGCTCACGCATTCCGCCTCCGCCGTCACCGAGCGCGGTGCGCCAATGTTCAGCGCCGTAAACACCGGATCGAAAATATGACAGCCGAAGTCGCCCGTGGCCCCGCCGCCGAAATCGCGCCAGCACCTCCATTTAAATGGATGGTAGAGTCCCTTTTTATACGGACGCTTGGGCGCGACGCCAAGCCAGAGCTTCCAGGCGACATTCGGGGGGATGGGGTCTTTCCCTTCCGGACGCTTCTTGTCCGGCATCGTATACACCGCCGCGCACCACGAATGCCATTCCTTCACCTTGCCAATGGCGCCGTCCTTCAGCCACCGCACCGCCTTCCGGTAAAACTCGTGCGAATGAATCTGAATCCCCATCTGCGTGGCCACGCCGTATTCTTTCGCGGCCAGCCGCAATTGCCGCGCCTCGTACACCTCATGCGTCAGCGGCTTTTCGCAAAACACATGGATTTTATTCCGGATCGCCGTCATCGCCGCGGGCGCATGCATGTGGTCGGGCGTCGAAACGTTCACCGAATCAATCTTCCCCGCCTCCTGATCGAACATCTCCCGCCAATCCCGGTACAACCGCGCCCCCGGATACTTTTGCGCCGCTTTCTTCAGGGTGTTTTCGTCAATGTCGCACAGGGCATATACCCGGACCTTGCCGCTGCTGTTGATGCACTCCAGGTCGGATGCGCCCTGCCCCCCCACGCCGATGGCCGCGTGCTGCAACTTGCCGGACGGCGCCGCCGCAAAACTCAGGCGCGGAAGAATGAACGGCACGGCTATGCCCGCGGCCGCCGCCTGCTTGATAAAGGTTCTCCGGTTGATGTGCATCGTCATACTGTCTACTCCTTGATGATCCACCGCCGCAGCGCGGGTTGACTCGAATGGACTCGCTTGCGCGTAACATGCGCTGACATCATAGCGCCTCAGGGCGGTTCCGCGTCAAGCAGCGCCGTAATGCATATCCTCACAATTCACTGCTGGCATCCTGAATAACGTGTTATACTCCTCCAGCAGCGAATGAAGGGATATGGAGAGAACCATGGATGCACAGACCGCTCAACAGCAGTTCCAACAAGCAGACCGTCTATATCGCGAAGGCCGCTATGCGGAAGCCCTTGCCCTGTTAAACGCGTTGAACAAGGAATTTCCCAATACCAAAAACCTGATGTATGCCGCGGCATTATGTTTGGAAAAGGTGGGAAACATCGAAGAGGCCAAATTCCTTTGCAACGCGCTGATACGTCAATTCGATTACGGGAAAGCAAAGGAATTGCTCACTTCAATTGAATCAACCCCCCAGATTAATGCGCAACTGGACGATTTATTGTATAAGGATATTCTATCCGAGCGAAAGAAACCGGTTCCTCCATTACCCTCCGCCGCACCATCCAACACAAAGAAGTACGTCCTTTTCGGGATTATCGTGGCCGCTGTGGCTATACTGGGAGTAGCCGTCCTTTTCGGCGGAAATGGTGGTTCAGCCGCTTCCTCTACTCCGGAACAGTCCCTTGGCTCCATTTTTCTCATCGTCTTTTTGATTGGGCTTGGTTGTTATGGTTTCTATTGCTATTTAATGAAGCGCATCTGTGAAAACGCCGGGACCGAGCCCGGAGTCTTAATATGGATGCCCCTGCTCCAAATCGTCCCCATCTTTAAAGCAGCGGAGATGAGCCTACTCTGGATACTCGCCCTATTCATTCCCTTTGCGGGCGCACTATTGGTAACGGTTATCCTTTGGGTCAAACTGTGTCAGGCGTGCAATAAACCAGCCTGGCTTGGCATTTTGGCGCTTCTTCCCTTTGTAAATCTTATTCTGGCCATCTATCTCGCCTTTTCCAGCCCGGATTGAAATTCAGGGACAGACTACTAAATAACTTGACTTTTACAATGGCTGGTTTTATGATTAGCGCATGAGTAGAGTAGGGCGGATAGTAGTACCAGGGTTTCCACATCATGTAACACAACGAGGGAATCGGCAGGCCGATGTATTCACTGTGGATGAAGACCGGGAAGCATACCTGCGGTTTCTCAAAAAGTATAGTGAACGCCATGGATTGAATGTGTGGGCGTATTGCCTTATGACCAACCATATTCATCTCGTGGTAGTTCCTGAGCGAGAAAAATCACTTGGTTTGGTGTTACGCGATGTGCATACGGTATACGCGATGCGCTTCAATACACGGGCGAACCTGAGTGGGCACGTGTGGCAAGGACGATTTCATTCCTGCCCGATGGATGGGTCACATTTGTGGGCCGCTGTGCGCTATGTAGAGCGTAATCCAGTGCGGGCGGGGTTAGTTCAACGTGCTGAGGAATACCAATGGTCAAGTGCTGCCGCACATTGTGGACTTTTGCATGATATAGTACTCGCAAATGATTTCCCCCCCGCTGGCGTCATTGATGATTGGAAAGAATGGCTTTCAGGCCGGGAGGATGATGTGTCTGTTAACGACATCCGCCGATTGACGCATACCGGAAGGCCTTGTGGATCTCCTGAATTTATAACCCAACTGGAAAACCTTCTAAAGCGCACCCTGGGTCCGAAGAAGCGAGGACGAAAAACTACGTCGGATAAACAAAAAATCCCGAATGTTGGTTATTTGCTTTAATTAGTAGTCTGTCCCCAAATTTCTTGATGCTGTCGATATAGAAATTCAGGAGAAATTCAGGGACAGACTATGAAATAAATGACTCGACGTTATGAAGGTTCTTAAAAAATTTTAAGAAAACCGGCTTATTATGGAGTGATAAATCAAAACTATTTCGTAGTCTGTCCCTTAATTTCTGTTGTAGAAAATGGCGGCCCTTGAAGCATATATGACTTGCGAGCGAAGAGGCGTGGCACTCGGCCCTGGTAAACACCAAGACGTTGAATTTACGCGCCAATCGTTGAGCAAATTCATTTATAGTGTGTCACGTTCAGGCGTAAAAGCCATATGGAAATACGTGTCATTCATGCCCCCGGTTATCCGATTGGCAGGACACTGTACGGGCTGCGGCGCCATGTGCGATAGGCCATCGCACGAATCCACTTATTTTCACGGATTGCGAACGGGCAACGGCAAATAGTTGTCAGGCATGCATACTATTTCCTCCAGCCGCCAGATCACCAGCCTCTTGAACCCACCGAAGTCTATGCGTTCCTATGCGTTATCACCGGGTATCAACGTGGCATGCGTCTTGCTTGTAAAACGTTCGAGTGGTGTTTTGGCTCTAAGTATCTCCGTGAGAAGATACGAAAAGTTAGAGAGCGGGAACATAAAACGGTCTCGGTTGAGACAGAAGAAAGGAACACATGAACAGAAAAATGGTACTTATTGGGGGCGTGCTTCTGCTGGGTCTTCTTCATTTTCCGGCAGCGGCCCTTGTCATTACTCCTCCCGATCCCGACATTGAAGACCTGGATCACACGTATTTTTACACGTGGGGGATCAACATCCCGGTGGTTCCGAACATGGAGATTGTCAGCGCGCGGTTGTTTATTGACAACATCTACGACTGGACACAGGAACCAAACGATATTCTGTATGTCCATCTTCTGAATGATCCGTCGTTCAAGCCGCTCGGCGCCAACGGAAGTCCCACTGGCAAAATTACCCGGGGAACCGACAACGAAGCGCATGGGGATGCCTTCGCGAACCAAGGCCGGTTGCTGTTTACCTACACGGACACCAACGGTGGCCTGCCCTCGGAGGACATTACTTACACATTCAGCAAAGATGATCTGGCCTTGTTGAATACCTACTGGATGGACAACGGTCCTGTGAATGGCGTATTCGGTTTTGGCTTCGATCCGGATTGCCACTATTACAATGATGGCATAACCTTCACCTGTGAGTTCGCGCCGATTGTTCCGGAGCCCGCCTCAATCGTGCTTTTGGGCATGGGGTTGGCTGGTCTCGGCCTGCGCCGCAGATTTTTCGCCTCGCACTAACCGCAAACCGGGTGTGAAAAAACGTTGCTGAAGACAAATCACGGCCTGTTCGTATTCCGCAGGGCGATTCGGTAAAGGCAAGCCTGGTGTGGCGGGCCGCAACCGCGCCCTTCGCAACGCTTTGAGGGCGTCAAAATACGCCACGGCAATGCTCCTGTAATTGGGATAGTGTGTGAAGCCGTATTTATCAATTCCCATGCACTGCCGGGCACACCTCAAATCGGACGGTGATCCGGCCCGTGTGGGCCGACAGGTCCACCACGCCGCTTGGGTCGACAGCAAGCGGTGTCCCGTCGACCGTTGCCGCAACAGCCGTCCAGCCCTCCGGTATGCGCGCCCGAAGAAGCGTTTTCGCTGGCCGGTACTGTGGCAGGGATATCCGCATGAGCAACTCGCCTGCGCTCAGCTTCGACTCGGTCTCGAGAGACAGCTTGCCGAACGCGGTCGGCGCCTCTTCAAACTTGATGACGGCGCCATCGCGGAGCCAATGGCGCGGCACAGCGTACAACAACCGCAGGGTGTCCGGTACGCCGTCGTCATCGGCATCCCAGTCCTGCACCAACAGATGCCGCAACGTCCAAAGGAAAAAGGCATTGCCGGCGGTACAGGGCGGCAGGTACATGGGGCGGCCAAACTTGTCCAGTGGGTCGAAACTTGTGCCTTCGCCACCAACAAATGTATCGCGGGTGAACCCTTGGGCCAGCTTGCCGTAGAGGGAGACCACGGCCCGGTCCGCATCGTCCTGTTTGAGCAGATGGAGGGTGTAGCCAACAGAGTAATTGTCATCCACACCCCGTTCGCTGGCAAAAAGTTTCGAGTGTTGGTCGAAACGCAACATGCCCATGCACACCCCGCCGCGCCGGTGCAGCGTATCGAGAATCCAGGCAGCCTTTTCCGGTTGCGCGTCAAAAACTCCCGAATCGAGCACTGCGTTGGATACCAGGCACCAGTAGCTGCCCAGGCAGGTGGCGGTCAGCGATTGGTACGGCTTTTCCATATCGTCCAGCAGGGTGTTGGGAATGAACGGCGGATCGAAATCACGTTGCACACTCGCATCCACCGCCTTGAAAATCGCCTGCCGATACTGCTGCGCCCGATTCTCCAATGGCGGATCCGGCTCACCCATTGCACGCAGTACCGCCGCCACATCGCGCACACCGCGCCAGCAGGTGGCATTCGTCTTCAGGTTCCACACCGGCTTGGCAATATCCGAGGCATAGAAGTCCTTGGGCGTCAGGCCGGTTTGGGGATCAAAATCATCGACAACCAGTTTGATGAGCGGTTCCCAGCGCGAGCGATTCACCCGCATAAACTCGGCGTCCCGCGTGAGCCAATAGTATTGGGCCAGCGCGCGCAGCTTCCAGCCTGTCACCGCATACTTGTGTTCCGGGATGGAATGGTCCAACAGCGAGAGGAGCATGGGCTGTGATTCACTGATGAAGCCGTAGAGCAGGAAGGCGCCAAAGGTGCGGCTGCCTTCCGTGATATATTCGGTCTGGTAGTTGTTGCCGGCACTGTAGTTCACCGTACTGCCTGTAACAATGGCGAAATTCGCCCCCAGAACGGCCCGCCAGGCATTGTTCACGATGGTTTCAGGAACCTCGAGCTTCGCACCCTTGCCCAGCAGGTCCCGCCATGTGTCGGCACACCGTTGGCGCTGATTGAGGTACTCCTTGCCGGAGGGTTCCGGGGTCGTGGAAAGTTTGGGGGCCGCTGCGGTGAACACCGCAAGCACGGCCTCTCCTTCGGGGGTGATCATGGCGGTTAGCGTTTGTTTCACGGGGTCCCACCGCCAGTTTGATCCGATCCATAAAAATACCTGCTGGCGATCATTGCACAACTGGTGGCCATCCAGGTGTAACGGCTCAGACACCACCACCTGCGCCGAGATATTTCCCACTTGACCCGCATCGAGCGTGAAACGCACGAACACCACGGCATAATTGGCCAAGCCGGAATCGACACTCACGAAGGTATCTTGCCGGTATGCCGCCTCCCCTTCGCGGTAGTTCATTTCGACGATGGGTAAATAGCCCTCGGCCAGCCGCGGCCCGTCAAGCTTGGCCAAGTCGTCACCGAACGTAACCTCTTTCGAGCCCACACGGAAATTAACGGGAAACCCCACATCGCTCCAGGCCTTCCCGCCGCCTTTGGCATTGATCGCGCTGCCATTACTCACCAGCCGGGCCTTGCATCCATTGCGCGGGGCCGCCAAAACGATAGGGTAATGCCGGAATTCGGCATTGACATAACGCAATGGCGGCATGGCCTCGGCGAAGAATTCATAGCTCGGGCCCCTGTCTTGGCGCAACGCGGCCTCACCCAGGATGTCCCTATTCGCCTCGATGATCTCATCAATGGCCGGATACCCCTCCGTGGACTTCATTCCATCAGACGTGACCGCCGGTCCGGCCAGGGCGATGACACAACTAAAAACCGCCATCCCGGCCGGAAGTACCCACACACGTCTTAAAGCACTGCAAATCACTTGGCCCCTTTCATTGCAAATCACGCCGTAGGATATAAGATGGTGAAGCCTGAGTCAACCGAATTATGCCCCTGCCTGTCAACCGCCAAGGCGCATTTCCTCTTTGTTCTTGCACCCCTTGCGCCAATCGGTCATCCATCGTGTGGGCCCGCATATCGGTCTAACACCCAAAAGGCCGGACGCCCATCCGCTTCAACCAGGATGTTTCCTCACATTCGCTGCATGGTGTAGAGATGCACCCGCACCTCATTGCTGACTACATTTCGAATGGCGTAAAAATCTTTTAAGGTCTGTTCGCGGCTGCTTTTGCCCTGGAGCGGGGAAAGATACAATTGTCCGCAATAGCGGGTGGTTTGAATGGCGTCCACGATGCTGCCGCACTCGAATCCTTCCGCCAGGATGAAATTGCCGGAGATTGTGACCTTGCCGCCGCCGCGGTTAATCGCACCCGCTTTCTCCATGCCCCAAAGCACCTCTTGCGCGGTTTGTTGTTTTCCCAATCGGGACAGGGCGGCATCCGTGGCGGCTTCCCAGCCAACATTGATGTAAATCTTCTCGAAGGGCAGTGCGTCCAGGAGGGCGAACGCCCTATCGGTCTGTTCCAGCAGGGCGTGGTTGGTGGAGAACAGAAACAGGTTGGACCCGGTGTGGTACGACGCGCCGCAGCGAAACACATTAAAGGCCCGGTTCGCGGCATAGCCGATCTCCGGGGCGGCCAGGGCATCACACTCGCCCAATACCACGGAGTTATAATTGTACAGGTCCTCTCCGTACACTTCCGCCAACGCGTCCACTTGGCGGTCTATATCGGCCTTGCTTCGCACGGCAAAACCGGAATCGCCTCGGACGGTGCAAAAGCCGCATGCATTGGTGCATCCGTCCATGACCTTGATCAGCAGGACGCGGTAATCCACATGGATCGCGTCCGGCGGCAGCACCATCATGTGCCCGTGGATTTCGTGCAGCCGGTCCGCCACACATTGCAGTTGCGTGCGATCATTCCGGGCGGCCTTTTCCAGAAAGGCCCAGGCGCGGCGGGCCTCCTTTTCCGGCGCGGCCGCGCCGGATTCGTCATACACCGCCGGCCTTCGCGCCACCAACTCCCGGAGCACGGTTATCAGGCGGTCAAAGGTCTCCAAGGCGTTCCGGGCATGTTCCCGCCGCAATCCGTCGTGATCGTGCAGCATGGGGAGGTCGGCCCTCCCATTGACCGCCCAGGCGGAATCCCCAATCATTTCAGCGGGCAGTGTAAGGCTTCCCGGCACCCAGACGCGGTCATAGTAAATCCAGTCATTCGCCATGGTGCGCTGCAGCCAGTCCCAACTGTGCGGGGAAGGGAAGCCGTCAATCCGCTGGATGCGCCCCTCCAAATCGAAATTGAACTTGAAGGTGTCAAACAAGATAAAGACCGGCTTCCCCAGCCAATCGATCAAGCCGGTCTTTTTGAAATTTCTGCTTCCGTCACGGTCAAAATGTATCGTGACGTTTTCAAGCCGCAAACTCAACATGGCTGCGCGTGTTCCATGCCGCCGCCGTCCGGGGCAGGGCCTTCGGGATCAACGCAAGGGCGTAACCGACCATCGTTCCCACACCACTTCGGCGGGAAGATTTTTGCCATTGTAGCACGCGGTGACAATCACATCCAGGCCTTCCACACAGGTGGTTCGAAAATACCCGCCGCATTCTTGCCGGCCCGGGGCGCGGCGGAGCGTGGCCACGGAGAACACGAGCCGTTCGAGAATCGGCTCGCCGGTTTCCGCACGTCCAATTTGCCAGGCCGTCAGACGGATGGGTTCGCCCGTGCGGTTATCCGCCGTTACCATCAGTTCATAGACCGTGTCCGATTTCAGCCGGGCCAGGCGTACGCCAAACTGTTTTTCAATGGATTGTCCGGCATCCGCCTTGCTCCAAACCTGCTGACAGGCGAAGTTCCCCAACCCGGCCTCCGAAGGGACTTTCCACAGGGCGGCACACTCCTGCGGCAATTGAAAACCCGAAGGCCGGTGGTCGTCCAGCCAGGACTCGAATTCGCCGTTCGAGACCAGGTTTTCATCACCTATCCGCGCCCACCGTTCCGTCCAGAGTTTCGGGCGTTTTTGCCAGGTCAGGTGCCGCGGCGCCTTCTTCCAGGCCGCATCCAAAAACACTGTGGGCCAAAGTTTGAGCGGGCCGGTATCGGAGGTCCGATAGATGGCCCGCACATGCTGTACATCCTTCTGCCGGAGGGCAATCCCCTGAAACGTGGACATGGGCTTGCCTTGTTTTTGAACCGTATACACCGGGGTGAACAGAAACGTTGACCCGGCGCCGCCGTTCGCGCCCGCCGGGAGCACAAAGTCCCTTGAAAACCCCGCAAAATTCATATTGCGTTCGTATTCAAGGCGCACCGGTATCCGCTCGCCGGTTCCTTGTAATTCAATGGCCAAATAATCGCTCCGGACGGAGAAGGGGTCCTCTGGCGGGGTGTTCAAGGGGCCTTCACCAAGCCCGGGAACCGGCAGTAAAACAGACCCCTGCATCCGCTCCGCCGATTTGGATGGTTGCACGGCCGTTGCCACGGGCGTCCACGGAATGCTGAACAATTGCGCGTAGAGCGTGCCCACGGTTCGGTGTTGCCATGCCTGCGCGAGCGCCAACGGAATCCCCAGGCCCAGCACCAGGACTCCCCCGGTGACGGCGGAACGCCGCAGCATGGGCCGCCACGGGAGCGTTCCTGTTTTCCGTATTGCCCTATACGCGCAGACACCAAGGGTGATCAGAAGAAGCAGACTCCACCAAAGGAGAATTTCCGTATGGAAGGCATGCCGGACATCGTATTGAAGCGAGGAATACCCGCCGATATATAAAACGGACACCAATGCCGCCAACCCGAGCCGGAGGTTCCAGGCGGACAATGCCAGTATGGCGAGCAAGGCGATGAGCACGCCCCAGCCTTGAATCCACCCCAGGACACGCCAGCGCCACTGATGCAGCGTGAGAATGGGCGGTATCATGATCGCCGGATGGTCCACATACATGCCCTGCTGCCAGAAGGGCATTTCATTCAGGTTCTGACGGACGGACGCATAGGCAAACCTCAGCCGGTCCGCGGGAAACGTGTGCAACACTTCCCGAAGATATGCCGAAGCGATGGCGTCATACGCACGGGACGGTTCATAAAAGGGGGCATGAAGGCCCAACCTTTGCCCGAAGCTGTGCAAGGTGGCGAACGTGAGGCCATCGTTCCATACAGGGCCGAGGTCATAGGGAACACCGCCCAACCCGAGGCGTTCTTCAAATTCCTGGGTGAACCCCATGCTGGCGTATATCGCTGAATATGTGCCTTCGTTTTCAAGCCTCTGTAAATACGGCCAACCGGCAGCCACAAAGGCCGCTAGCAGTGCCGTACACGCGCCGGCGCGCCGCTTCCAGGTGGCCCGCAGGGGTCCGGCGGTGAAAAAGGCCACCACTATGAGCGACAGCGGCAACAGCGTAATCACATCGTCCCGGAACCGCATGCCTACCGCGATAAAGACACCCAGAAACGCGGCAAGACCGATGAGTGTTCTGGAACGAAGGGCATACCGCGCCATAATCCCCAAGACCATGAACCCGGCAAATAAAAAGAGTGCTTTGAAATAATCCCGGAAGTTCGACGCCTCATAGAGCTGCACGGGAGAACACAACCACAGGACCGTGCCGACAACGGCTGAAGCGCGGTTCAAGGTGACCCGGAAAAAGAGGTAGGCCGACACCGCAATACCGGACGACACCGCGCCAAAAAGATACAGAAGGTTGTCCCAATCAATGCCCGCCACGCGCCAATAAAGGCCAATAACGCACAAAAACCCGTCCCAGCGCCACTGAAAATAATCCAACGGTTTCACAGGGAGGTCCGCCGGCAACGCGGCGCGATCAAGCCGTTGTACCCGCCGGTTTACAAAATCATCCAAGGCGGGTATTTCGGCAACGGGGCAGTTATGAAATCCACACCCCAGAGCCAGCATCACCGCCGGCGTAATGGCGCCGCGCCAGACCCCGCGCACACCAAGCCCCTGTTGGCAGAGATAGACCACGCTGACATACGCCACCACCCCGGCCAGGGACAGCAATAGACCATCCACCAGGACCGTTTTCACTCGGGCCTTCCACGTCCTGCCTGAAGCGTCTGTCTCCATCGCCGGGCCTTCCTTGCCGTTTTTCCCGCACGGGCCTCCGCCGGGATTCTCCCCGCAGTCCCGCCCGCGCCACCTCATTGGAAGGCATACTATACTATGCGCGGCACATGCCGCGCACCTGTTCAGCGTTTCCGAATACAAGCCACAGCAGACACCGCGCATACCGCCGAGAGGAACAACAGGCCAATGATCCCGGCATGTCCCGGCATGGTTATGTTAACGTCCAGATAGGCCGAATCCGAAGTGATGGAGGTTCTCCCATCACTCACGGCAACAAAATAATCGCCTTGGTTATCGCCGGTAATCGAGGAGAGCGTCAACATTGGCGTATTGTTGCCCACCGGTAACCGGGCCCCGTAGGGACGCTCGAACGTCCACTGGTACGAGAGCGGTCCCAATCCGCCCTCGACACCCACGGAGAAGGTCCACGTGCCCCCAACGTCCACCAATCCTCCCTCGGGCGCGCTCGTGAAACTCATGGACTTCGCGAAGAAGACATAGGCGATATGCGAGGAGACCGATTCCCCCGCGCTGTCCGTGGCCACGCAATAATAGGCACCTTCGTCCGGCATATCCGGTGAAACGATGGTATGTGAAGCGCCGGTTCCCACCGTTACGGTTTCCACACCGTTGGAATGTTTCCACCTATAATTCACCCCGCCCGTGCCACCGGATGTGGCCGCCGTGAGCGTGTAATCGCCTTCCTCCAGGTAGCGGTGCGCGCCAACAGGATGTTGGGTGAACACCAGATGTCCCGCTCCGGTTTCCGGCAGAAGGCTCTCGCGGGGCGGAAGTGGATTTCTGTGTTCTTCACCGGTGGGCAGCCAGGAGGGTTTGGGCATCATGCCCGTGGCAAGCAGCATGCCGAAAAGTTCCGTGTGAATCGCCATGAGCTGGCTCAATCCTTCATTATTCGCCACAAAGGTGTGGATATCCGCATACCGCCGCATGAGCGGATGGTCTAAAAACGCCGGATAAAAAACATTTTCGCCATAATCATAATAACTCAATCCGGACAGACCTTTGGTTGGGCCGAACACCGGGTAGCCGGGTACGGCTTTTTTTCCTTCCTTGATAAACGCCAGGGAATCCAAGTGCAGCGGGTCTTCCGGCGGCCGCGAGCCCAGATTCGTCAGCCACACGCGTCCTTCCGGATTCGCGCCCAGCGCATAATCCGCCGACAGGCTCATGGCGTCGAGATAGGTTTGCCACTCGGAACTTGACAGCCCGCCCATCTGCGCGCGGGCATAAATCGGCATCACATATTCCCCCACCGCCGTTCCCTTGCCCAGCGCCGGGTTTTGGTTCGGATCCCGGCCGTTCCGGTGCGCATGCAAATTTTCCACCGCCGTCACGGCATTATTCGCCATCGTGGTTAATTTGGCGCGGATCTGGGAAACATAGGTTGGATTGGCATTAGGACTCCCGATATACCCCAGCAGGTGATCCGGTATGAGATACGGCACCGGATCATAATACGAACTCACGTCCGGCAGATAAGCGTACATGCCCGGCCCCAGCCCGTACTTGTCTTCGACCTTCCAGGTGGCCGTGAACATGTCCGCATACCGTTGCAGGCCGGTCAGCCGGAACAGTTCCCCCGCCCCATACAGCATCGGGCCGCGGGAATTTTGGCTGGCCCCATGCGTCACGGCATAGGCATAGGCGCGAATCGCCCGGTCTTGCAGTTCCCGTGCTTTGAGTTCGTTGAACGGCGCCACCAATCGCGAAGCCTGCGCGAACAATCCCGCCACGCGCAACGTATGAAGGGTGTGCCGGGAATATGTCCAATAGGGAAGCGGGTCTTGATCCGCGTAATAAATGCCCCACGGTTCCCTCCACGATTCCACCCCGGCGCGAATCCCCCCGTCGCCTTCCTGCAACTGTTCCCACGCCCGCAGATTCCACAACGCCTCATCCAGAATGTCCGGGATTCCATTCCCGCTTTCGGGGATCATGAGTTGGCCATCCGTATACGCCGCCGGATTGATCTCGTAGAGCCGCAACAGCATCATTCCAATGACATGGTCCGAAAGCTGCACATCAAAGTCCCCCGCATTGTGATGGCCGCCGGAAAGCGGACGTTGCGCGCCCTTCACCGTGTTTTCCGGAAAACGTGCATTCGCGCCGAATCCGAAGATGGGTTCGCCTGCTTCATCGAGCAATTCGGCGTCGTGGACCTTTGGGTGATCGGCGGGCCGCGGCCCCCAGCCCGTGCATTCCGGACGCAAATTTCTTCCCCAACGATTGTAGTAGAGCCCCCGGGCCGCCGTAAAAAACACCTTGAATGCCGCCGTTTCGCTCACTTGCGTGGGCCAGGAAACACCCACGCCCGGAATGCGGACGCGATACACCGCACCCTCCGCCGGGGGAACACCGGCCAGATCCACTTCACGAACTTCGGCGCCTGCATCAACATCATTGGCCGCACGTACGGATATCGGCAAATTGCTCACTACGGCGGTGCGGGGCATCATCACATCTTCCGGTTCCATGATGACGTCCGCCGTGTTGGGAAAACCCGCCAGGGAAAGCGGGCCGCCGTCGCCCAGCCAGCCGCACAGATAGGCATACCGTTTGGCGGCCCGTGGATTGTAGCCCGCCTGATTCACCTGAAGCACCGGTGTTTCCAGATAGCGGTCGCTGAACGGCAGCACGGCATCCAGACCCAATGGACCTTGAATGCGAAACACGCCCCCATTGACCAACGCCGCATCAAGCACAAGAAAGAGATGATGATCCACGTCCACAATACGGTCGTTCGTGTTTGTCCCGTACCCCAGTTCATACTGGGTTTGACCCACGGGAATCGAATGCCGGTAGACGTGGGTCACCGTCAGCTCTGTACCGTCATACCGCGTGACCGTCCAAGGTCCGGCCTGCCACACCGGACCCGTATACCCCGCCAGGGAACCAATCGAACCGGAATACGATTGCACCCCCGGATTGGCTAAAACGAGTTGGAGGATATTCGGCGCGCACACATGGACTTGGCGCACCGGTGTGTCCAGCACAGCCCCAGGACCACCCTCCGTATGCACATGCACACCCCCCGCCGCCACCAGATTACCTCCGGTACGCGCCTCAATATCAAAAAAGGCATGTGTGCCCGCCGTCAGTTTTTCCACCGTGTAGTTCACTGTTTCCGCGGGTAACGCGGCCAGCAAGACGGGGAGTGCGGCCCCCGGAGACGCGGCCGGTTCGGCGCTGAGATATACCCGCACCTCCTCGATACCGGAAAAGCGCGGCCATGACAGCGGCGCCGTGGAAGAAGAAAGCGCGCCCACAAGCACCTTCAGACGGGCCAAACTTCCACTTGAAGGAAGGCCCTCCCCCGTCATAGGTATCATGACCACACTATGAACCGGGTCATTGGAATGCACGGTGGAGGCGCCTGACGCAACCACGCTGTCCGTTGGCGAGAAGGCCGCCGCGATTTCCTGAGCGCCCCCCGGCGGCACAATAAAGGCAAAGGGTGACACACCGAATACAGGATTGGTGTGGTCCATGGAAGACACCACGAGGTCCTCATTGCCCGGATTCGATAGGGTCATCATCCAGGTTGCACTCATGCCCACGGGCACAGAGCCGAAATCCAGGGAGGGGGTGGAAAGCACAAGGGCGGGCCCAATCCCATTCCCCGTCACCGGAATCTCCGTGGTGTTGCCCAACACCGTGGCGGTATGCTTCAGGACAACCATGGCGGATTTAGTGCCGGGGGACAAGGGGGAGAAGTGTACGGCAACCTGCTGCGATTGACCCGGCGGTACGGTAAAGGGAGCGGTGTTTAGGGTGAAGGAGGCTGCATCCGCGCCGGTTATGTATGCTCCGGACACCGTCAACACTCCGTTCCCGATATTGGTCACCAGAATCATTTTGGAGGATGTTGCCGCCACCGCTGAATTTCCAAAATCCACGGACGGCAGGGTTCCCACGAGGGGCGTGTAAGCCGGGTCCGGCACGGAACGCTTTACCGTCCAGATTTCATCAATATATATCCTGTGTCCCGCAGTGGGCGTGGCTAATCCAAACCGGAGATTCTCCACGTTGTCCAACAAATAGGTGGTGGTTTTCAACACACTCAGCGGGATTCGAACCAGCCGGTACGCCGTATCCAAAACCCCGCCCGCGATATACGAATTGATATTGATCTTTTTGCTGACGTTCGGATAGCCGGTCACGGTAAAGTCGAAGGTTTTACCGCTGTGATCGCATCGCGCGAAAAACCAGATTTCATCGTAATTGGAAATATCCGCGCGCCACGAACCCAAACCATTCAAGCTGATTCTCGGTTCATGATAGGCATCGGGAATCCCTTCAAAGCATGCCCTGCCGCGAAAGGGGTCCAGCATGGAGGCGGAACCATACTCGTATGTGCCGGCGGTTTCTCCGTTCCACAACAACAGGTTGGCCTCTTCCGCGCCTATTTCCCAAGACAAGCAACCCACGGTCAAACCGGTGGCGGCAAACCAATAAAACATGGAAATGGAAAGGCGGCGTCCGGGACCCGGCGTGAGCACAAAGATTTCTCCTTCCTTTATGCCGCGGCACGCAAATTCCCGGTCAGGATTTTATCCTGCATGGCCGTGCCGGCACAGAGGCTTCTCAATTACCTCATGACGCGGTACCAACGCAACGCTCTTTATGGATGGGAAACGGCAAGCTTCCTTAGTTTCGCGAAACAATCACCGGTTGGAGGGGCTGGTCTTTCTCCCGCAACCGGGCCATCAACACCCGGAAGAGAAACAGGTTGTTGCCGACAAAATAGCGCTTCCACAAGCGCGACGGTTCCTGGGAAAACCGGTAGAACCATTCCATGCCGATTTCGCGGACCCACATCGGGGCGCGGGGGATACGGCCGGAATAGAAGTCGAAAAGCCCGCCGACCCCGATGGCCACCTTCACGCCCAGCGCCGGCAAGTTCCGTTTAATCCAGAGTTCCTGATTCGGCACCCCCATGGCCACCAGCACTATGTCCGCGCCCGACAAGGCAATCTCCCGTACAATGGCCGGTTCTTCTTCCGCCGTGAAATAGCCGTCATGGCAGCCCGCCACCGTCACCCCGGGATGATTCTTTTCCACCCACGCGCGAACGGCCTCCGCCACGCCGGGGGCCGCCCCCAGCAAGTATAGGCGGTGAGCCCCTTCGGCCATCGCCTGGCACAGCCTCGGAAACAGGTCGGTGCCGTTGACGTTTTCTTTAATCTCGCGGCGCAGCATTTTCCCGGCGATTTTCATGCCGATGCCATCCGCCAGCACCAAATCCGCCGACGACAACACGGCCTTGTACGCATCGTGGGTGTACGCGACATTCGCATACTGCGGATTCACAAAACAAACATGGCGCGGATGCCCCTGCTTCACATAGCCCATGATACGGTTAATCGCCTCCTGCATCGTGATGTTGTCCATCGTGATGTCCAGAATGCGGATGCGGTCCAGCATCCGGCGCCGTGATTCCTCTTCCGGACCGAATGCAAAATGGCACACTATCGCGGGCAGCGCCCGCAGCAGCAGGCTCACGTCCGTGCGAAAACAGATGTTCCTAACATATTCCGCGTCAATCCGGGTTTCTGGATCATAGGCCTGATTGACCTTCCGCAACACCCAGAATTCCGAGATCAGCCCCGGGCGCACGTGATTGCGCAACCGCGCGGCGCGTTCCCGGGCGGTCAATGTTCCCTGATGCGCGGACCCCGCGGAATGGCGCAGGAACCGGACATTTTTCAGCGAACGCCGCCAAGGCGCCCGAAGTGTGGAACAGCATTCCGGGCAGAATTCTTCCATTGTTCCCGCGCGCGGACCCACAAAGGACATATCCCCTTTGAGAATGTTGAACAGCACCGGCAAATCCCGCAGCCGGCCGGTTTTCATTGCGAAGGCGTATTGCGTGAACGCCTTGCAGTGACGGCCAAGCTTGGTGGTTTTCTCAAACACATTCCCTTTTCGCACAAGAAGCACCAGGGTGATCGCCGCCAGCACCGGCAAGAAAGCCGCCAGCAGCGTCAAGGCCGCCATGAAATCCAGTCCGCGTTTGATGACCGTGTCATACCATCCGGGACTATAAGCTTGCGAGGTTTCGGATGAAGTATTCTGCGTTTCGGCCACGGTGGTTTGAAAGGCTTCCGGTTTGACCACAAGGCGCAACTGGCATGCCGGCGCCCCTGCCTGGAGCTCCATTACCCCGAATGCTTGGTCCGTCAGGAACTCAAGATTCCGGTGCCGCGCATGTTGGCTGTGATATTCCGTTGACATTACCTTACCCTTTTCTCATCAGATGTACACTCTTTTCGTCATGTTAAAAAGCAAGATACATACCAGCTTTCCCGCCACCCTGCTGAAAATCTCATAACCCTATTATTTCCAATGAATTATCCAGGAATCAGGAGACCGTGTGAGTATTGTCTTGGATGGATCGTGGCCGACCGGGCCGTTTTGCCGGTTATATGTTTGTCAGTTTTGACAACACTGTGGCGAATGCCGTTTATAAGAAATAGGCACCCCTTTTTTCCCCAGAAGACGCCCTGTTCTTCCCGGTCTCTTAAAACGTCAATACAGGCAAGGGGATACAGCCCCTTGCCCGTATTGACAAGGATCAGACTTTTGGTTTTCGGCCAAAAAACTGAGAACGCTTACGGAATCCAAGGCAGAGTGCACCGAGGCCGGCAAGGGCCAGGGTGGACGGTTCGGGAACTACTTTGTCGCCCGGCACATTGGGTTCGCCCAAGCTTGTCCCGTATTGGAAGCTGACATTGTAGATGTCTTCGAGATCAAACCCTGTGGGCACACCGAATGAGAACAGCACGGAATTGTGCAGCAGGGCATATCCGCCCGTGACGGGAGAATTACCGGTGTTGGGATTGTCCCCGGCGGAGGTGATCCCATATTGAAGGCCATCCGGCGAGGACGGTCCTTGCAGGTTGCCGACGGGGTCAAAGCGATCCTCGGGGCCAAAAAGCCCCAAGCCTGAACTGCTAATGCCTTGCGTGCTTTGGCGCGGTCCATTCAGTCCAACGGCGTAGGCCCATTCGGAGCCTACATCGCCGCCGGCATACGTGCCGCCGCTGATGGGGTTTCCAAAGGCGTCCTTTGATGGGGGGAAAAATACCGTGCTGCCCTCCGTGAGCACCGCACTGAGAGGGGTTAACGTGTAATTGCCTTCCATGGAGAAAAACACGCCCGTCAATATCTGTGCCGGATTCATGACATCCATTGCCGACGTATTGGTCAGTGTCACCAGCAGGTTGCCCTCGGGGCTGAGATCAAAAATGGCCTCCGCTTCGAGACCGCTTTGTACACCGCTCCCGGTTCCGGTGAAAATTACGGAAGCGGATACGGCGTTGGAATACAGCACACCGATGCTGGCGGCCAGAAGGAGCACCCTTGCGCCTCTGATAAATATGGATATCACGCCATCACGTCCTTTCTAAGAAGTTACTTTTCCACGCTGCCCGAGGTATTCGAGCCTATGTATAGCGCTGTTCGTCTCAAAGCACGAATCATGCCAACTCTGCCATATTCCCTAACCATTTGTCGTTAATAGAGTTACATTTATATGGACCTTTTACATTCTCTTCTTTTCAATTGGAGAAAGTAGTCAAGAATGAATAACTATTGCACGCGACAACAAAAATCCTTCCCGCAGGAGATAATGCTTGACATAGAAGTAAAAAATGGATAAACTGCTCACCCATAGGAATTCTTGCGTTATTTTGCAGGATTCATGCTATAGTGTTATTCATGTGTGAATAACCGAATGTAAAAGAAAGGTTGCCTATCGTGGCCTTGCGTTCCATAGCGGAAGAGCGTGTTTACAATGATATTCACACGCCGCTTCATGAGAAGCTGCTGGGCAACGATCCGCGGATGGTGGAACTTCGGCAATTGATCGATCAACTGGCCAAAACCACCCTGGCGGTATTGATTACCGGAGAGACGGGCACGGGCAAGGATATCGTGGCCAAACTGCTCCATCAGTTGTCTCCCCGAAGGAATCAGCCCTTTATCAAGATAAATTGCCCGAGCATTCCGGAAGGGCTTTTTGAGAGTGAATTGCTGGGATATGAACGGGGCGCCTTCACGGGGGCCTCGGGCGCGCGTCCAGGCCGTTTTGAATTGGCGCGGGAGGGCACGCTGTTCCTGGATGAAATCGCCGAGATTCCGCCGTTCATGCAAACCAAGTTGTTGCATATATTGGATGGGGAGCCGTATATGCGGGTGGGGGGGACCAAGCCGATGGAGGCGAAGGCACGCATTGTGGCGGCAACCAACATCCCGTTGGAAGAGGCGATGGAACAGGGCCGCCTGCGCAAAGATGTTGCGTTCCGTTTGGGGGAAACCATCCTTCATCTTCCGCCGCTCCGCGAGCGGCGCGGGGACATCCCCCTGCTGGCCGCGCATTTTTATTACAACATGTGCGCCCTGTTCAAGAAGCCGTATATCCCGATGAACGAGAACTTGATGGAACGGCTTCAGGCGCGGGATTGGCCCGGGAATGTCCGCGAATTGGCGGCCCGTATCAAGGAGTATGCGGCCACCGGTTCCGAAGACGCTTTGCTTGCCGCCGCCCCTGTTGAAGACGGTTCTGAAAGCGGTCCCGTGGTGGTTCCGGATATCTCAGGTCCGGAGACCGTTCAGGCCCCGCCCGCGGAGCGTAAATTTCCTCCGCTCAAGGTGGCGGCGAAACAGGCCGCCGAAGCCGCGGAACGCGCCTTGATCGAGGAAACGTTGCGCTATACGTTGTGGAACCGGCGGAAGGCCGCGAAATTATTGAAGACCAGCTACAGCTCGCTGCTCCGGCGGATCGAGATGTATAATATTGGAAAAATGTAAATACCGGGCGCGGAAGGGTGGTAGAGAATTCCGCGGGATGGAGAATCAAGCATGCGCGTCGCAACAGGAGGGAAGGATGCACAGAATCTTTAATGGTAAATGCCGGGAGAAAAAAAGGGTTTGTTCCCGCCTTCTGCGTATTCCCGGCGCGGGTGTGCAAAAGCCCTTGGCCGCGGTATCCCGCGTATTGTTCGCCGCGCTGTTGATAACCGCGCTCGCGGCCTGTTCCACCCATGCGAAACAGGGCAAGAACAAGGATGCTTCCGGCGCCGTCCAGGACTCGGCGGTGATTCCGGCCAGTACCTTGCATCCGGGCGATACGTCCGTGAAATCCGGCGGCAATGACGGGGGCGGAGCGCCGGACCAACAAGCCTTGGCGGCGGAGGTGTTCAAAACATACCGGATCGGCCCGGAAGACGTGCTCATGTTCCGTTCGTTTGATGATGAAAGCCTGAGCATGCCCGTCAATGTGCGGTATGACGGGAACATCTCGCTGCCGCTGGTTCCCGACATCCATGTCGAGGGATTAACCCGTGAAGAGGCCGCCAAAAAAGTGCGCGAGGCCTATGCGGTGTATTTCCAGGACCCCCTCATCAGCCTGACCATCACGGAGCCGCGGAGCAAGAAATTCGCGGTGATGGGCGATGTGGCGCGGCCCGCCGATTATCCCTATATGCAGCCCCTCTCCTTGTTGGAAAGCATCAACGCGGCGGGCGGGCTACGCATTGATCAGGTGACGCGCGAAACGGTGGTGGGGGCGCAGGGGCAATTATCCAAGGCGTTCTTGATCCGCCACTTGGGCGGTGAACGCGAAGTGACGGAATATGATTTGCGCGGCTTTATCCAAAGCGGTCCGCATGTATCGGATACCATCATTTTTCCGGGGGATATCGTCTATGTCCCCGAATCAATCAACCTCGTGTATGTGCTGGGGGCCGTGCGCTCCCCGGGGGTGTTTCCCATGACCCAGGGAACGACCCTCCTGCAATTGCTGGCGCGCGCGGGAAGTTTTGACGAGGTCACGGCCCGCATCCGGCGCGTCGTGCTGATTCATCAGGAGGACGCGGCCACGGCGCAGGTCAAATTGATTAACGTCCGCCACATCCTCAAGTCCGGAAACGACATCCTTCTGGCGCCGGGCGATGTGGTCTATGTGCCGCGGACCCTGCTCACGGAGGTGCAGACCTTTGTGACGCAGATTAACGGGATTGTGTCCCCCATTCTGAGCTTGTACCAGCAGGCGTACCAAGCCTACTATACCAAAGACCTTCTGGAACAATCGTTGAATGCCGGAGATTCACGCGCGAACACGCTGCTCAACCTCCAGAACAGTTTAGCGAACTTTAACCAATTTGCCACCAGTGCCTTGGCGACCATGTCGGCGGGAAAGTAACGATTACATGAGCACAGAATCCTATTCGCACCCGGAACACTACTCCAGCCCGGCGCCGCATCCGCCCTCCATGGAGCCGCGCCTCAATCTGAAACGGATGTTCCGGCTGTGGGCGCCGTTGATCCGCAATGTGTTCCTGATCCTTGTTGTTCCCTTGGTTGCCGCCGCGTGGTTCGTGGTTCCGGCCAAATACACCGCCACGGCCGAAATCCGCTTTCTCTCGAATGCGCCGCGCGTCATGACCACCCCCGAAGCCTACCGGGAATCCGCCAGTTCCTACGAGAAATTTCTCAACACGCAAATCAGCCTGATTACCGGGAACACCATTCTTTCCCGTGTGCTGGACGACCCCGGAATCCGGAGCCTGCCCTGTCTGGCCAAAACCTCCGATCCCCTCGAAACGCTCAAGTACTGCGTGAAAGTGCGGGTGCAGCGCAACAGCGAACTGGTTTCCGTAATGTGCAGTCTTTCCGACCGCGGCAGCGCGAAACAAATCCTCGACAAGGTGATTTCGACCTACATGGATTATGCGTTGAAGGAAGAAGCCACGCAGGGTTCGGACCGGCTGAATATTCTCACCAAAGAACGCGATTCCCGGCAGATGGAACTGGAGATGCAGTTGCGGCAGATTTCCGAACTTCAGGGGAAAATTGGGGTGCCCCTGCTCGGCGGGACAACCATGGAAACACAGGAAGGGGATCAGTACCGGGAAAATATGCTGCGCGCCGAGGAGGAAGTGGCGCGCGCGGAATCCGCCGCCGCGGAAATCGAGGCGCAACTGGAACAGGTCACGCGGTTGCAGGAGGCGTTCCGGAAGGAACCGGCCACCCCCATTTACGAAATGGGGATCGAAGACCGCGTTACCGCGGATCCCCGCGTCAGTGCGTTGCGGGCGGATGTGGCGCGCACGGAAGCCCAAGTGGCCAATCTCGCCACCCGGATGCTGGAACGTTCCCCGCAACGGCGCGAAGAAGAGAAAAAGTTGAACAGCCTGAAGGCCAGTCTGGGCCAGGTGGAGCAATCCGCCCGGGGCGACGCCCTGGACGCGGTCCGGGCGCAATATGATGCGAAACTCGGCACGATTCAGAAATCCATTCAGGAAGGCAAGGCGCGCCGGAACAAGTTGAACGAATCCCTCAAGGAATATACCCAGCGGATCGAGAATGCGACCAGCCGCATGGCGGAGTTGGATGAACTCAAGCAGAAGGCGAATGAAACGCGCACCCTTCTGGAAGACGTGCGCCGCGCCATCACCCAGCTTGCCCTTGAAACCAAAGCGGCCGCACGGGTGCAACTCGCATCGCAGCCCGCCCTGCCCGCCGGAGGCCCCGACTATGGCCAGCGTCTGTTTGCCATGGCGCTGATGGCGGCCCTCGCCGCCGTATGCGCCCTCGCCGCGGGGTTTTTGCGTGAACTCACCGACCAGCATGTCCGCTCCCCGCAAGACGTGCTCCGGATCACCCGCACGCCGGTCATCGGCACCATCCCGCACCTGAAGGAAGACCGCCAACTGCCCAAGAAAGCGTTCATGCCGTTAATCACCGCGGACTATCCGGAATCCACCACCGCCGATGAATACCGGCGTGTCCTGGTGCGCTTCCTCTATCCCGACGCGTCGCGGGTGGAAATGAAGACGACGGTGGTCGCCAGCCCCAGCAAAGGCGACGGTAAAACCTCGCTTGCCTGCAATATCGCGGTTGCCTTGAGCCAAGCCAACCGGCGTGTGCTGTTGGTGGACGTGAGCGAGCGCCGGCCCAGCCTTGAGAAATGCTTCAAACTCGAGCGCGGCCCCGGTCTGGCGGAAATTCTCCATGAGGAACGCGATCCCGGCGAACTCATCCGCACAACGCGGTTCAAAAATGTGTTTGTATTGGGCCCGGGAAGTGATCGGGAAGAATTGGGCAGCAAACTCGCTTCCCGGGAAATGGCCCGCTTTATCGAATGGGCCGAACAGAAATATGATCATATAATCCTGGACACCCCCCCCACCCTCATCATGTCCGATGCGAAATTCGTCGCCCCCATCGCCGATGGCGTTATTCTGGTGGTGGGCGTCGGCGTATCCACCCTTGGCATGGTCCGCCGCAGCCTCACGGAAATGCATCAAGTCGGCGCCCGCATTCAAGGCATCGTCCTGAACGGCCTGAAACGCACCCGCGGCGGCTATATGGACAAGAACCTCGAGGCCTATTATGGCTATGGCAAGGACCACGACACCGTTTTGGTGGACAAGCCGGCCAAGAAGAAACGCGCGGACGAAGAGCCGGTGGTGTTGATGCCCTATGAAGGCAAAGCCAAACCCGCCGCATGGGATTCAGATGAAGAGCCGGTGGTGTTGATGCCCTATGCGGAGGAGGAAGACGCATCCGGCGCCGCTGGCACTAAAGATGCCAAGGAGCCAGGCCGCCCGGTATAGTACCGCTGTGCCGGGTAGTTTCACGGGAGGCATACAGGCCATAAGCATGGCAAAGGAATAAGGCGTTTATGTCACGCAAAACACGCATCGTCCTGATAGGAACCGCGGCGGTCCTCCTGCTGGTGGCCGGCACGGGGGCGCTGGGCGGTTTTGTTTATCTCAAACAGCGCAATCTGCGGTTCCTTCAACGCGCCGAGGAAGCCTTCGCAAAACAGGACTGGAAAGCCGCCAAACGAAACTATGCCTGGTATCTCACCAAGCACCCCCAGGACATTCCCGCCCTGGAAAAATACGCCGAAGCGTCTCTCAAGATTCTCGATGGCCGGACCGAGGCCCTGCGGGACACCGCGCGCGCCTATTTCCAGATGGCGGCCCCCAATTTTGACAATCCCCCCCTGGTGCAACGGCTGTTGCAATTCAATGAAAAGCACCGCCTGTGGGAAGAACTCGACTACTGCACCCAAGTCATGCTGCGGCTTCATCCCGCGGATGCCGGCCTGCAACAGTACCGGGCGCTCGCGCTCGATCATCAGGGACGCGCCCAGGAAGCCATTAATCTGTACACCGCCTTGGCGGACGCCGGCACGGACCGCATGACGGTATACGGCGACTTGGCCATTCTCTTGCAGAAACAGGGGTTGGCGGAACAGGCCGCCAACCTCTTTCAGCAAGCCCGTGAACGGTTTCCCGACGCGCCAAAGCTGACGGTGCAACATGCCCGGTTTCTGTTGCAATCGCGTCAAATCAATCAGGCCGCCGCGGAAATCGAAGCGGTCATTGAACGTCTGGCGGACGACCCGGAGGCGCAGATGACCGCCGCCCAAATCGCCATAGCGCAGAAAAAATGGGAGGTGGCGGTGCAACGGCTCGAGAAGGCCCGCACCCTCGCCCCGGACAAACCGGAAGTGTATCTTGGCCTGGCTTATGCCTATGAAGCCATGGGCGCGCCGGACAAGGGCATTGCGCTATTCACGGAACTCGAGCCCGCGCTGCGCGTGGACAACCCGGAAATCCTCTTTTCGCTCGCCGAGATGCAATATTCCGCCAATCTCCCGGACCACGCGCAGGAAACCGTGGCCGCCTACAAGCGCGCCTATCCCGAACACTATCCTGTCTTTGATTACTTCGCCGGACGCGAACTGCTCCTGAAAGGCTCGCCCGCGGAAGCCCTCGCGAAATTCACGGCGGTTACCAAGAGCAGTCCCGATTCCATTCGAGCCCTCTATTATCAGGCCGTGGCGTATTTACAACTGAAACAAAACGATCAGGCGCAGACCGCCCTCGAATCCTACCTCCGCGCGCGCCCGGATGATGAAGCCGCGCGCAGATTGCTTGAACTGGCCATGGGAAAACCCAGAAGCCGGCAGGATGCGGAGATGGACCTGCGCGCGCTGCTCGAAAACCAGAATGCCACCGCCACGACCCTGCTATTGGCCGCGAAAAATCTGCTAAAAGCGAACAAGCAGGGCGAAGACGAAACAGTGGACCGCCTGGTGAATCAAGCGGTGGAACAAGCCCTGCAACGGGAACCCTCCCTGCCAGAGGCACATGCCATGCTTCTGGAATCCGCCTTAACGAAAAAAGACACCGGCGCCGCCCGCGCGAGCCTCGAGCGTGCCGCCGCCGCCGGCGTTTCCGGTCCCGCGCTTGCCCGGATGCAGGCCACCGTTTCTCTGACGGCGGGGGACCTCGACGCGGCCACCGCCAGTCTTGAGGGGGACTTGGCGCGTCCGCAAATCACCCGCGAGGAGATTTACGGATGGGCGCAACTCTTCACCGCCCATGGCCATCTGGACAAGGGCCTGGAAATACTCACATCCGCCGCCACGAAGGCTTCCGAACAAGATCGGCTTGAATTGCAGTTGGACCAAGTGGACCTTTGTATACAAGCGGGCCATACGGAAAAGGCGCAGGCCTTGGTGCAGACGTTTGAAGCGGTCCTCCCGAAAGAGTCCGCCGCGGCGCATCAACTCAACCTGCGGAAATTGTCCCTGGCATCTGTTTTATTGGACACGGGAGAGCCGAAGAATGTGAGCCAAGCCCAGGCCTTGCTCGAAAGCGTTCAAAACCAAGAACCGGAGGATACGGACGTTAAGGTGCTGCAAGCCCGGTTCTTGCTGCGGAAAAATCCACCGGAATGTGGCCCGGCCGAAACCATCGGGCAGGGCGTGTTGCAAACGGACCCTTCCAATGTGCCCGCGCTCCTTCTCTTGCATGCGGTGGCCTTGGAAAAAGGACGCCTCTCCGCCGCACTGGAATATGCCGGGCGCGCCGCGTCCCTCGCGCCGCAGGACAGCCAGGTCCAACTGGCGATGGCGGAGGCGCTGCTCCGCACGGAACATAACGCGGAAGCGCTGCGGATTCTTCAGGCGGTCCTGACTTCCGCGCCGCATCAGCCGCGCGCCCTCGAAATGGCATTGCAGGCGTATGGGGAAAGCGGCCGGCTCGAAGAAGCGAAGGCCGCCTTTCAACGGCTGGAACCGATATTAACAACCGCGCCTGAAGGGGCCGGCCGGCTGACCTTCCTGCGCACGCTCCTCTGCCTGTACGAAAAGAAATGGAGCGAAGCGGAAGAACTGTTGCGGGGTCCGGCCGGCGCGGCGGCATCGGATGCCGCCAGCGTGGATGCCCTCGCCCGGATTGTGACCCGGCAGGGCCGCACCGAGGAAGGGGCGCGCTTGTTGCGGCGGTTTGTCGAGAAGAACGATGCCAATGCCGGCGCATGGACAAAGCTCGGCGAGGTGTATCTGGCCACCCAAGACCCGGCCAAGCTGAACGAGGCCTCCTCCGCCTTCACGCGCGCGCTCCTGATCGTCACCGATTACGCGCCCGCGCTCCGCGGGTTGATTCAGGTCCAACTGCGCACGGGAAATACCGGCACCGTCCTGAGCCTTTGCGACCGGTACCTCGCGGCGGAACCAACCGACGCGGAGGTGCTCCAACAAAAGGCCCTCCTGTTGTCCCGCGATCCGAAACGTCTTAACGAAGCCCTGGAAAGCATTGAGCAAGCCCTCAAGCACCTTGAGCGTCCGGATTTCTTCGCCACGCGCGGAAGGATAAAACTGGCGATGGGCCAGTATCAGGAAGCACTGGACGACCTGCGGCGTTTCGCGGATGCCCAGGCCGCGGCGCCGGCGGAAATTGACGCCGCCATCGCCGAGGCCTATATCGGTTTGGGCGACGCCGAACTCGCCCGCACGTATTATGATTCCGCCCGGCAAAAAGCGGGCAAAGACGCTCCGGACATTCAATCCCTGCTGGATGGTCTTCAAAAGCGCCTGGACGCCATGGGAGAAAAACGCTGATGCCCGCCGCCGCCCGTCCAGCCGGAATTGTCCTCCTGTATGCCAAAGGCCTGGTTGTTGCGGCCCTTCTGCTGGCCCTCTACTGGCGAACGTTCCGTGAACTGTATGTCGGTTGGACCCTCGCCGATTCTTATTATCTGCATGGGTTTCTCGTTCCACCGGTCAGCGCCTACTTTGTCTGGAGACAACGGGCCGCGCTTCAAGCCCAGCCCCTGAAACCTTCCGCGTGGGGGTTGCCGGTCATCGCGTTGGCCTGCCTGATGCTGGTGGGCAGCGATTTCCTGGGCCTGCGCGTTTTTGGGCAGTTGTCCCTCCTCCCCATGATTGCCGGGCTGGTCCTCGTTTTCCTCGGCCCGAAACATCTCGTGATGCTCTGGTTTCCCATTCTCTTTCTCCTGTGCATGATCCCCATTCCCCCCTCGATCACCCAAAGCCTCGCGCTCCGCGTCAAGTTTCTGGCGTCCGGCGCGGCGGTAAGTCTTGCGCGCCTGTGCATGCTCCCCGTGGTGCAGGACGGCTCCTACCTCTGCTTTCCCAATGACCGGCTTGTGGTGGGGGAAGTCTGCGGGGGGTTGCGCTCGCTCATCGCGTTGATTTCGTTCGGCGCGCTCGCCGGATATCTCAGCCGGACCCGCCCCTGGGCGCAGGTCCTTCTCTTTTTAATTTCAGGCCCCATTGCCGTGGCCGCCAACACCTTCCGCATTCTCTTTTTGTGCGTCGTGGCGTATTTCTGGGGCAGCGCCGCCGCCACCGGCGTGGTCCATGATTTGTCCGGCGCCTTGATTTTCCTGGTGGCTTTTATCCTGCTCTTCTCCCTGGAAGCCCTGTTGCGGCGCCTGGCGCCCGCCGGCGCATCACCGGAGGAACCCGCATGATCCGGTATATATGCACCGCCGCATTATTACTTTTGGCCACCGCCGCCCATCTTGCCATCGTGATCGCGCAGGACCGCGCCGCGCAGGAATCACCCGCCGCCAGCATGCCCCGGATTCCCGCGGAGATCGGTAGTTATTATCAGGCGGGAGC
Organism: uncultured Nitrospirales bacterium; assembly: GCA_964474205.1. Lineage (GTDB taxonomy): Bacteria > Hydrogenedentota > Hydrogenedentia > Hydrogenedentales > CAILVY01 > CAILVY01. Next base: position 34,180 of record CAYYRW010000028.1, on the reverse strand, counting down.
GGACCTCCCGCAGGACCCGCATGTCAACGAACTGCTGCAAACCAGCGCCATCCTCATGCGCAATTACACCGCGCCCTCCGGACAAATGATCCGCCTCGCCGTGGTTCATGCCGCGTCCACCCGCGGAAGCCTGCATTTCCCCGAAGTGTGCCTCGTGGGGCAGGGCTGGGAAATTGACAAGCAGTTCATGGGGACGGTGGGATTTCTTTTTTCCGCGAAGCATCTCGTGCTGATCAGCGGCGGCCACAAGGAGGCCGTCCTCTATTGGTTCAAGACCGGTCCGCATCTCACCGGGAGTTTTTTCCTGAATTCGTGGTATTGGATCAAGGAAAAGGTCTTGTTTCGCGCGCCCGCGGCCACCATGATCCGTATCAGCACGCCTGTGTTCCGGGATGGAGAAGAGGCCGCGTTCAATGTACTCAAGGACTTTGCCATGCGGCTGGCGCCCGTCCTGCGCGACGGCACAGCCCCATAAGGAGAAACAGACCATGCGAATGTTTGCGCTCAATCGTCATTGCTGTGTTTGGCTGGTGATGGTCCTTTGCACCCTGTTGTCCGTCCTCCCTTTGGGGTGCGGCAAGCAGCGCGGCGAACAACACCGCCTCGAGGGCGACGCCTACATGAAGCTGGGCAAGTACGCGGAAGCCATCGAGTCCTACAAGCGCTCCACCCTGGCCAATCCTCAAAACGCCATGGCGCACGTGGGCCTGGGCCGCTGTCTCGTGATACAAAACAAACCCGGCGACGCCGTGGTTGAATTCAAGAAGGCGCTCGAACTCGACCCCGCGAACGAAGCCGCCTATTCGGAACTGGTCAGCGCATTGTTGTTGGACAAGAAGACGGAGGAAGCGCTTGCGGCCGCCGGCAAGTTCGAGGCCCTGAATCCGGAACGCGGCGGCCTGTTGCATGCTTCGGCCCTGCTGCATAACGGACGCCCGCAGGAGGCCGTGACCCTGCTGACCAAGCTGCGCGATCAATTTGGGAAAAGCCCCGATATCCGGGTTTCGCTGGCCATCGCCTTAATGGCCGTGAAACAGCCCGAACAGGCGGAAGCCGAATTAAAGACCGTGCTCGATTCACTGGCCCCGGATTCCATCGAGGCGCGGCTCGCCCTCGCCAACGTCCATAAAATTCAAGGCAAATTGGACGTGGCCGTAAACGAACTCCAGGACTTGGTGAAAAAGAATCCCCAGGAGATCCGCATCCAACAAACCCTCGCGCGAAGCCTGCTGGAAGCCGGGCGCGCGAATGAAGCGGAATCGCTCGCCCAGGAGATTCTCACGCAAAACCCCAATTCCGGCTGGGCCAATTATGTGACGGGCGCCTGTTTGATTCAGAAAAAACAATACGCGGACGCCGTGGCCGCGCTTCAACGCGCCGAACGTGTTTTGCCCGGCGATCCCGAAGTGCGCCAGGCCCTCGCCGCCGCCAAAGCGGGCGGAAGCCTGAAAATGGAAGCGAGCGCGCCTGCACCCGCGGCAGGTGAAAGTCCGGGCGATTGGAAAACCCTCTGGAAACAGGGCGCCTTGGGGCGCCTCATCCAGGGACGGGACGCCTTTCTCGCCCAGGAGGAGCCCACTCTGCGCGAAACCCTCGTGCTGGCCGCGTTGTTCACCGGCAATATGACCCTGGCGGAACAATTGGCGCAGCCCCTGCCGGAAAACTCGCCTGTGCGCCCGTGGGTCTCCGTTCAGAATCAAGCCGCGTTGCCGGAACTCCTTGCACAATTGGAGGCGTGGAAAGAGGACAACGAAGACCGTAAAATTCTCCGCGAAAACACCTATGGGTATGTCCTTGCCCGCGCGGGCGCGCGCGCGCGCGCCATCAGCGCCTTTTCCAATTGCCTGCGCTCCTGGCCGGACCACGCGGTGAGCCTGTACAACATCGCGCAGGTCTACCGCGAAATTCAGATGCCCGAATTCGCCGCGCGCGCCCTGCACCGGATTGTGCAGCTCTATCCCACGAACAGCGACGTCCAGACCCTGCTTTACACCCTTTACCGGAACGCCGGGATGACGGAGGAAGCACAAAGCACGGCGGAAAGCTTCTTTAGCCTCTTTCCCGCGTCGCGCGAGGCCATTCTCGATCTTTCGCAGGCGTATCTCGACAATAATGACCTCGGCACCGCCCAAAAAACGCTTCAGCGCGGCCTGGTATCTCTGCCGGGGGATGCCTCGTTGCAAACCGCCCTCGCCACGGTTCTTCTATATTCCGGAAAACCCGGGGAAGCACGAAGCCTCCTCACCCAGACAAAGCCCGCGCCCGAACTTGTTCCGCGCCACACAGCGGCCCTGGCGTCGGCTTGCGCCCTGCTCGGCGACTGGAACGCGGTGGTGGAACAAACCCAAGACATGGATGTCAAGAGCGCCGCGCCTTCGCTCAAGCAATTGCGCGCCGCCGCCTTGATCAAAACGGGAAAATCACAGGAAGCCATTCATCTCTTGACGGATTCCACCAGTGTGCTGGGGCAGGTCCTGATGAGCGCCCTCGGGCAAGCGCCCGCCGCCCCGTTGAATCCCGGGGCAACGGCCCTCGCACAGGTCCTGAAAGAAAAACCCGAAGCGCTCGGAACCTTCGCCGCCGCCGCCGCCTATCAGGCCGGGCAGCTCTATGATGCGTCGCTCGAACTCACCCGCGCGCTCGACCAGGAACTCGGAGAATATCCCGTGTTGCTGGACCTCGTATTCTCCAGTTTTGCCCACGCCCGCAGGCTCGATAATCCGGTGCAAGAAGCCCAATCCCTTCTGGAGCGTCATGCGAAAAGTGCGGCGGCATGGCTGGGCATGCACGATGTATTTCGCGCGGTGAAAAATACCGAAGGACAGCGCAACGCTCTCGCGAAAGCCGCGGAACTCGACCCGCGCAATCCCGAGGCATGGTCGCTGCAAGCCGCGTTCCTGGACAAGCAGAACGATGTGGACGGCCAAATTGCCGCCTATCGTAAAATTTTGGAACTGACGCCCGAGGATCCCGCCGCCAACAACAATCTCGCCTATTGCCTGCTCTTGAAAGGCGGCGATCCCAAGGAAGCGCTCGGTTATGCCGGGAAAGCCATCGGGAACTTGCGCGGAAATGCATTGGCCCATCATACCCTCGGCGTGGCCCAACTGCGGACGGGTGACCTCGAGGAAAGCAACAAGAACCTTTCCATCGCACTGGAATTGCGCCCCGGAGACCCTGACTTGTTATTGGACTACGGCCTGATGCTCATCGCCAAAGGGCAAAAGGAAGAAGGGCTTAAGCCGATTAAGCTGGCGATCCAATACACCGATCAACTCGGGTTGACCTTTGCCCGCCGCGCGGAAGCGGAAAAAGCCGCGGCACAATAGGTGTTTTTTGAATTATGCGGCGCCGCGCCCGGTGAATACCACCTTGAAGGTTTTCAGGAGGATGATGAAATCCTGGACGATGGACCAGGTGTCAATGTACGCCAGATCCAATTCCACCCATTTATGGAAGGGGAGATCGCTGCGTCCGCTGACTTGCCACAGGCCGGTCATGCCCGGCTTTACGCTCAGGCGGCGGCGTTGGTTCCATCCGTATTGCGCCACTTCGTTCGGCAGGGGCGGGCGTGGCCCGACCAGGCTCATTTCGCCCATCCACACGTTAAACAATTGCGGAAGCTCGTCAATGCTGAACTTTCGAATGTACCGGCCCACCCGGGTAATGCGCGGATCGCGCTTGATCTTGAACACCGGACCATCGGCCTCATTCTGCGCCTCGAGGGCCTTCTTCAGTTCCTCCGCGTTAATCACCATGGAGCGGAACTTGATAATCTTGAACAAGCGCTGGTTCTGCCCCACCCGCACCTGGGCGAAAAACACCGGGCCCTTGGACTCCAGTTTTATGAGCAACGACGTGATCAGGAACACCGGCGACAATCCCAGAATCAAGGCACTGGACCCCAGGAAATCAATAATGCGTTTCAATGCAAGCTTTCCATACGCCTCGCAAATCGGTGACAGCGACAGCAACGGGATGTCTTCCACCATCATGGTATCGCTCGTGGCGATGTGGAGCGGCAGTAAATCCACCACCAGATAACAGGACACGTTTCGTTCTTCACAGCATTCAAGCACCTGCTGAATGGACTCATAATGCGAGCGCATCGGCAACGTGACATATACGCGCTGAATTTCCCCCGAGGCCAGCGTTGTGCGCAGCGACGCGATATTCCCCAAATACGGCAGGCCGGATTCCGGGAATTCATTCGCGCGTTCGGGGTCATCGTCCACCACGCCCGCCACAGTCAAGCCTGTCGACCGGATGGCCTCCGCCAGCCGTTTGGTGCGTTCATTCACCCCCGCGATAACCACCCGCTGTGAACCCCAGCCCCGCCGCCGGAATTCCAGCAGTATCCGCCGCAAGGCCACCCGGAACGCCGGAAGCAATATCAGTGCGCCGAAACAGAAGGTGACCAGGAATTCATTGGCGAGAAAATCCGGGGCCGCGAGCGCCATCACGACCACGCAGAGGATCAACGCGTTGCCAATGGCTTTTCCCACCGCCATGAGGTAGGGTTCGAGCGCCTCGCCGGGCCGGGTGGTCCACAACTCCTGTTCCACCGCCATCATGCACCACACGCCCATGAACACCAGAAAATTGGGAAGATTGTTGATTAGACTGTAAGGGATGATCGCGGTGTCCACTGCGGTGATGACTACGGCACACAGATAGGCGCACAACAGCGCCACACCATCCAACAGTGCCACGCCGGCAGTGGAAAACAGGCTGCGAGGTTTGGAGATTCCCGGCGCACCCTCCGTTTTCCGGGCAAACAACCGTTTCGCGCCCCGCCGCCGCATGGACAACAGGGGGATATCCGCCAGCCGCGTGAGGCTGCTGGTGGCAATCTTCAGGGGGAATAATTCCGCGGCCAGCCGCACCGGAACGCCAATACCCTCGCAGAGGTGCACGATGCTCTCGATGGTTTCGTAATGCGAACGGATGGGAAGGGCGATATAGACTCCATCGATTACCTGCTGGGTGAGGAGATTTTCAAGTTCCTGGATTTTCCCCAGATAGGGCACGCCATACTTTTCCAGCAGGGCGCACCGTTCAACATCGTCTTCAAGATATCCGTCAATCCGGAAACCATAATGCTCGTTATTCAGCAACACCTCGAACAGGCGCGCGGTCCGCTCATTGGCCCCAATGAACACTATCCGCCGCGTGTTATACCCGCGCCGCCGCAGATTCCACACACTGGGCCGCAGCGCTGCGGTGAAGCCCTCCGCCGACACCACTAAGCATAGGGCAAACGCAATCAGGAACGTCCGGTCTATGTTGTTCCGGGTTAACAGCACCATCAGAAATCCAGTAAACAAGAGGCTGATGCCCACCGCTTTCCCCATGCGCGAAAGCGCCATTTTCATGGTTTCGCTCCGGCTTGAAATGAACAGCCGCTGGTCAAACGCCACCCAGCACCAGACCGCCAGAAACAGCGCGCCATACACCGCCCGCTGGGGAAAGTCCAGGTACCATGAACCGGCACCGGTATGGGTCAGGTAGACGGCCGCCGTGAAGCCCGCAAGAATCCAGCATACATCAAACAGGGAACGCATGCAGATTTGAACAACTTCATTTTTCCGTTTCGACGGCATAATCAAGGCCTCCCCGCGTTTTGAAGCGCGGTGCGTTCAAGCAGGTCCAGGGTCTGCCGGGCGGTAATTCGCCAGTCATACCGGGCGCTCCGCTCCAATCCCTTCCGCGCATAATGGTCACACAAACCGCGCTCCGCTATCAAAGGCGCCAGGGCCTCCGCCATGGCGGCGCTGTCCGACGGATCAAACAAGACGGCGGCGTCCCCCGCCACTTCCGGCAGCGAGGAGATATTCGAGCAGGCCACCGGCACGCCGCAGGCCATGGCTTCCAGGATGGGCATGCCAAATCCCTCGAATAAGGAGGGGAACACAAAGAGGTCCGCTCCGCAATATAAATACGGAAGGTCCCCGGCGGGCGCATACCCTGTGAACACGATGTCGCCGGCGTACGCGCTCTCCGCCGCGGCCTGGTGAACCTCCTCCGCGCGCGTCCAATCGCTGCCCGCCAGCACAAGCTGATGGGGCGCGCCGGTCGCTTTTTTAAGCTGGCTGAAGGCATGTATCAATTGAACGTGGTTCTTCCCGGGATGCTCGATGCGGGAGATGTACAGAATATATGGCGCGCCCACGCCATACTTCTGTTGAATCCGCGCCTGGGCCTCTTCCTTGCCGCGTGGCATGTAAATGCTCCGGTCCACCGCGAGGGGAATTACGGTGACCCGCTCCTCCGGGACCTTTGCGAATTCGATGATGTCCTTTTTCGTGCTTTCGCTGTCCGCTATCACGTGCGTAAGGGTCCGCACCAGCATGGGGAGCACGCGCGTGATGTAAAACTCGCGCAATGGATCATATTTCCCTTTGATGTGGATGCTTGAGAAATCATGCACCGTGCCCACCGCGGGACATGGAAGAGAAAACGGCACCCGCCGGTTCGCGGCCGGCAGGAACATCACATCATACCGGTTTTTCCGGCACTGCCCGGGGAACAGGAACTGATGCCAGGCTACATTCTTTAACGGGGAGCGGAATTTTTCACTCACATAGTAACGGGAGAAAGGATGCGTATCCGGGAGCAGCCGCGCCTCATCGCCCGGATGAAGCAAAATCTCCATCGTGGCGCCAGCTTCTAGGCGGGCAAATTCCCGCAACAGGTGAATGAGGTACTGCCCGATCCCCGATTTCCCCGCGTCGCACCCGAATGTCGTAATTCCAATTTTCATCCCGGACAACCATCCTATTTGGCGTCATGCCGTTCCAGCACCGTGGCTTGGCCAATCGACGCATCCTTATTTCCGCTGGCAATCCTGTGCTCGCCCAATTTATGGCCTTTATAATAGGCCCGGCCCCAGGTTATGCACCGGGGCACAATCATCGCCATCTCCCGGAACGCCCCGTGTTTCAGGTGCACTACAAAATCGCGCGCCATGGCGGAGGCCGTTTTAATCAACATCTTCCCAATGCTTTCCGTACCGCCATAAATGAATGCGTCGGCTTCTCCCTCGACAAACCGCCGCCCGTACATTTGTTCCAGCGTGTAATTGTGTGAGTGCATCACCAATGCCTCCGGCACATATTTCAACGTATACCCCTTTGACATCGCCCAGTGTCCCCATTCCGTATCCTCGGAGGCCCATGCATCGGTGTAGAAGGGATGCTCCCGCCACACCGATTTCCGCAAGGCCGCCAGGGGCAGCGACAGCTTAATCCACGGAGGGGCGGGCGGAGTGTCTGGAAAACTCAACGCATAATCGTGACGCACTTCCAGCCGCGCATCGGGGCGCGGCACTTGCCGGGCGAAAGCCGCCGCCACGTTCGGATCATCGAATGCTTCCAGCAACCGGGTGAGCGCCCGCGGCGTGAGCGGCACCGCATCCGAATTCTGGAGAACCACGATCTCCCCTTGGGCCTGTTCAATCGCCCTATTCAATACCGCGCCTGGAAAATAGGACTTTGCCTCGATCCGGAGCACCCGGCAGGGATACTGGGCAAGAATATCCAGGGTGCCGTCCGTGGAACCGGAATCCACCACCAGCAAATCGAAATTTTTGAACTCCTGCGAAAACAGCCCGCTTAGCGCCTGCGCCAGGGTGCTCTCGGCGTTTTTCGAGCGCATGATGACCGTCACGGAGGAGGGAAGCGTGCTCATGCGGTGTTTCCTCCGGCGCCGTTGGTTTCCCGGCGGACAATCTCGCTCATGTGCACCGTTTCCTGCGCGGAAATCGTTTCCAGTATCCGCTCGAACGAACGGAAGCGATCACACAGATACAGCGTGATGGGATGGATCAGCATATTGGATAAAATATTGGCTTCCTGGTGCCGGCGCAGTTCCTCGATCACGCGGTCGGTCCATTCTTCAATGGAATACGAGGCGGGGCCATAATCGTCCGACCAGTTATAGCGCCGCACCCACCATTCCACCCATTCCGGCGTGCGTTCGGCATGGTAGAGATGTTCATGATCCGGCATGACATTCAACGGAAAGTTCAACAAGCCGCTCGGATGACGGACGGGCCCGGTGCTGGTGCGTTTCACGCCGTCCGAACACACCTTGATCCCGCAGGACCATAACACGTCTTCCGTGAAAGGCCCGTGCATGTACATGTGGTTCCGCCAGCACACAATCTTTTTGCGTGTTTTTTGTTCGATGATGTTTAACGTTTTTTGCACATCCCGGCGCTGGTACCAGGCCGGGCCGTTATAACTGCCGTTGATCTTCTTCCATGCCCGGTGCCACCACTCCGGCTGGAAGGCGGAATAGGTGTGCCCGCCCACTTCCACCAGTGGATGTTCGCACACCGGTTTCAGGTCTTCCCATTCTTCCGCGAAACATTTACCGGTGATGAAAAAGGTAACCTTGATCTTCGCTTCTTCCAGAAGTTTCAGATACCGCCGCGCCACCTGGATTTCCGTAATGTCGCAATGGGCCTGATTCCCCGTCTTGAGGCTCATGTGATGGATATCGCCGGTGAGGCAAATCATTGTGATGTATTCTCCGGTTCGAGGGGGATGCGCCACGTGCGCAATACCGATTCAAAATTGGTGTCGCCCACCTTGGCCCACTGGCGGAGATAAGCGCCGCGAAGGCCGGGAATATCCGTGCCGCGCGCGCCGAGATAGCCCGCCGCCAGGGTCCGCAACGCCGGAGGGTCAAGGTGGTATCCCACGATAGGGAACAGTATCGGCAATACGCCCCTGGGCCCCAGGCTCCGAAACCCCAGCCGCGCCATCAAGGAACCCTCGTTCAAGGTTTCTTTGGTGCGAAGCAGGTGCATCATTTTCTTTGCCCATGTGCGTGCGGAGAAAAAATCATCAAATACCGCTCTTTGGAACGCGCATTCGGGATACTCATCCCACGTTAGTGAATCCCTTTTCAGGCGCTTGGACTCGCACAGCAAATGGACCGTGGCAAGCTCGCCCCGCAGGCTGTCCAGCCAAGCGGTCAACCCGTTGCCCACATACTTTTCGTAATTTGGTTGAAACCGGAATTCGAGCGCCTGATCGTACAAGGCGCGGAACGCCGGAGACACGTCCACCCGCTGCCGCATGCGTTTTTGTTTCTCGACATAGCTCCAGTGGTAGTCCCCCAAGAAGAACAATAGGGCGTCGCCATAGCCGATGATCGCCTTCATCGAGTGTTTAACGAGCAATTTCTCATCGTCCGGCGTTAATGCCCGGCTCGCCATCAACTGGTCATTGATGACCAGCAGCGTGCCCCGGTTCACCAGCAGGTTTCGGATGTCCCATGCGGGGATGCGCTTGAGATCGAATTGTTTCAACGCGGGGACCAGCGTGGCATCGCCCAGCACCGTCTTGTGGCCGAACCGCATGTCATACCACATCACGAGGCTTGGTGAATGGCGCAGCTTCGGCTCCGAAATCACCGCAAAATCCAGCTCCACGTTATAGTCTTGTTTGACCGGGGCCAGCGCCTCTTGAACCCGTGTTTTCACGCGCGCCTGTTCCCCGGGCGGCATGGGGCGCGTAATAATCAGGAAATCCAGGTTGTTGTGGGGACGTTCCCCTTCCGCTGTTTTCACCACGCCGCCCTCGCCCCGGCCATAGCCGCCCAGCAGCACCATGGCGCGGCAAACGGAGGGCGGAAGAAGCCGCTGGCTCCGGGCCGCGATCTCCGTCACGAGCGCCGTGATCAAGGCTTCGGCCTCCGCACTGCCGCGAACGGTAAACCGGCCCCAGGAGGGTTGTGTCATTTTTTACTCCTTGATGCCGTCAAATCGAACAACTCCATTAACGCCGTTACGTGATGTTCGGGACGGAAGGCCTGTTCATACCGTACCCGGGCTTTTTTGCCCATAGTGTCCCGCAAGTCCCGGTCCTCCAGCAGACGGTCTATCGCATTTGCCAGGGCCGCGGGTTGGTTGGGCGGAACCGCCAGCCCCGTTTCGCCGTCGCGCAGCCATTCGGTGATACCGCCCGCATTCGAGGCAATCACCGGCGTGCCCCGGCTCATCGCTTCGGGGCCAATCAGTCCGAACGTTTCCGGCTGCCGGGCGGGAAACACCACGCATGCCGCGCGCCGGTAATACGCGCCCAGTTCCGCGTGAGGCACATTACCTAAAAAAGCAACCCGTTCCTGCAATCCGAGCGCATCGCACAACTGCTTGAACATCGCCTCCTGACGGCCTGTGCCCGCCACCCAAAGCCGCGCCGGCTGCCGGGTCAAGGCCAATGCCCGCAACAGCACATCCAACCCCTTGCCCCGGATAAGTTGGCCCGCAAACAACAGATAATCATCGCCCCGGACTTCTTCTTTTTCCCCCTCGGCCGACAGCGAATACAGCGGGAGCACATGAGTCTTTTCGCGATCAAATCCATGGGCCGCGAGATGGTCCGCCATATACGAAGACCCCACTACATAGCGGTCGAAATCCATGTTGATCTGTTGTTCGCGCCGCAAGGAACCCACCGTGGAAATTCTAATCCCCAGCCGGCCCGTTCCGCGATTAAGGAATCCCAAACACGGGTAGCAGCGCGGGCCGATGGGCTGTGTACATGTCTCATGGGTAAGCGTCTTGTATTTATGTTCGCGCAAACAGAACAATTTATGATCATGAAAGAAACGGAGCGATGGAATCCCGGAACCCAACAGTTCCTGGGTGGCGCGCGGATTGCTCAACCGGTGCACATACAGCACGTCCGCCCGAATATCCCCCAACTGACGGCGCAACTCCACCATCGGAAACGCCTGATCAAACCATTGCAGCATATCCGGCGCGGCCTGTTCTTGCAGCGCATCGTACAGCAAGGTGGAAACAATCCCCCGCGCCTTCAAAAGACGCACGGTGTGGTATACATAATGCTCACACCCCCCCTTCAGGCGCGCCAGTTCATTCACCCATACCACTTGCCGGATACTCATCAATCACCACCGTTTGCCGGGAAAATTCCCATTTCTCACTTCACTACCGCACGACACAGGATTGGCGGCATGCCCTATCCGAGAGAAAAGCGCCGCACAGGTCATTGCGGCACCTCCGCGTTTTCCTTCCATAAAAGCGCACGATAGGGTACGCCATGCCTCCGATAAGTATAAAATATGCAGAAAAAGCTAGTTTTGTCAAGAGAGATTTGCTATTATTTTTGTAAACTGGACCGCATCGAGGATACGCTATGGAAGAACAACGGATGGACAGCTCGCCAAAGGCTCCTTCGGCTTCATCCCCGTTTCTGACCCGCCAGGAACTTCAGCAGCGGTGGCGGTGCAGCAAGCGCTTCATCCAAACCTTCAAGGAAATACCCAGCACCAAACTTGGACGCACCACGCTGTATCATTTGGCGGACGTGATGGCGTATGAACAGAAGCAGGCCCATAACACGGACCTCCCGGCGATGAATGAAGCCACTACGCCGCTGGCGGGCGAACTTAGCGGCATCCGGGCCTCCCTCGAAGCCCTGCAAAACGCCCGGCTGCATCATGAAACCATGTTTCAACAAGTCCTGCATCAAATCGAGGGCCTGCGCTCGGCGGTGTTGGAACTGCGAAATTCCATGGGCTCCTCGTCGATACCCCCGGCAACCAGCCTGTATGAGCCTCCCTCCCCATCCGGGGAGAACCAGAAAGAGCAAGACGCCATGCTGGGCACTTTTTTGCGCTTTATTGATCATTTGCCTCAAGAATCAAACGAAACCCCCTGAGAGGACGGTGGAATTTTCATGCGGAAAGTAGTCATTGCCTGCGAATGCGGTCAGCGGCTCCAAGTGCCTTATTCGGCCTTGGGCAAAGTCGGCCTGTGCCCGAATTGCGGGCGCAAGGTCCTGATCTCCTCTGAAAATGCCCGCTGGGAGCATTCGGACGGCCAGGAAGAAATCAGGCCGCCCGTTTCCGAAAACCACCTTCCGCTGCCCCAGGAAATGAAAAATATGTTTGGCAGGGCGGTTGACCTCTTCAACACCGGCCACTATGCCGAAGCCCTTGCCATTTTCGACACCTTTGAACAGCATTTCCCCGGAAATCCCGAGATTCAAGAAGCGCGGAACCGTTGTTTGAACGCGCTCCGCAAAGCGCGCACCCCGCGTCCGGAACCCCTTCCCCATTTGTCCGCGGCCGATGCGCTCGACGCTGAAACCGTCAAACGCGTGGTGCTTGAAAAACTGTTGTACGGCCCCACCGCCTCCGTCCAGCTCGAAGCCGCCGACATTGCGTGCCGCATTTTGGGGATGTACAGTAAGGAGGCGCCCGCGCCCAAAACGGAAGCGGGTGCGATTCATGAACCGCGGGAAGGCGGCGGTGCGGCCGCCGAGGGAGTGTAAACACGCGTGCGCGCGGAAAAGATCAGCCTGTTCGTTTTTATTGACGCCCTCGGATGGGAACTGGCGGGCCGCCACTCCTTTCTCGATGACTTGCTCCCCGTCCGCGCCCCCATGGAAACCATTTTCGGCTACAGTTCCACCTGCCACCCCACCATTCTCACGGGAACCCTGCCGCGCACGCACCGGCATTTTACTTTCTTTTATTACAATCCCAAAGAATCGCCGTTTCGCGCGTACCGGGTTTTGGGGTTGCTTCCCAGCTTTATTACCTCCCGCGGACGGGTCCGGCATAAAATGTCCCAGCTCCTGCAACCGCTGCACGGCTACACCGGCTATTTCGCCCTCTATAACATGCCCTTCCGCTATTTGCATTTGTTCGATTATGCGGAAAAGCACGACCTTTATCAGCCGGGCGGAATCAATGGAGGCGTTCCCACCATTTTTGACGCCCTGCGGGAAAAAGCCCTTCCGTTCAGCCTGCCGGACTGGCGCCTTTCCGATGCCGCCCGCATCACTATTCTGAAAACGGATATCGTCCAAAACCACGTGCCGTTCGCGTACCTCATTCTTGGCCAATTGGACGGCACGCTGCACGCGCATGGAACACAGTCTCCTAAAACCGCCGAAAACATCCGGTGGTATGAGAAGGAGCTCCGCAACCTTGTCGTACTGGCGCAGGAACATTACCGGGACGTCCGCTTGTTTGTTTTTTCCGACCACGGCATGACGGATACCGCCGCCACCTGCGATCTCATGGCGCGCATCAACGCCCTCGGGTTGAAGTTCGGCCTTCATTACGCCGCCGTCTACGATTCCACCATGGCGCGGTTCTGGTTCTTGAATCCAATGGCGCGCGGCGCGATTGTCGAGGCCTTGGAACAGGAACCGCAGGGACGTATTCTCAGTGAGGAACAACTTGCGGCGTGGGGATGCGATTTCCCCGGACGGCAATACGGCGAGTTGTTCTTTCTCATGAATCCCGGCACCTTGCTCTGCCCCAGTTTCATGGGCGAACGGCCTCTCGCCGCGATGCACGGCTATTCCCCGGAAGACAAGGACTCCGTCGCGGCGTTCATGAGCAATGTTCCCCCGCCGGTAATGCCCAAGCGCCTGGATGCCATGTACCGGCTCATGCTCGAAGAAAACGCGGCTGGCGCTTCCAGCACAAAAGCACCATCGACTAGTGCGGGGAAAGGCGGGAATCCCCAGTGAAAGACCTCATATTCCTGGTTGGCTTTCTAGCCTCTGTTCCCATCGGAACCGTGCTTGCCTCCCTTTCCCGCCGCATCCGCGATCTGGTTTTCATGGGTATCATCGTGGGCACCACCAAACCCGGCCTGCTGGACATCAATTTCCTCAGCCGCGAATGGTATCGCGGCACCACCCGGGGCATCGAAGTCTCCTATCTTGATCTATTGGTCCTCATTCTCTTGTTCAGCACCCTTCTCGACGGCCAGCGCCGCGCCAACCGCCTTTTTTGGCCCGCCAGTCTCGGCCTGATGCTGCTCTATTTCCTGTATGGCGGCCTCACGCTGCTGGGCGCCGACCCGCAACTTTTCGGCCTCTTCGAATGGACCAAAATCCTGCGGGGCATCCTTGTTTTCATAACCGTGGCGTATTACGTTCAGGGGGAGCGCGAACTCAAGCTGCTGTTGTTTGCCTTCTGCGCCGCGATGGGCTATGAAGCACTGGTTTCCTTGCAGCAGCGGTATCTTCTCCATGGTTACCGGATTGCCGGTTCCTTCGACCATGCCAACACCCTTTCCATGTACTGCTGCATCCTCATGCCCCTTTTCGTGGCCGCGGCCCTCAGCCGTCTTTCGCTGTCCCTGCGCGCCCTGTTCGGCGCGTGCGCCCTGATGGCCGCCGGCTGCACCATCCTCTCGATCAGCCGGATGGGATTCGCCACCCTGATACTGGTGGCCGTGTTGACCTTCATGGCGTGTTTCGAGTTCCGCCTCAACCAAACCAACATGATTATGCTCATTGTGGTTTCCGTGTCCATCGCGGGCATGACCTTCAAGGCCTGGGATTCCCTCTCCAGCCGCTACAGCGAACGCTCGCTTGAAGAGGAATACGGAGAGGACAGCGAAGGGCGCGGCGTTTACCTGCGCCTGGCCGCATTGATTTCCCGGGATCATTTCTTTGGCGTCGGTCTCAACAACTGGTCGTATTGGGTGACCCAGGAGTATGCGGCGGAGATCGGCCTGGTATACCGCCCGTATATCGGCACGGACGACGTGCCCGACCAGACCATTCCGGAAGGCAGCCGGACCAACGGCGCGCAGGCCGCCCCCGCCCACAACCTGTTCGTACTTACCCTGGGCGAACTCGGCTGGCCCGGGCTTATCCTCTTCTCGTGCCTATGGCTGCGGTGGCTCTCGATGGGCGCCGTATTCCTCGTCAAGCGAAACACCGCCTTGGTTTCGCGATTCTGCACCGGCGCGTTCTTCGCGATTCTCGCCGGCGCCTTGCAGAGCATGACGGAATGGGCGTACCGCCAGACCGCCCTTTTTTTCCTTCTCAACATTATCGCCGGAGCGTTGGCCGCGATGTACGTGCAGCGCAACAGGCCCCCCGAGTATGTTCCACACGCCCCCCAAGAATTGCAGGGCCGGCCTAAGCAACGCTATAGTGAAGTCCGCCCGGGAATCATGTGAACACCGTTATGGAGAATGAAACCTATCAAGCCTTGATACGTTCACGGCGCAGCACGCGGCTGTTCCAGGAACGCCCTGTGCCCGCCGAGGTGGTGCGCCGCATCATTGACGCGGCCATCCACGCGCCCACGGCGTGCAACCGCCAGTTGTGGCATTTCGTGGTGATTACCGACCCGGCCATGAAGCAGAAGGTGTCCCGCATGGGCGACGCCGGTTCGCAATCCTATCTCTACGACGCGCCCACGCTCATTGCCGTCTTCTACGACACCTCCATGGAAAGCCGCAATCCCTGCTACACCCCCTACATTACCACCGGCATGGCCATCTACGGCCTCTTGCTCGCCGCGGAGGCCGAAGGACTCGGCGCCATTTACCTCGGCGGCATCATGGACCCCAAAGGCGCCGCAAAAGCCGTCGAAGCCCCGGCACATCTTCAAAACCTGGGCATTGTGTGCCTCGGCTACCGCGCGGACGAACCGCCGGCCCCCAATATCCGGCCCGTGGACGAGGTCATCAGTTACAACATATGCGGCCCTGTCAAAAAACGCTGCCATCCGGACATCCGCCCGCATGTGTGGACCCTGGACCAACTCGCGGATTTCCGCGACAAGCTCCTCTGGTACAAAGGCATCGGCATTGACGCTAAAACCCTTCACGTCAACCCCGACCCGCGCTTCAGCCCGAAACTGATCCATCTTTCGCGGCGGCTCGGCATGCTCATCGCCCAATACAACAAGCCGCGCGTGCTGGATGTTTTCAGCCACAATGGCGATCTCCTCCTGCAACTCCTGAATAGTTGCGCACCGGATATCGAAACCTTGTTCGCTTATGATCTGACCCCTGGCATTGCGCGCTATGTCCAGGAACGTTTCAAATTCATCCTTGCCTCGGACAAACTCGAATTCCTCACCAACCCCTTCGCGGACCATCTCAGGATTCCCCTTCCCGATAACAGCGTGGATATCATTTCATGTTATGAACGGCTCGGACACTTTGATGATCCCACGCCCCTGCTCAATGAAATGCATCGCGTGCTGCGCCCCGGCGGCAGGGCCTTGGTCCTTACGTCCAACCGCTACTACCCGCACCGCTACCGCTATATGCGCTCGCTCAAGAAAAATTACGCGCTCGGGCGCAACTGGGATTTCGGCCCGGAGCGCTTGTTCGCCCCGCAGGTTATCAACGCCTTGTACCGCCAAGCGGGGTTTACCATTCAGTCCATCACGGGCCTGCAACCCCTCAACATGAAATTCGTTTCCGTGGCGCAAAACCTCTGCCGCCGCGCGGGATGGCACGCCCTCGGGGACTGGTTCCAGGACCGTCATGCGCAAATGTATTGCACCCGCACGTTAACCCGGTTCGTCAGCCAAACCATGTTGCACGAACTCACGAAGGCCTAAGAAACGCGGATGAGTTTTTCAGAATACAAGACGCAACGCATCGCCCGCGCGGCGGCGGGCCTCGAATCGTGGCTCGAAACCGTGCGCGGCGAAGACGGTTACCGGGGGCCTTCCATCGGCCTCCGCGACACCGGTGTTGCCTTTTGCGGCGCGGGATATGATTGGCGGTACGAGGGCCTGCTGGACGGCTTTCGGCACATGTATCACGCCACCCATGACACGGCGTATCTCGATGCCGCCGGGCGGAGCCTCGTCCATATTCAATCCGCCCAACTTCTCAACGGCGCGTTCCGCAATTCCTATTTTGAATACAACCCCATGGAAGGCGGCATGCCCCACGAACCCGCCATGCTTGCGGCGGTGTGCAGGACCCTGCGGTGCTTCAACGCGGCGGGCAGAACCCTCCCGGCGGGGGCGGAAGCCATGGTGGAGCGTTACGTCAACCAGTACCTCCTCAAACAGCTTTGGAACAAAAAACTGCAAACCTTCAATGATTGGCCCGCCAGCGATTTTCAGTATTATTCCCCGGCCTCCGTCGCCGCGGTGATAGAGCTGCTTCTGGAGGTAGCGGAGCGTTCCGGAACGTGGAATGAACTCGAGCACTATCTCTCCGGCGCGGCGGAATCCCTCCTGCACGCGCAGATAAAATCAGGGCCTCTTGCGGGCGGAATCCCGCCTTCTTCGCGTGGGGATACGGGCGTGAGCCCGTTTCTGGCCGCACGGTGCCTTCCCGCGCTCGCCGCCATGGCGAAAAAGCTGGATAATGATGTATACCGCATCGCGGCCACTTCCCTTGTGGAATTCCTTCGCCGCCAAAGCGCCCTTCCCGGCGGATGGCCCAAAATGGTGTTTGCGGACCGCCCCCCCATGCACACGCCCATTTTCGCGGGGGCGCTGGCGGGCATTCTGACGGCCCTGCACCGTGTGGAACTGCTCACCGGCGAGGATATCAAGACTCCGCTCGAGTTTATCCTCGCCCAGCAAACCGTCTCCGGCGCATTCCGCACCGCCGCCGGATTTGGACAATGGCGCCAACCATCGCCCATCCCCGATTGGCGCGATGTCATGCCGGTGTGCGGCTGGCAGGATAAAATCTTCGCGCTTCTTGCTTGCCTGCATCCCGGTGAACGCGCCCCGTTCACGCCCGCCGAGGCCGTGCAGGAGGTGCGCATTCAACATCGGCGCGGCGCCTTCCACGAAGATGCTCAATCCATCCGAATCGAATTGCGTGGAGGGCAACCGCTGTTCCAATGGAACAAGAACCAGAAGTGGCCTTCCG
The DNA here is from genome assembly GCA_964474205.1 of uncultured Nitrospirales bacterium. Taxonomy (GTDB): domain Bacteria; phylum Hydrogenedentota; class Hydrogenedentia; order Hydrogenedentales; family CAILVY01; genus CAILVY01. The sequence goes on along the minus strand of CAYYRW010000028.1, from coordinate 16,530 downwards.
TATGCCTCCTTTGAGAAAAACAGGGACTGTGCCAAGCGGAACGAAGCGAAGCCAAGACTGCTTTTCGCATCCCAACTTGTCATTGCGAGGAGTCCCCGACGAAGCAATCTCGGAGCCATATCAACCCGCCCCATGCCAAAGACACTTCCTTAGCCGGAGCGCGACATACAAGCAATCTCGCTTTCCCGCATTCCCAAGTCCCATTAGTCCCATTGAATTGTCCCCCGCCTTGGATCACTCCCATGTCCTCCCCTTCTGAACCCCAAACAGATAACGCCTTCTTCTCGCGCCAGGTGGTGGGCGGGGTTCCATGGGCGGTGCTGAGCCGTCTGGTCCTCTTTTTCGTTTATCTCGCCATACCGATTCTGATTGTGCGGAGCCTCGGCGCGGAAAAATACGGGTTGTTCAGCCTGTGCCGCTTCGTCGCGGAAGTGTGTATCGTTATCTGCGGCCTCGGCCTCAACACGGCCCTTATCCGCTTTATCCCCGAATTGAACGTGAACCAAAACCGCGCCGGCATGATACGCCTTCTTCTCCGGGTGGCCGGATTGCAGACCGCCATGCTTATCGGCGCGGCCCTTGTCCTTTTCTTTGCAAAACCCTGGTTCGACGCCTGGTTTCACGTGGACTTCCAGTACTTCCTTCTCTTCGCGGTGCTGCTGTCCGCCGCACGCCTCCTGAAGAATCTCGTGGACGACTCCTTCACCGCGCTCTTCAGGGTGTATGCGGTGTCCATCATCTCCATTTGCCAGGCCCTCTTGAGTTTCCTCCTCGTGATGACCGTGTTGCCCCATTTCGCCGAGGTACACGTTGCGTTACTGACACAATCCCTCCCCATCATCGCCACCTCCTCGATCGGCCTGTTCATGCTGGTGGCGTTCCTCCGCCGCCTCAAATGGCGTTCGCCGCCCCTCGGGATCGGCAAACGCCGCGTTTTGGGAATTTCCATCCCCAGCATCCTGAATGCCTTCGCCAGCATGGTGCTGAGTCAATATTCGGAGCTGTTTTTCCTGGGCATTTTCGCCACACCCGTCCTCGTCGGCACGTACGAAGTCGGCTGCGGATTCCCCTTCATGGTCATTACCTTTCTGCCCCTTGCTTTGCAGAGCCTGCTCACCTCCGGTTTCGCGGAAGCCTATTCGCGCGATCCCAATTGCATCGAATCATTGGTGAGTTCATTTTATAAAGCCCTCATCGTGATAATTCTTCCCATGTCCGCCTTCGGCGTCTTCTTCGCCCCGCGCGGCATCGAACTTCTCTACGGCACGCAGATGTCCGCCTCCGGGCCCATCGCCTCCTGCTTTTTCGTCATCCACACCCTCGGCCTGATTTCCACACCGCTCTCCATGGCCATCGTCGCCAAGGAAAAACTCCTGCACATGCAGCCCCTCATGTTCCTGCAAATCGCCGTGAATCTTTTCCTCGATTACGTGCTGATTAAACACTATGGCATGTACGGCGGCATCGGCGCAGTGCTCGGCACCTTTCTCCTCACCATCCCCATCCGCCTTTACGTGGTGGCGCGCGTGGTCGGCGGCATCTACTTCCCGTTCCGGTTCTTTATCAAGTTCCTCGTTACCGTCACCCTGCTCGCGGCGGCGTTTTACCCGGTCTCCGGGCACATCAACCTCATTGGCCTGCTCGCGGTGTGCGCCGCCTACGGCATACTCTATTTAATCGCCATCCGTGTGTTGCGCCTGGTCCGCGCCAAGGACATCGAATCGCTGCGCGCGCTCGGTTTTGGTAAACTGAATACAATCCTGAAGTACCTTGTGGTGGAGGGTTAGTATGCCGGATAAATTAAAAATACTTGTTGGCGGTGTGCCCTTCGGATGCGACAACGTGGGGGACGAAGCCATTCTCGAATGCGGCGTGGCCATTCTCCGCGAGGCCGCGCCGGGATGCGAAATCTCCGTCTGCACCAACGACGGTCCCGCGACCGCTAAAAAGCTCGGCGTGCGCACATGTCCGCTGCTCGGGTTTCCCCCCAACACCGGCCGCGTCCGGATTCAGGAAGAAATCAACGCACACGACGTCTTTGTCTGGTGCGGCGCCACCGGCCTCTCGGATTATCCTGAGATTCCTCTCGAACTCCTCACCCTCGCGCAGGCCGCGGGCAAAAAGACCATCCTCTGGGGCGTCGGCATGAATCACGAACTCAACCCCGCCCTCTACCGGCTCTGGCCTGGAAAACGCAGATCGCTCCTCAGCGCCGTTTCCGCCGCCACCTTTGGCCGGTTCGATGCCGTGGCCGCCGAAGAACACCGCTGGCAACAGCGCGCCCGCCGCAAAATCGCCCTGGGACTCAACAACGCGGACCTTGTGGTGGTGCGCGACGCTGACAGCCGGGCGGAAGTCATGTGGTGCGGCGTGACCCGTGATGTTATCGTGGGCATGGATTCCGCCCTTGAATTGAAACCCGCCCCGCGCGAAACGGTAACCCTGCCGGAAGAGGTGCAGAACCTCTTGAAAACCAATGCAAGGGTAATTGGCGTCTGCATTTCCGCGCAGCGCAAAATCCAGGATGAACAAAACCTCCTCGGTTATTTGAACCGCATCGTGGAAGACGGGACCGTCCGGATTCTGTTCGTTCCCATGAACCCTGTCACCGACGCTCAACTGATGAAAGAGCTTCAGGCGAAAATGGCGCGCCCGGAATGCGCCGCCGTCATGGAAGGGCGTTATGAACCCGCTGAAGTCCTGGAAGTCGTTTCCCGCCTCAATGCCATTGTGAGCAGCCGCCTGCATCTGTTGATTTTTGCGTCCATTGTCGAAGTTCCCTTTATCGGCATCAGCCGCGGCTCCAAAGTGGACACCTTCCTAAAACCCTTCGGACTCAAGAGCGTGGGCGTTGTCGAAGACCTCTCTTTCGACCAACTTCTCAAAGAAACATATCGTGTCTTATCGCACCGCGAGCCCCTGTCCGCCACCATTAAAAAAACCCGGCACTCGCTCTTAAATCAACTTAACCAAGCCAAAGTCCACTTAAAAGCCGTGCTACATTCGGATACAAGGTGAGCGAAGATGAGTAATTTTCATCTTCCATTGCGATCAAAAGACCGCCCTTGGGGGCAATTCAGGGGTGAAGGCATGACCTCTTTCAAAGCACAGCTTTTGGCACACGTGCGTTCCAAAGTACAACTTTGGAACGAGGGGGAAGCACAGCTTTTGGCGCAAGTGCGTTCCAAAGAACAACGTTGGAACGAGGGGGAGAGGGGCCTGTCATTGCGAGGAGCGCAGCGACAAAACAATCTCGCCTTTCCCTTAACGCTGAAAACAGCCTTTGCGCACATCTTTCGCAAATATGATCCCAGTAGTGGGTCCCATCTCCAGGTGGGACATCTTTTCTCTCCGCACACCCCGAAAGCCATCACCGCCCATGCTTAACTCTCCGGCTCCCATATCCGTGGCTCACATTCTCCGGAAATACGATCCCCGCGAATGGGGCGGCACCGAAACCGCCATCTGCCAACTTCTCGACGGCCTCCGCGCCCACGGGGTGGATTCCACCGTCTATTGTCCCGCCATCGAGGACACTGCCCGCCCTGATCCCCTCGCCGATTCCGGACACCCCGTTGTTCGATTCAACGCCTTTGTTCCCGTGCTCGGCCTTAGCGCGCAGCAGCGCCGCCAACGCATTGCGGTCGGCGGAAACCTGATGTCCTTCGACCTTGTCACCCGCCTGCTCCGCAGGCCCGATCTTTCACTGGTCCATGTTCACACCCTTGGACGCATCGGCGGCATCGGACGATTCATCGCAAAACGCCGCGGTCTTCCCCTCGTCGTGACCATCCATGGCGGCGTCCTCGACCTGCCCAAGGAGACCGAAGAAAAACTCCGCGAAGTTTCCACCGGCGGTTGGGAATACGGCAAGCTTTTCGGATTCCTCCTCAAAGCCCGGCGGGTCCTTGAAGACGCCGGCGCCATCATCACGCTCAATCCGCGGGAAGCCGAATTGCTTCGCGAGAAATATCCTCACAAGCGCGTCATCGTCCTGCCGCACGGCATCCCCATGGCCGCCTACGAAACCGAGCATCGCGCCGCCGCCCTGGCCGCCTTCCCTCAACTGCAACACCGCCGCGTATTGCTTGTCCTCGGGCGCATTGACCCCGTGAAAAATCAGCTCTGGCTCATCCAGCAAGCGCCTCGTATCCTCCAAAAATTCCCCGATGCCCTGCTCGTGTTCGTTGGCGCCGCCACCGACCCCACGTACGATACCACTATCCGCCAGACCATCGAGCACCTTGGCCTCTCGAACAACGTGTTGTTAACCGGCGGAGTGCCGCCCCGGTCCCCGCAACTCATCGGCCTGCTCCAGTCCGCTTCCGTCGTGATTGTTCCGTCTCATTCCGAAACCTTCGGACTCGTCCTCCTCGAAGCGTGGGCCGCGGGCGCCGCGGTGATCGCGAGCAATACCTCCGGTGCGCGCCAAGTCATCCGGCACGGCGAAAACGGATGGCTCTTCGGCCTCGACGATCCGGATGCGTTTCACCGCGCCTTACAGGACACCCTTTCTGATCCGCAACGTTCCGCGCAACGGGTCGAAGCCGGGCGCCGCCTCGTTCGCGAGGAATATGACAATCTCGCGATAACCGCCCGCGTCAAAAATCTCTACGCTGAGCTGCTGGAGAAAAAACGAGCATGAACTACGTTATTATCCGCGACGACGACACCAACGCCCTCACGCCGCCGGAGTATCTCGAACAACTCTACCGGCCTTTCCTGGACCGGAAACTGCCCGTGAATCTCGCCGTCATCCCGGACGTCTGCACCAACACCCTGCTGCCCGATGGAAACCTTGAAGGGTTCCTTGTGGGCGAGGCGGCCGGAAAACCCGGAACGCGGCCCATCGGAACCAATCCCCAATTAGTCTCCTATCTTCTCGACAATCCGGGCTACCATGTCCTCCAACACGGCCTGAGCCACGCCATCATTGACGGCCATTACGAATTCGACCGCGATGACCGCCGCGACTGCGCCCAGCGCCTCCAACGCGGCACGGAACTGCTCATGCAGGCCGGTTTCCCCAAACCCCGCACCTTTGTCGCGCCCCAAGACAAGTTGTCCTATGCCGCCCTCGAAGAAGTTGTCCGCCGCTTCGACATCCTGTCCTGCGGCTGGTACGAACTCCGCCGCATACCACCCCGCTGGCGCATGTATTACCTCATAAAAAAACTCCGCAGACTCGATCACTGGAAAATAAAGAACACCAAACTCTTAACGCATCCCGGATGCCTCCTGTCCCGCTTCAAACCCTATGACACCATGCTCGATACGGTTAAAGCCGCCATCGCCGCGCGCCCCCTCACCGTCCTCGTCACCCATTGGTGGGAATACTTCCCGCAGGGCCAACCCGACCTCCCTTTCATCACCATCCTCCACCAAGTCGCCGAGCACCTTCACACGGCGCCCAACCTCCGCGTCATTCCCTTCAGCGCCCTTCTCGGCGAATAACCCCGTTCACTGGAAAGAATGGGCTGCCATGGATACAATGGGGAGAACCGTGGATGGCCATGAACGTATGAAATGAGTTAACACAACGCCGTGAAAACGTATCTGATACGAAGACTCTTGCTGATTATCCCGGCCTTCATCGGCATCAGCTTCATCACGTTTTTGATTGTGCAGTTATCCCCCGGGAATCCGCTGATGGAGAAGCTGAGGCGGGGGGGCGAGGGGGGCGTGGCCGCGGCCGCCATTCCGCCGGAATACATCGCGCAGATGAAAAAGATGTACGGCTTGGACAAGCCGGTGCCGGTGCGGTATGTGCTGTGGCTGAAACGGCTGGTCCTGTTCGATTTCGGCAACTCCTACAAGGACCAGCGGCCGGTGATGGACCGGATCAAGGAAACGCTGCCAGTCACGCTCCAACTGAATGTCATTTCGCTGTTGTTGATCTATTTGATCGCCATCCCGATCGGGGTGTATTCGGCGGCGCATCCCCGTTCCTGGCGGGACACGATTACCACGTTCCTCCTGTTTATCCTCTACAGCCTGCCCAGTTTCTGGGTGGCGATGCTGTTGATGTATTTCTTCGGTGGCGGGCCCTATTTCCATTGGTTCCCCGTGTACGGACTCAACAGCCAGGGCGCGCAGGATTGGCCGTGGCCGCAGTGGCTGCTGGACCGCTCGTGGCATCTGGTGTTGCCTATCCTGTGCCTGACGTACGCGGACCTCGCCGGGCTGTCCCGCTATGCGCGCGCGGGGATGATCAATGAAATCCGGCAGGACTATGTCCGCACGGCCTATGCCTATGGTTTTTCGGAGCGCACGGTGGTGTACAAGTACGCGATGCGCAATTCGCTGATCCCGATCATCACGCTGCTCGGCGCGCTGCTGCCCTCGATGATTGGCGGCAGCGTCATCATCGAAAGCATCTTCTCGATACCCGGCATGGGCCGCCTGGCCTTCGAGGCGATTCTCTCGCGGGATTACCCATTGATTCTCGGCATTCTGTCCATTTCCTCCCTGCTCACGCTGGCGGGATTGATCCTTTCCGATGTGCTGTATGCCATTGTGGACCCGCGGATACGGTTTGAATGATGAACGCACACCAAAAACAAGGTTATTGGCGGCTGGTGGGACGGCAGTTCCGGCGGAACCGGTTGGCCGTCGTGTCATCATGCCTCCTGTTGGTGTTGGTGGTGTTGGCGCTGTCCGCGCCGTTTCTGGCCAGCGGCAGCCCGATATATCTGATCAAAGACGGAAAAACCTATTGGTTTCCCAATCTGGTGAATTACCGCGACCTGGTGAATTTCGATTATCCGCGCTGGCAAAAAGGCCCCGGCGATTATGCGCTGTGGCCCATCGTGCCGTATGCGCCGGAGGACTCGAATCTGCGGAACCGCCTGCAAAGCCCGGGCCGCCATCATTTTTTGGGCACGGACGACCGCGGACGCGACGTGCTCAGCCGGATGATCTGGGGCACGCGCATTTCGATCACGATTGGGTTTGTGGCCGTGGGTATTTCCGTAATGATCGGGCTCATTATCGGCGCGCTCGCGGGCTATTACGGCGGGTTGGTGGACGCGGTGGTGCAGCGCATCATCGAAATCATGATGTGCATCCCCGTGTTCTTTTTAATCATCACGCTGATCGCGTTTCTCCCGCCAAGCATCTACAACATCATGGTGGTGATCGGCATTACCGGATGGACCGGCGTGGCGCGGCTCGTGCGCGGGGAATTCCTGCGCCTGCGCGAGAGTGATTTTGCCACCGCCGCGCGGGCCACCGGTCTGAGTGATGCGCGGGTGATGTTCCGGCACCTGCTCCCCAACGCGCTCGCGCCCGTATTGGTAAGCGCCACCTTCGGGATCGCGGGCGCGATTCTCACGGAATCCGCTTTGAGCTTTCTCGGTTTCGGCGTGCCGCCTCCCACGGCCAGTTGGGGCGAGATTCTGTCGCAGTCCAAGCGGTACATTGATTTCGCCTGGTGGCTGGTGACGTTCCCCGGAGGCGCGATTTTCCTCACGGTCACGGCGTTCAATCTGGTGGGCGAAGGCCTGCGCGACGCCATGGATCCACGGTTGCGCCAATGACAAACGACACAGCACATAATGGAACCTCCATCCTGCGGGTGCGTGATCTGAAAACGCACTTCCACACGGATCAGGGCGTGGCCCGGGCCGTGGACGGCGTTTCCTTCGATCTTCCGGCGGGAAAAACGCTGGCCCTGGTGGGCGAAAGCGGCTGTGGGAAAAGCGTTACGGCATTGTCGCTCCTGCGCCTGATTCCCAGCCCGCCGGGCGTGGTTTCCGGCGCCGGCGTGTTCTTAGCGGACCGCAATTTGCTGGAACTCAGCGAAAAAGAGATGCGGCACATACGGGGCAACGAACTCTCGATGATCTTCCAGGAACCCATGACCTCGATGAATCCTGTTTTCCGTGTGGGCCGGCAAATTATGGCGGTGCTGCGCCTGCACCAGGGACTTTCGGAGCGCGAGGCGCGAAAAGAAACCCTCGCGATACTCGAACGCGTGGGCATCCCCGCCGCGGAACGCCGCATGGACGATTACCCGCACCAGATGTCCGGCGGCATGCTCCAGCGGGTCATGATTGCCATGGCGCTGGCCTGCCGCCCGAAAGTGCTCATCGCCGACGAACCCACCACGGCGCTCGACGTCACCATTCAGGCGCAGATCCTGGATTTACTTAAAGCCTTGCAACAGGAATCAGGCATGTCCGTGCTGCTGATTACACATGATCTCGGCATTGTCGCGGAGACCGCGGACGACGTGGTGGTCATGTATGCGGGTAAAATAGCCGAGCAAGCCTCGGTAAAATCCCTGTTCGCAGCACCCCAACATCCCTACACGAAAGGGTTGTTCGCGTCATTACCGGCGTTGCAACACGGCAAGGATCGCTTGTACACCATTCACGGCACCGTGCCCGCCGCCACCGCGTTTCCCGCCGGGTGCCGGTTCCATCCGCGCTGTCCGCACGCCCTGGAATGCTGCACAACAAAAGAACCGGCCCTAATAGAAACCGCGCCCGGCCATCACGTGGCCTGCTGGCTGCATGATCCCAAGACCATGGCCGCCTTGGGCAGGCCCACGGGCATTCCAAAGGAGACCGGCCTATGAGCAACGATCTCCTGGTGGTGGACAACCTAGTGAAGTATTTTCCCGTGCGCAAGGGAATCTTTTCGCGGGTGATCGGTCAGGTGCGCGCCGTGGACGGCGTCAGCTTCCGCATCCCGCGCGGGAAGACACTGAGTCTCGTCGGCGAGAGCGGCAGTGGAAAAACGACCACGGGCCGCGCCTTGTTACGGTTGATCGAGCCCACGGCCGGGACGGTGTTGTTTGATGGCGTGGACGTCACCCAGCTTCACCGGAAGGAGTTGCGCGGCCTGCGCAAGCGCATGCAGATCATCTTCCAGGACCCCTACGGTTCGCTGAACCCGCGCATGACCGTGTATTCCGTGCTCTCCGAGGCGTTGCGGGCCCATGGAATAGGTGAACGCGTTGAGCGCCGCGACCGCGTTTTTGAACTACTGGAAAGGGTCGGCCTGCCGCCAGAAGCAGCGGACCGCTATCCCCATGAATTCAGCGGGGGCCAGCGCCAGCGTATTGGCATTGCCCGCGCTTTGGTGGTTTCCCCGGATCTCATTGTGGCCGACGAGCCGGTCTCCGCGCTTGATGTGTCCATCCAGGCGCAAATCCTGAATTTGCTCGAAGACCTGCAACAGCAGCTTGGCCTCACCTATCTGTTCATCGGCCACGACCTCAGCGTGGTGCGGCATATTTCCGATACGGTGGCGGTCATGTATCTCGGGCGCATCGTGGAAATAGGCCCTTCCGAGGAACTCTTCTCCCGGCCCATTCACCCTTACACCAAGGCCCTGTTGTCCGCCGTGCCCGTTCCCGACCCGAACATTCGGCGGAAACGCCTCCTGCTTCCCGGCGACATTCCCAGCCCGATCAACCCGCCGAGCGGCTGCCCCTTCCATCCCCGCTGCCCGGATGCACAGCCCTCCTGCGCCCATACAGACACCCCGCTTGTGGAAATCGCACCCGGACACTCCGTGGCCTGCCCCGTGCACGCGCCGAAAAAAGGCGGCCAATACTTTGTTTCCCAGAATATGCTCATACCTTAGAACAACGTGATTTTTAAAGGGTAAAGCTATATATTTAAGAAGAAAGGGCCAAACCCTTTCTAAAACCAGTCGAATTCGACCAGTTTAAGCTCTTGGCGGGTATTAGCCATTTTGTATTGTCTCCCAGAAGTAGGTGTAACAAACATCATGGAAGGCTTTATATGAACACCCATCATCCTCATGCGTGCCGCGGAACCGCCTGCAACCGCCGTGAATTCCTGGCTGCGGCCGGGGGCGCCGCCACGGCGTTGTCGCTGATAAGCCTATCCGGCGCGGCCGCGGAGGCAGAGCCTGTTCCCGCACGCCCCAAAAAGCCCGCGCGGATTCGGGTGGCGTTTCTCTATCCGCCCTCGCGCACCTTTGCGGAAGACCCGGATGGATGGTGGAGCTGGCCGGGGAATGAATTCGACGCGGAGGGCCGTCAAAAGACCTATACGGCAAAACTCCGTGAGATGGGGAAAAAACTGGGCGTGCAGCTCATCCTCGATGAATCGTCCATCGCCGATGAAAACGATGTGCGGCGTTTGGGGGAACAGCTTCAGGCGGACACCCCGGACGGCGTGCTGTTGATCATGTTTTCCAACTACAGCCCTCCGCTGGCGGATTTGATTCTTAAATGCGCGGAGCAACGAGGCATTCCGGCGATTCTGTTTATTGGGCTTGGCGTAAAGCATGGCGCCATCGACAAATACCGGTGTCCCGGAGTGTATTTCATCCAGTCCCTGGATAATTTCGAGGCCATCGAATACGGCCTGCGCATGATCAGCGCGAAAAAGCGGCTCGCGCAAAGCCGCATCCTCAGCATTACCGAGGCGGATGCCTCGACGGAAAACGTGGATCCGTTTTTAGGCGTATCCGTGCGGGTAATCCCCTTTCAACGCTACGCGGACCGTTTCAACGGCATTGCGATAAAAAAACCCGCCAAGCAATTCATTCATGAGTGGACCAAGCACGCCGAGGAACGCCGGGGCCTTACGGACGAAGCGTTGAAAAATGCGGCACGTGCCCATCTGGCGCTCGAAGCCCTGTTGCAGGCTGAACAGGCGGACGGCCTGACCATGAATTGCCTGCGGCGGGGCATGCTCAAGCCCTGCCTGAGTTTCGCCACCCTCAACAACCGGCTTGTGCCCGCGGCCTGTGAAAATGATCTGCCCGCCGTGTTTGGGCAATTAGTGGGACAGCTTCTGCTGGGCCGGCCCGGATTCCAACACAACCCCTGTTATGAAACCGAACGGAATCATTACTATGCGTCGCACTGCACGTGCGCGACCCGCCTGTACGGTCCGGAAGCCGAGGCGCGGCCCTATCTGTTGCGGCGGTTCGCCCACACCAACGAGGGCAGTTGCGCCATCCAGGTGTTCTGGAATCCCGGCGACCCCGTGACCATGATCCATTATTATCCCGGCGCAAAACCGTCGCTGGACGTGTATGCGGGCCGCGTGGTGCAGTCGCATCCCATGCCCCCCGCCGCCGGATGCACCACGAATGTCGAGATCGAAATCACGGACCGGCCTGACGCCTGTTCCGTGCACGGGCATCACAACGTGCTGTTCTGCGGCGATTTCGCCCGCCCGTTCCGCCTCTTCGCCCAACTCTTTAAGATTCCCCTGGTGGAAAAGGACGCCGGCGCGGCCCGCCCGGGATAAATGGGGGGCTGCAAATTGAACATTTGATATTCAATCTGTAAAGTTGTATCCTTTCTCCATGATTGCCCGGCATCTGAAAAAGGCCCTTGTGGTGCGTGCGCGGCAGTATCCGGTGGTTACGCTCACGGGACCGCGCCAATCTGGGAAAACGACGCTGGTGCGTGACGCCTTCCCCCGGCATGCGTATGTTTCGCTGGAACACCCCGAGGAACGCGCATTCGCGCTGGACGACCCCCGGGGATTTCTGAACCGCTTCACGGGCTCCGTCATTTTGGATGAAGTGCAGCGTGTTCCCGATTTACTTTCCTACATACAGGTTTCCGTGGATGAAAATGATCGCGCCGGACGTTTCGTATTGACGGGTTCCCAGAATTTTCTCCTCATGGAGAAAGTGAGTCAAAGCCTTGCGGGGCGCACCGCCTTGTTTCATTTGCTGCCTTTGTCGCGGAGCGAATTAGCCGGGCGCACTCCCCTGCCGTTGACGGATGTGGGCCGTAAAATTCCGAAACGCGCGAACACTTCGGAGCGTCTTGTGGACGTGCTCTTCAAGGGATTTTATCCCCGCATTCACGATAAGAGGATTCCGCCGCACGATTGGCTGCGCAATTATTACCAAACCTATGTCGAGCGGGATGTGCGCACATTGGTGCATGTGGGCGACATCGAAACGTTCGGCCGTTTCGTGCGGCTCTGCGCGGGGCGGTCGGGGCAGATTCTCAATGCCTCCTCTCTGGGCGCGGATTGCGGAATCAGTCATGCCACGGCACGGCGCTGGCTTTCCGTGCTGGAGGCGAGTTTCATTATTTATCTTCTCCGCCCGTATTACGAAAACTTTGGGAAACGGCTGATTAAATCACCCAAGCTCTATTTCATGGATACCGGCCTTTTATGTTATCTCCTGCGCATCCGGTCCGCGGACGATCTGATTTCACATGCCTTGCGCGGGGCGGTCTTTGAAACATTCGTTGTTGTGGAATTACTGAAAGCTTTCGTAAATCAAGGCCTGGACCCCGATGTGTACTATTGGCGGGATTCCACCGGCCATGAAATTGATCTCCTTCATGCCTGGGGCTCCACACGAATCCCGATTGAGGCAAAATCCGGCGAAACCGCCGCCAGCGACTTTTTCAAAGGGATTGAATACTGGCGAAGCTTGCCTGGACAGGGAGATGCACCCGCCGCCTTGGTGTATGGAGGCGCTTCTTCCATGCATCGAAACCAGGCGGTTCTATACCGTTGGAGTGATTGGCTATAGCGCGTCCATAGGCCGGCAATGCAAAGTATGCAACAGGCCCCCTGATTACGGTAGAATCCCTTCCGCGCGGACGCCGGATGCTTGCCGGGGCAGTATAGGACTTGCGGAAGGCGTGAAGAGAGACGAACAATTTTAATTGTATCGGGGAGACGGCTGTGATGAAGTATACATGTAGTCTGTTTCTTGCAGGGGTGGTACTGCTATGGTTTCCGGTGGCTTGTATTGCGGCGGACCCCGCGCCTCCGCCCAACGGAGAACCCGCGAAAGCCTCCATGCCCGAGACCGCGCCAACCGCCGTGAAAGAGGCGGCGGACAGCGCCAAAGCCGGCGCCCCCGCCGAAGAAGCGGTCAAGGAAAAACCGAAAGACCAATACTGGTTTGTCGGCACCTCCAATTATCATCTCCTGCTCCACGAATCCGAAGACCAGATCAACAAGCAGCTTAACCGTCCGTTTGGCCATCTCTTCCGCACGTGGCACCGCCCCACCACGTTCCGCGACTGGAGCGACAGCTATCTCCTCTGGGATATGTGGGGCGGCTATGGGCACGACCTCTCGAAGCATTTCTCCTGGGGCATCTATGGCGGCGGCGGCTATGGCAAGATTCAGAACAACAACCGCTACCATCCCTTGGGCATCTCCTTCCGGGTTCAGGCGGATTTCTCCCGCATCAGCTTCATGGCCGGCAATGGGATTACGTGGCACCCCTGGGGCCGTCCCGAATACCAAAAAGGCGGCCTGTGGAAAAACATCAAGGCGTCCAAACCCATGGCCGAAATGAATATCGGCTACGCCTATCAGATCGCCATCGGCAATGTGAAACTGCACGTGCCTTTGTTTGATCAATTGGTGCGCATTCGCGACGAAAAGAAATACCACCTCTTCTGGATCAGCCCGCGCATCGGCATCGAAACCCCGCTGACCAAAAACAACACCCTGAACTCCCTGCTCGGCTACAACATCTTCACCACCCACGGTTCCGAGTTCAACGGCTACATTTTCGAATTCTTCATCCGCCACCGCTTCTAAGTTAAATACTTTTGCTGAATCCATTTTTTGCTAATCCTTTGGGTGATCACCGCCCTCCAAAAAATAACGCGGCTTATTACACAATTTTTGGAAACTAGCCTGTAGGAAGATGATATTTAACCATAAAGATGTCATAATGCGCATAGAAAGGAACGGTGAAAAAAGAAGGCATGGGTCGTGGGAAGGGAGGTGTGACCATGTGTTTGTGCCAATTCTAAAACGGGGAATTGAGAAAAAATTGTGCTTGACAATGCTGAAAAGAGGAGAGTAGAGTTTTGGCGTCGGGAAGTAGGGAGAAATCTGTGAAGGTCGACGTAAGTTTGGAAAGGTCTATTAAGGTAGGGATTGGGTTTATTGGAGTATGGCAAAAAAATTGGAATTAAAGAGATTGTATACGGCGGCGGAGGTAGCGATGTACTTAGGAGTAGTAGAAAATACGGTCGTTCGAAACTGCCGGTCAAAAGTGTTTCGTGGAAAGAAAGTAGGACCTCGGAAACGTTGGCATATGCTGGGCGAAGATGTCTTTAAGGTGTTAAAACGTTGGGGTCTTGATGGAAACATTACGGTTGTGAATGAGTAACGTGTGCCTGCATGTAAGCGTTTCCGACCAGCGGATCGGAATAAGCGGATAGGCGAAAATGAACCTATGCAGTAGGTGGAGCAGAAAACTTGGGAGTGCTGATGTTTCATTAGAGAAGAGTCTATTATTGACAACCCGTGTGTAGAAGGCTAGACTATGAGACCAAAAGAGGCAAAATCGTTACAATGTTTCCCAAAAGAGGTAAATATTTAACCCTTGCCAAAAATGTAGGGGTGTTTTCATTCCGGTGTTCAGTGCTCTCAAATTATTGTAGCGGAGTGTGTTGGTTGATGGTGGGTGCTCTTCGTGTACCGGATAACGGCGATGGCACGAATCTTGCAGGTATAAAAAAGCTTGTATTATTCTCTTGCGTAGAATTAGTACTTGTGTTTATAATAAACCAGCATGAACATGTAAGGGTTATGTAATGATGGCGTCTAGAGATTGTTAAGATGGCAGGAGATCTTGACGACTGTATTGAGAGTGCCGTTATGCATGCAAAAGAGCCGGCACTGCTGTGTGATAGCTGTTTATGCATGTATACGGGACAAATAAAACTGTTTTTATTACTGTTAACAAACCAGAAAAGGTGCCAATAATGCATTCAGAAGAGCTATTCAATAAGCTTCAGAAACTTGCTCCAGACACTGCTGTTGAAATGGGATGGCTTATTGCGGAGTGGGATCCGCAGGGTGTTATTGAGCAGGAGATTCTCTCTTTAAAGGGTCCCGTTTTGGATAGTACAATTCAAGAATTGCGCGAAGCGCTGGAGACTGATACAGTTCAAGAAGTCTTCATACAATCGTTGCTAGACCGTGTCAAAACAATTCTTGACGACAGCGATTTAGTGCTTTCAGGGGGTGCGGCTGTCGGATGTGGTTGTCTTCATACGTCAAGGTATTCGTGATGCTACTCCTCGTATGATCCACCGTACGGTAGAGGGGCGTTTTCCGCCGAAAAACACCGCAGTTGGGTAGATGGGAATAAAGATGGGCGATCTTCCATACGCGTCGACAAATCCTCCAAAGTACACTGTAGAGATTAAATCGGATGCTGGAGCCGAACGGCGTTTTTGTGTCAAAACAATTGAAAACGACGAAGTATTGCCTGATGAGTTGCCGATTGGCAGTGAAAAGCGCAACATTCTTATTGAAGCATACCGGGGCATGCGAAACTGTTTTGGCAATGTATTGTTCTTTTCGGAACCCGTCCCCGCGAGTTCGTTTGTGTTTCGCAGCGAACGAGAATTTTTACAACGGTATGACGAAAGATTTGCGTGGAGTGTCCATTTTTTCCAGTGTGCAATTCGTGACGGAAGACAAAGCCCAGAGCGATATGCAGGTTTGCTGTTCATCAGACCATGGCATATCCATGTCAGGGAAGCATTGAAAGAAGAACCGTACAAAACACAATTCACAGATGCCGATCCGTCCGAATTAACACCGGAACAATTGTATTTTTCACCTACTATCCCAGCGGATTATGTTCCCGCTCCCGCCATATGTGAAGGTTATCTTCGCCCGCCGCTTTCGTTGCTTCGTTCGCCCTTCTTTTCTCAATGTCTGGATTTCTATGCGTCGCCCTATGGGGTGACGCCATTTCTTTCCATCCCCTTTTTTGCTTCGCAGTTTGGCGCAACGTGTGGCCATTGTTGTGCCGCTACTTCGTTTTTGATGAGCAAGACAAAAACCGTTTTGTCACCGTATGAATTGGCGGTCGCTACTTCGGGTGTTACCGCTAAAGGACGGCAACTTGAGGACGAAGCCAAGGGCGATAGTGAGCCTATTGCTTATGGCCAGTCACCTCTATTTGCAATTTCCAAACTAGTCATTACCGCACTTGAGACCGTCGCAAAAGTCAGATGCCACGCACGGGCAAAGGTGGAGTACTATTTTGCGCCAGGGTATCATTTCGGAAAGGGACGAGCCTTTTCTCCTAATCATGAAGCGGATTTTAGTGGAATACTGTGTTCCTATTTATATCAAGGAATCCCGGTACTTTACCTTGTTGACCCAGACCGGCTCTATGCGCAGGAGGATGACGACACTATATTGTCTCAAGAAGTGGCTGATAGCTACACCCCTCTAAAGAGGTGTCATGTCATTTTGATCCATAGTATCGTTCGCGCGAATGATTTGCGACGTCATGGGTTCGTTTTTTCCGATGCGACGGATCTTCATCTTAAAGGAAGCATATTTCACCGGGCCTCGATTTCCCGGCTGTGGGCGGCACGTTTTCGGCCAGACCCGGAATCAATACCCAGCGGGATGTTGTCCCCAATTATTCCTCCTGAACAGTACCGGGCAAACAACCAGTGCGCCGCAGTATTCACCGTCTGTTTGCCTAATGAATTCGCAAAGACCTACACGGCGGTCAGGGGAGAATCGGTCAAGGAACGGGTAAGTCGTATCTACAATGGAAAAAAGA
>CAYYRW010000027.1:0-89651 GCA_964474205.1 uncultured Nitrospirales bacterium | reverse complement strand
AAGGGGAATTGTGCCGCTACGTCAGGCTGTGGTACCTTTTAAAACACGCTCTTAGTGAAAACCAGATATCGGACCTGAGTGCGCTGGCGGGGTTAACGAACTTGAACTGGCTTTTACTTGATGGAAACCAGATATCGGACCTGAGTGCGCTGGCGGGGTTAACGAACATAACCTATCTTTACCTCAGTGGAAACCAGATATCGGACCTGAGTGCGCTGGTAAGATTGACGAACTTAACCTATCTTTACCTTGATGGAAATCAGATTGTTGACCTGAGTGCACTGGCGGAATTGACGAACTTGACTTGGCTTAAACTTGGGGAAAACCAGATTGTTGATGTGAGTGCGCTGTCGGGGTTGACGAACTTGACCAGGCTTTTCCTTAGTGGAAACCAGATTGTTGACGTGAGTGGGCTGACGGGGTTGACAAACTTGACTTGGCTTTACCTCGGAGATAACCAGATATCGGACCTGAGTGCGTTGGCGGGGTTGACGAACTTGACTAAACTTGATATTAGCGGGAATCAAATTTACGACCTTTATGCGCTTACCCGGAATATAGGTAGTGATGATGTGGTGGATGTCACAAATAATCCCTTGAACAGTACGGCTCTTTGTCTACAAATTCCTGTTTTGCAAGATCGGGGCGCCACAGTTGTTTTTGACGGCAGTTGCCCCGAAGAACCCGAAGGAGAAGGGGAGGCGATCTGTGAATCGAATGTGGGGGCATCGCCGCATAGTGCGGATGTAAACCGGGACTGGGTTATTTCGCTGTCGGAATTGCTTCGGGTTATTCAGTTCTATAATTCGGACGGGTATTATTGTGATGCGTCGGGGGAGGATGGGTATCAACCGGGGCAGGGGTCTTCATACTGCATGTATCATTCCGGTGATTATGCACCATCAGATTGGTATATAAACCTGGGTGAACTACTTCGAGTGATCCAGTTTTTCAACACGGGGCGATATTCCCTGTGCCTGGAAGACAGCGAAGATGGCTATGCCCCCTTGTCTTGGTCATCGGATATTTCTGTTTCGCAGGCATTTTCAGCGGATGGAGTCGTGACGTTGACGGTGGACTATACTGGCAGTGGCCGAATAACAGCGTTTGGGATAATGGAATCTCTTGCTGATGAGTGGTGGTATTCCGAATGGGTGGAAGGCTCCCAACCCAGTATTATGCCTAACTTTGGCGATACGGGGATATTGTCAATGGCATGGGTACAGGTACCGGCTTTTCCTTTAACGATATCGTATCGAGTGGATGCGCCGCGGCCGGCGGACTGCATGGTTTTGCGGGGACAGGTGATTTACCGGACCGATGGGCCGGAATGCCGCGCCCGGGTGGTGGCAACCCCGGCGAAGTTGGAGTAGGGAAAACGGGAAAGCCGGGTGGGCGAGGCTTCTGCTGAGCCGCAAAAAAGATCGGGAAGGCTTGCGTAGCAATACGATGAGGTGAATCTTGTCTTGCGGCTCAGCGGGAGCTTCGCCCTCTCGTGTGCATATGGGGATGGTTAAGTTGAGTTTAAGGGACATCTACACGGGGAGGTGTTGTTTCAATACGTAACAATGGATTGTACAGGATTGAAACAGTTTTCCGAAGCGCCGTTGTAAGTTCTTTATTTACAAGGGCTGGTTATTGGCATTGAATTGGCTCTTATTCATAAATAAGACCTATAGGACGTATGTGTCTTATAGGACCTATTGAATGATTAAGAAAAAAGGAATTTAAGATGCGGCTTGACAAACTAACCATCAAAGCGCAGGAAGCACTCTCGGAAGCCTTGGAACTGGCTTCGGAGCGGGGCCATGCGGAAATTGGCCCCCTGCACCTTCTGCACGCGCTGCTCGGGCAGGAACAGGGCGCGGTAGGCTCCATTCTACAGCGGCTCGGCGTGCATCCGGGTCAGGTGCTGACGCAGATTCAGGACGCGCTGTCGCGGTTGCCGCACCTTTCGGGCGGAACGGGGCAGCCCGCCTTGAGCCATGAAGCGCATCAGGCCCTCGAGGCCGGCTGGAAATTCGCCCAGCAGTTGAAGGACGAATATTTGAGCACGGAGCACATGCTCCTGGGCATGTTGAAACATGGGAAAAATAACGCCGCGCGGATTCTCGCCGGGAACGGCGTCACCGAGGATGCCGTGCTGCAGGCGTTGAAACTGGTGCGTGGCAATCAACGCGTGGATGATCCGAACGCGGAATCCACCTATGATGCGCTGCAAAAATACAGCCGCGATCTCACGCAACTGGCGCGCGCGGGCAAACTCGATCCGGTGATTGGGCGCGATGAAGAAGTGCGCCGGGTGATCCAGGTGTTGTCGCGGCGCACCAAAAACAATCCCGTGCTCATTGGCGAACCGGGCGTGGGCAAAACCGCCATCGTGGAAGGGCTGGCCCAGCGGATTGTCGCGGGCGACGTGCCGGAAGGATTAAAGAACAAGCGCGTGGCCACGCTCGATCTCGCCGCCATGGTCGCCGGGGCCAAGTTCCGCGGCGAATTCGAAGAGCGGCTGAAAGCGGTGCTGGAAGCCGTGAAAGAGGCGGACGGCCAGATCATTCTGTTTATTGATGAAATGCACACGCTGGTGGGCGCGGGCGCCGCCGAAGGCGCCATGGACGCCTCGAACATGCTCAAACCCATGCTGGCGCGGGGCGAACTGCATTGCATCGGCGCCACCACATTGAATGAATTCAAAAAACATGTGGAAAAAGACGCCGCGCTCGAACGCCGGTTCCAACCCGTTTTCGTGGGAGAACCGGGCGTCGAGGATACCATTGCGATCCTGCGCGGGCTCAAAGAACGCTATGAAGTGCATCATGGCGTGCGCATTCAGGACGCCGCCCTCGTGGCCGCCGCCACGCTCAGCAAGCGCTATATCGCCGACCGGTTTCTGCCGGACAAGGCGATTGACCTGGTGGATGAGGCCGCGTCGCGCCTGCGCATTGAAATTGACAGCATGCCGTATGAAATTGACGTGCTGGACCGGCGCATCCGCCAATTGGATGTGGAGCACCTTGCACTGAAAAAAGAAACCTCGAAGGCGGGCCGGGAACGTTGCGCGGGCGTCGAGCGCGAAATTGCGGATTTGCGCGAAGAACTCAACGCGAAGAAAACGCAATGGATGGCGGAAAAGGAAGTGATTGATCGCATCCGCGGCATCAAGCACCGGATGGACGAAGTGAAGCGCGAAGCGGAAATCGCGGAACGCCAGGGACACCTGGGCAAGGTCGCCGAAATCCGTTACGGCACCCTGAATGATCTTCAGCGGCAACTCGACAGCGAAAACACACACCTCGCCAAGCTTCAGCAACATGGCAGTTATCTCAGCGAAGAGGTCACGGAAGAACATATCTCGAAGATCGTCTCGAATTGGACCGGCATCCCCCTGGATAAACTGCTCGAAGGCGAGATGCAGCGGCTCCTCCAAATGGAAAACCGGCTGGCGGAACGCGTTATCGGCCAGGAAGACGGCATTCGCGCCGTGTCGGACGCCGTGCGCCGTGCGCGGTCCGGCCTGAAAGAACCCGGACGGCCCATCGGCTCGTTCATTTTCCTGGGGCCAACCGGCGTGGGCAAAACAGAATTGGCGCGCGCCCTCGCCGAACTGCTCTTTGACGATGAAAACGCCCTGGTCCGCATAGACATGTCGGAGTATATGGAGAAGCACGCGGTCTCCCGCCTGATCGGGGCGCCTCCGGGCTATGTCGGGTATGAAGAAGGCGGACAACTCACCGAGACGGTGCGCCGCCGGCCGTATTGCGTCATTCTCCTGGATGAGATTGAAAAGGCGCATCCGGATGTCTTTAACATTCTGTTGCAAGTGCTGGACGATGGCCGGTTGACGGACAATCAGGGCCGGACCGTGGATTTCAAGAATACGGTGGTCATTATGACCTCGAATCTGGGCAGTGACCTGTTTCAACATCCCGGAAGAACCGAAAAAGAAACGTCCGATGGAGTTAACTCCTTGCTAATCAAGCACTTCCGCCCGGAATTCCTCAACCGTGTGGATGAAAAAATCATCTTTCATCCCTTGTCCAGGGAACATATTCGTAAAATCGTGGATATACAGATGAGAACCGTGGCGAAACGCTTGGCGGAACGCCACCTGACACTTGAATTGTCGGATGCCGCACGAGACCGCCTCGCCGAGGAGGGTTTTGACCCCGTTTTTGGGGCGAGACCCCTTAAACGGGCCATCCAGCGGCAGGTGCTTGACCCCTTGGCCTTGGCCATTTTGGGGGGTAGTGCCAAAGACGGGTCTCGTGTTATAATGGATGTAGACAAAAGTAAGTTGACTTTGAACACACTAGTGCCCCAAGCGGCCTAATGTGGCATGTTTGACCAAATGCTGGTACCTAGGACCAGCTAACCCTCCCCGAGGCCGGACGTATCCCCAGCGTCCGGTCTCGCATTTTATACGGGCAAAATTATCCAAAAAATACAGCAAAATTGAGTATTTTCGTTGTAAGGCCTGGGTACGCGCACCTTGACACTCCATAGCGCGCGCGCCCGTACAATCATATTTATTGTATTCTTTGTCATTATTAGTTTAGCAGCGAAACAACCGAAAAGGCAGTGGCGATTTTTGTAATCTGGATTACAAAAATAATTGACCTGATTGATTGAGCAAAGACTGAAAAAACGATTCTATCGCGAAAAAAATCGCGGTCTCCGGCTGGGGCGGGTCCGGGTATGACCATGGCCCGCCGGATGTTCTTCGTGCGTCTCCCCTTTTCTGCGGCGGCAATATGCGAATGAATTCACGGCCAAGCCCGGGGACGGCCTTGACCGTGCCACCCGGAGAAGTTGGGTAGAACATCGTATCTTGCCGCGTGGCACCGTCAATCCGGCGAAGGCGGATTGGGCGTGGCTGTTCTTGCCTCTTGCTCAGGGGGTTTTGGAGTAGATATAAACGCCTGCGGCGGGTCTTTCGGTGAAGGTGACGGGAAGCCCGTTCTCAAGGAGTTCATGTCCGGTGTGGATTGTGGGGGCATCGCCGCCCAAACGTGTCACGGAATAAGAGGCCTCCAGCTCCAAACCGCGCAGGGGGAGGGTGGCGGCGCTGTAGATGCTGTCCTTGCGGCGGAAGACCTGAACCATTCCTTGTCCGGTTTCGGGGCGGTCGAACTGCCAGCCTATCCAGTCGGTGGAGTCCAGGGAATACTTGGTGAGCGGGTAATAGTCGCCGTAGTAATTGGGGCTGATGGCGCGCCACTGCTCGACGAGGGTGCGCAGGGCGGCGTAATCTATTTCCTTCACGCGCATGTCGAATCCAAAATTGATGCTGGGACTGGTGTTGCTCCAGAAAGCGTAGGGTTCGACGGGGGAATAGCCGCCTCCGTAGTAGGGGGCGTTCACGCAGGCGACGGTGCCGGTGCCCTGGAAGGGAATCCAGAAGGAGATGCCGTAGGTCATGCCTTGGTGCCCGTGCGGCTCGAAGGCGTAATCGCTGCGCCAGAGGGGTGCGGCGCGGCGCATGGTTTCGAGGTCGTTGCGGCGTCCGCCGGAGGCGCAGGAATCTATGAGCATGTTGGGATGGCGGCGGCGGAGTTCGTCCCAATAGGCGAGATAGCCGGTGACATGTTTGATCTCGGTGACGCCCTGCCGGTCTTCCGCGTCATTGCCGCGCCAAAAACTCAAGGGGTCCATGTTGAAGTCCTGCCGGTAGAGGTCAATGCCCTGCTCGGTGAGGAGTTTGTCAATGTGATTGGTGAGCCATTGGCGCGCGCTGGGATCGCCAAGATTCAACAGCCCGCCGTTTTTCCCGCCGAGAACCCATTGAGGTTGGTTGTTGGTGAGCCAGGTGTCTGGCGCGACCCGTTCAGGTTCGAACCACACCAGAATTTTGATGCCGTTGGCATGGGCATGATCGCTGATGGGGCGCAGGCCGTTCGGGAAGCGTTTCGGGTCCACTTCCCACGTGCCCACCTGCGGCCAGCCGTTGTTCTGCACATACCAGCCCGCGTCCATCCACCAGTAATCAATCCCGATTTTTTCTTCAAGGTAGCGATCAATGAACATGATCTGCTTTTCGGTATCCGCCTTGATCATTTCTTCGTAGGCGCGCGAACTGCATCCGAGCAGTTGCGGCTTGGGCAGTTCACCACCAGGTTTTGGCATGCTGTGCGCCATCATCCAGCGCCGCCACACGTTCTGCGCGCGCACCCAATCGCCTTTCCAGAATTGCAGGACGATCAGCGGCGAACGCACTTCCTCGCCGGGCAGCAATTTGAAATGGGTCAGTTCCTGGCCCGCTTGCAGATGCAGGCCCTTGCCCTCGTCGCGAATGAAATCCATGGCCCACTGCCCCGGCCAGCCCACCACGGCGATCAGGCCGTCATTCACGGTGGATTCAATGTTGAAGTACGAAAGGTCGGAATTGGTGGGACGCCCCCCCGCCGCGCTTATGCGTTTGGTTTCTTTCGCGTTCAACACGGTCTCCTGCGGTCCATAATCCTTGCCATTGGCGGGACTGCCCACCCAATGGTGCAACAGGAACTCGCCCCGGTCACCACGTTCCATGTTCAAGGTCAGCGCCTGGATGTTTTCGAGGATGGGCGTGTCTTTATCGCCGCTATTATTGAAGTACAGGGTCCACTCCACCGTGGGGAAGTCGAGGTACTCGATGCCCAGGCACAGCACGATGAGCTTTGTGACGGGATCGGTCCAGGCCACGGTATGCTGCACGCGGTGCGGGTCCAGGGACTTCGCGGCATGTTCGAATTTCCAATTCGGCAACAGTTCCGAGGAAGGTTTGCCGTCGTAGGTAAAAGAAAAGGGGAACGCGCCGGGTTCGATTTTCACCGGACTCCCGGCCATGGGCAAATCCGCCAGCCACAGTTCTTTTCCATCCGCCAGAACAACCTTTGCATCGGCCCAGTCCGCCTGGTCCGCCGAGATGCCATCCCCCGCATCGTTTACCTCCAGTACAAATTCCGCGGCGTTATTCAAGCCCACCGAAACCGGCACGCCTGGTTGCGCGCCATGCATCACCTCCGAGCGGAAGGCTTCTGTGCCCGCCACGCTCACCGAAAAGATCACGCTGCCCTGTCCTGCGGAGGTGTCGGAATTATTGTCCACGCCCGCCACGGCGGTGAATTGGCTGGCGGGTCCGGGCAGATGCACGATGACACGGCTCCGGGCATGACAGAAGAGTCCGCGCGTGTATTCCACATCGCCCAGTTTGAGCGGCTTGCCGAAGCGTCCGTTTTTATGCACGGGATTGTGGTTCATCACCACTTCCAGACCCGGCGCCGGCGTGGGCGGCGTGGCCGCGCGCTCGAAATTCACCGCGGCCCATTGGCGCGCCGTGGCCAGTTCATCGTTCGACGGCGCAACCGCCATCGCCGCATTTGACATCAGCGCCATGGCGCACACCATGCCCAGCGCAACCCACATCATTCCCTTCCGCATTGTTCTTCTCCCTTGGTCCCGGACATCGTTACGATGTCTCCCTTTGTTCTTCACGCATTGTAGTGTATGGCTGGGGCATCAGGGAAATCACCCCGAGCCCGTGTTATTAAGAAACGACAGTTTGTCTTTTCGTCCGGGGAGATGGTGAAAGTCGTTTTTGATGGTTTCCGCGAGGACGGCGGGGGAATCCGTGCCGGAAAGAATGAGGAAGCCGTGGAGGTGGCGGGCGAGTTGGGCAAGGGGAAATTCATGGGTGCGCCCCGTGGTGTTCCAGAGGTGATCGGAAAAGGCCATGAACGCATCAAAGGCGGACGGCCGCGATTGAAAGAGACGTGGCAGGCTGGCGGGGAAGTTTCCGGAATTGTAAAACAAGTCGAAATAGCGCGCGAAGCGTTTGATGCGCTGCATTTGACTGAATTCGAGGCGGTCCGTTTGCAGGATTTCATACGGGGCCTGCGCGGAGAAGACCATCCTGTGTTCAGGGATATGCCGCGCAATGGGCGCGCCCTTCAAGCGTTTCAGAATGCCCACTTGAATCTCATGCGGGCGCAAGGCCAGCAGTTGATCAAAACTGGCGGCAAACGTTTCCCAGGATTCGCCGGGCAATCCCGCCACCAAGTCGGCATGGAGCAACACACCGGTCTGTTCACGCAAGAACCGGATGGTTTCGAGGGTTTTCTGTTTGTCCTGCCGCCGCGAGATGTTTTCGAGCACCAACGGCGTGAAGGTTTGAACCCCCACTTCGAGATGCAGCCCTTCCGGAGGAAATTCCGCCATGCGCCGCAGCAACACCTCGTTCAGACGGTCCGGCACGATTTCAAAATGCACCCGCACGCCTTCCCGCCAGTGTTCGAGCAGAAAACGGAGGATGGCGTCCGCGCGGTCCGTTTTGAGGTTGAACGTGCGGTCCACAAACAGGAGGTTGCGCACGCCGCGCGCGAGGAGGGTTTTCAGCGCATCCAAAAACGGCTCCAGCGGAAAATCGCGCACCTGCGGGTCCAGCGAGGACAAACAAAACTCGCACCGGAAGGGACATCCCCGCGAGGCTTCCACATACACCAGGCGGCGCGTCACGTCGTCCTCGGTATACGCGTCATACGGGAGATGCAGTTGCGTCACATCAAGGCGCTCCGCCTGGATCATTTTTTGGGCGGGCGGGCGGCCTTCGAGGATGGCTTCGCACAGTTGCCTGAACGCTATTTCGCCCTCCCCGCATACAATGTAGTCGGCGGCGTCATACAACGGGGTGTTTTCGTATTCATGACTGATTTCCGGGCCGCCGAGCACCAGCACGATGTCCGGGCGCACCCCTTTGATGGCCTGGGCCACCTGGGTGATCACGGACACATTCCAGATATAGACCCCCAGGCCCAAAATCGCAGGGTTTTCCGCCAGGAGGCGTTCCGCGATCTCCATGGGCGGATGCTGCAAATGAAATTCCCGGAGCGTGGCGCGTTCACGCAAGGGGCCGAGATTGGCGAGGAGCCAGCGCAGGCCGAAGGCGGTGTGCGTGTACCGCCCGGTAACCGTGCTCAAAACGATGGAAGTCTCCGCCATTCGCCAAACCTTTTCGTTCGTGGAAAAAACGAGTATAGCATACCCATTTTATTTTGGGTGGAGCGCTGGGGGGTGAAATTGAACTTGCGGGGCTGAATACCTACCATAGCTTTGGGAATATGCCAACCGGCGGCGTGTTCATAACATTCAGGCATCCGATGGAGCAGGATTTCAACCACCCCCCCGGGAATTTCGCGCAAACGCGCTGTTTTAACCATGCACGGCGCGAGGCGGCGGCGCGGTGTCCCGCTTGTGGCCGGTTTTTCTGCCGGGAATGCGTTTCGGAACACCGCAACCGGCTGTTGTGCGCGTCGTGCATCGCCGAAGAAGGCGTGCAGGCAGGGGTACGCCCAAAACAGTCTTCTGGCGTGGCAAGGGCGATGGTACGGATGGCGGTTGGAGTGTTGGTGTTATGGATGGCCTTTTTTATGATGGGAAAAGCGTTGCTCTCCGTGCCCTCGGCGTTCCATGACCAGGATTCCCTCGTGGTGGACGCCTCGGAAGAAACGGACGCGCCATGATGAAACCCGCGCGGGAGACAAGCCCCTCCGGCCTGCAAATTACCGAAGAGGCGGTTGGCGTGTTGAAGGAAGCGCCTCCGGCGGTTCTTGGGGTGTATTACATCGGCGCGTTGCCCTTCGTGGCGGGGGCGGTCACCTTCTGGGCGGCCATGCTTCAAAGCGCCCATGCGGAAACGATGCTGCCGGTGTCGGCCCTGGGCATGGCGGCGCTCTTCGTTTGGATGAAAACCTGGCAGGCCCGGTATTGTCATCTGCTCATGGCGCGGCTGCATGACGAGGCGCCCGCCCCTTTGACGGCGGCGCGCTGGCTGCGTTCCGCGTCCGTTCAGGCCCTCATTCAAATGACGGGTTTTTTCACCCTGCCTTTGGCGGTGGTGTTGGCGTTTCCGTTCAGTTGGGTGTATGCCACCTATCAGAACGCGGTGGCGTTGGACGATGGCGCGGCGGTCTCCGCGCGGGAACTGTTTGACCGCGCCACGAAGCAGGCCGTGCTCTGGCCCGCGCAGAACCACGTTGTAATAGGCTTGCTCAGCCCGTTCCTGCTGCTCCTGCTTGCCGGGGTGTATCTGGCGCTGCTGCCGGTGACCGAATCCCTGTCGCCGGTGCTGTTGGGCGGAGTGGCCTATCTCTATGCGGCGCTGCTGTCCCTCGCCCTCGTCCCCCTTGCGCCGGTTGCCGTTATCATCGCCATCAACCTGGGGTCGGGCCTGTTGTTTGGCGCGCAACTCCTGCATTCCTTGTTGGGCCTGGAAACGCTCCTGTCACAAACTTCGAGCGCCGCGCAGAACAGCACCTTTATCGCGATTGTCTGCGCCCTGACCTACCTCGTGTTGGACCCCGCGCTCAAGGCCGCGTACGTGCTGCGCTGTTTCTATGGGCAATCCCGCCGCAACGGGGAAGATTTGAGGATTGCCCTCCGGCGTTTGCGGACCCTGCCGGGGTGGGTGGTGGTAATGGCAACCGTAGCGGTGCTCTCGGCCATTGCCGCGCCGGCCTCCGCGCAAACGGAGCCTTCAATGCAACCTGTGGCACGGCCCAACGCGGTGGAGGCGCGGCAACTTGACCAGGCGCTGGACCAGGAACTCCGTCAACCCCGGTATACCTGGCGCATGCCGCGTCCGGAAGGGGACCCGAACCAGGAAGGGTACATGGTCCACGCGGTGCGCGCTATCTCGGAACGCATCCGCGGCGCGTTAAAGTACGTTTCCGATGCCATTAAGCGGTTTTTCGATTGGCTCCTGGACCGTGACCCGCTCGTGCACGAGAAACACTCCGCACGGTCTCTGGATTCCATAAAAGATATCTTGCGGGGGGGGCTGGTGCTGCTCACGATGGCGCTGCTCGGCGCGATAGTGCTCTTGCTGTTTCGCATGTGGATGCAACGCCGCACGAAAGCACCCGCCCCGGCGGCAGCCGCCGCCGCCCCCGTACCCGATATCGCCGATGAGCGGACATCGGCGGACCAACTGCCGGAGGAGCGGTGGCTGGACTTAGCGCGGGCCTTGTTGGAAGAAGGCAAGCACCGCCTGGCGATACGCGCGCTCTTTCTGGCCATGCTGGCGCGGCTGGCGCGGCGGGACCTCATTCGCATCGCGCGGCACAAATCGAACCGCGAGTATGGTGTTGAACTGACGCGTCATGCGCACACCCATCCGGAACTGCTTCCCGCGTTCCTGCGGGGCGCGGAAATCTATGAATCGGTGTGGTATGGCGAACACGAAGCCGGTCCGGAAGGATATGAGGCGGTGCATGCATGTCATGAACAGGCGGGCGGGTAAATGAAGACAACACCCGCTCCCAACTCCGGAAGCCGCGCCCGCGCCTGGTGGCTGGCGGCGGCGGCCGTGGTTATGCTTTTATGTATGGCGCAACTCTGGCGGGTGTTCGCGTTGCGCATGGATTATGGCGATGTCTATCCGGCCTATTCGACGCATCGCGCGGACCCCATGGGGGCACAGGCGTTTTACGAGGCCCTTGCCAAGATGCCGCCGTTGGAGGTGCGCCGCCATGAACGCAACATCATGGAGCTTAATCAAGGGAACAATACCACGCTGTTTCTTCTGGGCGTGCCGGACACGGCGGACCCCCTCGAGGTCATTCGCTCCATCGAAGGGTTTGTGCTCACGGGCGGACGCCTGGTGGTGGCCTATTATCCCTTGTCCGGGGAGTATTGGAACTATGAGCGGGAGCGGATGGCCCGGAAAAAGGAGACGGAAGGGGAAGCGGAGGAACACGTCACCGAAGGAGAAGAACTCCTGGTCAATATCAAGGAACGCTGGGGATTTGAACTCACCGGGAAGGCATGGCGGGGGAAGCCAGAAAAAATCACCGTGCAAAAAAAAGCGGAGAGTACGGAACTGCCGGACGCCCTGCCCTGGCGCTCCGCCTCGTATTTTGAAAAATTGGCCGGGCATTGGAAAACCGTGTATGCCCGGGACGAACTGCCGGTGGTGATCGAGCGGCACTGGGGCGGCGGTTCCATCGTGGTGTGCGCGGACTCGTATTTCATCAGCAATGAAGCCCTGCGCAAGGAACGCCCCACCGCGTTTTTAACCTGGCTGGTTGGGGCCAACACGCGGATTGTCTTGGATGAATCGCATCTCGGCTTGGCCCGCGCGCCCGGCCTGATGGACCTTGTCCGGCGATACCGTCTGGGCCTTGCATTGCTCGCGTTTCTTTTCGTGGGCGTGTTGTTTGTGTGGAAAAGCATGGCACGCCTGGCGCCCCGGCATGACGCGGACTATCTGCGGCAGGCCGCGGCGGATGAGGTGGGCAAGGAAGCCTTTACCGGCCTGTACCATCTGGTGCGGCGCGGCGTTCCGGCCCGTCATTTATTGGAAACCTGTTATGAGGAATGGCGGCGCGACGTTGCGCAGGACCCGCGCTGCACTCCCGCCGTGCACAAGGACATTTTGTGCCTGGCGCGGGATGAAGAAAACAACGCGTCCGCGGTGGTGGCGCGCTACAAGACCATCGTGAAACGTCTACATGAAAGGAAATGATCCGTGACCTCAACACTAGAGCAATTGCAGAACGTGCTGGCGCGGGCCCGCCAGGAAATCGGCAAAGTGATCATTGGCCACGCCGAAGTCATCGATCAGGCGCTGATCGCCATCTTTTCCAACCACCATGCGCTGGTGGAAGGGGTGCCGGGTGTGGCGAAAACCCTGCTGGTGCGCACCCTGGCCCGGGTGCTCGGCGGCGAATTCAACCGCATCCAGTTCACCCCCGATCTCATGCCGGCCGACATCATCGGCACAAATGTGTTCAATCTGAAGAACAATGAATTCCAACTGGTGAAAGGCCCGGTGTTCACGACGTTCCTCCTGGCCGATGAAATCAACCGGGCCCCCGCGAAAACGCAGTCCGCCCTGTTGCAGGCGATGCAGGAGCGGCGCGTGACCATTGACCGCGAAACGCACCCGCTGCCGCCCAATTTCACGGTGTTCGCCACGCAAAACCCCATCGAATTCGAGGGAACGTACCCGCTGCCGGAAGCCCAGGTGGACCGATTCATGCTCAAAATCGTCATGGAGACGCCCAAGCGGGAAGAGGAACTGATCCTCGCCCGCCGCACCCTGGGGTTGGAAGCGCCGGAGGCGGTGCTCGCCGGCGGGAACGTGCAACAGGTGTTGGAGGAAGGGCAACTGAACCTGATGCGCGGCATTTTGAATGAAATTGTGGTGCGCGATGAACTCCTGAATTATGCGGTGGATATCGTGCGCAAGACGCGGGAACACAGCAGTGTGCTGGTGGGGGCGGGGCCGCGCGCCACGCAGGCGCTGCTGCTCTCGAGCCGGGTGTGCGCCGCGATGCAGAACCGGGATTATGTGACGCCGGACGATGTCAAGAGCATGGCGCGGGCGGTTCTCGAACACCGGCTCATTCTCCGGCCCGAATATGAAATTGAGGGATTGACCGCTTCCGAAATTATTCAGCAATTGCTGCAAACCGTGACGGTCCCTAGATGATTTTCCCGGCCAACAGATTAGTTTTCTGGACGGCGGCGGTATTTCTGCCCTGTGCGCTGCTGGCGGCCGCCGTGCCGGCGTTGACGGTCTTGGTCTTGGGAATCATGGCGGCGTTCGCACTGCTGGCGGTGATGGATGCGATTCTGTCCACGGGCCGGTTTGGCGCGTTGCGCTTCGCGTTTGTTAAAACCAACGAAGACGCCCCGGTGTTCCGCCTTGCGAAGGACCGTGTTGGGATGCTTGCCGTGCATGTTTCCAACCCTGATTCACGGTCCCGCCGTGTCGAGATGGGGTTGTCCTTTCCGCCCGGCATGGAAAGCGCGGAGGAAATCCAAACCATCACGCTTTCGGAAGGCGCGGCGGACTGCCGGGTGGATTGGCCGGTGACGCCCCGCAAACGCGGCGTGTTTTATCTCGACAACCTCTATGCGGCCATGGATTCTTCTTTGGGCTTCTGGAAATGCCGGCGCGTTTTTGCGGATCGCGCGGAAATCCGGGTGTATCCCAATCCGCTGGGCGAACGCCACCGCGTTGCGGCAATCTTTCTGAACCGGGGCGCACCGGGCCTGCACGCGCGGCGGCACGTGGGCAAGGGCCGTGAATTTGAAAAGTTGCGCGAATACATTCCGGGAGACAGTTTTGAGGACATTCACTGGAAGGCCACGGCGCGCCGTGCGCATCCGATCACCAAAATGTATCAGGTGGAACGGACGCAGGAAGTGTATGTGATTCTGGATGCTTCGCGGCTGAGCGCCCGCATGCTTCCGGAGGACGCCCGGGGCCGTGCAAGCCAACTGGACCGGTTTATCAACGCCGCGCTCATCCTGGGGTTGGCCGCGGAGAAACAGGGGGATTTGTTCGGAGTGCTGACCTTCAGCGACCGCATCCACGGTTTTGTACGCGCGCGCAACGGGCGGGAACATTATTCGGTGTGCCGGGACGCGCTCTATACCTTGCAGCCGCGCAACGTCACCCCGGATTTTGAGGAAGTCTGTTCGTTCATTCGCATGCGGTTGCGGCGGCGCGCGCTGCTGGTATTTTTAACCAACCTGGACGATCCCGTGCTCGCGGAAACCTTCACGCGCGGCATGGACCTCATCACGCGGCGGCATCTGATCCTGGTGAACATGCTGACGCCGCCGGGCGTGGGCCCCTTGTTTACAAACCCCGATGTTGCCACCGTGGACGACCTCTATAAAAGCCTGAGCGGGCACTTGCAGTGGCGCGGCCTGCGGGAATTGCAGCGTGTTTTACACCGGCGGGGCGTGACCCTGGGGCTTGTGGAAGATGAATCCCTGACGCCTGAATTGATTTCTCACTACATGCGTGTTAAACAAAGGCAATTATTGTGATTTTGGATGTAATACGGTTTATCCGGGAAGAACAGCCGTTCTGGCGGGAATTGGAGGACTGCCTGAACCCGCTGGGGCGGCGTATGGAGTACCGGATGAACCTGAGGGAAATCCGCCGGTTCTATTATCTGTACCGCCGGGCCGCCTCGGACCTGGCGCGCCTCCGCACCTTTGCGGTGGAACCGGACATTCAACGGTATCTCGAAGAGCTGGTGGCCCGGGCCTATGCGGAGATACACGAGACCCGCGGCGCCCCGCACCGCCTCAAACCGCGCGTGTGGTTTTTCGAAACCTTTCCCCGGACGTTTCGCCGCCGCTATCGCGCCTTTCTTGTCGCCCTGGCCGCGATGTGCTTGGGAAGTGTGTTTGGCGCCGGGGCGGTATTGCTTGATCCGGAGGCGAAGGAGGCGGTGTTTCCGAGTCAATTCAACCATTTGCAGGAAGATCCGGCGAGGCGCGTGGCGCGGGAAGAACATTCGGCGGGAGACCGGCTCGAGGGCGCGAAATCTTCGTTTGCCGCCGGTTTGATGACCAACAACATCCGGGTGAGCATTTTCGCCATGGCCCTTGGGATTACCTGGGGGCTCGGCACGCTGATCATGATGTTTTATAACGGCGTAATCCTGGGGGGCGTGGCCATAGACTATATTTTGGCAGGCCAAGGCACCTTTCTGGCGGGATGGCTGTTGCCGCACGGCTCGGTTGAATTGCCCGCCGTGTTGATTGCGGGGCAGGCCGGTCTGGTGCTGGCCGGCGCCCTGCTCGGCTGGGGCGGCGCCCAATCGCTCCGGGAACGCCTGCGCGCGGCGGGTCCTGATCTGGTGACGCTCATTGGCGGCGTCATGCTGTTGCTGGTCTGGGCGGGCATTGTGGAAGCGTTTTTTTCGCAATATCACGAACCGGTTATTCCCTATGCCTTGAAGATAGCGTTCGGCGGCCTGGAACTG
The DNA here is from genome assembly GCA_964474205.1 of uncultured Nitrospirales bacterium. Lineage (GTDB taxonomy): Bacteria > Hydrogenedentota > Hydrogenedentia > Hydrogenedentales > CAILVY01 > CAILVY01. The sequence continues at coordinate 73,887 of CAYYRW010000027.1, read as the reverse complement.
GTTCTTTTGTTTGCCTTCCTGCTGGGCTCGGGCCGAAAATGCGGCCGGGGCAGGGCGCAAAAGGCGATGTCCCATGATTGAACCCCGCAACACCACGTTGATGATCCGCACGCCGGAAGGCGTTGAATTCACCCTGCTGTTGGCGGGACCCAGCGCCCGCTTTCTGGCGTGGGGGATTGATTTCGGCATCACGCTGGTGATGGCGATGCTGTTGTTCTCCGTGCTGGCCGCGGTACAAGTCCTTTCCGGCGATCTCGGCGTTGCACTGTCCATTCTGGCCTTCTTCATTCTGAATACCGGCTACAACATTTCATTTGAATGGTTGTGGCGCGGACAGACCCTCGGAAAATACCTGTTGAAACTCCGCGTCATGGACGCCCAGGGGCTGCGCCTGCAATTCAGCCAGATCGTGGTACGCAACCTGATGCGCACCGTGGACATGCTGCCGGTGCTGTACCTCGTGGGCGGCGCGGCCCTGCTGTTCAGCCGGCATGCGCAACGCCTCGGTGATCTGGCCGCCAACACCGTGGTCGTGCATACCCCCGCACCGCGTCAGCCTGGTCTGCAACAGCTTATCCCGGACAAATACAACTCGTTTCGTGAATATCCCCACCTGGAAGCGCGTTTGCGGCAGCGGGTATCTCCCAGGGAAACCGCCCTGCTGCTGCAGGCGCTGATGCGGCGTGACGAATTGGAGCCGGAGGCACGGCTGACGCTCTATGACGAACTGGCGGGCCATTTCAAGGAGCAGGTGGCGTTTCCTGAAGAAGTAACCGCTGGGCTAACCGATGAGCAATACCTGCGCAACGCCCTGGACAGCATTTTCCGGAAATCCGGGGAGTAGTTCGCGTTCGGAATCATGGTGCGGGAATGACGGAAGCAGGCGGATTCGATGAACCTGCGGGGTATCAGACTGCGAAGGAGTCGACTTTGATTAGCCGAAGTGTTTTTTCATGTAGACTTTGAGGAGCGTTTCGGCATCGTCCTTGCACTTGCCGCACACGGTGCTCATCTTGGTTTTTTCCTGGAGTTCCAGGAAGGTGCGGGCGCCATCCAGGACGGCTTCTTCGATTTCATGGTCCGTTACATTCATGCACGTGCAAATAATACGGGCTTCTTCCTTGACGGCCTTTTCCGGCCGGCCCGACCGGATGTAGTAATCATTGATGGCCGCGCGCAGCGCCTTGTCTCCCAGCACGGAACAATGGATTTTGTGATCGGGAAGCTGGCCAAGGGCCGCCGCGATCTGTTTCGGCCCGACGTTGAAGGCTTCCTCGAGCGGCATGCCCGTGACGATTTCAGACATTACCGACGTGCTGGCAATGGCGCTGGCGCACCCGTAGGTCTTCCACTTGCAGTCCGTAATGACGCCTTTTTCCTTATCAACCTTAATCACGACGAGCATCTCGTCGCCGCACTGAATATTGCCGACGAGGCCCCGCCCGTCTTCCTGATACTGGTCATCCTTCAGGACGTTGCGCGGATTCATGAAATGATCCTTGACCGTATCCGTATACGCCCAGGATTGATGGGTGCCCATTGGTTATCTCCTTTTATACGCGGTGGACATCTCCCGGATTTTGTTGATGATCCCGGGCAACTTGTCCAAAACATAGTCCACATCTTCCATGGTGTTTTCCCGGCCAAGGCTCATGCGGATGGAGCCGTGGGCGCGTTCGACCGGAACCCCCGCCGCCATCAGCACGTGGGAGGGGTCCAAAGACCCCGAAGCGCACGCGGAGCCCGTGGAGACCGCGATCCCCTCCAGATCGAGGTACAGCAGGATGCTTTCCCCCTCCGCGCCGTCAAAGGAAACATTCAGCGTGCCGGCCAGACAGTCGGTGGGATGCCCGTTAAACCATACATCCGGGATGCGCTCCGCAATCCCGGTTTTCAGGGCGTTCTTAAGCCCCTCAAGCCGTTTTTTTTCGTCGTCCATTTCAAGGGAACGCATTTCCACGGCCTTGCCCAGGCCGACAATCCCAAGCGTATTCTCCGTTCCCGCCCGGCGGCCCCGTTCCTGATGCCCGCCATGAATGAGCGGGCAAAACTGTACTCCGCGGCGCACGTAAAGCGCCCCCACGCCTTTGGGTCCGTAAATTTTATGCGCGGAGACGGTCAAAAAATCTATGCCAAGCGCTTGAACGTTAATCGGGATTTTCCCAAACGCCTGAACGGCGTCCGTGTGGAAGAGCGCGCCCTTTTCATGCACGATTCGGGATATTTCCCGGATGTCCTGAATCGTCCCAATTTCATTATTCGCCATCATCACCGAAACCACCCCGGTGTGCGGCGTTATACTGTCCCGCAACTCGTCAAGGGAAATCTTTCCCTCGCGGTCCACGCCCAAATAGGTTATCTGCGTCCCGTGGCTTGCCAGGCACCGGGACGTTTCAAGAATGCAGGGATGCTCGATGGCGGTCGTGACGATATGGGTTTTGTGCCCGCAGTCACACGCGCAATGCGTGGACTTGCACCCCAGAATGGAGAGCACGGTGTTATTTCCCTCCGAGCCGCTGCCGACAAACACGATTTCTTCTGGCAGTGTGCCCAGGAAAGACGCCACCTGAGCCCGGGCTTCTTCAATAAGTCTGCGGGCCTCCCGCCCAAAGGCATGCATGCTCGAAGGATTCCCGAAACACCCCATGGTCTCCCGCATGGTTTTCGCCACTTCCGGATGCAATGGGGTTGTCGCATTATGATCAAGATATACCTGCCGTTGTGTCATACCTGAAACCTGTAGTGTTTATCCCGGACGCCAACGCGTCCACTACGATCAAATACCAAATACATTATGCTGGCTTTCTTGCAATCGTAGCATATTTTCCCAGCCTATTTCCTTTTTTTAGGCTGGGAACCGTGGGTGCGGGGTATCCCTTGACGCCGTATATAGTATATGGTAGGCTATGTTCGCTACAATATGTAGCGTCACGATTGGCGCGCATCCAGGACTTGTGGTGGAACACGCTCCGGGCACAAGATTTGGACGGCTCAAGCATCGTGTGGAATAAATAAAATGTTGACGGAACGGCGGTTATGGTAGGAGGCCCCTATGCGGTGTCCATTTTGTAATCATACGGAAGGCAAGGTGGTGGATTCGCGGGCGTCAAAGGAAGGCGACTGTATCCGGCGGCGGCGCGAATGCCTGAAATGCGGGCGGCGCTTCACCACGTATGAGCGCATCGAGGAAGTGGCCCAGATGGTCATCAAGAAAGACGGGCGCCGCGAGAATTTCGACCGGTGGAAACTCAAGAGCGGAATCCTCAAGGCCGTCGAGAAACGGCCCGTAAGCCTCGAACAGGTGGACGCGCTGATTGACGATGTGGAACGGGACCTGTTCAACACCAACGAGCATGAGGTCACCACGAAGTCCATTGGCGAAGTGGTGATGGGCAAATTGCGCCAATTGGACGAGGTGGCCTATGTCCGCTTCGCCTCGGTATACCGCCAGTTCAAAGACCTCAATGAATTCATGAGCGAACTCAAGGTGATGCTGACATAGGGGCATGAAGCACGCAGAACGGCGTTTTCGACCGTCCGGCACGCATCCGCCCTCGATGGAAGTTTTTTAGAGACGGTTTAAGCTTTTCCCACGGCGTCGCGGTTCGCCCAGACCTTCTCGAACGCCTTGATGTATTGTTCCACCAATTCGGGCTGTTCGGAGGTGAAATACGGCATCAATATGGCCGTGCGGTTGATTTCATCACAGCCGGGCACCGATCCTTCCGCCGGAAGCACCGGCATATGCCGCCACCATTTCTCTTCACTGAACATCACAAAGGAGTGCACCAGGGTCCAGTTATATTCACTGACCTCGACCCCTTCCGCTTTTAACGCCTTGACGGCGGCCGCGCGCGACATCCCGCATTTGGTTTCATCAATGAACATGATGTTCTTGGCATAGAAGACGCGCTCGGCATCGGGCCGGACATATTGCGCGGTAAGGCCCGGCAGTTGCGTGAGGCGCTCGTTCATTTTGCGAATCTGCGCCACGCCCGCCTTGTTGCGTTCATCCAGGCCCTCCAACTGAATCTTGGCCAGGATGGCGGCAATCGGATGGATGCGCAGCTTGGAGCCCAGCGCGGTGCCCTGGTATTTGCGGTAGGGGCTGTCCTGCGGGAAGGTGTTGGGCAAATCATAATTACCATAGGTGACCGCGCGCTCGAAATCGGCCCGTTCCTTATACACGCCCATGCCGCCTTCGATGGCGGGCAGCGGTTTCGAGGTTTGCAGGCTGAACCCGGCCATGCGGCCCCAGTTGCCGGTCCAGGTCCCCTTGAGCTTCGCGCCGTGCGCGTGGCTCGAGTCTTCCAGCACGATCAGGTCCTTTTCCTTGGCGAAATCGCAAATCTGGTCCATGTCGCAGGGCAGGCCATACCAGTGCACCGGCAGGATGGCGCGGGTCTTGCCGGTCAGCCGCTTTTTGCAATCCTCCAGATCAATGTTGCAGGTGCGCGGATTGCAGTCCACAAAGACCGGCACGAGATCGAAGAAGCGCATCGGCACGACCGGGAACCACGTGCTGAAGTCCGGCACGAGAATTTCACTGCCCGCGGGCAAATCGAGCGCGAACAACATCGAGGTCAGCGCATTCGTTCCGTTGCAGTGCGCTTTCGCGAACGGGCTTCCGAAATGGGCTTTCCAGGCTTCCTCGAGTTCGGCCACGGGACCATACCCCGGACTTTGGATCAGCTTGGTCACCTGCTTGATTTCTTCTTCGCCGTACAGGGGCCATTTCTGGCTGTCCCCCGCCGTCTTGGTGACCGCTTTGGGGCCACCGTTCAGGGCCAGGGCTTCCTTGGCGGACGGCGCGGCCTTGGCGCTTTTCAGTTTGGCGGCTCCGGCCATGTACAGGCCCGCCCCCAGCGCGCCCGCCGTTTTCAGGAAATTCCGCCGCGTCCCTTTCAAACTGGTGTTCTTTTTCGTCATGATGCACACTCCTATATTCCCGGCGTGTTTATGCCGTTTGTTTGCCCGCGGGCGCCATCCGCCCAAGGAGTATCGTTACATATCGCGGATACCCCTTCCGTCAAGGGGGTTTCTGAAGTATATATCATCATCGTTCAAGGCGGCGGCCTATTTCAAGCTGTTTTTATCGTCTCCGGAACGTCCGGCTTCGGTTGGGCGGCGGTTTTTCTCTTTTCGGGCAAACGTGCTACACTGGCGTGGGAGTGATCATCTCCCAGACACCCAAGGAGAACGATGCCATGGCGTATGAAAACCTGCTTGTTGAATCGTGCGATCAGTACACGATAATTACGTTGAACCGTCCCAAGGCGAATGCCCTGTCCCTCGGGTTGGTGAAAGAACTGCGCGAGGCCGTGCAGGAGGCGGAAGCCAATCCCGCCGTCCGCGTGATCCTCATCACGGGCGGCACGGGCAAATTTTTCGCGGCGGGCGCGGACATCCCCACCATTGGCGGGTCGCTGGACGATCCCATGGCGGAGGGGCGGCTGCTCGCGGAAGGCCTGAAAACGATGAACACCATTGCCGCGTGTGAAAAGCCGGTGGTGGCCGCGGTGAATGGCATCGCTTTGGGCGGCGGTTGTGAATTGTGTTTGGCCTGTCACATGCGGATCGCCTCGAACCAGGCGGTCTTCGGCCAGCCGGAAATCAACCTGGGCATCATCCCCGGATGGGGCGGCATGCACCGGCTCCCGCGCCTGATTGGCGATTCCCGCGCCCATGACTGGCTCATGACCGCGCGCACCGTTTCCGCCGAAGAGGCGCTTCAAGCGGGCCTCGTGTGTCAAGTAACGGCCCCGGATGAATTGATGGACGCCGCAAGGAAACTGGCCGCAGCGCTCGCGGCCAAACCGCCTCTGGCCATGCGCGAAACCTTGCGCGTGTTGCGCGAACGCGCCCTGCATCCGGATCAAGGCCCGGCGCTGGAAAAGGCGGGCTTTGAAATCGCCGCCACCAGCAAGGACGCCAAAGAGGGCATAACCGCGTTCCTCGAAAAACGTCCCGCGGCCTTTACGGGTGAATGATGCGAAGCCTTGGGTTGATCGTTCTGGCCGCCGTGTCGGTGTGCAGCCTTGCGGACGCCTTTGAAGCGGGCGCCGCGAAGGTGGATATCACCGCGCCCATCGGTACGCCGCTGAACGGTTATGGGGACCGCATGGGCCGCAGCTCCGTGGCCGTGCATGATCCGTTGTGGGCCCGCGCGTTGTATCTGGATGACGGCCAGACCAAAGTGTTTCTGGTGAGCGTGGACCTGTGCGCCATCAACCCGGAATTGCGTGACCGCGTGCTGGAAACCGCCCCCAATGCCGTGCCGCGCGACAATATCATCCTGACCGCCACGCACACGCACAGCGGCCACGGCGCCATGTGCAAGAGCCTGGTGATCCGCCCGGTGTCGGGCCGGTTCATTCCGGAGGTGCTCGAGTCCACCGCGCGGGGCATTGTCAAGGCCATGGCGTCCGCGTATGACAACCGGAAACGCGGCACCATCGGGTATGGCGTGGCGCGGCAGGACACGCTGTCGGTGAACCGCCGCGAACCCGGCGGGCCCATTGATGAACAAATCGGCATCATCCTGGTGTCCGACGCGGATGGAAACGCCGTATCGGTGGTCACGAATTTTGCCGGGCATCTCACCTCCGTGCCGGAGAGCGATCATTACTCCTTTTCGGCGGATTACGCGGGGTATTATTACGACGAAATCGAGAAGACCGCCTCCCCCGGATGTGTAGCCATGTTTCTCAACGGCGCGGAAGGCAATCAAACCATCGGCAATCCCGAAAACAAGGAAGGGTGGGCGCGCACCGAATCCGTGGGCCGGTTGTTGGCGGCGCGTGTGAAAGAAGTGATGAGCGGGATCGCCTGCGGAGAAGCCTCGTTGCGGCTCTCCCGCGGCACGCCCGCGCTCCCGCGCACCCTCGCCACGGCGTTTCAACCCGCGTCCACCGTGCTGCAAACCCTCGAAATCAATGACTTGCTGGTGACCTTTTTCCCCGGCGAGGCCTGTGTCGAACTGGCCTTGGAATTGCGGGACCGCGCCCTGGCCCGGGGGTATGCCGAACAATTCTCCGTGGGATTGGCCAATGATTACCTGATGTACTTTATCCCGCGGAAGTTTTACGCGCAAACCACGTATGAATCCACCGCGAATTTTTTTGGACCGGGCATCGAGGATTGGTTTTACCGGGAATTCGGCAAGCTGATGACGCGCGGCGCCGCGGACCCCGAACCGGCTCCGGCGCCCGCCGCGGCCCCGGAACAAATCCCCGGCGGCCTCCATCTGGTGCTTCAGGGCAGTCCGTATACCATGGGTGTACAGCGCGGCAAAGCGTTTGGCGAAGATATTCGCGCCCGGTATCACCGCCGGATTGTGACGCCGGTGCACTCCGGCGCATGGCAGCCCAAAACCGGCCCGTGGTCGTATGTGCCCTCATTTTTGGATCCCACGCCGCTGGCGCTGCCCGTGATGGCCATGGCCGCGCGCCCGCTGCTCGAAGGGGTGCCGGAATCATTGGTGCGGGAACTGGAAGGAGTGGCGGACGGCGCAGAGTTGCCGTTTGATGCGGTGTGGCTGCTGCAAAATGCCGGACGCCTGGAATCGGCCGAAAACAAGGAAGCCTTGTATAATACGCCGCTTTGCACGTTTTTTGCCGCCGTGGGCGACCGTGCCGGTGCGGACGACCTCCTGATTGGACGGAATCTCGATTGGGCCGATCAGGAACAGCCGGTGGTCGCGGAAGTGCATCCGGAACAGGGACACGCCTTTCTGCACGCCGGGTTCGGATGGAATACCGGGGTTTTTACCGGCATGAACGATGCCGGACTGGTGCTCTGTGTGGAAAACGCCGCCGCTCCGCGCTCCTCGGAGCTCAAAGGCGCGTCCATTGAACTGCTGCTTCGTGAAATGCTGCAAACACTCGACGATCCCGGCCAAGCCGTCGAGTTTCTACGCGCACGAAATCATTTTCCAGGTTATCATGTGCTGGTGGCGGGCATGAAATCCGCTCCGCCGCCCGCCCCAGGCAACGGGAAAACATCCCCGCCCAAACGAAACGGGAAAAATGGCGCCGCGGTTCTTCCTGCCGCGTCCAAGAGTGGTCCGTGCGCCTATGTGGTGGAGTTCGGCCCGCAAGTCATTGTGCGTGAACCGGTGGACGGTCTGCTGCTTGGCTCGCTGCCGGAAACGGAGGGGCTCGCTCCGGAAACCAAGACACGATATGCCCGGGTGACGCATCTGCTCGAAGGCGAACGCATCATTGGCCAGAAGGAAATCAAAAAAACCCTGGCGGATACCGAAACCGGGCAAGCCCCGCCCGCGTGCATCTACAATGCCTCCACCCGGCACAGTGTCGTCTTCGACCCGAAGAAACGCACCCTGCACGTGGCCTTTCCAGACCCCGCTCTTGGCCCGGGCGCTTATACCTCCTTCACGTTGAACGCGGGAGGCCAACCATGAGCGATGTTGTGCGCGTATTCAATCGCTCCACGACCTTTGGTTCGCGGCGTCACCGATGGAGAATGCTTCGCCGCAGTGTCCTGATCCTGTTCGCCCTGATTTTTGCCTGGGCCTGGTGGATCACCCGCGATTCGCATCCCATGGGCCGCTTAATCCCCGCCCAGCAAGCCTATGAATGCTCGATCGGGGAACCCTTGGGCAAGCGGACCACGCTGGCGCAGTCAAAACTGTGGACACTGGCCCCGGACGATTCCGTCATGGCAAAAATTCCCGGATTGCTCGAAAATAATTTCGGCCTGCCGGAATGGGTCCTGAACAATCTTGTGTATGGCCTCTGCCATGTCTCCGGCAATGATCTGCGCGAGTTCAGCGATCCCCTGCTGGTCACCCGCATGAGCCGGATTGGCTGCCTGCTCGAAAAATTGCATTATGTTATGGCGGGAATTGATCGCGACAGCGCCGGGGGGCTCAACCTCCGGGTCGTGCCGTCCGCGAAGCTCTACTACGCGGTCCGCGGGCGTGTCTTGTTGCTGACGCCTTCCCGCGATGCCCTGATTCACGCCCTGACGCTCACCGAGGCCGGGGCCATAGGGCGGGAAACCCTGGCGAAACAGGTGCATGAGATGGGTTCAGACGGCCTCGCGGCGCGCATCAACTTCCGCGAGAACGATCCGCTGGGCAGTATTTTCGAGAGTGCGCGGATTGAATTGCAGGTCAACCCCGACGCCGTGCGCATGGTATGCCAGAGCGTGTTGCGCCCGGCGTGGCGCGAACGCCTGACCGGCCTGCTGGACACGGCGGTTCCCGTTCCGCTGCAAGAACCGCCGGAGGGCTTTTTAACGCTTTCCGCCCATTTGGGAAAACCGGTCACGGAAATTTGGGCCGGCCTGCAACAGGCGCTTGGCGATGTATTCCCGAACGATCTGTTGGCGCCCCTGGCCGCAAAACCGGAACTTGCGATTCTATCCGAATGCGCGAAATTGCTGGGGCCCGGTTTCCGGCTGAGTTGGATGGGCGTGGACCAGAATGAAATGCTGCCCATGCCTGAAATCGCCGCCCATTTCGACACGAATGTTGAGCAGGCGCGCACGCTGCTCACCCTGATTCCGCCGCCCCCGGAGGGAACCCCGGTGTGGGCTTCGTATCCGCGGTACGACAATACAAGCGGAATCGCTTTTTTACCGCTCATCGGCGGGCCTTCGATGCGGCCCTCGATGGCCCTCCATGGAAATGGCCTGCTGGTCAGCAGCAGCCGGAGCCGTTTGGAACAACTGCTAGCGCAACCCGCTGCGGACACCCCCCTGCCGCAGCCGGGCAATCTCTTCATTCGTTTCAAGCCCGCCCCCGCCTGGCAATCGCTGGTGGAAGCCGCCACGCCGTTCGTGAAGTTCGGCTTGGTGCGCGGCTACACCCCGGAAACATTCCAGCAGTTCGCGGATTCCTGGACGGAAACCGCCCTGCGGTTCAACGAAGTGTCGCTATTGGCCGCGCACGAGCAGGGCGCCCTCCGTGCCGAGCTGAACATGGCGTTTAAATAAACAAATTCACGTTGCCTTCGTCGGCCTTGCCAAGATAGAATCCCGCACCCGCGATTTCCACGCCATCTATCAATTCCTCGCGCCGGATGCCCATCACGTCCATGGACATCGAGCAGGCCACCAGTTTCACCCCGGCATTGCGCGCGGACTCAATCAGTTCCGGCAACGAGGCCACGTTTTTGGATTTCATCACGTACTTCATCATTTTCGTGCCCATCCCGAGCATATTCATTTTGGACAGGCTCAACCGTTCCGGGCCTTTCGGCATCATCATCCCGAACATCCGGTCCAGCAGGCCCTTCTTCACCGGGCCGGAATGTTCTTTCCGGAGCACGTTCAAGCCCCAGAAGGTGAAGAAGATGGTGACCGCATTGCCCATTGCCGCCGCAGCGTTTGCAATGACAAATGTGGCCATGACACGGTCCAAATCATTGGAGAAACAGACTATGGTCTTGCTATTGGATGCCGCCGCCTTCGCTGCCTTGGGCGCCATATGGTCTTCCTTGCGAATGCGCGCCACATAGTTTCCACCCTCCGGCTTCACTTCAATCAATGCATTGCCGGTGCGCTCACACCAGGCCGGAATATCCGCCGCAAATCCCGGATCGCTCGCCGTCACTTCCAACACTTCTCCGGAAGACATTTTTTCCATGGCTTCCTTCACCTTCACGACAGGCCCGGGACATTGCAATCCGCACACGTCCAGCGTCACTTTTTGGACCGCGGGCGTGGGCGGTGTGTCTTCTTTGCACCGGTTGTCCGTACAACAACCTTCCGCGGGTTTTCCCACCTTATTCGTTTGATGCCAGCACCACGTGCGGTAGCCGCCATTCAAATTCCGAACCCGGCACCCCTGTTGCATCAGGAATCGCGCCGCGATATAACCCCGCAGGCCCACCGCGCAATACACCCCAATTTCTTTCTCCTTGGGCAATTCATGATGGCGGATGCGCAATTGATCGACCGGAATCAACGTTGAGCCGGGAATTTGCCCGGCTTCCGCTTCTTCCGGCCCTCGCACGTCCAGCCAGAAGATATCTTGGGGAACATTATCCGCCTCGAGCAGCGTTACATCGCCTTTCAACACATTGCACGCCGCGAATCCCGCCATGTTTACCGGATGTTTCGCGCCGCCCCATTGCGGCGCATACGCAAGCTCGATATGCTCCAGATCATGCACGGTCATCCCCGCGCGTTGCGCCGTCGCCAAAACGTTGATTATCGCATCCACACTCTCCGGGCCCACCACCTGCGCGCCCAGAATCCGGCCTTCCGGGCCAAACAGCAATTTGATGCTCACGGGTTTGGCATCCGGGTAATACTTGGGATGTTGCATGGGATGCACATACACCCGGTGATAGGGCCGGTCCAGCCGTTGTATATCCTGCTCGGGGAGGCCCGTTTGCGCCGCCGCGAGATTAAACACCTTTACAATCGCCGTGCCCTGGCTGCCGCGATAGGCGGAAGCGCGTCCCGCCACATGGTCCGCCGCGATGCGTCCCTGCCGGTTCGCCGGACCCGCCAGCGGGATGCCCGACGGTTGCCCCGTCACGAATTCCACCACCTCCACCGCGTCACCCGTGGCGTAAATGTCCGGATCGCTGGTCTGAAGCTGCTCATTCACCCGGATGTGGCCTTTGGGGCCAAGTTCCAGGCCCGCCTCTTTTGCCAATCGTGCAGTGGGGCGCACGCCCGCGCACAGGCATACAAAATCGCTCTCGATCAGTGTTCCGCTCTTCAGCCGCACCTTTGTGCCTTCTATTCCCGTGGCTGATTCTTCGAGAAAGACGTTAACGCCATTCAGCCGCAATTCCTGCAACAGCGGCTGCGTCATTTCCTTGTCCATGCGCGGCATCACATGATCCAGCAGTTCCACCAATGAAACCGTCAGCCCGCGCGCACGGAAATTCTCCACCAGTTCAAGTCCGATAAAGCCCGCGCCCACCACACACACATGCTTGCCTTCGGGAACCGCCGCCGCTATCGAATCCATATCCGCCAGATCATTCAATACAAACACCTTCGGACCCTCCGAGCCGGGAATGGGCGGACGTATCGGCGCGGCCCCCGGCGAAAGCACCAGCTTGTCATACGGCTGCATAAACACGTGTCCGCTCTGCAGGTCCTTCACCTCCACCTGTTTCACGGCACGATCAATCCGGATCACTTCATGGCGCGTCCGCACGTCAATGCCATAGCGGTTCTTGATTCCGGCAACCGTTTGCACCAGCATGTTGGCGCGGTCCTGGATCACCCCGCCAATGTAATACGGCATCCCGCAATTCGCGAACGAAACATCCGCGCCTTTCTCGAACACCGTGATGTCCAGGGCCTCATCCAGCCTTCGCAGCCGCGCCGCACAACTCATCCCGCCGGCCACCCCGCCCACCACAACGATTCTCTGTGACATACCCGCTCTCCTTTTCGTTATGCGCTAATCCGGTTAAACACGTCCATCAATTGCTCCACCAACTGCTCCCGGCTCAGTTCGCCGGACATAGCCCGGTCCATACATTCATTAAGATGACACTCCATTATCACGGCACCCAAAGACCGTAGCGCCCCTGCCGCCGCCGCCGTCTGCTTCACAATCTCCGAACATCCGCGCCCCTCTTCGATCATTCGCCGGATGCCGTTGACTTGGCCCTCAATCCGATGAATCCGATCCAGGACGGTCTTTTTAAGTGGCGTTTCTTCCTTCATGGCAACTCTCCTGCTTTATATACACATACTCCGTATAAGTATATTCCCGGGAGGCCCTTTTGTCAAGTGGAAACGGAAAAAGGCTTGTTTCGGTAAAAAACCTATCTCTTGGCCGTACAAGAAAAAAAAGATGCCATAGCGGGGATTGTTTGGATGTTGCAGCGTTGCCTATCGTTGCATTAAACGTAAAATGCAACATTGCATGATGTTTTATTTAAAACCGTCAATGGATCAAAATCTCTGTATCTAACGTAAAATCAATTGTTTACACAGAAATAAAAATTTGGCATGAAATTGGCTTTATCTGCCAATACACAACAACTGAAAGGAGCTTGACGATGAAAACCAATACGATGTTCAACTTGTTTTTAAGCATCAGCTTAATCACTCTGGTTATGCTTGGCTGTGCCACAACGCACGGTAGCAAGCATACAAGCGGGATACAAAATCCGCAGGAGGTTTCAGCCGACCTGAACAGTGCCAAAAGCGAATCCCGGCCCTGTGGTTTTTGTGGCCCTTGGCCGTTTTAAGACTATTGCGGTCTTACCCTGGCAGTCCCAAGGCTACGAAAAGCAACAACGGCAACCGGAGTCTCGAGTAACAGCTATTTACCCGCTTCCCCTCTACCCCCCCCGCATCGCAACTTCCTGCGATGCGGGGCATTTTGATTGCGTGCCCGTATTGGGGATTGGGTTCGGAGGCCACGTTCACGGCATCACTTAGGGTTATGGCCGGATAAGCCGATTCCCAGTTGCTTCATTTTTCGCCACAGTGTGGTTCGGTCAATGCCCAACGCTTCGGCAGTCCTTCCTCTGTGCGATCCATTTTCCTGTAAGGCGTTTTGGATAAGCACGCGTTGTTCTTCCATGGTTTTGCCGTGAAGACGCGAACGAGGGGGCGTGAGTGAAAAAGAGGCGGGGGGCGGCGGGGCATTCGCAATGTGTTCGGGCAGGCATTCATCCCGGATTTCGTCGAAACGGCATAATACATAGGCGCGTTCGATGATGTTTTTCAATTCGCGGATGTTTCCAGGGTAATGGTAGCGAATCAGGCGGCGCATGGCCGACTGGGAAATGCGGTGGATATTTCGCCCTTTTTCTGCATTGATCTGCTCGATGAAATGCTCCACAAGCAGGGGGATATCTTCCGCGCGTTCCGCCAAAGGGGGCAGCGTGAATTCCATGACATTGAGACGGAAATAGAGATCCGGGCGAAACTCACCCGATTTCATCATGGCGGCAAGATCGCGATTCGTGGCGGAAATCACCCGTACATCCGCTGTTTCCGTGGTGGTGGCGCCCAATGGCTCATACTGCTTTTCCTGTAAAACGCGCATCAGCTTCACCTGCATCGCCGGGGAAAGGTCCCCCACCTCATCAAGAAACAGTGTTCCACCCTTTGCCCGTGCGAAACGGCCGGGTTTGTCGTGCTTCGCATCCGTAAATGCGCCTTTTTTATAACCAAACAATTCCGACTCAAGCAAGGTGTCCGGCAGTGCACCGCAGTTTACGGCGATAAACGGGCCGTTTTTCCGGGGACTGGCGGTGTGGATGGCGCGTGCGAACAGTTCTTTGCCGGTTCCGGTCGGACCAAGAATAAGCACCGCGCTTTCGCTTTCCGCGACATGCGGGAGGATGTCAAGAATACGCTGGATTTCCTTATCCTTGCTCACAATATCCCCAAAGGTGCGCTCCCGGCGCAGTTCTCGCCGGAGCAATTCGATCGCACGGTTGTCTTGAAATGTCAATACCACCCCGGCCCGTGCGCCGCCGTCTTTATGGATGGGGGCGGCACTGACAGTTACAGGAATCCGCGTGCCGTCGTGCCGGATAATCTCCTTGAGCAGACCTTTGAGAGGCTGGGAAGATGCCGATACTTGCTCCACAATCTCCGTCCATTGGTTTGTTTGTGAAGCAAATACGGCATCCAAGCCTTTTCCTAAAACATCTTGCGGGCTGATGCCGGTGAGCCGTGCCGCCTCAAGATTGAAGCAACCGATCCGCATTTCGAGGTCAACCGCACAGACGCCTTCCGAAAGGGAGTTCAATATGGATTGATAGAGTTCGGTAAGCACTTGGTGATCTCCCGGATTTCATGGTGGACCAGTATCGAAAACAGTGTTTTTCGCTGCATGTTGCTAATGTCCGGCTTGGTGCCATCACCCATAACCATTAGTCAGTGCTATTTCATAATTGTATACGCGTTGGGAGGCTCTTTCACCCTCCGGCAGACGACCTTTATGCGAAGCGTTGGCCCGGCAGATCATTCCGCCTTTTGGCCCATTGCGTAAGCCCCTACACGATAATTATCTAGATAAAACAGAAAAGCCCGCAAGCGCCAGACTCGCGGACTCAAGGGATCCATTCTTTCGGGTGTCAGGGGGGCGCTGTGTGACACACCCTCGCCCACCCTCGTCGTACCGGGTGTTGAAGGACTCGGCGCCGCAACCCTTTGGTCCCCCATACTGCCGGGACCCAGGTATTGCCGCCCCGTCCTCGCCGTAACTTCCGGCGGAACCTTCAACCGGGCGCCCGCGCTTTCGCTCTGGGCGCCAAGTCCTTCACACTTTCCGGTAAGTCAGCCGGTTAGCCGCTTATTTCTTGCCTTTTTTGGCGGCTTTTTTCTTCGGGGCGGCCTTCTTCGGGGCGGCCTTCTTCACGACTTTCTTGGCTGCTTTCTTTACGGCCATCGTTCTCTCCTTTCAGATTCCAACACCTGACACATGTTTTTTCGGTGGGCTTAACCGCGGCGACAGGCCGCGACCCCCGTCCCGTGTCCTACACACGGGATATGCTTCCACGGGCACAAGCCCGTTTAAGCCCGGTTGGGGGATGTCCAGCGCTCCATCTACCCTCGAGCGCCGGCATCGCGTTTCAACTATCCGTGAAGCGTTCCATGCGCGGAATTTTTTCATTCTTTTTTCTTCGCGCTTCGTTCACGTTCACCGCGAAACCGATGCACCTTTTTTCATCATGCACCTTCGCGGAGGTTTCAACGTTTCTCGTCAGGTTCACTTTTCGCGTTGATTCAATTTTTAGCGCAAATCAAATAACAAACAACCAACAAAAATGCAAGAGTTTTTTTTCACATTATTTGTTTTATTTCCCGCCCCCCGGACGGACCCCGTCCTGTTTGTACGTGTATTCGTATCGTTCACACTAATGCGCGCGCCGTGAAAAGTGCGTTTCACCCAATAAATACAGGCATGAAATCACTATTGTCATTTTAATCGGTTGACAGCGGCGCGTGTTCCGCGCCTTCGTGTTTGTCAAAAATGAACCCATCCTCCAGGTGGGGGGAGACGCCGGAAAATGAAAAATTTTTCGGTGAATTTATGATCAGCCGAGAAAGTTTTTGGTCCGCGCGTCTTTTGCGGGAAGAAAAATCAGGACCTAAAAAATTGTCCGCACACACATTTTTTGATCATCATGCACAAAAATTTTTCATGAGATCGCATTTCATTTTGATCAAAATAATTCATCGCCGGTGATAGATTTTTTTGAGCCGTTCGTACACATTGAAGACGATGGGGCACACCCCGTAATTGCTCACCACCCCAAAAAGACGATGCAAGCGTTTGGATAAGCGCCAAGTCCGTGATAATTTCCTGACGAGGCATGGTTAGTTCCCTCCTACAAGGCGGGTTACCGGCCTTCACTTATGTTTCTGAGCAAACCGCCCAATCCCGCCAGAAAATCGCCAATCCGTGCGGCGGTATCGGCATCCGGCAGGGGAATGCGCAATTCATGCGCGCCCGTCTGACTATCCTTTTTAATTAACGCGTCCAATCCCGGCGTGGCCGCGCCGTCCGAGGTATTGGTTCCGGCGTTGCTTAACCGGTTCAGCAGTTCTATCCCGGCATTCAACAATCCCCGCCAATCGGACGGAATAGCGGGCGACGCCGCTTCCAGAACCGCCACTGGTAGTTCCACTTCATCTTCCGGGATGCCGGGCGTGCCCTTGGATTCAACAGGCGGCGCTTCCTGCAGTTCTTCCTGCACCGGCACATGGGTGGGAATGGTATCCGAGACCGCCTCGACGGTTTCCATGAACTTCTTCATCTTGCCGCCGCCCAGGAACACTTCCGATTCCCCGCCGTCCAGCACACCCTCGAACATGGACGTCTTGAATTTGAGCACATCGAGCATCCCGTGTTCGATGGTGCCGCGGGAAACAAAATGGTATATCTGCACGTTCCTGTGCTGGCCCAGCCGGTGTATCCGCCCTATGCGTTGTTCCAGCACCGCCGGGTTCCAGGGCTGGTCCATGTTAATCAACGACGAGGCCACTTGCAGGTTAAGCCCGACGCCGCCGGAATCGGTGCACAGCAGTACACGGCAGGCCGGATCATTCTTGAAGCGGTCGATCACCGTCTTGCGCTTCTTGCTGTCCAGCGAACCATGATAAAAGCCGCACAAGGCGGTTTTTCCATTCAGGCGGCGCAGGAGCAGTTCATGCGTCCCCAGCCATTGGCTGAATACGACGACTTTGTTTTCCGGGGTTTCAAGGATATCGTTGAGCAATAGGGCGCATTCGTCTATTTTGGGGCCATGCTCGGTAATATGATCCAGCAAATACGTGCTGTTGCAGGACATCCGCATGCATTGCAGCGCCATCATCAACCGCTGCTGGTCCTGCTCGGTCAGAAAGCCCCGCCGTTTCCATTTGGACACGATATCGCCCACAATCTCCCGGTATTCCTCATGAATTTTGCGTTGTGCGTCCGTCATATCCACGAAGAAATGCTTGTCCGTGCGGGAGGGGAGCTCCAACAGCACATCCTTCTTTCTGCGCCGCACCAACACGTCCGACAGGCTGTCTTTTATCCGGTCCAGCTCCCGGTACCCGATAATCCGGCCGTGCGCATCCGTGTGCTGATGCTCGTGCAGGAACCGGAACAACGGCCCCAGATGAAACTTGTCCACGAATTCCATGATGGAGTGCAGTTCCGCCAAACGGTTCTCCAGCGGGGTGCCGGTGAGCACCAGGGCATACGCGCTGTTGATCTGCTTGACGCATTTGGCCCGCCGCGTTTCCCAATTTTTTATGCGTTGCGCCTCATCGAGAATCACCACGTCGGGACGCCAACCTTGAATAAGCGCCAAATCCCGGTGCACTGTGTCATAATTTGTAATTTTGTAAAAGGATTCCGCCTGGTACCCCTTGCGGCGTTCCGTCACAAATCCTTCAACCACCATGGCATCGCGCCCGGTGAACCGTTCAATCTCCTGTTTCCATTGATGCTTGAGCGCGGTCGGGCAGATCACCAAGACCCGCTCCACCCCCGCCGTCCTCGCCAGGATTTCCACCGCCGTGATGGACTGTACCGTTTTCCCCAGCCCCATATCGTCCGCGATCAGGCACCGCCCGGCGTTCGCCGCGAACAAAGCCCCTTTCTGCTGGTAAGGGTATAACTTGGTTTTTACCAGTGATTTGAAGACGCGGGCGGCGTCCGAACCCTCAAACATGCGGGCGATGGCCTCGCGGCGGCGCGCCTCATCGCGCGCCCGCGCCACATAGTCCAGCGCGTCCCCATACACCCGGAGTTCATGATCAAACGCCTGCGCCTTCCGCATGAACCGTTCAAACGTCATGACCGCTTCGGGACGCAGGACGCCCTTATCGTCAAAATACCGTGCCGCCAACGTTAGCAGGTCTTTCGGGCAGTGCAAACCCGCCCGGAAACACACGTTCCGCCGCAGGCCGTACCACAAATACACTTCCGAATACGGCGCGTAATAGCCTTTGTCCAACGCCGCCTTCCCGCCCCGTTTCCGCTCGAGTTTGTTCAACAGCCACTCGATATGCTTGCATGTTCCCAGGGTATTCACCGCAAAATCCGGGCAGGAACAGAAATTCACCCCAAGTTCCTTCCCGCGAATCGCCACACGGTAGGTCTTCCCGCTCTTCGGATTCGTCACGGCGAACTCCGAAAACACCGGTTCCGCCGTCAAATTCTTGACCTTGAACGATTGTTCCCAACCATACTCCCGCCGCAACGCAATCTGCCACTCTTCCAATGACATATGCTCCGGCTTCTTTGTCTTCGGCGTGCGTGGGACGTGTGGTTGTTTCAACTTCTCGCGAAATAGTCTCTTTTTCACAGGTGCACCGTTTCCTATTTTAATCTGGCTGGATCAAGCAAACGAGCGGTGTGGTAAACCGTTACAATCTCAACCAGTTCTTCTCTGACTCGATAGACTATTCGGTAGTATCCAAGAATAATCTCACGAATGGCGGGATTACCAATTTCAGGGACGGATCGGCCCAAGGATGGGAATGTTTCAAGTTGTTCGACGGCGCTTATTACATCTGTGACAAACAGGCGTGCATAATGGATTGAATCCGCTGCGATAAAACTGGAAATTGCCTCAAGTTCTTCCGCCGCCTGCTGTGTCCACCTTACTTTAGCCATCCTTCCATCCTGCGTTTCAAAGTGGCATGTGAAAGAGTGTGACCTTTATCCGCTTGTTGTAGGCCGCGCTCCACCTTCATTAAAAAGAAGAGACGTTCCATGGCATCTTCGATAGAGGCATCTTCAGGAAGATCTTGGACGGCTTGCAGAACTTGTTGTTTTGTATTCATCGTATTACGATAACAGTGTAAATAATGTTTGTCAAACCATATCCCCCTCTTGCAGAACTCTCCCCGCTGTGATAAATTGAAGGTCCGTCAGGGCGTGGTGCCTGACTTCGGGCGTCCGCGTTCAGGCTTAGAACACAAATCCGGCCAGGCCGGTCAAAAAGAGGAGGTTGTCATGTCACACAACGTAACCCGGAGACAATTTCTTGGCGCCACCGCGGCCGGCAGCGTAATGCTCGCCGCCAATACCGGGGCCGCTCCCGCGAACGCCGCCAAAACCGCCCAGGAAGCCGGATGGCCGGAACAACCCCCTATTAAACTCTATAAAGTCTTCATTGGCCGGACCGGCGACATCTATATGTCCCGCCCCACGGAAGAAATCGAGAAACTCAACAATCACCTGGCCGGCATCGAGAAAAAACTGGGCGATGTCCAATTCATCGGCGGCGACCTCATTCCCCCCGCCGACGCTTCCGCCGTCCTCAATAACCTCAACGGGGTGGACGGCATCATCCTGTTCCACCTCAGCGGCCACGGCGGCGGTTCCCCCGCGGAAGCCATGGATAAAATCGTGGACACCGGCATCCCCACCGCCGTCTTCTCGCAACCCTTCAGCGGCCATGGCTGGATGTACTTCCCCAAATGGCAGAAGGCCGGCAAGAAAGTGGTCCTGCTGCCCACCAGTGATTGGACCGAACTCGACCGCGTCACCGGCCTGATGCGCGTCGCGCCGCGCTTGAAACAGACCAAAATCCTCGTGGTGCGCGGGCCCATGGGCACCGCCGCCGCCTGTAATGCCGAACAACTCAAAACCCGCTGGGGCGCGGAAATCATTCCGGTTACCGTCGAAGAAACCCTCGCGGCGCATCAGGCCGTGGATGCCGCCGAGGCGGAAGCAGAAGCGGAAAATTACTGGATCAAATGCGCCAAGAAGATTTATGAACCTACCCGCGATGAGATTATTAACGCCGCGCGCTTCTACCTTGCCATGAAAAAAATGATGATCGAGCGCGGCGCCCAGGCCATTACCAGTTCCAACTGCATGGGTGAACCCGCCAAAGGATGCTTTGCCTTCAGCAAATTGAACGATCAGGGCCTTGTGGGGGCGTGCGAAGGCGACATGGATTCCACCCTCACCATGCTCATCTTCCAGTATGCCTTCGGCGTGCCCGGATTCATTACCGACCCGGTGTTCGACACCGCCCGAAACGCCCTGATCCATTTCCACTGCACTTCCGCCACGAAAATGGATGGCCCCGATGGCAAGCGGCTGCCATTTTCCATCCGCACGCAAACCGATAGCGGGCGCGGTGTGGCGCTGGACGTTGAAAACCGCATCGGCCAGCCCGTGACCTGCGCCAAATTCATCAACCTCGACACCATGCTCGCCTCCACCGGTAAAATCACCGAGGTCACCCATGACAAACTCGCCTGCCGCACACAATTCGTTACCGAAGTGGGAGACGCCAAGAAGATGTTCCTGAACTGGGGCGGCGGCGTCCTCGAAGGCGACGTCATGACCCTGCTCCACCGCGTCGTCTTCTACGGCGACCACATGCAAAGCCTTACCGACCTCGGCAACCTCATGGGATTCCGCGTCGTCGAAGAGGCATGAAAAAAACACATCCATTATTCATTAGGAAGTTTTTGGGACATGCGTAAAACCCTTCCCGTCAGGTTCTGAAAAGGGTTAACGTCGTCTTTTCGGCTTGACCGTCTTTTGGGCTGCCGACTTTCGCGGCGCGGCGTTCACTTTGGCGTTGGAAACCTTTTTGCGCGCGGCGGATCGGGTTGGCTTGCGTGACGGCTTGGGCCGTAAAAGGGTCTTTTTTCCCGGTGCCAGATGCGCATAGGAATCTCCGGAAAGAATATGGACGCGTTGCGTGCCGCTGAGCGGGATCCGGATGCCGTGCCGTTCCTCCTCGCTATCCACAAGACTGATCCGTTCGTGGATCGGATGCGCGGCGAACCACTGGCGCATGGGTTCAAACACTTCGCGCGTCCCTTCCCGGCTCATCACGAGATCCACGTGATCGTAATCTTCGACACAGCCATTCTCTTTGGACAACACAAGTATCTTTTTATCGTCGTGCGGGAGTTGTTGGATGAAGTCCTGGCCGCGTTCCGGAGGCGCAAAGGGGTCCTTGGGGGCGTAGAGGGCCAGCAGCGGCACACGCAGTTGCGTCAGCCCTTCAACCACGTCCACCGTGTCTTTATTAATCCGAAACACTTTCTTGTTCAAAGAAAACGCAATCTCTTTCAACACCTTGGGCAGGGGGTCTTCCAGCATGCTGATAAAGTGCCCGGTGTTCATTTCCGGATGCACGTTGCGGACCGTCACCGGATATAAAAACAGCCCGCTTCCGATCAGCCTGACAAACGGCACGAACCCGCGCAGGATGTTGCCCGCCACCTGCGGAAACGCCCCGGCAAACGCCGCTATCGGCGCGGGCACATGCGCCTTGGCCCCCTCGAATCCCACCGGCCCGCCCAGCGTGACGCCGCTGGCGAGCCACTCCGGACCGTGCACCAGCTCATACGCATACAACAACATCCCCCCCATGGAATGCCCCACCCAATGCACTTTGGCATAGCCCGTCGTCTTCCGAATAAAACGAATCACCGCCGGGAGGTCCTGCATCACATAATCATCCAGGGAGGCGCCGGCCAGCGTGTGCTCGAAGGGCGCGATGGACGACCGGCATCCGCGCAAATCCACGGTCCAGCAGTCATACCCCCGCCCTGAGAGGTAATCCACCATGCTTTTCCCGTCGGGACACGTGAAGTTGTGTTGATTGGAGTTAAACCCATGCACGAACAGGATCGGCTCGCCTTCCATCCGGCCCTTGCGGTACCGGCACACCCGCAGCTTCCATAAGTCCGGTGTCGTGACCGTGTAAATCTCATTGGTCCGCAGGGTTTCCGGATACATCGAATTCAACACCCCCCAGTAGACCATCACGAGGGCCAGCGCGCCCGCCAGCGCCAGCAGCGTGATCCATACTCCCGGCGTCCCGCCCAGCAGCAACACCGCCAATCCCGAAACGGCGAGAATGCCGTCTATCATCCAGAAGAAACTCATTCCTGTTCTCCTCGCAGAAAGCGCACAATGGCCCGCGCCCGCGCTTCTGTAAATCCCGGCAGCGCGGCAATTTCCTCCGCGGCGGCACCCTTGATTTTCGCCACGGACCCAAACCGGTTCAAGAGCGTTTTGGCCCGCGCCGGTCCAATCCCCGGAATATCCGTGAGCGCCGTCCTCAACGTGGCCTTCGTCCGCCGTTTCCTATGGTAGGTCACCGCGAAGCGATGGGCCTCATCGCGAATACGTTCCAACAATAGCATAACCGGGCCATGTTGCGGCAACACCAGCGGATTCGCGCGTCCCGGCAAAAACAGGCGCTCCAGGGTCTTGTCCCCCTGTTTCTCCGGGTGCGCCTTGGCTATGCCCGCATGCGGCAAATCCTCAATTCCCAAATCGCTGAACAAGGCCGTGGCCACGCCCAACTGTCCCCGGCCCCCGTCAATCAGGGTCAAGTCGGGCAGATCATTTTCCTCGATCGCCTTTGTGTACCGCCGCATCAACACCTCGCGCATGCTCGCAAAATCATCCTGCCCCTGCACCGTTTTCATGGAAAACCGGCGGTAGCGGGATTTGTCGGGCGCGCCCTCCTGAAAACACACCATCGAGGCCACGGTCTTGTCCCCTTGGGCCGTTGAAATGTCAAAACATTCGATCCGGTGCGGCACGCGCGGCAATCCCAGCGCCTTCCGCATCTGCTCCAGCACATCCGTTTGCGCCTTTTCCCGAAGCCGCTTTTCTTCAAAACTGCGGTGTGCGTTGCGCTCCGCAAGCTCCACCAATGCCCGCTTTTCGCCCCGCCGTGGATGCACCACTTCCACCTTGCCCCCGCGCCGTTCCGATAAAATCTCGCCCAGCGCCTCCACTTCTTCCAATGGCACGGGGATCACGATTTCCGGGGGGATATACGCCTTTGCATAATATTGCAGGAGCAGTGAACTGAAGAGTTCCGGCAGCGGCGCTTCACACCGCTCGAAGGAAAAATCCCGTCCGCCCAGCATTTTTCCGTTTCGGTAGGAAAGGACCTGGATTTCCACAAAACGCCCCTCGTTGTAAACGCCAAAGACATCACGGTCATCCGCGTGCGCCGCAGTGACCGTTTGCTGTTTCTCCAACATGCCCCGAAGATCATACAGCCGGTCCCGCAGCACCCCCGCCTCTTCGTATTCCATGCGGTCCGCGTGCCGCGCAATGCCCGCCAACAGCGTCTTCTCCAACTCCGCGCTGCGCCCCTCGAGCACCAGGACCGCCTGCTCCACCAGTTCCCGGTAGGCCTCCTGGGCGATGCGGCCAACGCACGGCGCGGCGCACAGTTTCATTTGGTAATAAAGACAGGGGCGCGCCCGGTTTTTCAGCACGGAATCGGAACAGGTCCGCAACGGAACCAGACGCTGCAACTGCTTTAGCGTCTGCCGCACCCCCAGCGCGCTGTGATACGGCCCGAAATACCGCGCCCCGTCTTTTTTTAAGCGCCGCACCACCGTGATCCGGGGGAATTCCTGGCGCAGGTCAATACGGAGGCTGATATAGGTTTTGTCGTCACGAAGTTGAACATTGTACCGGGGTTTGAACTGCTTGATGAGGCTGTTTTCCAGCAGCAGCGCCTCTTTCTCATTGCGCGTGACCAAAAACTCCATGTTGGCCACCCGCCGCATGAGAAATTTCACGGTGTACCGGGAATCCGACGCGCTGAAATAGCTCCGAAGCCTCACCCGGATGTTTTTCGCCTTCCCCACGTACAACACCTTGCCTTGGGCGTCAAACATCAAATAACAGCCGGGCGCGGAGGGCGCTTGCCCGGGATTCGTGGTCAAAACCGGCCCCCCTGCTTCAGGGATTCCGTGGGACGTGCCTGCATTTTCCAGCGTGTCTTCCATGAAACAAAGTATACCATGCCGAAGTCATGATTCCGGTGTAATTGGAATTTCCGAGGCCAATGAGCGATGATAGGTTCGGCCTTCATATAAGGATACGTGCCGAAGGTGAGTGACACAGTAACAACCGGCCCGGATGCGTTCGAGCCGCCGCCGCTTTCCAACAAGGCGGTGGGGTATATTGCCATGGCGGGCCATGTGTGCCTTGTCGGCATGTTGATCCTCTTTGTCGTGTTGTATTGGCTGTGCGGCTACCCCTATCAATACACCTGGCAACTGGTTCTGGCCCAGATACTCAGTGGAAGGGCCGGAAGCGCCCACCTCGGCATGGAACTTGGATTCAACCGGTACTACCTCCTGTTCCAGATTTGCATGCACGACTTCATCCTCATGCTCTACCTTTTCCCTCTTTTTGTCCGCGGGTTCCAGCAACTGTCCCAAATCCGCCTTGTCGGCCCTTCCCTCCAACGGCTCCACGATTATGCCCAACGCCACCAGGACGACATCGGGCCCTATGGCGTTCTGGGATTGCTGATCTTTGTTTTTTTTCCTTTCTGGAATTGCGGGCCCCTGGTCGGCGTTTCCCTCGCCTACGTGGTTGAAATGCGGCTCTGGATGGCCTTTACCTCTGTTATCCTCGGTAATATCGTCGCGGTCGCCTCCTGGATTTGGGCCTATGAAAAATTACAGCAATACAACAAAACCCTTGCCCTCGTGTTGCTCCTGGTCGCCTTCGCCCTTGCCATGAGCTGGCCCGTTTATGCGCGCTGGCGGCGAAAACGGAAAGCCATGAAATAATCGTTGCGCACCAACGGTGCCATTACTCTTTTTGCGAAGTGCGCGCCAGGGCATGGCCCATGGGATAGGCGTCGCCGATAGGCATGGGAAGCGTACCCCCCGCCGCGGCCTTGCCGAAGAGCACATGGGCCGCGGCTTCGAGGCTGATGGGCACCGGGCTGTTCGCCGCCACAAAGGTCCTTGCTTCCATAAATTGTGTCAGGTCCGAAGGATCACCCAGTCCGACAACCACCGTGGGTTTGCCCAAGGCAATCAAATCCTTGATGCATTGAACCTGTTTGGGCGACTGCATTGCCAACAACGACGTGACGATAAGGATATCCGCCGCGGACGCTTTGTTCCGCGCATAGCGCATTTCCGCTTCGGAGGGCACGGTATCGACGCGGGCTTCTTCGGCCCCCGGAACGAGGGCACGGACATAGCGCCCAAAGGTATATCCCACCGGCAAGGATTCACCCGCGCCATCACGGCCTTTTCCCGCGCGGGTTATAACCGAGGGCGTACAGACCACGCAGATTTTTTTTCCTTCCACCGGCAGCGGCAGCAGGCGGTCCTCATCGCGCACCACCACGATCCCATTGAGTGCCGCCTGTTTGTTCGCCGCAATCGCTTCGGGCTGTGCGAGCAATTGGTAGACCTTGTCCACGTCTGGTTTCGCATTTGTAAACAGGGTGTACTTCGCTTTTGTTTTCAGAATCTTGCGCACGGCGTCGTCAATCTGCTGTTCTGTAATCCGGCCGTTCCGCACCGCGTCCGCAACCGCCGCGATGCGTTCGTTGACTTCCTGCACGTCCCGTGAGACCTGCAGCACCAGGTCGCATCCCGCCCGCACCGCCAGCACCGTGGAACCGGCCAGTCCATACTGGCTGGCAAGACCGCCCATGCCCATCGAATCCGTGACCACAAGGTTTTTGTAGTTCAGCCGTTGCCGCAAAACCCCGGTAATGACCTTGGAGGACAAGGTCACCGGGTAATCGGGATCCCATGCGTCGAAAATGGCGTGGTGTGTCATTATCATGTCCAGCCCGGCGTCAATCGAGGCCTGAAAATGTGCCAGCCCATCCTCCATGAAGGTGGATTCCGGCAGGGCGATGTGCGATATGGCCCGGTGCGAATCTTCTTCTTCATACACCAACCCCGGAAAATGCTTGGCGCAGGGAATCACACCCGCATCGTGTAATCCCCGGATCGCGCCACGCCCCAACACCGCGTTTCGTTTGCTGTCGCCGCCAAACGCGCGAATCGTAAAATCCGGGTTCTTCGGGCTTTTCAATACATCCACAACCGGCGCGAAATTAACATTCGCGCCGCAGGCACGCAAGTCTGATCCCAAGGCGTAGTAGGCGGCATAGGCATCTTCCTCCCGGCCAGAAGCCCCCAGCGCCATATTCCCTGGGGTGGGCGTTGCCCCCAGCATATAATGGATAGGTGCGGCCGCTCCGCCCTCCGCATCCATACAGACAAACAAGGGTATTCCGATGGGGCTTGCCAGCGCGGCGGATTGCAGGTCCGCCACCAGACGGGCCAATTCATCTGGGAAATTGAAATTGGAGATGGGTTGAAAGAAGAATCCGCCGAGGTTGTCTTCCTGGATGCGGGCCATCGCCTCGGGGGTGACGCGGCGGCCCTCGTACCCGATGATCATCATTTGGCCGATTTTTTGCGGAAGCGTCATCTTGCCCAGAATCGCATCCACATCAATGTCATCCGGCGCTCCTGCGTAAAGAGAAGAGGCGGTCATGAATGCCGTCATATACAGATAAGCGACTGTTTTCATGCCCGGCCTCCTTTCACCCCATTCTGTTCCGGCCTGGCCTGGGGCGTTTTCGGGTTCTGTGTGTATAGGCCCCGGATCGCGTCGTGCAGTGCGTTCTCCACCCCGGTAAGCGTGAAGTCCGCCCGTACCTTTGGCCCCTCGATAATTGGGTCGCCTTCCAGCGTAAGGCCGGCCTCCAGCAGGTTTCGGAACAGGAGATCCCGCACGGTCATCAATGCGAACTCCACGCTGCGGGCCGCCATCTCATCCGGACACTCAATCGTTAGCCCTATCCGAAAACCGTTGGCGCCCTGTGCGTCCGCGGTAAAATGGGCTGTACGGGCGCGATAAAACAGTCCTGAGAGTTCCCGGGCATCGAAGATTTGCTGCAACTCTTGTTTTGGCGGGGACGCAGCCTTGGAAGAATCCCCGGATGCCGCACCGCCGGGCGTTTCGGGGGGGGTGGAGAGTTCCGCAAAGGCCAGGAAGCCCTGTCCGCGCCGGTTATCCACGAATACTTCCAAAAAATGCGTGCCGTCCAGCCGGATGGTTTCCGCGGGCGACGCCTTCCATCGTTCCTGCGCCACCATGGCCGCTTCCTCGCCTATACCCTCCTCACCGCGCAGCAGTAATGCACCCTGTTCCGATACGATTCCGGGCGTTGTCCACCTAAACTGACCCAGGGACGGAAGGCTTTCCACCTTGTCAAACATGGATAAGACGTGCCGGCCGAACCGGCGCATGCTCATGGCGCCAACAAGCTGCCGGACCTTGCGGTCCGCGTCCACCTCCACGTGCAGGGAACACTCATAGGGCAGCGCCAGTTGGAGGAGGATTCGCGGGAGGATGGGGACCTGGGGCAGCAGTTCGGTCATGATGCCGGGGGCGGAAAAATCCACGCGCGCAATGGCGGCCGTTTGTTGTGTGATAAAGGAGGTGGTGTCCACCCTGGGCGCTGCCGCCAGATAATGACGCCCCAGCAGGAACGCCCCCACGAGAAGCAACACAAGAACGAAAAGAAAAACCCAGCCGGGTAGAAGACAGCCCTTGCCACGATACCAACGCATTGTATCCTCCTTGCCCCCGCTAAATCCGGTCCCAAACATTACCCCCATCCCCGCGTGTTGTCAATTTTCCGGAACCGATTAAAGCGTTCATTTTCCTTTCCGGCGGTGTCCGTGATATCGTGCCCTGCAGTGAAATAATGCGGGTAACGATATGCCGTTTGTTCTTGTGATAGCCGCCGCCGCGGTGACGGGCGCGGCCTGTTCCCGGCGGCTGAATCTGGGCACGGGCCCGGAGGCCGGCGTGTGCGCGTTTCTAGTGGGGCTTTGCGGCTGTGCCGTGGTGGCGGTAACCCTGGGCAGCGTCTCGTTGGGCTGGACACAGGTGGTTTTAGCGGGGGTGGCATTGGCGGGATTGTATCGGGAAATATCGGCGTATGCGCGGCGCACGTCTTCCTCCCCGACTTCGGAACCGCCGAAAGAACCATTGGAGTTGCTGGATTACGTCAGCCTTGCGGCGGCGGGGATCGCGCTGCTGCTCGCGCTGATCAGCGCGCTGGCGCCGGTCACAAGCTGGGATGCCACAGTGGCGCATATCGCGCTGCCGGCGGCGTATGCGCGCGCGGGGCATCTCTATCTGGAAGAGGGGAATGTCTATTCGGGGTATCCGCAGTTGATGCACGCGTTGTATGCGGCGGTGTTTTTCCGGGGCGGCGAAAAACCGGTTACGCTGTTGAACTGGACGATGGCGTTGACGGCCTGCTGGGCCATTTATGCGCTGGGGGCGCGCGCCTTCAACAAACGCACGGGCCGGGCGGCGGCGGCGATTCTCGCCACCGCGCCGGTCTTCATGGATCAGGCGGGCGGGGTTTCCATTGACTTGGCGTTTACGGCGCTGTCGCTGGCCGCCCTGACGGCGCTGATGATCTGGCTGGACAAGCCGAAGCAGCGGCAGTGGCTGGTGGTCTGTGCCGTGCTGGCGGGGAGTGCCTGCGGCGTGCGGCATACCGGCTATCTTGTATGCGTGCTGCTGGGCATTTGGGTTTTGCTTGGGGCGTCCGGGCAACGGCGAAACGCCACCCTGGTGTTTTGCGGGGGGACGGCTGTGGCGGCAAGCCCATGGCTGATTCGGTCCGCGCTACTGGCGGGAAATCCCGTGTTTCCATTTCTATCGGAGTGGTTTCCATCCTCCGCCATGGACCATATCGCCATTACGGGGTTGGGCGTTCATGAATCGGTCACGCAACATGGGGGAAACTCGCTTATAGCCTTCGTGCGGTTTCCGTGGGACATTATCATGCGTCCGGGGCAATACGATGGCTGGTCGAAATCGCCCGGCGGACTGGTGCTGGCGCTGGGTGTGCCGGGACTGTTCATTTTGGGTAAACAAGCACGGCAACTGGGCGTGTACAGCATCGCGGGCGGCGCCTGTTTCTTTTTCTTCCAGCGGTTGGCACGGTACATCCTGCCGTTCTTCGCGCCGATGATGGTGGTGGCGGCCGCAGTGGCGGTGGAGAGTCCGAAATTCAAACGCGGGTTGACCGGGTTGTTGCTGGCCAGTTTCTTGTACGGCCTCGCGCTGCACGGGGCGGCGATGCATTTTAAGATTCCCGTGGTATTGGGACTGGAGACACGCGATGAATACCTGACGCGGCGGGTGGAACGGTTTGCCGCGTTTCAGTACGCGAATCAGCATTTGAACACGGGCGGGACCATCTTTACGGTGGATCAGCGAAGCTATTATCTGGACGCGCCGGCGTATCAGAATCATTGGGGCATGAAGAAATTGTGCACCTTGCCTTTTGATCAACAGTTGGCCTGGCTGCGCGAACATAACATCCGGTTTGTGATGATCCCCGGGACGTTTATCCGGGAATCCGGCGCCTTGAAGGAGGTGGGCGCGCTCTTGAACCAGTGGCGGGCGGACCCGCACTTCCATGCCGTGGAATCGTTGTCGCTGCCGCGGCTGAACGGAGCGGGCCAGGAACCGGTGGATTTCTACGAGATCAAGTACGAATGATGCGGGATTACGTATGACGGTACGAGCCACGATAGCGCGGAACACGGTGTTCAATGCGGGCGGGCGCCTGTGGGAAGCGGCGATCAGCCTCGTGTTGACGTGGTATATCGTGCTGCGGCTGGACACGGGCGGCTGGGGATTGTGGTCGTTGGTGGGGGTGTTCACGGCCTACGCGGCGCTGTTCGATTTCGGGGTATCCAGCGGGTTCGCGAAATACATCGCCGAGTATGCCGCGCGCAAAGAGGCTCGCACGCTTTCCGCGGTAATGAGCACGGGGCTGTTCTTTTACCTGGCCTTTGGCGCGGTGATTGTGGCGGCGGGATGGCTGGCGGTGGATGTGCTGATGGACCAAATAGTGATTCCGCGCGCCACGGCCATGACGGGTTCCGCGCCCAACGCGGCCGAATTGAAATTTCTGCTGCGGGGCGCGCTGATTCTGTTCGCGGCCAATAATTGTCTCGCGCCCTTCATGGCGGCCCCCATCGGCCTGCAGCGCATGGGCCTCAGCAACGGGCTGAGCATCATTAATTCCGTCGTGAAGTTGGTGGTCACGGTGGCCTTTCTGGAAACCGGTTTCGGGTTGCCGGGATTGTTGTACACGAACGCGGTGGTGTTGTTTGTGCAGGGCGCGGCCAGTATCGCGATAGCGTATTGGCTGATGCCCGGCCTGCGCATTGGCATCTCCCAGATGACCCGGTCCTGCATGCGGGACCTGTTTTCATTTGGCTGGCGGGCTCAGGTGGCGAAGCTGGCCAATCTGGTGAATTTCCAGACCGACCGCCTCATTATCGTATGGTTCTATGGCAATCTGGGCTGGGTGGGGCTGTACCGCTTGGGCGAAGAATTGGCCAGTAAGATGCGGCAAGTGCCGGCGCTGTTGGTGACGGCGCTGCTGCCGGCCGCCTCGGACATGGATGCGCGGGGACAACAGGAAGCATTGCGGCGGCTGTACCTGATTTCAACGAAATACATGGCGTCGGTGTCGGTGCCGCTGGCGGTGTATGGCTGCGCGGCGGCGGATGTGTTGATGCACGCCTGGCTCGGGAACCGCGAGGGGTTGGACACCGCCGCGTGGGTCATGCGCATTCTGGTGCTGGGGTATCTGGCCAATTTACTGCCGGGGCCGGGGGTCAGCATTGTGCTGGGGAAGGGCCGCGCGGATTTGCCGATGTATGCGGGGGTTATTTCGACCGTATGCAATATTGCCGTCACGATTGGATTGGTGTTCACGATTGGGTTTTACGGCATTCCCATCGGCACCACGCTCGGCATGCTGATTTCCACCGCATGGTTTTTCTGGGTGGTTCGCAAGACCCTGGCGTTGCCGGTGATGGAACTTATGCGGGTGGCCGTTGTCTGGCCAATGGTGGCTTCTCTGCCCGGCGCGGCCGCGTGTTTGTTGGTTCAATGGATGCTCCACGGGCAGGCGGGGCATCTGCCCAATCTCCTCGGTGCGGGCGCCGCGGCGGTGCTCTTCGGCGTGTCGTATATTGCGGCGATTGGGCGCACCCCCTTTCTGGATGCCTTTGATGTTTCATTCTTGGAAACGACCTTGCGCGCCGGACGCCTGCCGGGATTCAACCTGCTGACGTGGAGGGCGCGGCGTGTTTGACGAACTTTCCCAACGATTGCGCGCATACGCGGAAAAGGACGGACGGGGATATCCCGACTGGGCGTTGCGGTATGTGCCCGTGGCGCGCCGGTTGTCCAAAGGGGGCTTTGCGGGCAAACGCCTTCTGGAAATCGGCGCGAACGAAAACGGGCTGGCCCGGTTCGTACACGCGAGAATAATTTCGGCGGATTTGGTTAATGCGCATTTGCAGGCGGCGCGGGGCAGTCAATCCATCGTGCCGGTTCAGGCGGACCTTGCGGCGCTGCCATTCGCGGATAAGAGCATCGATATCTGTGTTTGCATGGACACGCTGGAACATATTCCTCCGGAGAACCGCGAGGCGGCGATTGCCTCCATCCTGCGGGTGTTGCACCCGCGGGGCCGCGCGGTCATCGGGTTTCCGTCCGGGGAACCGGCGGCGGCCGCGGAAGAACGGGTGCGCGCGGCGTACCAGGCCTATTGTCAGCGCACCATTCCCTGGCTGGAGCAACACCGCGCGCAGAGCCTGCCGGACGCGGATAGGGTGTTCGATTGCGTGCATGATCTGGCGGGCGGCGCGTACCGTGTGACACGGGAAGGAAACGCCCCGCTGCGCCTGTGGGAGTGGACCTGGAAGGTGTTGATGTGCGGATGGCCCGGTTTCGGCAATGCGGCGTTTCAGGCGGCGCTGCGGGTGCTGACGCCGTTGTTGCCGTTCAGCCGCAAGGAACCCTTTTACCGCACGCTGATATGGATTGAACCGCGCAAGGATTGAACGGGAGGCCGGCATGAGCGAGACGGGACGAAAATGACACCAGCGGTTTCCATCATCATCCCCACCTGGAACCGCCGTGATTTGGTGGTGGAATGCCTGCGTTCCCTGGAACGGCAAACGTTTCGGGAATACGAAGTCATTGTGGTGGACGATGGCTCGACAGACGATACGGTGGAAACACTGCATCGAGATTTCCCGCGGATAAAGGTGGACCGGCGGGAGACGAATCAGGGGTTTGCCAAAGCAGTGAATGCGGGGATGCGCCAGGCCAAGGGCGAGTGGATTTTTCTGCTAAACAACGATGTAACCCTGGAGCCTTCTTGCCTGGAACTCCTTTTACACAGGGCCACGGAAACCAACGCGGATATGATCGCGCCCCTGATCCTTTGGAAAGATTCGCCGGAAACGATTTACAGCGCCGGGGACCGCATGGGTGTCAATGGCCGCCCGGAGAGCATCGGCTTCCGGAGTCCGCGCGCCGAATTCACTTTCCCGGAGTCCATTTTTGGAGTATCCGCCGCCGCCGGTTTGTATCACTCGCGGATATTCAACGCGGTGGGTTTGCTCGATGAAACCTTCCTCGCGTATTTCGAAGACAGCGACCTGTGTTTCCGGGCGCGGCTCGCGGGCTTCTCGGCGGCCTTGGCGACGAAAGCCGTTGCCTATCATGTGGGTTCGGCGAGCATTGCGGGCAAGACGTGGTGGCGCAGCGCGCAATGCTTCCGGAATCATGGCTTGTTGATCATTAAGAATATGCCGCTGCCTTTGTTGATCCGCTACAGCCCGGCCCTCCTCCGCGAACGCGTGCATCAGGCGCGCATGTTGCTCTCCTCCGCCCGGGCCGAATTTGGCGCCCTGAAAGCCATCCTGCTCTTTTACCGCACCCTCTTTTCGTTCTTCCGCGCGCTCCCGCATGCGGTTTACGAACGCCGCCGCATCCAAAAACACCGGCGCCTTGCGGTAAACGAAGTGCGCGCTCTTTTCATTGGCAAAGAATAGATAGGTTTTTATTGGCGCGCGCCGTGTGGTGGCAATAATGGAGCCGGTCGTTCGCAATAACCCTCAGGCCCTTGGTCTTGAACATGTACGCCACGACCGCCGAGCCGTAAAACACGTCCACGGCGGACCGCGACTCCGCTATGGGTTACTTACCGGAAGAAGGCGAAAACTGTCGGAAGGCGGAGATTTTCCGTCTCGGCAATGGCTTCTTGCCCTGCAACGTATCAATCTGGGCGGGAATATCCCGCTTGCGTTTGTCCCGAATAATAGGTATAATTCGGGACAGTAAGAGGATGCATGGTATGGAAACGACGGAGACGCGCATACTTGCGAGAATTCAAAGCGCGGAAAAGGGAAGCGCCTTCACGGCCAAAGACTTCCTGGATTTGGCCAGCTATGAGGCTGCAAAGAAGAGCCTGCTTCGGCTGGCCAACGCCGGAACGCTCCGCCGTATTCTGCGCGGCGTCTATGATTGGCCCGCACATAGCCCCGTGCGAAAGGGTCCGGCAAGTCCCAGCCCGGATGCCATCGCCCGCGCCATTGCTCGCGCGCACGGTTGGACCCTGGTTCCAGCCGGAGACACCGCCCTCAATCTCCTGGGACTCTCCACACAGGTTCCCGCCCAATGGCAGTACTACAGCGACGGCCCGACGAAACGCTACGAGTGGGACGGTGGACGCATCTTGCTGAAACGCCGCGCCAACAAAGAAACGACCGGTTTGTCGCCGAAAACGGCCCTCGTTGTCCAGGCGCTCAAAACACTCGGTAAAGAGCAGGCGAACGACGAGATACTTGATTTGCTTCGCGCCAGGCTGACGCGCCAGGACCGCGCACGCGCTCTTTGCGAATCGCGCTATGCCACGACATGGGTCCACGAGTTTATCAAGCGCCTGGCCGTCGAGGAGGATGCTTCGCATGCGTAAAATCGCACAAGAACCAGACGACCTGCGGCGTGACCTGTTTCAGGAAACAGCCGCAGCCATGCGGGTGCATCCAGCGATAGCCGAGAAGGATTTCTGGGTCTGTTGGGCGCTCGATTTCCTCTTTAATGATTGCGAATGGAAGGCCCATCTGGCGTTCAAGGGAGGTACCAGCCTTTCCAAGGCATTTGGTCTTATCGAACGCTTCTCCGAAGACATCGATTTGGTGCTCGATTGGCAGCTCTTGGGGTATGAACAGGACGAGCCGATGAGGGAAAGGAGTGCGACGCAACAGGACCTTTTCGGCAAGGAAGCCAACCGCAGGGCGGAGCGCTTTCTGGCGGATGAACTCGCGCCCGCGCTTCAGCGGGAACTTTCCGCGCACGTCGCCGGAATCATTGAAGTCAATGCCCGGAACGAGAACATCCTGATCCGGTATCCAAGAGCCTTTTCTCTTGATGCGATACAGCCGGAAGTGAGGCTTGAGATTGGTCCAATGGCGGCGTGGTTTCCCCACTCCATCCAGACTATTCGTCCCTACGCCGCGGAACACTTCCCACATATGTTCAAGACGCCCTCCACTCAGGTGCGCACCATCGCTGCCGAACGAACATTTTGGGAGAAGGCGACCATCCTGCACCAGGAAGCGCATCGAGCTCCTGAAAAGCCGTTGCCTCAGCGCTACTCAAGACACTACTACGACCTGTACCGCATGGCCCTCTCGTCCGTCAGGGATAACGCCTTGCGGCGGTTGGACCTGCTGGAGGATGTCGTGGCCTTCAAACAGCGTTTCTACCGCTCACCTTGGGCAATGTACGAGTCCGCCAAGCCCGGCCGTTTTCGTCTCCTGCCACCAGAACACAACCGGAAGAGCCTGATCGAGGACTATGCGAGGATGCAGGCCATGCTGTTCGGATCGATTCCGGATTTTCCGGCCATCGAGCAAGGTCTTGCTGAACTTGAACAGCGCATCAACGTGCCTGGATAGTCCTGCTGGCCCCTCGTTTCCCAAAGAGACACTATTGCCCTTGTTCCGCATTCCGCGTTCCGCGTTCCACACTTGCCTCCTAGTTTCTCAAACCGTGATTATTAAAGGTTCCTGCATTACCTTCGGGGAAGTTTCGTTCCTTCGGTTTCGCGCATTTCCCGGGCCGCCATGATAAACGCACACGTAATCATGGCCAGGAACACGCCTCCCACCGGATACGTCAGCCGCGGCATGGTGATGGAGGCGATAAGCTGCCCCGCATACGCCGCCAGCAATCCCCGCAGCAGCATTTGGTCCGCGCCGCGCGGCAGGGCCTCCATGATTCGATAGGCGCGCAGGGCAATGCCTCCCAGCCCCAGCGACACCAGCGTCAGGCCCGTCAAGCCGCCCTTGAACAGGAAATACATCCAGACGTTGTGCACGGTTTGATAATCCGCCTGGGCCACGCTCATCAGGGTGGTTTTCGCGACAAAGCCCATGCCGATGAATTTGCTGCCCATGCCCGCGCCCAGTAAAGGATACCGCTTGAACATTTGAAGCGCGCCCATGACTTCCACCAGCCGGCCCCGGAGCGAAACCTCCAGGCCCGGCAGCGAAAGAGTTCCCATCACGGAAACACCCGCCGCCACAATCAGCGCGCCGCCCGCCGCCACGCCCAGGATTCCCGCCAGCAGTTGAAGGTCCTTGGGCAGAAACAGCACGAACAACACCAGCATCGAAAGGCTCAGCGCCACGTAGGCCGTGCGCATCATCGTGATCGCGATGGCCGCGAGAAACACGGCGATCATCACACCATACACCCCGCGCCGTCCCCAGGAAATGTCCCGGCAACAGAACAGCGCCAGCAGCACCACCGCCGCCACCTCAAAGAACAGGTGGCCATTCGCGCGAACCGACTGCAGCAAGAACGGGCCGATTTGACGCCGCACAAATTCCCCCAGAAAATTCTGAACGCTCATCACCTGCCCCACGGCGGAACAATACGCAAAGAACACCAGGCTGGCCACCGCCACCCCCAGGCTGATCCACACCACCAGTTTGACGTAATACCGCAGATCGGCCCACCCGTCCGTGCAGATCGCCATGACGAAAAAGCTGCTCAGGAAAATGGGATAGCGGCATTCCGCAATCAAATCCTCGAGGGGCATCTGCCGCCACAATCCCCGGCAGGCAATAAACACAAAAAACGCCGCATACAGAAAAAAGAAATAGTGAAGCAGGTCCGGGCGCAAATTGGCCTTGCCGGAGACCAGCCGCACCAGCCCGTGCGCCAGCAATAACAGCAGCAGCAATTCGCGCGGATGCCACTCCACCCCCGCGAACGGCAGCACAAACGGCGACCGGAACTGATGTCCCAAAATCATCAGCACCAGGAAGAAGGAGAGCATATAGCGGGACGGGCCGAAGATAAGGAAAACCACAAGGAGCAGCCCCAAGACCGCGCCCAGGCCTATCCAGGCGTCATACGCTGGAAGCCCCGATACCGAGGCCGCAACCACAAGGAGCGCGGCCGCACCGGCGCCCACAAAAACCGCGGGCAGCCAGCCGCGGGCGGAAGTCCCGCCCCATGAAGTATTTTCCCTGCCTGGATCGCTCATGCCGCTAAGGATACCGGGGTTTGCGCGGCCAAGCAAGCCCAGGGCGTTTTGACCGGCGGAGTTGAAGGCCTTTGCGAAACCGCCCTTCAGGGAACCGGTTTGTCCATAAAATGCCGGTAAATGGCTCTGTGCACGATGTTTTCTCGAGAAAAAGGGCGATTTTACAATTGCCCGCGTTGAATTTGACCTTTTCAGCGCGGAACGGTACGCTATAGGCCTGCATTTCTAATTGCATGATGCCGTATACATAAAAATGGATTCGCAAGGAGACCACTCCAAATGAATTGGAAAATACTGGGCCCTTTTATTGTGGCCATCGTTTTCTTTCTCGTCTTTCCGATTTTGCCCGCCTTGCTGCAAATGGCCTCCATCGCCAGCGCGCCGGATGTCGTGGCGGACCCCAACGCCCCCAAGCCCGGCTCTTTGCCGCCCCTGCTCAATGACGGCAATCTGCCCGGAACCGTATGGGAAGTGGAGCCCAAGAAAGGCGTCAAAATCCAGGTCACACTGAATGCGGGAGGGCAGGCCACCGCCCATACCGACAACAAACTGGTCCAGCAGTTCGCGGGAACCGATACCCTGCCGGGCACCTGGAGCGTCAATGGGGCCAAACTCTCCGTGGCCACCACGTTCAAAGACAAGGAATACAAGACCGACCTGGACATCATCGGCGACAAGGTGTACAAAGACGGAATAGAAATCAAGCGCCTCCAATAATACGGCCTTGCGTCTTCCACAGGCGCCGCGGACGTTCCCTTGGTGTTAAAGTATCGTGACACCCAAACGCTGAAAAGGATGGCGGGTGAACCGGAAGCCCCTGATTCTCTTTTTCATTCTGCTTGCCGCCGCGTTGCTCCTGCCGATGGTGGCGGGCCGGATTATGTCCTCGAAACCCGCCCCCGCGCCGGCGGACGCGAATTCCCCGTCCGACTCCGAACAGGAGCCCGATCCCGTTGCCGCGGAAACCCCCGTGGAAGAAACGGCATATGAAGAACCGCCCCCCGCCGCCCCCTTCCAGTTCACCGCGCAAACCCTGGTGAATACGGCGTGGCAGGTGCAAACCGATCAAGGCCCCGTCAAGGTGGAACTGTTGCCCGGAGGGAAAGCCCTCGCCACCCATTCCATGGTGGGAAGCCTCGAGGGCCGGTGGCGGGTGCAGGGCAACGGGCTTACGATAACGGCTTCCTTCATGAACCAGACCAAAACCATCTCCTGTTTCATCCAGGGGGATCAGCTTATTTACGAAGGCTATCAAATCCAGCGCTTGCGGTAATGCCGGCGCACTCTTCCGCCCCGTGTCCCACAAACAAAACCCCGGTTCAATGCCCTTTCAGCGCCGGTGCGGGATACTGGTCCAAAATCGCCTTGATCTTTTCCCGATTCGTCAAATAAAGTTCCGTGTATACGTTCTCAATACCCTGCCGCGCCGCCACCCAAACCCCGGTGGGACGCCCGGCGCTCGGGCTAAGCTGCCCCGCAAGCGCGTCCACATACGCGTGAAATCCCACACCCACCGGTTCCAAGGCCGCCAAGGTATCCGGCGCCAATTGGATGCCCCCGGATTCCAGGGCCAGTTTGGCCGGGGCGGGCTTGCCATTTTGCTTTTCATACGCCGCCACCGACGGATCCTTTCGGTACACGTCCAAATACTCCTCCAGCAGAAACCGGTAGGCCGCGTCAAAGGCCACGCATTGCACCTTTTCATTCGCCATGATATCCCCGCAAATCTTCAGGAGGGTCTTCCGCACCTCCTCGCGCTGGCGGCGGGCGTTTTCCTGCAAATATTCCGACAGCAGCGACTGATTCGCCAGCCCGGGCACAATCCGCCGCAGCAGATAGATTTGCATCACCGGGTCCGACGCTTGAATGCGGTACCGAAGCTCCGTGAAATCGGATTCCTCCGCGGCCAGCAGCGGATAGTACTCCAGCGCGGTGTTCACATTGACCTCCGCCTGATGTTCCACCTCCTCGTCCTGACGTATCCCCGTTTTCTCGCGCGCCGCCAGAATCCCTTCATCCGCCGCGCGCAGTAAGTCCTTCGCCTTGAGATGCTGGAACGCATCAAACGGATACGTGCGCGGCGGCGGATATTTCGCCTTGACCTTCAGATCGTATTTGGTGCGGCGCGCGGCCTCCATGGCCAGCAATTCATTGATATGCTGCCAGTAATTGGTGATGATCTGCGGGGCGTCCGGTTGCACCGGCGCCGCCATGGCCGGCCCGGCATTCGCGGGGGGAGAAACCGGAACCGCCTGGGGGGCGGGCGCGCCCGCGGATTGCGCGGGCGCTGGAATAGGGCTTTCCGCCGCCGCGACAGGGGCCGCGGGTTGCGATACCGCCGGCGAACTCCCGGGAACGCCCGGGGATTCCGCCGGCTGCACAAGATTCATCAATGAAAACGCCACGACAACAGACCACATGGATCCGGTTGCTCCTTTACTTCAAGTACGCCGTTTGGAGAAACCGTATTCTACCTAAACTCCTCCGCCCAACAAAATCTTTTCCCCAGGCCACGCATTCGCGAACGGGCGGCCCCGCGCGCACTAGTCCCCGGCCCGTGTGACGCCGGGCGGCGCATCAAGATCATTCCCGGACGTGGCCCGGCATGCGTCCATAAACGTCCTTCGCCAACGGTTTGACCAAGTTCACTTCCCTATGCTAAAATACCCTCTGTTTTGGGGCGATTAGCTCAGTTGGTTAGAGCGCCGTCTTCACACGGCGGAGGTCACAAGTTCGAGCCTTGTATCGCCCACCATTTTACTGTCACTCGAAATTCACTATCCGTAAAACCATGGCGGCGTGCGCGTCCACCCCAATGGATCGCCCACCGCCCTTTGTTTACGGGCTTTTCATGATGTGCCCTTCCTGACGACGCGCCTTTTTCAACGTGCCCCAGACCACACGTCTTTCCCTGCCTGAGCCGCGATCCGTCCCTTTTCTCGCGCCTTTTCTCTGTTTCAACGTGTCCACCCCCTTCGATGACCCGTTGTTTCGATACAACGGCTTACGAACACGGTTTTCGTTTTCCGAGTCGATTTCGCATCGAGTAGGGTTTTCATGCGGAAAATCTATCGGCCCCGCGTGTCTCCGAGATATTCCGCATTAAGAACGCCCGTATCCGCTTCTCGAACGTTTCCGGCAGTCAACCGACAAACGCCGCTTGTTTGCGGCGCCGAAGGCCTCCCGGAGACATCGCATGGACACACTCACCACTGGCCTGGAAATGTAAAGGCCCCAGAAGAGAACACCCCGCAAGCCGGTTGGACCGCAACGAGGGACTTTTCTATCATTTGGTGTCAATGTGCGCTATGGGAAATCTTCTTGGTGGACTGAAAATAGATGATACCCCGGAATTACCTGGTCCGCACTAAAGAACGTGTGGGCTAATGTCCGTTTTCACGCGGGTGGGTTGCCGCGTTGCTTTGTTGCGCGTTGTTGGGAGTTGTACAGTTCTCGCTCTTCGAGCAACACCATTTGTCTCACATCCTCGCAAGAGGCAACCAAGTCGCCCCTGGATGTCTTTGCAGTTCCCCCATTTGAAAGACTGCAAACCACATCTTCAAGAAGCACGTTGGCGTCGTCCAGGGCCAATGACAATAGAATCTTTCGGATCGTTTCCAGTGGCCTTCCCTCAAGAAAGCGAAACACTGAGGCCACCAAATACTCCCTGCTGAGTTCAAACGTCAACCATTTGCGGCATAGGGCTTCTGCTACAAACCCTGTTGTGTTTGAGCCACCGAATATATCCAGCACCGTATCGCCTTCGTCCGTCAACATCTTGATGAAGAAGGCGGGCACATCTGCCGGGAAACGTGCAGGATGGCGTTCCAGTCCGAATTCCTTACATAGCCAAAGATAGGCGGAGTTGCTGTCGGTATTTGGGATGTTCAGGAGATTTGACGGAATCGCACCACCGTTGTCCTTGCCGAAACCTGTGCTGATGTCATGTCCTGATGGTCGTTTCTTCGGTCGGTAGAAGCTATCGGGATCTTGAATCAGCTTCTTCATACGTTCAGAGTATGGTGCCAGAACTCTTTTCACATCTGCTTTCGGGAAGTCTGTCTTGCTGAACCACCAAACCGTATTGACAGAGTCCTTTGCACGAATCTTCCGCTTG
This sequence comes from uncultured Nitrospirales bacterium, assembly GCA_964474205.1. Classification (GTDB taxonomy): domain Bacteria; phylum Hydrogenedentota; class Hydrogenedentia; order Hydrogenedentales; family CAILVY01; genus CAILVY01. Next base: position 33,123 of record CAYYRW010000027.1, on the reverse strand, counting down.
TTAACCCACTCTATGGGAGAGGGCAGTTTTGCCGGGTTAAACCAGTAGAAGTCCTCAGCCAAATGAAAACCGACCTCGTCGCACAATGTCAACAGCACTCGAAAATTGTAGAGTGAACGCGAAGGCACCCCTGCTCGATATGCTCCACCTAGGTCAAGAACGAAGCTTCCCGACTGTTTCAGAACCCTGAAGACCTCCTTGGCAAACGGAACGATCCATGCTACATAATCCATTTCCTCAACATTACCGTATGACTTCTGCCGCCGCAGCGCGAAGGGGGGCGACGTTATCACGAGGTCGACAGACTCGTTACCAAGTTCACCAAGAAGGGGGAATGCGTCTCCAACAACCGCTCGACCATATGGTGTGACATACAAAGGTTGGGTTCGCATCCTAAACCTCCGTCAATTCATGGACCCAGCTCTCCAGAATCTGCCAGAGAACGCTGGCGGCAAAGTAAACTTGCGGGTCTGATGTGCGGATTGCGTCCACGCCACTCTCGGCGAATCGGTTCTTACCCTGTCCCACAATATAACTAATCCATCGCCTGATGTTATCATCCGCATGAGCGAGCAGGATGCTTGGATCGAATCCGCCTGAGCGAGCAAGAGCCCATGACACCCCGTCCCTCTGATCGGGCGCACATGTCCTGAGCAATTCAACCACGTGGTCAACTTGTGGCCCTGTGATTTTGAGGAGTGCTCGGGCCGCCTCCGTTTTCACGTCCAGTGCGGTTGAATTGAATGTGGACACGAGAGCACTTGCGGCAGTGCATGTGGCGAATTGTCCAAGTGCCCAAGCCGCCCCCGCTCTAAGTTCCTCGTCGCGCACCGTATCTTGCAAGACTTCGATGAGCAGATTCTCGCTTCTAGGGTTGGGGATTTCCGAGACCACAATCACCGTTTCCAATTGAGTTTCAAGGGGGACATCCATAGCCGCACTACGCAGTTTGCTCTCCATGAATGTCCATCCTTCGGGATGGCCGTGCGCTGCGAGTGCTGCGGCTGCTTCAAGTTGCACATAGATGTCTTCTCCCGCGTCGTTCATCCTGTCCATAAGCACGGAACTGGCAGTTTTGTGTACCCGAGATAGCGCAACGCCTTGGCAGCGGCGTACCGCTCGCTCAGGTTGATGCTGCCGAGATTGGCGACGAAATACGCCTCATTGACCGAGGGCCGGCAGGATACCACTGGCGACACCGGAACGGAGGCTGCAACGATCTGATTGGCTTCGACTGCGTCACCAACACAAACCAGCGGTTTCAGAGTGGTCGCTCTCTTGCTGCGAACCAACTGGACCGTCTGAATACGTCCAGATTTGTTAGGCGTCAACTGAATGCGCTTTTCCGATACCTCGGATACAATTGACGGTTGAATGGCTACTGCGGAAGTCCACACAACACGGATCTCCGAGCCTTCTTCGACGCCCTTGGGCTTGGTGATGGAAACGCGCTTCTCGGAAAACGCGTCTCGCAGATCCTTTACCTTGATGAACTGTACCGGAGAGATCTGTTTCAGGTCAATGGGAGATTCGGCGCTCTGCTGGAAGACAATGATCGAAACAAAGTCATCATCACGCATGCCTGTATCCCAGGCGCGCCGTGGGTCCTTCAATGAGTGCGACATCGAAATCTCGGGCTTGGTTTTGCCCCTGGATTCAAAACGTAGCCCCGTCTGTAGACACAGAATGTCGGGTACGCGAACACGTTTGATTTTGATCTTCTTCCATATCTTGAAGCCGGTGGATCCCCGCTCCAGTTCAATCGGTCTGAAACCAAGCGAAATCAGGCGGTCAATAGTTGCATTCGTTCCAGCAGCTCCCACCGCCAATTTTCGTAAAAAGCTGTCATCGCTCTTGAAGTTTACGGCCACAATTCCTCCCTTCGCTTTCTCGATTCTGCATGCAGTTCGCCCACATCATCTTTCTGCTCCGGCAATAACGAAGCTGATCCACATCTGATGCGGGTTTCTTGTCCGGCTTGGAGGCATTAAGAAACCCAATCGCTTGGGCGAAAAGTTCATTTCCGTCAAGATCTTGATTCTAGCTCGGCTATTCATGCAGGCGGCTTATATGGTACCTCACAGGGCTCTTCTGCACATAACCCATCACTTGGGTTGCATCGCAGAACGTGTTCGTTAATACGAACAGCCTTGCGGTGTTGCCTGGGGCACTATTGCCACCTGTGTTAAAGGTGATTATAGGATATTCGAGGTGCTGGCCGCGCGTTTTTGGGTAGTTGGCTTCGGTAGTCGGCGCAACCCAGGCTTTGCTTGACGAGGTCTGCTAAAACCGGACGGGGCGGTGAAAGATGGTCACGCGGCTGCGCGGGAGGCAGGGAAGCCGAAATCGTCAAAGGGGTTAGTCCTTCTCTTCTCCCGATATGCCGGATAGGAGAATGGGCTCACGATCGGGGAATCTGGCCACTAAGGACAGACTTCCCCCCATTGCCTCAATGCTCCTCCGAAGTGTGGAGAGCAAGAGGAGAACATATGCTGTCAAGTACATATTCACGTTGAACGGTCTAGCGGCAAGACAAACCCAAAAACGCGGCAACATCAATGAAAATCGCACATACCGGCGATTTGTCATTGTGTTTAGCCTACTCCTTCCGAATTCACTCATTCGAAGCCCCTTTTTAGACAAAACGGGCATAACCAATTCAAAATAAAGGATTTATGATGTTCTTCCTGGCGCTGCAAGATGGATTTGCAGACTTCCAAACCCGATCTTCGCACCCGGGAATCGAATTGCAAATCAACAACGTGACGTTGCAGACTCGCAATTCGGGGTTGTCACGCGGCTACGCGTTCGGTTTGAAAGTCTGCACGCGATCCAACTTTCGCGGTTGTGTTCGGTGTGTGGCGTCGAGCGCATCGTGGCCGCTCTTCGCAATCAGCGACTCCCCCGGTGCGTAAAGATCCGTAGCACAGCAGTATTACTTCTCGATGAATGCGTCTTTCTACTCCGGACGATCCGCGAATGACAAGTTTCTTTTTCACCCGTTTTCGGCGGGCGCGGCTCGTGTTCAAGAGGCGTCGAATGCGTTGAGGAAATCGTCGCGCGATATGCGCGCCTGGGTGAGGATTGTGCGAAGGGTCGAGCCTTTGATTCTGCGATGCGACGGCATCGTGAGCGGAGTATGAGTACCGCCGGCGTTGTCACGGATCATTGAAATGTGATTTCCCCTTCGGACTTCCCGGAAACCGAGCCGTTCAAAGGCCCTTATGACTTGCTCCAAAGGCGCGTCTGAAGGAAAGGCGGTCATTTGACCTGGACGCCTGCTTCTGCCACGAAGGCTTCAAGCACAGGCGTCTCAGGGTCCGGATCAAGAACATCCTCGCCGAAGCTCTCGACATGAAACCGGATGGCCGATTCAATGTCCTGCAGTGCTTCCGCGTACGTTTCGCCCTGACCGACGACTACGCCTTTCAATCCGAGTGGGTAAGAGACGTATCCGTCCGCGTGGTGTTCCACCACGACTTTGATTGCGCGATACACCGTGTCATGCTCCTTTTCTGTTAGCAAGATCACTATGCCATTCCGCCCAAGGTCCTGTCAATCCGGCGCATTTCTCAGCGATTCCCGTAAGTAACCTCCGGACAGGCGCCGGTCGCCTGCCGGGGGAGGCATAGAATTGTTCGCTACCGACCTGGACCGGCAGGGTTTCCAACAGGAGTACGTGCTTCCGGACAACCCGTCACAGTTGGTGAAGCTGCTGTGTCCGGGAGACCCGAATGAACACAACCAACTTCTGATGGACAAGATTGAAGCGAATTTGAACACGCTGGTCGACTATATCCTCGCCATTCGGCCCGATATCCGCATTGTGCTGCCAACGTGCGATTACGCAGGCCGCTACGATACCGCCGCGGCCGCGGCGGGATGCGATCTGGCGACGCAGCATGAAGGCATGATGCTGATGGATTTGCGCAAGCAGCGAATTGCGGCCTCGAAACACGGCCGCGTCTTCTTCTGCAATAATTATGGTTTGATGCAATATACCTTCGGGGTCTTTGACTACGCCCATAGCAGTTCTGGCGATATTATCCTGAGTTCGGAAACCCCGGTGTATCCCGCCGGCTACGTGAAGCCGGGTTTTGACGTATCGGATTATCCTCCTCTGCTCCTCCCCGAACCAGACAATTTGTATTCGGTTCCTTTGACCTGCGGCGGGCGAAGATGGTTACGCGCCCGGTCCAGGCGACCAGACATGTACCCCACATGACAGCGACTACAATGCCCGGGATTGGTTCATCGGACTCTCGGAATTGCTGCGCGTAATCCAATTCTTCAATTCCGGCGGATATCACGTGTGTGAAGGAAGCGAAGACGGATATTGCCCCGGACTTTGATTTCAGAAGTCCTTTAGCCAAAGAGAATTGCCCGGCGAAAACTTCAAGTCCCGTAGAAAAACGGGCGTTACAGCAGGGTTTGAACCCCCAACCTCGTGGTCCGCAGGCATGAACACGGCCAAAACCGGGGACGGTCTTGACCGTGCCACCCGTCGGGGACGGTCTTGATCGTGCCACCCGCAAAGAACGTTTGTCCTCAGCAATGAGGGCGAATTAGAGTTTCTGCCAAAGTTCCGGGTTGAGGGGCTCAAAGCGCTCCAACTCCACCGATGCCGCGATCACCTGCCGCATCGAGGTCAGCGAATCAATCGCGCCAACCGCCATGGCCTGCACGCCGATGTTGCCCAGGGCCGTCGCTTCGATGGGGCCCGCGATCACGGGAATGCCGCAGGCGTCGGCGGTCATTTGGCCCAAAAGGCGGTTTTGCACGCCGCCGCCTATCACATGCAGGCGTTCCGTAGTGCGCCCCAGCGTGGCATCGAGACCCCGCAGTGTTTTCCGGTATTTGAGCGCGAGGCTCTCGAGCGCGCACCGTACGATGGCCCCGCGTGTTTCCGGCACCGGCTGGCCGCTCTCCTTGCACAACAACTGAATGGTTTCCGGCATGTTGTCCGGGGCCAGCAATCTCGGATCATCCACATTGATGTGCGATTGGAACGCGGGGCTTTCCGCCGCTTCCGCCGTCATCGTGGCGTAATCCACGGTTTGCCCCTGCCGTTCCCAGGCGCGCCGGCATTCCTGCACCAGCCACAGCCCGATAATGTTTTTCAAGAACCGGATTTTTCCGCCCACGCCGCCTTCGTTGGTGAAATCCTGCGCCAACGCTTCTTCGCTCACGCACGGGGCGTCCAGTTCCGCGCCCAGCAGCGACCAAGTGCCACTCGAAAGATACGCCCAGTTCTGTGCGTCCGGCGCGACGGGCACCGACGCCACGGCGGAGGCGGTGTCATGCGTGCCGGGGGCGATGATTGGGGTCTTGGGCGAAATGCCGGTCTGCGCGGCAATATCCGGCAGGAGCGGTCCGAGGATGGTGCCGGGCGGAACGGGTTCCAGCAGCAGATTCCGGGGCAGTCCCAGCCGCGCAATCAATTCCTCGTTCCAGGTCCGCTTAAACGGGTCCAGCAATTGCGTGGTCGAGGCATTCGTGTATTCACAGGCCCGCTGGCCGCTCAGGAGATACCCGAACAGATCGCCCATCATCAGCATCGTGTCCGCCACTTCCAGCACGGGCGAACCATTTTTCACCAGGCTCAGCAACTGATACACGGTGTTGAAGGGAAGGAATTGGATGCCGGTGGCCTTGTACACCTCCGCGCGCGGCACTTTCTGGAAGGCGTACTCCTGCATGCCCTCGTTTCGCTTGTCGCGGTAATGCACCGGATTCCCCAGCACGGCGCCGTCGCGCCCCACCAGGCCGAAATCCACGCCCCAGGTATCCACGCCAATGCCATCGAGGTCCGGGCCGTGCGCGCGCGCGCACTTGGCCAGGCCCGTGCACATTTCTTCGTAGATGCGCGCAAGGTCCCATTGCCGGGTGCCGAGCATCATCAGGCCTTCCGTGCGGAAACGGTGAATCACTTCCAGGGAAATCCGCCCTTTTTCCAACGTGCCCAAGACGGCCCGGCCGCTTTCCGCGCCCAAATCAAACGCCAAAAACTGATAGCGCTCCTTCATGCGTCCTCCTTGCTTCTGTGCGCGCCGGGGAATTATTGATAGCTTCCCACCGTAACGCTGAGGCTGGTGCGTTCTTCTTCTTTGCTAACCATAATGGATAACGTGCGTTGTTCTTTCTGGTAGGAGAACATGGCCATGGGCGAATCCCCGCCCTGGTTAATCGAGGTTTGCTCGGTCCAGCCCTGGGCCGGGAATTTCTCCTTGCAGAACGCCGCCACCTTGTCCAGCGAATCCTCCGAAAATCCCTGCACCAAGTGCGCTTTTTGCTCGGGCATGGTTTGCACCATGTTCAATTTCAAGCCCGGATACAACGGCACATCCTTGGGGAAATCCGCCGGCAGCACCGCCCCGTCCCCGGCGGTCATGGTCATCGTGCCCTCGGGGCCTTTCATTTGCAGGGCGGCCTTGTCCCCGTCCCCGGATACCGTCATATTCATCGTGCCGTCCGGGCCTTTCATTTGCAGCGCGCCTTTGTTTCCATCGCCGGATATCGTCATGTCTATTTTTTTCCCATCGCTATCCGTTCCCTGAAACGAAATGTTGGAGGCGCTGCCATCCTTGTTGATTTTCACGTCCACCTTTTGCCCGTCCGCGCTCAGGGCCTTTTCAATGGCCTTTTCCGCGATGGTATTCCCGGCTTTTTCCGCCGCTTTTCCGCAGCCGGCCAGCGCCATGCCCAGCGCCAATGCCACAATCCCGAGAAGCGCACGTTGTGTTTTCATGGTCCTTCATCCTCCTTAGCCTGTGTTCAGCCCATTTAGTGAGATAAAAGCACAACACTAGAAAATACCCGATCTCCCCCCCCGTGCGCCAGTTTTTTCATGTGTGGGGAACCTTGGGGGCAGGCGGATGCGGCGTGCCATTTCCCCGCCGAACGGAACTTTCCACGGGAAAAGGGGGAGGAGTAAACTATACCGTGAACCGGACGGACGGTTTTGGTGTCTTAGGCTATGGAACAGCGGAGCAAGGCGTCTGTGGTACGGCTGAAAGAAGCGCGCGGCGAGAGCGACGCGGACCTGGTGGACCAGTGTCAGGCCGGCGATACGGCGGCCTTTGACGAACTGGTGCGCCGGTACAAGGACCGCGTGTATAACGTGGTCTATCGCTTCCTGGGCAATCATGAAGATGCGCTGGACGTGGCGCAGGAGGTGTTTGTGCGCGCCTATCGCGGCATAGGCCAATACGCGGGCCAGGCCCAGGTGTATACCTGGTTGTACGCGATTGCGGCGAATCTCTCGCGCAACCGCTTGCGCGACCGGGGCCGCAAGGGCCGCAACTTGGGCGTATCGTTGGAAACATTGGAAGAAGAAACGCCGGGGGGGGCGCGGTTCGCGGCCACGGAAGACACGCCGCGGGTGCTGGCGCAGCGCGCGGAACTCGAACGGGCCATGGAGGAGTGCCTGGAGGCCTTGCCGGACCTTTACCGGCTGCCGTTTGTGCTCCGGGTATTCGAGGGGCTTTGTTACGAAGAAATTTCGGCGAGCGTGGACTGCCCCGAGGGCACGGTGAAGTCGAGACTGAACCAGGCGCGCAAACGGCTGGGCGACTGCCTGAAACTGCGCGGGATGATATAAACCATGCCTACGTGTGAAACCATACGGGAAGAATTCTCCGCGCTGCTTGATGGCGAACTCGATGCTGAAACACGCGAAGCCGTGGAAAGCCATCTCCATGAATGTTCGGATTGCCTGCGGGAATTGGGCCGGTACAAGAAAGTGACCGGGATGTATGAACGCATGGAGCGCATGCCCGCGCCGCCCGGTTTTGAAGAACGGGTCGCGGACGCGATACGGTCTAAAGCAACGTATTTACCCGCCAGGAGGAAATTTTACGTGCGATGGGAGATGGCGCTCGCGGCGGCGGCGGTGTTGCTCATTATCGCGGGAACGTTTGTGATATTGCCCACGGTGCATGCGCCCGGCACGTTCCAAATCGGCAAATCCAAAGAGGCCCCGTCCGCACAACCGGTGGTTCAGACCGCGCCCCGCGAAGCCGCGCCGGAACAGGCCCTGTATTCGGAAGAAAAGGATGTTTCCGATCAGGCCGTGGACTCCTCCGCGCGCTCTCAAAACTATTTTGCGAAGGGGGATGTTGCCGGCCAGATCGTCGAGAAGTCCGCGCCCGTGTTGACGCCGGCGGCGCCCGCACCGGCGCCCATGCCGCCCCCCGTTCCGGAGTCTCTCCCAGGTGTTTCCCAGATGAACAGCGTGATGGAAGTACAACAAGAACGCAGGCGCGAATCCCCATCGCGGATTGAATTGAAACCCGAACCCCCAAAACCCGGGCCGGAAGCTGAACCAAAACCCGCCCCCATGCTTGCGGCCAAGGCGGCCATGCCTGACAAGGAACGGACGCTGGAAGGGAAAACGTTTGTCTATTGGGCGGATACCTGGATTGAAAAGGGCTATGCCAATCAGGCGAAGACCACCGTTACGCGCGGCTCTTCCCAATACCAGGAGTTGCTCAAGCAGCATCCGGAAATTGCCCGGTATCTTGATCTGGGCGCACGGGTGGTGCTGAAATTGGACAATACGTGGTATTTGCTGGCAAGGGAGGCAACACAACCCTAGCCGGGCTGGGCGGGCAAGTCTTTCGTTCCCCAACCACGGGGGAAAACGATGGTGAATGCAATGAAGGAAGGGATGGCAAGTGTTCAGAGTGATTGGCTTCTGTATGTGCCTGGGTGTGTATGTGTTCGGAACCGTTGCGGCTGGCGCGGCACCGGACCGTGAACTTTCCTTGAATGGCCCGTGGTCGTTCTTCTTGTGCAAGGAGGAAACGTCCGGGCCGCAAAAAACCTTCTTTCAACCGGGGTTTGATGTGTCGAAATGGTCCACGATTTCCGTGCCGTCCACGTGGGAAATGCAGGGATTTGAGGAGCCCCGGTATAACGAACCCAGCCGCAGTGTGGGCTTGTACCGGCGGGAATTCACCCTGCCGGCCGCATGGCGGGACCGGCACGTTGTGTTGCGGTTCGAGGGGGTCTTGTATGGATTTGAATGCTGGGTGAACGGGCAGCGCGCGGGGTCGCATGAAAGCGCGTATACACCGATCCAATTCGACATCACCCCGCTGGTGAAATTCGATGCGGCCAACCTGCTGGCGGTGCGGGTCTACAAGCCGTTTCCTTATCTCCTGTTTGATTGCTCGGACGATTGGGCGCTGTCCGGAATTTTCCGGGACGTAACCGTGCGTTCGCTGCCCAGCCCGTATATCCAGCACGTCTGGACCACCACCGCGTACACCAATCAGGCCTTGTTACGCATCGAAGGAACCCTGGACACCTTTGGCGAAACGATTCCGGAAGGCGTGACGCTGAGCGGGCGGCTGCGTTTGCCGAAAGGGGCCATCATCGGAAAATTTGATCTTCCACTGGAGCCGGGCACGCCGAAATTCAAATGTGACTTGACGATTCCGGAACCCCGCTGGTGGACGGCCGAAACACCGAATCTGTATGAACTCACCGTGCGCCTGGAAAAGGATGGTGAAATGGTGCACAGTGTAACGCGCGCCGTGGGCCTGCGCGACGTGACCATAGAAGAGGGGGTGTTCAAGATTGACGGAAGTCCCGTGAAATTGCGCGGGGTGAACCGGCACGAGATTCACCCCGAAGTGGGCCGCGCGGTGCGCGAGGAAGACGACCGCCGCGATATCCAACGCATGAAAGCGGCAAACATCAACCTGGTGCGCACGTCGCATTGCCCTCCGCATCCGCGCTTTCTCGACATGTGCGATGCCCAGGGGGTGTATGTGATCTGTGAAGTGCCGTTTGACGGCGGCGAAGAACTGCTGAACAATCCTGAGAATCTGGACCGGCTGCTGGCGCGCGCGGACGAAACCGTGCTGCCGAACCGGCATCATCCCTGCATTATTCTGTGGAGCCTCGGCAATGAAAATCAGTACACCCCGCAGGTGGAGGCGGTTGCCAGGCATGTAAAGGAATTGGATCCCACGCGGCCCATCTGCATCCCGCAGGGCGGCGGTGATTTTCAAAAGGAAGGGTGGACCCTTCCGGAGTTCATTGATGTGCTGGCGCCGCATTATCCCACGCCGCCGGAATTGGAAGCGTTCGCCCAGAAAACACAGCGCCCGATCATCGCGACGGAATTTGCACACATGCTGGGGAAGGCGGCGGAGGATTTGGGGCCCTGCTGGGACGTGATGCTGAAATACCCGAAACTGGCCGGCGGCGCAATTTGGCATTGGTGTGATCAAGGGCTGTACAAGACGGCGGGACCGGAGGAGTATGACAAGGACCTCGGCACGCCGCTGACGGGAAAAATCTGGGTGTCGCCCGTGCGCTACATGGATTGCGGGGAGGATAAAGGTCCGGATGGCATTGTCTATCCGGATCGTCAGCCGCAGGTGGATTATTGGCTTACGCGCAAGGTGTACACGCCCGTGTACATCGCCGAACGGGAAGTGCTCACGCAGCCCGGACTCCAGCACATTGCGGTAACCCTCGCCAACCGGTACGACTTCACCAACGTGAATGCACTGAAGGGGAACTGGGCGTTTTACCAGAATGCCGCAAAGATATCGGAGGGGCCGGTGGCGGTGGCGTTGGAACCGGGCGAGACCGCCACGTTGAGCCTGGACCTGGACGTGCCGGAAACATTTTATCGGGACGACAGCCGCGTGGTGTTCAGCTTCTGCGACGCCAAAAACCTGCCGGTGTACGAGCATACGGTCCGCCTGATTCCCGCCAACAACCGCATGTCGTATCTTGATCAGATGGCGGAAACCGTACTCGAAAAGGGCATGGAAACCAGCGCCGAAGGCGGCATGGTGCGGGCGCGGTTTCCGGAAGTGGACATCGAGTTCGATCAGTCGTCGGGGCATTTTGGCATGCGCGCGCGTGAAGGAAGTGTGGCGCTGCTGGTGCAGAGTCCGTTCATCCGCGTGGGGCGCTTGCCCACCATGGCGGAACGCCGCAGCCGGGAACGGCGCTATATCGCCAAACAATCGTTTTGGGAACCGTGGCTGCTGACCCTGGCCGCGCCGGGCGAACAGCAGGTTGATTTGGAAGCCGTTCCGGCCGCCATTCGGATCAACGGGTCATGCCCGCGCATTGATAAAGAGAACCAGTGGGTGGATGTGCAAATGACGCTGACCATTTCAACGCATGGCTGGCTGGATGTGGCCTATGAACTGACCCCGCGGCATGCCACCGGCATCTTCCTGGAGGCGGGCCTGTCCCTCGCGCTCCCGAAAACCATTTCGAGCGTGTATTGGGTGGGCGATGGGCCGTTCATTTCCTATCCCGGCGCGGACGAAGCCTCCGAGCATGGCCTGTACACCCTGCAAAGCACGGATTTGTGGTTCGACGGCAACCGCAAGAACGTGGAATTGGCGGTGCTGACCGATGACGCGGGCAACGGCGCAGCCCTGGTGTGCGAACCCTCCAATGTGGCGTGGGAACACGCTCCGGCCGGCATTATCCTGAGTCACAACGCGCTTGTGGGCGGACGCGGCACCAAAAACACCCGCACGCGCTATGAATACCCGGTAACCGAAGTGGGAACCGTAAAAGGCAAATTCCGGATCGTGCCTTTGATCGCGAATAAATGGCCGGAAACGATTCAGCGCACCTTTAAGAATGTCCGGCCCGGGCATGTCGCCGCCGGGCCGCCCTATCTCCGTGAATATGATTGAGTTTGCCCGCGCGGATTCTGCCCGCGCCCATTCCCGCCAAGAGGTGGTTATGGTCCCGGAGGACCCGGTATAATCGCGCCCGTTCCAACAAGGTTTTTCGGACTAATGATTCTGGGTGTGATGAGCGACACGCATGGAAACCGCGCGCTGATGCACCGCGCGGCCGAGTGGCTGGTGCGGGAAGCAGGCGCGGAAGTGATTTATCACTTGGGCGACGACTACCCGGATGTCCAGGAACTCCAAGACAGCGGATACCCCGTGCGCGGCGTGCCGGGCCTGTGGTGCAAGGAATATCACCAACCCAATATTCCCAATGTGCTGGTGGAGACTGTCGAAGGCATGACGGTGGCCTGCGCGCACGCGGACCAGGACCTTCGCGGCGCGGCCGCCCGGGCCGCCCTCCAACTCACCGGTCACACGCATAAAGCGGTCATCCGGAGCGGAAGCAAATTCATCCGGCTGAATCCCGGCCACCTGAAAGCGGAACTCAGCCGGGGCGAACGCGCCTCCTTCGCCGTAATCGAAATTACCCCCGAGGTTCTGCGGCTCGCCATTCATGAACTGGACGGCACGATCCGAATGAAGAAGGAAATCCGGCGAATATAGACCATCAGTTTCCGGATGGTTTCACCGATGCCGGGCAATATAGTCCATTGTCGCGCTGGCAAGCAGGCCGGAACGGCTCTGACTATGCGTTTTAGCCCAGCGATCCACCGCCTCCAGAACATATTCAGGCAGGGTGATGTTGATGCGCTTGACCTTGCCGGCCGGAACCTCCACGCCGATGGAGGCAATTACAACGCGGTACCCTTCTTTCTCATAATCCCCGATCATCTCCAACAACGTCTTTTCATCGCCGCCGGCGGGAATCGGATCGCCATCGTCCACCATGGACTGAAGGTGAAAGGACAACACGTCCGCCGCACGGCTTTGCGCCTCTTCCAACGTTGCCGCCACGGTGACACATCCTGGAAAATCAGGGAAAGCCACATCAATTTGATCCGTGCCAACACCGGCCATAACCGCCTGATAGTGCCTGAACATGCCGAATATCTCCTACTTAAGCCCGGCTTGCCGGAAAATGCTATTCACGGTGCCCTTTTTCAAGTCTTTTGCCGGATGCGGCACCGTTATTTTTCCAGGCTTCCGAGGATGAATGAAATGATGATGGTCGCCCTTGACGGCCTTCAGACGCCAACCATCCTCTTCCAGCATCCGGATAATTTCTCTACTGGTCAACGCATATATCCTTAAACGAATGGCTTCTGCATTAATTATACACACCATACACACCCACGGCAAACCCGATGGCATGGAAAAGAGGCGAGTATCCCAGCCCGTGAGCATCCCATGAACACCAAGCAGTACTCGTTACGTCAGGGTGATATGGATGTACTGGACTTGTTGTCTCGGCAGATGCACCCTGCCAAAACCACCCTCACAGCGCGTTTATTTTCTCGCGGAGTTCCTGGCCTTGCGGGTCGGTGGGTTTGATCTCGATGTATTTTGTGATGGCTTCGAGCGCGGGGTTCTTATCCTTGTTCTTGAGAAGGAGTTGGGCTTCGGCGAACCAGGCCTCGGCCATGTTCGGATCACTCGTGCGGGCGGCGCGGTAATCCGCGAGGGCAAGGTCATTTTGCCCGAGCCCTTCAAGGAAACGCCCGCGCGGCAAAAGGAAGCGTTCGGGGCGGTACGCGGCATTATTCACGGCATTATCAAACGCCTCCCGCGCTTTGTCCGCATTGCCGCGTTTCAACCACACTTGCGCCAATTGTCCGTATACCTCGGAATATTGGGCGTCGAGGGCAAGGGCTTTTTCATAATATGTCTGGGCCTGATCGGTCTGCTCCGCATCCATAAACACGTCGCCGAGATACAACCAGGTCTTTTTGTCGTTTGGATTGAGCTGTGCGGCGAAACGCAGGTCGGCCACGGCGTTCTGAACCTCTTTTTTCTTGGCGTAGATGCGTCCGCGCCGCACATACAATTCCGGCTCGCTCGGTGACAGGGAAATGGCCTGGGTGAAGTCTTCGAGCGCCTGGCCGTACTGTTCCTGTTCGACGCGGATGATGCCGCGCCACTTCCATGCCGTGAGGAAGGTCTTGTCGAGTTCAATCGCCTTGTCCAGATAGAGTGCGGCGATTTCATAGAGATTTTGATAACCGTACACCATGCCCAGCCCATAAAAGGCTTCTTTATAACTCGGATTGATGGTGAGGGCTTTCTCAAAGAGTTCCCTCGCCTTGCCATAGTCGGCGGGTTTTTGGTTCACATAGGTCCAGCCCAGATTGTAATACGCGAGGTCAAAGCGCGAATCGAGCGCGAGCGCCTGATCATAGGCTTTCCGGGCCTCCTCCCACTGCTGGCGCTGTTCCGCCAGGATCACCCCGCGCCACAGATACGCCCATTTCGATTTCGCGTTAATGGCAAGGGCCGTATCGAGTTCCTTGAGGGCGTCGTCCACGCGTTTTTCTTCCGAATACAGCACGGCGAGGCGCACATGCGCGAAATCATTTTTAGGATCAATGCGGATGGCCTCCTGGAGCGCCTTGTCCGCGCGTTCCTTTTCGCCCAGCGCGGCATAGATTTGCCCGCGCAGAATAAAGGGTTCGGGCCGTTCCGCGTCGAGCCGCTGCAACAGGACGGCATGCGCGATGGCCACATGGGCCTTGTCCACTTCGTCCTTCAATAACGGACGGTCCAGGTTCATCAGCTTGCGGACCACGGCCATGCCTTCGATATAGGCCTGGAGATACCAGTAATCCGCCACGTTTTCCTGAAGCTTGAGGGCTTTCCCAATGAAATCCATCGCCACATCGGGATTATTCTCTTCGTAATAAATCTCGGTGGCCGCTTCGGCATATTGCTCGGCCAGTTGGCGGATGTCGTATTGTGCCTTGAGGTAGCTGACCAGCTCCCAGCTTCCCAGAATGCCGCTGAAGGAAATCGTGGTAATCGCGGCCAGCCGCATCATGAACGACCGCCAGCGTTTTTCTTCTTTTTCCTGTTCCTCCGGCGAAAAGTGTTTGGCCAGCCGCTCGATGGCCCGGGTTTGACGTTTCAGGATTTCCTGTAAAACAGCATCGTCGTCATCCCCTGGATGGTCCCGGTGTAACATTGGTCCTCCGTGTTTAGAGTGGGCTGGTTAACAGCGTTTTGTTTGTTTGATAGCGTTCCGTGCGGGCGGGCAGGGGCGTCATGCCCTCGGAACCCGGCATGCGGCTCAGTACCGCCGCGGCGCTGCCTTGACGGTCTTTGGGATATTGCGCGCCGCCGTAGGAATTCGAGCCCGATTCGAAACGTTTTAATACGTCCACCAACGCCTTGGGGTCATACCCCGCCAGATAGCAGATTTCCATGGCGCGTTCGTCGGCTTCGGCTTCCAGCTTCACGCTATAGCCGTTGCGGACGCCTTTCGCCACTTGGTCCACCACCGCGCCGGTGAACTGGCTGACGATCTCCGTGTCCACTTCCCCGCTTCCCGCCGCTTCCTGTGCCGCCGCGTTGGCGGTGGCGCCGGCGAATTTGATCGCGCCTTCCTGTTCCAGCGTGCGGACGCCGTGGCGCAGTTCCTCGTGGCCCATTTCATGGCCGAGCACTCCCGCGAGTGCGTCTTCATTTTCCAGGAACCGCAGCATGCCGGTGGTCACAAAGATAATGCCGCCCGGGGCCGCGAACGCATTGACCTCGGCCGTATCAAGCACCACGAATACATAGGGCCGGTACGGGTAGGGCGCGCGGGAGGCCATGGCCAGGGTGGTTCCCACCTTGGTTACGTATTGGGTGACCGGACTGTCTTGCGGGAGCCGTTTCGGATACGCCCCGAGCACCTGCGCGGAAACCTTGCGGCCCAGATAAAATTCCTCGACGGGGCCCAGGCGGTTGTCCACCATTTTCTTCCCGGCATCCAGCACATTCACCACGTTATTGATGGTGGTTTCGCCGGTGGCGGGCGGATTTCCGGCCGAATTGTCTTGCAGGACTTCCTTACCCACTTCCTTGACGCCCTGTTTCAGCGCATCGGTGAAATCGGAAAGGCCGCCGTACACTACCACTAAAAGAAGGCATGCTGTGTTCATCATGGCGAGTCTCCTACCGGTTGCCCTGGAATTCGCCGAGCTGGCCTTCCTTCCGGAAGTCCGCATAAGCGGTTTGCGGGTGGTATTCCTGCGGCGCGGCCAGAATGGCGTCCATGCCAGACTCATCCGATACGCCGGCTTGGGCGCGGCCGGCCACGCCCTTCATGGTTTGCAGGTCGGCGGTTTCGCTTTCCGAAAAACTCTTGCCCGTGGCGTTCGCTTCCTGCGCATTGGCCCGTTGCATGGCCTGGTTCGGGTCCTGGCGGTTCAACACGCGTTTGCGCACAATCGAACGGGTGGGCACATAGCCCTGTTTCCCTCCCGATTCCACCAAGGCCCACGCCGGGTCCACATCGCGCCCGGTGACCGAGCTTTCATTCTCGAAATCGGTAACCTCGATCACCTTCACCGCCGCGCCAAACGTAAGATTCCCCACGATGGGTGAAAATCCCGACGGCTTCTGGTGCATTGGCAACTGCTTTGCTGAAACATAAAAATCGTCACCGGGACCGATCCGCTTCGCCTGCACCGCGCTATTCAGCAGCACCACGGCGGTTGCCGCAGCGATTAGGCCCATCCATGCCATGCGCTTCTTCATGTCTGTTTCAAACCTCCGTTGTTTTCATCTATCCCCGCCAGTTCCATTTCGATCCTTTTCAACGCATCTTCAATGGGTTTGAGGGACACGTCTTCCGCGGACGCGCGTTCATAGTACCCGAAGGGGTTGTCCAGGTCGCGAATCATTGCGAGGATGTAAAACATCACAAAGGTAATTACCAATACGATGAAAAAAGATTCATGAAATTTTTCCGAATGCAGCAAAACCATGCCCAAGGTCAGGAGCAGGGTGGCGGCTTCCGCGATTGCATAACCCGATGACACGAAAGAAGTTTCGCGGACCGTGTGGATGCGGATCAGTATCCGGCGGAGGGCGCTCTGATCCTGTTTCATCCGCACGATGAAATTCGCTTGGGTGAGGGGTTCAAAGGCCAAAAAGTACTGGTTCAGCCCGCGAAGTTTTTCCATCATCGCCCCGGTGTTTTCCTCTTTCCGGAACCACGCAAGAATGGATAGGGTGAGAACGCGAAGGTGCTCCAGGCATCCCCGGGCCGTTTCCGCTTTCTTGTTCTGATAAGTAATGCTGGCTTCATCGGTAAGCGCCTCGAGGCTCGCCCCCAATTCCCCCGGGAGTTTTTCACTCTCCTTATAATCGGTCAACACACCCGCCAGCAGAAAGCCCAGCAAGAAAATATTGGCCGATATGATGGCGGAAAAGAGCGGACTCACCGTCAGGATTTCCCACCCCATAAGGTGAATTCCGTATTTCAACACGATGACCGCCGCCAGGATGGGCAGCACTTTCAATGTGGTCGACCACTTCGAACGAATCATGTACTCTCCTCGGGTGCGATTATGGGTCACTATATACCACCGCCGGGGCCGGGTGTCACACAAGAGAACTGGAAGAAAAACCACGCTGATTATTCAGAAAAGCACTACGCCTTCTCTGAAAACACCTGGGCGCAAAAACGGTAGAGCTTGGCGCCCTTTTCCCAGGCACGCTCGGGCGCACCGGCTTTCCGGCACAGGGCGGAAAGAAACTGATGGCGGTCCCAGCCCTGTTCGATGGGAACCTGCGGCAGGAGCAGGCCTCCGCCGCGCGGGCCGGCAAGCTCAAGATAGAGCCCGTCGCGGCCAATGACAATTTCTTCGAGGTTGTTGATCTCGATATACGGCGATTCCGGGGTGTCGCCGGGGCACAAGGCCGACACTTCGATATCAATTTCCTCCAATTCCTCCGGCGTCACCGGGGTAAAGCGCGGGTCCCGCGCGGCGGCGTTGATGGCATTGTCCCGGACCGCTTCCGCCAGTGTTTCCACGCTTTTCGTGTATCCGATGCACCCCCGCAGGTCTTCCCCGCGGCGCAAAGTCACAAACGCGCCGCGTTTTTCGCGGAGGTTGTCCGTCAACGGGTATTTATCAAGGTCCAGATGCTCCCCCCGAAGCACATAGGCCCGCAGGCTGTCCCGTGCAATTTTCAGCAACAGCTTTTCTTCCTCTTCCGTCAAAAAAATACATGGTTCATCACTCATGGGTGGAGTGCTCCTCTGTAACCGGGGCGCCGGAAGGGCCTTGGTAGGTCACTTTGCCGCGCTCTCCGGTTCCCACGGGCGTCCCATCAACTTCAAGCGTCACCGGGCCGTCCTGATTCTTGGACCCCTTCATTTTAATCGTAACGGACCCCTTTTTTCCCGTTGGACCGGTCATGGCGGCCGGCCGGCCGGGGAGGGTTTTTTCGGCGGGCGCCGTGGAGGTTTCTTGCGGGAGGGGCGAGGGTTCGGGCGATGCGGCAGGCGGCGCGGGCACGAAAGGCTTTTCCGGTTCCGAAACCGGCAACGCGTTTTCCACCGCAGGGGGTGCATATTCCTCCTGAACTTCCGAAGGTTCCTGGGAAGTTTCCGGGAGGGGAGGTTCATCGGTGTGTTCCGCGAAAGCCGCCCGAACCTCTTCCGGTTGCGGGGGCGCGGAGAACTCCACTTCCTGGGCGTTTCCTTTCAGCTTCATGACCACCGAGCCGCGTTTGGGTGCACTTTCAGCGGTCTGCGGCGCTTGGGGGTCCAGAACATCCAGGGAAGCATTGGGCACATAGAAATTGATGGCCTCGTAGCTCACCGAACGGTTGTTTTCCTTGGTTTTGTTGGCGGAGACATCGCGGGAAAGCATGATGCCACGGGCATTGGACGGCAGCAGCAGCAGCAATATCTGCACCGCATTGGCCCCGCAGATGGGCACTTTGGTGGTTTCCAGGAAGTGCTGAAACCCCGCGCTATCGCGCTGGATAATGAGGTCCGTGGCCTGTTGGTCCAATTCCTCGATGGTTTCCTTCATATTCAACGCAGCGGGGCGAAACCCGAATTCATTGCCGTAATGGGTTAAATCCGTGCTCACCACCAGCAGGGTCCGGTCATCCAGCACCGCGCGGAGGGCCTCCGCCACCGCCTTGCACGACCGGCGGTCAAACCGGCCGTCCAAGTCCGTAAACTTGCCCACCATCACCGGCACCAGCGTGAACCGCCCAAGACGGTCCTGGAGGAACGGAAGGAGGTTTTCCACATCATATTCCCGCTCGTGAATGCCCTCGGGCTTCCAAAAGGCAAGGTCTTTGCAGTCGATCAAGGGGGACCGGGAAAGCTTTTCCACCAGGGGCCGGTCAATCGGGACAATGCCCAAGGGGGTGGCGTAGCCGTCCGCAAGGGGCAAGGAACATCCCTGAAACTCGCGAAAATGCGAGGGTGCCAGCAGGATAACCCGGTCAAATTGCCCTGGTTGAATACTTTTGAAGGCATGGGCCGCCACCTCCCCGCAGAATCCGTAGGCGGAATGCGGCGCGATACAGGCCACCAGCCGGGCCGAAGGCCGGGGGACCACTGCGGCGTCAAAGTATTTCGTAAGCGTGTTTTGGAGGGTTTCGGCCTTGTCCGGATAAAACGTTCCCGCGGACACCGCCGGGCGGATGATGGACGTCTTTGGCGCGCCTTCCGACGGACCCGCCATCAGAAACGCACATCCCACCACCGCCCCAAACCAACCCAAACGCTTCACATGCGATTCGATCATGGTCTTTAGCATAGCACATTCCGGGTTTCCACGGCACGTCCGCATTCAGCAAATCCGCCGGCGCCGGGATTATTTTCCCGGCCACCGGACTCCCTTGAGGTCATCGGACAGCAGTTGGCATTGCGCCACCTGCCCCAGGTGCGGACCGGTAATTTGCCAGACCACCCGTTTATCCTCCGTTACCTCAAAAATGTGCGCGCCCGCTTTGTCCCCCGCATCCTGGGTATTCCAGTTGCATACAATCGTATCGCCATTGTCCAGACGATGGATACCCGCAAAAACGCCCATTTGAATGTCGGGAATTTCGTGTTCCAGGAGTTCCCACACAATCGTGTCATTTTTATCGTATTCGGTGATGGCGCCACCCGCGCTGATCAGGGTATTGCCATTTTCGAGACGGAGGGCGCACACCGGTGTCGAACGTTTCGGGAACTCGCGAAGTACGCCGCCCGCGCGATCATATTCACGCACGGCCCCCTCGGCGGTAAACGGTACAAGATAGGTTCCCTCGTGGGTCTTGCGGCACAGGCGGAACTGCGCATGCGGTGTTTTCTCCGTCGTGGACAACTGCACCTGGTGTACGATTTCGCCTTTCCGGTTCACTTCGATCAGACGGCATTCTCCGACAATGCCGATCATGATGGTGCCGTCCGGCAATGGCTGGCAGTTGGGGATTTCATTGGGTTTTTCCGTTTTGTACTCCCAGACGATCTGTTTATCACGGGTAACCTCGCGCACGCCTTGATAATACGTCGTCAGGATGTTTCCGTTGGGCAGCATCCACACATCCTGCGGGTGCGGCACGGGATATTCCCAGACCATCTCCCCCGCCTTATTGAGAATCACCACGCGATCATGGGCATGCTCGGAAAGCAGCACCGGGAACGGGCCATAGGTGTTCTCGTGCCAGAAATTGCCCCGCAGCCCAGGCTCCGTTCCGTCAATCCCCACTACATTTTCCGGATCGACGTCCATGGCGGGCCAGACGAGTTCGCCCTTCAACTGGGCAGCTTCGCGAATGAACGAACCCAGCCGCAACGAATTGCAATCGAGCCACTGGATGATTTTATGCCGGTCCTCTCCGGACACCGCGGTACGATGGGATTCATGCATCAACGTTTGGCCGATCTTTGAGGCGCGCGCGCCAAAGCGGCCGGGAATGGTCCGCGATCCGCCATGCACGCCGCTGTAGGCCGTGGTCATGTCGGTGAACATCGCGCCGGAGAACCAGAACGTATACTCCTCCTTGAGATTCTCATAACGCATATCCTGGAGGCCCTTGTTTTTCTCTTTGTGGCAGGGCAGGCAGGTGGTATCGAAAATGGGTTTGATTTGCCGGTAATAACTGACGGGCTCCACCGGGCCGCACTCCGGCGCCAGCTTCGAGGGCGGACGCCTCAGGGCGAGGGGCGGCTCTTTTCGTTGCGCGGCTTGATGCGTGTTTTCATGGCATCCCATGCAGGAGAGTTGTTCGCCCGGATGCACAAACGCGGACGACCGCATGGATTGCACCGCCATGAAGTTCTCGTCGAGCGCCTGGAAGATAAGCTGCTTTGCAATGGGCGCTTCAAAATACGCGCTGCCGTCTTCCTCGACCGGCACAATGCCCAGTGGAATGCGCGGGGTGTTTTCGCGCTCGTACCCGATCAGCGGCTCGCCCATGGCGTGATTGGACTTCGGGATGTTCTGCACCACGCGCAGCCACTTGATCCTGGTCCCTTCGGGGAAGGGGAGATCGGAGGTATACACATCCATGACGGCCACGGTGGCAGGGGGGCCGTCCGGACGCGATTTGGACGGAATGGCCGGGGGGCGCGTCCGCGCGCGCAGGGGAATCGGATCGATGATGCGGAGGCGTTCGTCTTGCGGGCACGGGAGGGAACGCAAATCGCACAAAAGCTCTTTATTTCCGAAACGGTCCAGCAAGACCATGTTTTCCCATTCATTGCAGAGATAGAAATCCTCGCTCAACGGCCAGGGTGTTCCATAGCGGTAGTGGCGGCGTCCCGGCATTTCCGTTTCGGGAAATGGCTCGTGCGGCGTGATACGCTTAATCTGCCCCATGTGGTGATCGTCTTCCTCGCGCAAATCAAGCATGCACAGTGAACCGTACACGGAGCCGTGATGCGGCGCGGCGGTGAAAATGTACAGCGGGGAATTCGGCACGGCCCGGATGCCCATCTCGACCAGCGGCGCGCCGAACCGGCTGTCCCATTCACGGCCATTCTCGACTTTCCACGGCGTGTGATCGGGGAAGGTATGATATGGCAGCGGATAATTGCCGTGCGGGGCGCGCGGGTTGCCCCCGCCGGGATCGCTGATCCAGAACCGGGTGCCCAGGCAGTTCTCGCGGTCCACGTAATCCCATCGGGTAAACACAAGCTGTCCTTCGTTATTGACCGACGGATTCCATTCGCTGGTCTCGAAGTAGCTGAGCGGCGCGATATCGCTTCCGTCGTCTTTCATCGAAAACAGGGTGTAACTGCGCACCTTCAAATAGGCCGCGAAACACCGGATATAGCCGTTGCGCCGTTCCGACACGAAGGCGATTCGCCCATTGGGCAGCCAGCACGGATCGAAGTCGTTGAAATCGCCGTCGGTCAATTGCACCAGATTCGAGCCGTCCACATTGACCCGGAACACATGGAAACAGGTCTTCTTCGAGTAAATCCATTTGTGCTCGCGGTTTTCGGTCCAGGCAAAAACAATAGTCTTGCCGTCGAATGACAAATCGGGCGTGGCAAACGCGCCATAGTCCAGTTTCCTGCCTTTCAACCGCCCGTTTTCCACCACGGAGCGCTCCAGCACATTCACGATTTCCGGCTGGGTTTTATAGTTGCGGACGATGTACAGGCCGCCGCCGGGCAGCGCGTTAAAGCCAAAATACTGCGTCACGAAATGCCCGCCCTGCGGGTCGGCGGTTTGTGGATTGGACCGGACCGAGCCCTCGAACGTGCCGCGCGCCACGCACAAAATCGAGTCGAAATCCAACAATGGATTGCTCAGGGCCAATTGCCGCCGGACCGCGCACACGGCGAGATAATAGGTCTTATACAGGGCCGAATCCTGCGCCGGTTTCTCCTTGGACCAAGCGGTGCGCAACGTCTGGAAATCCGCGAGCCAAGCCTCCGGCGGCGTGGCGCTTGCGCGCATCAGGGCGTCAATCAGAGCGTCCGTGCGCCAGAACACCGCGCCCAACGGTCCGGCGGAGGGATCGAGTATCAGCGCGTTCCGGTCGAATGTTTCGCGGCTTAATTTCTCCGCGTCCGGCCCCCCCGGCCGCGAATCCGGGTATTCCTTTTTCCCTTCCCAGTCAAAATCATGACTCCACGCCCGCAGCACGCTTTCCCGAATGTCATCCACCGCGATGCTTTTGAGAGACAACCGCGTGGCCAGCTCCGCCAGCGCATTGCGTAACGGTCCAACATCCTCCGCCGGAGGGAGCGGCTGCAGCGCCGTGGGCATCCCGCCCGGGATTTCGATCCCGCTCGAGGTAAAGGCCGTATTGGCCGGCCGGAGTTGTCCGTCATGTCCTTGGCCGGAGGCATCTTTGCCTGGGGCATCCGTGGCAAAATGCCAGAGTGCCAGCGTTGTATTATCCGCGGCAAGTTCCTGGAAAGGCGCGGTGGCCATCGTCCGCGCCCCCGAAGATATGCGCACCTCGTCAATCAGGCCGTTGCATCCGAATCCGCCCTCCGCAAGGCCCCCAACCGCCAACGGCCCTGGCACCCGCGCCGTGTTGGATATCGTATTCGCCGTGGAAGCCTTCTCCATGCCATCCACAAACAGGCGTATTTGCTTTTCCTCCATCACCATCGTTACCCAGTGCCATTGTCCGTCCACGATGGGCGCCGTGGTGTGTACATGGTCCGGCGCGCGGCCCGGAACATAGGCATGCAGGATTCCGTCCCCCGGCGTGGTGAAAATCTCCCAATGTGTTGCCGATGCCTTTGTTTCATTCGCCACCAGGATGTTGTACTGTCCGCTCGCAAGTAACTTGACCCGGCATTCCACGGTCAACGGCGTTTTGCCGTACGCCTCGAACGCGGGTGTTATAAGCGCCCCTGTCCGGACATCCAGCGCCTGCCCGAGCGCGCCGTCTTGCAGTTCCGCCGCCCGGGCCGAAAGGATCATTGCAACGGCCGTCACGATAACAATCCAGCCTGTCTTCATTCGCAGGATTCTCCTTGCGCCGTATTGAACCTTGTTTCCCTCGTTCCGTTCAAGCCTGAAGGGATGCTGACGATAGCGTTCCGGCCCGTCCATCAAAGTGTATACGGTCGAAAGACTTGCAGGGATGGGTGTTGCGGCGCATCTACAGGTAATTGGCTCCGTCGTTGGCATGGGCGACAAAAACGGGGGCCTCGCCGTCGTAGTGTTTGTATTGGCGGTAATACACTTCGGTGATTTGATCAATAAAATCGTGGCAAATGGTTTTGGGGACCAGATTCACGGTGGCTCCGCCAAAGCCCGCGCCGGTCAGGCGCGCGCCCATTGCGCCCGCATCGCGCGCCGCGGCCACCAGGGTGTCCAACTCCGGGCTGCTGATTTGAAAATCGTTGGCGCAGCTTTCGTGGGAGGCGTTCATGAGTTGGCCGAACAGTTCGGAATCCCCCGCGAGGAGGGCGTCGCGCGCGGTTTCAACGCGGCGGTATTCCGTGAGTTGATGACGGAGCCGCGCCTGGACATGGAATCCGCTGTTGGGTTCCGGAAGGTCGCCCAGCCATCGGTCGCGCACCTGTTGCGGCGTGCATTTGAGGCGCGCGGCGGCCTCCGTGATGGAAAGGGCGGGTTTGGGCACGGCGCGCTCAAAAAGTTCCTCGACCTCCTTCGAGGTCAGGCACAGGGGGCCATACCACAAGTCGCCAAGCCGGTCGATCTCGACCTCGGCGCCGAAATCTTTCTTTAACTGTTGTTCCACGAGGGCGCAGGCCAGGGCGCAGGTGCGGGGTCCGGCATTGTATTTGGCCAGTTCCGCACCACTTTTCCGGACCTTCACCAGGGAATCGCATACGACAATCGCGCAGTCTTCCGGCAGGGGGGCCACCTCGACACGGAGGGGAAAGAAGTCAATCTTGCAGGCGTGGTTGAGAACGGAATTCAGGATGACGGCCTGGTCCATGCCGCCGCCGCGTGTGCCGACATAATGCTCGGCTTCGGCCATGAGTTCCGCCAATTCGAGACGGGAAATGTCCGTGTCCAGGCGAAGCCCCAAGGTTTGGAGGTAGGCGAGGGCACAGGCAACAACCAGGGAGGAGGAGGAACTTAATCCGGCGGCGATGGGGAGCGTGCTGGTAAGCAGCATATCCATGCCCCGGAAGGATTTAACCTTGAAATGGGCGTTTATTCCCTGAATGGCGGCTTTGCAGTAATTGTCCCATTCCCCAGGGGGGGAAGGCGGTAAATCAGGCCCGTTTTCAAAGGTTTTTTCCGGAAACGAGGGGTCGCAATTCCTCATTTGGATGCAACGGTCTTCGCGGGGCCGGAAGGCGGCCAGGATTTCCTGCCGGATGGCCATGGGCAGGACCGGAAGGCCGTTATAGTCGGTATGTTCGCCAATCAGGTTGACCCGGCCGGGGGAGCGGCAGATTTCCGGCTCCTTGGCGCCGGGGAAGGCGGTCCAAAACTGTCGTTCGAGGTCTTGAATTTCCAAGAGATGTCTCCCGCATGCGTAGGAATTATTCTAGGATTGTACCCGCTAAAGGAGTATGATTCAAAGGAACCTTCGGCTGGCACGGGGGTTGAATACGGATGGATGAAAAGACCCGATGACGGGTCATCACGTACAACACGGGATACGTTAAGAAGGATACGGCCCGTTTCAAGAAAGGAGAACAACATGAAACAGTGGATAGTGGGATTCTGTGTATTGGCCATGGTTTTGCTCGCGGCGGGAACCGTCTGTGCACAGGCGCCGGCCCCGAGTGCCGCGCCGCCAGCGGACCCGAATGCCGCGCCGCCCCCGCCCCCGCCCCCAGGCCCGAATGCCGCGCCGCCCCGCGGACCCGCGATGGGGCCGCCGGTGGAGGAGATTTTCAAGGCGTCGGATAAAGACAACGATGGCAAGCTGGCCCTTGATGAATTTCAAGAAGCGGTGGCCAAAATGCGGCGTATGGGCCCGCGCGGGCCGCGCCCGGAAATGGCGGACCGCCTGCTCAAGGCGGACAGCAACGGCGACCAGAAGGTAACGCCGGAGGAATTCAAAGCGGCGTTTCCCGATGCGCCGGAAGGGCGTTTTGCCGAAATGGACGCCAACAAAGACGGGGTGGTCACGAAAGAAGACCGGGTCATGCGCCCCGGTGGACGGCCCGGGCATGAAGGCCCCGAAGGAAGAATGCCCCCGGGGGAATCGCCGCTCATGCGCATGGTCAAGGAAGCGGATAAAGACGCAGACAGCAAGGCGAGCCTCGAAGAGATGAAAGCCATCCGGCCCAATTTTACCGAAGAGAAGTTCAAGAAAATGGACCGGAACGGCGATGGATTCATCTCGGAAGCCGACAAGCCCGCCCCCAAACCCCCGGCCCCAAAGCCCGCACCGGCTCCGGTGCCGGCCCCCGCAAAATAAAACAGCGCTTATAAATCGCACCCTGAGGTCCTATCCTGAGATAGGGCCTCTTTTTGTTGGGGTGGAGGAAGACCGAAGAATCTGGGAAGTCTGGGAACCTTGAGAGAACAGGTCTATTGGAAACGCCGGAACGCTATTCGTTCGCGGGCGTGGAAACCTCGGCGGATTCGGTCTGGCGGCGCAGTTCGATGAGGCCAAAACCCTCGAGATACAGGCAATACAAACCCACAAGGACGACGGGGATCAAATTGACCAGGTGGGCCATGATGGCCACGGCCCGGGCCACATCGAGGTTGATGCTGGGCATGGTAATCAGCATGGCGGCCACAATGGCGGCGTGAAATTGCCCGATGAATCCAGGCGCGCCCGGAAGACTGATCGCCACGGCAATGAGGGAGAGCACGATGCAGGCGGCATACCACGGCGCATCCAGGTCAAAGGCATACAGGATGGCAATATAGGTGATGCCGAAAATGGCCCACGTGACCAGCGAGAAGAAGAGCGATTTCGCCATGTCCGCCGCGGACCGGAACACCTGCAAGCCTTCGGCGAAATGATGCAGCAAATCATGCACGGGCGCCACCAGGCGTTTGGACACCAGCCCCACACAGGCGCCGGCCATGCGCAGCGCCAGCCCTTGATTCATGTACAACAAGGCCAGGACTCCCACCAGCACCACGAGCACCCCGCTGGCCGAGAACGTGGCCGCGCGGATCGCGCCCGGCCTCACCAGCGCCGCCGCCCACGCGGGAAAATCCGGGGGCAGTTCAGAGACCTGCGGCGGACGGTAGGTCAACATGGAGAGCAACATTACCGTGATGAGGCCCACCAAATCCGTGACACGGTCAAGCGCCACGAACGCAAAGCATTTCGAGAACGGGAGCTGTTCCAGCCGCCCCAATACCAGCGCCCGGACCACCTCGCCCGCGCGGCCCGGCAACACAAAATTCGCCAGGAACCCGATTTGCGTCGCGCTGAACATATGGCGGAACGACACCGGTTTCGCCGTGCGGACAATATACCGCCAGCGCAACACGCGCGTGAAAAACGACACCAGCACCCCCGCGAAGGCAAGGCCCATCCATCCCCAATGCATCCCCCGCAACGCCGCGCCCATCTCCCGGACGTCCATCCCGCGAAACGCCCACCAGAGCAACAGGCCCGCCAGTGCAATCCCAATGACAACTTGAATCCGCTTCTTATTCATTCGCAAATATCCATCGCTTGTAAACGCGGGATTATACCACACCCCGGTTCATACGTTTATCACCGCATCGGGAGAGGTTGGCAGATTGATTCTGCGCATGATTATTGCCGTGCGCCAAATTTTTCCTGTGGATAGTGCGCCAACGTTAAAGTCCGGGACAAAAGCCATCTTCGGTGCCGGAGCAGGAATGGTATCCGCCGGAGTTATAAAATTGGATGAGGCGGAGGAGCTCGGAGAGGTTGATGTGCCAGTCATGGGGGTTGTAGTCGCTGGCGTGCGGGGTACAGGTCTCCACTCCTGGATCTGGAGCATAGCCGTCTTCGGTACCGGCTTCGCAGTGGAAGCCGCCGGAGTTGTAGAACTGGATTACCCTTAGGAGCTCAGACAGGCTTATCAGGCCATCGGCATTCTGGTCGGCTGCATAAACACCGCTTTCGCCTTCGGTGACTGTGCCTTCCGGTTCACCCTCCTCCGGTGAACCTTCGGAGGGCAGGCCTTCGCCGTCACTTGCTCCTTCTCCTTCTTGGATCTCGCCTTCCAATGTACCTTCTATCGTGCCTTCTCCTTCATTTTCAGGTTCAAGAACAATCGACAGACTCTTCGTTTCTCCAGCCTGTAACAGAACCGCGCCACTCCAGGTCCCGTAGCCCAAAGCCTCAACCGAGACTGTGCAGGTTACCCCGCTCGGAAGCGCAAGGAAAGAATAAATTCCGTTCACATTCTCAGTTACCGTAATGTTCAGCGGTTCCAAACGAACACTCGCGTTCAGAATGGGCTCGGAATCTGATGTTGTAACACCACACATGAGTGTAGCGGAGAGAATACCCTGCTCTTCCCATACTGCCAATGTGTACCGCGTATCAAATTCTGCGCCTCCAGGAAATGGCGTTGCTGTAGAATACTGCACCCGCGCGTAGTACATCCCCTCGTCCGTTACCGTGAACCGGATGTAGGAGCGCAATATCCCCGGATTCTCATCATCATTTGTTGCAAACGGCGTTAACTCGTCTCCCCGGTACACTTCCAGATATGTGTCGCAATCCACTCCAAGGTCCAAGGTCTCCACCGTCACCTCCTGACCTGCTTTCCCGTAGAATCGCGCCCAATCCTCGTCATTCACCACGTGCAGGGTATGTGTCTGGTTCGGGCCGTTGATGCCGATCCAACTTGCTTCTTCACTTGTGTTGTCTGGTTCATAGGCATCTGGAACGTTCGAAACAGTGCTGAAAAGGTCCGTCTCAGCAGGAAGCGATAGGCTGCCGTTGGCGTCCATGGCATATACTGCCACGTGGTAGCGGCCGAGATCGGTGAAACCGGCATAGGCCGCTTCGTAGCGGCCCCCGCCTACCGAGACCAAGTCCACTATAGGTAGACTGAAATCTCCACCGCAGAGTCCTTGAGGTGTGAAATTCGGAGGGGTGATGAGCGCCCAGACTTGAGTGAGCGCCCCGGTCGTGGTCACATGGTCCACCCAGAGAAGGGCATCGTTCCATCCCGAAAGAACCTGTTCGGAGACGATTGCACCGATGACCGGGTCGTCCCCGGCAAGCATAACGCCCGCCCCCAATGTATAGCTCCTGGCCAGGATGCCGTCCATCTTCTCATTGCCGATACCGTTTCCGTTGTCATCCAACTGGGCATCGGGTCCGGCCCCCCCAATCTGCATCGCCTGTCGCGCCCCACTGAAGGCATTCGCCACGCTTGCCCCATTCAATATCCGGGACCAGAAGTAACTGGAGAAAGAGGCATCGCCTTTTGCATCCAGAAACGCTGCTTCAGAAGCCCCGGTACTCGTAATCACTATCCGGTTTTTCCCCGATGGCGGGGTCAACAACGGAACAAAACTCCCGCTCCGGCAGGCGTCGTAGACGACAGTGATCACGCCTGGGAGCGTGCCTTGCAGGGCGTTGAGCCAGGAGTCGAGAACGCTGACCGGCAAGGCTTCGGTATCGTTCAGTAGGAAGGTCCCGTCGCCCCCGTTCCCTGCGAGATACAGGACGAGGTCCTGGGTGTCCGCACCGACCCAGTCCGTCAGGGCGTGCTCAACATTGCTCAGGACCGGCAGGCCGTCCACCCCTTCGATTCCGAGAGGACACAGGAAATAGATGTCCTCCGCTGTATAGCCCTGGTAGCTCAGCGCACGGTATGCACCCTGGACGCCACGCTCTACGGCATTCCAGGTGGGATCAATGGGCGAACCGCCCGCCACGATTACGGCGCGGCGACTCAAAGGCGAGTCCACCGATACGGTCGTTACCTTGGGGATTGAGGTGTTCAGGCTCCGGTCACGGGCATAAATCGCAATATGATAAATGCCTTGGCTGGTGAATTGGTCGAAGGTTCCTTCGTAGCGGCCCTCTGTTGCTGTTGGCCACAGTTCCACCTGTGGCAGGGACTGGACCGGGTTTCCCGATGCAGGCGGCATGTAGTCTGGCGGACGGATGATCGCCCAGACTCGGGCAATCCCTTCTTCGTCTGTTACGCCTTCCGCCCACAGGGCCGCCGTACTGGTATCCGTCAGGTTCTGTGCCGGGGTCACGGCGTCAATCACCGGCACCGCGCTATTCAGCACGGTCCCATTACCGACGTATCTGTTCTGCACGGCTTGAAAATCTCCCGCCTGGTTCGGTACCCCGTCCCCGTCCGCTTCCAGGAGCGGCGTCTGGTCCACGGACAGGCCCAGCGAGTCGCTGGTCAGGGTGAAGGCGTTATATAGGTCCAGTCCGTTGAACATGTGGGTCCAGAATAAATTGGAGAAACTGATACTCCCTTGGGTTACAAAATTAGCCGGCATTCCCACCTCGGTACTTGCCATGATAACCCGCTTATCCGCATATCCATCCGGAGCCTTCAGCACCTGAATAAATGAACCTGATTCGCAGGCATCGTAGACAACCGTCAGGATCCCCTGGATGCCGGATTGAAGGGTATTCAGCCAGGAAGCCAAGTCGGTTGCGGACAACGTTTCCGTTGCGTTCATGCGGAACATCCCATCACCACCATGATCCACCAAATATACCAATACGTTGCTTGTTGGCAGACAATTAGTTTGTTCGGGACCCCACTGGGTAAGTGCGTACTGAAGATTCAACAAGGTCGCGTCCCCGTCCACATCGTCCGCTACTCCGTTGCTATCCAAGTCCAAATCCACATCTGATGACAAATAATACATGTCTGCCTTGGTGAAGCCCTGATATGTCAGCGTGCGGTAGGCAAAATTGGCACACATCTGCGTCGCACCCCATAGATTGTTACCGGGGTAAACTCCGCCGCCTGCAACTATAATCGCTTTACTGTTTTGGGTATGCACCCCTTTCTTAAACTTCTGGATGCAATTATAATTACTTGCAGTATATAGATTACCCAAACTATCCACTGCCAGATTATTTGCCCCGCTTAATTGATCAGGGCCTATCCCCTCTCTGCACCAGTAATCAATAAGGATGCCATGGGTGTCGAATCCATGAATACATTTGTTTTCCAAAAAATAGACGTTATTCAAAGCGTCTACGCAAATGCCAGCTGCATATGGGTCCTCAACCCACTGTTGACCATGGTGTATCTCACTCTGGAAAGCGCCATTAGCATCATATTTATAAAAAACAGTAGCAAACCAATCGCTATTATACCAAGCAACATAAACATTTCCGGAAACATCCACCGCCACTTCAAGAGGAAGTTGCACATCAACAGGCTTGACGGCCTTGCCCAAAAAACCCCATTGTTTAAGGTATTCTCCATTTCCGGTGAACTTTTGGATTCGATAATTGTAATAATCCGCCACATAAACGTTCTCTGAAGAGTCTACGGCAACACTACGCGGGTGCTCTAATTGCCCCTCACCACTACCCTCACTGCCCCATTTGCTTACGAACACACCGTCCGCTGTGAATTTCTGAATCCGATGGTTCTTAGAGTCGGCGACATAGAGATTCCCTGATGCACCGGCAGCTATGTCATAGGGAGTATTAAATTGTCCGTCGCCATCTCCCTTGCCACCCCATTTCAAGAGAAATTGTCCATCCGCATCAAACTTTTGGATTCGATGGTTTCCACGATCCGCCACGAGCAACTCGCCCAACGCATTCACCGAAACGTTAGGAGATAAGAAGTGCCCATCATTACTCCCGGAACTTCCCCATTTAGCTTGGAATGCACCTCCTGTAGTAAATTTTTGGATACAATTGTTAGACGAATCGGCCACATAGATAGCCCCGTCCAAACCCACTGCCACACCTCGGAGAAAGCTGAATTGTCCTTCCCCGGCGCCATCAGCACCCCATTTACCTATAAACACGCCATCCGTTGTAAACTTCTGGATACGATTGTTGTATCTCGACTGAAATTCCCCGTCTGTGACGAAGACGGATCCATCGGACCCTACCGCCACATCACGGATATCATCAAATTGTCCGTCCTCAGTGCCATAGCTGCCCCATGTTGTAATAAATACGCCATCCCCAGTGAATTTTTGGATACGACTGTCAGCCGCCACATAGACAGATCCGTCCGTTCCCACGGCCACGCCTTGAGGATATTGGAATTGTCCGTCCCCAGTGCCATCCTCACCCCATTTGTTTATAAACACGCCATCCGCCGTGAACTTCTGGATGCAATCGTTACCGCTATCAGCTACGTAGACGGAGCCATCCGGCCCGACAGCCACGCCCCAGAGAGTATTGAATTGACCGTCCCCGGAACCTTCACTGCCCCATTTCGTTACGAATGCACCCGACGATGCAAACTTCTGGATGCACCTGTTGACCAAATCCGCGACATAGACACTGCCATCCGGCCCAGCCGCTATATAATAACAATAATTTCCGTAGCTAAAATTACCGATTTTCCATACGTTGAGAAATGTACCATCATTGGTGAACGCTTGGATGCGGTTGTTGCCGGAATCCAATACATAGACAGTTCCCGAAGGACTGACCGCAACATCCGTCGGGAATGCAAAGTACCACGGCTGCTGTAGGGCCGGCCACATCCGTTCAAAACTGTAACCACCACCATCTGCCATTTGAACCCGGATTGAAAAATCCCCCAATTTACCCTCATTTAATCTAACCCCTATCAGATATGATGCGACGTGATCGACGGGTATAGTTAATACGGTCCCGTCTCCGTATGAATTGAAATTGAAAGCCAACGTGGTTTCACCACATCCTTCAAGAATATACAAAGCCGCCGTAAATGTGGAATAATCGTAAAGATTTACCGTTGCCATGCCGTCCTGGCATGGACTGAATTTATACCAGACAAAGTAACCATAATAAGAATCAACTCTTTCATCTGTGGCCCCCAGTAGCGTTCCAGAAACAGGCACTCCTTCTGTTATTTGAGTAGCGTTATCACATGTATCGTTGCTCGGGGGAGCATAGTCAAAGCTGACAGATAAGGTGAAATCAACGGACCAACAATCCGCGACCCGGATAAGGTACGACATATTCTTAGTCACTGGTATGCTGGGATAATTGAAGTCCCATGTGAGCACTGTGCCGCCACAGAAGTCGACCCAAGCGACCGTCGGCATGCTTTCGGCGTTTAAATATGCACGAGCCCAACCATCGCTTGGGGGTGTAAAACTATACCAGACATCATAAAGATCCGTGTATTCGTCAATGGGTAAGCAGGGTGTAATATCCGGTCCAGTAGCTCCTGCAAGTGTGCCTGAAACAGCTACATCCATCAAAACGGGTATTGCATTTGCGCAAAGGTCGTTGACGGGTTGAATCGGCGATCCCTCGCCTTCACCTTCAAAGCTACCCTCCATATCGACTTGAGCACAAACAACTTCACAGCATAAGGTAACAGTACCAATGACTACTGCAATCACCAGAACGGAAGCTCTCCTTAACATACTCAACCCCTTCTCCTATTTCTTATCAACCCATTTAATGATAATAATATTCGGATACATTCGTGATCGGTTAGTGTCGGTATTGTTGCGACATTTGCCTGTATTTATTG
>CAYYRW010000026.1:0-90106 GCA_964474205.1 uncultured Nitrospirales bacterium | reverse complement strand
GAAGGCCAAGTGGAAGGCGAAGGTGTTGAAGAAGGCGTGGTCGAAGGTCAAGTAGAAGGCGAAGGTGTTGAAGAAGGCGCGGTCGAAGGCCAGCCCGAAGGTGAAGGCGTCGAAGAAGGCGCGGCCGAAGGCCAGCCCGAAGGTGAAGGTGCCCTCGAAGGCGAAGGCGCGATTGAAGACGGAATCCACTCGGCCGACCAGGATAACGATGGACGCATCAACCTGTCGGAACTGCTGCGCATCATCCAGTTCTACAATTTCGGCGGCTATCAGTGTTCACCGGGCACGGAAGACGGCTACGCGCCGGGCCAAGGCGACACCAGTTGCCCGCCGCACGACAGCGACTATGCGCCGCAGGACTGGCAGATTAGCCTGTCGGAACTGTTGCGCGTAATCCAGTTCTACAACTTTGGCGGTTATCACTATTGCCCGGACCAGAGCACGGAAGACGGTTATTGCCCGGGAGTATAATGTGCGCTGATTAGCGAAAAAGACCGGCTGGGCGGCGAGGGAACACACCTTGCCGCCCAGACTGTTGGTGTGCCAAGCATGGCGCGAAGTCGGCGGTTATTTTTCCTCGGCGTCCGCACAAAATTTCCCAACGGGGAGGGGCGGCAAGGCGGTGCCGGTGGATTGGAGGGTCTGGAAATAGGACTGATAGGACCTATAGGACTCATACGACGTATGGGGGGGTGGTGCAAAGGGGCTTTTAGCGCCG
The DNA here is from genome assembly GCA_964474205.1 of uncultured Nitrospirales bacterium. Taxonomy (GTDB): domain Bacteria; phylum Hydrogenedentota; class Hydrogenedentia; order Hydrogenedentales; family CAILVY01; genus CAILVY01. The sequence goes on along the minus strand of CAYYRW010000026.1, from coordinate 89,388 downwards.
GGAAGAGGATGAGGGTCCATAAAGGGGAAATACCCCCAGTTGATGAGGCTGTCCGCATATTTCGAGGCCAAGACCAGTTTTTTCCGAAGCCACTCCATGGGGGTGAACCGCCAAGGGACCTTTTTTTCGGCTTCGAGCATGAGATAGGTGTCCCAATCGGGCACATCCGCCTCGCCGGATTCGATATTGAGCCAGAACTGGGCGCCGGCGGCGTGGCAGGCCTCCTTCATGGCGGCCCAGAAAGGTTCGCGCTGTTCCAGGGTGAAAAAGGAAAGATGTTCGCCGGAATCTTGCAGCATGAGGATGTCCATGCCGGTTTCCGACAGGGTTTTCCGCCACCATTCCGCGTATTGCGCGGGCGTCAGGTAGACAAATCCCCGGCGGCGCGCCTCGTCAAGCAGGAAGAACGGGGAAATGGCCACCACGGAACCTGGTGCGGCACGGTGACAGTTTTCCGTCACGGCTTTCCACACCATTCGCCAAAATGCCGATTGTTCCGCATCCTCGGGGGCGATGGGATTGATCTCGTGATTCAGATACCAGCCGTAAAAAGAGGCATGCTTCCCGTAGCGCGCCTGATAGTTCCCGGTGTGCGCGGCAATCTCCGCGATCATCGCGTCCGCCGTGGTCCTGCCGTACCACCCGCCCACCGGCAGATCGGCCATCACGCGCATCCCGCGCGCATCCGCCAGGGCATGGACCGTCTCCATCACATCCAAGGCGCCGGGGGCTTCCGCTTTCTTCAGCAGGTCCGGCGTGTTGAGTATCCACAGCACATCGAATCCCACGGCGCGCTGGGCGTCAATGGCCTGTTCCAGGCGCTCACGGGTCCAATCGCCCGGCTGGGCCTGAACAATCCACCATAGCGTGCCCCGCAACAAGGGCGGCGTGCGCGGGGAGTCCGCCGCCGTGGCGGATATCGCGGCCAAAATCACTGCGGTTAACATCGCTGCAAAATATCTTCGCCGATTCACATCCTGCTCCTATCGCAATACATGGAATATGCACCCTTTTCCGGCCTGCGCGATTTCGCGGAGCCAGGGCGCGTTCCGAAATTGTTCCACCACCACGGCGTCCACGGGGCAGGTGTCCGGACAGTATACATAGTCCACGCACCAGCGGTTCACCGCTTCCCGGCGGAAGGCCTCCTCCGCGGACGCGTCAAAAAAACGGCGGGCCATGGTTTCCACTTCACCGAACGGGCGGTCCCCCAGGTTCATCGCGCCCGGCCCGCCGAGCACGTGCATGCCGGGCCGCAGCGCAATGATTTCACCAAACGCAATCGGTGACCACAATGACGTCAGCACCGTTCCCCGCGGCAATTGCTTCAACAGCGCCGCATCCTGTTGCGTCATGTATTCGTAATGGAGATACGCGAACGGGCCTTTACCCGGCGTGTGCCCCAGCGGCCCCTGAAACACCAGCGCCGCCACGGACAGGGACATCGCGCCACAAAGCAAAATCACCGTGAACAGAATTCGGGCGGTGCGCGGGCGCAGGCGCGAAAGTCCCGCCGCCGCCAATATCGCCAGCGGCGGCCCCAGCATCACCAGGCAGCGTTCCGGCGACCCGCGCATATAGCCGCCGCCAAAGGCCGATACACCCGCCGCCAGGAAAATCAGCAGCCACATCCCCACCCAGCCCAGATTCAAATCATTTTTCTCACGGGCGCCTCCCGGAAGGAAAACACCCGCCATCACGCCCAAGAGCGCGCCCAAAAGCGCCGGGTACGAAGCCCAGGCCGCCGCCGAGGTATCGCCGCCCCGCAGCCAATTGCCGAAGTATCCCTGGTACCCCAGGTAGAGCACGGTATATACGGCCAGGTATCCCAACAGGGCGCAGGCGAGCAGCCGCGGCGTTTTGGGCAACGCACCTACAGACCGGAAGAGGGCGGGCGCCGCCGCCCACCCCAGCCACACGGTGGCGCTGAGCAGCGGAATCAGGCGAATTACCTGTTGCGTCACTTGGGCGACATTGTGTGTGTACACGGGATTCTCCCGCAGGATGAGCCACGCACCGCCGCCGCCCGCGCCCACGGCCAACACAAGAACACACAACGCGCGAACACGCACCACCGCCGGGCGTTTCGAGGCCGCCAGGGCATGCAGTGCCGCCGCCAGCCCCAGCATCGGCCCAAGGCGCGGATTGATAAAGGTGGCGCACGCGAGAAGCAAAGAGGAAAACACGAGCGGACGCCATGTTTCCCGGCGGTCCGCATACAGGTACAGGGCCAAGGCCCCGAATCCCAGCGCCATGGGGACCGTATAGTAAAAGCGCGGCATCAGCGGCAACGGCGAGAGGTGTTGTCCCTCGATCAATTCATACCAGGCGAACCGCATGAAGTATTGTTCAAACGCCGGATGCGCGTGCAAGCCCAGCGCACCGCTGAGCAGATAGGCCGCCCCCCCCAGCCCGCCGCCGAGGGAAAACAACACGAACGCCTTGTGCCGGTGTTGCGGGATAATTTCCTTAAACAGGAAAAACGCCGCCGTGAGATACAGGGCGCCGCCCAAACCGTTCAGCAGCCCCAGGAAAATGAATTCGTTGATGCGCAACAGCCGCCCAAGCTCCCCCATCACGGCATAGAGCAGGAAAAAGGGCGTGGCGAAATACTCGGCATGATTCGCGCCGCGGGAAGATTCACACGTGGCGAAGGGGGAATAGAAATTCGACTCGAACGCGCGCAGGCAAAGAATATGGTGGCCGCTGTCGCCCGTGTGCATGCCGGTGGGGACCGCGCCCTCCGGCGGACAGCAGACAATCCATAGATGCGTGAGCGGCTCGACGGCCGCCAGCATCCCGATAATGACCACCACCATTCCGTTTTTCATAGTCACCGATTCACCTGTGAGTGTTTCGTGTTATTTACGCACAACCTCGAATAGCGCCGCGCGGCCTTCCGACGCCACTTCATGCAGCCATGGCGCGAACTGCAATTGCTGCAGCGTTGCCTCATCCACCGGGCAGGTTTCCGGACAATAGATATAGTTCACACACCACGCCCGCGCAAAAGCCCGCCGTTCGTCATCGCTCCGGTCCGGCGCGAAAAACCGCTGGATTTCCCAGCCCATGTCCCGCATGTTGATGCCGCTGTAATCCATGCTCGCCTGGCCGAACAGCGTGCGGGTTTCAGGGCGGTTGTGCACCACGATATCGCCGAATAATGGCGGGAGCGACGCCGGGGCCAGCACCATGCCGCGTTTGATTTCGCGTATAAGGCGTGCATCCACGGGCGACATCGCCTCGTTGTGTGTCCAGGAAAAGGGGCCCTGCAAGTGGAATCCCAGCGGCCCTTGAAAACAAAGCGAGGCCACGGCGAACGAACAAATTCCGCCTGCCACCATAATGCCCAGCATGAGCCGTGAAAATCGTTTTGGCATCCGGTGCAGGCCTTCCGCGCTGAGCGCCGCCAATGGAATCCCCAATAGCACCAGCAACCGTTCCGGCATCAGGCGCATGAACTGTCCCTGGCCAAACGCGGAAATTGCCACGGCCCCGAACCCCAGCAGCCAAATCCAGAACCAGGCCAGCGGCAGTGCCTCCGGGGCGGGCTGTTCCGATGCGGGGGAGGAGGCGGCAGTGCGCCGTGAGCAATACCATGCAAGCATACTTCCCGGAATGAGGCCCAACAGGGCCCAATCCGAAACCGCGATGGCGGCCGCGGTATCACCGCCTCTGAGCAGATTGCCCCAATACCCCTGATGCGCGCCGTACAACAGCGTGAAGGCCGCAAGATACCCCAATACGCCTCCAAGGCCATAGCGCCACACCCGGGGCATTCCTTTCCATCCGGCCCGCCAGGTATAAGGCAACGTGAAAACATGCCAGAACACGAGACTTGCCAGCGACCCAAACCAGGCGCTGCGCCGCAACAGTTGAACGGCATTCTCCGCGCCCACGGGATCCACGCGGAACTGGAGGACCACCAGCACATCCGCCAACACCACCGGGAGAATAAACACCAGCGCATAGGCCAGCCGCCGCCGCACGGCATCCGAACGGGCCAGCAGGAGATACACCGCTGCCAGTGCCGCGAACAACGGCCCCAGCCGGAGATTAAGGTAGGCCGAAAAAAACATCGCGATGGGCACGATCATGCGCGGCGTGCGCATGCCCTGGCGGTAGTCGCGCAGCCACAGGGTCAATGCCGTGAACCCCAAGGCCAGCGGCAGGGTGTAATACAAACGCGGCGCCACGAGCCAGGGCGCGGGAAACGGCCCCTCGATGAGTTCATACCGCGCATACCGGTGAAACCACGTTTCAAAGCCGGGGAGGTGGTGCGCGCCGCAAAGTCCGGAGAGTCCATAGAGGAGACCGCCCAATCCGCCGCACAACGTAAATAAAAGAAAGGCCAGATTCGCGCGCGCGCCCGCCGTCTCGCGCAGGAACCAATACACCGCCAGCAAATACAGCAGCACCCCAACACCATTGGCCACGCCCAGCACGAGGAACGGTGGTGCCCCGGTATTCCCCGCAATAAGCCCGAGCAGGCCGTAGAGCCAGTCATGCGGCACGTTAAAATAGGAGGCGCTGGCGTACCCCGCCGGGCTTTGGCAGGTGGCGTACGGCGAATCAAATCCGTTCAGGAAAATGCGCATGGCGGTGAGGAAAAAGGCCGTGTCGCCAATGTGCAGGCCGGTGGGCGCCAGGGTCTCCGGAAGCCCATAAAGCAACACCGTGTGGGTGATGGGTTCCACCACGCTCACCACGAGAATGAGGCCCCAAATCCAGCGGGGTATCGCGCGCAATCCTTCCATGCCGCTCCTCTTTATTGTGTGACATCGTAGCGGGAAGGCGCGCGCCGCGCAACCCCGCGTCCTTCCGCAAATTCGCCTAATGAAAAACACCTGTGGTACCATGACGCCTAATTCAAGTATCCGCCGTGGACGCGGCTCGTCATTGCAGGAGTTTTTGTGGATTTTATCAATGCCATAATTTTGGCTGTCGTGGAAGGCATCACCGAATTCCTCCCCATCAGCAGCACCGGCCACATGATCCTGGTGGAAGATTACCTGAAACTCGGTACCGATCCCGTGTTCGCCGACACCTTCATGGTGGCCATCCAACTCCCCGCCATTCTTTCCGTGGTCCTCTACTTCTGGAAAGACCTCTGGCCCTTCGGGAAAACCGCCGATACCCGCGCCATCCTCACGCTGTGGGCCAAAGTGGTGGCCGCGTTTATGCCCGCCGCCGTGTTGGGGTTTCTCCTGGACGACCTGATTGAGCAATGGCTCTTTACCAGCCTGACCGTCGCGCTCGCCCTGATTATTGGCGGAATCATTCTGATCATTTTGGAACGCCGCAAACAAACTCCGCGCTTTTCAAGCGTGGGCGAGGTAAGTTACGCCATCGCGGTCGGCATCGGGTTTATTCAATGCATTGCCATGATCCCCGGCACGTCCCGCTCCGCAGCCACCATCATCGGGGCGATGCTGCTCGGGGCCTCCCGCGCCGCCGCCGCGGAATTCTCCTTCTTTCTCGCCATCCCCACCATGCTCGGGGCCACCGCCTTCACCCTGATGGAAACCGGTCTTCATTTCACCGGACGCCAATGGGCGTTATTAGCGGCAGGCTCCGTGGTTTCGTTCCTGGTGGCCTATGCCGTCGTGGCCTGGCTGATGACCTTCATCCGAAAACACAGTTTTACCTTCTTTGGCTATTACCGGATTGCGCTTGGGCTGGCCGTCTTGTTCTTGATGCTGCTGGCGCCCGCCCTGCGGTAACACCCCATGAGACACGCCATGGCCGCGGCCCTCCAACCTCTTTACGAGACGCTGAAACGTTGGGGCCGACGCGTGGACCCCGGCATGGCCGCCATTATCGCCGTTTTCTTGATCTTTTTCTGCTTCTTCGTGGCCCTCGGACTCTACCGCCCGCTTTTTCAAACCATTCACGCCAACGACCCCGTTGGGTATTATGCGTGGATTCACTCGATCCTTTTTGACGGCGACCTGGATTTCGAAAACGAGTACCGCACCCTCAACAAGCATCTGGCGCCCGGGCAGGCGCAATGGGCGAATCCCAATGGCCCCAGAACCCCCACCGGACATCTGGGAAACTGTTTCGCCATCGGGCCGGGGCTTTTATGGGGGCCCTTTGTCGTTCTGGTGCATCCGATGGCCGAAGACCTGGGCGGCAGGCGGGATGGCTTCTCACAGCCCTATCACATGGCCGTGTTTCTCGCCATCTCCCTGTATGGTCTCTTCGGCCTGCTGCTGACCTATGGGTTCCTGCGCACATGGTTTTCCCCTTCCTTGAGCGCCTTCACCGCCCTGTGCGCCTGGGCTGCCTCGCCCGCCTTGTACTACACCTTTCCCGCGTACGCCATGTCCCATTCCAGCAGCATGTTCAGTGTCGCATTGTTTTTATTCGCGTGGGCGCGCCTGCGGCAAAAAAACACCTCCCTCCGGTGGTTCGTCATCGGCCTGACGCTCGGGGCGGCCGCCATGGTGCGCTGGCAAAACGGCCTCTTCGCCATTATCCCGGCCATCGATCTGCTGAGTGCCTTTTCCGGAAAAAATGCCCTTCGCCTAGCCTGCTGCGCCTTTGGCAGCCTTCTGGGATTCGCTCCGCAAATGCTCGCCTGGAAAATCGTGTATGGCGCGTTCCTGACCATTCCTCAAGGGCCGGATTTCGTGCAATGGGCGCACCCGGACTTCCTCGCCGCGCTCTTTTCGACGCAATTCGGACTGATCACCTGGACGCCCCTCTGCGGCATCGTCCTGGCGGGTTTTTTCTGGCCGCCCAAGGAACACCGCACACTCTTTTGGGCTTTGGCCGCCGCCTGCCTGCTTCAAGTCTATGTCAACGCCTGCGCTCTCAATTTGGGCTGGACCTTCGGCATGCGCCGCATGTGCGATTGCGTGCCTATTTTCGCCCTGGGCCTCGCGCTGCTCCTGGCGCGCATGGGCCGGATTAAACCATGGGGCATCGTCGCCGCCCTCCTGTTCGTTGTGTGGAACACCCTCTTCGTCCTTCAATACAGCGGATTTATAGATTCCGTCTATATCCAGCGCGCCACCGACGAACTGGTCCGCCAGCATCACCTCGATCCCGCCACGCTCGCCGATCTGCGCGTGCTGCCCAACGGCGAACCGTTCAATTACCACGCCTTTGTATATGAGCACGTATTCCCGCGCGGCGGTTCCCCGAGTTTTCAACAATTCATACCGGATAAACGGCTGGTCGTGCGGATGCTCGCCTCCCGTTTATTCGGGTGTTCTCCTCCCACTTAACCGCAAGCAGCCCTTCCCATGTTCCGCTTTTTCAAATCCCATCGCCGGGCCCAATGGCGGGCCAAGCCCTTTCCTGAAACCTGGGAAAAGCTCTTGAAACGCCACAGCCCCTATTACGCCCTGCTCCCGCCCCCCCTGCAAGACACGCTCAAGGGGCATATGCAGGTGTTCCTCGCCGAGAAAAACATGGAAGGCTGCGGCGGGCTGCGTATCAATGACCGCATGCGCCTCACCATTGCCGCGCATGCCTGCATCCTCCTGCTGGGACATGATTTCGGATTCTACCCCGGACTCGAAAGCATCCTGGTGTATCCGGGCGCATTCATTCCCTGCCACAAGGAGGAACACCCCTCGGGAATCGTTGACGAAGACCCCGAAGCCCAGGAGGGGGAGTCCTGGGACCGCGGCGCCGTGATCCTGTCCTGGGAAGACATCCGCCGGGACACCCAAGACTTCGAGGGACGCAATGTGCTCTTCCACGAATTCGCCCACCAACTCTATGATCTCGGCGAGGACGCCTTTCCCAGCCTTTCCGCGCAACACTCCTTCGCCGAAGTCTTCACCCAACACTACGAACGCCATGTGGACCATGTGAACCGCCGCCGCCCGGTCTTTTTTGATGAATACGGGGCCGAAGACCCCGCCGAATTCTTCGCCGTCGTCACCGAAGCCTTTTTTGAACAACCCCGCCTCTTTCAGCCGCGCCATCCCGCCCTCTTTGAGCAATTCCAAGCCTATTTCCGGCAAAATCCCGCGGAATACTTCCTGAGTCGCGAAAAAAGCCATTGAATCGCGGCAGACGCATGGTTCAGCGGCGTCCCATGCAAACCAGGGCCATCCGTTTCCAAGTGATGCCGGGTTTCATGTATGCTCAAAGGCAACAAGGCGGGTACGGCGAAGTGAGACCCGCCCGTACATTAGGTTCATGCCATGACCAGCGAAACATGCGTCCGTGAAATCATCGAAGCGCGCGAACACGGCCTATTTCGGCCTTATGCCACATTTTCCGGCGCCTCCAAGGGCCGTCACGTTCCAGAGGAAGAAGACCCGTACCGCACCGTGTTTCAACGCGACCGGGACCGTATCCTTCACACCAAAGCCTTCCGCCGTCTCAAACGCAAGACCCAGGTCTTTCTTGCGCCCATGGGCGATCATTACCGCACACGGCTCACCCACACCCTCGAAGTCGCCCAAATTGCCCGCACCGCCGCCCGTGCGTTGTTCCTGAACGAAGACCTCACCGAGGCCATTGCCCTCGGGCACGACCTTGGCCACACCCCGTTCGGCCATGCGGGCGAGTTTATCCTTAACGAGGTCTATGCGCCGGGCTTCTCCCATTCCGAACAAAGCCTCCGCGTGGTGGACACGCTCGAAAGCCGCCAGGGCGGCCCCGGCTTGAACCTGACCTGGGAAGTCCGCGACGGCATCCGTTATCACTCCGCGGGCAAAGTGATTCTGCGCGGGGAACTCCCCGAACACCCCGCCACCCTCGAAGGCCAAGTCGTCAGCATCTGCGACGCCATCGCCTATATGAGCCACGATATCGACGACGCCCTGCGCGCGGGCATCATTCAAGAAGAACAAATCCCCCGCGAGGCGATTCGTGTTCTGGGCGGCACCACCTCCGCGCGCATTGACCGCATGGTGGTCGGTTTGATTGAAGGCAGTCCGGAAGGCCGCATCAATATCGTCCCGGACGTGCGCGATGCCATGAACCTCCTGCGGAATTATCTTTATACGTGCGTCTATCCCTGCGACGCCATCGAAGCCGAAATTTCCAAGGCCCGTGCCATGCTCCGCAACTTGTATTTTTATCTCCTCGAACATCCCTCCGAGGAATTCCTTGAAGGCGGCCCCGGCGATTCCCTCGAACGCCGCACCGTTGACTTCTTCGCCGGAATGACCGACAACTACGCCCTTCACCTGTTCGACCGGTTTCTGCTGCCCGCCCCATGGCAACGCTAACCCAGCCTCCCATTGGCGTTGTCGCCGGGTCCGGCATCGAACTCACTCCCCTCCTGGATGCCGGTTGCGAAGAAATCCCTTTTACCGCCCGGCCCGGAATGCCTTCCGGCGGCGTGCAAGGGCACGACTACCGTTTTTTGCGCGGCCGTTGCGGTCCCGTGGACCTTGTCCTGCAATGCGGCCGTTTCCACGCGTATGAAGGCCTGTCGTATGAAGACGTGGTACGCCCTGTGGAAACGCTCCATGCCTGGGGCGTGCACACCATTCTCTTCACCAACGCCGCGGGCGGGCTCCTCCCCGCCATGAACCCCGGCGATCTTTTGGCGGTGAATCAGATTCGGGCCTGGCCTTGCACGCGCTTCAACCTCCCCGAAAAACTTCCCACGGATATCCTCCTTCCCGGCTGTGATTTCACCGGCGCCTATGCCTGGATGCACGGCCCCTGTTACGAAACCCGCGCCGAGATTCACGCCCTCCAAGCCCTCGGCTGCGCCGCCGTTGGCATGAGCGCCGCCCCCGAAGTATTTCGCTGCCGCGCTCTCGGCATCCGCGCGGCCGTTGTTTCCTGCATCACCAATTCCTGCGTCACGCCCAACGTGTTGAACCACCATCACGTCCTCGAAATTGCCCAAAAAAGCAGTGCGCGCCTTTGCGGGGTGCTGCGGGCGTATATTGGTGCGATTCGCACGGGGCGAAGAGAAACGTGAAAATGAGAATCGAGGCATTTGCGAAATATGTCAAGACAGCCAGAATAGGAGGCCAACAGGGTAATGCAACCCTAGAATACGGCAAGCCTGCGAGATCGCAAGTGATTTTTATGTGGAAGTTGTGTACAATGATAGAAACTGGTTGTGGTGAGTGGTTGACAGGGCCGATGTGAGATTCCAGGAGTGGTGCCATGAGCGATGAGAACAAGTACCGGCGGTACGCGGAGAAAATCCGGATTTTTAACGGACTCGATCCGGGGGAGGTGGAGTACATACTTCACAACGGCAAGATACTGGTGTTCCGGGAAGGGCAGACGGTGTTTTTCGAGGGGCAACTGGGCAGTAACCTGTTCGTCGTATTGAGCGGCAAGATTGGCATCTTCAAAAAGAACAAGCAGATCGCCACGTGCGTGGTGGGGGACGCCTTTGGCGAGATGGCGGTGCTGAATCATGAACCGCGCACGGCCACGGCGGCGGCGCTGTGTGAAACCAAGCTTTTCACGCTGGATGAAAAACAGATCAACGGGATATTGGAGAAGCATATTGCGGTGCGGCTGCTGTTGAACATCATTCACGTATTGAGCGAGCGCCTGGAAAATGTGAATGAGCAATTAGCCAATACGAAAATATAAATACCGCTCCGGTTCAGGTATACTCTTTCAATGCGCGCACATACGCGCCTCCCGCGGCCCGCCATCGGAAAGAGTTTCGCGGATTCACGTTGTTTCATTTCCATGAAGAGAAGGAGTGCTCCATGATTACGGAAAAAGAAGTGCTGGACGCCTTGAAGGTGATTATTGACCCGGATTTGGGCCGGGATATTGTCTCGCTGGGTTTTGTAAAAAACCTTCACATTAAAAAAGAGGCGGTCCGTTTCACGCTTGAACTCACCACGCCCGCATGCCCCCTCAAGGCGGAATTCAAGGCGAAGGCGGAGGCCGTGGTGAAGGCGTTGCCGGGGGTGCAATCCGTCCAGGTGACGATGTCCGCGATGAAACCCAAACACGTGAAAACACCGGATATGGATTTTCTCGCGCCGGTGCAAAACGTGCTGGCGGTGTCCTCGTGCAAGGGCGGAGTGGGCAAGTCCACGGTGGCGGCGCATCTGGCGCGGGCCATACAACGCGAAGGTTATTCCGTGGGCCTGCTCGATATGGATGTGTATGGGCCGTCCTTCCCCACCATCTTCCGGATGCATCAGCCCGAGGTGCGGATGACCGGCGACATTATTCTTCCGGTTGAAGTGGACGGATTGAAAACCATGTCCTTCGGCTATCTTATTGGCGACAAGCCGGCGGTGTTGCGCGGGCCGATGGCATCGGGCTACGCCCTGCAAATGCTCCAGCAAACCGAATGGGGCGCGCTGGACTACCTGCTGATCGATCTGCCGCCCGGCACGGGCGATATTCAGCTTTCGCTCGTGCAGCAAATTTCGCTCGATGGCGCCGTGATCGTGACCACGCCCCAGGCACTGTCGCTGGTGGACGTGGCGCGCGGCATCCTGATGTTCGAGAAAGTGAACGTGCCCGTGCTCGGCGTGGTGGAAAACATGGCGTATTTCACCTGCACCGGTTGCGGGAAGAAACACTTCCTTTTTGGAAGCAGCACCTCGACGTTCAAGGACCGTTTCGGCCTCGATACGCTGGCGCAACTGCCCATACTGCCCGGCCTTTCGGACGCGGCCCGCAAGACCGCCGGCGCGGACGTGCCCGCCTTCGCCGAGCTGGCGGGGCAAGTGCACCGCGCCCTAGGCAAGCGCCGCGTGACGGATGAAAAGAAACCCACTGCGGAGATCACGCCCGGCTTCATCGTGGTGCATTGGCCCGATGGCGCGCGGAGCCGCATTGCCAACCGGACGCTGCGATTGTCGTGCCCCTGCGCGATGTGCGTGAGCGAATACACCGGTGAGCCGCTGCTTGATCCGGACAGCGTTCCGGACGACATCCACGCGGAGGAAATCGAGCCCCTCGGCAACTACGCCATCGCCATCACCTGGAGCGACGGCCACAGTTCCGGCATCTTCTCCTGGGAACACCTCAAACAGATCGTGTAGGCGTTCGTTGATTTCTTCGCGTTCGCAACAACACAGTATTCTTTAGCGCAGGTCCGCCAGGGTGTCTTCGATGCGCGCGACGACATCGGTCAGGGGCAGGATTTGATTGGCGTAAAATTTAACCGGGTTGCGCTTGCGGTATTTTGTGTCCAGCGCCGGGGCGAATAAAACCTTTGCAACGTCCGGATGAAGTATCGTCCCCGAGAGGCGCAGCATGCCGCTCCGCCGAAGCCACCGCACGCACTGCCGCACCTCATCTTCCGTCCGCGTCAGGGCATTCGGGTCCACAAAGCGCCCGTCCAATTTTCCGGCGATGGATTTCACCGCATTCGTCAATGCGTCAATCTTTAACGGTGCGTTTCCTTGTTGAAGACAATGCAGATACAGCATCGCGCACACCAGATGCGGGACATGGATTTCGATCAGATTGGAAATGTGCACGGGGAGTTGTTGATCAAACTCGCGTTGCGTTGCGCGGTCCGCTTTTGCGTCAAGATACAACGGCGCGCCAAAGGCCACCGCGCAGCGTTTCGTCACGGGATGCGTGGTGCGCGCGATCGGCACCGCGGGCACCGGCTGCTTCATGCGCCGTTGCGCATGCATCACAAAAAACGACGTGCCGCCCGGTTCTTCGATTCCTTCGCGGTATTCCATCGGCAGGCCGCTGCGGCTGCGGGTCCGCCCGGGAAACATCAGGAAAGCGCCCGGCGTTTCCAGAATGGTCAAGAACGGTTTCAGTTGCGACCACTGAACACTGTCGCGCGAAATGCGGACGGCCCCGCACATCTCCGCGAGGTCATCCACATTGATGGGCAAGAAATCCCAAGGGAAACCCCGGAAAAAATCGTCCCGCATCATAAAATGCACCACCACCCGCCGGCCACTCGAATAATAGATGGCCGGCCAAATAAAATTGGGATCATCCAGGCCAATATGATTGCCCACGAACACCGCCGGATACGCTTGCGGACATTGTTCCGGATTCACCACCCGCAGCCGGTTCCAGCGCAGCACCTGCCGCCCCACAAGCGGCATGGCGTCCAACCGGTCCGTAAACATGGGCCGGCGCCCCCGTCCTGTCTTGTACACCAGGTAACGGAGTAACAGACTTCCAAACACGCTCCATGCCCATAGGGTTTCCATAGGGAGGTATTGTAAGCGTTGTTTCCATTTTTCGCAAGCATAAAAACCGAAAGGGTTAAGACCTAATACACCGCACCATATTCAAGTAAATACCGAATATATTGATAATTTATGGTTCAATGTTCATTTTCTACCGCAGCGTTGGCGGCAAGGGGGCCAAAAGCGGATATATACCATATATTGTATAGTAATCGTTTTCATATACACTATATGCGCATTGTGTTCGCCCCCATCGTTTTTTCAGATTCTATATATTGTGGCTAAATAATTATAAGCACAATATATTGTTGTTTTCAATAGGAATTACCTGTTGTAGTCAAGGGGGCCGCATCCGGAGATGCGCTGTATATTGTGTTAATTGAATTGAACATACAATATATAGGCATTGCCATGAAATAAAGTCCGTACGGCGTTTTTCAGATGCCGCGACCCAGAGCTTGCCAAACCAGTGTGTCGAATAGCCAACGCCATCGTGACTGCCAGGGAAGGTATCCTGCATAAAATAAAGATAGAATCTGCACTACAGATTGTGTTCTTATGGTCGTCGACACAACAAATGCGATTTTAGGGGGTTCGGAAGCCTTTTAATTTCAACAGGTTGTGGACGCCAGAACCCGACCACAATATTTTGTTGCATATAAGGAAGATATTTGTTACCATGGTTGCACTAAAAGGAGACGAATTGCGGGAGCTGTACGAAGTGAGCAAGGCCAAAAAGATACGCGGTGATAGAAAATCGGAGATACTGGGCATTCTGGTATTAGGGCTCACGATTCTCCTGTTTTTGGCGCTAGTGACCGATGATTATCGTTCACAAGGCCAAACCCGGCGTTATCTGGACGGGATGTCCGCCATACCCAATTTGCTGGGCATGCCAGGCGCACTGCTGGCTACGGTGTTGGCGATTCTGGTAGGGGATGCGGCGCACATCTTGTATGCCCTTACCTTCATTTGGGGGCTGATGCTCTTTACGCACCGGCCGTTGGACCGGCTTCCGACGCGATTTTTGGGGATGTTTGTGACGGTGTGTTCTTTGGCGGGCATATTGCAGATAGATATTCACACGGGGTTATCGAATGCGCAGCCCGGCGGGGCCTTTGGGGCGTTTGTGGCGGATCGCTTGTTTGTGCCATTTCTAGGTTTGGTGGGTGCGAACGTGGTGGGGTTTACCTTTTTAGCGATTGGTCTATTGTTATCCACAGATTTCTTATTTGTTCATGTTTTAGTGGCGGCCAAACAGTTCACGGTGTATTTGCTGCGGGGCAACCTGATTTTGCTGCAAGGATTTCTTTCCCTGTTCCGGAAACCGAAGCGCACCGAAGACCTCACCCCGGCGGATACATTGACCAAGCGCCCGCCGATATTGCGGTTGCATGGCGGCGGGGCGGAAAAAACGCTGGCGAGTGAACGAATAGAAGAACCGCCCGCGCCCAGGCTGCGTCCGATGCCTCAGATCATTCCCCGGCCGGTGGAACAGGAATTGCCGTTTGATGCGGTGCCGCCGATGCCCGCGGCGGTTGCCCCGCAGGAGGAAGCCCCGGGGGAGACGCCGCAGGCGGTGGCGGAGGATTTGGATCCGGTGCCCAGCGAGGGTCAGTTGGAACTGATGCCCGCGGGCAGCGGTTCGTTTTCGGTGGAGCCCAAGCGGCGCACGCGGAAACCGCGCCGCAAAGTGGTGGCGATGGAAGAACTTCCGCCGGATTATGAATATCCCCGGCAGTATACGCCGCCGACGATTGATCTATTTGATCTTCCGACGCCCCGTGTGATTCCGAATTTGGGTGAACAGCTTCGCGCCACCAGCGGGCTCTTGGAAGACACGCTGCAGACCTTTGGGGTGGAAGCGCATGTGACGGACATTACGCGCGGCCCCACGATCACGCGCTTTGAACTGGAGCCCGCGCCCGGCATCAAAGTGAGCCGGTTTCTTGCCTTGGCGGACGATATCGCGCTGGCCTTGAAAGCGCACCGGGTCCGGGTGGAGGCGCCGATCCCCGGCAAGGGCCGCGTGGGCATCGAGGTGCCGAACGCGGAGCGCGATCCGGTGCTCATCCGCGAGTTGCTCGCGAGCACCACGTTCGCGCGCAGCAAGGGCAAGCTGAATCTTGCCATGGGCAAAGACATTGCGGGTGAAGTGAAGATCGCGGATTTGGCGTCCATGCCTCATTTGCTGGTGGCCGGCGCCACGGGGGCGGGCAAGACCGTGTGTGTGAAAGCCCTGTTGGCGAGCCTGCTGTACAAATTCACGCCCGACGAACTGCAGCTTATGTTGATTGATCCCAAGATGGTGGAACTGTCCATCTTCAACGATATTCCGCATTTGATCACGCCGGTGGTGACGGATCCGCGAAAAGCCTCCACCGCGCTGACCTGGCTGATCAGTGAGATGGAAGAACGCTACCGGTTGTTCGCGGAACTGCGCGTCCGCAACATCGAGGTGTACAACCAGAGCGTGGAGAATGGCGAGATCGAAATGGAAGGCGAAGACGACAGCCCCGCGCAGTCGTTCCATCTGGTCCGCAAGCTTCCCTATATCGTGTGCATCATTGACGAATTGGCGGATCTCATGATGCTCGCCCGGGCGGAGGTGGAAGACGCCATCGCGCGTCTGGCGCAACTTGCGCGCGCCGTGGGCATCCATCTCATCATCGCGACGCAACGTCCGTCGGTTGACGTGTTGACGGGCGTCATCAAGGCCAATTTTCCCGCGCGGGTTTCCTTCCAGGTTTCCTCGCGGGTGGATTCCCGGTGCATTCTGGATGAAATCGGGGCGGAGCGGTTGATTGGGCAGGGCGACCTGCTGTACCTGCCGGCGGGGCAATCCAAGCCGACACGCATCCAGGGCGCGTTTGTGAGCGACCAGGAAATGAACTCGCTCATCATGTATTTGAAGACCCAGGCGCCCCCGCAGTACCGGGATGAAATTGAGAATTTCGGCAAAACCAAGGAAAGTCTTGAGGAGCTGCTCGACGAAAGCGATCCATTATTTGACGAGGCGGTGCGGGTCGTGTTAGAAACAGGGCAGGCCTCCATATCAATGGTGCAAAGAAGGTTGCGAGTAGGGTACACTAGAGCGGCCCGGCTCATTGACATGATGGAGTTGCGGGGCATTGTAGGCCCCCATACCGGCAGCAAGGCGCGGGAGATACTTGTCAACGCGCCGCCGGCGGAGGATGAAGTGGCATGAAACAGATACGGTTTCCCGGCGAGGCGTTCCGCACGCAACGTGAAGCCCTTGGTGTGTCGTTTCAAGAGGCGCATGATCACACGCATGTGCCGATTGACTATTTGCGCGCCATTGAGGAGGGCCGTATCGAAGCGTTGCCGATCAAGGCCTATGCCTTGGGCTTCATCAGCAGCTATTGCGCGTTTCTCGATCTGGATCCGGAACCGTTTATTGACCAATTTCGCGCCTGTTTGCACGATGCGCCGGGGGAGCGTCCGTTTTTCAACACGCGTTCGTTATCCGCGTGGCGGCGTCCCCGCTGGACCCGTGATGCGCTGGCTTGGGCCACCGTATGCGCGCTGCTCCTGTTCGGCTGGTTCACCTACAGCGCGGTGGTGCGTCCGCTGTTGCAGGACATGCCCGCGCGGGTGGACGCAGGCACGCTGCCGGCGCCGCCCAGTCATCTGGACGATGGTTTATAAACCACGCCGTCTTTCAAGGTCCTGGAGGGCCTTGCATAAATTGATTGCCCGCGGGGGGGCGCGTAAAATACGCGCTGCGCAAATCATGGTATAGGGCATGCGGATTCTTCATATTACACGATACTTTCAACCCGGCATGGGCTATCAGGAAAACGGCCTGCTGGCGGCGCAGATGCGCTTGGGCCATCAGGTGCGGCTGATCACGTCGGATCGCTATCATCCGCATCCCGATTATAAAGAGACGGTCAACATGACGGATGCGGACCGCATCACGGGGGTGACGCACCGGGAGGAGGATGGTCTCGATGTGGTGCGGCTGAAAGTGGTGTGGGAATGGAAAGCGCATTGGTGGGTGCTGTGGCGGGGACTCTGGCGGGCGGTTCGTGAATTCCAGCCGGACATTATCCACACGCATTGCGCGGTGATTGCCAGTTCCACCTTCCAGATTTTATGGGGCAACTTCTGGCGGCGGTATCCGATCGTGGTGGATGATCACAACAATTATTTCAACATCCAGCCGTACACGCCCTCAAAAAAGTTTTTGTATAAAGTGCTTTTCCGGCGGGTGATGCGCCCGGTGCTGATGAATTCCGTGGGGCGCGTGCTGGCCATCAGCCATGAGGTACGCGAGTACCTGGATCATGAATTGGGCATACCGCCGGATGCTGTGACGATCAGCACGCTGGGCACCAAGCCGGCGCTTTTTTTCCGCCAGCCGGAGGAAGGGAAACGCATCCGGCGTGAAATGGGCATTCCGGAAGATGCCGTGGTGCTGGTGAACGCGGGGAAAATCACACGGAGCAAGGACAACGATGTGTTGCTCGAGGCCATGGGGCGGCTGATGTCCCGGACGCAGAACGTGTATTTGATCATGATCGGCGGCGCCCCCGCCGAATTGCGGAAGGAACTTGACGCCATTATCGCCAAATATGCTTTGGCCCCGTATGTTCGCTGGTTGAATTTCATGCCGAATAAGGACCTGCCCGCGGTATATTCGGCGGCGGACATCGGGGTCTGGCCGGGCGACGCGAGCATCACCTATCTGGAATGTGCGAGCTGCGGCGTGCCGCTGGTGCTGCCCGACCGCGAATATTCCCGGTATGCGTTGACCAACAACAACGGGTTGGTGTTTGAACGTGGAAACCCCGATGCCCTGGCGGACGCACTGTTCTCGCTGGTATCCGACGATGCGCGGCGCCTCCGGATGGGTGCGCTTTCCCGGGAGTTGATCGAGCGGGAGTTGAATTGGGATGCACTGGCCCGGCAAACCCTGGACGTGTATCAACAGGTTATAGCATCGCGGCATCCGGCGCGGAGCGTCCCGCACACGGCCTCGAAAAACGCTTGACGGCAACGACGGACTTTGGAAGGAGCGGATGAAAAAATGGAACCGGAAACGCAAAACTCCGTGAATGGCGTGGTTATTCCCCTGAGTTATGTGCGCATCCTGCGGGAAGTACGGGCGCATCTATGGGTTATTGCCGCGGGCACCATTGTGTGCGCGCTGGCGGGGCTGGTGTCGGCTTTCGTGTTGCCGGAGACGTATGAAGCCAGCAGCACGCTGGCCTTGTTCCCGACGCCCTTCAAGCAGGCGGGTGGTGAAGCCAGTGCATTGATTCCGCGCGTATTGGCGGTGTCGGATTATGAAATTCTGTTGAACAGCGACGGCATATTGAAACAAGTGGTGGAAAAGATTAAAGCTTTGGGCACGTGGTCTCCTGAAGATATTGAAGCCATTGGAGAAATCAGCCAATTGCGCAAATGCATGGATACGTACGTCGAGATTACGGAAAAAACAGTGCAGGGCGTGGTGCGTTCTCCGGTGATCCTGCTGAAATCGCGCAGCGACACCCCGGAAAAGGCCCGGGATTTGGCCCAGGCGTGGGCCCAGGCGGGCGAAGAACTGGCGAACAAGCTGAACAAAAAGGGGCAATCCGGATTAAAAGAATTTGTTATGGGCCGGTTCGACAGTGCCAAGGACGGACTGGAAGGCGTTCGTGGAAAGATCCGGGATTTGGAAATCGAGTACAACGATGAACTGGAGCATGCCCGCTTGGCGAAAAAGCATGAGCGCCTGATCTCGTATGAGGAAAAATTGGTTGACCTGCGGATGCAGATCGCCACCACCAAGGAGGAGATCGCCGATCTTCAGAAGGAATTCGCCGCGGAAACTGAATTGAAAACGCTGTGGAAATCACCGCCCATGACGGCGGTATTTCTGGAAAAGACGCCTGCGGAAGGGAAAGAGCAAACTCCGGAGGCCGGTAAGAAAGCCGGTTATCAGGAGGAAGTGCTGAATGACACCTATATCTACCTTGATCAGAAATTACTGTTGAAAAACAGCGAATTGAAGGGCATGGAAGAACACGAGCGGCAATTGACGGGCCAGATGGAATCGCTGGGCAAGGAATTGCAGGAACTCCGCGCCGAAATCGCGCGGCGCGTGTTCGAGCGCAAACAGCTTGATCTTCAGGAAGTGCCGCTGAAAAAGAGCTATGATCTGCTGGCGGAAAAGCTCGAGCAGGCCAAGATTGCGGAATCCGAAGAGGCCACCATGCCCGACATCAAGCAAATCACCGAGGCGGTGTTGCCCGACCGGAAAATTAAGCCGGTGCGCAGCCTGATTCTTGGGCTGGCCTTGGCGGCGGGGTTCTGTCTCTCCACCGGCGCGGTGATTCTGCGGTCCGCGCTGAAGGATGTTTTTTAGGCCCGCCGTTTACTTCCGTCTGTCAACGCAAACGCCGTGCGCCGCGTTACGTTGAGACGTTATTGCGGCCCCGGCGTTTCCTTGATGAACCGGGTGCGGTGGCGTATAATACGGTTTCACCCCTTGGGCCTCTGCATGGAACGCGGGCGGTGATGTGTAGCGCCAGAAATGGCGGGCAGAGGTTGAACGATGATAGTCCCTTGAACAAAGAGGAGAGTGTGACAATGAAAAAATGGTTTGTGGCGATATGGGCAGTGGCGATTGTGGCGGCATTGAGTTGCACGCCGTCCGGGGAAGCGGCCGCGAAGGGCGATTCCACCAAGAAAAAAGCGCCGGTGACGCAAAAGAAAGCGGCCCCTGTTCCGGAATCCGCGGCACAAAAGGAAGCCGCCCCGGCGGCGGGAGAAAAAGCGCCCGCGGCAAAACCGGCGGAGATCAAGGGGCCGGCCAATCCCAAGTGGGAAGGCATCACCAATGGGTCGTTCGAGGACTGGAAGGACGGCGTGTTGATTGGCTGGAACGCGTCGGTGAATGAAGGCAAGGACTGGAAGCCGGTTACCGTGAAAGCCTCCGCGGACGCCAACGAGGGGAAAGTGTCCCTTGAATTGCCCGCGCCCCCCGAGGGCGGTCAGATTGTTGTCAGCCAAACCGTGAATGCCAATCGTCTTGGCGCCGGCCGTCCGACCTTGTTTACCGCCATGATCAAGGCGGGCAAGCCCCAGGAAGTCCATGTCTTGTTCAGTTACATTCAAAACGGCAAGGAAGTCAAAGAGCGCATAGTAAATAAGACGGCGGGTGCGTGGGAAAAGATTTCCAAGCCCATTGCCATCCCTCTTGACGTCGAGCCAAACTCTTTGCGGCTGCAAATTATCCATAAGGCGGACGGAACCGCATCGGCGTTTGTGGACGGCGTTTCTGTAAAGCAATAGTTTCACGATTCAGCGCATGGAAACGCCTCGGCGGCGGCGCCGGGGCGTTTTTCCCATACGGCGGTCCGAAAGGAATGCGGCAGATGGATACGGTCTACGGGGCGGGCACATGAACCGGATACGCGACGGAAAACCACGCCTTCTCATCGTGGTGAATGTGTTTCATCCGGACCGTGGCGGCGGGGGCGCCATTTTCACCGATCTTGCCCGGGGTCTGGTGGAGCGCGGCTTCGATGTCACGGTGCGGTGTGCGTATCCGTATTATCCGGAATGGAAGGACAAGAGCGGCAAGAACGGCTGGGCGATTGAACGGAGCGAGGAAGAAGGGGTCCATGTGGAACGGTACGGGATTTATATTCCCACGCGGCCCGGTTCGTTGATCCAGCGCATGGTGTACGAAGCCTCCTTTTTCTTTTCCCTGCTGCGCTCGTTGCACCGGGGCCGTTTCGACATGGTCATGGTGTTCTGCCCGCTGGTGGGCGCGGTGGGCTTCGCCACCCTGCACAAATGGATTCACCGGAAGCCGCTGTGGCTTAACGTGCAGGACCTCTCCGCCGATGCCGCCGCCGCCAGCGGCATTGCGCGCGGGAAAGCGGTGCGCGCCTTGTTCAGCGGCATTCAACAAGGATTGTTTAATCAAGCGCAGGTTTGGAGTTCCATTTCCCCGGTGATGATCGAGCGTTTGCATGCCATACGGCGGAAGGGCCAGCCCATTTTGTATCTGCCCAACTGGCTGAACGCCTCCATGGCGGATGCTCTTCAACAACAAGGAAAAGAGGCGTGCGCACCGCACGAGCCGGTCCGTTTGTTGTACGCGGGCAATATTGGCGGCAAACAGGACCTGCTCCGTTTTTGCGAAACCTTGCACGCCAGCCCGGCCCCCTTTCTTTTTCGCATTCATGGGGACGGCGGCCACGCGGAGGCCATTCGCGCGTGGGTGGAACAGACGAAGGATGCGCGGTTTTCATTCGGCCCCTTTCTCGACGAGCCGGCTTTTGCGAAGGCCCTGCACGACACGGATTTTTTCGTGATCACGGAAAAAAGCGGCAGCGGCGGCTCCTTTATCCCCTGCAAAATGATCCCGGGCATGGCCTCCGGCAGCGCCATCCTCGCCGTATCCGATGCGGAAAGCCCGCTGGGGCAAGAAATGAATACCGAACACCCCGGTCCCTGGTTTTCGTGGGATACCCTGGACGCCGTGCCGGGCATGCTGGCGTCCCTTCGGGAAAATCCCGCCCCGTTTTTGGCGTGGCAGGCCAATGCGCGGCGCCGCGCGGACTTTCACGAACGAAGCCTCGTCATCGGCCGTTTTGAAACCGCCATTCGTTCCATCCTCGCCCATCCGGATTCCATTCCGGCGGATTTGGCGGACTGTTAACCCGGATTTTTCACAAAATGTGCGCACACCTATTCTAAAGACAGAAGCGGGTAATGCTTATGTGCACAGGGAATCCCATAGAATCCAAACACCGTGTTTATTTGTCATTGCGAGGAGTCCCCGACGACGCAATCTCGACATAGTGTCAACTGTGCTTGGCTCCGTGATTGCTTCGTCGCTGGCGCTCCTCGCAATGACAAGTGCGATGACAGATTGGTGAGATATGCGGGTTATGGATTCTTCGTTCTCTTTTCCGTAGGATCACCGCCGGAAACAGAAGGAGTTTTTTAGCGCATGCTTAAAGCAGGTTTTGGCCAATGTTGCATCACCCCCGTGCTTGGGCTCGAAATTCCGGGGTTGTTTGAACGCCGTGTGGCAACAGGCGTCCACGACGATCTCTTTGTGCGCGCGGCCGTTATTGACGGCGGCGCATGTTGCATTGCACTTGTGCAGGTGGACGCGATTGTCGTGCCGGAAAAGGTGGTGGAACACGCGCGGCACAGGATACAGCGCGCCTGTGGCATTTCGGGTAAAAATTGTTTCATTGCCGCCACGCACACCCACTCCGGCGGACCGCTATTCGGAGGATTCCTTTCAGAGCCGGATCCCAATTACATGGATTTTGTGGTGCGGCAAATTGCGAATGCCGTGGCGGAGGCGCACCGCACGCGTAAAGCGGTTTTGTGCGGGGCCGCCACAGCCTTGGCGGACGGCGTGGCATATAACCGGCGATTTGTCATGAAAGACGGTTCCGGGAAAACGCATCCGGGAAAAATGAACCCGGAGATCGTCCGGCCCGCCGGACCCGCCGATCCTGTGGTCACGGTGGCGGGGTTTTGCGACCCGAAAACGCTACGGCCCCTGGGCGCGGTGGTGAATTTCGCCTGTCATGCCACGCACATGAACGGATACCTCTATTCCGCGGATTATGTGCGATGGGTCGTGGATACGTTAAAAGCGGTCCATGGCCCGGAGTTTGGCGTGGTGTACTTGAACGGTGCGTGCGGGGATGTTACTCAAGTTGATAATCTCCATCCGCGGCCCAGTGAATTTGGCGAGTATTGGTGCGCGCGTACGGGGCGTGTGGTTGGGGGCGCGGCCATCCAGGCGCTGGCGCGCACCGATTACACCGCCAAGAGCACGGTGGCGTGCGCCACGGTGGCGGTCAGCGCGGCGGTCCGGACGGTCTCCCGGCATGATTGTGCCGCCGCGCGCGCACTGCTGGCGCGGAAGCCCGTCACGGCGGACGATGTGGAAACCATTTACGCAAACGAGTTGCTGAAGGTGGCGGCGATGCGTCCGCGCACGCGTTCGCTGGAGATCATGGCGATGCGTATTGGCGAGGCGCTGTTCTGGGGCGTCCCCGGCGAATTTTTTCAGCAGTTCGCGTTGGACGTGCGCGCGGATTCCCCATTCCCCCACACGTGTTGCGTCGAACTGGCCAATGGGTACAACGGCTATATCTGCACCCCGGAGGCGTTTGCCGGCGGCGGGTATGAAATCCGCACCGCGCGCAGCAGCTTTCTCGAACCTGCGGCGGGAGACCATATTGCCCATGCCGCAAAGTGCCTGTGCGCACAGATGTACGCTGAAGCACGAAGAGAACTTGCGTCGGCGCCCCGGCGGCGGGTTTGGCCGTCGCCGGCTGATACGGCCTTGGATGGGATCAATCAATTATCACGCGGGAACCCTGTCAAACGGCGAAAGTAATCCGGGGGCGTCTTTTTCCGTTCGGCTGGACACAGGGGGCGCAGTCCACATAGAATGCATGCAATGATCAAATAAAAAAGGAGACCGATTATGCGCCGTAAATCACAGGACCGAAACCATACCGTTAACCGCAGGGAGTTTGTTCGTTTGGGGGCCGCGATGGGCATGGGCGCGGCGTTGGGCGGTATGGCCCTGAATGCGGCGGGGGCTGATGCTCATGCGGCGAATCCCGCGCCGGCGGGACCGTTTTCCGCGCCGCCGATGAAGCGGGTTCGCGTGGGGTTTGTGGGCGCGGGCGGCATGGGCACGAACCATATCCGCAATTTGCTGCGCATCCCCGGCGTTGAATTGAAAGCGGTCTGCGACATCGTTCCCGCGAAGGTGGAACATGTCCAGCGGTTGACGCAAGAGGCGGGCCAGCCGAAACCGAAGGGCTATTCGCAAGGGCCGCTGGATTTCAAGCGGATGTGCGAGAAGGAAGACTTGGACCTGGTGTACACGGCCACGCCGTGGGAATGGCACGTGCCGGTGTGCGTGGCGGCCATGGAAAACGGGAAACATGCGGCGACGGAAGTGCCCGCGGCCGTGACCTTGGAAGAATGCTGGCAGATGGTGGAGACGGCGGAAAAACAAAAGAAGCATTGCGTGATGATGGAGAACTGCTGTTATGGGCGCACGGAACTGCTGACCCTGAACCTGGTGCGCAAGGGGCTCCTGGGCGAAATACTCAATGCCTCGGGCGGGTACCTGCACGATCTGCGCGAGGTGAAGTTCGGGAAGGATGGGGAAGGGTTGTGGCGGCGCGCCCATGCGATGAAGCGCGACGGCAACCTCTATCCCACCCACGGCCTCGGGCCGATAGCGCAATGCACGAACATCAACCGGGGCAACCAGTTCCAGTACCTGGTGTCGCTCAGCAGCCCGTCACGGGGCTTGCAGGACTACGCGGCGGAACATCTTCCCAAAGACGACCCGCGCCTCCAGGAGAAATACATTTGCGGCGATGTGAACATCAGCATTATCCGGACCGTGAACGGCCCGATACTCACCGTGGTGCATGACACCAACCTTCCGCGCCCCTACAGCCGCATCAACATGGTGCAGGGCACCAAGGGTATTGTGGAAGGATACCCCGACCGGGTGTATATCGAAGGCCGCAGCCCGCATCATGAATATGAAAAAGTCGAGGCGTATTACGACGAGTTTGATCATCCGCTCTGGAAAAAGCACAACGAGAGCGCCAAAGGGGCCGGCCATGGCGGCATGGACTACATCGAAGACTTCCGCTTGATCGAATGCCTGCTCAACGGATGGCCCATGGACATGGACGTATACGATGCGGCGGCCTGGAGCGCCGTTTCCGAACTCAGCGAACGCTCCGCCGCCAACAAGAGCGCGGCCATTGATTTCCCCGACTTTACCCGGGGCCAGTGGAAAACCAACGCGCCCCTGGGCATCATCGGCGCATAACGAAAATCATCCAGCACCCTTTCAAGCGCCCACTGTCTCTGAATGGCACGTGCCGCAGTGATCGGAAACCGTTGCCGTTTCGATGTCCGCGCGGGGAATACCGTTCCGGGAACCTGGATTATAAAAAATCAGGTTCCGGGCTTCTGTTGACGAAACGAAGGCTTTCCGTGACCAACACCTCGCCCATGGTCTCGTGAAGGCTCGTGGCGGAAATATATTCGTACATCTTGAAACTGCCGTAATCATAAGGGGAAAGGATGTAGCCAAAGGCATCGTTGGTGAGGCCAAAGAGAAGATTGTGGCGTCCGCGCATCTTTCGCTTGAGGTAACACCCAAGATTGGGCAGGGCTTCCCCGGGAATGGTCAGGATTTGGGCATCACCCAAATTGACGAGATTCTGCTGCGCCGGCATCTCCGTGAAGGGTTCCGTGCGCTCCTCGCGGCTTTCCGGATGCAGCATGAGCATCATCCGTCCCATGATTTCGTTAACGGGGAAGGTGATGGTCTGAACGCCGCACCACAGTTGGGGATGTTCTTGGACGGGTGCGTCGCCAACAATCCGCATCGCCTCTTCGGCAAGCAGACGTCCGATTCGCAGACATTCGGACCAGTCCTCCAGATCGCCTTGCGGCGTGCGAATGTCGGCGGTGACCATGCCGCCCTGGGCGCTGTTCATAAAGATTGCCGTGCCGCCGCCAAGTTCCTCAACGCGGTCATAAAGCGGGCCCACCAGGTCCGGGCTGCACACCGCTTGCTGCAGCAGAATCTCCGGGTGAATGGCATAGTTGACGAGTGTTGCAAAGGTGTTTCCATCGGGCGTTGCGCATTGGATGACATGGCATCGCGGGTCGTACAGTTCGGGCGCGTAGAAGTTGTAGGCAATCTTGCCTTGGGCTTCGCCCGTGGCGGTTTTAAGCACGGCCGGACGGAGCGTTGCAACGGCTTCATTGATGGCCTCCGCCAGTGCGCCGCATACTTCGTGGAGATAGGGGAAGCTGATTTCGTATTCGCCTTCGCCATTCGGGAATCCATAGGGGTCGGGGGCGCTGTGGCAATGCGTGGCGCCGATGAGGATGTTTTCCGGCGGAATGCCCGGAACCTTTTCCCGGACTTTCTGGCAGAGCCTGGAGGGAAACCCCAGGAAGGGAACGCTCGCCATGGCCACGCGGACACCCCCGGATTCAACAACGAGCACGCGCAGTTCGAGTTCTCCCAGTTTCTCCACCGCGGGCCGGCAGGCGTCCGCGCCGCGCGATACCGGCAACAGCGGGTTCGGGGTTACCAGGCGTCTTGCCGCACTGGCACGAAAAGAGTTCATATCGTTAGTCCTCACGGGTTGACGGCGGATGCGGGCCCAAGCCTTTGTCTTCTTCGGGAACGATATGGAGCACCGGGTAGGTGACAATGGCAAGCATTCCCAAGAAGCCGAAGATACCGGCAATCGGCCCGACAATAAGCACTCCCAAGGCATGGCCCGGAGAGTTGCCGAAGTAGTTCATCGATTGCGTTGCCAGGAGAATGGAACCGCCCATGGCGGCCTTCCACACGAAACCGCTCAGTCCGTTATACAGGGCCTCACGGCGCTGTCCGGAACGTGTTTCGTCGTAATCGATAATCTCCCCTATCATCGGCGTCATCATCGCGTACATGAACCCCTGGCCAATTCCGCAATACCCGAAAACGATCTTGGCCAATAGCTGCTTCATGTCAACGGACAGGCCACTGACCCCTATCCAATAGATGCTCGGCAACCCGGTGGTGATGATCAACAGGGCAATGGCCATCACCCATTTTTTGTGCAGCACCCGCGCAATGAAAGAGACGCCGCCAATCGAGAGGATGGCCATGATGATAAAGGGCAGCAGCAATTCGGTTACCATGCCTTCGTCACCGGAAAGGCTCAACTCGACCCAGTAGGGCAACACGCGTTGCACGGCGAGAAACCCAACATTGAACAGGACAAACGCGAAGGTGTAGACGAGGAAGAGGCGGTTCCTGAATGCGTCAACAAACCCTGAGAAACTGGGCAACTGTTCCGAGGGGATTGCCTCCGAATCGTACCGTTCTTTGATCAGCCAGACGGGGAACTGGAACAAAACAAATGAAACGAGGGCCAAGATGGCGGCCAGACGGCGATAGCCAATGGCGGAATAGGAATCAGCAACGCGGGCGGGGTCCAGCAAGACGATAAGCTTTCCCGGCAGCGCTGCGGCGAGCGCGAGGCCGAGGATCAGCCCGATGGCGGTCCAGACGCCGATGCGCACCCGTGCCTGCTCCGAACGGGCGATTTCCGGGCCCAATGCGTTCAACGGGGTTAATGCAAGGCCGAACATAGTCCAATGCAGGCAAAGCAGGAGTGTCCCATATAAGAAATTTATAAACGAGGTCTGCGCCACCGGTGGATACCAGAAGGCAATTGAAGTGGCTATCATCAGGATGGAGCCCCAGAATATGAAGGGACGGCGCCGTCCGGCGGGGGCCAGAAAGGCAAACCGGCCCCGCCGGGTCTTGGTCCGGTCCGACCACATGCCGATGAGGGGGCCTGTGAAGGCGTCCCAGGTGGTGCCAATGATGAAGATATAGCCGACCAATCCGACGGTGACGTAGATGGTTCGCCCAACGCCGGCCGAGGGCGAGTAGAAATACGTTCCCCACTGGTTCATCACCTCGCTGGACAACTGAACGCCGATCATCGCCAGGCAAATGGACAAGCCCTCAATCCATGAAAACTCCTGTTGTCTGTGTTTGGTTATCACGTGCTGTACCCGCCAAAAAGCGCTTCCAGCATCCCGCCGATTTCGATTGCGTCAAACATCTGCGTGTCAACACAACTGAAGAAGAATTTCTTCTCCGTGACGAACTCCTTCAGGGTGAGGAGACACTGTTCAACTTCCTGCCGGGTCACGCCAGGAACGCGATACCGAAGGCCGAGCCGGTCCATCAGATCGACGGCCCAGGCATGGCGGTTGTCCTGCACGCGCGTCATGAGAAAAATGCCCAGGGCTACCAAGTCCCCGTGGACAAAATGCCGGCGCGTGAGGTGTTCGATGTTGTAGGCGATAAGATGCTCGGAACCTTCCTCCGGGCGGCTTGTGCCAAGGCGGGCGCAAAACTCAACCTCGTGCCGGTATAGATCGATGATGGTATCAATGCCTTTCGGGGTCACGTTATATACTTCGGAGGCATTGCGGTCCAACTCATCGAGACACTCTTCCGCAAGCCGCGCCACGCCGGCATCATACGCCTCGTTGACGGTATCGCGGGCAAGCCGCCAATCGAAGAGGGCCGTGTGAATACTGGCAATATCGGCGGCGCCGGCCCGGTTCAATTCGGGCGCCGCGCGCTGGATTAAATGGTAGTCCACAATAAGTTCTTCGGGATAAAGGTCGCCGACATATCGAACCGCTTTGTCCACGCGCACCGCCACCATATTGGTCAACGGCGCATCGACACTGATGATTGTCGGCACAAGCACCATTCGGACCCCGCGTTTCCACGCCAGGTATTTTGCGGTGTCGCAGCACGAGCCACCGCCGAGGCCCACGATCACATCAAATGGCGGCAAGGCGGCATCGAGGGTTTCAAGCGTGCCGAGGTCCATGTTTTCAACCATGTGGACCTGGTCCGGAGCCCATGTGCATTGTTCTCCAAACAATGCCCAGGGGATTTCCATGGTTGTAACGAGCACCCGGCCGGGGAGGTCACGTAGCGTCCGGGCTATGCCGGCGCCGGATTCAATTCTGGGAGCCTTGTACATTTCATTGTCTCCTGTAGTTTATCCGCCCGCGTTCAGTAGTTCACGCAGGTTGAAGTGGACATACCCTGAATCCGGCGCATTCTTCCAATTTCCGGCGTCATCACAAGATTCGTACGCGATCCAGAAACCAAGATCGGTTGGGGCATATACGACACTCATGACGTTCCAGTCGCGCTCAGCGAGTTTCTCGGTATTGTGCGCGACGGTGCCTGCAATGGTCAACGCCTCTTCATCGCCTATTCGGCGTGGGGCACCCGCTTCTATTACTTTTGTTTTGCGCACCGGGAACACATATTCCATGCCGGTTTCATACGCGCGGAACATATCCACCATGGGTTTATGGCATTCACGGTATGTGCTGCCTTTGCGAGGATCGCCGTCGTTTTCCGGATCGCCCGGACCATTGTCCGCGGCCTGTACGGCGCGCGTGGACTCGCCATACGCCATATCACCGCGCGCCACCCCCTCTTTCAAGGGTAAGCCATAGTGAATTACGTTTCCCTGGGGATCGGTCCACCGGGCATTGTGCTCCTTGGGATCGTCTTCGTAGAAGGTTTCACAGCAGGTGAAATTGGTCTCGAACACGGCGGCCCGCGGCCTGAAGAGGTGCATTCCGAAGTTCGCGGGATCGCCGTCCGCCAACATGAAGTTATAGCCCAGAGTATGCCTGCTGTTTTCCATGGTTTTGACCCCGTCCTCCAAATTTCCGGCCTCTTCCATTATCTGCCGCACAATGAGCGTCCAAGGCGTGCCGTCCAGTTCTTCCCGCGTGCTGAACGCCCCGATTTCGGAGGAGGCCACGCCTTTTTCGTTCATGCCGGCCAGTCCGCCAATCACCCCGGCATACCCCATTGTCACAAACGCGTTCAGCCCGTCAGGACGGTGCACCGCCACAAGCCGATCCTCGTGCATCCCCGTCTGGGAAACCCAATCCAGGTTGCGGCAGGCGAAGAGTTTGCCCTCCACCGTGCGGGAACCCCATACGGCAAACATCGTGCAAGACATTCCGCTGTTCTGTTGCATCTTTTCGCGCAATGCCGCCCCTTCTTCCCCTAAAAACTCAATCAGACGTTCTTCGCGCTTGTAGAGATCAAAGTTCGTTACCGCTGTAATGCGGTGCATGTCCTCTACCGTCAATCCGTGCCCGGCGGCCTCGGCGCCGGCGGCAATGGCCGCCATCTCTCTCAGGTATCGGTCCGGGGTGTGCGGCTCCAAGCGTTTCCATGCCTGGGCGAGCATGAGCTTCACAAGGGGTTCCGGAATGCCGGTTTCTGTAAACAAACCTATCATCCGCCGGGCATTTCGTTTAATTTTGTCTCCAACCAAAGCGCCGTATTGATAACCCATTTCTTCCGGGGTGCCCGCCACATGCAACACGGGCACGCCGCCGATGGGTGAGGAATAGGCTTCGAGGAAACCCTTGCCGGACTTTCCAATGATTGTTCTGCCCGCTGGCTGTGCATGGAAGATGGACATGCTCTGTTCCTTATTTCTTATTGCCGAAAAATGCAGCGATAACATGGTCTTTCATGTCTCGATACAGTGCTTCCTGATTGGGGCCATACCAGTTCATGGTCCGCCATTCATATTCCTGGTCATAACCATTTGTTGGGTTCAGATAATAACGATCGGGTGAAAGATAGCCACAGTATGCAACGCAGTGACTGCTGATCCAAAGGTCAATGCCTGTCTTTGCCGCATCCTGCGCCCATTGTTGGGCAATCTCCCCGCCCGTATCATAGGGGAATCCCATAAAGAGCATATCGCCCACACGAACAGCCTGAATCCATCCTCCGGGCGGCAGCCCGGCAACCCAGGCCAGATACGGGGACATGCGCCACCTGGGGGAAAAGAGCCGGACCTGCATCGGCGGCATGTCCACGGGCACACCGATTGCCGCGATGTCAACATTGCTTGCGAAGGTGAGCTTGTCCGTGCCTGCAAGGACACGCTCCGCCAGTGCTTCACCCATCCGTTGCGCACACTCCATGCGCGTTGCGCCGTCCGGCGGCACGGGTTTCATCGCGCCCACAGCCCCGCCCAGAAAAACGGCCATCGCTCCAGTGGCTTCCTTGATTCGCCGGCAGAGGGCGCCGGGATATTCCGCGGAGAGCGCCAGAGACTCTTCTGGCAGCACTGTGGGGTGCGCCGAGTAGCGGATGGCATAGCAACGCTGCCCGCCATCGTTCTCAATCACCAGAAACCGCACAGATGTGTCCTTGCCCGGCATGCCGGTGCGGTTTGCAATGAATTCAGCCGCTTCCACACGGCCATGTGCGATTTTCGCCGGCTGCATTGCCTTGTGGGCAGAGATGATGGCGCCGGCCATGGCGGAGGCAATCTGTTCTTCCACGGCAGGATCGTATTTTCCGTAGCTGTATTCCGGCAACAGTCCGGGGGCAAAAGCACCAGGACCGGAATGGTTGTGCGAGGTGGTGAACAGGATAGTATCGCTGGTAAGCGGCGTTTGTTCCGCAACCTTCTTCCAGACCCTTTCGGCAAGATTCAAAGTGGTCATCAACATGTCTGAACCCGCCAAAGCCACCGTGTCCCGTCCATCGCTTAGCACGATGGCGCGGCTATAGACGGGATCATGTATGGAAGTGCACCGCTTGTCATTCGGCCGGCCGGCATACCCCGCCATTGGCGTGCCGGCGGGCGGCGTCATATCGCATTCGGCCCATCCCGCCAGAAGCTGTCCAGGATGGTCCGTCAGTTCTGTTTTTGCCACGTGGTGATCCATACGCTGTAAGGTCTGCTTGAAAAACGCACTATCGGCATACCGCGAGTCACCATATACGGGCCATGGGCCGATGATGAAGACAACTCCGGCGATCCCCGCCATGAATACGGTGAGCGTAAAAAGAAGGGATATTTTGACACATTTCCTCGAAAAACATTTCATGAATTAAAGTGTCTCCTTCAATGTATAGGGTGAGGCATTGTCCATCCGCAAATCCCAGATAATCAGTCTTGTGCGCTCCACCGATAGGCCGCCACGGAGCCGGCGGGCAGTTCCGCCTTGAACATCGTATCGCCGCACTTCACGGCAAAGGGCTGTGGTTCCCGGGCGGAATTGGCCACGACCAAAACAATGCGGCCATCAGGGTTGTAAAACGCCACGTTGCCAAAGGAGCGCATATCGGGAAGGGAAGATTCCACACGTACCGCGCCGCGCTGGATGAATTTCATGAATTGCCCCTGCATGTAATAATCGAAGTTATACCGGACCGACCCGTCGTCCAGCAGTTCAATGCAGGTGGCGCTGGCGCCATGGGGACCCCGGTTGGGCTTGCGGTGTTCATCGAGCATAATGACCCAGGCGTTGTAGGAACGGGACCAATGGCGCAGTATCTGGGCCAGGCGTATGGCCCCGCTGGCCTTGAACACGGACCCTTCCGTAAAGTAGATGTGCTTGTCCGGAAATTCCGCCTTGAATTCGGACTGCGCCGACACCTTGCCTTCATATAAATGCCACCCTGTGCCGTCCACATACTGCGCCGCCTGCGGGTCGGACAGAATCGTACGCGGGAATTCCGGCTCGTTCCAATTGTGGTCCCAGCACCAAATCAGCGTTTTGACGTTGTTCTGTTTGAAAAGCGGGCCAAGATGGTCGCGGATAAAATCGCGCTCTTCCTCACCGGTCCACAGCGTGGTCGGGTAGTTCTTGTCGGACATATGCGGTTCGTTCTGCACCGTGATCGCGTACATCGCCACGCCTTCGGCCTCATAGGCTTGGATGAATTTGAGCAAATACTTCGCAAACACCGGATAACACTCCCGTTTCAGGCTGCCCGTGCCCAGTTTGCCGGATGTTTTCATCCACGCGGGGGGACTCCATGGCGACCCAAAGAAGAGCAGATCAGGATTCTTTTGCTGCGCGATCTTGATGGCTGGAAGCACATAGGCCCGGTCTTTCTCAATGGAGAACTTCGTGAGTTCCGGGTCTGTCTCTCCCTCCGGAAGGTCGTTGTACGTGTAGTAGGGTTCGCCAATAAAATCCGACGCGCCGATGCACACCCGCATCAAGTTCATGCCAATGCCCGTCTCCGGGCTCACCAGCTTTTCAAGAACCTCCTCGCGTTTCTCCGCGGATAATTTCGACAGGTTCTCACAGGTCGCGTGATCAAACGACGCCCCCAACCCAAGAATGGATTGGCCTTTTTGGGAAAGGTCCATTTCGATGATCGGGTCTTTGCATTTGCGCACTTTCCCCCAATGCAAAGGCTTTTCATCCGACAAACGCTTCGAACCATCCTGCGTGCTCATCACCACCTGCACGGTATCATCGGCTTGGGTGGACGCCGTGACAGACAGGATTGTTACAATGATTAGGCAAGAACGAAACATTAAAGACTCCTTTCTCCCGCAAGCACTATTTCCGGTTGTTTCTGTCTTTTCTCATATGCTGTTATCACTTGCATTCCCTGCAAACGTCCGTTGAGGGCTTTGCACCGTGCATATCCATGCGCGGCACTTTCCTCACCTGCTCCGCCAATGGCTTGAGCGTGGCGAGAATGGCCTGATAATCCGGGTCGTCCGTGTTTTCAAATATGGGCTTGCCGCATTTCTCCATGCCGCCAAATCTCTTCGCCAGCGGGGCCAACAGGAAATTGTTGCATTCCGGCGCTGTAATCCGCGTCCACGCCTTCCTGTGGATTTCCCCGTTAGTGTGACATACCCGGCATCGTTTTTCGATAACGGCGGAAAGCGCCCTATCCACTTCGGGCGAATAGATGCGGCGGCATCCTTCGTTCTCAGGATACGCGGTTTCGCTCGTGTCATAGTAGGGGACGTTGAGGTCCATCCATGCATAGAGCCGCCTGCGGCTTTTGGGGTCCATCGCAAAGCGGGGCTTCCCCAATGCGTCCGGATGGCCGCTTGCGACGATGCCGGAAAGCTTGCTGACCGGCGAACCCCATGTCCTCGGCGCGACTTTCAGAATGTTCTGTTCCTCTCCGTTGTACGTGGGAATCCACGAGACATACGGGCTGCCCGCAGGACCCTGGTTCTCCCGCGCCAACGTTTCATACGATACGCTGAAAAAGTCCGTCTTGTCGCCTGTCAGGTCTATGCCGTTCGGTGCGTTGCGGGGATTGTGGCAGTGCACACAATACCGATCCAGCACGGGCTGGACCACGCGCCAATAGGCAAATCCGCCCGCCCCCCACTCGGGCGGCTCCAACGCACGCGGAGGACTATCGAGCGCCATGCCCCGGTGTGACGGGGACGTGCCAAGCCTCGGTTCATGGCATCCAATACATCCCTGCGACTCGCCGGGCATCAAGTGCGTGAAACTCCTCATGCGCTGCACGGCCCGCCCATCCCCATCCAGCGCCATGAAATATACCGGCACACCCGAGGGCACTCGGAAATAGGCCGAACCATCGGATTCGACGGGCACTTCGCCCAAAATGTCTTTGGGAGCATACGTCGCACCACAGGAAATTACGGGAAACTGAAAACCGAACGCCCGCTTCTCCGGATCAATACGAACCGTCTTGGGCATCTCCCGTACCACCCGGATTCGCTTGACCTCGCCGCGCTTCACTTCAGGTTCGAGCCCCCGGTACACGTCCTGCAAGAACAGTGTGGCATAAGTCCCTTCTTTTTCGTTGGGCTGGTAGCAGGATATCACGGGAGGACGTATTCTCGGCGCGACGGGTTGTGCGCAAAACCACTGCATGCCGTCCGCCGGCGCCGGCAAGGCCACCGCCTGGCATCCCCCCGCGAAATCCCGCACCAGCACAGGCCCCCGGATGGACGCCAGCAGACGCTCCGAATCCAGTGGAATCGGGCTGCTGTACTGTTTGGTTCCTTCCGTATTGCCGTTGCCTTCGTTTACGTTTGGCAAAGGCACGTCCGGCGTGATGTTCTCGATAGCGGCTTGGGCATTGACGCCGTGTTCCCGGTCAATCACGCCCAGTGCGCCCCTTGCCGGCCCGTTATGTCCGGTCATGGTGCAGACAATCTTCGTGGTGCCGGGAATGGGCCGTGCTTCCATGAAGGTACCCGGGGAAAGCACCCGGTTCCCGAAGTATCCGGCGAGATTCGTTCCGTCGGGTTTGATTGTCCAGAGACTTTGAATCGGAATGGCCGGACGATCCACGTACTCCCACCGCGTATAAATAATCTGGCCGTCGTTGAGCACAAAGGGCGTGAAATCGTTGAGATAATTTGCGGACAACTTGACCACATCCGTCCCATCCGCGTTCATGCGGTGCAGGATGCCGACAGGTGCGTGCCAGCAATAGGCGAACTGCGCCGTCCGCGTGCTCAAGAAGCCAATGCCGCCGTCCGGCAGCCAGCATGCGTTATAGTCATGCCAGGGGCCGCTGGTGATTTGTTTCAAGGCCGTCCCGTCCACGTTAACTGTCCATAGGTGATACCCCTGGTCTTCCGCCTGGCGCCAACTGAAAAGCACAGTTTTTCCGTCGTACGACATG
Organism: uncultured Nitrospirales bacterium; assembly: GCA_964474205.1. GTDB lineage: Bacteria > Hydrogenedentota > Hydrogenedentia > Hydrogenedentales > CAILVY01 > CAILVY01. The sequence goes on along the minus strand of CAYYRW010000026.1, from coordinate 54,240 downwards.
TCGCAATCGAGAATCTGACCATTGGGTGAAGCCACCAGTTCCCGCGGCGGGGCATCCGCCTGTATCGGAACCACATACAGTCCGCCCCCCGCGCCGAACCCTTCGTAGTGATAGGTGTACACATGGGTTGGCAGTATCTCACGCCGTTTGATCGCGAGCAGTTCGTGCATGTCATAAAGCAGCACTTCACGCTGCAATTTGGCAAGTTCGTCTTCATGTCCGCCGCCCTGGCTTTCGAGTTTATCCAGCAGCCTCAAATGCTCCTCCGCTTTGGCATAACCCGCGCCGTGCAACGCGTGGAGCCGGCCTATGCATTCCCGAAGCCGGGAAGCATCAACCCGGTCCACCCATGGCATCCGAAGCAGAGGCGTGGACATTCGCGCCTGTATCTGCCGGAGTGTATGCTCACTCAGCACTTCGCCGAAGAGCTGCACTTCCGAGGCGCCGGGATTGGGGCCTCCATACGAATTCAGAAAGTGAAGACTTAGCCTTCGGGTGACAACAGGCTTGGGAAGCACCGCACATTGTGGTCCATGCGCTTTCTTGAACTGGCCTCTGAAGATGGGCGTAGCTTCATCCTCCGCAAAGACCTCATAATCCTTCCAGCATTCTTCCATAAACCACCCGGTCCGGCCGTAATAAACGATTTCGGCCACCGTGACCGGGTTTTCCCAGCGAAAGGCCAGATGCGCGCCATCAAGGGCCTCGGCGCCATTGACGCACCAGGCCTCGCCCGTATCCTGGCGGCTCAATTCCCCCGGAACATAACTGTCCGCAACATTGCTGGCACTATACTCCCCGCTGAATTCGCTGCTTGCGGAAATCGCGGCCTGACCCGCAAGGTTTTCCGGAAAAGACGCTGCAATGACACCCTGTGCATGCCACGTTTCGACGCGCAGGTTGACTTCGCGCACGTGCTCCACGAAGGCGCCGTAGGGTTCGTCGTTCTGGTTGAGCAGGCCGCAGTTGTCGCCGGAGTACTTCTTCTCCAGGTACTTGGGATTATCCATCCATTTGTACCAGTGATACCCGGCGGCATACGGCCGGCGCATAAAGGACTCGACATACTTGTCGTACGCCAGGCTGCGCTCCGCCATCGTGCGCACCACGGGCCCATAGAAGCCCTGGGGGTTCACGATACCAGACGCATCAGACTTGAAGGTCCACTCCTCGATAAGAAAAGGCTTGTCCACCCGCGCGAAAATGGCATCAATCTCTTTCACAGGCGGCCTTGCCTCGTAAAAGGCCATCGCAATCACGTCAAAATATTGCGCGGCGGCTTCCACAAGCGCGTCTCCGGGATAGGTGTGAAAACGGCACCCCAGGATCATGTGATTGGGGTCCACCGCGCGCAAAGCGCCGATGGCGATGGCGGCATACTTGTGAAACACCTTGAGCATGAATTCCCGTGTGAGGGCGTGGGCGGCTTCGGTCTTCGGGCGGAAATCTCGAAGCGGAATGGCCTCAATCTGGGACCAGTCTGTGATAGCGGTTCCCCATGCGCCGTTAAACTGCGCAATCGTTTCCGCCGATTCGCGGGCGAACCGCAACGCCTCGTCCCGGCCGGGAGCGCCGTCGGGAAATCCCAAATACAACTGCAATAGGGACTGTTTCGTGAGGAAGTGGTCGGAACCCCAGACAAGCTCGTTGTCTAGAAAGTATCCCAACAGCTTCTTGTCCTCCACATAAGGTCTTGCGCGGTCGAGCGCCATGGCGGCGCAATGATCAACAAACGCCGGGTCCCAGTAATCGGTCACCACGGATTTGGGATGACGGGGGGAATTGCCGCCCGCCATGTCCAAGATAATGATGGAATGGGTTATTCTTTTCGCCATCGAGGCGCTGGTCCATGGACCGGCCGTGTTGAATCCCCAGTCCAGGATGCGTTTCAACGATGCATCGGCCCAGGCATCTTCATTACCATATTTCTGCACAAGAAGTTCATGAAAGGCATCAGTTGAAAGCGCCGCTCCCAGCCAGTTGACGTCCGTCACACCTTTCGAAACAAACGGGTGCCCGTCGGGCGTAACGAACCACCAAGCGCCGCCGAGTTTCGCGGCCCTGAAATATCCACTCGTGTTGGATGCGTTAAGTGTTTGAGGAGCATTAATCCACCCGCCATATGGGTCCAATTGAAGTTGGACAGAGGTATTCTCCTTTCGCAAAGCATCCAGACGGAGGCCGCATTGCTTCTCTATTTCCTCATCTGTTCCGCCGGGCTGTTTGGACGCTTCCGAAGGAAGGTTATCCGCAATGCGTGGAACGTCAGGCGGGGTTGTATGAGGCAAGGGCCGCTCCTGCTTTTGCAAAACACATCCCGCGCAGAGAATCATTGTTGTTATGATTATGCGCGCATACCGAGCCTTGCCATGGATAGTTGGACTGTGCATTCTCTCCTGTCCCTTGTGAAGCCTACAGTGTTGGATTCACGTTCGTTCCAATCGTTTTTTACGTTGTACAAGTTCCTGGAAATCCGCATCGTTCCGCGCCGGATCAAACTGGAGCGCATTTTCCGCGGCGATTAACTTCTGGCGTTTCTCTTCGAGGCTTTTCCGCATAGTGGAATCCGGCGTTGCGATATACACCACCACCCGGCTCGCTTTTTCATGAATCTTGATGGCGGTGTCCTCTTTTGACCACTTCACATCATAAACGCCATCCGCGTCAATACGAAATACGTCTTTTATATCCTGAAGATACGCAGGCAACGGAAAGTGCCACTTGGCCTTTCTCGGCGCACCAAACGTGAACACCTTTTCATCCGGGTCAGGGGTGTAATCCAGGTCCAGGGCGAAGAACAGCGCCGCACGCGGCCCGCATACGGATGCAAGGTCCCAATCCCATCCATTTTTGCCGTGGACAATCCGCTCGAAGCTATAGGCGTCCCCTTCGAGCAGGAATTCATCCAGCAAACGCATTTCGCGGCCTATCCTGCCCAACTCATCCAGCGTGTCGCGCCATTCGACCAGTGTCTTCAGGCTCAGGTTGAACCAGTAGAGAGAGGTAATGCGGGTAGAAAGGGCGTGATACGCCTGCATTCGGATCTCATCCGGGGCCGGGGAGGTCCGTTTCCTGCCGCCATAACGGTCCCACCCTTCGTGCGGTCCCTGCGACCAAATGGCGCATGGCATGGGACGATTGAGTTCGCGCATCGAACGGCACATGTCGCCGATTGTTTCAAGCGGCGCGCCCCACCCTATCTTCTGCTTGCCCCAGCGCTCGTACTTCCTCCAGGCATCGGCCGACGGCGCTGTAACGCGGTAGGCGTCGTAATGCGGGAAATCACTCAGTCCGGCATAGTCCCGCCATACCCGCTCCTCGCTGTTGGTGATCGTGGTAGCCAGACGGGAGGCCGCATAGGGATGCAGCTTTTCCCAGACCTCCTGCGGCGGAACCGGGCGCCCGCCGCCATATTGCGGCTCGCCCAGAAATTCAAGCGCATGAATCTTCGGCAGCATTGCATCGGTATCGTACGTTTCAATCGGCGTCAAGCCCCCGAAATACTTGATCGGGTAGTTTTCATACAGGGCCGTGTCACTGTAGCCGGGAGTGATGCCCAGATGCGCCGTATTGATGTACAACCGCTTCAACGCCTTCAAAAAGACCTCGCTGGTGACGGGATTTCCTTTTCCATTCACCCAGCCGCCGGAAATGTCAAAACGCTCGGGTTTGATGCGCAGATATCCCCAAATAGAGAACGCCTCCCCTCCAGCCTGGGATAAACCAACTTCCACAGCGGCGTACGTAAGCGGAAGCGGACCGGTCTTGACGGAAAACCCGCCACGATCGTTCGCGGGGATCATCGTGTGCCCAGTAAATACATCCAAAGCCTGTAGCGGCGCCTGGGGAATCAATACACGGGGCGATTTGGGTTCCTGCGGCAGCCACAACCGGCAGGACTTTATCTCGACGGGCGCATTCGATGCATTCGCAATGTGGACCACCATGGAATCGGGTTGGATGGCATTCTCGGGCGCAAAAAAGGTCACGGCGGATAACCAGAACGAAGGCTTGTCCAGCGATAGCTCGTTCGACAACCACGGATTTCCTTCCGGCCCCGCATCAATGCGCACCCGGCCTCCTGGCCCAAACTCGGCCACCCGGCTGTTAAACGTCCATACCGTCAGTGCTCCGGGCGGCACGGCGACATGTTCTCCCGGCATAGCGGACGGCGTGTCATGCCAGGCCCATGCTTTTGTCTGAAGCAATTCGCCGGGCGTCTTTCCGTTAAACAATATCCGTGTCTGGGCATTCAACACCAACGGTTCACTAGTCGCCGCGCTATTGTTGTGTAAAAACAGTTGTATCCGTGCGCCCACCGCCGGATCGGGGTCCTTGGCATACCGCATGGAGTCCAACCTCATGTGAGGCGTGACGGCAATGCCCGTTATTTCAAGCTGGGGATTGTACGCCTGTGCAGTAAAAGCAAGCGCCATTCCTGCCAGGAAAAGGCGTATTCCCAATAATATTCTTGATTTCATGTTCTTTTGGCCTCAATAAATGTCAGGCACGTTGAGAGAAAACAACACTGTTGAGAAATCAAATTATGGGGTGAGAGCGGCTCTATTTACAATGGGTGGAACTATCGATTATATTTGTGAAACTATGATCTTTCTGAACTCTGCGGCAATTAATGCCACACGCGCCGGCAGTCATGGCCTACGCCCTCGCGAAGTGCCGCGGAGATAGCAGTATTTATTACTGAAAAGGGCCGTGGACCATGCGAAAACAGGGCACTCCCCGGACGATAGGCGATGTGATGCAGTGGTCGCCCCGGTGCCGGGAACATTTTTTCCCGTGGGTTACGACGGCGGCGGAGATGATGCGCGAGCATTCGGTCGCCGAGGCCGGCATTACGGAATGTCATCCCGGTTATCACCTCGAACGAAGTGCGCCCCGTTTTCACCTGTTGGTTTATCCCGCAAAAGGCACCGGTATAGTCTATGACACCACGCGTTCCCGGCGTATTGCGCCCGGGCAGTTGTTGATTGCGCCGGCGCACAAACCGTTCGGGTACCGGCCGTTATCCCGTACGTGGCGTTTTCTGTGGTTTCACTTGCCCGACAATGCGATGTGGGCATTCCTTCGGAAAGAAAAGCTAACCGTGCGAACAACGCTGCTGTCCGATGTATTGCACCGGGCGGCGGAAGGATTCCTGGAGGAATCGCGGGGAGGGACTGACAGCCACCGTGAGGCAAGCGGGCTTTTCATCAGCCTGCTTGACATCTACATTAAGCGGGAATTGGGAACGGGGGACGTCAAGGCCGATACCACCACCGGCAACCGTCTTGACCACCTCTGTGCACTGATCAACGCGGACTTGGCCCGAAGCTGGACGGTTCAACGCCTGGCGGAAGCCGCGGACATATCCTGTTCGCATTTACATTCCATCGTGCGGAAACGGTTCGGCGTTTCCCCGATGAAACTGGTTACCCGATTGCGCATGGAACGGGCCCAGGAATGGCTGCTGATCCACGATGCGCCGCAGCGGGTCATTGGCGAAATGGTCGGGTATCAGAATGAATTTGCCTTCCTGGTGGCGTTCAAGCGGTTCTCCGGCGTAACGCCCAAAGAATTCCGCAAGTGGCGCTAACCAATCCCGCCTAGTGTTTCGGGAGACAGTAAGAATCCTCTGTTGCGAACCGCAAACATTACGCCAATAGCCTTGACGCACCCTCGCGCAGGACAACATGGCGCACGCGTTCGTTATTCCCGCTGATTTTCATGCTCAATCCCGGAGATATACGAGTTTCTTGGGAAGTATCCGGCACCATGGATGCACAGGTTCCGATTTCAATCGCGCCAGAATCCGCCCCGTCCATTTGACTTGCGCCGGACGGTGTGACACATTACAACCACACGTTTTAATTGCGCTTGGGGTTGGGTGCCATCCGCCGCGAGAAACCAACACGCCGCGGCGGTGGCGCCGGACGGTTCAACCCTGCGAAGGAGTACACATGGCACGCAGGCAAGCAAGAGTTTCGATGGTCCGTCACTATGTGGCCTGGACGATCCGCGCGGTTCTTGTGATGAGCGTTCTCGGCGGCGGCGCGGCATCGTCCGCGCCCACCGGCACGGAAAGCGCCGGGGCAAAGACGCCGCAGGCAGACTGGCCGGAATTTCGCGGTCCGTGGGGAAACGGAATTGCCACGATGCCGGGGGTCACCCTGGGGCTTCCGCTTGCCTGGAGTGAAACGGCGAACATCACGTGGAAGACCCCCATCCCGTTGCAGGGCTGGTCATCACCGGTGGTTTCAGACGGACAAATCTGGATGACTACGGCCGACCCGGAGGGTCATGACTTCTATGCGATTTGTGTGGATGCCGAGACGGGCAAGATTCTTTTCAACAAGCAGTTGTTCCATGCGGACACCCCTGAACCCCTGGGAAACAATGTCAATTCGTATGCTTCGCCGTCGCCGGTGATAGAACCGGGCCGGGTATACGTTCATTTTGGCAGTTATGGGACGGCCTGCCTGGACACCGCGACCTGTCAGGCGATTTGGAAACGCCAGGACCTTCCCTGCCGCCATTACCGCGGCCCGGGGTCGTCTCCGATTCTTTTTGAGGGTCTCCTGGTCTTGACGTTCGATGGGGCGGATGTTCAGTATTTGGCGGCGCTCGACAAGAAGACGGGAAAAACCGTCTGGAAGACGGATCGAAGCACGGTGTGGAACGATTTCGATGAACAGGGGAAGGTCAAACGGGAAGGGGATTTCCGCAAGGCCTTCAGCACGCCGCTGGTCATAGACGCCGGTGGGAAACGCCAAATGATTAGCCTGGGTTCCACGATGGCCTTTTCATACGATCCCGGTACGGGGCAGGAGATTTGGAAGGTGCGACTGCCTGGCTACACCCCGGCGGCGCGCCCGGTGTTCGGCAATGGGCTCGCATACATCACGAGCGGCCGCGGCAAAACTGAATTGCGGGCCCTGCGCGTGGATGGCCAGGGGGATGTGACCGACACCCACACGGCCTGGAAAATGGAAGGGCGTGAAGTGCCCGAAGAACCGTCGCCCTTGCTGGTAAATGACCTGCTCTATCTGCTCAGCAATGACGGCATCGTCACCTGTCTCGAAGCCGGCACGGGGACAAAGGTGTGGAGTGAACGCCTGGGCGGGAACTACGAGGCCTCGCCGCTGTATGCCGATGACCGGATTTATTTCTTCAATGTGCAGGGAAAGGCCACCGTGCTCAAGCCCGGACGCGTCTGCGAGGTTCTGGCCACGAATAAACTGGACGCAGGCTGTATGGCGTCCCCGGCGGTGACGCAAAAGGCCCTGATTATCCGCACTAAAACGGATTTGTATAGAATTGAAGGGAATACCCCCGTCACCGCTCCCGCTACAAATCCGGCCCCCTCACCATAATGTCCGGAAATTCTCTCGGTCCAGGAAACGTTATTCGATTCATGGTAGTCTGAAAGAAGCGTGATCTCTATTACGGCAAGGCCCATAACCAGGAGTTGCGATACCCATGCGTTCGATTGTCTTTTTATACCGTGGATGCGGTTTGGCGGCGGTGGTTCTACTGATTTCCGTCTGTTCCCAAGCCGATTGGCCTCAATTCCAAGGCCCCAACCGCGATGGCCTATCGCCGGAGACCGGACTCTTGCGAACCTGGCCTGCGGAGGGTCCCAAGGTGCTGTGGACCTTTCCGCTCGGGGCCGGCTATGGGGCTCCCGTGGTGCGTGATGGAGAGGTCTATGTCCTGGACCGCGTGGAGGATAAACAGGATGTATTGCGGTGCCTGGCGCTCGACACCGGCAAGGAGCTCTGGAAGCATGCGTATGATGCTCCGGGCAATGTAAGCCATAACGGTTCCCGGACCTCGCCCACGGTGGATGAGGGCTTTGTGTATTCCGTGGGCATGCTGGGCGATTTCATTTGTGTGGACCGGAAAACGCATCAGCCGGTCTGGAAAAAGAACCTGCTGACCGACTTTGCGGTTGAGACCCCCGGCTGGGGGGTAGTGCAAGCCCCTTCCCTGTATAAGGATTTGGTCATTGTGGCGCCCCAGGCAAAGGACGCCTTTGTTGCGGCCTTCAAACGGGACACCGGCGCGTTGGTGTGGAAAACGCCCTCGCTGGGCCTGTTAGGCTATTCGACGCCCGTGGTTGTCAAACTCGCGGGGGTGGAGCAGGCGGTGATGATTGGCGCGTGCAAGAAAGGCGGGGGCCTTCCCGGCAAGGTGGCGGGCATCTCGCTCGACAAGGGAGAAATTCTTTGGACCTACGATGGTTTTCAATGCATTATCCCGATTCCCTATCCAACAGCGCTTCCCGATGACCGGTTGTTCATCACCGGCGGCTACCGGGCAGGCTCGGCCATGATTCAGGTGAAACAGGACAACGGCGCATACACGGTGAAGGAGCTTTTTAAGACCGGCGCATGCGGCAGCCAGATTCACCAGCCGATTTTTTACAAAGATCATATATACATGAACAGCAACTCGAACGAGCGGGAGGACGGCATGCTTTGCCTGACGCTCGACGGGCAGGTCAAGTGGAAGACGCGCGATGCCTGGTTTTCGACCACCTTCGAGCGGGGCAATCTCCTGCTGGCGGACGGCCTTATCTACAACCTGGACGGGAAAAAGGGCATACTGCATCTTATAGAACCTTCCCCGGACGGATATAAGGAGTTGGCGCAGGCGCAAATTTTCAGCGGCAAGGAAATTTGGGCGCCGATGGCGTTGTCCAATGGTAAACTCCTGTTACGCAACCAAGAGGAAATGAAGTGCCTGGACCTCAAGAATCCATGAGAGGGTCAAAAGCCTTTCTGCGGTATAATTCCCGAAAGCCATGAAACTTCAGCAACGTAATACATTCATCCTTGTGGTCCTGCCGCTCCTGAGCCTGGCCGTTGCGGGGGTGTTGTTGTGGATTTGGCTGGCACAGGATGCAACCATGAGCCTTCCGTTGCGCGTGTCCGGCACGGATGGCACCCCCCCGGCCTCGGAAAACAAAGGAACGGTAAAGAATCTGGCCGGCACCTTTCAGCAATTTGAGGGTACGCCCGCCGTCCTGCCCGGCGCGTGGCCCAGATTCCGCGGGCCGGACTTCGACAACATCTGCAAGGATACGGTAAAGCTGGCGGATTCCTGGGGCGAAAGCGGGCCGCCGGTGTTGTGGAAAGCAGACTTGGGCGAAGGCCACGCAGCCCCGGTGGTCCTGGCGGGCCGCGTTTACCTGCTGGATTATGATGAGAAGAACCGTGCGGACGCCATTCGCTGTTTCTCGCTGGGGGATGGGCGCGAGATATGGCGGCGCTCCTACGGCATTTCGATCAAGCGAAATCATGGGATGTCCCGCACGATTCCGGCGGTTACGGACAAGTACTTGGCAACCATAGGCCCCCGATGCCACGTGGTCTGTTTAGATGCAGTCTCCGGGGCGTTCAAGTGGGGCATTGATCTTCAACGAGACTATGGAACGAAAGAGCCGCTGTGGTACACGGGGCAATGCCCGATCATCGATGAAGACCGGGTTATACTGGCCCCCTGCGGTACGGATGTTCTGATGATGGCGGTGGAGTGTGAGACGGGCGCCGTGGCCTGGAAGACCCCGAACCCGCAGCAATGGACCATGTCTCATTCGTCCATCATCCCCATGACTATCGCCGGAAAGAAGATGTATGTCTACTGCGCGGTGGGCGGCATAACGGGGGTTTCGCGCGAGGCCGATGACGCCGGGAACATTTTGTGGCAGTTGCCCTGGGCCGCCAAGGTCATTGCGCCGTCGCCGGTTCCCTTGGAGGACGGCAAGATTTTTCTCGCGGCGGGGTATGGCGAGGGCGGCATGATGATCCAGGTTCGTGCGGCCAATGGCGCATTCGCGGCGGAGGTGCTGTACAAACATGGCCCGAAGGATGGCCTGGCCTGCGAACAGCAGACACCCATCTATTATGATGGCTTGCTCTACAGCATCATGCCGAAAGACGCGGGGGCGTTGCGGGGACAGTTTGTCTGTTATCACCCGGACGGAAGGATGGCCTGGTCGAGCGGGCAATCCAACCGCTTTGGACTGGGACCCTTCCTTCTTGCGGACGGCAAGTTTTACATCTTGAATGATGATGGCGTATTGACCGTGGTCCGGGCGAGCCGGGAGGGTTTTGAGCCGTTGGGGCACGCGCATGTGCTGCACGGCCAGGATGCCTGGGGCCCGATTGCGCTCGCAGGCGACCGCATGCTGTTGCGGGATTCGAAACAAATGGTGTGTATCGCGGCGGGTGCCTCATAAGGGAAATGACATGTCACGCGAACCACAGAAAAGGTTGATTCCCGGGTGGCTCTGGGCGGCGCTCACGGTATTCATGATTGTGCTGGTGCTGGCTCTTTTTCTGACGGATCGCCGCAAAGCGCCAGACGCTTCCTTTGAATATGACCTCACCGCGTATGCCAAGATAGACCCCAAAGACGTGATCTTTAGGGAAGCCGCGCGAATTCCGCTGAATATTGACGAGCCCAGCGCGCTGGCGGTTGCGCGTGACGGCAAGCTCTTTGTAGGCGGTGAGAATGTTGTGCTGGCGCTGGATGCGGAAGGAAAAGAGTTGGCGCGCTATGCGATCAAAGGGGTTCCGGGATGCCTTGCCGCGATGCCGGATGGAAGACTCCTGGCGGGATTGCGAAATCACATCGAGGTGCTGGATGCCCAGGGAGCGTCCAAGGCGGTTTGGCCGGACTTGGGTGAACGCGCCTGCCTCACTTCGATGGCGGTGGATGAACAGAATGTATATGCCGCTGATGCGGGCAATCGCGTGGTGTTGCGCTACGACGTGAGTGGAAATCTGCAAGGCCGCATTGGCGCTGCTGATCCGGCGCGCACGATTCCAGGATTGGTCGTCCCAAGCCCTTATTTCGATGTCGCATTTGATCCCATGGGCGCGCTCTGGGTGGTGAATCCGGGTAGACACGGACTTGAGAATTATCGTTTGAACGGCGACTTGGTCAGTTCGTGGTATCGGATGGGAATGGACTTGCAAAGTTTTTGCGGATGTTGTAATCCCGCCCATATTGCCTTCCGAAGCGATGGATCGCTGGTGACGGCTGAAAAAGGCCTGAACCGGGTCAAGCTGTATGCGCCGGACACGTCACTGCTGGGGGTGGTTGCCACCCCCGAAGGATTGCTGGCCCCCGGCACCGCAACCGTGAGTTGCGAGCTGGAGCCGCCGGTCCGCGATCTGGCCGTGGATTCGAAAGACCGGGTGCTGGTCCTGAACGGCCCCAAACGCATCCTTCTTGTTTTCGAGAAGACATCCAGTAAGGAGCAATAACCCGCCATGTTCTTCCCGAAAACAAACGGAGATGCTGAAAAGTCTGGTATGATACCGATATGCGGTGCTGAAGATTTTTACGACAAAAAGAAGAGACTCCCCACAGTATGAAAAAGGAATCGAAGGTAGGACGGCGCGACTTCCTGCGCGGGACGGCCGTGGCGGGGGCGGCCGGCGCCGCGTGGATGGCGGCCCATCCCCGCACCGAAGCCACGGTCTGGCAGATTGATCCCGCGAAGTGCCTGCAATGCGGCCAGTGCGCCACGGCGTGCGTGCAGACTCCTTCGGCGGTGAAGTGCGTGCACTCTTATCAGATTTGCGGCTACTGCGACCTGTGCAGCGGCTACCTTCAGCCCGGCGCCAAGGCCCGCGACAGTGGCGCGGAGAATGAACTGTGCCCCGTGGGCGCACTGAAACGAATCTTTGTTGAGGAACCTTTTTATCAGTACACCGTTGACGAGAAATTGTGCGTGGGATGCGGCAAGTGCGTGAAAGGCTGCGGCGTTTTTGGCAATGGCTCGTTGTATTTGCAGGTCAAGCACGACCTGTGCCTGGGCTGCAACGAGTGCTCGATAGCGCGCAATTGCCCCGCGAATGCCTTCCGGCGGATTCCCGCGCGGACGGCCTATCTGTTAAAAACCGGCGAGCACGGCGGCAAGGAACAGAAATGAAGATCACGCCTGTTGCCGTAACCGCGATGCTCGTCTGTTTGTGGGCCGCTCAAGCCGTTCCGGAGTTTCGGTTCCCCATGCCCGAATTCGAGTCGGGCTATCAGCATCCCCGGATGAACCTTCCGCCGGTAAGCAAGACTTCTCCCGTGATCGACGTGACTTTGCTTTTGGCGGGATTGGCGCTCACCACATGGTCCGTGCTCAAGCTGCGTTCGCGGCGCATGGTTTTTATGAGTGCGCTGTTTGCCGTGGGGTATTTTGGGTTTTACCGCAAAGGCTGCGTTTGCTCGGTGGGTTCCCTGCAAAATGTGCTGGCGGCGTTTCTTACGCCGGACTTTTCCGTTCCGTTGGTCGTATCCGCGTTTTTTCTGATTCCGCTGGTGTTTGCCCTGTATTTCGGGCGGGTCTTTTGCGCGGGGGTCTGCCCGCTGGGCGCGATCCAGGAAATGTGCGCGGTCTATCCCATTCAACTTTCCTATCCCATCCAGAGCATGCTCGGGCTCTTCTCCTACGCGTATCTCGGATTGACCGTGTTGTCCATTTACATGGGGGCGGGGTTCCTCATTTGCCGGTATGACCCCTTTGTGGGGTTTTTTCGCCAAGGGGCGAGCTTCAACATGTTTCTTGCGGGCGGTGTCTTGCTGTTGACCGGTGTGTTCATTGCGCGGCCCTACTGCCGCTTTTTATGTCCCTACGGCGTTCTGCTCCGCTGGGCCTCGCGCTTCTCAAAATGGCATGCCGCCATCACCCCCGCGGAATGCATCCAGTGCCGCTTGTGCGAGACTTCCTGCCCGTATGGCGCCATTGTGGTCCCGACGCCCGAGGAGCGCCCGGTGGAGCGGCTTACCGGTGCGAAGCGATTCGGGTTCCTGTTGCTGGCCGCGCCGTTGATTATTGGGTTTGCCGCTGGCACGGGATTCGCGGCCCATGGGATCATTGCCCGCCTCCATCCGGCTGTCTGGCTGGCGGAACGCGTGGCGGAGGCGGAGCAGGGCCGATTGGCGGAACCTTCGCTGGATATCGATGCCTTCCGCGCGGGAAAGCAATCCTCCGCCGAATTGTATGCCGAAGCGAACGCCTTGAAGCACCGGTTCAAGTACGCTTCGGCCTGTTTCGGCGGTTTCATGGGATTGGTGGTGTGTGGTAAGCTAATCCGCCTTTCCACCATCCGGAAAAGCCGGGACTACGCTATTGATCGCGGCGAATGCCTGAGTTGTGCGCGCTGCTTTGCCTATTGCCCGGTTGAAAGCGACAATGCTCAAAAATAAGCCCAAAAAACGCCGATTTACCGCGAGCGAACTTGCCTGGAAAGCCGCCGTAAGCGTGGCCGTGGTTTCCGGGTTGTTTTCGCTCACCGTGTCGATTTTGCTCATCGCCAATTACCTGCAGGTGACGGCCATCAGCCCCCTGGACAACCCCCAGCTTCTGGCGTTGCGCCAGCAACTGGCGGCGTCGCCGGAGGCGGATGAAAAACTGGTGGCGCAGGTTCGCGCCCTGGACCTTCTGGCGCGCAAGGCGTTTTTTACCAGCCAGGCGCACCTGAAGATGGGGGGGTATCTGCTGCTGGGCGGCGTGATTGTGTTGGTCATGGCGATCCGGACCGCCATGAAATATAACCCGCGTCTGCCCAATCCGGAAGGACCGCCCGCCGGCGAAACATATTGGATATCCCGCGCACACGCGCGAGAGGTGGTGGCGTTCGCGGGAATGATTTGGGTGATCGTGGCGTTGCTTGCGGCGTATTTAACGCCGCTGGAGCTGCCGTCTTCCGGCGCCGCCACGCCTGCCGCCGCCGAACCCGCCATTGCGTATCCCGATTGGGAAACCATGCAGAAGAACTGGCCTTCTTTCCGCGGTCCCGGCGGATACGGCGTTGCCTTCTATACCACGGCTCCCACGGAATGGGACGTGGAGACCGGCAAGAATATCAAATGGAAGACGGATATTCCGTTGCCAGGCTCAAACTCGCCCGTGGTGTGGGACAAGCGGGTCTTTCTCAGCGGCGCCACGGAAGACAAGCGGGAAGTGTATTGTTTTGATACGGAGACCGGGCAACTGCTTTGGAGCCGCGTGCTGGACAAGATGCCGGGCACGCCGGAGACTCCTCCGAAAGTCGGCGAAGAAACCGGATTTGCCTCGTCCACCCTGGTGGTGCAGGGCGATCGCGTCATGGCCTTGTTTGCCAACGGGGATTTGGTCTGTTACGACGCTGCCGGGACGTTGAAATGGGGGAAAAATCTAGGGGTTCCGGATAATCATTACGGGCATTCTTCGTCGCTTATCGCCTATCAAAATCTTTTGTTCATTCAATACGACCAGCGTAAAAATGGGCGGCTCATCGCCCTTGACATCGCCGATGGGCGTGAGGCGTGGGTGGTGAACCGCGTAAAAATTTCCTGGTCGTCGCCCGCCTGTGTTCCCACACGGTTCGGCATGGAACTCGTGCTGAATTCCGAGAATAATGTGGACGCCTACGACCCCCTGAAGGGCACGTTGTTATGGCAACTGAAATGTCTGGACGGCGAGGTGGCGCCCAGCCCCGCGTATGGCGGCGGAATGTTCTTCGTGGCCAATGACAACGCCACGTCCACCGCAATTCGCTTCAATCCCGAGGCGAAAACGCCCAAGCCGGAGATTGCCTGGCAATGGGACCAAAGCCTGCCCGACGTTTCCAGCCCGGTGGGTTCGGACAAGTATTTCTACATGGCCACCTCGCGCGGGGAGATTATTTGCCTGAACAACGCCGACGGAGCGGTGGGCTGGGTTCAGGAATATGACGAGGGATTTTATGTGTCGCCGATACTTGTCGGCGACCGCATTTACGCGGTGGATAAAAAGGGCACGGCCTATGTGTTCAAGAATGGCCAGCCCTATGTTCAGATGGCCGCGTTGAGCCTGGGCGGAGAAGTTTTCGCCACGCCGGCGTTTATGGATGGCCGGATTTATGTCCGCACCGTGACAACCCTGCTGTGCATTGCCCATTAGGACGGTTCCATGCTTCCTGAGGTCAAGCTCGAATATGTCGATCAGATTGTGGCGCGGCATGGCCGTGGCCAGGAAGCCGTTATTCCGATCCTTCAGGCGATTCAAAAACAGTTCCGCTATCTTCCCGAGGAAGCCTTGCGCAGGGTCTGCGCGGTCACGGACATCACCCCCGCAACCTTGGATAGTGTGGTGTCGTTCTTCCCGCTTTTCCGGCGGACTCCCGCCGGGGAGCACATGGTCTGCGTGTGCGACGGCACCGCGTGCCATTTGAAGGGCGCGCCGGACATTTACGATGCGATTGTAGAGAATCTGGAGTTGGGTGAACACGAAGACACCGACAAAAACGGGGTGTTTACCGTGAAGAAAGTGCGCTGCCTGGGATGTTGCACGCTGGCGCCGGCGGTCCAGATAGACGAGGTGACCTACGGCCACGTCAACACGGAAATTGTTCCGCACATGCTGGAAGAGTTTCTGTCCCATGCGGCAAGACCGAAGCATTCCGTCCGCGCCGAAGGCTGGAACGCCCCGGCCGCGGAAGCGGAAATCCGAATCAACCTGGATTCCTGTTGCGTGGCGGGCGGCAGCGAGGAAATCCGGGCGGCCATAGAGGACGCGATAACGGCGTTCAATCTCGATGTCCGCATCAAGCGCGTGAGTTGCGTCGGCATGTGCCACCAGGTGCCGATGGTGGAAATTGTCACTCCGGGACAGGCGCCCAGAATGTATGCGAAGGTCAGACCGGAAGACATGCTCTCCATTGTCCTGAATCATTTCCCGCCGCGCCGAACGGTGGCCAAGGTGCGCGCCAGAGCACTACGATGGCTGGAACGGTGGTATTCCGATGATGCGCGGGAACCGCTGGACCGCTATGTGCTTGATCCCGCGCAAGCGCCCGTATCCACTTTTCTCCAGAAACAGGAGCGCATCGCCACGGAACATTACGGGGAGAATGATCCGGGAGACCTCGATGAATATTGCCGTTCCGGAGGATTTCTTGCCCTGAAGCGGTGTTTGCCGGAACCCGGAGCTTCCGGCGCTTTTCTGGGTGCTGACGCAATTATTGAGGAAGTCGGCAGGAGCGGGTTGCGTGGCCGGGGCGGCGCGGGATTTCCCACGGCCCGGAAATGGCAGGAGGTGCGTCAGGCGGCGGGGGACGAAAAATACGTCATCTGCAACGGCGATGAAGGCGATCCGGGCGCGTTTATGGACCGCATGATTCTTGAATCGTATCCTTACCGCGTCATCGAAGGCATGATCATCGCCTCGCTGGCGGTGGGCGCGCACAAAGGCATTTTTTACATTCGCGCCGAATATCCGTTGGCCGTGGCGCGCATGCGCGCCGCGCTCGCGCGATGCGTGAAGGCAGGTATCCTAGGCGAACGGGTTATGGGCAGTTCCCACGCTTTGCATGTTGATGTGCATGAAGGCGCGGGCGCGTTTGTGTGCGGTGAAGAAACCTCCTTGATTGCGTCCCTGGAAGGGCGGCGGCCCATGCCCCGGCCCCGGCCTCCCTATCCGGCGCAGCAGGGGCTTTTCGGCTGCCCCACCCTGGTGAACAATGTGGAAACCCTCGCGATGGTTCCCTGGATTGTTAGAAATGGAGCAGATGCTTTTGCGCGAATGGGAACCGAACACAGCAAGGGCACCAAGGTTTTCGCGCTGGCGGGAAAAGTGCGGCGCGGCGGGCTGATTGAAGTGCCCATGGGCATGACGATGCAGCAGATCGTTGAGGATATCGGCGGAGGCGTGGCGCCGGGCCGGACGTTGAAGGCTGTTCAGGTGGGCGGTCCTTCCGGGGGGTGTATCCCCGCGCGGCTGGCGCATTTGCCGGTCGATTACGAAGCATTGACCGGCGCGGGCTCGATGATGGGTTCCGGCGGGCTCGTGGTGCTGGACGACACCGATTGCATGGTGGAAATCAGCCGGTATTTTCTGTCGTTCACGCAAACGGAATCCTGCGGGAAATGCACGCCGTGCCGCGTGGGCACCAACGAAATGCTGGAGATTCTGAACAGGCTGTGCGAGGGCCAGGGCGTGAAAGAGGACCTGGACCGCCTGGAAATTTTGTGCAGGGTGGTGAAACAACACAGCCTGTGCGGGCTTGGCCGCACCGCGCCCAATCCGGTGCTCACCGCCATGGCCTATTTTCGCGAGGAGTTCGACGCGCACGTGGAAGGCCACTGTCTGGCGCACAAGTGCAAGGCCTTCCTTACCTATTCCATTACCGAGGATTGCATCGGCTGCACGAAATGCGCACAGCATTGTCCATCCGATGCAATACAAATGACGCCTTACGAAGTGCATGAAATCGATATGGAAAAGTGCGTTCGCTGCGGAGCATGCATCGAGGTGTGCCCGGTGCATGCGGTGGAGGTGGACTAATGGCGCGGTTGAAAATAAACAACAGGGAGATTGAAGTCGAAGCGGGTGCCACCGTCCTTGACGCCGCGCGGCGGGCCGGCGTGGAGATTCCAACCTTGTGTTACGCGAAAGAGACCGGCGCGATTACCTCGTGCATGGTCTGCGTGGTCAAGGAACTCACCAGCGGGCGCATGGTTCCCGCGTGTTCCACCAAAGCCCTCGACGGAATGAATATCGATGCCGATGGCGGAGAGGTGCGTGATGCGCGCCGTGAAATCCTCCGCCTGTTGCTGAATGAACATGTGGGCGATTGCGAGGGGCCTTGTTCGAGCATTTGCCCCGCTTCCCTCAACATTCCCCGGATGCTTCGGTGTATTTCGGCGGGCGATGTGGAGGCCGCGGCGCGTATCGCCAAGCGCGACCTGATCTTCCCGGCAATCCTTGGCCGGTTGTGCACGGCACCGTGTGAGAAGGCATGCCGGCGGGGTTCGTATGACACGCCACTGGCCATTCGCCGCCTGCACGGCGACGTTTCTGAGAACCATCGGAACAATTTCGCGCTTTCTGTCGAACGAATGCCACAAACCGGAAAGACGGTCGCGATTATCGGTTCGGGCATTGCGGGGCTTTCAGCGGCATGGATGTGCCTCATCGCGGGGCATGCCTGCCGTGTGTATGAAAAGGCCGCCGCTCCTTGCCCGGCCCTCCGGCGATTGCCTCCAGAAAAGCTTCCCATGGAAATTCTGGATTCGGAAACTGCGTCCGTTCGTGACCTCGGGGCGGAGTTTGTGTTGGGATGTGAAATTGGTGTGGACCTTCCTCTCGAACAATTGTTAAAGGATAACGACGCCCTCATTGTGGCCTGTACACTTCCCGCTGCTCCGAATGCAAAAGTGTTTCCGGCCCGGGAAGACGTGATGCTCGTCAGGGCGGTGACCCATGGCAAGGCCGCCGCGCGTCGGGTGGACGCTTTTCTTCGAGGCATGCCAGAAGACGGCACACAGCAATTATTCAACGCGCAAATTGGCCGCCTTCATGCGGAGGAAAAAGATTCCTATGCCGTGGAACGGTTGCGCCCGGCAAATCCGGCCGAACACACCTCAATCAAAGAAGAAGCAAATCGATGCCTGCATTGCGATTGCCTGAAGCCGGTTTCCTGCAAGCTGCGGCGCTACGCGGAAGAGTATGGGCTTGGCCCGCGATTAAAGCGGACCATCCCCCGCCCGCCGGTGGAGGCGATTCAACGGAGCGGTGAGGTTTTCTTTGAGCCGGGCAAATGCATCAAGTGCGGAATCTGCATTGAAATAACCCGTTCCGGAAGCGGGGATCTCGGGCTGACGTTTGATGGACGCGGCTTTGACAGCCGGGTGCGCGTACCCTTCGGCGAAGCCTTGGCGCGCGGGCTGGGAAAATCCGCGATAGAATGTGTTAAAGCGTGCCCGACGGGCGCCCTGTCACTGCGCAACGAGGAGGAAACACAATGAGAATTTGCCAGCTTGTTCCCGGCAGCGGCGGCACGTTTTACTGCCAGAATTGCCTGCGCGACTACACGCTGGTGCGCGCGCTGCAACGGGAAGGGCATGAAGTTCTGTTAATGCCGCTGTATCTTCCGCCGTTTGACGACAATAATAAATCAGGTCATGACATGCCGGTGTTTTTCGGGGGCATCAACGTCTATCTGCAACAACGCTTCGCGCTGTTTCGCAAAACGCCCCGATGGCTGGACTGGCTGTTTGACACCCCATGGATGCTCAAGCTGGCCGCCGCTCAGGAGGGGTCAACGGATGCGGCCCAACTCGGCCCCATGACGCTGTCCATGCTCGAAGGCCGGCACGGGCATCAACGAAAAGAATATGACCGGCTTATCTCATGGCTGGCCCATCACGAGAAGCCAGACGTTATCCACATATCGAATGCCCTGCTCCTGGGGTTGGCGGCGGAGCTAAAACAAGCCCTGGATGCGCCGGTGGTGTGCAGCCTTCAGGATGAAGAACCGTGGGTTGAATCCATGCCGGCGCCCTGGAAGGAACGGTGTTGGAACGCCATTGCGGCCAATGCGCGGCATGTGGATGCCTTTATCGCCACGAGTTCGTGGTATGCGGACCGGATGCGCGAGCGGCTTGACATTCCCCGGGAACAAATCCGCGTGGTGTATCTTGGCGTCGAGATCAACGATGATCCGCCTGCAAAACTCGCATTTGATCCGCCCACGATTGGCTACCTGTCCCGTCTGAACGAGGCCCAGGGATTTGGGGTGCTTGTCGATGCCTTTATCCGGCTCAAGCAGGAGAACACGTTCAAGAATCTCCGCCTTCGGGCGGCGGGCGGCTGCACGGCCATGGATCAGCCGTTCATCCGTTCCATCCAAAAGAAACTCCACGCCTATGGTTTTGATAACGATGTGGATTTCCCGTCCAATTTCCATAACGCGCCGCGCAGGGAATTTTTGCGGTCGCTCTCTGTTCTTTCGACCCCTGCCCTGCACGGCGAGGCCTTCGGCATCCAGTTGATCGATGCCATGGCCGCGGGCGTTCCCGTGGTCCAGCCCAGCATCGGCGCCTACCCGGAAATCATTCAGGCCACCGGCGGCGGAGTGTTGTATGATCCGGAAAGCCGCCATGGCCTGACCGACGCCTTGCGGTCTTTGCTGGGCAATCCGGAAAAGGCGCGTGCCCTGGGGCACCATGGGCGTGGTGTGGTTCGAGAGGAGTTCAATACAGGCCGGGTAGCACGGGATATGGCCAAGGTGTATGAAATGGTGATTGATCAGGCGAAACAATGAAGCGATATGGACGGATAGTACTTCCCCTGTTGTTCCTGCTTCTGCTCGGAGCGGCCGGAGGGATATACTACGTCCTGTTGCTTCCTCATGCGGCGTTGCAACCTTCTTTGCGCCAGGAGAAAAAAACGGCTGAAGAACATCCGCTGGAGGGCAACCGCCAGACGGATTGGAATACCTATCATGGCGACAACACGCTTCGGGGCATGATTGCGGAGGGGTTTCCAGAGACACTGGCGCTTTTGTGGCGCTTCAAGGCCGGCGCGCCGGTCCGTCAGACGCCGGTCATTTGTAACCGGCGTATTTTCTTCGCAACGGCCCGGGGCGACGTCATTGCCACGGATCTTAACGGGCAGCGGGTCTGGGCGCGCGAATTGTTCACCGGGGAAAAACAGAACGATGTTCCCGTGCGGGAGCGCATCGAAGCGCCCATGGCATGTTTTGATGGTCTTGTGCTTGCGGGAAGTATGCGCGGCGTGCTGTATGCTTTCGAGGCCGCGACTGGCAAAGACAAATGGCAAACACAGATTGAAGGGCCGGTGTATGGTTCGCCGAACTATCTGCGCGGACGTGTTTATGTGCTCAGCCGCGCCAGCGGCGAACTTCACTGTCTGGACGCGGCGTCCGGAAAAATCCTTTGGAAGTCCGAGGCCATTGAACGATGCGATGGGTCTCCGGCGGTTTCGGCGGACGCAGTGGTATTTGGCAGTTGCGCTTCGGCGTTGCATGTGTTTTCTCCCGATACAGGAAAGCTGTTAAGGACCATCGAGGTTGGTCAGGACTCGCAGGTGGCCGGGGGCGTGGCCTTGGACGGTAACCGGATTATTTCGGGAAGCCGCAGCGGAAAGGTGCTGCAGGCCGGCCTGCAAACCGGCCACATTTTGTGGGCCAATACCGACGGTGATACCGAAGCGTTTTCAACGCCCGCCATCACAAAGGAAATAGCCGTCGTATCGTACAACGACGGAAACGTGCGCGCGCTTGATCGTGAGACCGGAAAGCTCCGCTGGCGCTACGATACGAAAGGATATCCAACGTCCCCGGTGATTGTGGGAGACAAGGTTGTTGTGGGCGCGGACGGCGAACTCCTTCTGTTGAAACTGACAGACGGAACCAAGCTAGGGTCGGTTAAAGTGAGCGATGAGATTACCGCCCCTGCCGTCACGCAGGGATTGATCCTGGTGGGAAGCGAAGATGGAACCGTGGCCGCCTTTGGCCCGGCCCCGGAACAGGAAGGAGCCGCACATCCATGAACGGTAAAAGCCCGGTCGTTGTGTTAAAAGGCGTTTCAAAAGACTATCCTGGGACGCCCGCGCCGGTGAATGTTCTTCGTGAAATTTCCCTGGAGATCAATTCCGGCGAATGCCTTGCACTTATAGGCCCTTCCGGTTGCGGCAAGAGCACCCTCCTCAATCTTATGGGGGCCCTGGACACGCCAAGCTCCGGTCAACTCCTGTTCAACGGACAGGATATGGCGAAGCTTTCTCCCGCCGAACTCGCCGGCGTGCGCAACCGGGAAATCGGGTTTGTATTCCAACTGCACCATTTATTGCCGCAATGCACGGCCCTTGAAAACGTGCTTGTGCCCGCGTTGCTGGCTCATGAAGCGAAGGACCTTTATCCGCGGGCCGAACATCTTCTGGAACGCGTCGGGCTTAAGGATCGATTGCATTATCGCCCCGGACAACTTTCCGGTGGCGAGCGCCAGCGGGTGGCGGTGGCGCGCGCGCTGATCAACCGCCCCAGCCTGTTATTGGCCGATGAACCCACGGGTTCGCTTAATGAGGAAGGCTCGGACGCGCTTGTGAACATGCTGCTCCATCTGAATCGGGAAGAAGGGATGGCCCTGGTGGTGGTCACCCATTCGCCGTCCGTTGCGGGGCGCATGGACAGAATTCTCGAATTCCATGGCGGCAATCTTGAGCCGAAGGCATAGAACCATGTCGTTTGTTCGCCTGATTACACGCAGCCTGACGTATCACCGGCGCATGCACGCGGGGCTGCTCCTGGGCACGGTGCTCGCGTGCGGGATACTGACCGGCGCGCTGCTGATGGGGGATTCCGTCGAGTACTCCCTGCGCGCCATCGCCACCGCGCGTTTGGGGCATATTCAGTACGCCATGGAGTGGAGAAACCGCTTCTTCGGACAAACGCTGGCGCAACGTTTGCAGGAAAACGACCCGCGCATCAGCGCCTCGGCGCTCCTGTTGTTAAACGGCATGGCCTCGCTTCCTCCGGATCGCACACCCCGGGGAAACCAACTCAACCAGGTTCACGTGATTGGTGTGGCGGCGGATTTTTGGGCTTTTGCGGAGCACGCCCCGTTCAGCACCGATCTGGGACCCCAGGAAGCCGTCCTCAATGAAAAGACCGCCTCCGCACTGGGTATTAAATCCGGGGATGATCTGCTGATCCGAATGATTAAGCCGGGAACCATGCCGCTGGACGCCCCGCTTGCCTCGCGCGAGAAGGAACTCACCGTAAGCAGCCTGGTCACGGTAAAGGCGGTGCTTTCCGATGCACAGTTGGGCCGGTTTAGTCTTGCGGCAAATCAGACCACGCCTTTCAATGTTTTTGTCAATCGCACGTGGTTGCAGGAGCAGACAGAACAGGCGGGACTCGCCAATCTGCTGGTTGCCGGGGGTGCCATGTCCCTGGATGACCTACAAGGTGCGTTGGCACAGTCGTGGGATTTGGAACATATCGGGCTGCGTTTGCGGACACATCCTTCGGGCCTTGTTCAACTTGAGTCCTCACGTGTTTTCCTCGATGAGGAGACCCTGCGTGCGGCCCGCACAATCCCCGGGGCGCTCCCCACATTGACCTATCTCGTAAATTCAATTTCAACAGGCGGGCGGATGACGCCGTATTCGTTTGTGGAGGCGGGGCCTGTTCCCGGCAATCTGAAGGATGATGAGGTCATCATTAACCAGTGGCTGGCCGATCAACTTCAGGCCGCGCCGGGCGACTCACTGGACATGACGTACTTTCAATTGCTTCCTGACAATACCTTTGTGGAGCAACAACGGAAATTCAACGTTCAGCGTGTGCTTCCCATGGAGGCGCTGGGCGTGGAACGGGAACTTGCCCCGCTTTTTCCCGGTCTGAGCCAGGTGGAAAGTTGTAAGGATTGGCGCATCGGCATGCCCATGGACGAAGCGCGTCTTGCGGATCCGGCCAACGAAGCGTATTGGAAGCAGTACCGCCAGACTCCCAAGCTGCTGACCACGCTCCAGGCCGGTCAGGCCATGTGGGCCAATCGCTTCGGCGCGGTAACGGCGGTGCGATTCCCCACATCGGGCCAGGGCGAAGCGGCAATACGCGAACAGCTTCGCAAGGAGATTGTTCCGGAAAAAGAAGGCCTGCAATTTCTCCCCGTGGGGCAGATGGCCCTGGACGCTGTCAATCAGGCCATCGATTTCGGCGGATTATTTGTAGGGATGAGCTTTTTCCTAATCGTTGCCGCGCTGGTTCTGCTTGGACTTCTCTACGTCTTTGGTCTCCAGCAACGCGCTCCGGAAATGGGCATTCTGCTTGCGCTCGGATACTCGCGTAACCGCGTTCGCGCGCTTTTCTTTCTGGAGGCGTGTCCAACCGCCGTATCGGGAGCGCTGTTGGGGGCTTTGGCGGGAATGGCCTATGCGCGGCTTCTGCTGGCGGCGGTCACCGGCTATTGGTCTGCTGCCGTCGCGGAGACCACGCTTATTTTTCACGCGGAACCATCCACCATCCTTGGAGGAATCTTCACCGCCACGCTGTGCGTGTTTCTTGTCGTGCTGGGCGGACTATGGCGCGGCACATGCTTTTCGCCCCGCCAACTCCTGACCATGGATTTTGCCTCGGCAGCCAATGATCCGGTGCGGCGCAAGCATATTGGGCTTTTCCTGCTATCCACCCTGGTCTTGCTCCTGGCGATGGCAACCGTTGGCTATGTTCTGATAACAAAGCCGGAGACACTGATCGAGCCCTTCTTTGCCGCAGGAACATTTCTGTTGCTGGCGGCGCTCGGTTATTACGGCTGGCTCCTGGGATATCTGGCCCGCCGTCCGGCGTTCCGGCGTCCGAAACTGTGGAAGATGGTTTTGTCGAATCTCGCGCGCCGCCGTGGCCGCAGCCTGAGTGTCGCGGGATTGACCGCGTGCGGATGTTTTCTCGTGTTTTCGGTATCCTCCATGCAGGAAAACGTGGCACTTCACGCGGGCGCGCGCAGTTCGGGCGCGGGAGGATTCGGACTCTTCGCGGAGACCACGGTGCCAATGATGGGAACCCCCGGGGAACTCAACAAGACCCTCAACGCCGATGCGGTGCCGCTGAGGGTTCGCGACGGGGATGACGCCGGTTGCCTGAACTTGAATCGTGCGCAGACGCCCCGGATATACGGAGTGGACCCTCGGCGGCTTTCACGCTTGGGGGCGTTTGTCCCAAAGCATGGGAAGGACGCGCTATGGAAACTGTTGGAACAACCTTGCCCGGATGGGACTGTTCCCGCGTTGGTTGGCGACAGCGATACGGCGATCTGGGGTTTAAAGAAAAAGACCGGAAAAGAGAATGGCGATGTGTTGTCCTATCGTGATGAATCCGGCAAGGAGTTCAAACTGAAACTGGCAGGGCAACTTCCCATGCGCGTGTCGGTTTTTCAGGGCTCCCTCCTGATTTCGGAAGAGGCCTTCACGCGCCTCTTTCCTTCCGAAGCGGGATTCCGCACGTTTCTAATCGACACACCGGAGGGCAAGGCGCCGGAAACGGCGGAACGCTTGAACAAGGCGTTCGAAAAATTCGGAATGCAGGCGGTTCCCGCGGCAGATCGTCTGCGTGAATTCTATGCCGTGGAAGGAACCTACCTCTCGATGTTTCTTGTGCTGGGCGGCTTCGGGCTCATCCTCGGCGCGGGCGGAACCGGGATCGCCGTCCTGCGCAATCTGTTTGAGCGGCGCAGTGAAATTGCGCTCTTCCATGCCGTGGGGTATGACCGAAACACATTATTGAAGATACTGCTTGCGGAACACGGCGTGTTGGTCCTTGCCGGAATGCTGCTGGGCACGGCGGCGGCGGCGGCAGCGATCCTGCCCCTGGTTTTTCTTTCTCAGACCACTGTTTCACTCATGCTTCAGGCCGTTCTTTTTGCGCTGATAATGGCCGCCAACCTCATCAGCATTTCCGTGATGGTGCTTGCGGGCCTCCCGAAGAATCCTATACTCTATCTGCGAGAAGAATAACGAATGGCGCGGCCTGTACCGGGGTGGCCTCCTAACCTGGATTTTTCACAGGCTGCATCCTTGCGTTTGTTAAAGAAGGCGAAACGAAAGTTGCCTGCGGTATGTGGACCACCATGGATATGCATAACACAGTGAATAGCGCTGTCATTGCGAGCGTAGCGAAGCAATCTCGCCAGATTGTCAACGTGGTGTGGATTCGAGATTGCTTCGCTACGTTCGCAATGACAGAGATGAATGTGCTGAGATATACGGACTAATGGAATTTTGGAGTTTGTGAAATGGCGGTACGATGGTTGTATGGTTTCGTGGGAGTGTGTCTGCTGCTGTCCGGCATTTATGCGGATGCGGAGGAGAATTGGCCGCAATGGCGCGGGCCTTCATTAAACGGGGTTGCGAACGCCACAGGGCTGCCGGAAACCTGGAGTGAAACGGAAAATATCGTCTGGAAGACGGAACTGCCCTCGTGGAGCGGCAGCACCCCCATTATCTGGGGAGACCGTATTTTTCTAACCTCTCCGTCAAAAGTGGACCCCAATTCCTCCGCTGATCCCAAGGAAACGGAAGCGGGGGGTCCCGGCATTCTGCTGCTCTGCATATCCAAACCGGAGGGGAAACTTCTCTGGGAACGCGAACTCGATACGGGCAACAAGGTCAATTTGAAAGGGAACCATTCATCTCCATCGCCCGTCACGGACGGCACGCACGTGTGGGCCGTCACCGGCAATGGCACCGTGACCGCGTTGACGATGGACGGCGAAGCGGTGTGGACGAAAAATCTCCAGAAGGAGTATGGAACCTTTGGGATAAATTTCGGCTATGCATCTTCCCCTTTGTTGTACAAGGATAAACTCATAATAGAAGTGATCCAGGGATATACCACCAAGGACCCTTCCTATGTTATGGCGTATGACAAGCTGACGGGAAACGTGCTGTGGCGGGTTGAACGTCTGACGGATGCTGTGTTGGAGTCGCCTGACGCCTACACCACGCCCACCGTGCTGCACTATGAGGACAAAGACCAAATCATCATCTCCGGCGGCGATTACCTCACCGGGCATGACCCGGAAACCGGCAAGGAACTCTGGCGGGGCGGGGGGCTGAATCCGAAGAAGTTTGACCGGAACCGCTTCATCGTTTCTCCGGTGGCCGTTGACAACATGATTTATGCCGTTGCATGCAAGAAACCCGTGGTCGCGTATCGCGCCGGTGGAACGGGCGACTGCACCGCCACCCATCTTGCCTGGACGTGGAACAAGGCGTATGCTCCTGATGTGCCCACGCCCGCGTGCGACGGGACCTATTTTTACATGCTCAATGATCAAGGCGTGATTTCGTGCCTCAACGCTAAAACCGGCGAGGTGATCTGGGGTCCCGAACACACCGCGCCGGGCATCGTAAGCGCTTCGCCGCTCCTCGCGGACGGCAAAGTGTATTTTACCAACGAAGCAGGCGTGACCACCGTAATTGCGGCAGGTCCGTCCTACCACGTGATCGCCACCAACACCCTGCCGGTGAACGGTGGCAAGGCCCTGTCCTCTTTTGCGGTTTCAGGAAACCGCCTGTTTCTCAGAATGCCGGCGGCCCTTTATTGCATTGGAAAGAAATAAGCCTGTTACAGGTTTGATTGATTTTGTGCCGAAGCTGCGACGCGGGCGAGAGCGCGGGCGATGAAGAGGCTGGGGTAAAGGTTCTCGCTGTACCAGAGGCTTGAGAAATACAGGCCGATGGGCGTTGGCGGGCAGCATGCGCCGCACTGCGTGCGTTCAACAAGGAACCGGAGGGCGCGATCACGGGCAGGCGCGTCAATATGGGGCGCGAGTGCGGCCAAGGCGAGCGCCGTCTCTTCGAGGGACGAGGGGACGCCGGGCGCGCCGCCCCATCCGCCGTCGCCGTTCTGCGCCCGAATGAGCCACCGAATACCGGAATCGACAAGGGGCGCGGTCCGCGGCACGGAGGCCTGTTCAAGACCTTCGAGGACGCGCGCGGTTCCAAAAACGGGATTCTCCTGTTTTGGCGCGGCCTGGTTGCCGAACCAGAGGGGAACCCATGAACCATCGGGCTTCTGCGCTTTGGCGAGATAGGCGAGGGCGCGCTGGGTGGCACGATCAAGCCGGGACGCGAGTTGAGGGAGCCGGGGCGTCCAAGCGGCGAATGCGGCCAGGGCGTGTGCGGTAATATCGGGGCAACTGCGGTCGAAGGGGAGATTGGACCATCCACGGCAGAAGGTGGGGATGCCGCCATCGCGGTTCTGGAGATCAAGCAACCATTGGAGCCCCGCGTGTGCCGCTTCGCGGACGGCGGGAGAATCGTCGAGGCGGTGCAGCGCGAGCAGGGCGCCCGCAGTATCATCCGCATCAGGCACAGCGCCGGACAGGGAGGTCCATCCCCATCCGCCGGGGTCGGCCTGGGTGAAGGGATGCCGGCCGCGTTGCTGAACACTAAGGAGATAATCCGTGGACTTTTGGCGCCAGCCGTCCGGGCAGTCAGCGGACGCATCTTCGGTAAGCGCCCGGATGGCGAGGCTGGTGGTCCATGAGCGCAAATCCGTGTCGATGGGCCAACCGCCGCCGGGCCGTTGGCCGCGTTCGAGAAAATCGAGGCATGCGGCAAGCACGGGGCAATCCGTTTCGCCTGCGGCCATCATGTTGATTGCGACAAAAGCGGTCAGGGGAATCGCCTCCAGGAATCCGCCGGACTCAGGCTGCATGCGTTGGAGCGCGCGCAAAACGGGGCCCGCGCTGCGTTCGCGCAACCAGCGCAGGGGCGCGAGGGCCACCGGGCGCTTGCGGTGCCGGGCCAGCCCGATGGCAATAAGCGCGGGCATGGCGTAACTGACTACGGGAAGACGAAGCCATTTGTAGAATCGATGAGGAAGCCGGGCGGCCTCGAAGGGGAGGGGCATCACCCATTGCCAGGCTTCGGGTTCCGGGCCTAGGAGCCCGCAATGGGCGCATACAGAAAGAATGGGGGCAGAAAACGTCCGGTCGGCGCCATAGAATTCGGAGACGGCGGCGGCAATCTGTTTTGGGGCAAACCCGCCGGTCCTTGCGCCAAGCCATGCGCGCACCCGCTGCCCGGCTGGGGTATCGACCTCGTTGGCGGCATTGAGGGTACATAGGGTGAGGAGCGACGTTGCGAGGTTGCTGGGACTATCGGGGGTGTCGCCCCATCCGCCGTCGGCGTTCTGATGGGCAATGAGCCATGCGCGGCCGCGTTGCGCGGGTTCCTGTTTTCCCGCGCGGTCCAGCGCAAGCGCGGCGAGGGCAACGGCGAGCGCCGAATCCGACAAATGCCCCGTACAAGCGCCGTCCGGCTGAAATGCGGCGAAGAGGCGTACCCGGACCGCATTGCGGGTGGCGATCAAGTTCTCGATGTCTATTGTCACATCAGGGCTCCTAATGCAAGCAACGCATAGAACGTATATTCGCAATCAGGCACGGAGTCCGTGAATCCGCCGCAAAATCCGCCCTCATCCGTCCACAGAGTTTCGATAAAAGCACGGGTTTGCGGTGCAATGGCCTGAAGCGGGACATTCATGGCATTGAGGGCGTACAAGGCGGATGCCGTGGACAGCAGGTCCGGCATTGGCGCTCCGGGATAGGCGTGGAAGCCGCCGGTCACGGGATCGCGTTGGGCAAGGAGAAATTGGGCCGCGCCGGGTTCAGGAGTCTGGCCGAGATGAATACAGGCGAGACAGGCGGCCGCGGTAGCGTTGGTTTGGCCGTGTTGGCTTCCGGGTTCGTTTGCCCAGGCGTGGTCCGGGGTGCGCAGTATGTCAAGGGCGGAACGGATATGCCCGGGCTGCGGCGGAGCCACGCGGGCATCGGCATAGGTGTCGAGGGCGAGATAGGCGGCATACGCGGAACCCGTGGGCGCGTTGACCGTGGCGTGGTGATATCCGCCGTCTTGCGAGCGGAACGTTTCGAGGCGGGGCAGCACCGCGCGTTGCCTGGCACGCCGGCCAACGGCGCCCAGCAACCGGGCGAGACAGGCGGCATGGACAAAATCGAGCGCGCGGCCATCACCGAATTGTGCCAGGTAACGTGGCAACCTCAGCAGGGAATGCCGTTGCGCCAGGGCGTCAAGCGTTCCAGCGGCGAACAACGTGTAATAGAGGTCAGGAGTATTAGACTTGCCCATGTATCCGCCGCAGGAACTGCGCCGGGCGGATGTGAACGCAACGATGGCGTCGCGCCCGGGGCCGGTCAGGCACGTGGCCGCGCCGGCCGCAACATCCCGCATGGAACGCACAGCGATCATAACGGCTCTAACAGACGCTCAACCAGGCGGCGCAGGAGGCTCTTGAGTTCCGCGTTGTGTAATGCCGAGAGGGTGCGGATGGCCTCATTCCGGTAGTGTTCGAGGAGGAGTTCCGCTTTCTGGAAGATGGAATGGTCCTCGCGCGCAGTGACACCGGCTTCCCAGGCGAGTGAGGAAAGCAGGGACAGCCTGGGCCGGGGCGCTTCGGCATGGGGCGCGCTGTGATCGGCGAGGTCGTCGCGGATTTGATAGGCGATGCCGAGGGCGTCGCTGAAGGCATCGAGTGCGGCGCACACGCTGGCATCGGCGCCTGCGGCAACCGCGCCGATGTTGAGGGCGGCGGCAAACGCAGGCGAGGTTTTTTTTCGGAAGATATCGAGCATTTGGGCCGGCGCCGGGGGAATATCGCGCCGCGCGGCATCGAGTTCCTCGCCCTGGCCGATGCAGAGGGTACGATGGGCATCCGCGGCAATCAGGGTCAGCCGGGCGCGGACTTCGGGCGGGAATCCGCTCTGGGCGATGAGCCGGTACCCTTCGCCAATGAGCAGATCGCCGGCGTTGACAGCCACGGGAATGCCTTCCTGTGCGTGAAGGGTGGGCTGGCCGTCACGGCGGGCGTCGTTGTCTTCGATGTCGTCGTGGATGAGCGAGGCTTTATGGAAACATTCGACGGCCACGCCCAGGGGGCGCACAGAGGCCAGCGTGTTGTCCGCGTCTTCCACGAGGGATTTATAGGCGACGGCCACCAGGAGGGGCCGCCAACGTTTCCCGGTATTTGCGAGCCAATCCAAGGCAACCTGCTCGGCGTGCGTATCCGGCTTGCCCAACATTTCGGCGAGCGCTTCGGGCGTGAACCATTCGCGAACCTGCGCGCGCAATGTCTCGGTATCAAAAACGCGCCGCCAACCCGTTGCCGTGTTGAGGGTAATCATCTCGTATACCCAGTCGATATCGGCCTTGGTGTTCGCACATCCATCCACATAGAGGGGAACGGCCAGGGAGGGGATCGCGTTGGCGACCGTCTTCGGGAAGGATCGCTCGAGAGCGGACAGGCAACTGACCCCGATAACGGCGTCCGTAACGCCTTGGTCAAGGAGCCGGACAACGAGGGTTGCGCCTTCGGCCACCAAAACCAGGTAGCCAAGTTCTTCAGCAAGAGACTGGAGCCCGGAGATCGGGCATCGGCCGCACCCTTGGCACAAAAGTCCCATATCATCGCGTTCGGCAGGGCAATCGGCGGCGGAGCGCAGGCATTGCGGCAGCAACAAGAGCCTGCGTTCATAGGGGACGGCGGCGAAGATGCCGCGCCAGATTTCGTTGTTGAACAAGACCATCAGGAATCCGCGCCATTCGGGAGGGAAGTCTTCGGCCTGGAGAATGCGGGTGACATGGTCATCGAGTTCATCGAGCGAGAGCGGCGGGACGAGGTCGTGTTGCCGGGCATAACGCCGGACGGCATCAAGGCACGCCTCGCGTTCGCGCCGCCAGAGGGGGACCACTTTTTCGATGTTGCGCGGCTGTGGATGTAGAGAAGGGTCAGCCATAGGCGCCAAATCCAAAGAACCAGTGTTTCTTGGCAAATCGGTATATCCAGCTTTTCTCCGGAATCTCCGCCCCGGGGATATGATGACAGGGGCACGGCGCGGCGGCGGCAAGTTCGTCGAGCAACGTATTGCGTCCCGTGCTGTCAACCGCCCCGCAGGCTTTCATCTGTGCGCGGACAAATTCAGCCAGCCATCGGGGGTCTTCCATGATGATGCATCCGCGGGTGCGCGGGGACACCTCGTCCCGAAATGTGCGCAGCAGTGCGGAGTGCCGGAGGGTTTCGGCCAGGCCGTTGCCCTCGCCAATGTTCTCGCCTGCAAATTGCAGCACGGGGCAGGGTTCGATGGCGCCGTTCGGCGCGATGTGGAGGGCAATGCCCGTTGCGGCCGGACAAAGCGCGCGGCCCTCATGATCCCAGTAGGCATCCACAAGGATGAGGGGGGCGCGTGTGCGGGCGTCCACGATGAACCGCCGCAACTGAAGGATTTGATCGGCGCTGAGGGCGCGTTCCGGCGAAGGGTTGGGCCCGGCCGGGCGGTAGATGTAATACCAAAGGTAGTGAGCACCGCGGCGGGCCATCTCGTCCAGGAACTGATCGGAGGCGAGATCGTCGAGGCTGTATCGGGTGATGCTCGTGGCGACACCGGTGAACAGGCGGTTTTCATGGCAGTGGCGGAGGGCATCGAGGGCCGACGCGTAAACGCCGATGCCGCCGCGCCGGGCGTCGCTCTCTTCCTTGGTTCCTTCAATGCTGATGAGAGGAGTTACATTACCACTCCAGCGGAGCCTGCCGGCAGCCTTTGCGTCGAGCAGGGTGCCATTCGTGAACAGGACGAAATAGGCGTCCCGGTGGGCATCAAAAAGATCGAACACTCCTTCATGGAGGAGTGGTTCGCCGCCGAGAATGCCGAAAAACGGGATACCTTCCGCCTTCGACTGGGTGATCACGTTGTTCAGGACGGGCAACGACAGTTCGCAGGGCGGAACGGACTGGGTTACCCAGCATCCTTTGCAGGATAAGTTACAGCGGTTGGTAATGGAAAGGAATAGAAAAGCGGGGAAACAATCGCCCTGTTTCAGGCCGCGGTTGAACCGGTTGATGGAACGCATCGCACCCCACCCGCACCGATACGCGAGATTCCACAGGAGGCGCGGCTCGACTTCACCAAGAATTCGCCAGGCGATGCGGGGATTCATGAGTCCTCCCCGGGCGCCGGGCCCGGACGATACTCGGGCTTGAGGAGGGCGCGCCGTTTCCGGCGGCGTTCTTCGAGTGCGGCCCGCAGATCGCCTTCGGCGAGTTCACGGGACGCGGCCCGGACGGCGGCCTCGTCGGTAATCTCCTCCCCGTTGATGGGCGGGCCGGTGTACTTGGGAAAGATGATGGCGGCGTTCGGGCAAAGCCGGGCGCACGCCGGGCAGTTCGTTTTGCATCCCTCGGGATGGGTGACCATCACGGCGCCGTGTTCATCCGTTTCATAGACCCCAAAAAGACAGAATTCCAGGCACTGCCGGCAACCGGTGCAGCGTGCGGTATCGATCACGGGGAACCAGGGAATCCACTCCGCCGTCCGATCCACCACCGGCAACGCGGTGGGGGAGACTTCCACCGGTGGACGCAATTCGGTGCTTTCGGCGGGCTTTTCGCGGAGGTTGATAAAACGCACCCGGGTTGCGTCCAACGGTGTGCCGGCCCATGCAAAAAGGGCGCGCACCGCGCGTGGATGGCAGGCCACAATGGTGAGATCGTCCGCGGCGGCACTTTCGGAGAGAATAGGGTCGCGCCGCGCGGCGCATCCGCAGAGATCGGGGACGATCCGCACGCCGCCGGCGCCGGCAGCCGCCAGGGCCTCCGCCTTGGTTGCGGCCGGAATAACGTCGCTATAGGCGCATGCGCAAAACAGAATCATTGGGCACTCCATTACATAATAGCCATTATAGGGATATTACCTGAGAAACCGCGACAGCGACAAGCGGGGCGGGCCCTGTCTCGGGAAATCACCTTTGCCTCTGAACCGTCACCCGTTTCCAGCGCATCGGGGAAAACCAGGAGTTCTCCGCGTTTTGTTGTCTTTTGAAGAACAGCGAATCTCCCATTTACAATAAGCCGCTTTACGTCTTGGCGAGACTGTACACGAAAGGCGCCGAAATGAAAACTACATGGATGACCGCCGCAATAGTAGCTCTTGCATTCCTTTCCGGCGCGGCCTGTGCCGGAGACGCCCCGCAATTCCGCGGACCCAACCGGGATGGACGTTTTGTCGAGCAGGGCCTTCTGAAAGCGTGGCCGGAAAAGGGTCCTTCCGTGGCATGGGCCGTAAACGGGATCGGCAAGGGCTTCTCATCGGCCTCCGTGGTCCAGGGAAAAATCTACGTGACGGGGATGCTGAACACCGATGACGGGTATCTTTTTGAGTTGAATGACCACGGTGAACTTCAGCGGAGGATTCTCTTTGGGAAAGAAACACTCAATAAAGAAGCGCCCGGAACGCGCTCCACACCCACCCTCGATGAAGACCGCGCCTATCTCGTTTCCGGGCTTGGAGTGCTTTATTGCATCGATCTGACCAACGGCGAGAAGAAATGGGAAGTGAACATCCTGGAACAGTTCAATGCAAAGAACGCCATGTGGGATCTCGCCGAGTCCGTCCTGGTGGATGGCAACCGAGTCATTTGCACACCCGGCGGCGATGATGCGGTGTTTGCCGCGTTGGACAAAATGACCGGGAAAATCCTTTGGACCACCAAAGGGCTATCGGACCGAACCGCCTACTGTTCGCCTGTGATTATCACGCATAAGGGACGGCGCATCCTCACATCATTAACAGGCAGTTATGTGGTTGGTGCGGACGCGGAAACCGGTCAGTTGCTCTGGTCGCAAGAACATAAAACGCCGTGGAATATTCACGCGGTGACCCCGCTGTACGAGGATGGCTTGCTGTATTACACCGGCGGCGACGGCGTGGGGGGATGCGCGCTCGAACTCTCCGCCGACGGTTCTTCCATAACCACCAAATGGACCGACACCAATCTGGACTGCATTCACTACGGCGTCGTGCTGGTGGATGGGTACCTGTATGGAACAGGCAATAAAGCCGGCGGGAAACTGGTCTGCCTCGAAATGGCCACGGGAAAACTCATGTGGAGCACGAAAGAGGTGCGCGAGGGGATGACCGTCTATGCCGACGGCATGCTCTATGTCCATGAAGGCCCGAAATCAGGCATCGTCAGTCTCGTCAAGGCCGTGCCGGCCGGGTTTGAGCGAACGGGCAAGTTTGTGTTGACCGAAGGCACGGGGCAACACTGGGCGCATCCCACGATTGCAAACGGACGCCTCTATCTGCGCCATGGCGACGCCCTCATCGCCTATGACATCAAGGCGAAGTAGCGCTTGGGGATAATTCAAAACATGCGGCTTCTTCGGCATTCCTGACGAATAATTTCCCGTGCGCCACCACGGGATGATTCCACGTCTTGCCGGTGATGGCCTTGAACCGGGCCACCTCATTGAAGCGGTCCGGAACCGCCTGGATTAGAACGGCCTCGCCCGCTTCACTCAACACCAGGAGCACATCCATATCGACCAGAAGCAATAGCTGTCCGCCGTAGCGGTTCCCGTTCCATCGGCGTTCGCCTGTTTTAATGT
Organism: uncultured Nitrospirales bacterium; assembly: GCA_964474205.1. Taxonomy (GTDB): domain Bacteria; phylum Hydrogenedentota; class Hydrogenedentia; order Hydrogenedentales; family CAILVY01; genus CAILVY01. Next base: position 19,504 of record CAYYRW010000026.1, on the reverse strand, counting down.
CGATACAGGCCAACCGGTCTCCGTCAAACCCGTAGCAATACCCTTTGTGCAACACGCTATCGTTGAAGTAGGGCCTGAAACTCTTGGTGGTCCACGCCTCCTTGATGTCCCAGGAAGAATCTTCCTTTTGGATCTGCAGCAGCCGCGACCCGAGGGAGAAGGTCGTGCCCACCATAACCAAGCCGCTCGATACCAGCAACGGCTGAACACAACGCGGGGTGGTTTTGATTTTCCACGGATGTTCCCAGAGGGAAACACCGGTTTCCGGCACAAAGGATTCAATGCCAAAATCACTCGTCATCAAAATCTGGGGAACATCGGCGAGCACGGCAAAATGCGGGGAACTGTACACCGGGGAGCCGTGTCCGGCGCGCCAGGCCACCTCGCCGGAGGCGCGGCGGTAGGCAATCGCGCTTTTCCCATTGCCTTCTCCGGAGAAGGTGATAACGAGATCACCGGTCACCAAGGGGGAGCTTGAAAATCCCCAAGTGGGCACCTTGGACTCCGTATCCTGGGTCAAGTCCCGTTTCCAGACCGTGGTTCCGGTCGCGGCATCCAAACACTGAATAATTCCCGTCGCCCCTTGCGTGAACAGTTTCCCCTGGTCAAACGTTGGGGTGGCGCGGGGCCCTGCGCCCATAGTGTCGTCACGGCTGGCATCAACGCTGTTCACCCAGACATCCTCGCCGGTCCCGGCCAGAGAACACGTTACCAACTCTTTGTCACCGCGCTGTTCCTGCGTAAAAATGTATTCGCCCAATACGGCGAAGGAAGACCAGCCTTCACCTATCCGTTTCCGCCAGAGTTCCTTCGGCGGCGCACTCCAATCCGTTGAAAAGGTTGTTCCAAGAACGCGGCTGTCGCGGGCCGCGCCGCGAAACCCCGGCCAATCGCCAGGCCCCGGTTGCGGCGGCAGCACGGCCGTGCCGTGCACATCCGATACCGCGAGGGCGTTTGATGACTCCTCCGCGTTGGCGTTCCAGCGCCAGGAGACGTAGGGCGCCAGATCGCCCCCGACGGTATCCACGCGCATCGCGATGAAAACCCCTGTACACACCACCATATAAAGAAGCACTATCCATCGCCGCACCGGCCACCGAAGCCAAAAGGTCACTGCCAGAACCGCCACGATCCCGGTCATCATGGCCGGCATGGCATATACGAGCAATATTGGTCCATTGGCCTTTTGGGTGAGCACCGTGGCCCCGAGCGCGGCGATGAACAACCCAAGCCCCCAAAACCGGTCCCGTGCCGGCGCGCGGCTTGCCGCAAGCCACCACGCCGTCAGTAACACCAGCGCAATCAGCGGAACACCGGCCATGCCAATAATGCTTTGCATTGCGGTCGAGGCGAGAAGCGAGAATCCATAGGCGACCGCGGCGTATACCAGCACGATAACCACCGCGGGCCAGATTCGCAATCGAACCTCGCTGCCCCGGCGGTGGCCGCCCTCGGTGAGCGTTGCAGAGGCCGTTTTGTGTTGATGCGTTGTCTCAGACATGGCATATCCTCATTTTGAAACAGTGCGTGTCATTGTAGGCCTGATTTACGCATCAAGCAAATCCCGCCGCGAAGAGAGCGCCGTCGCGTTGTGGGCAATAAGCGGTCTATCATCAATGATGTCTTGCAGTTGACTGTGGCGCTGCCGATCATTTGGGTGAGGACGGCGCATCGCTGAACGGTTCTCATTTTGCGGCTTTCCGGGGGGCCATCCGGGGCTTGGCCCGCGGAACGGGCTGAAGCGTGATCGCCGCCATGCGCCCTGGGTGTTTCTTCTCGTTCTCTCGCATGCGCTGAAATATCTTGTGAATGTCGTAGTCCATCTCTCGCGCGGACTCGTCTTTCATGCGGTGGACCTCGCGCAGAATCGGATCGCCGTGCATTTTCTATTCTCCCAACAGTTCCTCAGGCGTGCATACCTGGGGCGTGAACAACCCATGTTTCTCATTCAATTCTCGTAAGCGATGGAGCACAAAAGCGTTTGCCAGATGTTTGAAGTTCCATGTGCATAGGAATTTTATCCGGTAGGCACTCGCGAACGCCAAATGGACCGCATCGTCAGGCATCTTGTCCGGCACGATACGCTTCCGAAGATACAGATCCGTCAATTGCAGGACTTCGGAAGTGCCTGAAAGCAGAGGGAACTGGCCAAGAAACTCGAGACGTTTCATATCTCTTGGCGCGATGGCTCATAGGGGATACGCCGGGATTCTGCAAACTCTTGCGTTGTGTTTCTCTATCCTGTAACGCAAAATGGAGTTCTGGCGATCCCATCCAATCACACAGCCTTTTTTTAGTATTCTTTGAGGGGAGGGTGCGGTTCGCGGTATTGTACGCACGTAGCGTTAACGAAGAAAGGTAAGGATGCACGCTCCCAGACTTCTCATAGCAACCGTTCTCATGGTCTGTGTGATTTCCGTTGCCGCAGGCGAAGACTGGCCCCAGTTTCGCGGCCTGAACCGGGACGGGAAATCCCCGGAAAAGGGACTGTTGAAGGCATGGCCCGCCGAAGGCCTCAAACCGGTGTGGGTGGTCGAAGGGCTGGGGAAAGGCTATTCTTCCGTTTCCGTAGCCGGCGGGACCGTGTTTACGACCGGAATGATCGGCGATGCCAATGAAGGAATGCTTTCGGCCATCGATGCGTCCGGAAAGATCACGTGGCAGACAAAATACGGTCCCGAGTGGGATAAGATGCATCCGGGCGCCCGGAGCACGCCCACCGTAGACGGAGACCGTCTCTACGAACTGAGTGGTGTGGGACGTTTGCTCTGCCTCGATGTAAAAACCGGCGCGGTGGTGTGGACGCGCGACCTTCCAAAGGAGTTTGCAGGCGGCGCCCCGATGTGCGGTTTTGCCGAGGCGCCCCTCATTTACGGTTCCACAGTGATCTGCACGCCCGGCGGGAAGGACGCGGCGCTGGCCGCCCTGGACAGGAAAACGGGGCAGACGTTTTGGACCAGCACCGGTTTCTCCGATCTGTCCGCCTATTGCTCGCCCATTTTGATCGAACGCGGGGGAATGCATATCGTGGTGACCATCACGATGCGGCACATTGCAGGACTCGACGCCGATACCGGCGCGCTCCTCTGGCGCCAGCCTTTTGATACGACCGCGGAAGATCCCAACCACTCCGTGGCGCCTGTGTACCAGGATGGCCTGCTGTACGTCACCAGCGGACACGGCAAAGGCGGCCAGATGTTTGAGATTGCGCCCGATGGCAAGGCAATCACGCCGCGCTGGACCGATACGGTATTGAATACGGTTCACGGCGGACTGATGCTTCTGGACGGGTATGTCTACGGATCGAACGCAAAGGGCAAATGGGTCTGTTTGGAACTCACGCGCGGGCAGGTCATGTACGAAGACAAAGGCGTGGGATCAGGCTCCATCGCATACGCCGACGGCATGCTCTATTGTTATGGCGATCATGGAACCTTAGGACTCGTTCGCGCCACCCCAAAGGCCTACGAACTTGTCAGCCAATTCAAGGTGACCCAGGGTGAAGGTCCCCACTGGGCCCATCCCGTCATTTCCGGCGGCTGTCTCTACATCCGCCACGGCGACTTCCTGATGGCGTACCGTGTCTCAGCCCATTAGCACTATTTCGGGGCAGGGTACAGTTTTGGGTTCTGTGAAAAATAAAAATCTGGTAGTTCTATAGCGGGAGTAGGATTCAAACCTACGACCTTTGGGTTATGAGAGAAAGAAGACGGATCCCCGTAAATCCTTTGATAGCAAGTAATTAGCGCAACGCCAACCACTTAGCTCGTTTCAACTCTGATCAACATGTTGCACATATTGAACATGTTCTTGGAAAAAAGTGGCACACAAACTGCCGCATCTCAGCGTTTCATGAACCCAATAACGAAGTCGAGCGAGACTGCATCGGCGTTCTTTGGGGTACAAAAAAATAGCCACTGTGGAGTACCATGTGTTCTCGCGCCCTCGGGCTGGCCCGGCGCTTCTGAAGGAAACCCTATGGATCGCCTGTTTTTCTCGCTCTTGACTCTGGCTCTGCAATGGTTCAGACCTTGCTGCCATGCTTAATCAGACCTGCTTCGGCTTCTTTCAGTGCCTCCAGGGCGGGTATGCGACAGGGTTTCCCATCACGGTTAATCACAACATACTGCCCCAGCTTTGCCTTGCGGTCAAACTCATCACGAACCGCTTCACGGAGGCTCTGTTCGGCATCAATTGCTATTGGATGTGGTTTTGTTTTCATCTCTGGCTGGCTTTCTGGAGTTCTTTGAATCGCTCTTCGTTAAAGATACGGCGTCCATCTTGTGTTTCTTCAAAAATAAGTTCCGGTTCTGGCTCGGAGTTGTCGTAAAAGAACAATTCATCACATAGCGGCGCATATAATTCGAACAGATTCTTTATCGTTCGTGGATACCGGCGGGCAATGGCTGTATCAGGAATATTATGGCCACCATGCTCCACGCGTTCCAGAACGCGCTCTTTTGAGAATTCAGCGCTTGGTATCCAAAGGAAAAACAGCACAATTCGCCATGATTCCGCTCTCAGTTTTTTCAACACTTGCACATATCCACGCCCAGACAGTGTTGTTTCAAACGCAAAATCTTTTTTCTCAGTAATATGTTTTCTGATTTCATTGAGAAACAAGCGCCCCGCCGCCCACTGGGCTTTTTCAGGATTCAAAGGGGACAACCCTTGAGCGATCATATCAGCGTTTACAAAATTGTCACATCCTGTTATGCGTGGTAGATGCCGCATGGCAAAGGTGGTTTTGCCTGCCCCATTAGGGCCGCCAATAATATAGCAGTTCGGTTGGTTCTTGCCAGACATTAAACAGAACACCTTTCAGCGATATTGTATACCATCTGACAAGGTATGGTAAAAGAATTGGATCGAGGTTGTAGACATTTGTCAGCAGGGAAGTTGGCCGGTGTCCTGCATCAGCGGATACAGGATAATGGCGTTTAGAGACAACGCGGCGGTAAATTGTTACACGGTACGGATTGAAGAGAGAGGAACAGGAGCATGGGAACCACACTGTTGAAACGGGTGATTCTGTCAGGTTTGGCGGCGATGGTCTTTTGGATGCCGGCCGCCCCCGCCGCGACGGAGACGCTGGGCAATGGCTATTTTCATCACGGGGTAGCCACACCCATCAGTAACCACCGAGGCATCGTGGCTACGGTTGATGGGGAAGGCCGCGACGTTGTCCTCGTGTGGTTGTTCGATTGCCGCGGCGGCTATGCCTTGCTGATGATTGATGCCGCGACCGGTAAGAGCGAACAGATACCCATGCCTTTCTCGCCGGGCGGCGATTGCCCATACGCATCCATTCTTTCGAGCAAGAACAAGTTCTACACCCATTTCAACAGTACCTTTGTGGAATTCGACCCGGTCAAGCGCGCCTTCACGTTCTCGGCGCAGACCGCGCCGCAGATGGCCATGGGCATGACCGAGGATGACCACGGCGTCATTTGGTCGGTCACGTATCCGGCCAGCGGCGTCGTGTCCTTCGATCCGGCAACACGCGCATTCAAGGACTACGGGCATGTCTATAAGCAGAATTGGAATCAGTATCAGCGCTATGTGGCCGCCGACGACCAAGGCTGGCTCTATTTCGGGATCGGCAGCACCGCCAGCCAGATCATCGCGTTCGACCCGCGGTCCGGCGAAGCAAAGCCCATGATTCCCGAAGGGGAACGCATCAAGGGAAGCGGCTACGTTTGCCGGTACACGAATGGCCGCGTATACGGACACGCCGGCAGTGGCGCGAAAGACGGCTGGCATGAGTTTTACAACGGCGAGGACAAGAAGGCCTCGGACCCCGGGAGTCTCCAAAAGAAACCCATCATTACCGATAGCCAGAGCCTGTTCCACCGTGACTTCCCGGACGGTAAGCGCCTGCAAACATGCGAACTCGTCGATCGCGTCCTGGTGGTTGAAGATCCCAAGACGGGAGAGTCGAAGAAGCTGAACTTCGACTACACGAGTGAAGGTGCGCATATCATGGGCGTGGCGGCCGCGCCGGATGGCACGATCTGCGGCGGCACCGCATTCCCCATGCGGTTTTTCAGCTACAATCCAAAGACCGACACGTGGATCAACCGCGAGAGTTACGGTCAATGGAACACTGTGGCGCGGCAAGGCGATCACTTCTTTATCGGCGGATACGGCGGCGGATTCCTGTTGGAATGGGATTCTTCTAAAGAATGGATGCCGACCGAGAAAGACAAACCCGGCTGCAATCCGCTGTTCCTTGCGGAGTGTAGCCCGCCCATTCACCGCCCCCACGAACTGCTGGCGCACCCTGACGGCAAGAGGCTGGTACTGGCCGGGACTCCCGGATATGGGTACACGGGCGGAGGACTTCTATTCTGGAACCGGGACACACGGACGCGGACGCTGGTCGAGCACACGAACATTGTGCCGGAACACTCGACAATGAGTCTCGCGGCCCTGCCAAACGACCGGCTGCTCGGCGGTACTACGACCAGCCCCGGCACCGGCGGCGAGAAAAAGACGCAGCAAGCGGAACTCTACATCATGAACATGACGACCGTTCAGGTCGAATGGCACGAGGCCGTCTTTCCCGGTGTTCAGGAATACACGGACGTGTGTGCCGCGCCCAACGGATTGGTGTACGGCATCGCGGACAGAAGGCAGTTTTTCGTGTTCGATCCCGCTCAGCGGAAGGTGATCCACACGGGAAACATAACGGACCAATTGGGGCCGTCATGCTATCAGCAGGGACCGCGCGTGTTCGTACCCGGCCCCGAAGGCACACTCTACATGTTGTTTCAAAAGGGCATTGCCCGTGTGGAACTCGCGACGCACGCGGTCACGATGCTGGCCGAATCGCCTGTGCCCATAGGACCCGGCGGCGACATTCTCGACGGCCGCATCTACTTCGGCAGCGGCTCGCACCTGTACAGTTATCATATCCCTGGTAAGTGACCACCCGCAGGCGCATTGAACGACTGGCTTTTCTGCACATGGAGTGGGAGTCCTCCTTGGGACGTATTATGCACAATCATTCAACAGAGAAAATAAGGGGAGAAAACAAGGGCTGGAGGGCAGATTTTACGAGTTCTTGATTAGTCAGAGTTTATAGATGGCGGAGGGTAAGCGACTCGAACGCTTAAGCCCGAAGGCGCCGGTTTTCAAGACCGAGTCAATGTGTGGATCCAAATTGGTTGTGCTTGGTTGATATTGATTTTAATGGGGTTGCGAAGATTCACATTCTGCTTTAATTGGCCTATATGGGTTTAACTTGGCCGGCGCATGCACAATTTATGCACACTTTTGGTTCTGTTATACGTACTTCGTCAATGTGTTACTTTATGGTTCAGGGAAAATGTCCTTGACGAGTTGTGTGCTGTTTTGAGAGGTATCCGTGACCCAAAGTTCTTCACCATGAACCCCATCGTCTGCCGTGAAGAAAACCCGCTTCCCCACGCTGATAAGCTGCCGTAGATTGGAAAGTCGAGACAACCCAAGGCTTTCCATGAGTCCAAAACTGTTGTCAGGAGTATTGCGGATGTGCCCCAATAATGAGGTTCCGTTTGCTTTGGGATGTGGCGCCAGGACTATGAGTATGCCAGGCAAAGAGGCCATTTCGCGGGGTTGTACGGATGGCCATGGGACGGAACCAGAGATCGGACGGACAACGGTCGCGACCGGTTCCCTACTGCTCAACCGCCAAAGAACCCGGCCTTCTTGAGAAGATTCGGCAACAAAATAGATCGTATCATCACAAGTGACTATGGCTGAAGGGCTGGAACTACCCGGGCCGGGAAAGGCATCACAAACCAAACGGGTGCCTGTGACGGTTCCATCAGTCTGCCAGAGTTCTGCGCCATATGCGTCTGTGTTCGCCACAAAATAGGTGATCGCGTCTCGTGTAGCATGCATGGACGTCCACGTTGTGGCAATTCCTAGCCCCTTGGGAGCGGGAAATACGGCGGGAATTAGATAGGCTTCCTCCGGAGAGATATTTTCTGTGCAACCTGAAAAGGGTGACGAAGTATGTGCCGGTAAACGCAGGGGATCCCAAATGTGATACTCAGGGGGAATCAACCAGATCGCGCTGGCTTGTCTGCCATCCTGGGTAATGCGCCAAAGGCTGATCCCATGATTGTGCTCCGCAGTGTAGAAATAAACATGGTGCTCAAAGGTGAATAATGTCTTGATGGCCGCCCCAATAGCCAGGTCGGTCCCCTGCACTGGCCAAGTGCCTGCTTCTGTTCCATCCGACCGCCAAGGCTTGAACCTGCCTGCAGCGTCGTTGGCTAGAAAAAACAGTGTATCCGCACGTGTGGTAAGACAATAAGGATTGCTTCCCAGAGGGCCAGGACGGATATCGCATACGAGTGCCGTGCTTTTCGTCAAGGGGTCAGTCAACCAGAGTTCCCGTCCCGTGGCAGGCTGTTCTGCGGTAAAAAATAGACGTTGTCCTGAGGCGGTCAGGTGGTCCGGAACAGAATCCTCGCGCCCCGGTGCGACGTCACACACTAGCTGCGTGCCCTCTTCCGTTCCATCGCTCATCCACAGTTCGCGGCCATGTATAGGATCATCGGCCACGAAGTACAAAAAACTGCCGCATGCCGTAAGCAGGGTTGGCGACGAAGACGGGTTTTCTGCAAGAACGGAAACATCCGCCGCCAACAGAGTTCCCGCCTCAGATCCATCGCTTAGCCAGAGTTCTTCTCCGTGAATCTGGTCATTACAGGTAAAGAATAACTTGTCGGAAAAGACAACCAGATTGTCCGGACCTGCATCGCTTGCGCCTGCAACAATATCTTTAAGCAACCGTGGACTCTGATCTTCCGGCCCAATAGACCAGATCTCTTCCCCATATTCCGGCGACGTGGCGCAAAAAAATAAACGCTCTTGAAATACGACGGAGGACCATGGTGTTGACCCTTGAACGCCGGGATATAGATCGCACACAAGCGTTGTACCTTGTTCGCTTCCATTGGATTTCCAAAGTTCTACGCTATGAAGACCGTCATTGGCGAAAAAGAACACCTCGCGTCCGAGCGAACGGAATTCATGAGGTTCGCTGGACGGTTCCCCGGGGTTGATATCCTTGACCAGAGTAGTGCCCTCCGGAGTGCCGTTCGTTTGCCAGAGTTCCCGGCCAGATTTGCCATCACTGGCTTGGAAATATGCCGTGTCCCCCTGAGTGAACAATCCTGCAATCAACGAAGAGCTTTTTCCCAGAAAGATGTCCTTTACCAATTTGGTTCCCTCTGTGGTTCCATCAGAGATCCAAAGTTCAGAGCCCGTGTCAGTAGAAGCCGCGCCAACAAACAAAACGCGCTTTCCCAAAACCGTCCAACTTTCTCCGCCATCCGTCGGGCAGTACACTTGAGCCAAGGCAGTCTTCTCTTTCCTTTGGCGATCTGCACACCAAAATCCATAACCCGCGAGGTAGTAGAACATCCCGTTTCCGGCGGCAATTCCATTGATGAAGCGGTTGGGATCCTCCGGTACGATGAAGGTTACGGATTCACTTTCCCAGGCGCCGGGAGCAAGCGTGCGCAACTCGATATTCCCATTACTGAACAGGAGGAAGAAGTAAAGTGCTCCCCCGCCCATGCCTTTCAGTCTGTAAGAAATCCCATCAGGCCTGGCCTGACCTTCATCCACCATTCTAATCTGCTGTTGTTCCTTATCCCATCCCCAAAGCCGCGTTCTTTTTTCTTCCGCTTCAGCAACAAAATACAACCAGCCCTGGGCATCGGTGAGTTGCCGGGGATTGGAACTATCAGGACCGGGACGAATATCGCCCGCCATCACGCTTTGACCTATTGAATCATACCGCCAAAGTTCCCGGCCATGAAGGCCATCATCCGCCACGAAGAACAGGGTATCCCCCGCAACGGTAAGATGTTCCGGGACCGAGGACGGGTTATGGTACGTGGTTTGAGAAGGCCCTGCTGGCCGCAGCGGTTTTTCGGCCATCCCTGCCACGGGAAGCAGTCCCATCACAATCGCGATGGCGGAGCAGCAGAAGACAATGTTGTGATGGAGACGTCCGGGATGCTTAGGGAATGTTCCCACGGCATCCTGCTCGTTGTTTAATCCTCCTGTGAGCCATGCCGGTTGCATACCTTTAGTGCTCCGAAAACAGGAGAATTACTCCTTGTTCAACCGCCTCTACCGGCGCTCCTCCCCATGCGGCAAGCGGTGTTTGATCGGTGTTTGTGCTTATAGTACAGTTGAGCCGCCAACGATCCCCGGGGTTTATCGCACCATCCTTTGCCACATTCGTAAAGGGAATGGCGATCTCCGCCTGCCAGTGTCCGTCCGTGTTCCCGGCCGCCACGCGCCATGCACAGTTCCATTCGACCCGCTGACCGCGCTTGATGCATTGCCCGGTCACCATGTCATTCCCGGAAACTTGAATGCCCCAACGCTGGGATAAAGGCGCTGGAATGGCAAATTGATTCATCAGATATAGGGTGAGGATTGCGTTCGACAGGGTTTTCCCTGTTTCCAGGCCAATGTACAAAGTGTTGGCGTCGTATCGAACGCGCAGCGTTGCCTGACGCTCCGGAGGTTGCCCGCGCAAGGCACCAAAATTCTCGCTGGTGCCCGTTTCCAGCGTCTTCCAGGCGGGCTCGTCCAACCGTCCATCCAGTGTGATCAACCCTTCCGATGGAGACAAGGGAAGCACTTTCACACGTTGGGCGGTGCGTCCCAAAAACTGTGTTTCAAGTGGTTCCGCCCAAGGAACATGGCGGACGAAAAGCTCGTTGTAAAGCAGAGGCTGAATAAGATCTTCGCGTTCCAGTTTGCGCAAGAATTCGACATCGGTGGAGCCATTTTCCGAGCGTTTCAGGGTCAACACATGATTGCCCCGCCATGCATCGGAAAGACTATGAAACTCCAGGGAAACGGTCATCTCCATGCCGGGCGTCACCCACCGCCCGGTGCCTTTCACCTCCCCATGCCGGAAATAGGCCGCCGTGCCGTCGGTATATTCGCCAAAGCCGCCTTTGAACGCCCATTGCATGTCTTTTTCAAGCGACGCATCCAACATCCAGAGATCGGTATAGTGCGAGGCGAGCACCTTCCACTCCCCCGCCCGCTTTCCAGGGAGCATCAGCCAATGCTCCGGCCAAATTTCATGTGTGGACGGGTCAATGCTGTTGAATAGAAGATAGGATTCCGAGCCGGTAAAGACTGCTCCGGAAGACAGTGCGGTGTGGGCGGCGTGCGGTGGTGTTCCTTGTTGTGCACGCATCCACCAAAGCGCCATACCGGTGGCCATGATCCCAAGCAACGCCATCCCGGCAATCAGGCCTATCATTCCCTTGAATACCCGTTTCTGGCGCAGGACCTGCTTGGACCGTTTTGAAGGCCGCCGGCCTGTTTGAGCCTGAACACGCCGGCGCACAATGGTCGAGCCGTCCTTGTTCTCCCCTTGCATCTCCGGGACCTGTTCCAGCAATCGCAACGCCGTTCCGCCATCGGCGGGCCGCAGGGCTGGATCAGGATTCAACATCGCCGCCGCCAGATCGCTCAATGCCTCTGAGATCTCAGGTACGATATCATGCAGCTTCGGCAGCGGCCGCTCGATCATCTGCTTCATGAGGGCAAAAGGCGTGCGCGCCGTGTAAGGGTTCTCGCAGACGATGGATTCATACAGCACCATGCCGGCGGAATATACGTCCCAGGACGGTGCAGGCTCTTGTTCATCCCATGATTCCGGTGGCGCGTAACGCGGGGTGCCGACAAACAGGCTTGACGAAGAATGATTCAAAATACTGGATTCGTGGTAATCGGCCATTAGTTTCGCCAGGCCGAAATCAGACACCAGCGCCCGGCCATCACTGGTGAGCAGAATATTGCTCGGTTTTATGTCGCGATGGATGATTCCGGCTTCATGGCACGCGGAAAGCGCGTCCAAAACATCCCGCACGAACAAAAGCACATCCTGAACCATCAGCCGCCCTTCGGCCATGGCGTCCGCCAGCGATCCCCCCTCGACATATGCCATGTCAATCGCTAAATCATCTCCCATCCGTTCCAAATGGTGAATTTGCACGATATTGGGATGATCAAGCCCCGCGATGGTGCGCGCTTCCAGAAGAAACCGTTCCTCAAAGTGTTCCTCCGAGGTTACGGAACGATCCAACACTTTTAACGCGACGCGCCGTCCGAGATCCCGGTCTTCCGCCAGATACACGACTCCCATGCCGCCGCGTCCGATCCGGCGTATGATGCGATATTTCCCAAAAGAACTGCCCGGCTCCAAAAGACCCAAAAACACCTCCACTGGCGGCATTCTCAAACCGCTTCCGGGCATTCTAACAAAGCCTGGCCCTTTGAACAAAAGAATAGATTCCGCCGCATGGAACGGGGTTTGTTAAAGCGGGAGCAAGTTCCAGTATTTCTTTTTGAATCACAGCCGGGAAAGATTCCTCTTCCCCGGCTGTGCCGCATCTCATTACGACCTCTTTCGCATCAGAAGCGCGCCGGCCGCGCCAAACACCCCCACCAGCACGAGTAGAATGGGCAGCGACGACACCGGCACGGAGCTCTTCTTCTCAATGGTAAGTGCACTGGAATCCGTGGCCGCGCCGAAATTGCCCGCAAGATCTTCGCCGGTGATCTCGATTTCCGCCGGACCTATCAGATCCTGGGATGGACCAAGAACCGTATAGGTGTAGACATAATCCACGCCATCCTTGCCGCTGACAGGATCCGCCACATGGCCATTCACCGTTACCGACGGTTCTATATGCAGGGATTCAGAGGCATGGAAAGTGATCGTTACTTCATCCTCCACAATCGCTACGGCAGGCGTGGCGGCAACCCCCGTGAAGACCGGTTCGGCAGTATCCAGAGTGATGGTATCGGAGATTGGGGCGGAGCTTACGTTCCCCGCCTGATCGCGATACTGCACGAACACGGTCTTCACCCCGTCCCCCGGGGCCAGCCCCCACGACTTCGATACCGCATAGGGTTCCCAGCCGCTCCACGTGGCGTTGTCATTGCTGAACTGCATGTCCGCGACTCCGGAACCGGCGCCATCGTCCGCGGACAGCGCCAAGGTGACGGCTATTAATTTGGTGTAGGCCGCACTGTTGTTGATCACCACCGACCCGGTGGGCGGTACGTCTTCCAGCGTTTGCCCATGCCCCTCGAGGCCGGTTTCGGAATCTATGCCTTCGCCGTTGTGCGCAATGCCGAGTACGCCGTATAGCGTATTGGCCGTAAGTCCGGTCACCGTAATCGTATCCCAAGTGGACATCGTCTGATAGACCGGCGCCGCGCCCACCGAGCCGTCCGCTTGCACCCAGGCATTCCCGCCAAGGCCGTCATCCACCCGTATGGCGTACTCCGTTCCGGCTGGATTTCCATCGCCTGTGGTCAGCGCCACATCAAGCGTGTGCTGGGTGGCGTTTGTCACCGACGGAATCAGCGGTTGTGCCGCAAGGGTCCACGCCGTAATCGTGCCTGTCTTGGCGCTGTCGCCATAGGTGTTCGTTGCGGAAACCTGGAATGCGTACTGTGTGTTGGCGGAGAGGCTGTCGTGTTGCCATGATTGAATATTCGCTGCCGTGGTTGTCTGCAAAGTCACGGGGTCTACCGCGCTAGGATCATCGAAGACCTTAAACCCTGTCTCATCGCCAGAATTGTCTTCCCATGTCCAGGTCACGGTGTCCACTCCGATGGCCGTTGCTCCTGGAGTGGTTGGCTCGGCGGGAGGAAACAATTGCGCTAATTTCACCGCAAATCCATCATACGACCCACCACCATAGGTGGTTATCCATCCGCCGGTGATCCAATTGGCGGAAGCCGTTTCTCCCGCGACGTATACATTCATGCCGCTGTCCACGGCCACGCCATATCCCTTGTCCATGTCATTCCCGCCAAGGTATGACGACCAAACATGCTGCCCCGCCGTATCAAGCTTGAGTGCAAAGGCGTCGTAGCTTCCGTTGCGGCTGGTATCCCATCCATGGCTTACCCAGCCGGAAGAGCACGTCCAGCCGGTCATATAGCAGGCACTGCTTGCATCCACGGCAATGGCATACGCCCAGTCCTCGCAACTCCCGCCAAAATAGGTGGACCATACGTGTTGGGCGGAGTTGTTGAATTTGAGCGTGAAACCATCGTTATCGCCATCCAGGGTGGTGTCATATCCTCCGCTGACCCAACCGGATGAACTGGTAAAACCAGTGATATACCCGTTTCCACTGGAATCCATGGCGATTCCATAGGCGTATTCCGTGGCGGCGCCGCCAAAGAAAGAGGACCATCCATAGGCGCCGTTGGATGCCGTAAACCGCACAACATAACCATCGTATACGCCGTTATGGGAGCTGTCCCAGCCACCACTGACCCAGGAGGACGTCGAGCTGGTATGGCCCACCGCATAAACGTTACTGCCCGTATCCAATGCGAGACTGTACCCTTGATCATCCCCCGTATGCCCGATGTACGAGCCCCAGGAATACTGCCCCGATGCATTGAGCTTGATGACATACCCATCATTCCCCCCGCTGTAACTCTTCCAGGTGGGAGAGGGGATCCATCCCGAAGACGCTGTCGTGCCGGTCAGGAACACTTCACCGCTGCTGTTCACCGCGATCCCGGCGCCGGTTTCGTCGTTTCCGCCGCCGAGATAACTGGACCACACAGGAGCACCGGCGGACGTCAGTTTCAGGACAAATCCATCCTTACCGCCGCCCGGGGTGGTATCCCAGCCGCCTCCGAGAAACGCCGGCGAGTTGGTGGAGCCGATGACATACACATTGCCGCTACCATCCACCGCGATGCCATTGCCCTGATCATCCGCGGTTCCGCCCCAATACGTGGACCACACATGCTGCCCCGCGGAATCCAACTTGACCACAAAGGCATCCGTGGTTCCCGAAAGGCCGGTATCACACGGAGGCGTCGGGCCCAGCACCCAACCGGACGAAGCGGTCACACCGGTTATATAGCTGTTTCCGCTATTGTCGGCGGCGATGGCAAACGCATGGTCATCACCCGAGCCGCCCAGGTAACTTCCCCAGCACAAGGAGGATTGAAGGTCCACGCTGTAGACGCCGGTGCCCGCACCGGTGCCGCCCGAAGGAATCGTAACACTCAGAGTGCCCGGCGTGATCCAGCCCGAAACACTCTTGAATTCGACGGTATAGCTGCCCGGCAGAAGACCTGCCTCGCCAGCGCCGCCGTTAAACCATGTGCCCGTTCCCACGCGCCGCCATTGCGCCCCCGCCGCCACCGCGCCGGACGGTTTTATTAAAACAGACATGCTACTTGTTGGAAGATCTATGCCCCAGAGTTCAACTCCTTCTGAAGTTCCGTCGGTTGCACTAAAAATTAATCTGGTTCCCAATAATGTCAATCCTGTGGGATTTGATCCCCCCACTCCAGGATTGATTTCCTCAAGTGGAGAGGTGCCTTCCTCAGTCCCATCGCTCTTCCACAACTCACAGCCATTGCTGCCATCGCTGGCTGTGAAATAGAGCATTCCACCTATAGCAATAAGATTTTCTATTCTGGAGGGATAAAGACCAGGGAATATGTCTTTTACCAACATTGTTCCCACTGAGGTTCCATCACTTTTCCATAATTCAGCACCATGTATTCCATCATCTGCACGAAAGAATAGTGTTTGACCGATAGCCGTCATATAAGCTATCGAAGAACCATTCACGCCCGGATTAATATCTTTTACAAGAGATGTACCATTGCTTGTGCCATCACTTCTCCATAATTCAGTGCCGCAGGTAATATCTTGTGCGGGAAAGTAAAGTGAAGATCCCATAACAATCAGAGGTTCTGGGAAAGAACTGTTCGTGCCCGGATCAATATCCTTCACCAAGACCGTGCCTGCAGAAGTTCCATCGCTTTTCCACAATTCCCAACCATTTGTTGAATCCATCGCATTGAAATATACGGAAGAATCATAAGTTGTTAAATATCTCGGTTGAGAACCGAACCCTGCAGGATTGATAGCCTTTACAAGAACTGTACCAGATTCCGTTCCATCGCTTTTCCATAGCTCGTATCCATTTGTTGTATCAGCAGCACGAAAGTATAGTGTTGTACCTAGTACCGTCAAGAACTCCGGATTCGAAGAGTTTGTAGTTGGGCTAATGTTTTTTACAAGAACAGTGCCAGCATTTGTTCCATCACTTCTCCATAATTCTTTGCCATAGGTAGCGTTATACGCTCCAAAATATAACATAGAGCCTATGACGGTTGGAGAAGATATATCCGAATATTGTGCTCCTGGATTAATATCTTTTATTAGGACAGTACCTGTCGACGTTCCATCCGTTTTCCACAATTCACCGCCATAACTGCCGTCACTCGCCGACAAGAATAAGGTTGAATTTACGGGTTTTAGAGTTTTGACATAGGAATCAGACACACCTGGACAAATGTCTTTGATTAAAACCGTTCCGTCCGTCGTTCCGTCGCTTTTCCATAGTTCCTTGCCGTTCACACCATCATTAGCGCCAAAGTACAACGTGGAGCCAAGTGCCAGCAATGTAGTTGGATTGGAATTGCTAACAGCAGGCCGGACATCTTTTACAAGTATTGTTCCCGCTTCCGTTCCATCACTCTTCCAAAACCCTTCGCTGTGTGTATTGTCGTTTGCCCTAAAATAAATATTCGGCCCCATAACAACTGGATATAAAATGTTAGCACTAGATGTTCCAGGAAAGATATCCTTCACAAGGACTGTTCCGGACATTGTTCCATCACTTTCCCACAATTCGTATCCATTTGTGCCATCGTTTGCCCTAAAATAAAGCATGGACCCTAATGCTGTCAGATTGGATGGACTGGAATTATTGACGCCAGTGGAAATGTCCTTAATCAAAACTGTTCCTGCGGTAGTGCCATCGCTTTTCCACAATTCAACACCATTTGTTCCATCATTTGCTTGGAAGTATATGGTTGAATCTATTGTTTTATATTGCTGCGACCAAGAATTGTTTGCGCCAAGGTATATGTCTTTAACAAGCACTGTTCCAGTGGTTGTTCCATCGCTTTTCCACAATTCGTATCCATTGGCGCCATCATTTGCTGTAAAATAGACCCATGACCCCAATGCTGTCAGATTGGATGGATTGGAACTATTGGATCCTGTGAAAATGTCTTTAATCAAAACTGTTCCGGAAGCAGTCCCATCGCTTTTCCACAATTCAGTTCCATTTATACCGTCACTTGCACCAAAAAAGAGCATAGAATTTGATGCAATCAATGGCCAAGGATATAGATGATGTTCTTATAGCAGGAGAGACGATTCCTTTAAGTTCAAACGACAAGCATGTATTTTATGCCGATCCATCCATTGGATATTTACTTAAACGATGGGAAGGTGCATTTGACGGTTATGAGTTGATCAAGTATCTCACTATGAATTCCAATAAAACGATAAAGGCCATTTTTGCAGAGCAGCGAACACTGACCATACAAACGGAAGGTCCGGGCAGTGTCAAGGCTGAAAATACAGAAACGCCAACCTCGTTTTTTGAAGAAATCAATGGTGTCTGCAAAGCTGCGATTAATTCTCCCATCAAGCTCACGGCACAGCCAGAATCTCCCTCGTGGCTGATAGAGTGGAGGGATGGTGAAAATAATGTAATTTCACATGAAAATCCCCTCCAAATTACTCTTTCGAGTAACATGACGGTCAAGGCTGTTTTTCATCCAAATGTTGCCTTGGCAGTTAATAAGGAAAGTTCGGGTGACCTGCCTCAGCTTGATAATTTGGACCATCCCGGATATATTTCGAGTGTTCAAGCTTCCTATAGTGTTCCAAGTGGCGACACAATCCGCTTTACACCTCAGCCTTGGCCCGGTTCTCTATTTGTGAAGTGGAAAATAGGCGCTGTAGAATATACCGACAATCCGCTCGACATGAGTTTTACAGCAAATTCCACAATTACCTGTCAATATACTGTGACTCAATATATTACGGTGAAAAGTGAAGGGCCAGGAGGAATCCCGGCGATAGTGGTTGTATCACCATCCGGAAACCCTCTTGCCTTAATTAATTCAGGAACAGACGGTGCGGGAAGACCTTTTGAATCATATCGGACACCGTATGGCACTATTTTAAATCTCATGCCTGTTTTCTCTGTAAGAGAGGGAGAAGGAGAGAATGAGGGGGAAGATGAAAACACATTGTTTGTTCATTGGTGCACCGATGATGGGACGCCTATTAATTATAATAATCCATATTCGATCACAATGAACACTAGCTATACTCGTATCGCAACGTATTCTCCAAAATTATCACTACAGGTCGAGTCGGGAGCACATGGCTCGGTACATGTAGACAATGTGACTCCGCCTCAAGTCTATCCGCTCATCACGCCTATAGACGGCGTGTATACCTGTCCAAAGGGCACCTCATTTTCATTGCGCGCGGACGCAGACAATGCCTACGCTTTCTTGCAATGGAAAGATAATACTGAACTTCTTCAAGAACCAGCGTCTTTCACCTATGTATTAAATGACGATACACCGGCGGCGCACACACTGCATGCTGATTTTGCCTCAATAGTAACGGTGACCATCACCGTCTCCGCCAACGGCAGTCTCGATGCGCATAAAAGTACTGGTGAGCTATTAACGGATTCTGATACAGAGAATCCCAATCTTTACGTATACGAAGGTATTGCAGACGGATCAACAATAATATTGAATCCCGTGCCTGCTTCAACGGAGTATATATTGTCAGCCTGGACGGGAGATCTCAGCAGTTTGCCATATACCACGCCCGCTAATTTGATGGTTAACGGCTCAATAACCGGTGGAATCGCATTTAGTGCTGCGAATACGCTGACGATAGCATACGATGGTCCAGGGACTGCATCTGTCATATCAGCCGAAGTTCCTCCCGCCTCTGTAAGCCATCCCTCCGATAATACTTGGCGCACACCCGAGGGTGATTCTCTACAGCTTACAGCGAATCCTTCGCCCGGTTCCCGGTTCCTCGGTTGGACTGGCGACCTGGTATCCACCACAACTCCGGTTAACATCTCAATGGAAGGAACCGGCAACAAAGCGGTCACTGCCCACTTTGCACCAAGGGGTATCTTGACAATCAGTGTCGAAGGCTCTTTAGCACAGCCATCGGTCAGCAATGACGAACCCGATCATCCGCTGGCGCCAGTGCCAGAGCAAACAGGGCAGTATTATGCCCCGATCGGCGACACACTCACAGTGAATGCGCCTGAAGACGGAGGCGATTCCGTGTTCATCTGCTGGAAGAATGATGCCGGTCAGACGCTATCGATTTATAACGCATATCAATTCGAACTGGCTGAAAGCGCCACAATACTGCATGCAATTTACATGCCGAAATTAACCGTCGTGGCTCATTGCGAAAACAGCAATGGTACAATATCCTCGCCGACCTTGCGCAACGCCGCTGCGGGGTATGCCGCCTATGCGGAGCCGCAACCGCAAGCCAACGGGGATGTGGTGAAGTGATCCCCAAAAACTGGACAGTTATCATGGTGTGTTATTACGGGTTAAG
>CAYYRW010000025.1:0-92057 GCA_964474205.1 uncultured Nitrospirales bacterium | reverse complement strand
CCATGCGTGTCCCGGACAATCCACCGAAGACGGATACTGCCCCGGATTGGCATAAAACACAGTATGTATAACACCCCGGGCCGGAGGGACTTCCTCTCCGGCCCTGTATTATTACCGGTTCGTGGTTGGTTCATGGCACAATTACCGGAAAACTAACCGGGAGATGTAGTATGTGCGGGTATGCGTTGTGTGTGCTGGTTTTGCTCCTCATGGCGGAGGGAGCATCCGCAAAGACGTTTCCATCCTTCACTTTGGCAAAACCGGATTCGGAAACTGCCGGACAACCCTTTATCGAGTCCATTCAACCCATCACCCAAGGGCCTAAACACCACTTTTTCGGCTACTATGGCATTTCCCCATGGGATTCCACGGAGAAATACCTGGTCTGCCTCGAAACCGAATTCGGCGACCGGTTGCCCGAACCCTCCGATAAAGCCTCGTTAATTCTGACCGATTTGTCCACCGGCGCCGCCACAACTATCGCTGAAACCCATGCCTGGAACTTTCAACAGGGCGCCATGCTCCACTGGCTCGGCTCGGACCCCGCCCACACCATCATCTACAACGACCGCGCGGGCGAAAGCCTCCAGTCCGAGATTCTCAACGTATTCACCGGCGAAAAACGAACGCTTCCGCGCCCCATTGCCGCCCTGTCCCCCGATGGCACCCGCGCCGCCAGTATCAACTTCCCCCGGATGTGGGGCATTCGGCCCGGTTATTCATATCCCGGTTTCATTGATCCCTATGCGAGCGAGCAAGCCCCCAAAGACGATGGCCTCTTTATCCTGGATATCGCCACGGGTGAATCGAAATTGATTGTTTCCATGGCGGACATCCTGGCCGCCCAACCCCTGCCCAAGGACTACAACGGCAACCCTCTGTACATCAATCATGTCATGTTCAGCCGGGATGGGAAACGCCTCCTCTTCCTGGCACGATACAAGGCCGGCACCGGCGGTTCCATTACCGCCGCCTTCACCATCAATCCGGATGGTACCGCCTTGTATTGTCTCATTCCGTATGAATGGAATGCCTCGCATTATGACTGGCTCGATGCCAAGCGGCTTATGGTCTCCACGCGGTATCAGGCCGGCCCCAAGTGGTTTCACGTGCTCTTCACCGACGGCCAAAAAGAATGTGCCCCCCTCGCGCCGGATTATCTGCAGCAGGATGGACATGGCCATTTCTCCGCCGACGGGAAATGGATGGTGACGGATTCCTACCCCAAGGGCGAGCAACGCATGCGCAGTTTGTACATCATGAATATGGCCTCCCAGGTCCTCCGCGAAGTGGGGCGTTTTCATGAACCGCCCCAGTACAAAACCGATTGCCGTTGCGACCTGCATCCGCGTTGGAACCGTGACGCCACGCAACTCTGCATTGATTCCACGCATGAGGGAACCCGGCAGGTATACCTCCTTCGAGTAAAAAAATAACGGTACTGGCAATCCACGGGCCGGGGCCTATAAAATAAGCTTCTAACCGTTGGAAAGGAGCTGTCAGACAAGACCATGCCGGAAGCAGTGGAATCCCAAACATCGAGCGGCCAGGACCTTCAAACCCGGTTTCAATTCGCGCCGGAAGCGCTGGTTAACAATGGGCGTTTCAATCTCGGCATTTACCGGGACCCCTTCAAGTGCATCAATCCCCTGGACGCGCGCATCGGCCTGTTGCCCTGGCCAACAAGCGTTAAAAACCTTTTATTAAAGGAGTGGGAGCACTACGGCCTTGTCAACCGGCGGTTTTTCGTAAGTCTGGCGCTGTTCAACAGCAAGCGGCTCGGGCTGGCCCAAGTGGTGACGTACGACCGTCAGGCCAAGAGCAAGGTGATCCATGAGAAGAATGTGCGGACGCGCGCCCTGGAAATTCCGGCGGAACTCTGGGATTCTCATGCGGGCATTGACGCGCCGGGCCTCAACCTCTTGATTCGCCATGAACTCGAACAGGGGCGGCATTATATTGAATTTCAGTGTGAGCGCAGCAAGACCCGTCCGGGGGTTCAGGGCATTTTCACTTGCTACGAAGACCTTCAGGTCATCGAGCCGCTGGTGGTGTGCTTGCCATTAAGCCGGCGGCGGGCCATGTATTCGCACAAGGCCATTCTGCCGCTGGAAGGGCGGCTCCGTGTGGGCAACGAGACCTTCGTGTTCTCGAAAGAGGACAGTTTCGCCCTCCCCGATATTCACAAGGGGTATTATCCGTACATTATGAAATGGCATTGGGCCACGGGCGGCGGATGGAACCGGCAGGGACAACTTATCGGCTTTAACCTCACCAATAATCAGGTCAAGGATCAGAAAACCTACAACGAAAACTGCCTTTGGATAAACGGCAAGGGACATCTCTTGCCGCCGGTGCGGTTTTCGATGAAATCCAATTCGCTCGAATATCCCTGGCATATTCAGGACAAAGAAGGCCGGGTGAACATCGAGTTTCATCCGGAAGCCACGCGGAACATCAATATGAACCTGTTGATCCTGCGCAGCCGGTACCGGGGGCCGTATGGCGCCTATTCCGGTTATATTGTTGATTCGGAGGACAATGAGATCAGCGTGGACCATTGCTTCGGCGTGGCCGAAGACTTTTATCTGAGAGCATGATGATGGATAACACTCCGATTCCATCCCTGCCCGCGTTTCACGTTATGGCCAAACCGGCCGGGCCGATGTGCAATCTTCAATGCCGGTATTGTTTTTATTTGGAAAAGGAAAAACTCTTCCCGGACCGCCATGCATGGGTCATGCCGGATGAAGTGCTTGAAAGTTTTATCCGGCAGCATATCGAGGCGCACCTCGTCCCGGAAGTGCTTTTCGCGTGGCAGGGCGGCGAACCGACCCTCCTCGGTGTCGAGTTCTTCCGCAAAGCGGTCTTGTTTCAACAGCGCTATGCCAATGGGAAAGCCATCCAGAACGCCTTCCAGACCAATGGCATTCTGCTGGACGATGAATGGTGCGCTTTTTTCAAAGAAAACAATTTCCTGCTAGGGCTTTCGATGGACGGCCCGGAGGAATTTCATGACCACTACCGGCGCGACAAGGGCGGACATCCCACGTTTCAACGCGTGATGCGGGGCATGGACCTGTTGAAGAAACACGGGGTCGAGTTCAACCTCCTGACGTGTGTTCAACGGCATAACTCTGAGCATCCGCTGGAGGTCTACCGCTTCTTGCGCGATGTTGGCAGCGGTTTTATTCAATTTATTCCGGTGATCGAGCGTGCCGCGGCACACCCCGGCGAGGACGGCCTCACGCTGGTTGCCCCCGATGATCCGGAAGCACAGGTGACGCCGTGGTCGGTCCGCCCGCTGGCCTACGGGAAGTTCCTCAGCGCCGTTTTCGATGAGTGGGTGCGGCGGGACGTCGGCACGGCCTTTGTCCAGATTTTTGACATTGCGCTCGAAGCATGGATGGGCATGAATCCGAGCCTGTGCGTCTTCAGTGAAACGTGCGGCACCGCCATGGCCCTCGAACACACGGGGGACCTCTATTCGTGTGATCACTTTGTATATCCGTCTCATCACTTGGGAAATATCCTCGAAACGCCTTTATCCGGCATGGTGAATTCCGAATTTCAGCGGCGGTTCGGGCAGGACAAGCGCGATGCGCTTCCCGGATGCTGTAAAACCTGTGACTGCTATTTCATGTGCCACGGAGAATGCCCCAAACACCGCTTTCTGCGCTCCCCGCAGGGCGAGCCGGGATTAACCTATCTCTGCGAGGGCTACCAGCACTTTTTCCGGCATATTGACCCGTATATGCAATTCATGGCGAATGAATTGCGTGCGCAACGCCCGCCCGCGAACGTGATGCGGTGGGTGCAGGCCATGGACCTCCGCGCCGCCGGAAAAACCGAACCCGGCCCGAATGATCCCTGCCTCTGCGGCAGCGGCAAAAAATTCAAGAAGTGTTGCGGGGCGAAATAACCCGGAAAAGCAGGTTCAACTTGACGTGCAAGATTTGGTAGGATAAGGGTTCGTATTGTTTAGGAAGAGTTACGGGCTTGTTTTTGGAGAAAGGCGCGCACTATGAAAAAGATATCGATTGGCACTTGGGCGTATTCGATTGGGCCGTACGCGGACAATCCGGTTCCGTGGGAGGAAATCCTGGAGAAGCTGTCGTCGCTGGAGTTTGACGGATTGGAATTGGGCGGGTTCGGGGTCCATCCGAATCCGGACCTTCTGCCATCGAAGGAACAGCGGGAAACCTGTAAGCAGGGCGTGGCGGATGCCGGGCTGGCGTTTTCGGGACTGGCGGCCAACCTGTGGGGCGAAAAGCTGATCAATACGGAAGACACTTCGCATTACGTGGAGGAGTTCCGTAAAAACTTGACGTTCTGTGTGGATATGGGCATTCCCGGCATTCGCGTGGACACGGTGCAGCCGCCGACGATTTTCAGCGAGGTGGACGCGGATACGGCGCGGAAGCGTGTGGTTAATACGTGGAAGCGCTGCGTGGCGGAGGCGGCGGATCAGGGCGTGTATGTGACGTGGGAATTTGAGCCGGGCTTCGCCTTCAACAAGCCGTCGGATATTCTGCGCATTCTGGATGAGGTCAATCACGACAATTTCGGGGTGCAGTTCGACACGTGCCACGCGCACATGGTGGCGGCGGTGGGGGCGCGTCAGCCGGGACAGAAGGAAACGCTGCCGGGCGGCGCGCTGGAGTTGGCGCAAAAGCTGCGGGGTAAAATCAATCACCTGCATTTAATCGATTCGGACGGGACGCTGCACGGGGATGAAACGAGCACGCATGCGCCGTTTGGCGAGGGCATCCTCGATTTTGACGTGTTGATCCCGGAATTGCTGAAGAGCGGGGTCCCGCATGATTGGTGGACCATCGATCTGTGCTTCTGGCCGGATGCGTGGAGCGTCACGGAGAAGTGCAAAAAGGCGGTGGACAAACTGAACGAGAAATACGGTGAATAGGTATCCCTGAGTGCTATAGTAAATTCGGCCAATGCATGGTGTTTACAGCTTAACAAGATGTGTAAGCCGCACATGAAATCAGAGAGGAGCGGCCATGACAAGGCAGTTGACAATCGATTATCCCGATACCTTGCCTGACTTTTTACAGGAGACCTCTGAACAATTTGAACGCGAGGCTAAAATGGCCATGGCGGTAAAGTTGTTTGAGATGAAACGCATTTCTTCCGGAGTAGCGGCCTCATTGGTGGGCATGGACCGGGTATCATTTCTCCTGCAACTTCAACAATATGGCATCTCCATGCTAGACATTGACCAGGAAGAGTTGCTTTCGGATATCGTCAATGCATGAGGCCAAGGAAATAGTAATAAACACAAGCCCACTAATATCATTAGTTGCAGCATTGGGAAACCTTGATATACTCCATAGCTTATATGCGCGGGTAGTCGTGCCTGTTGAAGTAATAAATGAAATCCTTGACGAAAATTCAAGCCGTTTCGCAGCCGAAGAATTTCATGCGGCTTCTTGGCTTGAGAAGAAAATTGAGCGGGTACCTCTTACCCTTGCTTTGCAGAATATGCTGGGACACGGGGAAGCGGCAGTTATACAATGGGCTCTAACGGAGAAAATCAACTTAGTTTGTATTGATGAAGCTGTAGGCCGCCGCGTTGCCCGCCTTAATGGACTTCAGGTTACCGGCTCTCTGGGAATATTGATCCGTGCAAAGAGAAACGGTTTCCCGATAATATTAAGTGAAGCAATACATTCTATGCGAAGTAAAGGGATATGGTTCAGTGACAGGCTAGTCGAAATTGCATTGAGAGAAGCCGGAGAGTAACCGTTGTGGAACACGTGGTTAGTGGGTAAGCTTACTTGTGATAGTCTATAGAATTTGAAAAGATAAACAACGTACGGGCTTTGGAAGATAAAAATCGGAGGTATTTATGCCGAAGAAGAAACTGAACATTGGGTTGATTGGGTATGGTTTCATGGGCCGTGCGCATTCGAATGCGTACCGGAAGGTGAACCAGTTTTTTGACGTGGACTATGCGCCGGTGTTGAAGGCGGTGTGCGCGCGGAGCAAGGACAAGGTGCAGCCGTTCGCGGAACGCTGGGGCTGGGAAAGCATCGAGACGGATTGGCGCGCGCTGGTGGCGCGGAAGGACATTGACGTCATTGACATCGGCAGCCCCAACAACACGCATCGCGACATTGCCATTGCGGCGGCGGAAGCGGGCAAGATGGTGTTGTGCGAGAAGCCGCTGGCGATGAACGCGCAGGAAGGCGAGGCGATGACGGCGGCCATAGAGAAGGCGGGCGTGCCGAACATGGTTTGGTTCAATTACCGGCGGGTGCCCGCGATTGCCCTGGCCAAAACGCTTGTGGAGGAAGGCCGCATCGGGCGGGTGTTTCATTACCGCGCGAAGTATTTGCAGGACTGGACCATCAGCCCCGACCTGCCGCAGGGCGGCGCGGGCCTGTGGCGGCTGGACGCGGACGTGGCGGGCAGCGGGGTCACGGGCGATTTGCTGGCGCACAGCATCGATACGGCGATCTGGCTGATTGGCGGCGTGGACAAGGTCTGCGCGATGACGGAAACGTTCATTAAGGAAAGAGCGCTGCAGGACGAGCCCGGCACGGTCAAACCGGTGCGCATCGACGACGCGTGCGCGTTTCTGGCGCGGTTCAAGAATGGCGCGCTGGCCACGTTTGAATCGACGCGCTACGCCCGGGGCCGCAAGAATCAGAACACGTTCGAGGTGAACGGCGAACTCGGTTCGATTTATTTCGACCTCGAGGATGCGCATCAACTTCAGTATTTCGATCACCGGGACGATTCGCACGCGCGGGGCTGGAAAACCATTTTGGTCACGGACGGCGATCAACCCTATATGAAGCATTGGTGGGTGCCGGGCTGCGTGATTGGCTACGAACACACCTTCATCAATGCGCTGGCGGATTTCCTGGAAGGGCTGGGCACGGGCGTTCCCGCGCGGCCGAATTTCCGGGACGCATTGGAAACGCAGTATGTGTGCGACGCGGTGCTGAAATCGGCGGACGCGTCGGCATGGGAAAACGTGGGCGTCTAACAACACGGAAAGTGAGAGCGATATGAGTGCAAAAACAGTAGCGGAACGTGCATTGGAACAGGGCAAAGGGATAGTGCGGCTTGCGCCCGCGTGGGTGCCGCGCTCCTTCTGCGTGCCGGGGCGGCGCATCAAGCTGCATCCGGACGATTATTACGCGCTGGGCGGCGTGCGGGGCGGCATTGATGAACGCTGGTTTTCTTCGACGACCCCGGCGGACAACGGCCCGCTCACGAGTCCGAATGAAGGGCTGAGCTTCATCGTGATGGAACACCGCGGCAACGTGGAGAAGGTGTTGCTGCGGGACGCGGTGGCGGAATTGAAGGGCGATCTGATCGGCAAGCGGATTTGGAAAGAATACGGGCGCTGGCCGATGTATTCGAAGTTCTTCGACAACAAGGGCGCGCTCCCGCATCACATCCATCATGACGACAAGCACGCGGGACTGGTGAATCAGTTGGGCAAGCCGGAAGCCTATTATTTCCCGCCGCAGGTGAACAACCACGGCGGGGATTTCCCGTACACGTTTTTCGGCATTCAGCCCGGGGTGACCAAGGCGCAGGTGCGCGAGGCGCTGATAAATTACACCAAGGGCGACAACAAACTGACCAACCTTTCGGCGGCCTACCGCCTGGAACCGGGCACGGGCTGGGACGTGCCGCCCGGCGTGTTGCACGCGCCCGGCAGCCTGTGCACCTATGAACCCCAGAAAGCCTCCGACGTGTTCGCCATGTATCAATCGCTCACCGGCGACTCCATTGTGCCGGAGGAATTGCTCTGGAAAGACACGCCGCCGGATCGCAAGGGCAATTTCGACTACCTGATTGACGTCATCGATTGGGAACAGAACACGGATCCGGACTTCGCCAAGAAGCATTTCATGCGGCCGAAACCGGTCAAACCGCTAAAAACCATGGAAGCGGAAGGCTACATTGACCTGTGGATTTGCTACAAGTCCAAAGCCTTCAGCGCGAAAGAACTCACCATCCTGCCGGGGGCCAAGGTCACCATCAAGGACGCGGCGGCCTACGGGATGATTGTGATGCAGGGGCACGGCCGCATGGGCGTGTGGGATATCGAATCCCCGGCCCTCATCCGCTTCGGCCAACTCACCAGCGACGAGTTTTTCGTGTCCGAAGCCGCCGCGAAGGAAGGCGTCGTGATCAGCAATCCCAGCAAAACCGACCCGCTGGTGATGCTGAAACACTTCGGGCCGGAGAATCCCGATCTGAAGATCAAAAACTGAATCCGGTAAACAGACTCCCCGCCGGCATCCACATGGAATACGAACGCCGGCGGGGAGTTGTGGTACCCGCCCATGGGGTTGAAAAGGCACCTGGCACACCTCGCCTTGCCCCCGCGCCCCGGCGGGGTACTCTAACAATTTGGTAGCGTTGAACATAGGCGATGTGGTAATGTGTAGGGCAAGCTGGGGCGGGCGCAGACCCCGCGCAGTGGTGTGCCGTGTCTCACGGGGCGCAGTGTGCATTGGAAAAGCGCCTCCTGGGGACGCGGTGTTGTCCGAGGGCAGGCGTGCGCGTGACGTGCATTCCGTGCCTGCGGCCCGTATAGAGGAATAGTGGACGGATGACGTTTTTTCCGGAGGAATGCAATACACCTGAGTTGGGGTGGAAAGCGGAGACAGGGACATGATCACGAATTCGCGATCGTTGGGAGTTTGGGTGGTATGTTTGGCGCTGGCGCTGATGGCGGTCTCACCGGGCGCAGCCGCGCAAATCATGAACATGTCCCGGACCGTGGCCGGTTTGGACGCGAACGGATGGTTCCTGCCCGGCACCACCAGCCTGACCTTTACCGTAACCCTGGACCGGGGACTGGATACCGACGCGATTATAGAACTCATTGTGGAGGAAACGTTGCCGGCGGGTTGGACCTTCGATGGTGCGGCACCTTCGGGCAGCGCCCCCACCGACTATCCCGGTTCAGGCGCCACAGGTACGGGCACGTTTCAGTGGTATGTGATGCCCGCCTTCCCTTGTTCGTTTTCCTATAAGGTGAATATCCCCGCGGATGTCACCGATCCTGTTACGCTTACCGGAATAACCCGTTTCCGGATTTTAGGAACCGAAGGGACGCAATACACCTCTCAACCGCCGACCGAAACCCTCATCCAGCAAG
Organism: uncultured Nitrospirales bacterium; assembly: GCA_964474205.1. Classification (GTDB taxonomy): domain Bacteria; phylum Hydrogenedentota; class Hydrogenedentia; order Hydrogenedentales; family CAILVY01; genus CAILVY01. Next base: position 82,909 of record CAYYRW010000025.1, on the reverse strand, counting down.
AGCCTGTATCCATTTCTGCGGCACAGTCATGGGCCGGGACAGTGGGTCCGGGTGGAAATTTTTACAAATCCAATGGCACCCTTGTGGCCACCGTGACGCTCACCCAGGGCGGGCCGGACGCCACGTTCAAGGCGGTGGGGTTCAAAGAAACCATTCCCACCGGATGGACGCTGGTTCCGGGCAGTGTGGGCGGCAGCAACCCGCCCCAGACCACCTCGGGCAATACCGGCACCTTGTCATTTGCGTGGTTCACCATTCCCACATTCCCGGTATCGTTTACCTTCTCCGTCCGCCCTGAAACTTCGAGATTGGGGACGGCGTGTTTCAGAGACGGCCAATGCCTCTATCGGCTGGATGAGGGAGAATTATTTTCCAATATAATTCCGGAAAAATGCCTGGAAGAATTCCCGTGTCTGGCGATGGAACGCGAGGCGCCCGCGTATTATGGCATGGGGCAAAACCTGACCCTGAGGGTCACTTTTAACAGCGATTGCGGGAGCAACCCGGTCACCGCGTTGCGGCTGGAAGAGACATTGCCGATCGGGTGGACCTTTGTCTCCGCGGCGATTTCGCCCACCATTGATGAAAATAAACTGACGTTCACCTGGGCGGCCCCCCCCGCGTTTCCCCACACCTTCGACTACACGGTGAATGTCCCGGTGACAAGCGAAGGAGGCGCTAAAGAAATTATTGGCAAAGCAGTGTTCACCTCCGGCGGGACGGAGACCTCAACCCCCGAGATCAGGAGCACGCTGGTGCGCCAGAATACCCCGCCCGAAATCACACTGTTGGGAGAGGCTTCCGTGGCGGTGGAGTGCGGAAGCGCATACAACGACGCGGGCGCGACGGCCTTGGACGATCTGGACGGCGACATCAGCGCCCTTATCGTAGTGAACAATCCGGTGAACATCCAGGCGCCGGGAACCTATACCGTCACCTACAACATTACCGACTCGGAAGGCGGCGCGGCGGCGCAAAAGACCCGCACGGTGATCGTGCAGGATACACAGGCGCCTTCGTTAACTTTGCTGGGCGCGGTGATGATTAACGTGGAATGCGGAACGGCTTTCACCGACCCCGGAGTTCTGGCCGAGGACACGTGCGATGGCGATTTGCTGGCGCGCGTGGCCGTCACGGGCCAAGTGCTGGTCAACACGCCCGGCATGTATACCCTTGCCTACAATGTGAGTGACAACGCGGGGCACGCGGCGCCCGAAGTGGTCCGCACGGTGAATGTGCTGGACCGCACCGCCCCCGTAATTTCGCTGCTGGGCGCGAATCCGCTGACGATAGAATGCGGCAGTGGTTTTTCGGACCCCGGCGCCGTGGCGCAGGATGGCTGTGCGGGTGATCTCTCCGCCATCATCCAAACCCAAAGCACCGTGCGGCCAAGCCAGCCCGGCCAATACACCGTTTCCTATACGGTGAAGGACCCGGCCGCGAACGAGGCAACGCCCGTGGTGCGTGTGGTGAATGTTGTGGACACCACACCGCCCACGGTTACCCTCAATGGCCCGGCGGCACTGACGCATTGCCGAAACACGCCCTATACCGACCAAGGGGCGGTCGCCACGGATGCCTGCGATTCAAGCCTTACCGTTACCCCCAGCGGACAGGTGATTCATACGTCGTTGGGAACTTATGTGCTGACCTATTCCTCGACCGATGACTCAGGGAATACCGGCACGGCCACCCGCCGGGTGACCGTGGTGGACTGCACCCCGCCGCTGATTACACTCCTTGGGCAGAATCCGTACTACATTGAATGCGGCTCCACCTATCAAGATGCCGGCGCCACCGCACGGGATGATATTGATGGCCCGATCACCCCCTCGCCGTCGTCCAATGTGAACACCCAGGTGGCGGGCACCTACGCTGTCACGTACAATGCCCGGGATGCGGCCGGCAATAACGCCACGCCCGTCGCACGCCAGGTTATTGTGACCGATACGGCGAAACCGGTCATCACCTTGCTGGGCAGTCCCGAGCTGACCGTGCAGTGCGGCTCCAACTATACCGATGCCGGGGCGCGCGCCGACGATACGTGCAACGGAAACATCACCGGATCAATTGTTGTCAACAATCCGGTGAACACGCGGGTGGCCGGCGTGTATCAGGTCACCTACAATGTCTCGGACACTTCCGGAAATGCCGCGGACACGGTGCGGCGCACCGTAACGGTTTCAGACACCTCGGCGCCGATAATTACGTTGAACGGCAGTCCCGTGGTTTCCCTGTTGTGCGGGGAAACCTACACCGAGCTGGGCGCAACGGCCACCGACACGTGTGACGGCAACCTGAGCGGACGGATTGTGGTGGGCGGCGATGTGGTGGACCCGAAGGTGTCGGGCGCCTATTTGATTACCTATAACGTGAAAGATGCGGTGGGGAACGCCGCGCCTACGGTTACGCGGTCGGTTTATGTCGAGGATTTCACACCGCCGGTGCTCACCCTTCGGGGCGCCTCGCAAATCATCATTGATTGCGGAACGGAATACATAGATGACGGCGCCACCGCCTCCGACGGATGCGACGGGGACATAACGGATCGGATTACCGTGGCTGGAAACGCAGTCGACACCACAAAGCCCGGTCACTTCACGCTCACCTATAACGTCAGTGATCATGCGGGCAATCCGGCGGAGGAAGTAGTCCGCAATGTGTTTGTGGAAGGTCCGCTCTGTGAAGAAATTGAAGGCGCGGTGGAAGGCGAAGGGGGCGAGGAGGGCGAGGGCGAAGGCAGCGCGGAAGGCGGTCCGGAAGGCGAGCCGGAGGGACAGGCGCTGGAGTGCCTGTTGCAGAGTGTCGCGATTACCTCCCCCACGGGCGATGTCGTGATTCAGGCGGGCGTGAACGCGTTGGTCTCGTTCACCTCAGAGGTGACGTTCACGAATCCGGCCTGTATCGGCGCGCCCACCGTCGTGACCTATGCCATCGACGGGGTGGTGGTGGCGGTTTCGGAAAACCAGGAGCAGGGATTCCCCGGCACGGCGCAATTGCTGCCCGGAAGGTACACCTTGGAAGTGGTGGCGCGGGTGCCGGATACCGGCAGCGCCGTGGCCGCCGTGCGTGCCTTCAGCGTCCGCACAGGTCTGGACTTGGACAACAACGGCCTGTTGGATAATCCATTCCGGGACTTGCCGTCCAACGGTGATTTATGGACGGCGGTTGTGCCCGGCGGAGCCTGCCAACGCGCCGTGTCCATGGTGGCTTGGCGGCGGGGGCCGGGCAACGTGGTGTTGGCGGTGCCGCGCCCGGATGCGCCGGGGCAGGTGGTGACGATTACGGCGCCGAAGAGCCTGGTGGCGGAGAATGAAGAGGGCATTCTGATCGCCGCGATTGCCTGCGATTTCAACAGCCTGCTGGGAACCGCGCAAGCGGCCCTGTTGGCGAAATTGCCTGATTTGATGGTGCCGGGCGGTGTGCCGTTCGAGATCAGCGCCCTGGTCACTAACAACCATGGCGCCAGCTTCGCGGAATTGGATAATGCGCTGGTCGAGGCGATGCCGATCCATGTCGCGCTGAACGGGCTTGGTTTCCGGCCCGAATTCGACGCGTCATTCTTTTCGCATCCCACCGCCGTGAACAGCCATCCGCGCAATGGCCTCTATGTGGAAGTGCAGCGGGGCAATTGGAGCAACGCCGCCATGGACAACATCGAAACGCGCGGCGGCACGTTACTTTCAGACGTGACCGCCCTGTCCACGTTTGCGCCGCTTGAGCAGCCGATTATGGGTCCGACCCTCAAAACCATTCCCGATGCCCGGCATCCCTTTATTATCGGCATTGTGGAAGTGGGCGGCATTGCCTCGAACACGCTGACCGTCAAGAATATTGGGCGCGGCGTGGTGGAAGGCGCGGCGGCGCTGGAGGATCCGAACGGGGTGTTCAGCCTCGTGAATACGGTGAATTACCGCCTGAGCCACAACGCCGCCGCGGAGATCGAGGTTGTCTTTTCCCCGGACGCGGTGGGCGATTATATCGCCATGCTGACGTTGAGCAACGGGGAGGACACCACGATGCAAGTGCAACTCCGCGGCACCGGAACGTCCTTTGGGAAATTCATGTCCTGGTTCGGCTGCGCCCCTGGCGCGGCGCCGGGCGGATGGCTGGGCGATCTTGTCCTGATGGCCGGTGCCCTGGCGCTCCTGTCGGCGGCGGGATGGCGGGTGCGCCGCCACAGGGCGAATTAAACCTGAATCACCACGATGCTCAGGGGCGGCCAAGATGCCGCCCTTGATTGTTTTACAGGCGGGAAAGGACCTTGTCTATGAAAACCCGGATGCTGTTTTTCGTGCTGATGGCGGTGGCGTGGGGGGCTGTGGCGGAGCAAACCGTGCCGGTGTTGCCGGCGCCCAGGCATGGAGGCGTGTATGTGGTGGCGCACCGCGGCGCGCACGAGGGCATCCCTGAAAACACCCTCGCCGCCTACCGCAAAGCCATTGAACTGGGCGCGGACTTTGTCGAAATTGATGTGCGGGAAACCAAGGACGGGCGCTTCGTCAGCATCCATAATTCCACGGTGGAGGGCTACACCAAGGAGGCCAAAGGCGCGGTTAAAAACATGACTTTGGCGGAACTGCGCGCGCTGGATATCGGCAGCCGGGTGGGGCCGCAATGGAAGGAAGAACGCATTCCGGCCTTTGAAGACATTTTGGACCTGTGCAAGGGCAAAATCGGCATCTACCTCGATCTGAAAAACGCGCCGGTGGAAAAACTGATCCCGTTGATTCGCGCGCGGGGCATGGAACGCGCCATTGTCTGGTATGCGGACCCCGGTGAATTGAAGCAGGTGCGCGAGCAATGCCCGGAATGCATTTTAATGCCCGACCCGGGGCCGGAAAAGTTCCTGCCCAAAATGCTGGAGTATTTTCATCCGCGTGTAGTGGCCTCCTCCTGGGACAACATGTCCGAATCCTTCATCCAAACCTGCCACGCGGCGAACGCGGTGGTTATAATGGATGATGACGGGCCCGCGTGCTGGGAAAAGGCCCTGCGTTGGGGAGTGGACGGCATTCAGACCGATCACCCCGAAGCATTGATAAAATTCCTGCAGGAACGGAAATAATGCGGTATTCGGCGCGCATTCTGGACGCCGCGGCCCTGGCGTATGAATGCCATGGTGAACAGCGGCGGAAAAATTCCGAAGTCCCGTATATCGTCCATCCTTTCGCGGTCGCGGCGCTGGTGGGGGAATATGGCGGCACGGAAGATCAGTTCATCGCCGCCCTGCTGCATGACACTGTCGAGGATGGCGGCGGCCTGCCCGTGCTTGAACGCATCCGCGCCCGCTTTGGCGATCCGGTGGCGGAATGGGTATGGGCCTGCAGCGATTCCCACACGCAGCCCAAACCCCCGTGGCGCGCGCGCAAGGAAAAACACCTCGCGGCCATGGCGGATGCCGCACCGGAACTCAAACTTATTCTCGCCGCCGACAAATTGCACAACGCGCGCGCCATTGCGCTGAGTCACCGGAGCGAGGGGGCCACAGTATGGGAGCGGTTCAACGGAGGGCGGGAAGGAACCCGGTGGTATTACCGGGAAGCCGTTGCCGCACTGAATTCTGGTTGGAATCATCCCCTTCTGTGTGATCTCGCCGCCGCCGTGGAAGTTTTGTTGACCCTCGATTAAATCAATGCGCCACCGGGGTATGGCGTGGTTCCTCATTTCCAGTGCCGTTTTTTTCGTTATCCCGGTAATGTTCCGCCCATCCCGTCCACCCGGATATCAAGATGAAAATGAAATTGGCCCCTGAATTTAGTATAGTTTTCCGTGGTCGAAATATAGGATGATCCATGAGCGGCAAAGAAATTGTGCATGAAATTCTGAACCAGGCGTGTGGCGCGGGCGCGCGGCAACTCTCCGAGCATGCGTCGAAACAGGTATTGGCGGCCTATGGACTTCCGATAGTGGAAGAACGGTTGGCCGCCAACGGTGTTGAAGCGGTCTCCGCCGCGGAAGCCCTGGGGTATCCCGCGGTCGTGAAAGCGTGCGCCGCCGGACTGGCGCATAAGAGCGATCAGGGACTGGTCCGCATGCCCCTGCCGGATGCCGCCGCCGTGGAGAAGGCGGCGCGCGAACTTACCCAACAGCATCCCGGCGCGTTGCTGGTGCAGCGGATGGCGCGCGGCAAGCGCGAGATCATCATCGGTGGCGTGCGCGACAGTGTGTTCGGCCCGTGCGTGATGCTTGGAATTGGCGGAACGGCGGTCGAGGCCATCGGCGATGTTTCCTTCCGGCTCGCGCCGGTGAGCCCGCGCGATGTACGGGAGATGGCGCTGGAATTGCGGGGCCACCGCCTGTTGGGCGCGTTTCGCGGCGAACCGGAAGTGGATATCGAGCGGTTGACCCGTATCATTCAATCAGTGGGGCAATTGCTGCTCGATCACCCCGCCATTGCCCACATTGATGTCAATCCGCTCATTATCGAGCAGGGGCGCCCGGTGGCGGTGGACGCCTTGATTTCATTGGAAGAAAAAACGCCGGAAAGTTTGGGGGACCCTTCTGAAACGCCCTCCATCGCGCAATTTCAAGCCTTGTTTGAGCCCCGGAGCATTGTGATTGTCGGCGCTTCGGACACGCCCGCCAAATGGGGCTTCCGCATCCTGTTCAACACCTTGGAAGGCGGGTACGACGGGCGTCTGTGCGCGGTGAATCCGAAATACACGGAACTGCTCGGCGTCCCCTGTTTCCCAAGCATTGAGGCACTGCCGGAAACCCCGGACCTCGCCTTGATTGTGATTCCGCCGCCGGGCGTGCCTGAAGCGGTCCGCGCCTGCGCCGAAAAAGGTATCCGGACCGTCGTCGTGATTACCGCCGGCTTCGGCGAACTGGCGGATGCGGAAGGCAGAACCCTTCAAGCGGAAATTGTGCGCATTGCCCGGCAACACGGCATGCTGCTGGCGGGGCCGAACTGCGCGGGCGTGGCCAGCCCCGCACCGCACCATCTTTTCTGCGGCATGATTGCCCGTTATCCCGGGCCGGGCGGCCTCTCGATTGTGTCGCAAAGCGGCAACGTGGGCAGCACGGTGCTTACCTGGTCCCAACTGCATCAGGCCGGCGTGGCGCGTTTTATCAGCAGCGGCAACGAAGCCGTCGTGCAGACAGACCAGTACCTGGATTTTTTCCGGGAGGATGCCGCCACAAAATCCATTATTGCCTATGTGGAGGGCGTCCGTGACGGACGGCGGTTTTATGACACCCTGTGCCGGACGGCGCGCCAGAAGCCGGTGGTGCTGATCAAGGGCGGACGCAGCCGGGCCGGGCAACGCGCCGCGCATTCGCATACCGGTTCGCTGGCGAGCGAATCGGAGATTTTCCTGTCCGTGTGCCGTCAAGCCGGGGTGAATGTGGTGGACGAAACCTACGAGGCCATGATTGTCGCCGCAATCCTGCTGCACCAACCCTTGCCGAAGGGACGCCGCGTGGGTATTGTGTCACAGGGCGGGGGATGGGGCGTGATTGCGGCGGATGCCTGTGCCGAGGCGGGGCTGGAGGTGCCGGAATTGCCCGAAGAAACGCTTCAGGAACTCGATTCGTTCCTGCCGGCGTGGTGGAACCGCGGCAACCCTGTGGATTTGGTGGCCGGAAATGACCTGTTCCTGCTTCCCAAGTCCGTCGAGGCGATCATGAAATGTTCCCGCGTGGACGGCGTGATTCTTCTGGGCGTGGGATACATCGCCAGCAGCCTCAACCGGTTCGCGGGCTCCGCGCGCGCCCAGCAGGCGGGTTTGGACAAGCTTGCGGAGATGGGCAGCCACATCGAGATGGAATGCCTGCGCCAGATCGCGGAATGCAGCCAACGATACGGCAAGCCCCTGATCGTGGCCTCCGACACCTCGTTGCTGGCGTACGTGGGAACCCCCAACATCGCTGTTCACGAACTGGAACGCCTGGGGGTCTGTGTGCTCGCCAGTCCGACCCATGCCGCCCGCGCCATGGCCCACCTCGCCGAACGCCATGAATTTTTACAAGGCATCCCGCGGGCTATAGCACTTCCACTTTGATGTTGGCATTGGTATAAACGCAGATTTCGGAGGCGACGGTGAGGGCTTCGCGCACAATGTCTTCCGCGCCGAGTCCGGAGTGTTTCATGAGGGCGCGGGCGGCGGCCAGGGCGTACGGGCCTCCGGAGCCAATCGCGAGAATGCCGTCGTCCGGCTCGATGATCTCGCCGGTGCCCGAAATGAGCAGGGATTTCTCTTTGTCGCACACGGCCAGCAGGGCGTTAAGCTGCCGGAGGTATTTATCGGTCCGCCAGACCTTTCCAAGTTCCACCGCCGCGCGGAGCAGGTTTTTGTTGTATTCCTGCAGTTTTGTTTCGAAGCGCTCGAACAGGGTTACGGCATCGGCGACCGCGCCCGCGAACCCGGCCAGCACAGACCCGTCCGCCAGGCGCCGCACCTTCACCGCATGGCCTTTCATGATGGTATCGCCCATCGAAACCTGCCCGTCCCCCCCGAGCGCCACGCGTCCGTCCTTGCGGACCGCAATCACCGTTGTACCGCGAAACTGTTCCATGCTTGTCTCCCGCCCCAGGGGGCGCTTTGCCGGGACTGAAAAAATTCGCGCCCGGAACCCGCTCCATTATACTATTAGCACCCATGCATACGGAATAAGGAATCCTCTTCCCATGAATTCATTGCTTGCCGGTGTGGGTGTCTTGCTCGCGCTTATCGGTGTGCAGTTCGGAACCCGCCACATTCAAATCCTGCGCGCAAAACGTTTGTGGACCCGGGCCAACGAGGCTATCCAGGCCAATCATTTCGACGACGCGGAGAAGATTTTGCGGAAATGCGTCAAGCTCATGCCGTTATTGCGGCCCGCGCGCATCGGCTTGGCGGCTATCCTGGCCCGGCTGGGGCGGCTTCCGGAAGCGGAGGAACAATTCAAGGCGGTGGTCACGCTCGAGCCGCGCCAGGCGGAAGGCCATCTGCACCTTGGTTATTTTTATGTAACCCAGTTTCAAGACCGGGATACGGATGCCGTGGCCGCGTTGTGCAAGGCGGTGGAATTCGATTCGGGCCTGCGGGAACGGCTTTGGAACGACCCGCGCCTCTTCCGCCTGCGCGCGGATGCGCGGTTCCAGGAATGTTTCGCGGATACATCGGCACGATAATGGAGGCGCAGGCATGCCCAGGGAAACCATGACCGGACGAGAACGTTGGCTCGCGGTGTTGAACCGCCGCCAACCGGACCGGGTTCCCATGGACTATTGGGCCACGCCGGAAACCACGGAAGCCCTCTGCGCGTTCCTCGGGTGCGATTTTGAAGAGGCCTGCAAACGCCTGCACATCGATATGCCGTACACCGTGTCCGGGCGCTATGTGGGGCCGCCCTTGCCGGAACATCAGGACGTCTTCGGCGTGCGCACACGCCCGGTCCAGTATGGCTCCGGCATATATTGGGAAGCGGAAAACGCCCCCCTCGCCGCGTTCGCCTCCGTGGACGAAATCGAGGCGAACTACACGTGGCCGAGTCCGGACTGGTGGGATTATGCGCATCTGCCGGACGAAATTAAAAAGAAAGAGGACCGCATTATTCGCGGGGGCGGTTCGGAGCCCATGCTCACCTACAAACAACTCCGGGGGGAGGAGCAGGCGTTTTTGGACCTTCTGCTGTATCCCGAAATCGTGCACTATTGCCTCGATAAGCTGTTCCACCTCGCCTATGAGAACACGGTGCGCATTTTCGAAACCATTCCCGGCGCGGTATCCATCACCTATGTCGCGGAAGACCTTGGCGGCCAAGACAACCTGATGTATTCTCCCGCGCAGATTCACGAATTCCTGCTGCCCCGCATGAAACGCATGATGGACCTCACCCGCCAGCACGGCTCGTTCGTCTTTGTGCATAGCGACGGCGCGGTCCGCGGCATCCTCCCCGATTTGCTTGATATCGGCATGCAGGTGTTGAATCCGATTCAATGGCGTTGCCCCGGCATGGAGCGGGAAGGCTTGAAACGCGACTTTGGGGATAAGATCATCTTCCACGGCGCGGTGGACAACCAGCAGACCCTGCCCTTCGGAAACGTCCGGGATGTCCGCGGTGAGGTCGAAAAAAACCTTGCCATCCTCGGCGCGGGCGGCGGCTACATCCTGGCCCCCTGCCACAACATCCAGCCCGTCACTCCCCCGGAAAATATCGTCGCGTTGTATGAGGCCGGGTATGCGCTTGGCTGGGGATAAAGTTGATGCAGAATGATTCTACCCTTCACATCATGTCTTATTTATCACCTCTTCGCCATAGACATCTTGCACAGCTTGTTCCATGGGGGCGATTTCTTCATCCGAGAGGAATTTAAAGTGTTCCTCGCGTTTGCGGGCGGAGAGCCGGCCATTATTTTGCAGACAGAAACGAATGAAAAGATCGATTTTGCGGTCAGGCATATCCACAATGGCCTGGATGGTTGTCCTGGTTTTGTCATAGTTGGCAAGGAACGCCAATTCACGGGCCAATTCCATGTCAATGGTTTGTTCAATAAACCGGAAGAGCGATTCCGCTTGAGCCGTCATATCCATGTAGCGGTACCATCGGCCCGTATCATTATGAACCGTCATTCGGCCTTCCGTATCGAGCGAATATTCCACCAATGCCATAAGAGGCCGTGAAAACGCCTCCAGAGAGGCGTCGTAGCCGCCAGCGTCTTTCAGCATGGATGCCGATACGGGAAACATGACGCCTTCCGGCGTAAACCTGCGCCGGGCAAGGATATTGTGGATCAGAAACCGGTGTATCCGTCCATTGCCATCCTCGAACGGGTGCAGGAAAACAAATCCATATGCAATGGCGGCGGCATGAATCACGGGGTGCGCATTGCCCGCGTCCATGCGGGTGTGGGCGGCGATCAGGCCTTTCATCAGATCGCTCAAATCTTCCGGTTTCGGGCACACAAAATGAATCTTTTCTCCCTGCCGGGCGGCCGTTTCTCCTACATAATTCTGCGTCAACCGGTAGCCGGAATCTTGAAACCGCGTTTCAACAATACGATTCTGAAGAGTGATCAACTGATCCTTTTTACAAAAGTCTTCTTGCTCGGCTAGTTGAAGCAGCGCCACGAAGCGCTCGGTACGCGTCGAGGAGGGGTTGATGTGCTCGATCTCAAACGATGATTTTGTCTCCTTCGCATAGAGGTAGCCGAGCGCCCGTTTTAATACATCCGAAGAATAGAGAGACAGCACGGCGCGGCAGCGCCGAGGAAGATCGGCTGTTTCAAAACATCGAAGGGCATCGGTACGGCGAACCACCGGACAAAACTGACGAGGTCCCAGCAGATTGTCATTGATTCGCTGACGGCGAACTCGCCGGACCGGGGTCACGGTGTAGTATTCCTCCGGATCGAGCAAATCGATATAGTTGCCTTGCTTCAAATCATCCAGGGGAAGCGTCTTTCCGGTTAGAAATTCGTAGAGGAACCAAAGACGCCTCGCGTATTTGCTATTGGGTTTGGAACGGACATATTCGAGAAAATCTTCCTCTTCCACCTTCTGAAACAAACCATCGAGTATGGCCAGATTCGCACCATCATATTTGAGCGCGAACTCAAGATGCCCCCCGAGTGTATCGCCCGAACAATACTTGGATGGAAAAACCTCCTCCACCACGCATCCAATCCTGGTGGTCCGGTGAATTCCAGACGCAGCAACCAGAGACCGATGCCAGTTCGGAATCACCTCCAGATGATACCGAGCGATAAGCGCCGCATATCCTGCTAGCCGGAGCTCCGCCTGATTTTGACCATTTTCACTCATGACGTCCTTCCAATCGATATACCTCGTTACAGACACCTAAAAAAACAGTTACAGAACAAGAAATACGCTTATCAATAGGGTAATGTCAAGAAATATACTTACAGAAAGGATATCCGTCAGAAAAATGCTTACAACAACCCGGTATGAACAGGCGGAAAGCTTATATCACAGGTCCAGCAGCTTTTCAATCCGGCATCGTCGTCTTCTCATTAAAATGACGAATCGTGACAGCAAGTTTATTGCATCCATTCAGCCATGCTACTATAAATCTCTTTCATGGGATTAATCGGAAGGATTTGCCAGTATGGGTGCACATTGGTTCTGGTTATTGGCAACCATCGCGTGCGTGGCTTGGTATTCGACCATCACGGTCTATGTGGCCATCAAGGGCGCATTCGACATCAAAGGGATGCTCCAGCGGCTCTCACAAAACGGTGATGAAGTGCTTGAAAAATAAACCAAAGGAAATGCCAGGATGACCAGTAAAGAACGCATGCTCTGTGCCTTGGCGCGCGGGAAACCGGATCGGCTCCCCGTGTCCGTGCATCAATGGCAAGGCTATCACCTCGACACCTATCTGAACGGCATCTCGGCGCTGGACGCTTTTAAGAAGTTCGGAATGGACGCCCAAATCCAGTATTTTCAGGATATGGGCCAGTTCTGGCTGGTGGACGCGGACTACACCAAATTCTCGACGCCGCAATGGCGCGATGAAGCCGCCGTACTCAGTGATGACCCGGATAACCGTATCAACCACCACACCATCCACACCCCGGGAGGCGTCTTAACCTATAAAACCGCCGGGGATCGGAAAACCACCTGGATCACCGAATACCTCGTAAAATGCGATGAGGACATCGAGCGCATCCGCAAGTACATGCCCGTGCCCGCGCTCGATCCCGAACCGGTCCGCCGGGCGTACGATGAAGTGGGGGATGCGGGCATTCTGCGCGGCTTTGTCTGGGGGGATCAGGCGGGATGCTGGCAGCATGCCTGTTGCCTGATGGATGTCAACGAATTGGTGATGGCCTGCATGGAAAAGCCGGACTGGGTGCACGCGTTTTTGAATGTGCTGCTGGAAAAGAAGTTGCGCTTCATCGAATCTCTCAAAGGAGCGAAATTCGATTTGATCGAGACCGGCGGCGGCGCGGCCTCCTCCACCGTCATTTCCCCCGCGCTGCATCAGGAGTTTTGCATGCCCTATGACCGCCGCATGCACGACGCCGTCCACGAGGCGGGATTTCCGGTGGTGTATCACACCTGCGGCGGCACCTTGGGCATCGAGGAAATGATCATCGCCAATGGCTGCGATGCCTCGGAAACCCTGGCTCCGCCCAGCATCGGCGGCAACCAGGAACCCTGGGAATTCAAGGCCAAGGTGGGCAACCGCCTGGCGTTGATCGGCGGCATGGATCAGTTTAATGTGGTCACGGACGGCACGCTGGACCAGATACGCGGGAAGGTCCGCGAATTGTTTGAAAAGGTCGGCTATGACGGCGGGTATATCTGTTCCATGAGCGATCATTTCTTTGAGACCGCGCCGGAAAAACTGCAGGCGTTCGCCCAGGCCGCTCATGATTGTGTGTATTGATTTTGGGACAGCAGGCCCGCGCCTGTGCACTGCATGGAGTAAATGTGCATGATTGCAAATCCATTTCTGGGCGTAGTGTTACACGCCATCGGCGGCTTCGCCGCGGGCACCTTTTACCTGCCCTATAAAAAAGTCAAAGGCTGGTCCTGGGAGAGCTACTGGCTCGTGGGCGGTTTCTTCTCCTGGATCATCGCCCCCATTCTCTTCGCCCTTATCCTGAATCCCCGCCTTTTCGAAATACTCGGTGCGGCCCCGGTAAAAGCCATTTTCTTCACCTACCTCTTTGGTGCGATGTGGGGCATTGGCGGGCTTACCTACGGCCTCACCATGCGCTACCTCGGCCTTTCCCTCGGCGTCGCGGTGACGCTCGGTTTCTGCGCCTTCTTCGGCACCATTATCCCGCCATTATTCAAGGGCGAACTCATGGGCCTGATGCAAAGCCTGTCCGGGCTTGTCACCCTCGGCGGTATCGCCGTGTGCCTCGGCGGCATCGCTATCTGCGGGCAGGCCGGCACCTTGCGCGAACGCGAACTCACCCAGGAACAAAAAGCCGTGACCAGTTCCGAGTTCAATTTTGTCAAAGGCCTCTGGATTGCCGTCTTCTCCGGCATCATGAGTTCCTGCATGGCCTTCGCGTTCCAGGCGGGCAAACCCATCATGGAACTCGCCCAAAGCATGGGCACCTCCAGCACCTTCAGCAACACCCCCGTGCTGATTATCACGCTGTTGGGCGGATTCACCACCAACTTCCTCTGGTGCATCTTCCTCAATTTCAAAAATAAAAGCTTTGGCGATTACGTTACCGCGCCCCAGGGCGCCATGTTCGCCAACTACGTCTTCAGCGCCATCGCCGGAACCACCTGGTACCTTCAGTTCTTCTTCTACGGCATGGGTACCACCAAGATGGGCGAATACGATTTCTCCAGTTGGACCCTCCACATGTCCTTCATCATCATCTTCGGCAATCTCTGGGGCATTGTCCTCAAGGAATGGCTCGGCACCAGCAAGCGGACCCATGCCATCATCGTGGCCGGTATCGTGATCCTGATCCTGTCCACCATCGTGGTCGGCTTCGGGAATTATCTTGCGACGTTGAAATAAGAAAAGGCATGAACCGGGAGCGTGGATGCTTTTCCGGCTCATAAAAAAAGGGAAACGGGCCATATGACAGGCGTTGTTGTAAAGGGTTTAGGCCGGGCGCTACGGGAATCCTGGCGGCGCACACGGAATCATGGCATCCATGCCGGCTGGATATGCCTGCGCGCACATGCACAGAACTTCACTATCGGTATTCGCAATAGGTACGGTGCGCAAGGCCGGGTCATGTGCCCGTGCTGCGCGTGGCGCGGCAATTCATTCCGCATATTGGATGTGGGGCACTGGATTATCCCGCAAGTGGAGTGCCCTCATTGCGGGGCGCATGACCGGCACCGGATGTTATGCCTCTTTTTCTCCCGATGTATCCTTGAGCCCCTGCAACATAAACCTGCACGGATTCTCCATTTTGCACCGGAATCACATCTCCATTTGAATACTGCGAAAATCGGGGGGGGGATCTCTTTGGATTGCCGCGGCGGATATCCAACCCGAAGGGATGAAACAGGTGGTGGGACCTCGCGTCCTAACGGATATTCAACATATGGGCATTTGCTCGGATGCATTCGATGCCATCATATGCATTCATCTTTTGGAACATGTGGAAGATGATGCCTTAGCGCTCCATGAACTGGCACGCGTGCTGCGGCCCGGCGGAGTGGCCTATATCATGGTACCCTTCGCCCCGATCCCGGCATCCCGGGAGTTGGGACGTCCGGATCCGTTGTTGTTTGGTCATGTGCGCGAATATTCCCAATCGGATTTTGCTGAACGCCTTCATGAATTTGCGGTGGAGGCTATATCACCCCTGTCCATCATGAGCCCCGAAGAACAACACCTGTTCCAGATTCCGGATCATCAGGTCATCTTTGCATGCCGAAAGGAACTCAAAGAAGAAACTTAATCACCGATGAGCCCAGATGAAAAATTTGCGGGTACACAGTTCAAAGCAAAGCTTTTGGGGCGAATGCAATAATGAGGGGGCTTCCCGCGTTATTATGAGTTCGCTCACTGTGCCCAATGCCTGTTCCACACTTGGTCTTTCTCAATCCAATAGGGTATCCTTATCCTTTTACCATAGTCAGAGGGATTAATAACGAATGCAACCACCATCCGCCACCTTAAAACCCAAGGAAGAGCGCCGTATCCAACGCGGACATCTCTGGGCCTACCGGAATGAGTTCAGCCAATTGCCGGAATTGAATGACGGCGATGTGGTGGATGTGTTTTCCGCGAACCGCCGTTTTGTGGGGCGGGGATTTTATCAGGCGGACGGCGGGATTGCCGTGCGCCTGCTTTCCTATCATCAAGAAGAAATCGGACGTGAATTCCTGGAACAGCGCATCCGGACGGCGCGCCTGCTTCGCGAAACCTTTTACCCGAATCAATCGATTTACCGCTGGATATTCGGTGAGAGCGACGGCCTGCCGGGGTTTGTGGCGGATCGGTATGATACCGTGGTGTCCGTGCAAAGCTCCTGTGCGTTTTATGAACCCCGTGCGGAAGAACTCGCGGACCTGTTCCTGAATACCCCCGGTGTGGAAGGTGTGCAGTTTCTACTTGGCCGGGGGAAACACTGTTTTGGCACGGTGCCCGGCACGTTCACGTTGAATTTGGACGGACTCCAAATCGGCATGGATCTGGCCCACGGGCAGAAGACCGGCATGTTTCTGGATCAGCGCCTCAACAGCCAGGCCATGCGGCCCTTTGCCAAGGGCGCGCGAGTCCTGGATGGGCACTGTTACATAGGCCTCTGGAGTTGTCATGCGGGGAAGGCTGGGGCGGTTTCGGTGCTGGGGGTGGATACTTCGGAAAAGGCCATTGAACAGGCGCGGGTGAATGCGGAGCGGAACGGCTTGAGCGGCCGCTGCCAATTCGAGTGTGCGGATATAGAAACAGTGTTGGCGCGTGGAAACACCTATGACCTTATCCTTCTTGATCCCCCCGCCCTTGCAAAATCCCGCGCCCACCTGACGAAGGCGCTGTCACGGTATCAAGCACTCAATGAACGCGCCATGACCATGGTAGAACCCGGCGGTATACTGATTAGCAGTTCATGTTCTCATTTTGTGGAGCCGCCCGCTTTTCTCGATATGCTCAAACGCGCCGCCGTGGGTGCGGGCCGTCAGGTGGTACTTCTGGAATTCCGGGGTGCGCCGCCCGACCACCCCATCCTGCTGTCCATGCCCGAAGCGTCCTATTTGAAATGCGCTTTATTGCGAATCGGCTAAAGGGATGGCGGTTGCCCTTTGACCGGGGCATGCGCTTTGGCCAGGGTGTTCGCCATGGTTTCAAACAGGCCGGCGCTTTCGGGAAAGTAGTGTGCCCCGCCCGCCTGCATCACGCGTTTCGCCAATCCGGCTTCTTTTCCGCCATACACATACACCGGCATCTGGGCGAAATCCGGATTGCTTTTCAGTATCCGGCAGAACTCTGTTCCCGCGAGATCGCTGAATCCCTGGTTGACCAGCACCGCCACGGGGGCGGACATCCGCAGGCGGTACATGGCGTCCACCAGGTTGTCCGCCACAAACACGCTGAAACCGGCCTTTTCAAATACGCGGCGAATATCCAAAGAAAGCGCGGTCTCATGTTCCGCGGCCAATACGCGCAACACGGTGCCGCCCCCCTCCATATCGCCGCGCAGTGTGGCAAGCGCCATCATGGCGTAAAAGGCAATGTCGTTTTCCACCGCCTCCTGTCCGGGTTCAAATTCACACCCCATGACGGAATGACCGCCCCGGCTTTGCACACTGCGCACAATCGCCCGGACCTTGTTCACGGCGCAGCCGTCCGGGAGCGAGAAGCTGATATCGAGCAGGGTGCCCGCCGGGAAGGCCCGGTCCACCCTCACGCTGCCGCCCCCGGCGCTTAAATCACTGAGTTTCCCCTCCGATTGCACGCCTTCCCGGAGCAAAGTGCAGGGGACATTCATCTTTATGCGTTCAAACCGCCGGAAAGAGGCGCTGCGCATGGCGGATGGCCACCGCAGCCGCAAATAGGGATTGAACCGGCGGTTGTCCCAATCTATGACTTCCGCTTCAAAGGAACACGCCATGCCCTCCCGGACAAACTGAATCGTACACCGCAATCCTTCTTGAAGCGCGACAAAACTCCCCTCGGGTACCTTGGGGCGGTCCAGAATGATGTGGCTTCCCTTGCGCCATCCCCGCAACACTGTGATATAGCGTGGGCTGTTACGTTTGGCCGGCCCCACGAACACCATGACATCCAGCCCCACACTGAACATCATTTCCATAACCGTATTTTCCGTCATTGCTGATTCCATCGCCTCATTAACGTTAATGGGATTCGCGGCAAACAAACGCCCCAATGGATTACCGTACAATCAGGCGCCTTTAGCGTTCAACAACTGGGTGACTGCGCGAACCACATCCGGCGCCAGCGTTAACGAAGGCGGGAAATAGGCCTCACCGCCCGCCTCCTTCACCTGTTTTCCCAGTTCTCCGGCATCGCCGCCATACACGAACACCGGCAAGACCTTGAAATCATCGTGCATTTTTATGGCCCGGCACACTTCCGTGCCCGCCAAATCCGGAAGTGTTTGACTTACGATAATGGCGGTCGGGGGGGACATGCGGAGCCGGTACATCCCGTCCACCGCATTGGCCGCCACGATAACCTCGATCCCCCGGTTGTCAAAATTACGCTTGAACCGCGAACAGGTGTCCGCGTTATCGTCCATCACCAGCACCCGTTGCGCCGGTCCTGTCACGCCCGCATCCGTGCGGCGGCGGTCCAACGTCGTGGTTACAAAGAACGCAATGTCGTTTTCAGCCTGCTCCTGGCCGTTAATGAATTCCAAGCCCAGCAGGAACCCCGAACCCGTATCGCGGCTGTTCCGGACAATCGCGCGCATCTGTTGAATGTTGCTGCCGTCCGGCAACTGGAAACTCATCCGTAATACCCCCCCGTTCTCAATGGTTTTGTTGGCAAAGACACCGCAGCCGCCCGAACTCATGTCCCGGATGCTTTCCGTGGTGGCGGCCCCGTCCGGCCACAGCACTTCGCAGGGTAACTGCAGTTTTATTCGTTCATGTTTGCGAAAAGGAACATGATTCACGCTCTTGGGCCAGGCAATTCGCAGATACGGGTTATACCGCCGGGAATCCCAGTCCAATACCATCGAGTCAAACGCGCAGGCTTGCCCCTCGTGCAAATACCGCATCACACACTTTTGCCCTTCCTGCAACGGGGCATAACCGCCCGTCTGGGACTTGGGCCGGTCCACCATGATATGCGTCGGTTTCCGCCAACCCCGGATGATCGTCTTGGCCCTTGGACCATCCTTGCGGTTCGGATCCATGTCAAACACCGCCGTGACACCCACGGCCAGCAAGACCTCTATGTCCTTATCCTCTATGGCCATGCATTAGCCCTCCAAGCCCTTTCATTGGGTATGCCGGAAAGGGACAAGGATGATTCTACCACAGGCGTTTTCAAAACGCGACTTGCCCGCCCCAGTCCGAAAATCTAACAAATAGCGCCGGAAAAGGTTGATTTATTCCCCGCCTATTGCGTACGCTAGGTTACAGAACGAATGAGGGTGCGGGGATAAGGTACTGAGGCGCATCATGAATCTGAGACGGTTTGTCATACGCAATGTGTTCCGAAACAAGCGCCGGGCGGTGCTCACCGTATTGAGCATCGCTTTTTCGCTTTTTTTGTTGCTGTTCTTGATCACGGTGCTGAATGGGCTCTTAAATCCCGTGACACAAGATGAGGCGGCGCAACGGGTGATTGTACGGCGTTCCACGTCCCTCGCGGAAATGATGCCTATCTCCTATATGGATAAAATCAAACAATTGCCCGAAGTGGAATTGGTGGTGCCGCTGCAATGGGTGAATGGATTATATATCGACGCCAACAACGTATTCGCGAATTTTGCCACGGACCCAGGGCATATCTTTGACGTTTACTCTGAACAACATGTATTACCTGAAGCACTGGCGGCGTTCAAGACGGACCGCACGGCCGCCATCGCGGGGAAAGACCTGATGGACCGGTATGGATGGAAACCTGGGGACAAAATAACCCTGCTCGGCACTATTTTCCCGGTGGACCTGGAAGTGACCATCGTGGGGGAATACACGGCCAACGAATGGCAAAACAGCTTTTACTTGCGCTATGACTACTTTAACGAGGCGTTGGATAAACTGAACCAGGTGGGTTGTTTTGTGATTAAGACCACCAGCAAAGAGGCCGTGCCGCGCGTGGCGGACGCGGTGGACGCCATGTTCCGTAACACCTCGGCGGAAACCAAGACCGAAACGGAAAAAGCCTTTGTGGTGGGGTTCATCTCCATGCTGGGGAATGTCAAAACCATTATCGGCTCCGTCTCCATCGTGGTGATGTTCACCATGCTGCTCGTTTCGATCAGCACCATGTCCATGGCGGTGCGCGAACGCGTTCGCGAAGTGGCCATCCTCCGTGCCATCGGCTATCCACAAAGAATCATTGTGATCTTGGTGGTGGGTGAAGCACTGTTCATTTCAACGCTGGGCACCACCATCGGGATTCTCCTGGCGGAATCCATGCGGTATGTGGACATGAACACCATCAGCCAGGGGTTTCTCGACAAATTCGCGCCCCGCCCCGCCGCGCTGGCGTTGACCATTTTCGCGGGGCTGGGCATGGGATTGGTCTCCGGCATTATTCCCGCCGTGCAAATTGCCCGCACCAACATCGTCAATGCCATGCGGAGCATCGAGTAACGCCATGTGGATTCCCCTTAAATATAATTTCCGCCACCTGATCGCACGATGGAAGACCACCCTCGTGGCGGGGATGACCTTTGCCCTCGTGGTCGCCACGTTCATTATCGTGATGTCGCTGGCGCGCGGCGTGGAACAAGCGCTCACTGCCACGGGGAATCCGCTGAATGTCATCGTGATGCGGCCCGGGGTCCAGTCGGAAGGCCAAAGCCAAGTCTCCCTCGAATCCTATCAGACGGTGCGGAATTTCTCCGGCATCGCCACGGATGAATCCGGCCAGCCCCTGGCGGCCCCGGAAGTGCTGACATTGGTGAACAAGCCCCGCGCCAAAGACGGACGAACCAGCAATATCCAAATCCGGGGGGTCCATCCCCAGAGTTTCAAACTGCGGTCCGCCGTTCAGTTAATAGAGGGCCGCATGTTCACTCCGGGACTGCGCGAAATCATTGTCTCACGGCAAGTATCGGAACGCTTCGCTGATCTGAAGCTGGGTGCACAGCCGAAACTGGGCAAGGGCGCATGGGCGGTCGTGGGCATTTTTGATGCGCAGGGCACCGCATTCGATTCGGAAATCTGGACCGATTACCAGGAACTGATGCAAGAGTTCGACCGCACGGAATACAACACCGTGGTGGTGCGCGCACTGGACCGCGCGGCGGCGGCGGCCATCAAAGAACTTGTCGAAGAGGATCGGCGTGTCAAGCTGACCGCTAAAACAGAAGCCTTGTATTACCAGGAGCAAACCAAGACGGCGGCGCCTATCAAGGCCTTTGCGGTCTTCCTCGCGGCGATCATGTCCATCGGCGCCAGTTTCGCGGGGATGAACACCATGTACGCGCGCGTGGCCAGCCGGGTCCGGGAAATCGGCACGCTCCGCATGCTGGGATTCTCCCCTTTCGCGGTGCTGGCCTCGTTCATGCTGGAATCCGTGTTGTTGGCGCTGTGCGGCGGGGTTCTGGGGTGCGCCCTGTCCTGGCCCATGAACGGCCTGGCCACCGGCACCACCAATTTTGACACGTTCAGCGAAGTCGTGTTTTACTTCACCATTACCCCGGGCTTGATGCTGGAAGGGTTGGTCTTTGCAGCGATCATGGGACTGGCCGGCGGATTCCTGCCGGCGTGGACCGCTTCACGGCAAACCGTCCTCAGCGCCATCCGGCAAACCTGACGCAAGGAGCGTGGTACGCATGTCGAATCTGGACAAAGAACTCCCCAAATTGCGCATTGATAAGAAAAAGCGCAGCCGGGGACGTGGCGGGGCGCGATGGGTCATTGCCGTGTTCGTGCTTGCGGCGCTGGTGGGCGGGTATTTTCTTTACCAAAAGCAACACGCCCCGGTTTCCGTGCGGGCCGTCCGTGCGGAACGTGAAACCGGCGCCGCCAGTGGTGGTTCCGCCGTCGTCACTGTCAGCGGCTATATTATCCCGCGGCAGAAGATCGAAGTTGCCCCGAAAATCATCGGACGCGTGAAGGAACTCCTGGTCAAACGCGGCGACAAGGTAAATCAAGGCGATGTGCTGTTGAGTTTGGAAGATGACGATCTCCAGGCGCAAGTCCGGTCCGCCGAAGCCATGGCGGGCACACTTCAGGCCCGATTGTCCGAATTGCGCGCCGGATCGCGGCCCGAAGAAATCGCCGCATCGAAGGCGGCCACCGTGGCTGCTGCAGCCACCCTGGAAAGCGCCGAGCTGGATTTCAAACGCATTGAATCCCTGGCCGCGAAGGGCGTGGTATCCAAACAGGAACTGGACCGCGCGCGCGCCAGCCGCGATGTCGCCCGTGCACGGCTGGATCAGGAAAAGAAAACCGCCGACTTGGTCAAAATTGGCCCGCGCACCGAGGAAATCGCGGCAGCGGAAGCGGGATTGCGTCAGGCCGAAGCCCAATTGGAATACGCGAAAACACAACTCGATTACACCATCATTCGCGCCCCCATTTCAGGCACTATCCTGGAAAAACTCGCCGAACTTGGCGAATTGGTCACCAACACCAATTTCGGCGGCACGCGCGGCGCAAAAACGTCCATCGTCTCGATGGCGGACCTGAATGACCTCCAGGTAGAGGTGGACCTCAATGAAAATGACTTGGCCAAGGTCCATCTCGGGCAGCCCGCGGAAATCCGGTTGGACAGTGCACCGGACCGTCTCTATAAGGGACAGGTGGATGAAATCTCGCCGCAAGCGGACCGGCAGAAAGGCACTGTACAGGTAAAAGTGCGCATGATAGAACCGGATGACTCCGTGAAAATCGAAGTCACCGCGCGTGTTACGTTCCTGTCGCCTGCCACCACTGCCGAAACCCCGGCGGAAGCAAAATCCCGCTCCTGGATCCCCAAGAGTGCCGTGGTGCGTCAAGGCAATGAAACGTATGTGTATCTGGCGGCGGAGGGAACGGCGGTGATGCGCAAAGTGAAATTGGGGGCGGAAGGCGACAAAGGCGTGGAAGTCACGGACGGCCTCGCGGGCACGGAACAAGTGATTCTCGAACCTCTGGAACAATTGCGGGACGGCGCGCGTATCGCCGTGGCCCCCTAAGGAATCCATCATGCCGGCATCCAATAACGCGCCCATGATTCAAATACGGAGTCTGGAAAAGAAATTCGCCCACGGCGACACCGAAGTCGTGGCTTTGGATAACATCCATCTCGATATCCACGAGGGTGAATTTGTCTGCCTTATGGGCCCCTCCGGCTCCGGAAAATCCACCTTGTTGCATATCCTCGCGGGCATTGATTCCCCCACCGGCGGCGAATGCCACGTATTGGGTCAGGATCTTGCCGACATGACCGAACGAGATCTCGCTCAATGGCGCAACGAGCATATTGGATTTATCTTTCAATCCTTCAATCTCATTCCCGTACTGACCGCGGCGGAAAATGTTGAAATGCCCCTGTTGCTGACCGGGTTATCAAAAAAGGAACGTGCGGAACACGTCGAAACCGCGCTCTCCATTGTGGGGCTGAGCGACCGCGTGAGCCATTTTCCCCGCCAACTTTCCGGCGGTCAGGAACAACGCGTGGCCATTGCCCGAGCCTTGGTGGCCGATCCGGTGCTTATACTGGCCGATGAACCCACCGGCGATCTCGATGCCAAATCCGCCGAAGAAGTCATGACCATTCTGCGCAAACTCAACCAGGATTTTCATAAGACCATCATCATGGTGACGCACGATATCAAGGCCTCCCACTATGCCTCCGTCACCCGCTATCTTGACAAGGCAAAATTATTGCCCCTGGGGAACACTCCTCAATAAAATCCCTGCCTTTCATTGCGAGTTACCCACCCGTCGGAGCGCCGGGCTGGATCGGAAAGAAGCACCAGAAAAGTCTTGCCGGACGCCATCTTGGATCACCAAATCCCCGTGTGTTTTTCCACGAAGTGGATGAATAACTCAGCCCAGCGGTTGCGCTTCGCTACCCTGGGTACACTCGCCTTCCTAAAATACCTTCTCTGAAAGAGATAAATAGCCTTTCCATCATTTGCATTGTTTCTAAGGAGGAGTCTTCGACGAAGATCTCGCCATAGTGTTGACTGTACGCCTGCCGCCATTATCGTAGCCCTCCTCACTCTGCCAGGTTTGGCAAAGATAAGTGAATGCAACATACTTGTGCATGGTGTTCACCAATGCGATCCGCATTCAATACACACAGTATCTTCCAATTAAACCATTTATTTCCAGCGCCTTCATTTCCAAGATGGTGGATATCACAGTCGGGAGAGAATGGGGCGGTAAAGGTGTGAGGCTTTGGCATGGCGCATTCCGCTTGCTATACTGCCTGACATAACACTTTGGGAGATGAACCATGTATCGAACCATGCTGCTATCCATCCTTATGGCAAGTCTTATCGTGTCCGGCTGCGCCTCCAAGAAAAGTGAAGAACCGACCTTGGCCTCCCCCGAGAAACCAACCGCGGCGGTCCTGCCCAACGCCGGAGAATTACTGCTCTTGCCCATGCCCAAAACGCTTAAAGAGCTATCAGGCGTATGCACCTTGCCGCGGCAATATTCCATCACACCGGAAGGCTCTTCCCAGGATGCTTTTGCGCATCTATGCGGTAGCGTCTGTTATGCGCTGGACCGTGCCATGGGTAATCCTGCGGAGCACCAGGCACAAACCCCCTTGCCTGTTTCCCTTGCCATGAACGCTAACAAAATGAACCATCCACAGGGTTATTTGTTAACTATTGCCGAGGACAAAATTGAAATGACGGGCGCGGACATGCCCGGCCTGTTCTATGCCGTGATGACATTGACCCAGATCGCCCGCCAATGCGCGGGCCAGGGCGCCCTGCCCTGCCTGAACATCGAAGACTGGCCGGATTTCCCGAACCGGGGCGTGATGCTGGATGTCGCGCGCGACAAGGTGCCGGAAATGAAAACGTTGTTCACCCTCGTGGACCGGTTGGCGGAATGGAAATGCAATCAACTCCAACTCTATACCGAACATACCTTCGCCTACCGGAATCACCATGTGGTTTGGGAGGACGCCTCCCCCATGACCGCCGCGCAAATCAAATCGCTCGATGCCTACTGCAAAGGCCGGTTCATTGAACTTGTCCCCAATCAAAATTCCTTCGGACATATGGGCCGCTGGCTGAAACATGAACAGTACAAGCATCTGGGTGAAATGCCGGGGGGCAGCGAAGACTTGTGCCCCATCGATCCGGACAGTATCGCGCTGCTCGCCGATATGTACAGCGATATGCTCCCAAATTTTTCCAGCAAGCAGGTGAATGTCGGCTGTGACGAAACCTGGAGCTTGGGCAAAGGCCGCAGCAAAGAAGCCTGTGACAAGATGGGCGTGGGCCGTGTCTATCTCGATTTCATCAAGAAAATCAACGGCCTGGTTTCGGATCAGGGGCGCCAAATGCAATTTTGGGGCGATATCATCATGCAACATCCCGAACTCATCCCGGAATTGCCCAAAGGCGTGATTGCCATGGAATGGGGCTATGAAGCGAAACATCCTTTCGCTCAACACGGTAAAAAATTCGCCGAGTCCGGCATTCCCTTCTATGTGGTTCCCGGCACCTCCACTTGGAATTCGCTGGTGGGCCGAACGGACAACGCCATGGCCAACTTGCGCAATGCCGCCGAGAATGGCCTGGCCAACGGCGCCATCGGCTATGTGATAACCGACTGGGGCGACAACGGGCACTGGCAATTCCTCCCCGCTTCCTATCTCGGCTTCGCGTATGGCGCTGCCGTAAGCTGGTCGGCGGAAAACAACAAAGACCTTCCGATTACCCGGGCACTCGATATCCATGTCTTTCAGGACGAAGCCGGGGTAATGGGAAAACTTGCCCATGATCTGGGCAATGCTTATCAGAAGTGCGGTGTCATGCCGGGAAACAGTTCCATCTTTTATATGCTGTTGCTGTACAGCTTGGAAGGATATTTGCCCAAAGAACTCACCACGGATGGGCTTAAAGAAACCATCACCTACATCGATCAGATCATGGTGCCATTGCCGCAAGCCAAAATGAAACGTTCCGATGCGGAACTCATTGTCAAGGAATTTACCTTATCCGCCGAGTTCATGCGCCTCGCCTGCCGCATCGGGCAGGCTCGGCTTGACGCCGGTAACGTGGGCACCTCAAAAATCCCCGCGGAACAACGCCACGCGCTCGCCAAAGAACTGGAACCGCTCATTCCGGAATTCCGGCAACTCTGGCTCGCGCGCAACCGTTCCGGCGGCCTCAAAGACAGCGCGGGCCGGTTTGAATCGCTGCTGACGATTTTAAGTGCGCCGTAATAGACATAACTCCAGGAGAAAAAAATGAACCGTCCAGTGCTCCTCTGTCTCATACTTTGTACCGCCGGAACCGCCACGGCGCAGAACCTAATCAATACATTGCCCTTAAGCGGTGAATGGAACTTCAAACTCGACCCCCAGAATGACGGCCTTACCGAACAATGGCAGAGCGCTCGGTTCACCGAAACCACTAACCTGCCCGGGTCCACCAATGAACATTCCATTGGAACCCCTGTCCCGGACAAGCAAATTTCCTTTCTCAGTCAACATTACGAGTATGTGGGACCCGTCTGGTACGAAAGAACGATCACCATCCCGGAAGAATGGGCGGGCAAACACATAACGCTGTTTCTGGAGCGCTGCCATTGGGAATCACAACTATGGGTGGACCAGCAATACATCGGTATGCAGGACAGCCTGTGCGTGCCACATAGTTACGAGGTCAGTGCTGAGCTTATCCCGGGGGAACACAGGCTCACCTTGAGAATAGACAACACTGTCAAATACACCGTGGGCATGAACGCCCACTCGATCACGGAACACACCCAGACCAATTGGAACGGCGTCATCGGCCGCATGGAATTACAGGCCCAAGACCCCGTCTGGATTGACTCCATGCAGGTGTTTCCTAAACTTTGCGAAAAGCGTATAGATGTTCATCTACTAATTAAAAATGAGCTGAGCACACTGGTGAAGGGCCGAGTCAGCGCCTCCTTGGACGCTCATTCCAAAACGGCCCTCGCCGAACTCAAAGCGGGCAACACCACTCCTGTCGAATTCTCGTTTCCCCTGAAATCCGGTATGACAACATGGGATGAATTCAATCCCGCGCTGACGGAACTCCATGCGGAAGTAAAGGCCTTCATCAAGGGAAAGAACCTGCAAGACGCCAAAAAGCTGCGGTTCGGACTGCGCGAAATCAGCCATCAGGGCACCCAGTTTCTAGTCAATGGACGGCCCACACTGATGCGCGGCAATCTTGAATGCTGCATCTTCCCGCAAACCGGTTATCCGGCCATGCAAACGGACGAATGGCTGCGCATGTTCCGTGCCACGCGCGCATACGGACTCAATCACGTGCGCTTCCACTCGTGGTGCCCGCCGGAGGCCGCCTTCGAGGCCGCCGATCAACTGGGATTGATGCTGCACGTCGAAACGCCGGTCTGGACCGAACTCGGGAGTGATCCCAAGCTGGATGAGTTCATTTACAAGGAAAGCGACCGCATCCTCGCCACGTATGGGAATCATCCCTCGTTTTGCATGCTTGCCGTGGGGAATGAACCCAGCGGTAAAAACAAGGATGAGTTCCTGAAGAAAATTGTCGCCTACTGGCAACAGAAAGATCCGCGCCGGCTCTACACCACGTGCGCCGGATGGCCGGAACTCCCCGGCAGCGATTACCATGTCGTTCACGAGCGGGATCGCAAACCGTACCGGTTGCACAACGGCCCCCTGGGCCCCGCCACTGCATTCGATTACAGTGAAATCCTCAAAAGCGCCGACGCGCCCGTGATCGCGCATGAATTGGGTCAGTGGTGTGTGTATCCCAGCTATGCGGAAATCCCCCGCTATGCCGGCGCATTGCGTCCGCGTAATTTGGAAATTTTCCGGGAATCATTGAAGAATCACGGCATGCTCGAGCAGGCCGAGGCCTTCTCCAAAGCCTCCGGCGCACTGCAAACACTGCTCTATAAAGCCGATATCGAGGCCGTGCTGCGTTCACAGGGAACCGGCGGATTCCAGCTTCTTTCCCTCCAGGATTTTCCGGGTCAAGGCTCCGCACTCGTCGGATTTTTGGACGCCACCTGGGAAAACAAGGGCTATAGCGCACCGGAAACCTTCCGGGAATTCTGTTCCGAGACCGTCCTCTTGCTGCGCCTGGAGAAATTCGTCTGGACCACGGAGGAAACCTTGCACGCCAGCGCGGAAGTTGCCCATTTCGGCCCCGCCCCGCTCGTTAATGCCACACCCGCCTGGTCCATCACCTACGGTGATGGGCGGGAAGCCGCTTCGGGCACTTGGCCCGCGCATGATATCCCCCTGGGCAACGGCATCCCGCTCGGGGAAATCCTTCTCGACCTAAAAACCATTCAATCGCCCGCAAAACTCGCCATTACCGTCTCCCTGAAAGACACTCCCTATCACAATCATTGGGACGTGTGGGTGTATCCACCCATCGCGGAACACCAAAAACCAGACAATGTGCTGATCGCCCACGAACTGGATGATACCGTGGAAAAGGCCCTGAATGACGGCGGGCGTGTCTTGTTGTTTTCATCGGGCATCCAGTCCAAAGCCATCGTGCCAAGCGCCTTCGAATCCATCTTCTGGAATACCCAATGGTTTCCCGGACAGCGCCGCCAGCTTGGCATCCTGTGCGATCCGGCCCATCCACTCCTGAAACTCTTCCCCACGGACGGCCATACCGGCTGGCAATGGTGGAGCCTCCTCAACAAAAGTAGGGCCATGAACCTGGATAGTCTGCCGTCCCAACTCCACCCACTAATACAAATCGTGGACGATTGGAACAAAAATCGAAAACTGGGCGCGGTGTTCGAGACAGCTATTGGAAAAGGAAAACTCCTGGTGTGTTCCTTGGGCGATATCAACGCCCCGTCCAAAGACCCTGCGGAATATTGGTTCCTTGAAAGCCTGCTGGCCTATGCACACTCCGAAGCCTTCAACCCCACAACGTCGATGGACTATCCCCGCATTAAAAAACTTTTCGAGAAACCCGCGTTATCCCTGCTGAAAGTGGATAGTGAAGAACGCGGCTATGTCGGCGCCAACGCCCTCGATGGCGACCCCGCCACCCTTTGGCATACCCCTTGGGAAGGAAAGGTCCCCGGATACCCCCACGAAATCCAGATCGGCCTTTCCAACCCCGCCAAAATTCAGGGCATCCGCCTTCTTCCTCGCCAAGACGTAGCGAATGGTTTCATTTCCAAATACAAAGTATACGTCAGCAACGACGGGAAAAAATGGGGTGAACCCATGGCCCAAGGGACCCTCGACAAAAACGCCGCCCCAAAAGAAATCCGCTTCAAGAAACCCAAAACCGCTCAATATATTCGCTTTATCGCCGTTTCCGGGTTCGATAACCAACCCTTCTGCGCCCTCGCCGAAATCGAACCCGTTCAGGGCGAATGAAAACGGGAATTTCATGACCCTCGTCTGAAGCAACATAGACACAGCCAGATCAACTGAGAGTACATGCTACTCGATATCCCCGAAGGGGATTTCATAATTCTAGCCCTGGGTTGCGTTTCGCTACCCAGGGTCCTCAGCCCGCCACACCTCCTTCCCCGAAGGGGATTCATAATCCTTGAATATTCATTTATCATTTCTATTTGGATGGAGATATGTTTTTTTAAATGTTTCTATATCGTTTATTATGTCTTTAGCCATTTCCAAAACTTCTACAGGCGCTAAAATCTCTTCACCCAAATACAAACGCAAAGCAACAATAATTGATTCGAAATGCTCCCTCCCCATTGATTCGCTTAACGTTTCGACTGCCCATTTTCCTTGCTCCACACCCGCTAGTGCGGAAAAAAGAAGAGAAATTGGTTTTCCTAATCTTTTAAACTCATTTTCACCGAGAAAGCTTAGGAATAATTTGGCATAGCCTAGCGCTTCCTGTCCTCTTCCCGTAACACACAACAATAATGCCATATTATATTGCTGAAAAGCGTCATTTGGTGCTTTCTGCACGCCTTCACGTGCCCAAGTTTCAACTAAAGGCCAATGTTTGATTCTAGCATTTAAAATGAAATTTCTGACAAGCAGGCAAAGTAAACCTGCATCTCGACTGCATTTTTGCAGAGACTCCTCAACTAGATCTAGTGCGACTATTTCTTCCTCACAGATAAAGGATAATGATATAAGCCCATCCCATGCCAAAAAGTGCTTTTCATTTAATTCAATTGCTTTGCGATATGCCAGCATAGACTCGTGATAACATTCTTGTTTTCTCCGCAATACGTTCCCCAATGCACACCAATTATCTGGTTCATCTGGTTGTAAATTTATTGCTATACGGAAGGTCTTTTCCGCCAATGAATAATTGCCAAAACCATTTTCAAGAATCGTACCTAAAGCGAGCCATGCTCCTGCATCATTTTCGTTTAATAGGACATCATTCGCAATAAAATCGGCCAACCTCTTTATGTCAAAATTTTTTAGACCGGCTAGACACTCTAATACAGTTTCCATTCTTCGTAATTGATTGTCTAGGCGAGTAGAAATTTGACGATTATGGACAACTTCTATAATTGCACGCGTTGGATAAGATAAGTTAATATCTTTAAGGTTGAAGAACTCCGGTGGTGTTTGCATGTAGACTTTGTTGGAAAAGTACTTGTCCCATTTTTTTCTAGCAATATCAGCAAACGCCAAATAGTGTTCATGCCTATCTTTTGGTGCCAACCGGCAGGCTTCCTCCGCTATCCTCAATGCAATCTCAGGTATTTCCGATTCTCCATAAAAACTGATCATGAAATCGACCACCGCCCGTACCCGGCTCGATGCCTCGCCTCGCCGCCGCATCAAGTAGTAGATGTTGTACATCCGTTCCGCCACCTGATAGTACTTGGTGCGGCCTCGTTTTTTTGCATCGGACACCGCCCCGCGTTCCATGAGCCGATTCAATAAAGCGCTTACTTCATTTACATTCATTCGGGCGGCGTTTGCCACAGTCTTGGCCGGGGACGGTTCCCACAGGTCCGCCAATGTCACGTATACTTTGCGCTCTTTGGGTGCAAGACTATCCAAATGACTCTTAAAATACTCCGTATGATCATCCACCAGTTGCAGTAGATCGTCCATCAATTGCCGGAACGACAGATCGGCGGCAAAAGAGGCCACAATCGTAAGCAGCCGTGGACTCCCTCCTGTGAGAATTTGTATGGGGCGAATCCGTGAATATATCGGTTCCAGTCCAGTCACGGCCCGCCACACCGCCTTACACTCATCCAGTTCCAAGGGTTTAAGCTCATGTAATTTAAAAAGTTCAAAAAACGCCTTGTTGCCATTATCCACCTGTTCAAACCGTGTAGTCGCGGTCGCCAACAGCATCAGCCTCGGCTCGTTCAGCAGCGTATGACGCAACGTCCACGCATCGTTCTCTCGCAATTGTTCCCCCAGGAGCATATTCAGGTTTTCCACAATGAGCAAGATGCGTTTGCCCTGCTGGTCCGCAAAATCCAGCAATTGCGCCAGCGCGCGTGCTTGAAGCCGCCCTTCATCCCGTTCCTCCAGCAATTCTTCATGGGCGCGGCTCCAGCGTTCCTCTCCCGTCTGCCTGCCCAAGTGAAATAGGGCTTCCAACCAGAATTCCCCCGGCGTGGTGACCTCATAACTCTCTTCCGCGAACACCAGCGGATACCATCGTTCGTTTAAGACGGTGTCCCGCCGCACTTCCGCCGCTGTGCGCAGCACGAACATGGTCTTGCCCATGCCCCGTGGCCCGATAATCAGCATATGTTGGTTCGATTGGCCGGTATTCTCACGAAGCGTGCCCACAATCAGTTCCAAATCCGCCTGTCGCACCACAAAGGCTTCCACTAGTTCTTCTTCCGTCAGGAATGCCGGATTGTATTTCATCGGACGCTTTGACATGGTTTATAGTCCTCGCTCGATTATGGGGGTGTAGAAAAACGCATAGTGCTTCTTCCACCAGTCCCGTAAAAGGTTTGAAACAAACACATATCCCTTTTCATCCGGCTTTACATAGCCATCATGTTCCAATACCCGGAGAACTTCGTCTTGAACCTTCAAAACATCACCCACAAGAGATGAGTAATTTTTTCTGAAGGCTGCAAGCGCTTCACGTCCCAGATAGCCCGTTACCGCCGCTTCGGTTACCATATCCAGGGCAAACGGAAGCACTTCCGGCCCCAATACCATTTTCAGCCGCTCTTCGTAGTGCGCCAGTTCCGCATGTCCGCGAATGCCTAGCATCTCGGTATTGTAGACTTCATCAACATCCAATAAACTGATCGCCGAATCACCCCGTTTGACGCAATGGTCATGAACATACGTGAAGAACATCTGCACATGGTGCGGGATGCAACATGCCAAGTGACGTGTCATTGCCTCTGCGGCTCCTTCCTCGAAAACCAATCCGGCCCCATCCGCCAGCGCCTCCAAACACCCAACGGCGGTCGGCTCATCCCAAGGCTTTAGATCAAGCACCTCGAATGTGTTCAATGTGGCGCTCAGTCCCGCTTGCCGCAGCACCGGCTCGAATCCGATGCTGCCCGAAATTACCATCCGCACTTTCCCCTTATGCCGGATACTGTTCTTGCGCAGCCAGGACATGAATTCGTCCACCTCCCGGCGCCGTTCCGGCGTGATTACAAAATCATCCCCCTTCAGCATCCGGTTCACCATTACCGGCACTTCATCCATCAACAGCACCACGGGTTTTTTGGATTCCGCCAGTATCTCAAAAAGGGCATCCGCCTTTACCGCCCAATCGCCCGCCGTCAAACCTGCCCGCAATGTCACCGCCAAATCCTTCAGTTGGATGGTGTCAATCGCTTCTCGGAGTTTGCCTACAACGTTTCCAAATAACTCCTTCGACTTATCCCAGAGGTCTTTCACCGGTTTTATCGCCAGACTCAATTCCACTACCGCCTCTGCCGAACAACTGCACCCCTGAAGGTCCACGAAGAGACAAATGTATCGATCCTCCAGATGCCTCGATACTTCGTGCATCAGGCTGGTCTTCCCCATGCGGCGTTGCGCGGCCAGCAACACATGAGCCCCGCCGTCGATCCGTCCGGCAAGTACCGTTAAGTCCCTCTCACGATCCCAAAACTGATCCCCAACAACCCAATTCCCATGCCCGCGTCTCAGATACATCGTCTTACGCTCCTCTTTGTTAAAATTCATTTCCAACAAAACTGCTGCCAACAAATCTGTTTTTATTATACACTCACCACTCTACCTTTTCAATATTCCCAACATAATTGTTGTCAACAAAAATCTTGCCAATTTCTAAGTGCCTATAATACAAATTATGCGACGCGCGCCCCGGTTTCCCCTTTTCACAAAATCGTCAGGGCTCCAGCCTCATCCCCCCTGCATTTATAAGCTCGAAGTCTCTGGTCAGCGGTGTGAGATTCTTCTCCTCCGTCTTTTTCCTCGACAAGACGTAGCGAATGGTTTCATTTCCAAATACAAAGTATACGTTAGCAACGACGGGAAAAAATGGGGTGAACCCGTGGCCCAAGGGACCCTCGACAAAAACGCCGCCCCAAAAGAAATCCGCTTCAAGAAACCCAAAACCGCCCAATATATTCGCTTTATCGCCGTTTCCGGGTTCGATAACCAACCCTTTTGCGCCCTCGCCGAAATCGAACCGATTCTGGAAGGAACGCCGGCCCAAGGCGCCAAGACGGAGAAACCGGGAGTCCCTTGACATTCGCCGGAGGGTACACTATGCTGTCGTGCATGAGGCAAGGATACCGAAATACAAACATCTTCTTGCAGGCCATTTAAGCGCAGTACTTGGCTTGGGAAGACGGGGAGAACATTATGTTCATGCGCACCTTCTCACAACACTGCATCGCCGTCATGTTCCTTTTACTTGCCGGTTTGCCGGCCGCGGCGCAATTCCATTCCGCCGACACCCTTCCTGATCAACAAATTTCATTATCCGAACTGTTGCGGGTCATACAATTCTTCAATTCCGGCGGATTTCACTGTATGACGGACACCGAGGACGGGTATGCCCCGGGTCTGGACTCCGCACACCAGTCGTGTGCCGCGCATGACAGTGATTACACCCCGCAGGACTGGCTAATCAGCCTTTCTGAATTGCTCCGCCTGATTCAGTTTTTCAACTCGAGCGGTTATCACACCGAATGCGGCACGGAAGACAATTTCGCGCCAGGCCCCGGCAGCCTTTTTAACTGTGGCGCGGAAGGGGAAGGCGCTATGGAAGGGGAAGGTGCTGTGGAGGGCGAAGGCGCGGTGGAAGGCGAAGGCGCCATGGAAGGGGAAGGCGCGGTGGAAGGCGAAGGTGCTGCGGAAGGGGAAGGTGCCATGGAAGGGGAAGGCGCGGTGGAAGGGGAAGGTGTTGCGGAAGGGGAAGGCGCTGTGGAAGGCGAAGGTGCTGCGGAAGGTGCTGCGGAAGGCGAAGTCATATTGCCCACAGCGGAATTCACCGCCCAGCCGCTTTCCGGTCCGGCGCCGTTTACCGCTAATTTTACGGATACCTCGGATCCGGGCTTGGGAACCATCACCGAATGGGCGTGGGATTTTGGTGACGGCGCTTCCAGCGGGGAACAGCATCCTTCGCACGAATACGCCTCGCCGGGATACTACACGGTGTCCCTAACCATTACCACGGAATATGGCAGCGACACGGAAACCAAATTTGAATACCTCTGGGTCACCGGCATTCCGCTATGGACCGCCGGCGATCTGCAGCGCATCGGAAATGATCCGGGCTATCCCTTGGATGGTCACTATACCATGATGCAGAACATTGTGGTCAATGCCAAGGGCGTGTTTATGCCCATCGGCAGCCTGGCCACCCCGTTCACCGGAATCTTTGATGGGAATAAATTTTCCATTTTGGGCCTCCATATCGACTTGATTACCACGGACTATGTCGGCCTTTTCGCCGTTTTGGGAACCGGCGCAACAGTGACCGATCTCGGCATCGGGGAGAGCTCGGTGGCCGGCCACAATTACGTGGGCGGTTTGGCGGGAATGAACAATGGCGCCTTTCTTCAACAATGCTCCGTGGCCGGGAGTGTTTCGGGCGCCCTTGGCGTGGGCGGACTGCTGGGAAGCGATACCGGCGGAATGGTTTCCGGCTGTCACACCTCGGGCACGGTCTACGCACTTAATACCGGGGCGGGCGGGCTGATTGGTTTCTGCGACGCGACCAGTGTAGGCGCTTCAACCTCGGCCGCCAATGTGACGGTGGGACCCACGCCCATCAAAGTGACCATTGGCGACGCGGGGGGGCTGGTGGGCCGCGCCACAGGCGCTTTCTTCGCGCATTGTGGCGCCTTTGGCAACGTCTGGTCCGATTATTTCGTGGGCGGTTTCGCGGGGACCTTCGCATCATGCACCAGCGCACTGGGCTGTTACGCGGAAGGAACCGTGTCCGGCAATAACTACGTGGGCGGATTTGTGGGCCAAATATCCCAAACAACCCCTTGCCTCACCCTCTCCAAGTGCTACGCCACAGGGAACGTTCAACTCCCCATCATCAAGGGCGGAAAAGTCACTTCGGGCATGACGGGCGGCCTCGCCGGGTATACTCAGTACGCAATCATTGAGGATTGCCATGCCCAGGGCTCGGTGAGCGGCACCTACTACGCCGCCGGATTGTCGGGCCATGTCTCAAACAGCACATTTACCCGATGCTACGCCGTTGGCCATGTCAGCGGCACCGCGAATCTCGGAGGACTCGTGGCCGCCTCGATTGCCAGTTCAGAATCCAATTGCTTCTGGGACACGGAGACCTCGAACCAAGCCGTCTCCGCCCTTGGCACAGGTAAAACCACCGAAGAAATGAAGACCCAGGCCACCTTCATCAATTGGGATTTTGAGAGCATCTGGTCCATAAATGAAAACGCCTCCTATCCCTGGCTCCAAGGCGTCGGCCCGGTAAAAAACTGAATTACCCGGAGTAACTCGGGCAGACGGTTCAGACGGTCGCCATTTTGGCCGGACACGTGGGATTCTTTGCCCTCTCCTTCCCATGCATCTTCCTCAAAAACTCGAAATCCACAAAATGTAGTGAAGACTTTTGGACATCGATCCAATAAAATCAACCACTTACAAATTTAACTGCGGAAGTTGGGTTAACCCTGGCTCACTGAATTCCGAAGTATTTCTGTTCGTATCGCTACAGGTAGCCGTTATGTGTATGCCGCCCATTTTAAAACACACAAAATTGATGATAAGGTTGAAAATAAGATTACCATTAATAAAAAGGCCAGAATTTTTGGATTCTGGCCTTTTCCTTAGAGAGAATGAAACGCTAACCTTAAATTCCAGGGCAATAGCCGTCTTCGGTGCTTTCACCTGGGCAATAATGGTATCCGCCGGAGTTGAAAAATTGGATAATCCGCAGCAATTCAGACAGATTGATCAGCCAATCCTGAGCATTGTAGTCAGAGGCGTGCGGGGCGCAGGCGGTGCTTCCGGGACCGGGCGCATACCCATCTTCCGTCCCTGCTTCACAATGCAGTCCATTCGAGTTGAAAAACTGAATAACACGCAACAACTCCGACAAGCTAATGAGATTGTCACCGTTTTGGTCTGCCGTGTGGGTTTCTTCTACCCCGCCTTCTGCACTTCCTTCACCCTCTCCTTCTTCCGCGCCTTCCCCTTCAACGCCTGACGCATCAACGGAGGACCAATAGGTATTCGACTCATATTCCCTGGTCACTCCGGTGATCCGGAATCCCGCATAGCCGGAGAAATTCACCGTCCCCGTTTGATCCCCTGGGACCTGGACACGATAGGAAAATTCAATCGGAAATGCAGGCACTGCCCCTGACGAGTAGGCGAAGTTGAAGGGACCTTGAGAACCGATCGAAGGACCGCTGGAGGGCAGATTGCCGCCTAGCAAACCGACGAAGGTCCAGTTGGCAGGGGCTTCCTCCAGAATCGCGAGCGCAGAAATAGTGGGCGTCGGCCCGGTCGGGTATTCGAGATGGACGGTCACGTCGAAGGTGCTTGCCGGTGAATATGTGGAATTAACCACACGGGTGTATTGTACCTCCGGGATGCCTTCCAGAATTGCATTCTCCACCGGGTCGGTTTGGAGTTCGGGGCCGCCCGCCTGATATCCCGCAATACCGGTATACAAGACTTCCCCCATCTGAGTCGTAGGCACATAGACACTGTAGGTGAAATCCATGGGGAAAGACGGTATCGTCGAATTCCAGGTGAACGCAAAGGGGCCATTAGCACCCCAGGAAGGCTGTGCGTCAGGCGTTGGGCCACTAACGACTTCCCGGAATTGCCACCCCGCCGGAGGCGTCTCCAACACCGCCACATTGGTGAGCGTGCCAGAACCCGTGTAATCCACGTGGAGCGCAATCTCGATAATTTGATTTGGATAATACAACGCCGGTGTATCGCGGGTCATCGTCATCTCCACTACCAGCGCCGGAATTAACCAGGGATCACTGAACTCCGAGGTGTTCCCGCTGGCGTTGGTGAAGGTGGCGGTCAAATTCATGCCATCATAGGGGATCAGACTTGTGGTAACTCCAAAATCACCGCTTCCGTTAGAGGTAGTCGAAGTAAGGAAAATCTTGCCTTGCCCACTGTCATCCACGAACAGTTCCACCACGCTGTTAGGTGCTCCAAATCCGCCGACATTGCCGGTATTGATATCTATCCCCGTGATTTGTGGGGTTACAATATCATCATTGGTGCCTGCGTCAAGGACAATACCGCCCACGGAATTGCCAAAGATGGAGTTTTGGGTGAAGGTGTTGTGGGAGGCTCCATCCGTAAGCCAGATGCCGCCATTCAGGTTGTAGGAAATTGTATTGGATTCGCCGGACGATGTGCCGCCCACAAGATTTCCCGTGGCCATCGTGCCCGATATCCAGACACCTGCACCTCCATTTGCCGCTCCAGATTTTGCCTTATCGGCGGAAAATCCAATGACATTGCCTTTGATGGTGTTGTTATCCGCAGTTCCCCCGCTGCCCGATATCTCTATCCCGGCGCCCGTATTTCCGGCGATGAGGTTTCCGGCGCCCGCATCCGCTCCGCCTATGGCATTATCGGATGACTCCTGGACGGCGATCCCCGCTGAGCCATTCGGCACTGCCGCAGCTCCGGCTGCATCGGTGCCAATATAATTGCCCTTTACGCTAGTACCTGAAGTATCGCTGCCACCAATACGTACCCCGCAAAGCGTGTTGCCCGAAATCACATTTCCAGAACCTGCATCTATCCCTCCAATCTCATTATCCAATCCTGCAACGGAAACACCATCACCAGAATTTGCCAAGGCCGCCGAACCATCCATGGTCAATCCGATTTTGTTGCCATAAATCATGTTCCCGTACACCAGGCTGCCATTCATGTATATGCCACTGCCGTCATTGCCGGAAATCAGATTTCCGGCGCCCACTTCGCTGCCGCCGATGGTATTGCTGGCCGCATCCTGTACAAGAATGCCTCCACTCCCGTTGGCAAGGGCGAGCGCTCCATCGGCATTGGTCCCGATTTTATTGCCCAAAATGGAATTTAATAAACACGCCTGGGACTCACTTCCATCCATGCGGATTCCATAACCGGTATTACCGGAGATTACGTTCCCGGATTCCGGAGTGGTTCCCCCCACCGTATTTTCGGAGGTGCAGTAAAAATACACTCCAGCCACCACGTTCGGGATCGCCGTCTCACCCGTGGCATCGGTTCCGATGTAATTACCCAGAACGTGGTTGTTGGTAGCAAAATTTTGAATATATACGCCTGCCTGGGCATTGCCCGAAATTACATTTCCAGCCCCCTCCACATCGCCGCCAATCGTGTTGTTTTCCCCACTGAGGATATTCACCCCCGAAAAACTGTTGGGGACGGCCTGTGTGCCCGCTTCGTTCGTGCCTATTTTGTTCCCATGTATGATGTTTCCAGAGGCAGGGCTTTCAATCGTCACGCCACTACCGGTATTGCCGGAGATCACATTACCTTCCCCTGCTTCAGAACCGCCAACTATGTTATTTTGTGAATTCGCAATGTGAATCCCTGAAGTTCCATTCGGCACGGCCTCTTGTTGACTGTCAATGCCTATGAAATTCCCCAGGATGGTATTGCTGTTGGCCGCATTTAGAAGTATTCCTTCGCTTCCATTGGCTCCAACGTAATTCCGGTCCGCCGGCAACGCCGCTCCGATCTGGCATCCGTTCGATGCCAGAAGATAAATGCCTTCTTCCGTATTCCCCAAGGGATCGCGCGCAACATTGTCCAGGCCGATTTTGTTCCGGGTAATCGTTACATCCGT
This sequence comes from uncultured Nitrospirales bacterium, assembly GCA_964474205.1. Lineage (GTDB taxonomy): Bacteria > Hydrogenedentota > Hydrogenedentia > Hydrogenedentales > CAILVY01 > CAILVY01. Next base: position 43,983 of record CAYYRW010000025.1, on the reverse strand, counting down.
ACAATTAAACACACGAATGCCGCACATGTTATTCCCGGAAATGGTATTTCCGCCCTGCTCTCCACCAATGGTTACGTTACTAGCGTTTTCAATGAAAATGCCGTGGCCATCGTTTCCCATGTCCGTGCTGCCCCGCGTGCCGATATTGCATTTCGATACCCGGCAGTTATCCGCCGTAATATGAATACCGTGAGAAGGGAAGCGGATAATATCCATATCTTCCAGAATCACCGCTCCCCCTTGAAAAACCAGTCCAACCTCTGTTCCGGACAGGTTATCGCCATTAAGTATCGAATCTCCCCCGCGGATAACCACCGCGCCCCCGGAATACGTCAGCGCCGGTAACGCACTCGTCAAATTCACCGTCACCAAGCTCTGAAAGGTAATCATGTGATTCCCGGAGCTTAACCCATTAATCGTCGTGATGGCCGCCCTAAACGAACCCGCACCAGAATCATTGCCTGTGGTAACATCGTAGTCTGTCGCGTTGGCGTTAACGTTCACAAACAACGTGACCACTAACGTCAGCATGGTTAGAAATGAAATAGAAGATGGAGATGACTTTGAGATAGTAAACACACTGTTCATGGACCTAACTCCCCGGAATTGTTATGTGCAGTTCAAGGGCACTGCATGCTGCCCGGTTTCCCATTCGCAAATTAATAATAAAGATAAAATTCTAAATTGTCAATAATGAAAAACCCCAATCTTAAAATCGTTATTGTCCATTTCGCATTTCACGTTTTCCTCACATCATAATCGTAGATTGCCCCCCCAAAAAAACCATCGCCCGGAACCGGGAAGGATTCCGGGCGCGGGGGAGATAGGCTCCGGGCGATGGAACTATTTGCCAAGCTGGGCGCGATAGGCGTCCACGCGTTGCAGCCAAGTGCTGGTAAGGGTTAAATTGCGGTCGCTCCGGGGGGATTTCGCCGGTTTGACGGTCAATTCATCCTTTACGGACTGTATCAAGGTGCGATAGCTGATGTCAGGAATCACGGCCTTTGTGGAGTCACTCTTGCGAATCGCGAAGGGGGCGTGCGTGGAGGTGCGGGGCGTGCGGGGCGCGGATTTCTTGATTAAGTCGTTCGGGTCGGTGCCATATTCGTAGAGATAGACCGGGCCGTCCAAGCCGGTGCAATAATCGTCCACGCATAAGTCGATGGGGGAACGGTAATCCATCATGGCGCCGAGCCAATCGTAGGGGATGTCGTTTTCGAAATCATAGGCCCCGAATACCCGGCCTTCGGTGAATCCGTCGTTGTAACCGTCACTGAACCCTCCGTCGAGGTATTCGAGGTGGGCGTCCCCGGCGAAGAATATCGGCCACAGGGGGGAATACCCGAGGTCATAGCCTTCGCTGAAGCCGATGGTGAAGGCATAGTCATAGGCGACGAAATAGCCGTCATTATAGGCCTGCCAGACGCCATCCCAGTACCCGGCTTCATAGGTAAGGTCATCAATGTACGGAATATCGCCGCCGCTGTAATAAATCGGCCCGGCATTCACGGTGTCGTAGCTGTCGTCATAGCCTTGCCAATATTCATCGTCCACGGCAAATCCGTCGGCGAAGCCCGCGTCATATTCCGCCTGTGAACCGGTATTGGGCCCCTTCGAGACCACCAGTGCCACCGTGCCGCCCAGGACAACACTTGAACCCGCAGGGGGACTCTGGCTGATGATGGAACCCGCGGGCACGGTTCCGCTGAATTGCTGGGTAATCGCGCCGACCGTCAGGCCCGCCGACACAATCTGGGTTTCCGCCGCGCCCTGAACCAATCCGGTGACATTGGGCACGTTGGTGTAAAGGAGTTCCGGGCATCCTGATAAGGCGACGGCCATGGCCATAATGCCCAGTATCAAGAGGCTTGTTGTGTATTTCTTCATAATATGCATTGTATTCATTTCCTTATGGTTACGCTGGATTCGATGCTATCGCTGCACGCGGCTGGAATGCCCGGAAGAGGGCATGGCCCCCCGGACGCCATGTCCCGCACCTATATCCCGGGAGGGCCGGTTCATCGTGATATCCGGCGAAGACCGCATTACTTTGGGTTCACGCGCGGGCGCGGAGAAATTCGGCACGGACCGCATGCCGCGCGATTCAGGCGCGGGGCCGGACACACGGGGTTGCGGCGCAAAGGAAGGGGTGCTCGGGGCGGAATAAGACCGGTTCATACTGGGGTCGGACCTCCGGGGCGCGGCCACGGAAGGAGCACTATTCATGCGGACCGTGGAACGTCCGGAGTCCTGGAAGGAAGTCCGGCTGGGTTCACGAAAGCTCCGTTCCGGCGCGCGAATCGTTGAGGATTCGCTCCGCTGGGCGGGCTGGGCACGTTCCACCTTCGGGGCACTTCGTTCCGGGCTGCGTTCCCGGACCGAGGGTGTTTCGGAGGGCTGGGTGCGTTCCGGACTGCGCTCCCGGACCGTCGGCGCATTGTTCCGCTCTATGGGTTGCGTGCGCTCCACATTCGGCGTAATACGCTCCGGGATGCGCGAAGGTGTCTCGGTCCGCTCCGAAGGTTCCGAGCGTCTCACTTGGGGCTCGGTGCGTTCCGGGGTGCGTTCCGGGGCGCGAACCGAAGGTGTTTCGAGCCGTCCTTGCGGTTCTGTATCCTTGCGCGGTTCGGTGCGTTCCGTGCCGCGCTCCACGCGCCGGCCCGCATCACGGTTCCCGGCATCGCCGCTACGTTCCGGGATGGGCGTGGCGCGGTCCGGTCCGCCGCTGCGTTCCGTGCGCGCGCCGCGCACACCGCCCGGTTCGCGGTCCATGGTTTCCGGCGCTCTGGAATCACGGTCCGTCCGGTTAAGCCGATCTGTCCGATCCGTCTGATCCGTCCGGTCCGTCTTCACGCGCCCTTCGCGCATGGGCGGGGTGGCCTGCGTGGCTTCCTTGTCCAGGCGCACACTGCGCACACCGCCGGAGGGATCATTCTTCATGCGCTCCGTGCGGGCATTGCGCCCACCCGTGCGGTCCACAGTGGAAAAGCGGTCACGGGGCATCGAGCCTTCCAGACTCCTCACCCGTTCCGACGCGGTAACCCGTTTGTCACCAAAGGCTTCTGGGCCTCGGATGGAGCGTGGCGGGTTATAATTGCGCACCAAGCGGTCCGCATGTTCATAGGGTACGCGCACCGGGTTGCGGTAATTGTTGACGGTGATGTTCCAAATGTTAATATTATGATTGTGGTGGTGAATATAGTCCATGAAATGGGGGTCCGGCCCATATACATGCCCGTGATGACCCCAGACATAATCCGCATGGACATAGCTGCAAAACCCGAGGTCAAAGCTGATACCGCCGACGGTAAACATGGCGGCGCCATGCATATAGACCGGACGGTAATCAAAACCCACCGGTGACCACATGAAATAGTCGCCACAACGCACTGTGGCCACCCAGGCCGGGCTCCACACCGGGTCATAGCCCCACACCCAGCCATACGAGGGGCGGTAGAGCCAACGGCCATAGTGGCAGGTCACATACGAGAACGGATAGTCTTCGACCCACACACTGCCAACGCCCATCACCACGCTCCAATGCCCATGGCGGTAGGGCACATAATCCACCACGACCGTCGGACGCCAATAATAGACCGTTTCTTCCTGAATCCATTCGCCATAGCCGCTCAAATCCGACACGCCAATGGTGGTTTCCGCCACCTGGATCGGAACGGGCGTCGTTTCCGGGCCCAACGCCAGATACTTCGCGCGTTCGCTGTTCCACAGGTCGAAGGCGTCTTCCAGGCTGCGGTCAAAGGCCACCGGCATGCTGGGGAGCATGCCTGGATCTATCCAGCAACGCTCGCCAAAGCAGACATTCGTGGCGCCGCCCGCGTCCGTGCGGACCGTTACCCGGCCCCAGCGCACGGATACCGTCGTGGCGCCGGATTCCTTTACATCAACCCGGACCGCCGTATCCTTTTCCACCTCGATGCGGCCCGCGGGAGTGGTAAACACCACATCGCCCGTGCTGCGGTTCAGGCGTTGCACGAAAAACGAGCCTTTCCAGCCCCGAACGACGATATTCGGCGGCATGGACGCGATATCCGCCTTGCTGCCGTCCGCCATCCGCAGGAAGGTTCCACCCGCGAATTCCAGTTCCGCCGTGCCGCCCTGGTCCACCCACAGCATATCCCCCGGCAAAACCAGGGTGTTCAGCGTGGCATGGCTCCACGCGGCATCCTCCGAACCTTTCACCATGGTGCCGCCCGCATCAAAACTCACCCGGGCGTGCATGGGGTATTCCGCCCCGAACGCACCGGGCGCCGTCCCGGCCAAAACCAGGAGAAAACTGCCCATTATAACCGCATTCCGCATGTTCATCGCTTCAACCTCCTGGGTGTTGTTCTTGTACACCCTCGCAGTATAAGACGAACTACACCGCCGTTCATTCATTTATTCAGGCTATTGGAGGACGATATCAAGCGGTTGTGGTATACTGAAACCCTAACAAGGAGAGCAGGTGTATGTGCGACGAGGTGCGCGGGCGAAGGATGTTCTGTGTTGCCTGGATGGGGCTGTGCATGGGGATATGGGCTCCATTCGCGGGTGCGGACTGCGCGGGCAATGTGCTGCTGAACGGCGGGTTTGAGGACACGTCCAATGTGGCCTGGACCGAGACCAGCGGCAGCGGCTTCCCGGTGATTGTGCAGTTGGCTCCCCACACGGGGGAGTATTCGGCGTGGTTCGGCGGCAATATGGACAATGAACAGGTAACGCTGAATCAGCAATTCACCCTCCCGCTTCCCGGAACCGCTTGGCTGGAGTTCTATCTGCAAATGGGCTTGAACCAGCCTGGCGACTATTTGGGGGTATTTATCGACGCTACCTTGTTGTTTGAGGTCACGGGTTCCACGCCCGGTTATTCGCTGTATCATGTGGTGCGGCGCGATGTTTCTTCGTTCGCCGACGGCATGCCGCACATGCTGATTTTCCATGCCTTTACCACAGGCATTTTTTCGGTGGATGACGTATGCCTGCGCATGGGGGATGAAACCGAGGGCGAAACCCCGCCGGGGAATGATCTGTGTTCCGAGGCCACGGAGGTGATACTGGACAACCTGTATCCGCAATCCAATTCCGGGGCGAATTCCGATCTAACAGGGGTGTGCAAACCCAATGACGGCGAGGATGTCTGGTTCCGGTTCACACCCGCGGATACGGATGATTATTCCATTTCATTGTGCGGGAGTTTATTTGATACCACGGTGTCGGTTTTTTCGGGGGATTGCGCATCGCCGAATCTTGTGGCGTGCAATGATGATTACTGCATCGTCTATTCGTGGTTGTGTGTGAATCTTTCGGCGGATACGCCGTATCTCATACGGGTGGCGTCGTTCGCACCTGGGGAAGGCGGGGTCTATCGGCTTCAGGTGAAACAAGGATGTGTTTCGCCCGAGGGAGAAGAAGAAGGAGATGGAGTGGGTGAAGGAGGTGGTGAAGGTGATATCGAGGGTGGGGGAGAAGGGGAGGGAGAGGGTGGAGGGGAAGGGGAAGGGGTGGCCGAAGGCGAAGGTGTGACGGAAGGGGAAGGCAATGCTGAAGGCGAAGGTGGGGGGGAAGGGGAAGGTGTGGCCGAAGGCGAAGGCGTGACGGAAGGGGAAGGCAATGCTGAAGGCGAAGGCGAAGGCGGGGTAGAGGGAGAAATTCCGGGGCAGGAATGTCCGGACCAAAGTGTATTTAGCCAATTGCCGGGTCCTGTAAATAATCAATGGCAGTTGACGGACAGTTCGTTGGATTTCGGCCGGGCGTGGGATAGTTATGTGGTTTCAGCCGGGCCTGTACAGGCGGTACGCTGGTGGGGTGTCGTATTTGATGATGGAGGCGCGCCCGCACAGTGCAGCCAGTTTGTGATTCGATTCGCCGCTTCGGTGGAATCGCCGCCGGGCGATACCGAGTGCGAGGAAACCGTTGTGGCCAGCGCTGTTTCAACGGGTTTCCTGGTGGATGAGTTACCCGTTTGGCGCTTTGATGCGGTGCTTGACACCCCGTGCAGCCTCTCTGAAGGCTGGGTTTCCGTTCAAAGCGATGAATCCGGGAAATCCTTTAATTGGCTCAGTTCTGCACAAGGAAATGCCGAGCATGCCTTCGAGATTTTCAGCCAAATGTTTTTCGGCACATTCGATCTGAGTTACTGTTTGTCCATTGTTTCCGGCGAGGGCGAAGGACAAGTGGAAGGCGAGGGGCAAGAGGAAGGGGAGGGCCAAGCCGAGGGCGGAGGGCAGGTGGAAGGGGAGGGGCAAGAGGAAGGGGAGGGCCAAGCCGAGGGCGAAGGGCAGGTGGAAGGGGAGCAAGGAATCTACACGGCGGACCAAAATGGGGACCGCCTAATAGGTTTGTCAGAACTGTTGCGCGTGATTCAGTTTTTCAATTCCAACGGGTTCCATTGCGCGGCCGGCACGGAAGATGGCTATGCGCCGGGAACGGGTGATACCTCCTGTGCCCCGCACGACAGCGATTACAATCCACATGACTGGCGGGTCACACTTTCCGAGTTGTTGCGGGTGATCCAGTTCTTTAATTCCGGCGGCTACCATTACTGTCCGGAGGAGGCCACGGAGGATGGCTATTGCGTGGGATTGGCGTAAGGGAGTTGACACTATGTCGGGATGGCGTCGGGGACGAAACACGGCAAATGATAGAGAGATTATTTATCTCTTTCAGAGAAAGGTATTTAGGAGGGCGTGTGTACCCAGGGTAGCGAAGCGCAACCGCTGGGCTGAGTTATTCATCCACTTCGTGGAAAAACGCACGGGGATAGGGTGATCCAAGGTGGCGTCCAGCAAGACTTATCTGGTGTTTTTTTCCGATCCGCCCCGGTGTTGCGGAGGGTAGGTCACTCGTAATGACAGGGCTGGTATGGCGGCCCTGAAGAATCGTGTCCAGGGAAATGCGCGTTCAAGGTGACCCGTCCCCTTTAAGCGTGGTATGATGGCGCTTCTGTGTGATGTTTTTTCCAGACAAGGCTAGAGAAAGGGAACCGCGACATGAAACAAGACAGTTTGACGCGCCGGGCGTTTCTGGCGGCGGCCACAACGACGGCCGTAATCGGCATCGCCAGCGCCCAGGACAAACCGAACACGGCCAAGGTGGTGCCCCGCAAGCTTTCGCCGAATGAGAAGGTGAACATTGCGGCGATTGGCGCCGGGGGCAAAGGCACCTCGGACATCATGAGTTGCAGCAAACTCGGCGAAAATGTCGTCGCCCTGTGCGATGTGGATTGGGACCGCGCGGGTGAGGCGTTTTACCGGCTCCCCAAGGCGAAGCAATTCAAAGATTACCGGAACATGCTCGAACAGATGCCGGAGATCGACGCCGTGACGATTTCCACGCCCGATCACACGCATGCGCCCGCCGCCTACATGGCGATGAAGCTGGGCAAGCATGTTTACGTTCAAAAACCGCTCACGCACACGGTCGCCGAGGCGCGCCTGCTGAAAAACGTCGCGAAGGAAACCGGCGTGATGACGCAGATGGGCAATCAGGGCCACTGCGGCAACGGCGTGCGCACGTTGTGCGAAATGATCTGGAGCGGCGCGATTGGCAATGTCCGCGAAGCCCATGTATGGACTCATCGCCCGGTGTGGGACAATCAGGGCAGGACCGAGCCGCTGCCCCCCGAAGTCACCCCGGAAAATCTCGATTGGGACCGCTGGATTGGCTGCGCCCCGTGGCGGCCCTACAACCACAAGCTCGCCCCGCATGATTGGCGCGCCTGGCTCGATTTCGGCGGCGGCTCCCTGGGCGACATGGCTTGCCACATCATGGACCCCGCCTACATGGCGCTGAAACTCGTGGAAGCCACGGACTATACCGTCGAAGTAGTGGAACAACGCGGACGGAACGACCAGACCTTCGCCATCATGTCGACGATTAAGTATTCCTTCCCCGCGCGCGGCGATATGCCCCCGGTGGATGTCTATTGGTACGACGGCCACTGGCCCGATCCTGCAACCGGCAAGGAAGTGTACAACCGGCCCAAGCGCCCCGAGGGCATTCCCGAGGATCAGATTTTGGGCGACGACAACAAGAACGGCTCGTTCTTCGTCGGTGATAAGGGTGTGCTTACGGCGGGCGAATATGGCGGCGAACCGCGCCTGATGCCCGATGACAAAATGAAGGGCTACCAGTATCCGCCGGAAACCGCCGAGCGCATCCCCGACGAAAGCCCCTATCTGGACTGGGTGCGCGGCATCAAGACCGGAAAACTCCCCTGCTCGAATTTCGATTATGCCGGCCCCTTCGCCGAAATGGTCCAGTTCGGCAATCTCATCGTCAAATCCGGCGATAAATTGCACTGGGACAACGTTAAAGGCGTCGTCACCAACGTGGCCAACCCCGAAAAGATCGTCAGCAAGGAATACCGCAAAGGCTGGGAATTACCCTGCTAACCTTCCCGTAATCGAGGTCTGCTTACGCGCCGTGGTCCGTGGCATGCGGGTCACGGCGCGGTTTTTGGGGAGGCACTGGCCGCGATGGGGAAAGGCATGTTATTATTGTGTAACGTTGGGATGCGCCGGCTCCAGGAGATGCATGCGATGGTGTGTGCGCGAAATAGAGGACGGGCTGCCCCTTTGGGCAGCCGTGCGCGGGCTATTTCCGTGTTTATGGCGATCCTGGTGTGGTGGGTTTTCGCGGGCACGGCGGCGGCGGTGGAGGGCGCGGTTATATATCCGTGGCTGGCTGTGGGTTCCACAAATGGTCCGGAAGCGAATCCCCATCCTGAATCCTCCGCTCTGCTTCAAAATAACACCGAGGAAGCGGCCCGTGCCGAGGCGCAAATGGAAGAGATTTACGCGCGGCATCGTTTTGTGTTGATCGCCATGTTTGCCTCGACGTTTCTCTTTCTGCTGGTGCTTTTCGCCAGTTATCCGCGCCGCCGGGAACATCTTTTCGTCGCCTTGACGCTCCTGTCCTGTCTCGCGGCGATGGTGTCCCTGCACATTTCTGAAGTTACCACGGACAGGGCCCTGTGGCACTTTACCTATTACTACCTGTTTTTGGGCTTTACCGTCTTGAGCGTGATTTTCGGGTTGGGGCTGCTCGAAATCGCCCTCACCGGGCGGTTGGCGAAAGTCTATTATGCGTATGCCGCGCTGGGCGCCGCGCTCTATCTCGTCGCCCCCTGCTATAGCAACGACCTCGTTCATGTCTTCCCGGTGTTGTGCCTGCCGGAAGTGATGCGCATTTTTTACGTGGCGTTGAAAACGCGGCACATGGGCACCAAACTATTGTTGGGTGTCTCGGCTTTGTTGTTTGTGCTGGTGGTACTCAACGCGCTGGGCAGCATTGTGGAATGGCCGGAGCAAAACGGGTTCTTACGGTATCTGCCGTGGTATGGATTCGCCGTCTTTATTCAAATCATGCTGGTGATGCTGGCGCGGGAATTCGCGCGGGCCATGACGCGGGTGGAGCAATTGGCCGCCTCCCTGGAAGACAAGGTGGCCCGGCGCACCTGTGAACTGGAGGCGGAAATCCAGGTGCGCAAACAAACAGAACAGGAGTTGAAAGAGTCCTTGTCTCAGGTGAAGGTGCTTCGCGGGCTGCTGCCCATTTGCGCGGCCTGCAAGAAGGTGCGGGATGACTCCGGCTACTGGAATCAGATCGAAGTTTACATCCGCACCCATTCCGAGGCCGAGTTCACCCACAGCCTGTGCCCGCAATGCCTTACGAAACTCTACCCGGAGTTCCAGGTGGAAACCGGAGAACACCCCGACTGAGCAAGCGGCGCGCTCGACGGCCACCGCCCTTTTTGACCCACCCGCGGGGGATTAGTTCTTTTGTTTTTCTTTTTCCATGGCCGCCTTGATGTTTTGAGCGATCCGCTCCATTTCCGGTTTGAAATCCGAGGCGAGTTCCACGGCGCGCGCAAAGTATTTGGCCGCCTCCTCGGGGGTACATTCGAGTTGCCGCGCCAGATACGGGGGAGCTTTGCGCATAACATAGTCTTTCCCGGCACTGAATAGAACGCCATAGGTCTGCATCAACTGCCGGTGAACGCGCGAGGACCAGCGGATGGCCGATTCCGCGTCCTGAAGCGACAGGCCCGGCACCCCTTGGGCCAGGGGTTCGGCAAATGCATCCACCAGCGCTTGTTCCCAACGCGGCCCCGCCACCCGCGCGCTTTCGCCCACCTTCCGCGCAAAGTCCGGCCCTTGGTCCAGGATAATGGCCACATCCATGGCCAGCTCGAATATATCTTCCGCCTTGTGATCACTAATAGTGAATTCATGGGCAAGCTGATGAATTTTGCGCGCCGAGTAACTGTCATCTGAATTGACGATGTACCGGTGGGCGTAGGAATCCCCGCCCCAAAGGCTGTTGTGCGAGGCAAAACCATCCGCAAAGGGCGAAGGCGCAAGCCGGTAATACTCCAAATGCGCGAGATGCTTCAGCCGCGAGGCCAAGGCGGGATACCCGCGGGTCAGCACAGGGTCCCCCTGCGGCACCGCGCCGAAATCCGGATGCAACGCGCCAAACATCGCGTCCAAATCTTGTGTCCCCATAATACGCGTGATGATATAGGCGTGCGTGGCCGGCCCCCAGGCGCCGGCGGACAGCGAAACCAGGCACAATGCCGCCCCCAGCCACCCTGTGCATTTACTGAACCGGCCCATCATAATCGCCTCGTTAAGTTTTTTTGAAATTTGGACAACACACTGGAAAACTTCGCCAATTCTACTATAACCCACTAACGTTCATCCTCTTTTGGACGTAAATGATCCCGCTGCCGGTTTCTTCGGCCTCATGAGTCCTTGATGTCGTTGGTGTCCTTGGTGTCTTTACAAACCGGCCGCTGATAGCCTTTCGTCTTTGTGTATAACTAAAGACCACGCCATATCTCACGTGCGTTTTGAAACCATAATGCGCTATACTGCGGTCCATTCATCGGTTTTCACGCAGCAATCCACCGGGCAGTTTCTTTGCCCGTTGCCAAATACGAAAGGAACACCTCCATGGGATCATTTTTCAGACGGCACAAGATCATTTCGGGAATTCTCATTATTCTCCTGCTGTTCGCGGCTTATCTTGGGTGGCGTTCGCTCGGCCCCTGGCGCTCGTACCGTGCCGATATCGTGAAATCACCCGCCACCACCGGCCTCAAGCCGGAAACACTGCGCGTGGGGGTGGCCAAACGCGATATTACCCCGGATTTGAGCCTGTACGATAAATTCGTGGATAAAAACAATAACAACAAGTATGAGCCGAAGCATGGGGATTATTTTGAAGATACCAATGGCAACGGCAAAGTGGATGCCGTATGGATCGCGGGTTTTGGCAACACCCGGCCCGCCCAGGGCGTCCATGACCCCCTGTGGGCACGGGCCATCGCGTTTGAAAATAACGGCGTGCGCGTGGTGATGGTGACGCTGGACAGCATCGGGATGTTCCACGAGAAGATCATCGGCATCCGCAAGATGCTGGACCCCGCGCTTAAAATAGACCACTTGATGGTCTCCTGCCTGCATGACCATGAAGCGCCGGACACCATGGGCATCTGGAGCGTCGGCCTGGAAAAACCGTATTACCGCTTTGACCAGGGGTACATGGACCTTGTGCAGCGTTCCGTGGCGGAGGCCGCCGCGGAGGCCGTGAAGAATTTGCAGCCCGCCGAAGCGCAGTTGGCGGAAGTGCCGGTGGGGCCGGAAGGATTCCTGGATGACAGCCGCCTGCCACTGGTCTACGATAACGTGATCCGGTGTGCGCGCTTTGTGAAGGCGGGGACCGATGAAACCATTGGCACCATGGTGGTGTGGGGGAATCACCCGGAGACCTTGGGGGGAGACAACCCGTTGCTTACCTCCGATTTCTCGCATTATTGGCGCGAAGGCGTGGAAAAGGGCGTGAAGGACCCCAATGGCATGCCGGGACTGGGGGGCATGTGCCTCTATTTCCAGGGCATGGTCGGCGGATTGATGACGCAATTGCACACCACGGTGATTGACCGGAATAGCGGACAAGAATACCGGGAGGATACCTTCGAAAAAGCCCAGGCCCTGGGGGAAAACCTTGCCCTCGAGACCCTCAAAGGATTGCGCGGTGACAAAGCAACCAAAATGACTGGAACCGAAGTGGCCGTGGCCGCCAAAAGCATCTTTGTTCACCCGAAGCCCCTCTTTAGTTTTGCAGGGTTTATTGGCCTGGTGCATCCCGGGTGGTACTGGGGCAAGGCGAAATCGGAAGTGAACGCCTTTCGCGTCGGCGACATTGAAATCCTCACCGTGCCCGGCGAGCTATATCCCGAGATAGGCGAAGGCGGCATTGAGGCTCCCGCCGGCCAGGACTATGCGATTGCGCCCGTTGAAGTGCCGCCCCTGCGCAGCCAGATGAAAGGCAAGGTCACCATGATCATGGGCCTCGCCAATGACGAAATCGGCTATATTGTTCCGAAGAGCCAATGGGACAATAAACCGCCGTATGCCTATGGCAAGGAACACGGGCAGTATGGCGAAGTCAACTCGTTTGGCCCGGAGGCCGCGCCCGCGGTGCATGCGGGGGCAACCGCGGTCTTGAAGGAACTGCACCAGGCCCTGGGGAATTAGCCCGGACCTGAAAACCGTCTTCGCAACGGGATGTATCCGGGTGCGGCACGGAGCGTGTTCCATGCTACAATGGCGGACGCCATGGATGACTTGATTTTACGAGGCGTCGAAAACGACGATGAACTGCTTCAGGCCAACGCCCTGATGGCCAAGGCCCATACGCGCAGTTTCTTTGACAGCCTGCACTGGATGGAAACCTGCGGCGCGGGCTATCCCGGTTTTCGCCGCGAGCATACGCGCATCGCCCTGTGGAAGGGTGAACTCGCCGGGGCCTTGCGGCTCACCACCCACACGATCCGCATAGGCGAAGCGCGCCTTAAAACGGGCGGGCTTAGTTGGATCGCCACGGATGTCCGCCATCGTCATAAAGGCATCGCCCGCGAATTGATGGTGCATTCGCTCCAATTCCTGAAAACCCGGAATTTTCACGTGGCCATGCTTTTCGGCATCCCCAATTTTTACCATCGCTTCGGATTCGCCACCACCCTCGCCGAGTATTCCACCAAGGTGACCGTCGAAGAGGCGCTGGTGGCGCCTTCGGGCACCGCCCGTGTACGCCCCGGAAAACCTGGCGACATTCAGGCCATTCAGAAAATTCACTACGCCAACGACGCAGACGTCGCCTGTTCCCTGGTCCGCACCGGCGCGCACATTACCAACACCTGGGAACGATGGAAACCCCTGCGCGTGCTCACCGACCATGCCGGCAAAGTAATCGCCTATTTTCTGCCGCAACGCCTCGAAGATGAAATCCTGGTGGAAGACGCGGGCGTATCCAATTCTGCCTTGTGCGGGGCCATCGTGCGGGCCTGTGGCGAATTGGCGCGCGAAGAATATCTTGCTAAAATTCGTTTTTCCGGGCCGCCGGTCTGTCCCATGATCCAATACCTCCACCGGTATAAGTCCACCCATGAGATGCGCGTCACCCGTGATCAGGGCGGCATGATGGCCTTTGTAAACCTCGAAGAAACCCTGGAATCCATGCTCCCGGAATGGGAAAGCCTGCTCCTGCAAAGCGCTGCAAAGAATCTCCAAGCGGAAGTGACCCTCATCGTGGAACGCACTCCTTTTCGCATCCGTGCCAACCGGGGCGCAATCGCCATAGACTCTTCCTCCGGGTCAAATAAAGTTAGCCTGAGTTTCACCGATCTAATGCATCTTATCACCGGCTACCGCTACCTCGAAGATATCCTTGCCGAACACCGCCGCTTTCTCACACCGCCCGCCCGCGAACTCCTCGCCGCGCTCTTCCCCAAGCGCACCCCCTATGTCTGGAATGTGGATCGATTCTAATCCCGCAGTGATTTCTTGAACTCACCCGTGCATGAACGGTATACTATTAGTTCCTGGCCGGAGTGGCGAAATTGGCAGACGCACCGGACTCAAAATCCGGCGGAGATAACCCTCCGTGGGGGTTCGACCCCCCCCTCCGGCACCATTCTTTTTGGGGGCTTAAATCTCGGCTTTGGTGCCGCTTTCTTTCGGAAGGTCGGTGATGTCCCGGCTCCAAATGACAATCGAGCCGCGTTTGCGTTCTTTGGCGTATTGAAGGCATTTTTCCGACCGGACGGAGAGGGTGGGGAGATCGGAACCGTCTTCGGGCGCGTTAACGATGCCGCAACTGAAGGTGAGTTTGAAGCCGGCGACGGCGTCGGCGATGGCGGCCATGCGCTCCTGGATGCGTCCCGCGAGAATGGCGGCGCCCTCCGTGTCCGTTTCCGGCAGAAACAGAAAGAAGGTTTCGCCCCGGTAGCGGCCGGCAATATCCATGACGCGGACGCTGGTAAGGATGACGCCGGCAAGGCAGGTAAGCAGCAAATCACCCATGGAAACGCCGCTCTCCTCGTTCACCCGCGTAAAATCGTCCACATCTATCAGGATCATGCTGGCGTTGCGTTTGTAGCGTTGAACGCGGCTGAGTTCTTCCTGGACTTCTTTTTCGAAGGTCCGGCGGTTCAACAACCGCGTAAGCGGGTCCACCCGCACCATCTCCTCATAGGAACGGCGGCGTTCAAGCGCGGCCTGCACCCGCGCCACCAAAATCACCGGATCAAACGGCTTGCTGATACAGTCGTCCACGCCGCTGCGCAATGCGCGAACCACCGTGTCCACCTTGTCTTGTGCCGTGACGATGAAGAACGGGATGTCCCGGGTGGCGGGATTGAGCATCATCTTTTCCCGCAAATTGCAGCCGTCGTTCTCGCAAATGGACTGCTCGGCTATCAGCAGATCAACACTGTATTCTTTGAGGCGTTTTAGGGCGTCCCACCCGTTCGCGGCGGTGCGCACCATGAACCCCGCCCGGCTCAGGTAATCGCGCATGCTGTGCAGCGCAATCGCATCATCTTCCACAATCAATATCGACGGGCTATTCATGTTCTTGCTCATAGGGTCTCTCCGTCCCCGGGCATTACCCGGACCGCTTCTCATAACCACACTGTAGAGGAAGACGATGGTGAAATGCAACGCATGCGTTTTCCCCATCCGCGCGTCCCCGAATCGTTCCGCGTTTTGTCCGGGGTAATAGTAATATGAACCCGGTTTATGGTAAAAACTGAATCAGTATATGGTCATGGAGTGGTTTTCGTGGGCTCAAAAAAGCGGAAAAAGCAGGGTATGCAAGCCGAGGCCGCCCACAACGGCGCCGGACGGCACGGCGGTCCTGAAAAAGCACATGCCCCCGCCAAGAGGAAGGTGAAACCGGTTGTTTTTCTATGGATAGTCCTGCTGACGGGTGTGGTGGTGGCGGGCGGGATTTGGACTGCTATCGAGAAACGCCCGGCCCGTGAAGCAGCCTCCGAACCGGACGTTTTTTCCAGCTTTGCCCAACCCAACGAGGCCAGTGTCGCTTTTTCCGAACTCCAAACCCGGAAAATGATCATTGATGTCCATGAACATTTGGGCGCTTTTGATCTGGCCCCGGTCTATCTGGAGGTGATGGACACCCTGGGCATTGGCAAGATGTGCTTGATGGGAAGTTCCAAATTTACCTTGACGCTGGATGAAAAATATGGATTCACGGAGCTGGACGCGAATAATGACGCATTGCTTAGGACTGTGCGGGCCTATCCGGGACGCTTCGAGGCCTGGGCCGCCATTGATCCCGCCGATCCCCAGAAGCTGGACAAGTTGAAGAACTATATCGCCCAGGGAGCCACAGGCCTCAAACTATACTCGGGCCATGGTTACATCACCAAGAAGAACGACTACATTTTCCACGCCATTGCCATGGATGATCCCGGCATGTTCCCGGTATACGCGTATTGCCAGGAAAATTTCATTCCGGTGTGCCTTCATTTGAATCCGCACAAGAGCAAAAAAGGGTTTGCCGAGGAATTCGCCGCCGTCCTATCGGCCTTTCCGGACCTGAAAATGGTGTGCCCGCATTTTATGTTGTCGTCCATTCAAGACACCCGTCTCCGGGAATACCTGGACACGTTTCCCAATCTCTACACCGATGTGAGCTTTGGCGATTTTTTCATGAAGGAGCGGCTCACCTATATCTCTGCGCATCCCGGTAAATTCAAAAAACTGTTCAAGGACTATGCGGACCGCTTCATGTACGGCACGGACCTAGTCTTGATCAAAGCCCCGCGTCAAACCAAGGAGTGGGTGATGAATCAGCACAAGGCGTACCTGGATATGCTCACCAAGGACACCTATACCTCGCCGCTCATTCCGGGGGAAACCCTGAAGGGTGTGGCCTTGCCGGATTGGCTGCTGGACCGTATCCTGTATAAAAACTATGAGGACCTTGTGGCGAAAAAGCCCAAGGGCACCCGGATTACCCGTTCCCTTGATTGGGGGCGCATGAATGTGACGCCCACCGGACGGAAACCGGGCCAAGCCTTTCCGCCCCCGCCCAAAGGCAATAAGGATACCACGTACGAATGAAAATATGGTTTGTCATGGGACTGACGCTGGCCGCCGCGCTTGGGCTGCCGGGGCTGGGGTGTGACTGCATCTCCCATTGCCCCCATGGCCCCGAAGGTGGTATGGAAGGCGAATCAGAAGGACAACTTGCATTGGAAGGCATGCATGAAGGTTCTCCCGAAGGCCGTGAAGAGGGTACAGTCGAAGGTGCTGAGGAAGGCTCCCTGGAGGGATTGGAAGAGGGGGGAGGGGAAGGGGATGGCGAAGGCGGCAACCCTGATTGGGGATGCACCGCGGATTGCACCTATGAAGTCGTCCGCGCGTATCCCCATGATCCCGACGCCTTCACTCAAGGCCTGGTCTATGAGGAGGGCTCTTTCTACGAAAGCACGGGGCTGTATGGTTCCTCCTCCTTGCGCAAAGTGGATGCCGCCTCGGGTTCCCCCTGCCAGATGATTCTTCTGCCCAATTCGGTCTTTGGGGAAGGGCTTACCCTTTTCGGGGATCGTTTGATTCAACTCACCTGGAAAGAAAAAACCGGCTATGTCTACAACAAAAATTCGCTCGAACTGATTCAGGAATTTCAGTACGGCATCGAGGGCTGGGGCATCACGCACGACGGCGGACGGCTCATCGTCAGCGACGGCTCCTCCACCCTCTACTTTTGGCATCCGGAGACCTTCGAGGTCACGGGCAGTCTCACCGTGCGCTATCAAGGGCAGCCTGTCAGACGCCTCAATGAACTCGAATACATTCATGGCCTGATCTACGCCAATGTATGGCAAACCAACCGCATTGCCAAAATCGCCCCGGATACCGGCGACGTGATCGGCTGGATATATCTAGACGGACTCCTTCCCCCCGAAGACCAGGCCGGCGCGGACGTCCTGAATGGAATCGCCTATGATGCCCAAGGGGACCGCCTGTTCGTCACCGGAAAACGCTGGCCCAAACTGTTTGAAATAACCCTGAAACCCAAGTGAGTTGTTAATTTTTGAAGTTCTTGGTAAAACTATGGTGTAAACCATGTGATTGAGGAATGGTGTGTTTGTAATAGACTTGTTTAAGGGGATTTATGAATCCGATAGCAGAAAAAGATAATGGGGCATGTTTCAAACCCGAAACGCCGCGCGCAAGGGTAATGCTTTTTCCACGTGCCCCTCGTAGTTGATCAATCCCTGTAGAATCGCGGTTTCGATGCGTTTCTTGCCTAGCAGCATGGCCGCCCACACCCCCGCGCGGATTTTCAACGTTAAGTCAGGGTTCGGAGGCCAGGCCCCCGCTATCACTTCAATTGCACCATTCCTCACCACAAATCCGAATTTTTCATCCGGCACGCCGCCCTCTCCGAGTAATTCCAGCGCCATCACGCATTCCCAGGTCCCGGCCGCGGCCGCGTCAAACCGTTCCGGAATCTTCAGGGTAAGATCATGCGCCTGCGGGGCATACTTGATAGTGCCGCCGCCCCAAAGGCTCCACGTTTTCTTTTGCGGACGCACGATACAGTCCCGGCGTTCTTTCCGCCAGCGTTTGAAAAAATACCACGACGGGGCGGGGTGATCGAGTTCGTCCAAATACACTTCACGGCGGAGTTGCGCCGATTTCATGATCGACAATCCGAACCGTAATACCTCCCGTCCTTCATCCGCAGTCAACAGGGGCTTCTCCCGGCCCTGAATCGACCCAATGAAATTCTTTGTGGAATGTACAAACCCCGATCCCCAATCGCCGTCAATATCGTCAAAATGGGTCCATTTTTGGCCGTCAAACAGGCTGACGGGCGCGCGGTCCATGATATCGCCCGTACCCCGGTTAATCATGATGATGCCCGTTGAACCGAGAATCTGATACAACTCGTCGTTCGAGTAGTATTTGCTCGGGACGGTCAGTTCCGGGCAGAACATGAAATCGGCGACGCCGTAACGTTTGTTGTCCCGGCCCTTCCACATCACCGTCGCGGGCCCGTCCACCACGCCGTTCAAGGTATCAATCCACGCGCTGACCCGCTCCGCCTCCCCGAGCAGATACCATGCCGTGGCCCATTCATGATGCCCGTGGTCAAACGTTTCCAGGCCCAGTCCGCGCGCGGCAATGCGCACCTGCTCGCCGAGGGTTTTTCCGGACACCTCCCAGCCGCCATGCGGCCCGCTGACATAATTGATGCGCAATCCAATCAGATCGCCGATGGCCCCGTCTTCAATCAATTTCTTCGCGAACACAATCGGCGGATACGTTACATAGATTTCCGTGACCTTGAAAATCTTGGACGAGGACTTCGCCGCCGCCACCATCCGGTCCGCGCTCGCCAAATCCGTCGTCATCGGTTTCTGGCACGCAATGTGTTTTCCCGCCTTCACCGCCTCCAGCACCATCGCCTCGTGCGTATCGTAGGGCGTCAATACCTCCACCGCATCCACGCGGGAATCCGCCAGAAGTTCCCGGTGGTCCGCATACGCCTTCTCCACGCCCCATTCCGCCTGCCGCGCCGCGCGCCGCTCCGGGTCCGGATCACACACCGCATATATCCGTGCATCAGGATTGTTTTGATACCCCCGCGCGTGCAAATCCGCAATACGCCCGCATCCAAGAAATCCAACATTTATCATACGCGTCTCCCCGTTCTTTCATCCGCTACCCCGCGATTCTGAAGCATCACGCCCAATTTATTCAAACCGCATCCGCATTCAATTCTTACAGTGTTGTTCCTCAGCGCCCAATCTGTCCGCGTTTGCCCATCCCGTCTATACGATCCATACGGTCCATGCTGTCCCGCGCCCTACCCGTAAGACCCGGGCTGTCCGTGCTCGCCGGTGCCCGTCCGTGTGCGTCCGTGTTTACAGGAAAAACACGTGGCGGGAATATGCTAAAACACATTCCCGCCAGGGTAAACGCTTATGTTCGCGCCGGTTTACAGGACTTGCAGGCCGCTCTTGCTCTTCACGGGGATATCGTCAAAATCACCGCTCTTTTTACCGCCGGCAGCGGGGGCCGCCGGTTGCGCAGGAGCCGCCGCCGGGGGGGCCGCCGGAGCCGCCGCTGGGGCCGCCGCTGGGGCTGCTGGGGCCGCCGCTGGGGCCGCCGCAGGCGCTGCTGCCGCGGCGTCTTCTTCAACCTTTTCCACCAGAATCGTGGCTTCGTTCTTGTAAAGTTTTCCGGTTACCTTAATCTTTTTGCCCGCAAATCCATCCCCGGTCAACACGGCATCCGCCGCTTTTGTCGGCAGGTAATGGATCGCTTTCCCCTTCAGATCAGACATGGGCTTGCCGTCCGACGTCTTGGCATCCGTTACCTTCAGCACATTGACCGCGCCGCACGCCGCGCTCGCGTTGGCTTCTTCCGAGGGAACCAGAGTCTTCACCAAGTTCACGTTTTCACCCACCAGAGCCACCGGCAGTCCCGTGGATTGGGCCGCCGCCGTGCCAATGCCAAATCCCAAGAACATCGCCGCCACAACCAACGCCGTAATAGCCACTTTCTTCATGTCCAAGCTTCCTTTCGTAGTTTGTGTAATCGCAATTCAGGTTATTCCGCCAACGACATTATTGCGTTCGGGGAAGGCCTCTAATTATACATCGTAAACGGTTCTCTTTCCAAATTCAGAACCACGAATTAGACCCTGCTGACGTTTGTTTGGTGACACACCACCTCCTTTTCACAACGTGTATTGTATCGTCAATAATTTAGACGAGGCCCCCTGCGTCAATATTCATTCTTGCAGCGCCTTGAAATGGGCCACCGAAGACACGCCCAAGGCCTCCGAATGATATCCCCCTTCCAGAAGCGACACAATCCGTCCCCCCGCCACCGGTTTCAACAACCGGGTCATGGCGGCAAAATGTTCGGCTTCGAGCGACTGGCTCCCGAGCGGATCCAGGCGGTGCGCGTCAAATCCGCTGGAAATCAACAGGAATTCGGGGTCAAACCGCTGTAGTTCCGGCAGAAATACCTTCTCCACCGAGGAAACCCATTCCTCCGGACTCGCCCCCGGCCGCATCTGTACATTCAAGTTTGTATCGTTCTTGCCCCGCTCATCGGGAAATCCCGTGCCCGGATAATGCGGATACTGATGAATGCTCATGTAATAAACCGAATCATCGTCATAAAAGGCGTGCTGGGTGCCATTGCCATGATGAATGTCCCAATCCAGAATCGCCACCTTTTTCAGACCAGCTTCTTTTTGGAGCCAGCGCGCGGTAATTGCCGCGTTATTAAACAGGCAAAAACCCATGGCATGCGTGGCTTCGGCGTGATGTCCCGGCGGGCGCATCGCCCAGAACACATTATCGCAACACTTGTCCAACACCGCCTTGCACGAGGCAATCGCTCCGCCCACCGCCAGCAACGCCGCCATCCAAGACCCTGAACTCATGGTGGTGTCCAAATCCGAATACGTCAGCCGGTGCGCGCAGGTCTGGCGGATCGTCTCGACATGATTTTCCGTGTGGATATAGAGCAACTGTTCCGTGGTGGCGGGTTCTGCTTCGATAATCTCAGGATTCAGTCCCGCTTTTTCAAAGGCCTGTAAAATGGCTATTAGCCGCTGGGGGGCTTCCGGATGCATCGGCCCCGTGTCGTGCTGCAAACCCTCTTGACGAAAGAAAAAACCCGTTTTGGCCATACTGCTGCCTCGCTTTTAGCTCTATGCGCACATTCTACCGTGTATTTTCAGAATTTGCAATTTCACGGGACAGCGGCCGTTTGGAAAAACAATAAACCGGGGTTCCGTGTTTATTTTCAGACTCACCACAGGAACCGAAGGCGTGTCGTTTACTTTTTTTCAGGCGGGGTTTTTCGTGAAATAGCGCCGTTGAAAGTATAGGGAGACATTCACCAAGCCTATAAGGACCGGTACCTCAACCAGGGGGCCAATAACGGCGGCGAAGGCGGCACCGGAGTTGATGCCGAAAACCGCCACGGCCACGGCGATGGCCAGTTCAAAATTGTTGCTTGAAGCCGTGAAGGAAAGCGTGGCGCTTTGCGCGTAGGTGGCGCCAATCTTCCAACTTATGAAAAAACTGACAAGGAACATTACGACGAAGTAAACCAGCAAGGGGATGGCGATACGGATTACATCCATCGGAATCTGTACGATTAGATTGCCTTTGAGGCTGAACATGACGATGATGGTGAACAGCAGGGCGATGAGGGTGATCGGGCTGATCTTCGGGATAAACTTTCCGTGATACCACTCTTTGCCCTTGGCCTTTACCAGCACAAGACGCGTTAGCATCCCGGCGAGGAAGGGGATGCCAAGGTAAATGAACACACTCTTGGCGATCTGGCTGATGCCGACCTTGACGACGCTGCCCTCCAAACCAAAATAGGGCGGCAGTACCGTGATGAAAAACCAGGCGAACGCGCTGTAGAAGAGCACTTGGAACACACTGTTAAACGCCACGAGCCCGGCACAGTACTCCGTGTCGCCTTTGGCGAGATCGTTCCAGACGATCACCATGGCGATGCAGCGCGCCAGGCCGATCATGATAAGTCCAACCATGTATTCCGGCTTGTCGCGCAGAAAGAGGATGGCGAGCGCGAACATAAGAATCGGGCCGATGACCCAGTTTTGGACGAGGCTTAACCCCAGCACGCGGTAATTGCGGAAGACATCGCCAAGTTCCTCGTACTTAACTTTCGCCAAGGGCGGATACATCATGAGGATCAGGCCGATGGCAATCGGAATATTGGTGGTCCCAACCTGGAACCGGTTAATGAAGGATTCCACGCCGGGAATCAAATACCCCGCCGCCACGCCAACCGCCATGCCCAGGAAAATCCAGAGGGTCAGAAACCTGTCCAGAAACGAAAGTTTTTTCATCACGCCGCTTTGCATGCCTGCATCTCCTATTTTCCAATGCGCTCTACGCCAAGGGTTTCTTTCCCGTCACGCTCAAGCTGGTTACGAAATCACTCAGCTTGGTTCCGGGCGGGAAGTGGTCTGCAATTTTTCGGAAGACGGGGTCTGACCAGCCGGCCATGCTGTCGATATAACCCGTCTTGTGTTCGAATTCCGTGTCCACCAGTCCTGCGGCGCGCACCATTTCCTTCGTTTCGTCCACGAGTACCGCGCCCGCCACGCACCCCACCAACGCTTCGATGGAAGCCAAGGCTTTCTCGGGCAGCGGCTTCAGCAATGCAATATCGGAAACGGAGACGCGGCCCCCCGGTTTCAATACCCGCGCTATTTCACGCCAGACCTGCGGCTTGTCCGGCGACAGGTTGATGACGCAATTCGAGAGTACGACATCCACGCTGTTGTCGGCCACCGGCAAATGTTCAATTTCACCCAGCCTGAACTCGACGTTGTACAGTCCCGTTCTTTCACGATATGCAGAGATGTTTTTACGCGCTTTGCTCAGCATGTCCGGCGTCATGTCCACGCCAATGACCCGTCCGCTTGCGCCTACTTTTTTGCCCGCAATGAAGACATCGAATCCGCCCCCGCTGCCCAGATCGAGCACTGCTTCGCCGGGCTGTAGGGCCGCCATGGCTGCTGGATTGCCGCAGGAGAGGCCCATGTTGGCGCCGCCGGGCAATGCCGCCAGTTCAGCGGTGTCGTAGCCCAGGTTGGCCGCCAGCGTATCCGCCGAACTTGTGCCGCAGCACGATTTGGCGGGGCCGCAACACGAACCGCCCTGCCGCGCAATCTGACTGTATCCTTCGCGGACCTTCGTATGAATCGTTTCAGCGTCATTTGACTCAGATTTCATGGTACTTCCTCCAAGACAGGATTGGTTAGTATTTCCGGCAAGGATTCGACAAACAGGCGTATTTCATCCCGCACCCGGCGGTAAACATCCAGTGCATCGGCTTCCGACGCCGTCTCCTTGGCCAGCGCGGGCGGATCATCGAAACCGACATGAACCACCTTGGCCTTGCCTGGAAAGAACGGGCAATTTTCACTTGCGTGGCCGCAGACGGTCACGACGTAATCGAATGGGATGTCCATGACTTCCTTGACATGTTTTGAACGGTGGTTTGAGATGTCGACCCCGGCTTCGGCCATCACTTTCACGGCCAATGGGTTGAGGCCGTGGGTCTCGATTCCGGCCGAATATGCCTCGATTACGCCGGGCTTGAGATGCCGCGCCCAGCCTTCGGCCATCTGGCTCCTGCACGAATTGCCCGTGCACAGGAAGAGAATGCGAAGGGGTGATTCCATGAGCGTTAACCTTTCTCGATGTGAATGACGATATCTTTGGGCAAGGCCAAACCTGCCGCCACCTGCATGGACTTGAAAATTCCAACCGGTACGGCGCAGCCGGCGCAACATCCCTTGAGACACTCGCGAACCGTGGCCATGATTACGCTATCGCCCCCGGGACTGATTTCTTCGTAGGCGTTTATGGGGCTTCTCGCGGCCAAGGCGTCGCCAAGGCCACGGATTTTGTCACAGTCCGAACTGATCTGAAAGTTCACAAACATGCCGTCTTCACTGAACGCATTGACATCCGTGTGAAATCCACAAACGCCTGCGTCAATCGATGCTCTTGCCTGCATCATTATGCCTCCTGAATGGCATTGCCTTGTGCAACATTCACTGAAAAATCCACTCCAAAGGGGAGATCGGCAGATTAAGCCTTGGGTGGAACACTTGTCAGCGCGGTGCCGCGGCTAGAATCCGTTTTTCGTTTAAGGAAATAGAGGTTACGGATGTAACCGGCAAAAGCAACTCCTCATGGTGATACCAATGCCCAGTCCGTATAACAAGCTCCTGAATCCTGAGTTCGCGGGGATCAAACGTTATGTCGCCGACGGTCCCGATTGCCTCTTCTGCATCATACACGGCGTAATTCAACACGTCGCGCACGGCAATCAAATCATGTTCTCCGGTCTTTTGCTGGACAGACTCCGAGGTTCGTAGTGCGTCGTGACAACAATCCGCGAATACCCAGCATGGCATTGTATCGTGCCAGTTCACGAACTTGTCGGTAAGGTCTTCGTTTAAATAGAGACAAGGCGAATCTTTCAGCTTTTCGATGTTCAGCGGAAGAACGGGGCATTTCTCTTGCGGAAAGAAAACCGGCTGAACGTGTTTGGCGGGCAGCACGGCCCGGTAACAGGCAAAAACCGTTTTGGGACGCACAATGAGGTAACGGATTTCCCACGTGTGCGGACTAAAGCAAATATCGTCCAGATACATGGAGATGTCATCCGTTGTCTCAAGGTGAATATTTATCAGTTCGTTCATTCTCATTTTATGTCTCCTCTACACGAAAATTTTACGGCATGACGCGTGTTTCTCACTCTTATGATTGTGTCAGGGCGCGGTGTAGATCATCCAAAGTCCACCCAGGATCACCAACACCCCGCATATCTTCTTCACGATACGTGTGCCGCGTGATTGTTCATTCCAGTTCAAAAAACGCTGTACCAATTCTGTCGAAGTTCCCGCGGCGACAATCACCGAGCAATGTCCCAAGCCATAGGCGAGGAGCAAGAGTGCACCGTAAAACGGCTTCGTCGCCGCCAGTTTGAAGGTCACGCCGAGCATGGGGGCCATGTAGGCAAACGTGCAGGGTCCTAACGCGACGCCAAACACCAGTCCGAGCAGCAGGGCCGCAAGCAGACCTTTGCGTTTCATGCCCACCTGTCCGGGTCCTGACCACGGCATGGGAATCACGTCGAGGAGATGCAGGCCAACCAGAAAGAAGATTGTAGCCACGAAATAGTTTCCATAACGTCCCACATCGCCCATCATACGTCCGGCCGCCGCCGTAATTGCGCCGATCAGTCCGATGGTCACCAGGATGCCGAAGGCAAAGAGTAACGAAATCACGAAGGCGCGCTTGGTGGACATGCGCCCCTGATTGTCGATAAACCCTACAATCAAGGGAATGCTGGCCAGGTGGCAGGGACTCAGGATGATACTCAAGACGCCCCACACCACGGCCGCGGCTAGCGCGATGGCGGGCGATCCTTCGACCGCGTGCGTTAACGATGTAAAAAGCGCCTGCATATTTCTCTTGCTCCTGTCTCCGCTGGCGTGTCGCTCACCGGACACAGGCGGACAGTCGTTTTGCGTTCACACGCACATCTCGGTATGCGCAAAATGTCATACACTGTATAGATGGCCGAGCCACCGATGACACACACCAAGGCCACGATAAGGGCGGCCTTCTTGAGAAGATCACGTTGCGGCGCCATTTGTTCGCGGGGTTTTTCCCATGGGAGACTCCGCCGGGTGTTCAACTGCCAGTTCCTTGTCGCTTATCTGGCCGTGAACCCACGACCACACTCCGGGAAACCGGCCGGGACGCAGGTGGACGTTGTACATGTGCCACACGATGATCGCCAGAAATGCAAGCACCGCCTCGTGGGCATGAGCCTCCTTGAATGCGTCGAATGCGGCCGGCGTCAGACCGGGAAATACGGCCAATACCAGACGGGGGAACCACATTGCAAGCCCGGAGCCAACCATGATGGCGCATCCCCAAAATACGGCCCAGTAATCGAATTTCTCGAAGTACGTAAAACGTCCAAAATTCGGTGGCGTTGCCGAGGCGCTGAAGAAGAACCGGAGGTTCTGGCCCAAATGCACAAAATCCCTCCAACGTGGCAACATAAGCGCAAAGTCGCGGCGGCCGTCTTCATGGAGCAGCGAATAGGCGAGGTGATATACGGCGGCCAAAATTAGCAGAGAGCCGCCCATCCGGTGAATCACACGCCAGAAGTCAACTCCGCCCAAAGCGCCGGTCAGGGTCAAAGCCCACGCAGCGCCCGGGTAGCGAAGCCCAAACAGGAATACTCCGGACAAGAACAGCAATCCCACGGAGACCAGCAACATCAGATGCTGCGTGCGGAAATGCAGGTTGAATCGTTCGACCCAAACAGTTGAGGCCGAGTTCTCGCTGCGACGGCCGGTTCGGAAGCGGGTGACTGCGTCCAGCAGAACGTGTCCAACAAGAAGAACCATCACCACTATCGTGAGCCACTTGAAGAATGAGGCAACCTGGCCCACAAAACCGGTGTAGCGAGGCGCAGTTCCATCGTACTGCAGAACGGCCGCTTGGGACACGAAAACCGGTTGCCCCTTCTCATCGAATGGATGGTCAAGCACAGCACTCTGGAACATCGGGGAATTGGACGCATGGCAATCCTTGCAGCCGTTTGCTCCCAGCGCCGCCCGTGCCGGCGACACGTCGTGCGAGAACTTGTGCACAGAAGCGTAGGCCGTAGCCTCATATATTTCACGCGGCAGGTCACGTGATTCCGTCGAGGAGTAGTACGCCTTGCTGTCGGATACCCAAACGAGCCGCCGCCCTTTCATGGGGAAGGCCGTCGCCGCAAGGTGCGCCTTGCAAGCGGCCAGGAGTGCGTCTATTTCATCGGGACGGTTTACCTCGATGACGCCATCTGTGTTATCGTCGGTGATCCGGGCCAACTCGGGGTACTTGTTCGCCGGATCCGCCCGGTGCTGGGTCCACATTTGAAAGAAGTCCTTCATGAAGAGTTGATTCAGTCCGGGTTTGCCTTGTTCCTCAAACCCAACCCAGGCGCTATGAACGCGGTTTGCCGGGTAGATCTTGTCCTTATAACGAATGAGCGTCGGTCGTGTAACGTCGGTAGGTTGGTCCTTGTTCGTGAAAAGGTCGAGTTCGCCGTAGTGGTTCCAGAAGTTCATCTCTTGGTCATAGAAGGCCCAGATATGCTTGGGCGGTGGGCTGATCCGGGGCGCTGGGGTATAGACATCGCTTGCCTGAACCAATGCGCTCTTCACGGTCCGGGTGGGAATATGACAGGTCTGACACGCGATCTTCTGCAAGTGCAGCGGAGGAAGCCAATCATGTTTTGCAATCGGCGCATTGTGCCAACCGTCCAGATGGCAACTTTCGCAGGATCGCACCGTGTTGTCCAAGTCATTGCGCACGTTCCCGGAGGGGTCATCGCCCTTTCCAAACTGGTGGACCTCCCAGCCTTGGATTCGAGGATCCGCGGCTTTGCTGCCTGCCGCGTGGCAATCCACGCAACGCAGCCCGGCTTTCATATGAACATCCGTTCTGGCGCTGAAAGAAGCGCCCCTTTTCTTCCAACCGGGCTTGGCGTGGCAATTGAGACAGGTTTCATTTCGCGGCTCCGGCGCCATATGCACCAACACGTTGCCGTCCGCATCGAACCGGCTCCTGTCGTATGCGACCACGGGCTGCTCGCCTGCCGCGACTTTGCCCGTTACGGTCCCGAGCCCCGCGCCGACCGTCGCCGCCCAGCGAAAATTCATTTTGGCCAGTTCATCGTTGCGCTTCTTATAGTCATACTCCGGCATGTGGCAGAGCAAGCAATCCGCTTCAATGACGCCCGTTTCCGACCAGCGTGCCTTGTAGTAGTCGCCATCCAGGTTATTCTCGCCGCCCGGAGTCAGACCCGAGGCCGGATCGCGCATCCATGCGTCATATCGCTTGCCGTCGCGGTCGAATTCAAGGGGCCCGCCTCCAGGATGGCAATTGCCGCACGTGGCCGTCACAAAATCAAACGAAGTCATGTCTATCATGCGGGCGTTCGAATTGTTCTTGGGCGCGAGTTGCCGATACAAAGGCGCCGGGGAACACCACGTACCCCCGTAATTCCCGGGCGACGTCACCCAGTTGTACCTGGCCGCGAAACTTTCCGGTAGCGCCTCGCCTTTCCCCTGCATGAAGTGGAAACCTTCGGTGATCTTTCCATAATCATGGCATCCGGTTGTGCCGCACGTTTGTTTGGGGGAATAAGGTGCGGTGTCGTTCACGCCATGAACCGGGTCAATCGGGTTTCCCACTTCGTCCCGAAGGGGAAAGGGCGGGCACACTCCCAGCGGACTAGGCCGAATACTTGCCGCATCGCTATTCAGACCGCGTGCATAGGCGCTGCCAGCCGCAGTTACAGCACCCAAGAAGAATGTAAGAAGAATCCATACCGATGTGCTTGTCTTCATATGCGCCACTCCTAATATGTGGGGCGGGACCAAGTCAGAACCTGTCACAGTTCCACGCCAAGTTCTTTCCATTTCGCCAGAATGTCCTCCTTGGAGAAGAAGCCTTCATGCCGGAAGCGTTCTTTCCCGGCGGCATCGAAAAAAATCTGCGTGGGAATGAGGTTGATTTTGTATTGCTTGGCCTCGTCCGGCTTTTCCCACACATCTATGAACACCACATCCAGTTTCCCCGCATAGGTTTTCTTTAATTCCTCCAGAATGGGCGCCATCATCTTGCAGGGAATGCATTTCGTCGCCCCCAAATCCAACAGTTTCGGCAACCCCGCCGTGGAGGATGCAGCGGGAGTGGGGGAGGAGGCGGTATTACCTGATGCTGTGGCTTCGCTTTTACGGTTCTTGGCATACAACACTCCGCAGACCACCGCCGCCAGCACGATCACAATAATCGCTTTTTTCATGGTTCTTTCCTTTGTCAAGTACCCGATGAAGTTTCCGAAAAAGAACGCACTTCATCCTGCACGTATTTAATGAACGCAGGGTCATCCTCAAGCAGTTCCCACACCTTCTCAAGATTCTTCCAGCGGATATCCTTGCCGCCGCGCACTTCCGAAACCACCACCGATTGCGTCTTAAGCGCGTAGTCCTTTTCAAAATGCTTGTTTTCGGCAGTATCCAGGTTCAGCGAATGCCACACCATCCGGCCCGCCGCCAACTCCCCGCCAAACGTTTCTTCGACCGCCTGTTTTGCAAGCGATTCCATCTTGATGCATGAAGGACACCGCACCGTCCGGTGAAAATAGGAAATCTGGATGACCGGCGCGGCGCCCGCCGCCACGGATGGTGAGGATTCAGAAGCCTTCGTGCATCCCTCCGCAAGACCAAGCAGGGTGGAAACAACACAAAAACCCGCAACAAGGAGGTATCGCTGAAACGTTGCTTTTCTCATACCATTGCTTTGGCTGCCTTCAGGGCCGCCGTGAGGTTCTCTTCGGTTACCGGCGATTGTCCCTTGTTAAACCCCGCATCCTGCAAACACACATGCGAGAATGTACCGATGCCGGCCTGTTCCAGCGTGGCCCGGGCGCAATTCATGGGGCATCCGTCAATCGCCAGAATCTTCTCCGCCGCCTTTGTATTGGCCAGAATGGTGTCCACCTTTCCGCCCACGCCCGCCAGGCAATACATTTTCCCCGCGCCGTCACGGGTTAACTGCCGCGCCGTGCGGTCGGCCAGTTCACCAACGTCCGCCGCGCCGGAACACGCAAAAATCAACGTGGGCGCCCCACTGCACGCGTATCCTTTTTCTGATGAAGTACTCATGGAACAGTTCTCCTTTTGTTTATTCGCTTAATAGTTTCTTGATTTCAGAAGCTTCCGGCACTTTGCCGACAACTTTCACCTGGCCATTCACGGCGAGCGCCGGGGTCATCATCACGCCGAATCCCATAATGGCGTTGATGTCCGTAACCTTCTCCATCTCGTATTCGACGCCCAGTTCCTTGGCGGCGGCTTCCGTATTCTCCGCCAGTTTTTTGCACTTGGGACACCCTGTGCCCAGTATCTGCAACGTTTTCATGGTTCTTCTCCTTGGGTTATAGATGATCCCGGTGGATCGCCATTTTCATTTGATCGCAAATGCGCATTACCAAAAGGTTCCAAATATCATCCCGGCGAGGGTCGACATGACCACCACCAGCGAACAGAAAGTAAAGGTCTTCTTGAATCCCATGACACTGTAAATCACCAACATGCTCGGTAAGGAGAGCGCCGGCCCGGCCAGGAGCAACGCCAGCGCCGGGCCTTTGCCCATGCCGGAGCCAATCAACCCCTGAAGGATTGGGACTTCGGTCAGGGTGGCAAAGTACATGAAGGCCCCGATGATGGCGGCCAGGAAATTGGCGGTCAGCGAATTGCCGCCCACCGCCCAGGCAACCCAGGCGTTCGGAATCAAGCCTTCGTTTCCCGGACAGCCCAGCAGCGCACCCGCCACCAGAACGCCGGCCAGCAGGAGCGGAAGAATCTGCTTGGCGAATCCCCAGGTCACGCCGAACCATTCGCCCATTTCGCCGTCGCTGGTGCTGGTGATGATGGACAATCCGATGGATGCGGACGTAAAGGCCAATAGGGGTTCGTGCGGGAACAGTGCGGCCAGAATGACGGTCGGAATCGCCACCAGCACCACTTTCCACCAGGGAAGATGGAACCACGCGGTCAGGATGGCGCCAAAGCCAACGGCACAGAGGGCCGTGACCGTCCATTTGGCGCTGTAAATGGCATGCCAGAGGCCGGCGTCCGATTCAGGCTTGCCCCAGTTGGAGAACACCAGAATCGCCACCATTGAAGCAAAGTATAGGGCGGTCTGCCACAAGGGGCGGGCAACCTCGGGTTCAGGCATGGCCGCTTGGGCGATGGATTTCTCCTTTTCTTCCTTGTGGAAAATCAGGTGCATCAACAATCCGATCATAATGCTAAACGATATGGCCCCCACGGCACGCGCGATACCCAGTTCCATGCCCAGAATCCGCGCCGTCAGCACAATGGCGAGAACGTTGATCGCCGGGCCGGAGTAGAGGAACGCCGTCGCCGGGCCCAACCCGGCGCCCATGCGCCAGATGCCCGTAAAGAGCGGCAACACCGTGCAGGAACATACCGCCAGGATGGTACCCGACACCGAAGCCACGCCGTAGGCCAACACCTTGGGCGCATTCGCCCCAAGATATTTCATCACGGATGCCTGGCTGATAAATACCGATATCGCCCCGGCGATAAAGAAGGCGGGAATCAGGCACAGCAACACATGTTCCCGCGCGTACCATTTCACCAACTGCAGCGATTCGGTGATCGCATTGTCGAAACGGGGAATCCCCACCGGCAAATAAAAACAGGCCAGAAAAATCCCCGCGATTATCGCCAGCGGTTTCCACTCGTTCTTCCAGTCCATACGTCCTCTTCTTGGCTAATTTTCTAATTTGCCAAATACCATGCGCAAAAAAACGTTCTCTGGGTGCGCGGCAAATACGTTAAACGGTTGCCCAACCCCTCTTTTCCCGTCTATTCGGTCCCCTTCGGTCCGATCCGTCTGATCCGTCTGATATCCTTCCTCTTTCGCCTTCGGCCTGCTCCTTCACCAACGCATTCCCCTTTCGGGCATTTTCCTGAATCACATTCTCGATGCACCCGAAAAAATTGAGGATGCAGGGGCAACACAACCGGTAATACACCTGCAGCCCCCGCTTGTCATCTTCCACAATCCCCGCATTCTTCAATACGGAAAGGTGTTTTGATACGGTGGAAATGTCCGCCCCGATTTCCTCCTGGAGTTCACACACGCACCGCTCCCCCTTCGCCAATTCATGTATGATAAACAACCGGGTCGAATGCGCCATCGCCTTGATTATTTTGGCCCGGGCATCCAGTCGGTCTTGTTGTGCGGCATCCACGGCTGATCTCCATTTGTTTTACTATTTGGTAGTATAGCCAAATACTTGCAAAATGTCAAGCCCGCCTAATCAAGGCAGGCCCGATGCCATTCTTCGAGCAGCAACAATGCCCAGAGGTGCCAAGTGTAATCGCGGCGGCTGGCGCGATGGTCCTGAATCATGGTTTGGATGGGCGCGGCATTGAAATAGCCCCGGCGCTTCAGCACTGCTTCGGACAGGTACTCGTCCACGCGGTCCTTCAATTGTGTGTTCAGCCACACGCCCATGGGCGGGTTGAATCCCACTTTTTTGCGGTGCAGGACTTCTTCGGGAAGCCGTCCCGTCATGGACTGCCGCATCAAGACCTTCCCCTGCGTTCCGCGCACTTTCAGAGCGCTGGGCACGTGCGCGAGCAGTTCCACCAGTTTGTGGTCGGCGAAGGGCACGCGCGCCTCGAGACTGTGGGCCATGCTCATGCGGTCTCCGTACTGCAACACATTGTTCGGAAGAAAGGAATGAATGTCGATATACATGGCGCAGCTCACCGGGTCGTCTGAACCGCATTCCCGCGCCAAAGCACGGATGAAATCCAGGGCATCCCGTCCGCCCACGGCACGCCGCGCATCATCGGTGTACAGCCGTTGTTTTTCCTCATGCTGATAATAGCTGATCCACGACGCGTACATGTCCACGGGGTCCAGCAGGCTGCCTGCGGAAAACTCACGGATGCGCCGCAGCGCATGGAATCCGCGTGTACTTTCCGGAAGGCATTGCATGAGGGGATCAATCAAGCGGCCCCGCAGCCATGCCGGCAGGTGCCGATAGGCCTCCGCCCAACGCGCCCCGGCGTACCGCGGGTATCCCCCGAAACATTCATCGCCGCCATCCCCGGAAAGAATCACCGTTACATGTTCCCGCACCAGTTTGCATATCGAATACACCAACAGCGCGGTGGGATTTCCGAAGGGTTCATCAAAATGCCGGAGAATGACCGGCATCAGCGCGGCGGCATCGGCCTGCACGGTCAATTCGCGGTGTAGTGTTCCCAAGTATTTCGCCATGCCGCGCGCTTCCGCGGACTCATCGTATAGATTTCCTTCACGTGCAAACCCCACCGTAAATGTGTTGACGGGCGCCGCGGCCTGCTGCATCATGTGATAGACGATGGTGGCGGAATCGAGCCCGCCGCTGAGAAACGCGCCCAGCGGCACATCGGAAATCATGTACTTGCGGAAGAGGTCATGAAATTGCGCGCGCACATCCTCCACCCACGCCTCCGCGCTTTTCGATTCTTCCTGCACCTGCAACCGCCAATACCGCCGCTCCTTCCATTCGCCGGCACGCCACACGGCCAGATGCCCCGGCGGCAATTGCCGGATTTGCTTGAAGAAGGTCCGGGGCGGCACGGTGTAGAGAAAGGCGAGGTAATCATCCAGCGCCTCAAAATCCATTTCACGCGACAGGCCCGGCACGGCCAGCAACGCCTTCATTTCCGAGGCAAAATACAACGCATCGCCCACACGCGCATAGTAGAGCGGCTTTATGCCGATGGGATCGCGCGCAAGCAAGAGCGTGCCGGACCGGGTATCCCACAGCGCGAAAGCAAACATTCCCTGAAACTGTTCAACGCAGGCCTCGCCGTATTCGGCATAGGCGGCAAGGATGACTTCCGTATCGGAGTGCGTGCGGAAGCGATGCCCCTTTGCTTCCAATGTGCGCCGCAGTTCCTGAAAATTGTAAATCTCGCCGTTGAATGCCACCCAGAGCGTGCCGTCTTCGCTGGACATGGGTTGTTGTCCGGTGGACAAATCGATGATGCTCAAACGGCGATGGCCCAACGTCACGCGATCCTCGGCATAAAAACCTTCGGCATCCGGCCCGCGATGGACAAGGCAATCCGTCATGCGCTTGACGAGTGTTTCGTCCCGTTTTCCCGCGATGCCTGCAATGCCGCACATGATTTACCGCCGTTCCAACGCGGCAAAGGCGTCCAGCAACCGCTTTTCATCCGCCTGCCAGTTGTATTTGGTTTCCACGAGCCGCCGTCCGTTTTCGCCCAGCCGTGCTGCTTCCGCCGGGTCGCGCAACAACTTCAGAATCGCCTCCGCAATGGCCCGAGGATTTGTCACATCCACCAGAATGCCGCAATCGGCTTCCTTCACGATATGGGCCACTTCGAGCGCGAAATCAGGGGCAACCACCGGCTTTTTTTCCCGCATGTAATCAAATAGTTTATGGGGCATGGCCAGCGTATGGTTCAACAACCCCGGCTGAAAGAGAATCAATCCCGCGCGCGCCACGGCAATGTGGGCGGGCACCGCTTCATACGGCGCAGTTCCCAGAAAATGGATATGCCCCGCCAGACCTGCCTCATTCACGGCATTTCGGTAAGTCTCTTCGCTTCCCGACACGTAATCGCCCAACAGCATGCAGCGAATGCCAGGAATCTCCTTTACCACCAGCTTCATTGCCTCCAGCAATTGAAACGACCCCCGCGCCTCTCCAAATTGTCCTTGATGAATTACAGTGGGATATTTCACATAGCGTTCACGAAGACTTTCGGGGATAGCCGCGCACGGTGCCTGCAGGTGGTTGGTATTTATGACCAATGCACGGGGGGTAGGCAGCCCCTCCCACTCCACATCAAAGCTCTGCCGGGTGAGAATGATAAGATCCGTAAACCGGGCGAATACACGCATTGCCCGGCGTGTCAGCCACTCCAACAGTGGCCGCACCGGTTTTGGAAAAAACTTGGAAAACTCCGTGGGGGCATGCTCGTGCATGTCGAACACCACTTTTGCGCCCGTGAACAGTTTCAATGCCAGCGCGGCCACCCACGATTCGGGTTCCGGCCCCATATACACATCAGCATGTTCTTTCCGGCCCAAATGAATTAAACGCCAAACGGAAAGCAACCGGTGTTTTTTGCTCTTTGCGGGGGGAATCGCGACAAATCGCACACCGTTTGTTTCTTCCGGGGGCAGCCCCGCACAGGGGCAGATCGAAACCACTTCATATCCTGCGCCTGTCAGGCTCCGGGCCACCTTTTGAAACACCCGTTTGTCAAAAGGTTCATGGAGCACATTAAGCAGGCAGACTTTCACAAGGGGGCTCCCGCGCGCGCGCTATTCAGGGCTTCCCGCGCGATGCGCGTGGCCCGCAAACCATGCTGTGCGGTAACGCTCAATGCCGCCTCGCCGCGAATCGCCTTTACAAAATTCTCCATCAGCCCGAACATGCCCTTGTCCTGTTGCGCGCCGTGGACACTCTTGCCCGGCACTCCAGCCAATTCGATTCCCTTAAAGTCGTCGATCACCAGTGCGCCGTTGCCGCCAAACACTTCCATGCGCTCTTTGGCGAGGGAGGGATGGCCCACACAGCAATACACCACCGTGGCGAGCGATCCGTCCGGAAACCTCAATAGTGTCGAGAGGTTATCTTCGGCAATCACCGCTTCCGAGGCTGCATCCACACGGTCCGCGGTGACGGACACCGGCTCGGCGTCCAGCATCCAGCAACACCAATCAAAGAAATGCACCGCCTCGCCCACGATGCGTCCACCGCCTTCCACGGGGTCCGTGGCCCAATGCCCTTTCGGCAACGGCCCGGCATTGCAGCGATACACCATCATCTTTGCGCCCGGCATATGCTTCAGCGCTTGCTTGGCCTGTTGCGACCACGGGGAGAAACGCCGGTTGAAACCCACTGTCAACAACACGCCCTTGCGTTCCACCGCCGCACAAATCGTTTCGCAGTCTTCGACGGTTAACGCCAGCGGTTTTTCCACAAAGACATGTTTGCCCGCTTCAATGGCCGCCAAGGCGATTTCCTTGTGCAGATTATGCCGCGTCGCCACCACCACCGCCTGCACGTTTGCATCCTGAAGAACGTCCCGGTATTCCGTGGTGCAATAACGCGCCTGGTATTTGTCAGCGGCCTGCTTGGCGGCACTGCTTATACGGTCCGCCACGGCCTCCAAGCGGCATCCCGGCAGTTTCGCAATGTTCGGGAAATGGAAGGCTTGAGCAATCGCTCCCGCGCCAATCACCGCCATCCCGATCCGGCCTGAGGCCGCGCCGGTGGTTTTCAAGGTGAAAATACGCTTTGGCGCGGACAGGGCCCCGGATAAGTCGCCGTAATGGATCAAGGCGGAGATGACCTCGGGGCACCCTTCGAGAATGGCACTATACGCGGCCTGTGCGTCGTCCACCGGCTTCACCACGGATATCAACGGCTTCACCTGCACCTTGCGGTCCGCGATCAGGCGAAGGAACTCGGCCATGTTGCGCCCTTCGGTCCAGCGCACATACCCGATGGGATAGTCCAGCCCTTTTTCTTCGTAGTTCGGGTTGTAGCGGCCCGGTCCATATGAGCATGACAGGAAAAAGTCGAGTTCTTTCATGTAGAGCGGTTCACGCTGCAATTCCAGGCCCACCGCGCCCACCACAGTCACCCGGCCCTTAGGACGGCACATATCCAGCGCCTGATTCGTGACACTGCTCTCTTTTGACGCCGCGCAAATGATCACCGCGTCCGCACCGTAGCCGCCGGTCCATTCCGCCACGGTATCGGCGAGTTCGCCGGGCGCGCACACAGCCTCGGCCCCGAGTTGTTGCGCCAGCGCGCGTTTTTCCACAATCGGGTCACAGCCAATCACCCGGCAACCGGAGGCCCGCACAATCTGCGCGGCCAGTTGCCCCAGCAATCCCAAACCCAGCACCACCACCGTCTCGCCGAGGGTGAGCTGTGCGCGCCGTACTCCCTGCATGGCAATCGCGCCCAATGCGACAAACGCCGCCTCGTCAAATTCCACTCCATCCGGAATCGGCGTCAGCAATTGATGCGGCACGGCATTGTATTCCGCGTGCGAGGCATAGCCCACCCCCGCGCACGCCACCCGGTCGCCCACCCGGAATCCCGGCACGTCCTCCGCGCATTCCACAATCACCCCCGAGGTGCTGTAGCCCGGCGCCTGAAACTCGAACAGCTTGTTCCGCACGACGTCCAACGTGCCTTTGAGGCCCACACTCGCCAGTTTCCGCTTCACCTTCTCGACGTTAAGCGGATCCCGCGCTTTTTTAATGAGATAGGCCAGCGTTCCGCCATCCGAAACGAAACTGGATTCCGTGCCCGAACTAATCAGTGAATGGCTGACCCGCACCAATGCCATGCCCGGAGCCATCCCCGGTGGCGGCACATCCACAATGTCCACCTTGCCGCCTTTGACCAATACCTGTTTCATATCCTGCCAATTCCCATGCGTTGCGATTTCACCCTATGATACTGGAGTCTCCCCGAACAATCCACATCGGCGCAGAGGCTTTAGTGGCACATTCCGTACATGTGGATTGGGCCCACATTCACACCTCCGGTGTAAAATTCATTGTATAATCATCTTTATTTGATTCATAGATTCACGGTACTATCGTTTCATTGGTTTTGAACATGAATTCCGGAACTTGTGCAGGGAATGAACCATGAATCGATCTTCCGTCTTGTCCATCACACTCGTCTTCCTCTGTTTGGCAACTATTTTCGCACATTTGCCCGGCTACTCGGACGAAACATCAACCCCGGAATACAAAATCTATCCGCGCCTCGCGGACCCGCGCGAGCATCCGGATTATGCGCGGCATTGGGTGAAACCGCCGAATTGGGATACGTTCGGGAATCAGACGCAGTTCGTGGCCTTACGCGGATTTGCGGTGGAGAATGACCGCATCGTGAAGTATGCGGAGGAAATAGACGCCTACACTAAAACGCATGATCTATGCTCGGTGATTTGGCCGTCGTATCCCATTATGTTCGCGCAAAATCTGGGCGAACTCGCGGATGAAATTAAGCAGCGCAACCTTTTCCTCTTTGACATTTGGGGCTATGTGCCAGGTTCCGGCCCTGGCGGGTATTGGACACAGTACCGGCCCGATCCCGCCCAATACGTATTGCTGGAAGCGAAACTGGGGGACCATTGGCTCGGCATGGATATCGGGGAGCAGGATGGCCGGTATATCGGCGGGTATGCCGATCAGATGCATCCCGTTTCCAAGGATCGTTTTCAACAATACCTCAATTTCCAGCGTCATTTCGAGCGCATGGGTGACGAACTGGGCAACAAACTATCCACGCTCGTGTCGCTCAATTTCGGCCACTATTTTCTCAAGGAAGGCATTTACACCACGATCGGCGCGGAGACGGCGCAGGCCTTGCCTAACAGCCAAGTCTACTATGCCTTTATTCGCGGCGCGGGAAAACAGTATGGCGTTCCGTGGTTTGGCAATGCCTCCGTCTGGAACCGGTGGGGCTGGAAAACGTATGGCAGTGAAGGGCCGGATAATGGCCCGAAAAAAGGGACCAGCCTCAACCTGCTCAAACGGCTGCTCTACAGTCACATTCTGTACAACTGCGTTTTTGTGGGGTTTGAGTCCGGCTGGCTCGATGGCAACGGGCTTTCACCCATTGGCACGATTCAGCAGGAGGCCAAACGCTGGGTGCGGGAGAACGGTTCGCCCGGCGTCATGCTCACCCCCATTGCCATCATGACGGATTTCTATGCGGGATGGACTTTTCCCCGGCATCTCTATACGGAGCATATCTATCGCGTCTGGGGCAATCTCCCCTACGAACCGGGCGACTACCTGACCGACGATGTGATCAACCTGCTCTATCCTGGCTATCAAAATTCTTCCTACTATCACAACGAAACCGGGTTTCTGACCGCCACCCCCTATGGTGATGCCGCCGATTGCCTGTTGAGCGATGCGCCGGAGTGGCTGTTGAACCGCTATGCCCTGCTGGTGCTGACCGGTGAGATGTCCGGCGGGGTTGAATTACGGGACAAACTCGCGCGCTACTTGGAGACCGGCGGGCACGTAATCATCACGGCTGGAAATCTTAAGAAGCTGCCGGGTGGCTTGGGCGGCATTACGGTGGGGGAGGCCAAAGAAATGGCCGCGGGAACCGCCGTTACGATGGGTGATGGTACGTCCGCGGAAGACCGGCCTTTCCTGCTTCATGCGCTTTCATTTCCGGAAGACGCCAATGTTCCGGCAACGTGCGGCGATATTCCCGCGGTAGTGGAGATTTCGTGTGGAAAAGGGCGTCTTACCGTGCTGGCCACTCCCTTCGGTGTCGCCGAAACGCCTGCTGTTTCCGCCCCGATTCCCAATAGCCCCGATAAACCGCTTTCCATGCCCTATCCGCTTTTGAATCATGTGCGCGGGATTCTTGAAAACCGTTTTGCGCGGCAAACGCTTTTTACCGCCGGAGAGGGATTAAGCGTGATTGCCTGCCGCAAGGCGCCTGGTGAATACACGCTGGGCCTCTGCAACAATGGCCTGACGCCAAAACCTTTCTCCATTGCATCGAACGGTGGCGCCATTGAATCCATTCATGAACTTCCGCTGGACACGTCTGAAAAAAGCGCGCCGGGGTTTCTCCCGGAAGGCTCGGAAAATGCGGCGGTGGGTCTGGATGATGCCACTACGATAGCGGGTGGTTCCGTACGCATCTTTTCCGTGAGAATCCAGGAACAAGGGTTCACTGAACTGTCCATTCCCCCCGTGACTCCGAAAAATCAAGGCCGGGGACTGGTCGTGAATGCACCGCGCGGCATTAAGGAGGCCGTGCTGGCGCGTCCAACTTTTTTTGAACATTTTGACAGTGTGTTGGTGGATTGGAGGTATCTCCACGAGAAAGAAGCTTCCGCCTTGTGGGGTGAATCCGGCTGGTTGGCGCGGCAACGTCTCAGGATTTATGTGGATTTGAGTTCCGGCCTCAACCTTTTCCCCGATTTACGGCTCGTAAACAATGATAACACACCCTATCAGGAAAGCATGGCCGCCGTTCGCGATCTAGTGGACAAAATGCCGGCATTGGGCGCGAAGGACCTGATTCTCACCCTGCACCGCGGTCCGGAAAACAATTTCACGGGAGAACAGGCCGAAGCCTCGTTCGGCACCACCGTGCGCGAAATCTGCGCCCAGGCCGCCGAAAACGGCGTCACCGTGTATCTGCGCATGAGTATGAAAGGGTTAAGCAATCCGAATGAGATGCTGGCCTTTGCCCAGCGCGTGGGCGCCCCCAACCTGCTCTTTGCGCCCAGTCTCGCGCTATTGGTCCATCGTAAGATCAATCCCGGCGTGCTGATACCAGAATTTCTTGAAAAGATTGGGCTTTGGCTGGCCAGCGCCCCCGGTTATGACATCAATGACACGTTGTGGAACCTATCCCAGCCCTTGAAAAATCGAATTGACACCCGTGTGTTGCGTTCCTATATCCAGTGCGCTCCGAACGCCCCAATCGTGCTCGATGCAGCCTATGCCTCACAAGATGAAGAATACCTGGACCTGGAAATTCAGGGACGGACTACGAATTAACTGGATTATCGGATATCTTGGATGGTTAAAATAGTGAAAAAATTACCAATTGCAGCGTAATGAATAAGAATTAATTCGTAGTCCGTCCCTGAATTTCTATGGCTTGAGGAGGTGGCGGAGCACGGGTTCGATCACCGCCGCCATCCGGAGGAAGCCCACGTCGGTTGGGTGTGTGCCGTCCACGGTGGCTTCGTAATCGTCCCCCAGCAAATGATCGCCGGGGATATAGTAAAGGTTCTTCGCGCCTTCGCCCATCAACCGTTGATACGCCGCATATAACGCCGCGTTTTTATCCGAATAGGCGTTCTTCTTTTTGTCCAGAAACCAGGATTGTTGGTAGGTGATATTTTCGACGAGCACGATGGGGGTTTCGGGGTGTGCGGCGCGCAAGGTGTGTACCAGGGGTTCCGTGCGTTCCGTGATAAGCGCCGGTCCCATATTCGGCGCGCAATCAATTACATACACGGAAACGTCGAGCGGCGCGATGAGTTTGACCAACTCCGGGTCCATTTTCCCGTTGCCGGAGAATCCCAAATTAATGACGGGGCGTTGCATGTGGCGTCCGATGATGGAGGGATAGGCCATTCCCGGCCGCGAGGCGCAACCTCCGTGCAGAATTGACGTGCCCCAGAACAGCATGGGCTTGGCGCGGTCTGCGGGATAGGGCGTACCTCGGCCCAGGGTGCTCCCGGCCTGAATGCCGATATCCAGCGATTCCGTGCCGTTATACAGGGGCAGATACAAAATGTATTCGTGCATCCCGGCGGGCAGGCCGCCTATCAGTGTCGCTTCATTCTCTTTTGTTTTTTCCGGACGCCCCACCGCCAGCCAATGATACGCGCCGTCCGCGCCTTTGGCGTAAAGGTCGAGTCCGCTCACCCCGGTGGCCGGCATGTGCGTCATGGCCAGACGGTCTGAACGCAGCGACCAGCGCGCGGAGATTTCGGGGGAATCCGTCATGAACCGTACTGATATGCCCGCCGAGTGCTGGGCGAGGTTCCACACGGCCTCCGTCACCTTGCCCTCCGCTTCAACCGGCAGGCGATCATAGGGATGGTTGAGAGTGGTCCAGCCCTGGCCTTCAAGACCGATGTCCAGCGCACTGAACCAGAGCGTTTTCCCGTCCGCGCTGGGGGTGGCCTTGGCGGGATCCAGTGATGCGGAAAGCGTTACGGAGGGTATTGGCTGCGTGGCGCACCCGCATAGGATGATGGCTAGAATAATTGAAGAAGCCGTATGGAAATGTTTGTGCATAATGCCGTCTCCCGTACCGGTTAGTTTTCACTACTATGATACAGAATCAAACCGGGTATCAAGATTTTTTAGGAATTCTTTTTTGACATACCATGTTTTCTAAGCGATAATAACTATGAAGGAAATAGTTGATATGACGTGGTTCGCAAAAGCTTTTTAGTGTTGGCAAGTGATTATTTCACAGGAGTTTACAGCAATGTCAGTAACATACAGATCGTTAACGTTTGTAATCTCTATTACAATTATATGGGGGGCTTGCGGGTCTTGGGCGGCTCCAGTGACGTTTAATGACCCCAATCTCTCGAATGCGGTCAGAACCCAATGGGAAGCCGCCACGGGCTTGACGCTGAGCACCCCGCCGGAGGACAGCGAGTTGGCCGATTCCCGTTTTACGGCCCTGGTGGCGAAAAAACTTGAAATAACGGATTTGACCGGATTGGAGGCGTGTGTTTCCCTCACGCATCTCAATTTGGGATGGAATCATATTTCGGATCTTACGCCGTTGGCAGGGTTGACGGGTTTGCTTGAGCTTGATCTGGGTTTCGGCGTTAATCCATTCAGAGATAGCAGCAATGGTTTTGATCCTTTACAGACGGGTACAAACCTCATTACCGATTTATCCCCCTTGGCCGGGTTGGTGAATCTGTCGTACTTGAACCTGATGGGGAACGATGGTTTGTCGAACCTTGAGGCTATTCGTACGATGGACAGTCTGTCGGAACTATGGCTGGCCTCCAATCCCATCGCGGATTTTTCACCTCTTTCTGATGTGGCGGATACGATGGGACTACT
The DNA here is from genome assembly GCA_964474205.1 of uncultured Nitrospirales bacterium. GTDB lineage: Bacteria > Hydrogenedentota > Hydrogenedentia > Hydrogenedentales > CAILVY01 > CAILVY01. The sequence continues at coordinate 1,817 of CAYYRW010000025.1, read as the reverse complement.
CGCGGAAATCAACTGTGGTTTGAAGCAGTCTGATTTGCCGATTATCAACAGTATGACGAATCTTCAGGGGCTCGGCATCTTGGGCGAGCCCAATGTTACGGATATCAGCGGCCTGACCGGGATTAGTCCCAGCCAGGTATTTGCCGTGATGCTGGTGCCCGTGACGGACATTGGCGTGGTTTCTAATTATACGCAGCTTCAGATGCTGCAAGTCCAAATGACGGAAATAACGGCAATTCCGGACCTTTCCGGATTGACGAATTTACAGCGGGCAGGATTTGGCCAAAATCCATCATTGACCGACCTATCAGGTTTAGCGGGCATGAGCAACCTGACCGATGTTGATCTTCGGGAATGCCAGATTTCCGACATTAGCGCATTGTCCACCTGTACGGGACTTCAGCGGCTGGATTTGAGCAACAATCAACTGACGGATATCCGGTCGTTGCTGGACAACGCGGGCATTGCCCAGATGGTTGAACTCCGAATTTATGACAATGCTTTTGCTCAAGGCACCCCCTTTTGCGAGGAGCATCAATTGGACCAATTGTACGCCCTGGCACCCGGTATCAATGTGCAGGAGAATTCCATCTGTGGGGCGGCGGTGAACCTCACCATTCTGGTCAACGGCACGGGGACCACGAATCCGGAGCCGGGGACACATGCAGTGCTTCAGGGCGCGTATCAGTATATCAACGCGTATCCCATTTCCGGAAGTGGTCAAGCATTCATTAACTGGAGCGGGGACTTGGTTTCGGCCAACACAAATGAGAGTATTCTCATGGACACGGACAAGACGGTCACGGCGAGTTTCGCGCCGGGGGATTGGACGTTTACACTAAATAAAGCGGGCTATTCCGGTGGCGACACATGGCCGGACCCCGGGGTGTATTCCTATCTTGATGGCCAATCGGCCTATGCGAGCATAAATTCCAGTGCGTATAATGAGGGCTATTTTTGTGGATGGACGGGGGACGCCACAGGGTATAGGCAGAACATCAATGTCGTAATGGACGGCAATAAAATGGTTACGGCGAATTTTGAGAGTTCCGGGTATGTGCTCACGTTGAGAACGCAAGGAGGCCAGGTCGGGATAGATGGTTTCTCTTCGTCTAATGGCGCGTATAAATATGCAGCGGGCGCGAGTTTCGATTTGCGGGCCAATATATGGAATTTCGCGTACCGCTTTGACCATTGGGAGGGGGATATTGGCGAAGGCGTGGACCCGTACAGCACCGTTCTTCCGGTAATTATGGACCGGGACCGTTCCATCACGGCGGTCGTTGTGGAAGACTCAAAGATACTCACCCTAATCATTGATGGTCCCGGCAACACCAACCCGGCCGGAAGCGCCGCGCCTGGCACTCAATACGTCTACGGAACCAATCAGGGTGCATGCATCGAAGCTGTGTTAGATGCCACGGTGGCGCTGGAGTATTGGTCGGGCGACATCGGCACATCCTCGCCCACCACCCGGAATCTCTGTGTGACCATGGACCGGGACCGCACCATCACGGCGCATTTCACCACTGCGGCCTGGAGTTTGACGTTGCAAAAAACGGGGAATGGCGCCATCAATCCGGCCCCTGGGGTGTACGGGTATGTGAACGGTGTCCAAGCCGGTATGAGTGCCCAGTTGATATCCGGCGGCGATGCCTTTGCGGGGTGGACCGGGGATATTGATCCGAACCAGGCGCAGGGCATGTGGATGACAGTGACCATGAACCGGAACCGGACGATCACGGCCAATTTCGCGCCGGGTGACTGGACCCTGACGGTGACGAAATCGGGTTCTTCCTCAGGATACGTGTATCCGA
>CAYYRW010000024.1:69912-98601 GCA_964474205.1 uncultured Nitrospirales bacterium | reverse complement strand
GACATCTCCCGGAGCCGGAGGTGACCCATAAATTCTAACGAAGAGGCTAAAAAATATGCAAAAAGTCTGTGGGCAAGCGATCAGCGAAGAGGATGAACACGCCTGGGATGTACGTAAGCGAGGGGGGAACTGTCTTCCCATTAAGGAGACAATCTTTAACAAGAAATACGAAAATTGGGCGAAGCGGAATTGGATTCCGTGGCTTCAGGACAACCTTTCCTTTCCGTTTGAAGTGAAACGGAAAGAAGACGATGATGACGCCTACTTTACCGATGTGGCAAAGCGCGAACCCTTCCGCCTGGGGCACACCATGAAAGTTATTGCCGTGCTGGATGAGGAAATGCCTTTCCGCGGCATCATCGTGAAAGTCCGGGAAGGCCGAAAAGTGGGCTACGTTCCTCTATGCGATCTCGAAGTGACAGACAAGTCCGACCCGAACTACTGGCCGGTTCGTGAATATGTTGTATGGGATGCCAACAAATGATGTTAGTGCATAAACGCGCATGTGTCTACTGCCGCCCTTCATCATCTCATAGAAAACGTTCGCACGAAAAGTCATCCAAGCGACTCGTTCTACGAAAATGGCGCCGCAATTAATTGGTCTTTAAAATTCACTCATTCGCAAAACCCATTGCGGCACAAGTATCAATTTGTGATCAGTCCCGAGTGACCAAGGTGCGGACAGGATGATCCAAGTATTTCCAGCATGGTCGTTTATCACAGTAACATTCATGTATTTTAACGAAGGTCCCTTTGGGCAATGACCCCAAAGGTCGTACGCCCGAAGATCATAATATCCCAAGCTCTTGCTGCCCAAGGATTTGCCTCTGTAATGTATATCACAAAAGCATGTGACTATCAAGGCGAAACAAAAGAAAAATGGCTGGACTTAATTTACGTCTTAAGTCCAGCCATATCAATAACTTGGTAGCGGGGGTAGGATTCGAACCTACGACCTTTGGGTTATGAGCCCAACGAGCTACCAGGCTGCTCCACCCCGCGACGGATCGTGTTTGTAGAATAGGATTGTATCAGACAGACCCGCGAAGCGTCAAATGATTTTGCAAGTTTTTTTGCGGCTGAAAATGGAGAGAAAGGAAGGTGGGCCTTACAGGTTCTTGAAGGTTTCGATGATACGGCGGAGGAGTTCTTTGTCGGGGCCGGTGGCGATGAGTAAAAACATGCCCCGGCGTTCCGCCATGCTCGGGGTTTCCTTCGGAATGGCCGCGCCGAGGGATTGTGCAAGCCCCCAGCTTTCCACCATGGCCTGTCCGGGGTCTTTTTTTTGAAATTCGCGCTGTTTGGCGATCTTCCCCTCGTCATCGTACTGTAGAATCATGACTCGCGCCGTGTCAATGTACATGCCCACTTGTTTAATGGATTGCAACTGGGGCTGCGGGGCTTCCTCGTATTCTTCGAGGGTGAACTTTGCTTCCAGCCCCGCCTTGATCCGCTCAAAGGTCATCGGCTTGGGCATGATAAGCGGAATAAGCGGGAACACCACGGCCATGACGACAATAAGGATGAGGATTTTCTTGACGCCTTCGTTCATGTCTGGAAGCTCCTGACGAGCGAGCCGATGAGCAGGTTCCAGCCGTCGGCCAGCACGAACATGACTATCTTGAAGGGCAGGGACACAAAGATGGGGGGGAGCATCATCATGCCCATGGCCATGAGGGTGCTTGCCACCACCATGTCAATGATCAGGAAGGGAATGTAAATGATGAAACCGATGTAGAAGGCGGTGGTGAGTTCACTCAGGACAAAGGCGGGCACAAGCACGTGGGTCGGAACATCTTCCGGCGTGTTCGGGCGGCCGAGTTTGGCCATCTGTAAAAATGTTTTCAGGTCTTTGGGCTTGGCCTGACGGAACATGAACTCGCGGATGGGTTTGAGCGCGGCCGTGAGGGCCTGGTTTTGATTTTGGAATTCGCCGCGCAGATAGGGCTGGAGCGCTTCATCGTTCACCCGCTGATAAGTCGGCGTCATGATAAAGAAGGTCAGAAAAAGCGCCAAGCCGATCAACACCTGGTTGGGCGGGGTTTGCTGCGTGCCCAGGGCCTGCCGGAGAAAGCCGAACACGACGATGATTCGTGTGAACGAGGTGGTCATCACCAGGATGGCGGGGGCCAGTGAAATAATTGTGATGAGAAACACGATGACCAGCGAGGTGGAGATGTTTTCCTGGTCCACGGCGCGCCGTGCGCCCTCGAGCAGGTCCACGCCCAGGGGATTCGGGCGGTCTTGTGCGAATGCGCCGCCCATGCCGCTGAAGAATGCAACGGCCAGCACCAGACAAGCGCATTTAGCGTTCATTCGATTCACGCGCGCTTTCCTGTAAATACCGTTGAAGCCGCTGGAGTTCTCCGCGTAATTCCGTGAGATCCTCATCGCCCGGCCCCGAAATACCGCTTTCCTTCTTTACCTGTGTGCGCAGTTGATCCAGGAAACTCACCGCCGTGTTCGCCGCTTTCCCCGGTGAAACGGCTTCGGCGTCCAGGGTGGATTCAAAGGCGTCCGCATCAAATTCGGCAATTGGTGAAAGTTGGTTTTGCGTTAATCCGACCACCAGAACCCGTCCGCCCGACTTGACATAATGAAGGCTTGCCTTGGGCGTCAAATGCACCTTGCCCAGCACCACGCCCAGCCGTTGCCCCGCCAGCAGCGGTGTGTTGCGGCCGTATTTCCTAAACAACACCCCGCCTAAAAGAATCATCCCGCACACCAAGCACAGCCCCATGATGGTGCGCGGGATATAGGTATTCCAGCCTTTTTCGCCCGTTTTAGCAGGCGTTGCGGACGCCGCGTCCGTGCTTCCCCCGGGGGATTCATCCCACGCTTTCTGGTGCGCCTTAAAGTATTGCGGGACCTCCTTGGCTGTTGTGGTGTCCACGGGGGGGGGAGCGGTTTCCTGATAGGCGGGGGTGGGTTCTTGCGGTTGGCGCGTGGCCGTCTCTTGGGGCCAGGCGCACGCCGCCACGCAGCACCACACCGCCCACAGCCACACGCCTTTATTCATAGCCCCCGCTCTCCTTTTCCCCGACGCCAAAGATTTCCGCAATGCGGATGCTCAGTGAATCCCCTAACACGACCACCTCGCCCCGGGCCATCGGAATGCCGTTCACACAAATATCCGCCATCTCGCCGGCCTGTTTATTCAGCGGCAACACCGAGCCCCGTTTGAGTTCCAGCACTTCCCGCACCAGCAAGGGACACGTCCCCAGGTCCGCGGAAACGTTCAGCTTGACCGGGCGCAGATCGGATATATCCAGCGATTCGCCGGCGTTTTGCACCGGGACCAATTCTTCCTCCCGGGCGGGATCGGGCCCTTCACTGCGCGTTATGGGATTTATCAGGCTCATAAATCAAAAATCGCATATTTGGTGTACATGACCTCGATCACCTGAATATTCTGTTCGGGATACAGTTTCTTCAGAATCACATTGGCTTCCTGTTTCGCCTGCTTGAGAATGCTCTCCTGCACTTGCGGGTCATTTAATTCTTTCCGCGTCCGGTTGCGGTGCAGCTTGCCCAACAACGCCGTGAAGAATGACTGTTTGTCTTTGATCAGCTTCACACGCGCATCCCCGCCGCCCCCGCCATGTCCGCCGCCGCTCTCGCCCGCTTTCCCGCCGGTCATCACCATGCTCACCGCGAAGGTTAAGATCGGTGCCGGCGCATTCGGGTTCTCCGTCATGACATTGGCCTGCGCCTCATCAAAATCCACCGTGAACGCTTCCGCCGGAAAAGCCTCTTCTTCCATTGTTTCCGCGTGCTTCGTCTTTTCCGCCGGGGCCGCCAAACGCGGCTGCACCACAAACAACACCAGCGCCACCGCAATCCCCGCCGGCACCAGCACCATCACGGCCGCCAACAGGATGTATTTTACCAGTGAAGAAGATTGCTTCGGTGCGGGGGCTTCTTTTTCTTCGGTTTTTTTTGCATCTGCCATACAATCACCTTAATGAGTTCAGTTCACGGGGGGCGGCCACGGGCGCGGACGGCGTTCCCGTTCCCGGCCCGATCAGACCCTCGCGGAACAGGTCTATTCTACTCTTGTCCACCAAACCGCGCACGTAAATTTCCACCCGCCGGTTGGCCGTCCGTCCTTCCGGCGAGGTATTCGAGGCCAACGGCTGGTTGGGGCCGCAGGCCACAATCTCAAATTGTTCGAGCGGAACCCCGCCCGCATGAATCTGCCGCACCACGGCATCCGCGCGGAAATAGCTCAGATCATAGTTGTCCCGAAAGCGCGTGGTGTCCCCGAGCACTTCCGCGTCCGTATGCCCCCGCACTTCAATAAAGGTATCCGGCAAGGCCTTCAGCACCGCGGAAATGTTGCGGAATACGGGCAGGCTTTCCGCCCGCACGGCGGCGCTGCCGAGATCAAACAAGAATGCGCTGGGCAGGCTGATTTTCAAGCCGCCCATGGCGTCATAGTCTATTTTCACCGGCTTCTCCAGCCCCTGTTGTTGCAGTTCCGTGCGCAATTGGCTGGCCGCGCGCTCCAGGGCATTTTCCGCCCGCCGCCCCGGCCGCGGAATCGAGGTGATGAACCCGTTGGATTTCGGCATCACCCCCAGCGCGCTCTGCACCGACGCCATGGCTTCCGTAAAACTTTTCACATTGACCGTGGAAAACGAAAGAATCAGCACGAAACAGCACAACAGCAGGCTCATCATGTCGGCATAGGTCACAATCCAGCCCGGCGCCCCTTCGTCCAGCAGTGATTTTCGTCTATTATTCTGCCGCACCATATTAACGCATCGCCCTTACGCGTCCCCGCACCGCGGGAGCCACGAACGCCTTCAGTTTTTGCTCCACGATGCGCGGATTATCCCCGGACTGGATCGACAAAATTCCTTCAATGATGATTTCTTTGTGAAGCAATTCGAGGGCGGTGCGCACCCGCAGCTTCCCCACCAGGGGCAGAAAAATCACATTGGCCATCAAGGTGCCATACAAGGTGGTGAGGATCGCCACCGCCATTCCCTGGCCCACCTTCGAGGGATCATCCATCGTCGTGAGCATCTGGATCAATCCGATGAGCGTGCCAATCATGCCGAACGCCGGCGCATACAACGCCATGGCCATCAAGATGCTTTGCCCCATGGAATGCCGGTCTTCCGTGAACGCCAGTTCCGTCGTCAACATGTCCTTGATGAGTTCCGGCGGCGCCCCGTCAATGGCCAATTGAACCCCGTGCCCCAGAAATTCGTCGTGAAGGTCTTTCACCTGCCCCTCCAGGGCCAGAATGCCTTCGCGCCGCGCGATGATGGAAAGCTGCACAATCCGCTCGATCAGCCGTTCCGGGGCGGCGGCCTTATGGACAAAGGAGTTTTTCACCGTCGTGAACACGCTGAGCACGTCGCTCAACGGGAAATTGATCAACGTGGAGGCCAGCGTGCCGCCCACCACCAGAATGAAGGCGGGGGCGTTGAAAAACACACTTATCGTTCCGCCCATGATAATGGTCGTGGCGACCAGGAAAATCCCCGCGATAAAACCGATAATGGTTGCTATGTCCATACCGTCTGCCTTGTATTCCGCCCGTGCGGCCGTAGGACGGCGTTTCCGTTAATCCGCGCCCGATTCTACCATTAGCCTTGGGCGCGCGTCTATGGGGATGATGACCTGGCGCGCACGGCCTGTTCTCCCCAGGAAACAATGCCTGCCGAGGCCGCCCTGTTACGTTTCTGGGGGAGTGCATGGAGCGCACTCCCCCAGCCGCTTATCCATTACCGGACCAGATTCACCGTTTCCTGAAGCAGCGTGTCCGCCGCCGTGATGGTGCGGGCATTCGCCTGGAATCCGCGTTGCGTGATAATCAGGTTGCTGAATTCACGCCCCAGGTCCACATTCGAGTTCTCCAGCACACCGCCCGTGACCGAGCCGCGGCCCCCTTGTTCCGGCGCTCCGATTTGCGCGGTGCCGGACGCCGGGGTTTCCAGAAACATGTTATTGCCGTCGCGGGTCAGCCCGCCGACATTCGAGAAGTTCGCCAAGGCCACCTGCGCGATCACGCGCGTGAGGCCATTGCTGAAAACGCCGTTGATCTTCCCGCCGGAGCCGATGTTGAAACTCTGCAAAACCCCGCGCGCGAATCCGTCCTGATTCCGCAGCGTGATATCACTGGTCTGCTCATCCCCCGTCGAGAGTTGCGTGATGGACGAGAAATCCAGGGATACGTTCAAATCGGAGGGTTGGCCGCCCGTGTCATTCATGAGGGCGCCGGCGATGCTGATGGCGCCGGTGGTCCCTGACGGCAGGGTGCCATCGCTCTGGAAGGTCAACGTGCCGCTTCCCACCGTGGTGGTGCCGCCGCTGGTGGAATCATAGGCGGCCGACCAGCTCCAGGTATTGGCCGGGGCCGCCTGCTTGGTGAAGGTCACGAGCACTTCGCGGGCGGTGCCCAGGGAATCATAGAACTCGAAGGTGCGCACGACTTGTGTGGCGGGCGCGCTGGGCGCGTCCGCGTTCAAGTTCCCGATCAGCGTGGCACTCGTGGTGGGGCGCACGATGCCGAGGCCGCCCAGCGGAATCAGAATGTCCGAGGCCACCGTGTTGGTGTCAATACTCCCCTGTTCATCCGCCAGGAAGCCCTGCACCCGCATGCCGGTGCCCGGATCAATCAACAGGCCGTTCGCGTTCAGCGTAAACGAGCCATCCCGCGAGAAGGCGCGTTTGGTTCCGTCGCTAAGCACGAAGAAGCCGTTTCCCTGGATTGCCAAATCGGAAGACACACCGGTCGTGAGCAATGATCCCTGATCAAAATCCACGTCAATGCTCGCGATTTGGACCCCCAGGCCCACCTGCTGCGGGTTGGTGCCGCCAAAGGTGCCCACGGGCGCGGACCCGCCCCGGATGGTTTGCGAAAACAAATCCTGAAAGAGGGCGCGTGAGCTGCGGTACCCAACGGTGTTGACGTTGGCGATGTTCGCCGCCACCACGTCGAGCCGGCGCTGATGCGCCTGCAACCCCGTCACGCCTGTAAACAATGCTGTTCCCATACGTGTATGTTCCTTATAGTTGACGCCGCGTCGGTCATTCAGCGGCGCCCAAGCCTCCCCGGACGGGGGCCGGCCTGTTTAATTCAGTTGAGGATGGCGGAACCGATGCCTTCGGCACCACCACAGCGCTATCTATATTGGTGAATACCGTATTTCCCGCTTCCTGGCTGGGAAGCGCGGTAATCACGGTGCGGTTGGGCACGTTGACCACAAGGGCCACCCGGTCCAACAGAAAAAGTGATTCGCGGGCGCCTTTGGCCGCCGCTTGGTCCAGCGCCTTGCCAATGCCCGTCACTTCTTCCTTGGACAGCTCTATCCCGCGGCTCTCCAGGCGCTGGCGTGCATGCGCGGAAAAGCGGACTTCGCCTTTCTGACGCAAGGTTTGTTCGAGCACGAGCGCGAACTTCTCCGCCACCGGATGGCGTATGGATTTTCCCGGCGCCACCGTGGATGAAGCCGTCACCGAACGGAGTTGAAGCGCCTCTATCATGATGCCTTCTTCCCCGCCTTGGCGGTGTCCGTGTCCGGGGCCTCCGTTGATATGCTCAGCACGCCGGTCATGGGCATTTGCTTGCCGTCCACCGTCAAGATGACAATGCTGTCATCCAGCGTCACGGACTCCACAATCCCGGAGGATATCTTTCCCTCCGCGTTTATGCCCTTGACATACTTGCCCAGCATGCCTTGCGCGGAAATGAAATTCAGTTGGTCCACGTTGCCCGTGAGATACTCCATTGTCGTGTTCATTGTTTCGAAACTGTCGTTCAGATTGTTCATCTGCTCGAGCGACGAGAACTGGGCCAACTGCGCAATCATCTCCGTGTTATCCATCGGCGACATGGGATCCTGATTCTGCATCTGCGTTACCAACAGCCGCAAAAACGCATCCCGATCCAATGTTTGCGTGCCGCTCGTGGTGTCACTCTTTGTGTCCGATGCCTTCGCGGCGGCGGCCGTTTTCGCCGGCGTAGCCGCCGTTTTTGCGGACGCGCTTGTGGCGGCGGCTTTGGCCGCTTCCTTCTGTACGGCGAGCAATTTGGTCCGCAGCAGCGAGGTCACCTGTTGCCAGGCCGCCTCCCGTTGCGATGTGCTCGCCCCAAGCGTGCCCGCGCTGTTCGCGCGAAACGTCACTAATGCATTCATACGTTGTTTGCTCCTTTCTAGACAAACACATTTAAGGCGCCCTGATGCGCCGGCAAACGCCGGAGCGCGGGCATGGTGTCATGCACCGGGCCGGCATACGATTTGGCGGAATACGCCGGAATGCGCGCGGGCCCGTCTTGTGGGCCGGCCTGCTGACTGTTCCAGCTTCCTTGACCCGCGTTCTGGCTCGTGGACGAGGCGATCTCCACCTGTCCCACTTCCAGGCCGTCCCGCGCCAAGGCGTCACGCAACCCCGGCAATTGAGTTTGCAGGGTTTCGCGCACCACCGGATTCGCCGACACCAACCGCACCGACACATCATCACCCTGGCTGCGCACTTCAATATGCATTTCGCCCAATGATTCGGGAATCAACCGCACACTGATCGTGGCCCCGCCCTGTTGCGCCAAATACCGCACGCTTTTGACCGTGAAGGCATCCAGCGTTTGCAAGGTGGGACGCTCCAAGGCCGCTGTAGTATTCGCGGTTTGACCGCCGGTCAACGCCCCGGACGTTTTTGACATATCCAGGGTGGTGTGCCCGGCAATCGAAGGCGTGCTGGACACCTCCGTGGAGACGCCGGTCAAACGCGGCGAGACCTCCACCGCCGCCTTCATATCCTCGCCGTGATGGCCCACCGTCTTTTTTTGCATCCGCACCGCCACCGTGTCCGATTCAAGCGTTTGCGCGAAAAGCGCGGGATTCACCGCCGCGTGTTTCGCCGGGCCTTGCGAAGGCGCGAAATCAGGCGCCGGCAAGGGCTTAACCTCCACCTTCGGCGAAGGTTTCACCGCAGGAAGTTCCTCCGCAGCCTCGGTTTGGGCCGAGTCTTCCGGCAAGGCGATGGCGGGCATGGGCGTATCCTTGGCCGTCTTCGCAAGCGGAGCGGCGGCAACAGGCGTTTCCGAAGCCGCCACAGCGGCCTTTGCGGCCGCGGCGCCTTCAGCCGCCTTGGCGGTTTTGGGAATCATTCCCGTTTCGCTTGCCGCCACGGAAGGCAACACCACGTATTCGGCTTTGCTTGCCGCCTGGACCGGGGTTGTTGAGGAACCCTCCACAGGCAAGGCATTACGCGCCGGTGAAGCGGTGACTTCATATTCCGCGGCAGCGGGAACCGCCTTCGGAATGTGTGCCATCGCGGCATCCATATCGGCCACCACCAACGGTTGCACCTCCATGGATTCGGAGGCCGCCAGAAGCGCCGCTTTCACAGCGGACGAAGCAGTTCCTTCCGCGGATGGTTGAGAATCCGCGGCGGGCGCTTCCCCGTCCAAGAGAACGGACACCTCCGGATTCACCGAAAGCGCCGTGGCCGCCGCGTTATTCGCGCCCGCCACCGCATCTTCGGATACTCCACCGGCTTCCGTGGCGGCGGACGATGGGACCGGCACCGCGTTGGCGGCTATCGAAGCGTTCAGCCCCAACAACGCCAGCAGCGGACTCCACTCCGCGTCCGTTTCGTTCGCGGTGTCTTGTCCATCAACAAGGGAGGCCTCTTCCGTGGAAGAGTGCGGCATAAGCACCGCACGCGCCTCGGAAAATACCTGGGCAAAATCCGCTCCCGATGCGGAGCCGGGGGTTGCGTTCCCAACAGACAACGAAACGTCTGTTGCGTCTGGTTCAGATTGGATGGATTGCATCATTTCGATATACATGCATTCTTCACCTCCTTTCGATTGAGATTTGGAAAGACGTGAAACACCCCCGAATCACACGGGGATGGATTGTGAAAACAGTAAAGAAAAGCCTTCGCTTTGCCGATGCTTAAACGGGCATCAGAGGGCGGGTTCCTGCAATATCCGCAGGATGCGCGTGGCGGCCTCGGTTTTCATGGCCTCCACAATTTTGCCCCGTTCCTTCGGCTTCACCAGATTCAAGATTGCCGCGGCGTCTTCCGGGGGAAGATTCTCCAGCCGCTCCGCGGCCTTATCCGGTTTCATTGACGACAGGGTGATGGCTATGGTCTGCAAACGGGCTTCCCGCTCTTTCTTCGCATCGTCCAGGCCCCCCATCACCTGTTTTTGGAGTTCCTCCAGCTTCTTCTGCATTTGCGTCAACTCCTGTTCACGTTGCGCCAGTTGCGCCTCGCGCTGCTGGAGTTGTGTTTCCCGTTCCTTCAGGTCGTTTTCTTTCTTCTTCAACTGCTGGGCCAGCACGCTTAACGGGTCCCCATGCTCCTCGCTCGCAGCTTTCGCGGACGATTCCCCCTCCTGACCGGAAGGTTTTACGGCTTCGCCGGAAAGACTGCCCGTAGCCCATAGCGCCGCCCCGAACGCACCGGCGAAGGATAGTATTGCCAACATCGCCAACACCACGATCTTCATGGTTTCCGTTGCTCCTTCTTCCGCGCGGTTTCCACGCGCCGGGGTACTATGCCTATCGCGGCATAATTCGTCGCGGCCTCATCCAGCGACCGCTGCTCCATCTTTTGAAAATGCGCCTGAAACGCCACATGGTGCCGCTCCTTCAACTTCTCCATGATGCGTTTGCGCTTGGTCGCCTCCTCCAAATCGGCCCGCTTGCCCTCCGCCACAGCCTCCAACTGCCGGATTTCCGCATCTTTGGTCACGGCAAGCCGGGCAAGATGCCGTTCATATTGATAATACCGCCGGACTTCGCTGGCGTCGAATTTATGCCGGCTCGCCTCCCCCGCATGCGCCAGTGTACGCTGTTGCTCCGCCAGGAGGGCTTCCCGCTGCTCGTGCGCGGCGCGCACCTGCCGGCGCGCCTCCGCCAAGGCCATCGCCTTGATATCCTCCTGGCGCTTGCGTATCCGCAACAACGTGTTGTACTGAAACGTCCGTTTAATCGCCATGCCGTTTCACCGGTTTTGCATGTCTTACTATAGGCCTCTTTCAAGTAAACCGCAATCCCTGCGTCTTCACCCGCGCAATACTCCCGCCATTTGCGCCTCCAGCGTGTCAAATGGCGACTTTTCATACAAGTCCTGCCGTAAAAAATCCCGAACCTTTGGCATCAGGCGCAAGGCCGTGTCAATCTCCGGATTGCTCCCCGCCACGTACGCCCCGATGTTCACCAAATCCTCCGCATCCCGGTACACCGCCAGTATCTGCCGGATGCGCGCCGCCAGCGTCCGGTGATTTTCCGAGGTAATCTCCAGCATCGAACGGCTCACGCTCTCCAGCACGTCCACCGCCGGATACTGGCCGCGCGTCGCCAAGGGCCGCGATAACGCAATGTGGCCGTCCGTGATGCTGCGCACCGCGTCCCCGATGGGATCATTCAAGTCATCCCCCTCGACCAATACCGCGTAAAACCCCGTGATGCTGCCGCAGTGCGCCGTTCCCGCGCGTTCCAGCAGCTTCGGCAACAACGCATACACCGACGGCGGGTATCCCTTCGTCGTCGGAGGCTCGCCAATCGCCAGCCCCACCTCGCGTTGCGCCATCGCGAACCGCGTCACCGAATCCATCATGAGCATCACATCCAGCCCTTGCGCGCGGAACCATTCCGCGATCGCCGTCGCGGTGTAGGCCCCGCTCAACCGCACCAGCGCCGGCTCATCCGAGGTCGCCACCACCACCACCGACCGTTTCAACCCTTCCGGGCCTAAATCCAGTTCGATAAAGTCGCGCACCTCCCGCCCGCGTTCGCCCACCAGCGCAATCACATTCACATCCGCGTTCGTATTGCGCGCGATCATGCCTATCAACTTGCTCTTGCCCACCCCGCTCCCCGACATAATCCCCACCCGCTGCCCTTTGCCGCAGGTAATGCAGGCGTCCACGGCCCGGATGCCCGTGGCGATGGGTTCGGTGATGCGTTGCCTTCGCAACGGCGGGGGCGCGGGCGCAAGAAGCGGCATCTCCGCTTCACATTCCGGCGGCGGCCCGTCGTCTATCGGCTGGCCCAATCCGCCAATGGCCCGGCCCAACAAGGCCATCCCCACCCGCACCGTGCGCGGTTTGTGGGTGGGAATCAAGACACTCCCCGGCCCAATGCCCTGCATGTCGCCCAAGGGCATCAATAAAATCCGATCATCCCGGAATCCCACTACTTCCACCGGTATCTTCGCCGTATCCCCCCGCGGACGCACATAGCACAAATCGCCGATTTTCATCGCGGGTCCCGTGGCCTGCAGCGTCAATCCCACCACGTCCGCAATTTTCCCAAACGCGTAGAGCGGTTCCTCGCGTCCCACGCGCCGGCAGTACGGCTCTAAATCGATCGTGCTCATGATTACCCCGCCAGGGATTCCAACACCGTCGAGAGCAGCGTCTCCAGCCGGGCATCCGCCTGCATTAGCCGGGATTCGATTACGCAGCCGCCCGGATTGACCGACTCATCCGCCTCAATCGTAAGTTCTTCCACCCCCTCAAAATCTTCCAACAATGTAATCTTGTGAAGCCGCAGCGCCTCCAAGTCCGCCGGATGCACCCGCGCCGTCACCGCCTGCCGGTCCGCTATTTTCGCCAGTGCCCGGCGCGCCGTTGCATGGATCAATTCCGCATCCGTGCGCACTTCCCGCTGCAACACCCGCTCCGCGATAACGGTGGCCAGCGCCACCACCTGCGGTTCCAACGAATCTAAAAATGCCTGCCGCGCCCGCACCAGGGCTTCCGCGGCCGCCTTCAGGGCTTCCGCCGCCTGGGCAATCGAGGCATCAAACTGCGCTTGCGCTTGCTGGAGCCCCCGCTGAAACGCCTCGTGATACGCCTCCTGGATTTTCTGCTCCGCCTCCTCCCGGGCCTCGGCCAGCACGGCGTTGCGGAGCGCCACCGGATCCAATTCTTCCATCGCCTCCGCGCCTATAATACGCCCCAGCCGAACCGGTTCCCGCTCCGGGAAACATTCCATTTCCGGATCATTCACCCGTACCCCGGCCCCGGGTTTGATGACCTTCGCCGTCCGTCTCATACCAGAATCTCGTCGGCCTCGCCTCCGCCGCGTCCGGACACTATCAATTCACCCGTTTCCTCGAGCCGCCGCACCACCGACACAATCTTTTGCTGCGCCTCTTCCACATTCTTCAGCCGCGTGGGCCCCATAAATTCGATTTCTTCCCGAATCATCTCGCGCGCGCGCTCGGACATGTTCTTGAATATTTTCTCCCGAACCTCGTCATTTGACGATTTCAGCGCGAGGGCCAGGTCTTTCGTTTCAATTTCACGCAGCGTCTTCTGGATGCCCGCGTCATCCACATACACAATATCCTCAAACGTGAACATCAGCCGCGCGATCTCGTCCGCCAGCTCCGGATCCTTCTCCTGCAAATCCGCCATGATGGTCTTTTCCGCGTTACGGTCCACCCGGTTCAATATCTCCGCCACGTCCTTCACACCCCCGGCGAAGGTAAAGCCCTGGCTGAACACCGCCGCCATTTTCCGCTCCAGCACCCGCTCCACCTCCCGCACAATTTCCGGCGCCGTCCGGTCCATCGTCGCTATCCGCATGATCACCTCCGACTGCACATTTTGCGGCATGGCCGAAAGCACAATGGCCGCAATCGGCGGTTCAAGATGCGCCAGAATCAGCGAAATCGTCTGCGGATGCTCATCCTGGATAAAACTCGATATCTGCGCCGGATCCGCCTTTTTCAGAAACTGAAACGGCACTTCCTGAAGACTGCTCTGAAGCCGGTTCAATATCTCGAAGGCGCGTTCCGACCCAAACGATTTCTCGAGCAAATCCTTGGCGAAATCGATCCCCCCCTGCGTCACAAACTGCTTCGCCACCGCCATCTGATGAAACTCGTCAAACACCTGCGCCTTGGTGTCGGGATCCACGCTGCTCAACGAGGATATGTCCAGCGTTATCTGATCCACTTCATCCTCGCGAAGATTGCCCAGTATCCGGCTCGCCGCTTCCGGGCCCATGCAGGCCAGCAGCACCGCCACTTTTTGGCGGCCCGAGAGGCCTTCCTTCTCTTTCTTTGGCTTATTCATGGCCTTCCGCTATCCATGTCCGAAGCAATGCCGCCACCACTTCCGGCTCGCGTTCCGACAACCGGGTCACTTCGCCCGCCACTTCCTGGCGGCGCAAATCCTCGCGCGTCGCCTCAGGAAGCACGGCGGCTTCTTCTTCTTCCGCCGCTTCCGGCACCGCTATGGCCCGGCCCAACAACCGGCGGATAAACAAGAATCCCACAAGAAGCGCCACCACTTCCAGCAGCACCCATACCCAATGCATCGCCTGTACCCAGCGTTGTTCACCCTGCGCCGACTCCACCGCCCCCGTGACCGCCGTCAATTCATCTATCTTGAACGGATGATCCAATACCGTGACTTCCGTCGGAATTTCGCCCTCGCCCACCGTCGCCTTCGCCAAATCCATGAATGTCTGCTTGCGCTCTTCGGTCAAACCCGTATACTGCCGTGTCGTGTTGCCCTGCTCGTCCTTGCTTTCCTTATACTCGCCTTCTATCACCATCGCCACCACAAATTTTATCACATTTCCCGGATCGGACTTGGTCTTCGTCACTGTACGGGAAGGCTCAAAATTCGTGATTTCTTCCGTCGTTTCTTCATTTGTCGACGTGCCGCCCGGCTTCGCCGTCCCTTCCGGAGGATTCGCAAACGCCCCGGGAGCCCCTTCCGGCAGCTTCTCCGTGCTCGTGTTTGTGGTTGACGTGCTGTACGTGCTCAGTTCCGTCCCCTCGCTAATCTTCTCGTCCGTGCTCTCCTTCTGATCAAAATCCATCTTCGCGCTCACACTGACCGTCCCGCGAACCCCCATGTCCCGCAGTTTTGCCATCAGCTTGTTTTCCCGCTGTTTTTCCCAATCCGCCACCAATTCCAGTTTTGAACTTGCCAGCGACGCGAATCCGGAAGCCGGCGGCATATACAATACTTCCCCCTTCGTCGTCGTCACCGTGATATTCCCCGGATGAAGATTGGGCCCCCCCGCATGATCCACGATGCTCACAATGGCCTTCACTTCTTCCTTGCTCAGCGGGCGTTTCACCGCCAGCGTAACCGCCGCTTCCGAAGGCTTTTGTTCCGAAAGAAATAATTCTTCCTTCGCTTCTCTGATCAGCACGTACGAATAGTCCACAAAATCGAACGCATTCAATATCCGCTGCAATTCCCCCTGAACCGCCCGCATGAACTTCACATCCTGAAGCCACTGATTCGTCATCAATTCCGTCTCTTTAAACAACTCGAACCCCGGCGGAACCGTCCGCCCCACCGGCAACTCCTTTTCCGCCAACAGCAATTGCGCGCGGCTGCGCTGCGTGATCGGCACCAACAGGTCCTGATTGCCGTTGGCCAATTGATAGGGAATGGATTGCGACGTCAAGGCGTCCACAATCTTGGGCAATTGCGACGCTTCCACGTTCGTGGACAAGGTGACATACTGGGGTTTCGCCCCCACAAAAACCACCACGGCAATGACCGCGATCACGGCCAGCGCCGCCAGCCCCAGATTGATTCGGGCGCTCAACGACAATTGTTTCCACGCTTGCCGGATGCCCTTGATCAGTTGGCGAAGAAATTCCACGGCTCACACCTTATGTTAGGGCGCTGTGCGTTATGCACGCGCCACCACTGCTGCGCTGCATTCCTCCCGCGCCACAGGTGGAACCTCGAAAGCCCAACGTCCCGCATCGTTGCGGCCTTCGCAACCTCATCCCGCTGTTATACAGCTCCACGCCGCGAAACCATCCCGCCGGTTTCGCGGTGGTGATTCAACTCTAACCTCCGCGCGTCCCCAACGGACTATTTCCGTCCGCCGGGCTTCGCCGGTCCACCGCATTTTCCGCGTCCCTGTGCAGCCCATGTACAGGAACCCTGCGCCGGTCCGGCGTTCCTTACCGCTTAAACTATCCTTAACCGCCGATTATACCTGCATGCGCATGATTTCTTCATACGCCGCCATTACCTTGTTCCGCACCGTCATCATGGTCTGAAACGCCACATCCGCCTTCTCCACCGCCACCATCGCCTCCGACACGTCCTTGATCTCCCCCGCCACCAACTGCTTGATCGTCGTGTCCGCCTCTTGCTGAAGACGCTCCACTTCCGTCACCGCCTCGCTCAATACCTCCTTGAACGACCTGCCCTCCCCCTCCAAGGGACGCGGCGCCGCCGGGCGCATCTGCTTCGCGCTGATTTCCGCCGGCCGCAGGCCGATTCCCGGTATTTTCATCGGATCTGTCATGTCAATCGCTCACTTATCGCTGTAAAATCTCCAGCGCGCGCTGTTTCATCCGGCTCCCGGACACAATCACCGCCACGTTGGCTTCGTACGCCCGTTGCGCCGATATCAAATCCACCATCTCCACCGACATGTTGATGTTCGGATAGCTCACATAGCCGTCCTTGTTCGCGTCCGGATGACCCGGATCAAACACCGTCCGCAACGAACTCGGGTCTTTAACTATAGTCTTAACGCGCACGCCCGCGTGTCCTGCCTTCAGGCCGGACTTCAACGGTTCCGCGCGAAGCACCACCATCTGCCGCCGAAACGCCCCGCCCTCCGGGGTCCGGGTCGTTTCCACATTCGCGATATTATTCGCTATCACATTCATCCGCGCGCGCTGCGCCCGGAGACCGCTTACCGCGATATCCCGTGCTGAAATGGCCTCCAACATGTAAACTCTCCTTAACGCGCCAAGCTGCTTAACATGCTCTTGACCATTTCAAACCGCTTGCTCAGCAACGCCGCGTAAGTCGTGTAGTTGCCGGTATTTTCCGACAGCTTGGCCATCTGCTCGTCTAAATCCACTTTATTGTAGTCATTTTTCGACAAAAATGCAAGACATTCGAATTCTGGACGATTTTCGGAAAAATCGAGATGGCGGGGTCGGTCCGTGCGGAGGGCGAAACCGCCCCGTCCCTCGATGGCTGCACGCAAAGTCTTCTGAAAATCCAAACTGACCGGAGTGTAATTCGGGGTGTCCACATTGGCGATATTCTGCGCCAGCACACGCTGATTTTTCTCAGCCGTGCTCATTGCCTGAACCAGCAAACGATTTGTATCCACCCCGGCAAAGGGTATCATGGCCACTCTCCAAAATAGAGGTCACACAACTAACAATACCTTGAAGAAAGCAATTGATATGCCACTTCTTCAAAACCGATTAAACATAAGATATTAAATAACTTATGAAAGCTGTGCCTATGGACCCGAAAGAGCTGTCCAGGCAAGACCTGCCACCCTGGCCGGACTTTTCTGCCGCCTTCACCCTCCATCCTCCTTTCCCCCTCCCGATGCTCTTGCTCTCCGTGGTGTTCCTGTGGCCCTGGTGACCCTGATGCCGTTTAAGTCCTTTCCCTTTTTACCCAATGACCGCGCAAAATCACTCTTTTCGCCGCTTTACTCCGCCTGGCCAAGCTATTCGCAAATGTCTCATTCGCGGTTACGGAACCATTTATGATAAGATTTCATTTCGTGTATGGAACAAACAACGCACCATAACAAGCAGAATCTTGCCCTCTTGACATTGGGGGCATTGGGGGTGGTGTATGGGGATCTCGGAACCAGCCCCCTCTACACGATCCACGAATGCTTCGATGGCATTTTCCATCTCAACGCCTCAAGAACCAACGTGTTCGGTGTCTTATCATTGGTTTTTTGGGCGCTCTGCGTCATTATTTCCATCAAATACATGGTATTTGTCATGCGGGCCGACAACCATGGGGAAGGCGGGATTCTGGCCCTGATGACCCTGGCCTTGTCCAAGCTTCCGGAACAAACAGGCAAGAAACGTCTCGTGATCATGGCCATGGGCCTTTTCGGGGCGTCCCTGCTTTATGGGGATGGCATGATCACCCCCGCGTTGACCGTGCTGAGCGCCATCGAAGGCCTGGAAGTGGCCACCCCACTGTTCAGTCCCTATATCGTGCCGATTGCGATAGGCATTCTTATCCTGTTGTTTACCTTTCAATACCGCGGCACGGCGCAAATCGGCAACGTATTTGGCCCCATCGTTCTGCTGTGGTTTGTGGTTATTGGGACCTTGGGAATCTGTGCCATTGTACGGCATCCGGAGGTCCTGCTGGCGGTAAACCCCCTCTATGCCCTCCGTTTCTTTCTGGTCAATCAAGCCGAAGGTTTTTTCGTGTTGGGAGCCGTATTCCTCGCCCTGACCGGCGGCGAAGCCCTCTATGCCGATATGGGCCATTTCGGGAAACGGCCCATACAACTGGGATGGTATTGTGTCGCCCTGCCCGCCCTCTTGATGAACTATTTTGGCCAAGGAGCCGTTATTCTTTCCCATCCCGAATCCGTCAAAAATCCATTTTATGCCTTGGCGCCGCACTGGGGGATCATCCCTCTGGTAATCGTCTCCACCGGGGCCACCATCGTCGCCTCGCAGGCCATTATCAGCGGAGTCTTTTCCATCACCCGGCAAGCCGTCCTCTTGGGGTACCTTCCCCGAATCCCCATTATCCACACCTCCTCCCTGGAAATCGGCCAGATTTACATCCCCATGACCAATCGTCTGTTGTTGATTGCCACGGTGGGCCTCGTGGTGACATTCCGTTCTTCCACCGGATTGGCCGCCGCGTATGGCGTGGGCGTTACCATGGACATGCTTATCACCACGCTGCTCCTGTATGTGGTGGCACGGGACCTTTGGGGGTGGAGGGCTTGGACCGCCCGTCTGCTGGTCTGCGGATTCCTGGCGTTCGACATCAGTTTCTGTTCGTCCGCCTTGCTGAAAATCCCCTATGGCGGATGGGTGCCGCTTGTAATCGGCATGGGCGCGTATACGCTCATGACCACTTGGCGCAAAGGCCGCCAAATTCTGGGAGAGCGCCTTTATAAGCGCGTTGTTCCCTTGGACACCTTCGTCCAGGTCATTCTCCCCAATGAAACCCAGCTTGCCCGTGTGCCCGGCGCCGCCATCTTCATGTCCGGCAATCCTACGGGGACCCCCCCCGTCCTGCTGCACAACCTCAAATACAACAAGGTCGTCCACGAGACTGTGGTGATCATGAACGTCGTCATCGAATCCACGCCGCACGTGCAGCAATCCACCCGGGTAACCGTGGAAAATCTGGGCCAGGGTTTCCACCGCGTGAAGGCCCATTACGGTTTCATGGAATCCCCCAATATGAAGGAAATCCTCGGACTGTGCGCCGAACAGGGCCTCGTCATCAATCTGAACACCGTCGGTTTCTTCATCGGGCGGGAAAACATCATCATCACCGGTAATCCCGGCATGGCCCGTTGGCGGCAACGCCTCTTTTCCGTCATGGCCCGAAATGCACAGGGAGCCAGCCCCTTCTTCGACATCCCCCCCAATCAAGCCGTCGAACTGGGCGTCCAAGTCCAACTGTAATCCCCGCAAGGATATCCCGGAATGCTTATACGCGGATCGGAAGCACCATGAAGGGGATACCCCGGCTGTACAATTTCCGCTGCACCGCGAACACGATATAATTGTGCAGCCACCGTGACCACAACGTTTCTTCCGGAAACACGATCTGCCCGCCAAAGAACACGCTGTTCGGGAAACGTTCCTGAATTTTCGGCGCCAGGGCATTGACTTCATCCACAATATCCGTCCCCAGGACATAAAACCGTTCCGCATAATGCCCTTGGG
Source organism: uncultured Nitrospirales bacterium (assembly GCA_964474205.1). GTDB lineage: Bacteria > Hydrogenedentota > Hydrogenedentia > Hydrogenedentales > CAILVY01 > CAILVY01. The sequence goes on along the minus strand of CAYYRW010000024.1, from coordinate 78,933 downwards.
CTTTCATGAAATGAACATAACGGTCCAGTTCTCCCTGAACATGCTTCTCCAAGTGCCCGATTTCATCACTCCCCTTGAAGTTGCCCGCGTCCACAATGCCCACCTGGACAAATGCATAATTCTTAAACGAGTCCCCGAACATCCGAATAATGCTGAACAGCGTGTGCAGCCCGAGGCCGTTGAAGCCGTTCACCAACACCACCGCCGTTTTTCCATCCGGACTGCAGGACGGTTCAGGAAGTGAACCTGGTTTTAGGGGACTGGCAAGGCCGGCCGCCCCTTCCGTGGCGGACACCAGCATGTCCAGACGTTTCAATAATTTGTAGGTGTGATGGTAATGACGCCGGATCAAAAATGCGAGTGTAACGAGAGAGCCCGTCACCACAAGAGTAATCCAGCCGCCTTCCCGGAATTTGATGACCGCCACGGACACCAGAATAAAACTCGTGAGCAACAAGCCTAAACCATTGATTACCAGTCCCCTTTTCCACCGGGCCTCCAGGCCCCGCGCCTGCCACCAATACCGGACCATCCCCAAGGTCGCCAAAACAAACGTGATAAACACCGTGATGCTGTACAGCACCATCAAATACGCCACGGAACCATGCGAAAATAGCAGCATCACCAACGCCGTGCCCCCCATCAACAACACCCCGTTTTGGGTTACCAGCCGGTCACTGAGCATGGCAAACTTGCTGGGAAACCAGCGATCCAACGCCATGTTGGCAAGAACGCGCGGCCCGCCAAAAAAACCTGCTTGGGCCGCCACAAACAGGATGGCCGCTTCCGAAACCAGCGTGACGATCAGGAATGCATAACTGGCCGAAGGCCCCCAGGAACCTGAAATAGTCTCCAAAAACACCGCGTTCAGCGTCTTGCCCGTCACTTCCCGCACATCGCACAGGAGATACGCCAGCATCAACCCAACCACCATGAACACCAGCGAGGACGCCATGTACAGCATGGTGCGCTTGCCGGTTTGCACCCGGGGCTCCCGCAACATGGGAAGCCCATTGCTTACCGCCTCAATGCCGGTATAGGTTCCCGCACCCAGGCTATAGGCCCGCAGCAGAATAATCAGCAGCCCGCCGGCGCCCACCTCGGAACTTACGGTGTGAACCTGGTTCGCCGTGTTTTGCGCAAGAACCCCAAAGTGACCGGCATTGATGACCAGCGCATACACTACCGCGAAAATATGGGTGAGTATGAATATCAGGAAAATGGGCACCAATGGCATGACGGATTCCCGGACCCCGCGCATGTTCAGCGTCGTCAACAACACCACCCCGCCGACCGCCGCCCAAATCTTGAAGGAATGGTACTCCATCGGGATAAAACTGAACACGGCGTCCGCTCCGGCCGCTATGGAAAGCGAAATCGTCATGGTATAGTCAATCAGGAGGGCACAGCCCGAAACCATTCCCAATACCGGATTCAGCAATTGACTTGCCACAAGATAACCGCCGCCCCCCGTCGGGAACCGTTCAATCACCTGCGAATAGCATATGCTGATGACCACCACGGTAAAAGCCGTGCCCAGCGCCACAAAAATGGCGAGATAGGTGTGTTCTCCCAATCGTGCGAAGGCCTCCGACGGGCCATAACATGACGAGGACAATCCGTCCGCGCCAAGACCCACCCATGCGAAAAACGCAATTAAGGAGAGCTTGTGAAAAATCTCTGTGTCATTAACGCTGCGCGCTCCACCGATAATTATCCGGCGGAGCCATCCTAGTGGTGAGGAAGGTTCATCGGGAGATGTTGACATATAAGGAGAACGGCCCTGGTACCCATCTTTTTCCTGCGTATTGCATAAACATTTGGTGCAAAGCAGAGGATGGTATTGTACCAATGGAAACCAGAGACAATCAAAAAAAATCCACCGGAAGATGCCCCCTATTACTCCTGAAAAAAACCTTTACTCCCGCTCCTTTTCCTGAATCGCCTCTATCAATTTCCGGCGAAACTCCTCGCTCCCGATGGTGCTCCGGAACGCCTCCCGCCGCCCCAGCGCATATTGGAGCCGGATATACCGGATGTCCAGCAGCACAATGTAAAAAGCCGCCACAATCAACCCCAGGAACAGCCCCCAATAGACCAGCCAGTACATCAGGGAATGCGGATCGCGAAGGGTCTCCACACCATACCACGCCATGCCCGCGCTGCACGCCAGTATGGCCAAACCCGCCAGACGCCACTTGTGTTGCGTAATCAACCCTTTGTCATCCTTACCGGTCCGGCACCCACACCCGTTCCTCATACGTTTCGCCGTTCGGCGCGTGCACTACCCGCGTCTCGTAATGACCGCGCTGAGGCGCCGGGGCCGGAGCACTGCCGGCCGGGGCCTGAACCACGCGCCGATCCTGGCGTTCATCCACCTGATCGCCAATGAGCGCGCCCGCCAAGCCTCCCGCGCCCGCGCCAATGAGCGCGCCCGTCACCGGATTGCCGGACTGGTTTCCAATAATGGCACCCACACCGGCGCCAATGGCCGCGCCCGCCGCCGCGCCTTGCTGCGTGGGCGTCGTCACGCATCCAGCCGCCAGTATTGCTAAACCCATCATTACCAATGGGATATATGCGTATCGCATAACCACTTCCTCCATGTTTGGAGCATGTATCCTGTCGTTCATTATACCAACGAACCAAGGTTTCAATTCACGCTCTTTTCATCTACCAGACGAAACACCCGCCCCGCTATTCATTATTCTACTCCGCGCCTTGGCGTTACGATCATAAACGCAAAGCGGCGAAGGCGCAAAGTCACGAAAAGAACGAAGTGCGAGGCCTCCCGAAAGGTGTTTTCGCGCGCGGCCACAGGCCCAGCCTTCTTGTGACGCACATGCCTTGCGCTGGAATGGGTTCAGATAATGGAAACGCCCCCCCACCTTTCCCGGAAGCGGGTGGACGCTCTGTATTGGGCCGGTTATTTTTTCTCCGGCGCGGGCACGTACCGCGGCCAGTGCTCCGTGCGGCCGATGAGTGAAATGCCGATAAATCCCCGCACGTCGAGATTATTCTGGTCCACCAACGTTATCGTGCATTTATAGGTCTTCCCGTTGTCCGGATCGTACACCAGTCCGCCCTTCCATACATTGTCCTTGTCGTGGGTGAAGCCTTCCAGCACCTTCAACCCCATCAGTGGACGATTCTGTTTCGCCTTGTCCGGATTGTTGCGATCACGGCGCGGCTTCCCCGCTTCCGCATCTTCGCTGGTATATTCCGGCTTTTCCATCCAGATAATCGCGCCCTCATACGTGCCCGAGGCGGTTTTCGTGATCTCCACCCGCACGTCGCCGCCGTGCGTCACCCATACCCCCACGATTCCATCACTGTCCGCCGCCCACAGACCAGGGTGCATCATGCACACCGCCGCCACTGTTGTCAGAAACATTATCCGCCGCATAGTGAATCTCCTGTTCATGGAATGGTCCCGTGTATCCGAAACCGTCCGGGTAATGTCATCCAATACGCTTTCATACCGCTCAAGGGATATAATACCGTTTATCGTTGTGGAAAAAACAGAGACATACAAGGAATAGACGCGATGTGTTTGGCGGTGCCCGGACAAATCCTGAGCATTGATGAAACCGATCCCGTGCTGAGGAATGCACGGGTCAGTTTCAGTGGAATGGTCAAAGAAGTGTCGCTCGCGATGACACCGGACGCGCACGTGGGCCAGTATGTGACGGTCCATGCGGGCCTCGCGATCAGCATCGTGGATGAAGAAGAAGCCGCGTATATCCTGGATGCGCTCAAGCAGTTGGACGAAGCGGAGCACGAGGGCGCATGAAATACGTGGACGAATTCCGGGACCGGGAATTGGTCCGTGCCCTCGCCGAGGCCATCCGCCGCACCGTAACCCGCCCCCACACGCTCATGGAAATCTGCGGCGGCCAAACCCACGCAATTGTTAAATTCGGCATTGACGAATTGCTGCCCCCGGAAATCTCGCTGGTGCACGGCCCCGGATGCCCCGTCTGCGTTACACCCGTCGAGTTGATTGACAAGGCCCTCGCCATCGCCCAACAGCCGGGCGTGATCTTCTGTTCCTTCGGCGATATGCTCCGCGTGCCGGGAAGCCATACCGATCTGATCTCCGCGAAAGCGGCCGGAGCGGATGTCCGCATGGTGTATTCACCGCTGGACGCCGTCAAGATCGCCCAAAAAAATCCAGACCGGCAGGCGGTGTTTTTCGCCGTGGGATTTGAAACCACCGCGCCCGCCAACGCCCTCGCCGTGGTGCAGGCGCAACGCGCCGGCCTGGACAATTTCTCCCTGCTCAGTTCACATGTGCTGGTGCCCCCCGCGATGAAGGCTATCCTGTCGTCGGAGGTCTGCGCCGTGCAGGGGTTTCTCGCCGCGGGCCATGTCTGCACGGTGATGGGCTATACCGAGTATGAACCCATCGCCCGCGATTTTCACGTCCCCATCGTGGTCACCGGATTTGAACCGGTGGACATCCTGCGCGGCATCCATCTTTGCGTCAAGCAACTGGAAGAAGGCCGCGCCGAGGTTGAGAACGAATACACACGCTCCGTGACCCGCGAAGGCAACCTTCCGGCCCAGGAATTGCTTCGCCGAGTGTTCACCGTGACCGACCGCAAATGGCGCGGACTCGGCATGATCCCGGGCAGCGGGTATGCGCTCAGCCCGGAATTTCCGGCGTATAACGCGGAAAACCGGTTTGACATCGAGGATATTGCCGCCGAGGAATCCAAGGAATGCATTGCGGGACTCATTCTTCAGGGATTGAAAAAACCCCACGAATGCCCCGCCTTCGGCATCCACTGCACCCCCGAAAAACCCCTCGGCGCGCCCATGGTCTCCAGCGAAGGCGCCTGCGCCGCCTACTTCCGCTACCGCCGCGCAAACCGGTAAAGATCATTTTGTATTCTCTTGCTCCTCCTCTTCCGGTTTTCATGAGTTCCAGATTCCCCTTAGCATGTTTTCCTCTTCATTGCTCACTTCGTATCACTCAGTCCATCGGGTCCATTCAGTCCATTTTTGTGGAGTTCTTTGTTTTCGCCAGCACCTTGAGGATTTCGTGGCCGAGTTTTTCTTCGCAGATGCCTGTGGCAAGGATGATGACGCCTATTTTGTGTTGTTTGGAGAAGGCCATGAACGAGTTGTAGCCGCCGGTGCCGCCGTTATGCCAATGCATGACGTCATCCAGGCCATCGATTTTCTGGGAGAACAATCCCAGCCCAACCTTGCAATTCTTGATTTCGGAATCATCGAAGAGCGGTTCCTGGACGTGCGCCAATGCCTTTCCCAGCGGGCCTTCCGGGGCTTCAATATTGGCGTGGACGAACTTCAGCATGTCATGCACGGTGGAGTTGATGCTGCCGCACCCCTGAAACCCCTCCGCAAGATTCCACCGCCGCATGGGAAAGGTAATGAGCAGCGTGCCGAGCGTTATCGGGCTGATATAGCCCTGCGCAAAGCGGGCCTCTTGTTCCGCATTCAACTGCACGCCGGTATCGTGCATCCCCAACGGATCCAGGATGCGCTGTTTAATCAATGATGCGTACGGCTGGCCGGTCTTTTGGCTCAAGGCATACCCCAGCAACCCCATGCCCAGATTGGAATATTCATCCCCTTCGCCCGGCACGCGCGGCAACGTATATTGCGCCAGGAACTCGCGCACATACTCCGGCGTTCCATTCCGGTAGGGGTCCACCAGACCGCGAAACAGTAGCCCATCGATAATGCTGCCTTGCATCGGAACGTCCGGCATCCGGGGAAGTCCCGAACGGTGGGTGGCCAGATCCCGAACCGTGATTTTCCTGCCTTGATATTCGGGAATCGCCCATCCCGGCAACAACGCTGAAATAGGATCATCGAGGCTGACCTGGTTCTCTTCGATGAGAGTGGACAGCGCGGTGCAGGTGAACACTTTGGTGATCGACCCTATCTGGAATTCGGTATCCGCGGTTGGCGTTTCCTCCTGATCAAGCGTCTTCCGTCCGGCATTGAGCACATAGGTCTTTCCGCCGAACACCACCCCCGCGCAAAGGGCCACGGCATCATCCCGATGCCACTCTTTACGGGTCACTTCATCAAGTTGTTGTAATACTCTGGCTTCCTCAGGAGAGCCGTCTGCGTTTTCCGCCAGCCAATGGTGTACTACGGGGTCATAGAGCGGTTGCGGCATATGCCGGAGCTGGGGATGCAGATTAACCACCCAGACACAGCCCACGAACAGGCACACCGCACCCATACCGCGCGCCCAACAAATCCGCCAGCGCGCCACCGGTTTCGCGGGGCGATGCCGAATCATGCAATATGCCCGATAGATCAGCCGCCAGATCGACCACCGTGCCCGAAACCGAGGGAAAAGAAATGAGTAAAGTCCATACAGCAGAACGATTACGGTGATTATCGAATAAGCGCCATATAAAACAAACTGTACCATTGTGTGAGGGTTCTTTTTTTACATTTAAGCGGTTCAATACACTATATCTAATAACACGCAGTGCGGAAAAATATTCGTAGTATGGCCTTGGAGTGTTCATTACCGTATGTGCCAGGGAACGGCGGTGGCATGTTCGGAAATTTTCCAGGGGTCATGTCCCGCATACAGGATCAACCCATGCTGTACTTTTTCGCCATAGGTCTCTTTGAATGCAAGAATTCCCCGGGCGTCATGCCGTGTCAGGTTTGCGGCGCATTTGATCTCCACCGGGTATAACCGTCCGTCCCGTTCGAAAACAAGATCCACTTCCGCGCCGGCCAGGGTACGCCAATGCCAAGGTTGAGGAGGCGTGGGGAGAACTTCCGCCATGTTCAAGAGGGAGTTCACCAGCATGGTTTCAAATACAGCGCCGCGCATCGGGCTCGAAGCCAGGGTCTCGGGACTGGATATCCGTTGCAGCCAACACACCAGCCCGCTATCGCCCATATATCCCTTGCGCTTGGCGGATACCCGTTTGACCGCGTTGCCGCTGTATGCGGGAATCTCGCGCCACTGATAGCAGGCCGCCAACATGTCGAGCCAATGCCGGGCGGTTCTTGGGGTGACCCCAATCTCCCGGCCCAAGTGCGCCACATTTATTTCTTGTGCCGTAAGCGCGCCCGCGAGCCCGATGAATCGGGCAAACTCCATTACATCGCGAATTTCCCCTTGGAGCCGGATATCCCGTTCTATGTACGTGGACAGATACGAATGATAATAATCAGGGATGAGTTCATCGGGAAGATTCAATGTCCCAGGCATTAATCCCCTCCATACCATCCGGAATACTCCTTCCGAGACCGGAAGTACCTCCTTAATATAATGAAATGGATCCGCGGGACATTCCAGGTAGCGTTCCAACCATGGCGGGTCCGCCCCGAACCCGTGTACCTCGGGAAGGGTCATGTGGCCCAGCGAAAGAAGACCCACCCGGCCCGCCATACTCTCGGTTATGGTGCGTAACAATGTTATCTGCTGCGAACCGGATAAAAAATACTGCCCGGACCCCTGCGTGGTATCCATCCGGCGTTTCAGCGCGGGAAGCAACTCGGGAACAAACTGGATTTCGTCCAAAATCAGCGGCGCGGGAAATGTGTCCAGAAATAAATCCGGATCGTGGCGGGCGCCATAGATATCCTGAACAGGGTCGAACGTCACCTGTTTCATTTGGGGAAACATATGGGCAAGCAGGGTGCTTTTTCCAACTTGCCGCGCACCCGTGACCAGCACGCCCTTAAAGTGATGTGCAAGAATCTGTAAACGGCGTTCCATATGTCGTGTTCGATAGAGCATTCATGACTCCAGTTTGTCTTGTAATATAATACCTTATATATCATTTTGCAAGGAAATATTAACTTCGAAAAGGTTCTTACCGCTTACGAGCACAGGATTTGGCAGTCTTTTCCTTCATCTTGGCAGCGGCTTCAGTTTTCTCCAATAAGTTCATTTCATGGAAAAGAGACGTTGGAATAAGTATTGCACCCCGGAGGTTTTTCTGGTATTATTAGTATGGGTGTAGGGCAAGCCCATCCTGATAAAAAGTGTTCAAAGTTGATTATCTTTTTGCGGAAGGGACTATGCAGAAAGATTCTGGGAAATTTTAAGTGATTTAATTTCAATGACTTACGTATAACTTGGGAAATGGTACGATTCATGCTCTAAGACAACAAGCATTTGAGTTGCTTTTGAGCCAAAACACGGCGAAAGGATCAGAAACGTATGCGTGAAACAAATAAAATCGGATGGTACGGTGCGTGCAGCTTGGTTGTGATTGCGGTTGGGGCGCTTCTGGCGGGTTGTCCGCAGAAAGCGGAACCGGTTCTGAAGTGGGACGATAACTGGAACAAGATGAGCTTGCATCCGTCTTGCGGCGAGATATCGGTTCAGACCCTGACAGCGGGCCAGACCATCTATGCCGGTTCAGTGATCATCTCGAATGATGTGGACCAGATATATGTGACGTATGCGGCGGATGCGGGATGGGTGCTTGATGCGCTCCACGTTCATGCCGGATTCAGCGACACAGATTATCCGGGCTATGGTCAGGGCAATAACGCGCCCATTCCCGGACAGTTCGCGTACAACAGCGACAACTATCCCGACTTTGTAAGCGGTTCGACGTACTATACCTTCCGCATCGCATTGACGGATATCGGATTGCAGCAGTGGGATTGTGACATACCGCTCTACATTTTCGCCCATGCCGCAGTGTCCTTGCGCGATGAAAACAACAATATAATTCAGAGCGAAACGGCATGGGGCGGCGATACCCCCGGTCAGCATAGCAACCGGTGGTATTTCCTGGCGTTATTTACGTTGCAGTGCTGCACGACCGAGGGTGAAGGCGGAGAAGAAGGCGCTGTGGAAGGTGAAGGCGCGGAAGAAGGCGAAGGCGCTCCTGTGGAAGGTGAAGGCGCCGAAGAAGGCGAGGGCGCTCCTGTAGAAGGTGAAGGCGGAGAAGAAGGCGAAGGCGCTCCTGTAGAAGGTGAAGGCGCGGAAGAAGGCGCTGTGGAAGGTGAAGGCGCGGAAGAAGGCGAAGGCGCTCCTGTGGAAGGTGAAGGCGC
>CAYYRW010000024.1:0-69812 GCA_964474205.1 uncultured Nitrospirales bacterium | reverse complement strand
AAGAAGGCGAAGGCGCTCCTGTGGAAGGTGAAGGCGCGGAAGAAGGCGAAGGCGCCGAAGAAGGTGAAGGCGAAGGTGAAGAAGTCTGCTGTGACACCGCCATCACGGAATTGGTGCTTGAATATTTCCGGTCCTGCACAGCCATGGTCCACATCTACCCGATGAACATGGCGCTGGGCCCGCTGTTCGCCGGCAATGTCGAACCGGGTCAGCAGATCACGCTTCAGGGCACCATTCTGGCGCCGGAAATCTACATCTTCGTCAATTACCAGGTTGATTCCAAAATCATCACCGACTGCTCTAGCGATGTCGGCCCTGGCCTCATGATTGGCGATTTCCGGGTGGTTTCCGGCAAGAGCGCCAATGGTCTTCCGCTCTGCCCCGTGATTCGCGAATACGAATGCGGCGCCTGCCAAGGCGGCGTGACCGAGCTCACGTTCAAATACTTCGGCGATGTCGAATGCATCCCGTTGGCCGTGATGCCCGCCCACAGCACCATCCCCTTCTACTGGGGCTGCGTGGAACCTGAGCATGAACTCACGGTCAATGGCCCCGGTGTCAATGGCCTGTTTCCTCCGGAAGTCTCCGTGTGGGTTGGCAACAAATATGTCGGCAATCTTGACACCAGTTGCGGCACGGAAATTGGCGCGGGCTGCACCGTGATTGGGCCCATGCTCATTACCGGCGGCCAGAGCCTCAACGGCGGATACTTCTGCCCCTGCCAGCCATAAGGATGAAACCGGCGGTAACCGGTAACAAATAGAAATAGTCTCACGGGCGGCCCGAAACGGGCCGCCCTTCTCCTATCCTTGAGTTCAGATCAAACCCCCATCTCCGTTTTACGGTTGCGCGACGGATACCCTGCGAACGGAATCCCTGGTCCGAGTCATCAAAGCGGTTTCAACGTAACAATCAGGACCTCATGAATATCGTGTATTGTGGCGGTAATCTGCTGTCCTGCATGCTCGATCACTGTTTGGGAGTTGATGCAGGAAACGTTCGTGAAGGGTTGTTTCAGCCTCACAGCGAGTTGATACATCGGAGCGTCTTCGACCGGATCGGGGATGATAGTGGGCCGGTTTGGCGAGGTTGCTCCGGGGGGAGACAGGTACCCAACGCAGTGTATCCGCAGGGTATGATTCGCATGATCTTCCGTAACCACGGTTTCGACGTTCAGTGGCGCCTGGATTTCCACCACCGGCTCCGGATTCAGACTGCGTATGGCGTTTCGAAGCAGTGTGCGCGCTTCCACGGTCCGGTATTCGCTGGCGGCGGCCGCGGCGGGTGACACGGCTAGGGTCAACACCATTCCCTTCTCCAGAGGATTGTATATAACGGCCGGGCCCGCCGGTTCACCGGCGGAACTGGGGAAGGTGGTTCCTTCCAGTCCTGCTTGCTGCCGCAAAGTGCGTACAGGCCGCAGCAGAAATCCATATGCCCTTCGGGAATCTTGAGGAGGCGCGTAGACCACCGCTGGACCATACGCAAGCACTGGCCAATCGAGAGGGATGCCGCTACTGTACCGCCCCAGTCCTTCCGGATCTTCGGACAGCCGGAAGAAATTGTCGTTGTCTTTCATGACCTCAACAGCCCGTGCGCCAATGAGGGATTCCAACATGCTCGAGGGCAGTGCTTCGCCCATTGGCCCGTACATGCCGCTGTTCCCGGTGATTAACAGCTTGCCCCCCTGCTTTACATAGGCTTCAAACAGGGCCGCCTCCCGCGGAGATAGAATCGCAACATCCGCAAGCAATACCACGGAAAAGGCGTTCAGCGTGTCAAGACTCACATTTTCATCCAGCACAATTCCATAGGGGATATGCTCGTACACCAGCGCCTTGTGCGCACCGAAAAAGGATTGTTCATACTTGGAGGGATTCTCCCGGCCCACCCAATCGCGGGTCCGGCTTGAATAATACACCCCCACCTCCTGCACCGGCTTTTGCCCGAAATGTTTCCGCTTGGCCTGAACCTCCGAAAATACCTTTCCGATGCGATCATAGGCCTCGCGGTCCACAGTCCCGTCAAACGGCGTTTTATCCACAATGGTGACTTGCGCGCCATTGGCGAGCAGCGCAAACATTTCCCAGCGCAGATCATTCAGCGGACGCGTGGTCTGGTCGTGATACATGCGCACGCCGCGCTGCATCACCACCTGATAGGGGGCGGCGGGGTCCGTAGCCTGCACGAATTTTGCCGTCAGCCCGGCGCCCAGCGCGCTGAACCCCCACACGCCGCTCTCGCAGGTGACGAAATCGCCGATATGCGCGTGCTGCACCGGGCGCTGGCCCACTTCCCACGAAAACGGCGGATATCCGTGGTAGTTAAAATCAATCGAAACCTTCGGATTAATCGAGCGGATGAAATCGCGCAAGGCCTTTTCAAAGCGTTCACTGGAGTTGTAACGGAACTGAAGCATCTTGTCCCACCCCGCATCCCAGGTGACGCCCGGCGGCATGGCTTCGCCGAATTCCGCCTGGAACAATTCCCGGCATTTCGCGCACCAGCACCCGTACGGCGGTCCGAACCCCTGATCCAACATGTCAATGTGAAATCCGTGAATGCCGTAGGCGATCATTTCCGCGGCAACGGCCTTGGCATGGTCTATATACCCGGAATTCAAACAGATGCGATCTATCGCCTTTCCCTCCGCATCCACCATTCTATACTCCGGATGATCACGAAGCGGGTAACCATTGCCCTGTACCACGCAATACGCTATCACGGGCAAATGATGCGGTCTGGCGGCCTCCACCGTTTCGCGCAGGACATCGCGTTCTCCCAAACCCGGGCATTTTGGGGCCACGTTGGAGGTGTAGTAGGCGTATTCGCTGTCCTTGGCCCAAATGACCAGATATTCAGAACCCGCTTTCACCCCGGCTTCCACTATATCCGATCCGGAGAATTTTGCGGCATAGCCAATGTCCTTCGGGTCCGCGCCCCACTGTGCGCCTGTCGGCCCCACTTCCATACCCACCAGCGTTCGCTTATACCAGGGAACTTCGCCTGCGTCCGCGCATAAAACACAACCCGCCCACACCACACTCGCAATCGCTATTGACATAACCCTCTCCCGTGTTGTTTCCCAAAATCATCGCCCGGAGAAACGCGGTTTTGTGCGTAAATGAAACCCTGCTCTACCCCATCACACCGGGAGGTTCGGGCGCATTCCGCCAAGCCGTGATGGGTCAACAAATTGCTTTGCGGTCTTTATCATATCGTGATGCTTCCCCGGCGGCAAGCTTCCGATAAGAATCATTTTTCAGACGATACCTTGGGGAACTGTTGCCGAAAAGGCGCTCATCCAACGTTGGCCGAAGAATATGCCAATCGAGGTGTGTCCATCATTATCCGTTGGCGTATAATGCCCTTTTCATAAACACCTTGCGAAACGGGAGGAATGCCGCCATGCCGCTAGTCATCGAGGAGACGCCCCCGGCCATTGTTGAGGAAGGGCGCTTGCATACCGGCGCCTTCCGGTTGCCCTTCCGGCGCATGAACCTTATGGAGGCGTCCGCACTGGGCGGCCCGCTCCGGCAGATTCGCCTCAAAGAGTGGGTCGGTTTTGGCATCAGCCATCCCGAATGGCATATCACCACCTTCCTGCTCGACGCCAAGATTTCCGCCTCGGCATTATTCCAGGCGTTCCGCAGGGGCACGAACGATTCTGTAAAGCACGCGCAGGCCCGGATGGGCGGAACCTGGCGCCTGCCCGAAACCCTGTGGGACAGCCGGTGCGAATTCAGCAAGCGCGGCTTTCACATTGATTGTCATCATCACCTTGACGCGGGCAGACATCATATCGTGGTCGAGGCGGCCGCCACCCGAACAATGCCCGCTGTCTCTGCGGACATTACCCTCATCGAGGACGTATCCCGCGTGCCACCCCTCGTGGTGAGCCTGCCCGTGGGCGAGCGAAACAGCCTCTACACCCACAAGGCGCTCCTGCCCGCCTCCGGCACACTGCGCATCGGCATGGAAGAAATCATCCTCGACCCCGCGCGCGACATTGCCATCCTGGACGAGCACCGCTCCTTTCTGCCCTATCGCACCACCTGGCGCTGGTGCACCTTCGCGGGGTACGACGCGCAGGAACGGCTGGTCGGGCTCAATTTCGGCGACCACGACTATATTCCCGACCCGGAACACTGGAGTGAGAACTGCATCTGGGTGGGGGATACCCTGTCCATGCTGGGCGCGGGAGAACTCCTCTTCGACCGTACCGATGAAATGAAGCCCTGGCATATCCACGATCGCCACGGCCGGGTCGACCTTCGCTTTTTCCCCGAAGCCAAAAAAACCGAGCGGCACAACCTTGCCCTCATCCGCATGAACTACTTCCAGTGCAACGGACATTTCGAGGGCTTTGTTATCGACGCGGCGGACGAAAGAATCCCCGTGGACGGATTCTACGGCGTCGCCGAGATGATGGACGCGCATTTCTGACGCGCTCAAATCCCAGAATTGAGGTATGAAACCACGGGGCTATGGATGGTCTTTTACTTTAGGTCTGAGGCTAAGGCCGGAACGCCGGTGAAAACACCCGGTAAAATCATAGTCGCTGGCGATCCTCCTTAGAAACACGGCAAATGCTGGAGAGATTATGTATCTCTTTCAGAGAAAGTAATTAAGGGGGGCATGTGTACCCAGGGTAGCGAAGCGCAACCCTGGGCTGGAATTATTTATCCACTTTGTGGAAAAACGCGCCGGGATTTGGCAATCCAAGGTGGTGTTACGCACAAACTTTTGGATGTTTTTTCATCCTCCATCCCGGCATACTGACGGGTGAGTAACTCGCAATGACAAATAAACATCGTGTTCAAGTTGCATAGGGGCATCTGTGTTCATTAAGGATCACGTGCTTCACCTTTTAGAATTACGTGAGTGCTTGTCTTGTGAGAAATCCGGCCTACACCAACTTCCAGCCGTCCCGATAGGCGCGTTTGATGAAACGGTCCGCTTCCGGGGCGTTGGTTGCGTGCAGGGTTTCGGGATTCCATTCGAGTTTTTTGCCGGTGCGGTAGGCCACGTTGCCGAGATGGTTTGCTTCGGTGAGCCAGCCCGCGTACTGGAAATTACACGTGGTGGGGTCTCCGGTCTTGCACGCATGTATCCACTCGAGGTGGTGCCCCAGCGACGGGGGAATGAATGGATCGGGGCGCTTGAAGTCTTTGAACGTGTCTTCGGGCAACAGCGTGTGTTTCCCGTAGTCCGAAAGAAGCATGCCTTTTTCGCCTACAAAGAGCACGCCGTCGCTCCACTTCGGAATCGCGCCATCGGTCCAGAGCACGGGCTTGTTCTTGCCCTGATACCACGTTAATTTTACCGGCGGCAGGTCGCCCCGCGCCCCGTACTCGTACGTCACCTGCATCGAGGCCGGGGCGATCTCCGGATGAACGGGCGGTCCCTGTGCTTCAATCGTCAGGGGATAGTTCAACTTCAGCGCCCAGAACGGCAGATCGATCCAGTGGCTGCCAAGGTCCGACATGGTGCCATTGCCGAAATCCCACCACCGGTACCATTTCGGTCCCGGAAAATAAACATTGTTGAACGGCCGCATGGGGGCCGGACCTATCCACAGGTCCCAGTCGAGTCCCTTGGGAATGGGGTCTTCACCGGCAGGGCGCTCCTGCACGAACACAATGTCCTCCGCCTCCTTGGCCTCGGCTTCGCTCTGCCATCCCCATGCCCGCGACACCCAGACGTGTACCTCGCGCACCGCGCCGATGGCCCCCGTTTGAATCAATTCCACCACGCGCCGGTAATTGTCGCCCGCGTGGATTTGCGTGCCCATTTGCGTGGCCACCTTCGCCTTGGCCGCCGCCTCGCGGATGATCCGTGCTTCCCAAATGTTGTGCGTGAGCGGTTTTTCGCAAAATACATGCTTGCCAAGCTGCAAGGCGGGCAGCGTTGCGAAGGCGTGCGTGTGTTCACAACAACTCACCACAACCGCATCGAACTCCTTCGCGTAATCATAGAGCTTGCGAAAATCCGTGAAGCGGCGCGCATTGGGAGCGCGCTGCGCCGCCGCGTCAATCTTCGGCTCATTGACATCACACAGCGCCACAACGTTCTCGCTGGCCACTTCGGTGAAATTGCCTATGCCGCGTCCACCCACCCCGATCAAGGCGATATTGAGACGCTCATTCAGGTTTTGCCCCCGCACAATCGCAGGGAAACCCAACGCCGCCGCCCCCGCCGCCAGGGTGGACGCCCGCAGAAACGTGCGCCGTGAGGGGCGTCCGTAATTACTTTCTTGCTTGCTGGAACGTTGTGACATACGCGCATCATCCTTCTCGGGCGGTCCGGCCGCCACCGGTTGTCTGAGATGTATGAAATCACCCTACCAACCGATAGCGCAGGTTGTCAATCCATCTTCCCTGGGGGTTGTCATCGACGCGGCGGACGAAACGTTGCCCATGGACGGATTCCCGGCGCCGCCGAGATGAGGGGCATGCATTTCCGACGCGGACAAATCCCAGAAGTGCGCCATGAAAACAGGAGACCCTATAGAGAGGCTCGGGAGAAAAAGGAGAGCCCTGGGCCGCGGAATACGCCCCAAGGCTGAAAGCCATCCATTTTTCAGTGGTTACGCACGAAGAATGTCCGCGATGGCCGTGCAGAGCCGATCCATGTTGTTTTCAGTCATGCCGGCCACATTGATGCGCCCGGAAGCGACCGCGAAGATGCCATACTTGTCCCGCAGCACCGCGACTTGCTCCTTGGTCAGCCCGGAGAAGGAGAACATGCCCTTTTGCCGGGTGATGAACGAGAAATCGCGGTCAACGCCCTTGTCCTTGAGTGTTTTCACAAAGAGATGCCGCATGCCGTTGATGCGATCGCGCATTTCCTTCAGTTCCTGTTCCCAGCGCGTGCGCAATTCGGGATCAGTGAGGATCGTGGTGATGATCGCGCCGCCGTGCGAAGGCGGATTCGAGTAATTTTGCCGGATGCAGAGTTTCATCTGGCTGAATGCCTTGTCGGTGCATTCGGCGTTCTGGCCCACGAGCGTAATTGCGCCGCACCGTTCGTTATACAGCCCGAAATTCTTGGAGAACGAACTGCACACGATCAATTCACAGCCGGGCGTGCAGAACAGGCGCAGCCCCGCCGCGTCCTCTTCCAGGCCGTCGCCGAAGCCCTGATACGCAAAATCGAGCACGGGCAGCGCCTTGCGCTCCCGCAGGCACTGGGCAATCGCGGCCCATTGCGTGAGGTCGGGGTCCATGCCGCTGGGATTGTGGCAGCAGGCGTGAAACAGCACCGCATCGCCCTCCGGGACCGTGCCCAGCGCCTTCATCATGCCGTCGAAATCGAGGCACTTGTTTTCCGCGTCGTAATAGGGATAGGTTTTGATTTCGAGACCGGCGGCCTTGAACACGCCCTGATGGTTCTCCCATGTGGGGCTGCTCACCCAAATGGCCGGGACTTGCACCATTCGTTTGATGAAATCGCCCGCCACCCGCAATGCGCCCGTGCCGCCGGGCGTGTGCGCCGTGGCCGCGCGCCTGCTCTTGATAATCTCGTGGTCCGGGCCGAAGACCATCGCACGCACTTGTGCGCCATATTCCGGTGCGCCGGGGATCGGCAGATAACTCTTGCTGGATTCCTGCTTGAGTATCCGCTCCTCCGCCTTCTTCACGCACTCGAGCACCGGCGTGCGGTCCTGCGCATCCTTATACACGCCCACGCCAAGATTGATCTTATCCGCGCGCGGGTCTTTCTTAAACGCATCCGTCAAGCCAAGGATCGGGTCGGGCGGGGCCATTTCCAGCCGCTCAAACATGTTTGGATTCCTCCTTGTTGGGGGTTTACGGCGTCCTATTTAAGATCGCCAATATGCATGGATCATATCCCAAACCTCATAATCAGGACAATGCGGCAATCTTGCCGGAAGGCCCGGATTGCCTGAAGCCCATGTGCTTCCGTACACTATCGTTCGTATGCGCATGGCAATTCGCCCGCATGAGCGAGTGCTTCTCATGAATGCAACCGGTAAAACAAAGGATAAATCTCCCGCGTTCAGCAACGCGCTGTTTGTGGATTTTGTAGGGTTGTTGCGGGAGTATGGTGTGCCGGCGGGCACGAAGGACCTGCTGGAATTGAACAAAGGGTTCGAAAAGGGGGTGGTGAAGAATCTCGACGACCTGTTCGTGTTTATGCGGCTGGTGTTCGTGCGGCGCGTCGAACACATGGACGCCTTCGAGCGGGCCTTCGCTTTCTATTTCTACGATCTGGATATTCCCGCGGTAAAAGAAGGGGATTATGCGCTGTTCAATACGGAACAGTTCAAACGCTGGCTCGAAAAGCAGCTTGCCGAAGGGAAACTCCCCCGGCGCGCGTATTGGGAATATGACGCGGACGAACTGATGAAGCGCTTCTGGGATACGCTGCGGCAGCAGATGGAAGAGCATCACGGCGGCAGCCGGTGGGTGGGCACGGGCGGCAATTCCCCCTTCGGGCATTCGGGCAATGCGGAGCGTGGCATACGGGTGTTCGGCGAATCGCGGAACCGGTCCGCGCTGAAGGTGATCGGCGAGCGCCGCTACATTGAGTATTCCGAGAGCAACCAGCTCCGCGAGGAAAATCTGCGGCAGGCGCTCGAAACCATGAAGCACATGAAAAACGAAGGCCCGCGCGACCGCCTCAACCTCGACGACACCATCCGGCGCACGGCCCGAAACGGGGGCGAGATCGATCTCGTTTTCGAGCGTGACTTGCGGGATAAAATCAGCGTCATGCTCTTTATCGACAACGGCGGCTATTCCATGCGGCCGTTTGTCGAAATCACCCGCCTCCTGTTCACAAAGTTACACGAGCGGTTTGAAGACCTCACCACCTATTTCTTCCACAACACGATCTACGAACGGGTCTGGACCGATTCCCGGCGATCGAAACCCGCGCCGCTCGAACAAATCCTCCAGCGCCGGAACGATACCCGCCTTGTAATCATGGGCGACGGCACCATGGCCCCGGAAGAACTCGAATTACAAGGCGGCGAGATATATCAGTACGGCGTCTCCAGCGCGCCCCCCAGCACCTATTGGCTGAAACGCCTCTCGGACCGTTTTCCCCACAGCGTCTGGCTGAATCCCATTCCGCGCGATCAGTGGTCCAGCACCTACGGTCACTATACCCTCAACTGCCTCCGCGAATTCTTCCACATGGAAGACATGACCCTCGGCGGCATCAAGGGCATGGTGGAATTCCTGAGCGAGAAGTAATGTGGGCAGATGATGTTGAGCGTAGTATTTTCATGTTTTATAGGAGCGATTTAATCTTGCCAACCGGTATCTGGAGACCAGGAACCCGGTATAGGTGTGGATCGGGTAATGCTGAATAGCACCGGCAAAATAAAATCCCGTACAGAGGCCACTATCTGAGAAAAAGCTGGGGCGGCAGGGCTGCTTCGCCGTTTTCGCATGAATCCCTTCCACTGAAGGTTTTTTAACTCATTCCCGGCAAACTCATCGCTCAGACCAACAGGTTCATCAGTAGGCAGATCAGAAAGTCTCTTGGAAAAAGTCCCAAGAATTGCGTCTCGCAACATACTTCCTTCAAAAGAAAATTTCTGGCTCAACATCCAAATGTCGAAATAGTCCTTCATCCGGCTATTCGCCATGCCCAGCACAACTATCGCATTGAATTTCTCCGCAATAACTGTTTCTGGAAGATAGGCGTTGACCATCAATCCACGTTTGGCCAGGAGACACGGGAATTCCGACGGCTTGGGTTCTGGAACAATGACATCGCCAAATCCGACGTCAACCTGTAACCGGATCGGCATGACGCCCAATTGAACACGTATAATGGCCCTCACCCCGTGATAGATTGATTCTTCCCGGATAAGCGCAACTTCGATGGAATTCCTGTCAAATAACAAACCATCATCCTCGATTGTAACGTCGCAAATTTCCTTGAAAACATGGGCCAGATGCTCTGGATCAGGATTTCCGAAACCCAACAAATCCAGATCCATTGTGGCCCTCTGGGCGTCAAGCTTCCAGGTGACGTAAAGCATCGCACCTTTCAAAACAAACTGATCCCTGTACGAACTTCGGGTCAGACGAGCAAGAAAACGCTCGATTGTGTAACGAATGACCACTTCCTGAAAATCTCGTCCCGACGATCTGGAAAAATTCAACAGTCTTTCACGAACCGAGGCGCTCATGTTCTTGATGGTCGAATCTTTCATTGGACAAGCATCTCCAGGCAGGGCTGCATAACGGATTGAACTCGGCAGGCACAAGCGCTTTTCCAAAGCTCATCCATGGTAAAACGCTTGGTCCGCCATCCTTCCTGTAGTGCTTCAAGGGCAACCTCAAGCCCAATCTTATTGCGGTATTTGAAGCAATCGGCAATCGTTTTAGCCGGTGTATAAACATGGACTTCCACACCTTCGATGATATGTGTCTCCACGCCATGAGAGAAGACCGGACCGGTACAATATACGAAACGCATGGGAGGGCCTTGGACCGGGACCGGTTTCCTGTCGCGGCGCATCATCCATGTCGCATAGGGCATCTGGGTTCCAATCCCATGAAAGACCAGTGCTGATATCAGGCATATCACTCCCCCCGGATAACGTTTGACGGCTTCCACCATCGAGTGGTGTATACTCACTTCCACATCCGGAAGTGTGTACAGGCCACGTCCAACCCGGATGAGTTGACCTTTTGCAACCATACGTCGAAGACTTGTTCTAGGATCAGGCACATCTTGGATATCACTTGCTCTAAAAACAGCCTGGTTCTTTGCGGTCTTGATGATTTTTTGAGCAATCGTTTCCATAATTGTGGCTCATAGTTAAGAATTATATATACACTGTTCTTTATTATGAGTCATTCACAGGATATTGTCAAGGAATTTATAGCTGCTCGCATGATCTTTAAAAATTTGTGTAAGTTATTGTGATGAAATAATTTATCTACTTCCAGTAGTCGCGTTTCACTTTTTCCACCAAGTCCTGTAGCGGGGTATCGGGGGTTTCGGGATAGGTTTCAGGGTTCCAAGGAAAGGCATGCAGCACCAAGGGCGGCACCGGCGGGTCGGTGAGCGTAAACAAATGAGTTTCATCCGTACTAAAGGCGGCATATACCGGGCGCACCACCTGCCCTTCCGCTCCGGAGGCGGAGGATTGCACCGTCAGGATTTCACGGCCGTTTTCGGTGTCCCATATCTTGAAGGTGCCGTCGAGGCTCGCGGTGACGAGCCGTTGTCCGTCCGGGCTGAAGGCAAGGCTCGTGAGATTGCTGGCGTGCCCGGCCAGGGTAAGTGGTTGTGCGTCATTGGCCAGACTCCAGAGCATGGCGCTGCCGTCATTGCCTCCCGTGGCCAGCCGCGCGCCATCTTTTGCGAAGGCCAAGCAGGCCACCTGCGATTTGTGTCCTCTCCAAACGGGGCCCGCCGCGTTTTTCGTCATGTCCCACACATACGCCACGCCTTCGCTGCCGTCGGCGGTTTTGGCTTGTGCGCCCACGGCGAGCCATTTCCCGTCCGGGCTGAAAGCAATCGAGGGAATCATACTGACCGTTGCCTTATATCCTGTCTCGATAATGAAGCGTCCGGTCTCTTCGTGTGATGCCGTATTCCAGAGGATTACGGGAATGTTCAACAAGGCAGCATCAGCGGACACCGCACCCGTGGCCGCGATGCGGGTTCCATCCGGCGTGAAGGCGATATTGGACACCTCCGGAAGGGTCCATTTTTCTTCGCCGGTGTCCAACGCGCGAAACGACACTTGGGCGCCGGTGTGCACCGCCAGATAAGACGGGCTGAAAACCAGGGTATGGTTTGCGGCGGCGAGGCTGATCGACCAAAGTTCGGAGTTCTTTTCGATATTGAAAAGATGGAGTTGATCGGTGTCCCCCTGGTCATGGCCCACCACCGCCAGCAAGGAACCTTCCTGATTAAACGCCAGATCGATCACTTTCTTTTCTTTGCATTCCACGGTGCGGATACGGTGGCCGAAACCCATCTCCCAAAAACCGATAGTCTTTCCCATCACTCCCGCCATGAGAGAATGTTCCGGACAGAATGCGGCTTTCTCCACGGGCGCGGTATCCGCGTCCGCAAGCAAGTCCCACACCTTGGTGCGGTTGTCAAACCCGCCGGTGGCCAAGCGCGTGTCATCGGCATTGAAGGCCAGGGTAAAGACGGATTTGTCATGGCCGCGCAATGTTTTTTCAGCGCGCAGGCCGGGCGCTTCCCAGAGCCGTACCACACGGTCAAATCCGGCGGTGGCCATGCGTTTACCATCATGACTGAAGCCCACCGCGCGCACGGTGTCTTTGTGCGCCTTGGTTATATGCGTTTCCTGGCCCGTCTCCACGTTGCAAAGCATCACCGTACCGTCAATGGTGCCCGCCGCCACGTATGCGCCATCGGGGCTGAAGGCCACGGTATCGGGATGCCCGAACCGCGCGGGGAATTCATGTTTCTTGGCCCATGGCGCGGTCGTCCAGAGTTGCAGGCCGTCGTCGGTGCCTAGGGCGAGCCGCGTCCCATCGGCGCTGAAGGCCGCCGCATGCACCGACAACGGATCGCGCAAGGTGTCTTTGCCGAGACTCTGCCCGGAAGGAAGCCGGATAAACTCAAAAGCGCGCGTCCATCCCGCATCGCCGAATTCCGAACGAGCCACCAGCGCGCCGTCCCCCGTGGAATTGAGATAAACATTAAACCCTTGAAGCTGTTTGACCGGCAGGCTCCATACCGGTTCCTGTTGACCTATCTGCCATATCCTAAGGGTGTTATCCGTGTTCATGGCCGCCACCACCGCGCCATTGGCGGAAAGCGACAAAAAATTACGCCTCAACGGGGTTTTAGGTTCGTCGAAGCGGAACATTTCTTCGCCGGTGGCCGTATTCCACACCACCACCGCTTTTTCACCGCTGACGGCCACGCGTGATCCATCCGCAGCGGCGGCTATGGCATACCCCGCGCCGGATTTTTCCACAAAGGTCCGGACCGTTTCACCCGTATCCGGATTTTGCAGCGCCACTGTGCCGCCTGCCGAGCCGGTGATCAGGCCCAAACCCGGTGCGAAAGCGGTGAAACGCCCGCCCGCTTTCAATGTCATGAGGTCCGCATTGCACAACGCCTGCAAATGCCCCCATTCCCATTGCCGGAAGGATTCCGGGCACCCCGAGAGCAGATTCCGTGCCTGGGCCATTTGCCGTTCCTCCACGGAACGCTGCGCGAGGGCGGTGTTGGCGTAGTACAATTCCCGTTGCGCTTTGGTGCGCTCGGTTTCCGCGGTTTTCCGGGCTTCTTCTTCCTTGGCGCGCGCCGCTTCCGCCTCCTGCTTCTGCTCGAGGGCGATCTGCTCCTGCTCGACCGCGTAATCGCGTTCCTGGCTCACGCGGACATACGAATACACGCCCAATACCAATAGCGCCACGGCGGCGGCGGCCATAGTGGTCAGCACGGTCCGGTGCCGCTTGATGAAACGTTTCAACAATTCGGAGAATCGGTATTCATACGCGCTCACCAGCCCGCCCGCGAGGAACTTTTCAATTTCCGCCGCGAGTTCCTTCGCGGTGGGATAGCGGTCCTCCGCTTTGGGGGCCATGGCCCGCGCGCACACCGCCGCGAGTTCCGGCGGCGTGTTCGGTTCGAGATCACGCACCGGCTTCGGCGGGAAACTTGCGACTTTTTGGAGAAACTCGCGTACGGTGCTTCCCGCATAGGGCGTTTGGCCCGTGAGAATCGTATAGAGCACCGCGCCCAGTGAATATACGTCGGATCGTTCGTTTACCTCGTCCGTGCGGCCTTCGGCCTGTTCGGGCGGCATGAAATACGGCGAACCGATGGTCTGCCCATACACTGTTTTCGCCGTGGCCTCGGCATCCCCGATGCGCATGGTCTGCACCGTTTCCCGTAGCTCATTCTCGTGGATGTCCTGGTGCCCACGGATTTTCGCGATGCCCCAGTCAATCACCACCGTCTCGCCGAACTCCCCGATCATCACATTCAGCGGCTTGATGTCGCGGTGGACCACGTGGCGGCTGTGTGCGTAGGCAATCGCCTGACATAGATTGAGAAAGTGATTCAACAGCGGGAGCCGTTCCTGGAAGGTTTTCTTTTCCTCCAACACGCTTTGCAACGTGCGCCCGCGCACAAATTTCATGGTGTAATACAGGCTGCCGTCCGCGCGGTAACCCAATTCATACACGGGTACAATCGAAGGATGCTCCAATTGTCCCGTGACCCGCGCTTCCTGCAAGAACCGCGCAATAATGGGCACGGTGAGCATTTCCACCGTGGGGGCGCCGGTGCGCGTGGCCCCGGGAAGCCGGTCCGGCAGCAAGGTTTTCAACGCAATATCGCGGCCCAGGTGTTCATCATGCACCAGCAGGATTTTGCCCATGCCGCCCTTGCCGAATTCCTTCAACAGTGTATAGCGGCCTTCATGTTCTTGTACGGCGGGCACCGTGGCGCCCGGCCGCATCGCGGCCGCCCCCATGGTGTCCAATCCAAGGCGGATGCTTGGATCGGTGGGCCGTGTCGCGTTCGGGTCCGCGCCGCCGAAAAGCGACGACGACACCGTGGCCATGTCAGACGTCAGCGATTGAATGGTGGCGGCGGCATTGCCTCCGTGCGCCTTCAATGCCTCCCGCACCAGGCTGTCCACCGTGGCGCGGTCCTCCTCTTTCATCAGGCCTTTCTCCACCAGATACCGGCCCGTATCTTCCGGTTTCGCCTCGGCCACTTTCGTCAGGTCCAGGGAACTCAGCTTCCCTTCCTGCGCGGCCAACAGTGAAAAGATCCGATTGTATTCTTCCTTCATGTCTCTGTACCCCCGGTGGTTGTTCCTTTACCGAACGTTAATGGGGAATGTATGGGTGTAAAATTGGCCGGTGCGGTCTTTGACCTTCAACATCACGGGATAGCGTCCCGGTTTTTCAAACGCATATTCCGCGCGTTTCTTTTTTATTTTCTTCCCGGTCCCGAAATCCCACACGGCCTTCTTGACCGATTGGGAGGCATCATACGGTATGCTCAATCCCGACGGGTATTCCGGTGACATGCCCGCCGGCAGATGACCGTAGGGAACCCTCGCCACTTCCATCACGTCAAACGCGCGTTTTTCCTTCACCCGGAAAATCACTTCGCCTTCGGGGTCCACAAACCGGACCGGCCCCGCTCCCATGATGACGTCCGCCACCGCCCGCAGGGTTTGCCGGCACGCCGCCGGGTCACAATATCCCAGCACAATGGCATCCGCCGCCGCCAGTTTCGGCAGGTGGGTGGGATACCCCAGCAACACCGCCACCACGGTCTTTCCCGCCTTCTTCAACGCCTGCACCAGCCGGACCTGGCCTTGGGAATGCGGCGCGTCGGTAAATACGCAAACCACCGTGCGGTAGTTATCAAAATTCTTTATTACGCGATCCACCTCAAAATCCTCAATGTCGCCAAAATGCTTGGCGGTGAGAATGTTGTAGCGCACCACATCGCGCGTGTACTTGAAAACGTCCTCCTTGAAATCCGACATGTCCACCGTGCCCACCAGCACGATGGGCAGGGAATCTTTATCACCCAGCGGCAGCACCTGCCCGCGGTTTTGCACCACCGTGATCGAGCGCCGCTCAATCTCATACGCCTGCGCCGTCAACGACCGGTCTTTCTTAGCCGCCCGGTAGGGCCTCGTTATCTCGGACCCCGCCTCTTTGCCCATAGACTTCGTCTTGAGTGTCATCACCCGCCGCAGCGCGGCATTGATGACCGACTCGCTCAAGCGTCCGTCCTGCACGGCCTGCACCAGCCGTTCCACCACCCGGATGATCGTGTCGTCGCCGCTGCGCCAATACACCATGTCCGCCCCCGCCTGCAACGCCTGCAGCGCGGCATCCGCCTGATCATAGGTTCGCACGATGTCCTCGCTGTCCAGCGGACCCGCGACAATCACCCCGTCAAATTGCAGCTTGTCCCGCAGAAGCACGGACATCACCTCGCGGGACATGCTGGCCGGACGGCTCAGATCATCCAGCGTGGGCACGAGGGTGTTTCCTACGTTGATCATCTTCAGGCCGTTTTCCAATACGCGCGCATAGGGCAGCAAATCACTTTTCAATAAAAGCGGCTCCGGGGTGAGCAATACCGCGGGCGTGTTCCCCGCGCGGTTGTTGCCCCCGCCCGGAAACCCCAGGGGAACGCATAAAATGCGTTGTGCCGCAAAGGCGTCCATGATGGCCTGCCCCACCGACGCGGTGAACACCGGGTCGCTCCCCAACGTGTTCAGTGTGCCCGGGGCTTCCTCCAGGTCCGGGGCCAATTCCAGCGAAGGCCCGAGGATGAAATTCAGTCCCAGTCCATGGGCGTAATTGGCCAGTAATTCGCCAAACTGGCCCGCGCTGTCGGCTCCCGCCGCGGATACGGCCAGCAACGATGGCACTTGCGGAAAGGTGCTGCGGGCAAGCCGTTGCGGTTCCGTTAACTCATACAAGTCCGCGCCCACCAACAGCGGGAGTTTGGTTCCCGCTTCAATCGCCCGCACCAGTTTCACATATTGTTCGACAATCCCCGGCGCAAGCGCCTGACGGAGCACCACCCCGCCGGGCGTATACCCTTTCAGGAAGGCGGTATCTTCCGCTGAAGGCCCCACTTCGCCCTGCATGGCACATAACATAAGCTGCGCGATACGGCCTTTGAGGTCCAGGGTTTGAAGCACAGCTTCCACCGGATCCGCCGGGGTCTCCGCCTCTTCCGGTTTCTTCTCCTTCGCGGGTTCCTGCTTCTGGGCGGGCACGTCTCCACCCAGTCCGAATGCCGACGGTTGCGCCGGCGCCGAACACATCGTCAGCGCACCTATGCATACCCCGATCCACCAGAACCCTGTATAGCGCATGAGCACATTCCTTTTATTGACACCGGCCCGCGAGAAGCGCCGTTTCGTATGATTCAACCTTAAACAGGGCATAAAGCGCAAACTGCGCATCTTTTATTGCATGGGCGCATGGGTAGGCGGGAAACGAAGGGGGGAGGGGAGCGCTCCATGGAGGAGAATTTGTCGATGGGTGTGACTTGCTCTTTCGTTAAAGCTATGGTGGACAAGGCAACGGGGCTAGCAAGTACAATTTTAAAATGCACGTGAGAACGAAGAAAACATAACGAAATGTTGAGTAATTCCTCATGTCGCCTTTGTCCGTTTCGTCATTGGTTCCCTCCCCGAAGGGGAGAATACATTGAAGGGTATGCCATTCTCTTTGATTTTCACGGACTCCTATTCAAATGGCTCCCCTGCGGCTATTCAAATTCGACTCTTCGGAGTCATCCCTTGGCCGTGTCATGCCTGTTGGCCGTGCCTGTTGGCCGTGCCTGAGGGCCGTTGCTTCCCTGTCCGCTGATTCTTTATAATTCTCCTTCATCGTATCGCTAAAGGCTTGTACGGGCCGGTTTTGGACGCGCTTAGAGGAGAAAACACATTGATGGAAAACATTCTTATTATCGGATCGGGGCCGGCGGGGTGTACGGCGGCGTTGTATACCGCGCGGGCGAATTTGAACCCCTTGTGCCTGGAAGGGGAGCCCAGCAAGGACATTTTGCCGGGAGGGCAACTGATGACCACCACCGAAGTAGAGAATTTTCCGGGGTATCCGGAGGGGGTGACCGGCCCGCAAATGATGGAGGATTTCAAGAAGCAGGCGGCGCGGTTTGGCGCCCGGTTTGTGTACAAGACGGCGGCGAAGGTGGATTTTTCCGGGTGGCCGTTCAAGGTATGGTCAAATGAGGAGGAGATTGAGGCAAAGGCGGTGATTATTTCGACGGGGGCCACGGCCAAGTATATGGGCCTCGAAAGCGAGGAGCGTTTCTTGAACCGGGGGGTGTCGGCCTGCGCGACCTGTGACGGGGCCCTTCCGCGTTTCCGGGGTAAGCCCGTGGTGGTGGTGGGCGGCGGGGATACCGCCATGGAAGAGACGCTGTTCCTGGCCAATTTTGCGGGAAGGGTGCATGTGGTGCACCGGCGGGACAAATTCCGGGCCAGTCCGATTATGGGGGCACGGGTGGTGAATCACCCGAAAGTGACGGTGGAATGGAATTCGGTGGTGAAGGAGATTCTGGGGAATGACAAAGACGGGGTAACCGGCGTGGTAGTGAAGGATGTCCAGACCGGCGCGGAGCGGGAGATTGCCTGCACGGGGTATTTCGCGGCGATAGGGCACAAACCCAATACCGATTTGTTTCAAGGCATATTAACCCTGAATGAAACCGGATATTTGGTCACCCGGCCAGACTCCACCCATACGAATATTGAAGGCGTCTTTGCGTGCGGGGATGTCCGCGACCCCACCTACCGGCAGGCCATTACCGCCGCCGGCAATGGCTGCATGGCCGCGCTGGACGCGATTCGCTGGCTGGAATCGCGGGAACGCTGAAGATCAGCCCCC
Source organism: uncultured Nitrospirales bacterium (assembly GCA_964474205.1). Lineage (GTDB taxonomy): Bacteria > Hydrogenedentota > Hydrogenedentia > Hydrogenedentales > CAILVY01 > CAILVY01. The sequence goes on along the minus strand of CAYYRW010000024.1, from coordinate 51,423 downwards.
GAAGTGCGAAGAGATGAACTTGATGATTTGGTCAATGAACGCGAAGAACTGTGAAAATACGCTCATGATTTGCTGGATTACATACAGGATGGTATCCACACTCTGTGCCAACGCCGGACGGGTTATTCGCATAGCTTCCCTCTCCTTTATCGCCAATATCCCTTTCTGGAACACTGTATACCTCGTCGTTTCAAAACCAACTGTGGGCTTAGTATAGCAGGACTCGTAAAAAAATACACTCTTTTTTTATTCAAGGAACTTCTAACACGCTATGGGTAAACATGTTGTCCGTTTCCGGTGTCATCAGTGCGGTCATTGTTGCAAGGATGTGGTGTGCCTTCCCACCCCCGGGGATGTCCTCCGGATCGTGCGCGCCACAGGTCTGGACCCGCGAACCTTTCTGGTGTTTATAACAGGCGACGAAGTGGCCGAAGTGCCTAAAAACGACCCCACTTGGCTGAAGGTCAAGGGAAAAAAATACCTGATGGCCTTGCGAAGGGGACGGACCGGCTGCTATTTCCGGGAAGCCCACACGGGAAATTGCCGCATTTACCATGCGCGCCCGCTGTTGTGCCGGTTGTACCCCTGTAAATTGCATGAAAGCCGGCAGGGTGAATTCAAGCACTTTTCCCTTCATACCGATGTGGGATGTCCCCGGCACCGGGACGGGGAACTGCATTCGGGGAAACTCTATGACCTCTACCTTGAGGACCGCACCCACCAGGAAGACTACCACGATCTGGTGGCCGTGTTTAACCGCCGGGAATATCCCAAAATAAAACCGGACGACTTTCTAACGATGTTCATTACCGTTCAACAAACCCCAAAACGCAAACAGGGGCCCGGGAGAAAAACCTCCGCCCGGAAACGTCCCGTGACAAAATGACATAGACGCAAACATCTTCCGGTGCGCTTTTTCATTTCAGTCTCGTCATTTTACTAACGCACCCTCTATCGCCATCATTCGGCACGCGGACCACGAAAGGATATAGAAGTCGAATACTGCGATGAATCTTTTTTGGCGCCTTCGGGATTATGAAGGTAGGAAGAACGCGCCCATCAGTTTTATCATATTTAGCAGTTGATAATTCCGGCCATTTTCGTTGACTTGGATTTTGGGCGCATGCTATAGTGCCCGGTGCGGGAGGAAAGGCGCAATCAACCCTCCCCCGATATGTGTTTTTTGTTGATTCAGGGCGTTGCATCAGACAGTCAGCGTAGCCCCATTGCGGCGGCTCTTTGTAACAGAAGAGGCTCAAAAGACAATGAAAAAATGGACGGTAATGCTGATTCCCCAGGATCGCGCGGGGACCCATACGCTTACCCTTTCCAATGTCCATTTTGGGGTGCTGGTCGCATTCTTAGTGTGTCTAACGTTTTGTGCCGCCTTTTTTTATGCCCGCCATCAGAGCGTATCGGGGCGCCTGGAGGAATTGCGGGAAGCGCACCGGGCGCTCGAACTGGAAAATGCCCGGCGGCTGCAAATGGCTCCGCCGCCCGGGTTGAGTGAAGACCAGATACGCGAAATGGAAACGCGGTTGCGTACGGAATATGAGAATAATCTGGCCGCCATCAACGCCAAATTGAGCGAGTTGTACGCCATCGAGAGCAAGGCGCGCGGCATTACCGGCCTGGCCCCCCGCGCGAAGAAAAACGTCCCGGTGACTGTTGACGGCGGGGGCAAGGGCGGTCCGGCCAACCAGCCTGTCATACTGGCGGCGGCCCGGGTGGATGAACGGCTGAGGCCCCCCCAAGTGATTTATGGGATGTCCAGCCCGTCCGCGGACTTGATTCTCCAGGAAATCCTGGTGCGCACCCAAAGTTTCAAGGACCTTCTCAACGACATGCAGGCGAGCATTGACCGCATCGAGCGGGTGCCGTCCGGCTGGCCGTTGGCGCGCGGAATGGGGCGGATTTCGTCCACGTTCGGGTACCGCCGCGATCCCATTAACTTCCGGGTAAGCCGCCATACCGGCACGGACATTTGCGCCCCGGTGGGAACGAGGGTCCAAGCCACCGCGAAAGGCGTGGTGCGCTTCGCGGCCCGCGATGGCGATTATGGCAATGTGGTGCGCATCGCTCATAGCGGCGGCTATGAAACGTGGTATGCCCATCTTTCGAGGATATCCGTGCGGCCCGGGCAAACCGTGGGCCGCAATGAAATCATAGGTACTGTGGGGGCCACGGGCCGCACGACTGGGCCGCACCTCCACTTTGAAGTTCACCTCAACGGGGTCCCGAAGGACCCGGAAAAGTATTTGGATTAATCATGCTCGACACACGCAAAGCCAAACCATACAATGAAGCGAAAATTGTAAGCATTATCGGCCCCGGCACGGTGGTCCAGGGGGAAGTCAATTCCAAGGGCACCATCCGTATCGAGGGTGCCATGGCCGGGCGGATTCAGTGCGAGGACAGCATCGTCGTCCAGGAGACCGGCCAGGTCAAGGGCGATTTGATTGCCACGCAAGTGATCATCAGCGGCGAGGTGAACGGAAATGTGTTCGCGCACGAGCGCCTGGAAATCACCGCGACCGGCAAGGTCATCGGCGACATTTGCGCGCCCCGGGTGAGTTTTACCGGCGAGTTGTTCGAGGGCAAATGCACGATGAAAGCCCCCGGCCAGGCCGCCGCCCCCGTGGCCGCGCCCCAACCCGCCGGATAATCCTCTGGTCTTTGATCGCGGAGATTTTTCCGGGGAGAGGGAAAAGGCGGGTGTTATATGTAACATGAATTCAGAAACGCAATCTTCCACAAATCAGTGTCTTTCGGCTAACCCGGATTCATCACAAGATAGACATGCCCCCTTTTCTAAAGGTGAAGTGAGTGATGTTTATGTACACAGAGGACCCTATAGAATCCAAACACTTTGTTTATTTGTCATTGCGAGGAGCGTCAGCGACGAAGCAATCTCGCCTGATTGTCAACTATGAGTGGCTTCGAGATTGCTTCGTCGCTGACGCTCCTCGCAATGACAAGCGTGATTGCGGAATGGTGAGATATGCGGGCTAACCCCCAACATTTCGCGGCCACTCCCATTACTGCTATGCGGGGAAAAGTAATCATTGGCATGAGCGGGGGGGTGGACAGCGCGGTGGCCGCGGCCATGCTTCGGGAACAGGGCTATGATTGTCTGGGCATCACCTTGCGCCTGGTGCCGGAACCGCCCGGCAAGCCCGTCTTTGAACCCTGCTGCGGGCTCGAGGCCGCGCAAGACGCGCAACGGGTCTGTGAATCCCTCGGCATCCCGCATCAGGTGGTGTACGCCGTCGAGCGCTTTGACGAAGCCATCATCCAGCCGTTTGTGCAGGAATATGCGCGCGCGCGAACGCCCAACCCCTGTGTGTGGTGCAACCGCCGAATCAAATTCGCGATGCTTGTGGAATATGCGGAAATGATGGGGGCGGACTATGTGGCCTCGGGCCATTTCGCGCGTGTGGAAAAGAGGGAAGGGCGCGTTGTAGTGCGCCGCGCCACGCACCGGGACAAGGATCAGAGTTACATGCTGGCGGCGCTGTCGCCGGAACAGCTTGCGCGGTGTTTGTTTCCCCTGGGTGAAATGACCAAGGAAGAGGTCCGGGCGCATGCGCGGGCCTTGGGGTTGTGTGTGGCGGCGCGTCCGGAAAGCCAAGAGATATGTTTCATCCCCGGCAATGACTATGGCGCATTTATTGAAGCGCGGGCGGGGATTTCCGCGCCGGGACCGATCCGGTCCGTGGAAGGAAAACTCTTGGGGGAGCATCATGGCCTGATTCATTACACGGTCGGGCAACGCCGGGGTTTGGGCATCGCCGCGCCGCGCCCGTTGTATGTGGTGCGTCTGGACCGTGAAAACAATGCCTTGATCGTGGGATTCGAGGAAGAGACCTTTTGTGAACGCTTCACCACAGGCGAGATTCATTGGACGGGTGCTGCGCCGCAAACCGATCCCTTGGAATGCCATGTGCAGATTCGCGCGCGCCATGCCGCCGCGCCGTGTATCTTGACCGCCAATGCGTCCGGCGCGGAGGTGCGCCTCCTCGAACCGCAACGTTCCGTAACCCCCGGCCAATGGGCCGTGTTCTATGACCCTGATGGCTATGTACTCGCCGCCGGGATGATTGACACCTTCTCGCCCCGCGCATAACCTGCGTACCGCACCCATCCGCCTCACGTTTGGCATTGTGTGGCCTCATTCCGCAGCGATTCGCGGAAAAAATAGCAGATTAAGAAGGGAGGGTGTTTCCGGCCCCGGCAACTTGTTGCAGTTGTTTTATAAATTTGTGCTAAAATCACTTTCACTAAAGCAAAACAGAAGGAGGGCATATCATGACTTGTCGTTTTCTTGCGCTGATTTGTTTGTTCGTGGTGTTCTGTTTTCCCTGGGCCTCGGCGGACCTTGCGGTGACCAATGTGGTGGCGTCGCAGCGAACCGACGGGACGGGGCTGGTCGACGTCTACTACGACCTCTCCGGTGCGGGCGGGCCTGTGATGATTCACGTTACCTTCTCGAACGATAACGGCGTCCACTGGAACGTATTACCGGCCCCGTCACTTCTGAGCGGGGATACGGGCCCTAATATAACAAATGGGAGCAACAAACACATCGTCTGGGATGCACCCCGTGATCGTGCCGGCGTCAACTGGCCTAATGCAAAAGCCCGCGTGACCGCGAGCGAATTAGGCGGCATCACAACAATCACTCTGCCGGGTGGCGTGCCGCTCGAGATGGTGAACATACCCGCCGGCAGTTTTCAGATGGGCAGCGGGTATGATCCGCCTTACAGCAGCACATCGGAAGCCCCCTTACACACGGTGACGCTCACTTACGCCTTCCAACTTGGCAAGTTCGAGGTGACGCAGGCGCAGTGGTATGCCGTGATGAGCGGTTTCCCGCAGAGCCAACCGAGTGCCAATGTCAGCCTGCCCGTTGTTTATGTGTCGTGGAACGATTGTCAGATGTTTTTGACCGCACTCAATGGATTGGGTTTGGGCACGTTCCGCCTGCCAACCGAAGCGGAGTGGGAATATGCATGCCGCGCGGGTACCGATACCCGTTGGAGCTTCGGAAACGACGAAGTAAATCTTGGCGACTATGCCTGGTATTCCTCAAATAGCGGCGGCGGGGCGCACATTGTGGGGCAGAAACTGCCAAATCCTTTCGGATTGTATGATATGCATGGCAATGTTTGGGAATGGGTACAGGACTGGTATCATTCGGGATACTCGGGTGCGCCGGTGGACGGCAGCGCATGGGAAGATCCTGTGGGAAACTCACGGGTGCTTCGCGGTGGCAACTTCAGCAATTCCGCGGTCAATTGCCGCTCGGCCTATCGCAGCAACAGCAGCCCGGACGGCCGCAACGGCAACTTTGGGTTGCGATTGCTGCGGACTCCATAGGGGGTACACTTTTCTTTTTGCTCTTTTGCGCGCGAAGCGCGCCGAATTTTTTTGGCAGATTTTAATGGAGTGTGCAGGCGGTGAAACAGATTCAAACACAACAGGAACTTCCGGTTATTCAGAAGACGTATGATGTGGTCTTGTGGGCCGTGCCCCTGCTGAACAAATTGCCGCGCAACTTCAAATTTGTTCTGGGCGACCGGATACAAACAGCGCTTTATACCTTTTTGGAGGGGTTGATTCGGGCGCGCTATGCCCGCGACAAGCTTCCAATTCTTGAGCCGTTGAATGCGGATTTGGATATTGTGCGGTATCAGTTCCGGTTATGCCGTGATCTCGAATTGATTGATCTGCGCCGATACGAATATGTCAGCAATGAAGTCAATGAGATTGGCAAGAACTTGGGTGGATGGATTCGCAGTCAAAGGCGTACCCAATGAAGCGATACGGTAATTTATACGGTGCAATAGTCTCTTTCGAGAACTTATGGCACGCGGCCCGGCGCGCGCAACGCGGCAAACGGTATCGGGGGGATGTGCTCACGTTTAATTTTGACCTCGAAACATGTATATGGGCACTAAAGGACTCCCTCACGGCGAAATCCTGGAAACCGGGAGATTATAAAACCTTCGTGATATTCGAGCCCAAGAGACGTCTCATAAGCGCCGCGCCGTATACGGATCGTGTGGTGCATCATGCGTTGTGCAATATTGTTGCTCCTCTATTTGAGCGACAATTCATACCCAGTGTTTACGCGAATCGGGAAGGATTTGGAACCCATGCCGCCCTGGATCATTTCAGGCATTGCACACAACGCGTTAAATACACCCATTGTCTTCGTGCCGATATCCAGAAGTATTTTCCGAGCGTGGACCATGTCCTATTGAAAGAGCGTATTGAACGGACAATCAAGTGTAATGACACGCTATGGCTGGCAAACACCATTCTTGACGGATCGAACGCCCAAGAACCGGTCGAACACTATTTTGCCGGCGATGATCTCTTGACGTTGGCCACGCGCCGTATTGGGCTGCCTATTGGCAACCTCACCAGCCAGCTTTGGGCGAATGTTTATCTCCGAGGTGTTGACCATGCAATGGCCGCACGGTACGGGGGATGCCGGTATTTGCGCTATGTGGATGATTTTGCGCTTTTTTCCAACGATATCTCGGAACTTGCCGGAGCGCGCGCTTTTCTTGAACATGAACTAACGGGTTTGCGGCTGAAACTGCATTCCGCAAAAACGGCCATTCACCGCCTAACCGATGGGGTAAATTTCTTGGGGTTCCGTTTTTTTCCGGACCATGTCCGGGTCCGTCAGGAAAATCTCCGCCGGGCCCGCCGCAGGCTCCGCGAAATGGCGGCATTGTATGGTACAGGGGATTTGAGCGCGGTTGAAATACGGAATTCCATTCAGAGTTGGCATGCACATATTCGATATGGTGATACGTTTCGCATATCCGAAAAGATACTTAATGGCCTGGTTTTTTCCAGGGCGTAAGGAGGGAATGGGCATGACGGGTGCTTCGCGGTGGCAACTTCAACAATTCCGCGGTCAATTGCCGCTCGGCCTATCGCAACAACAACAACCCGGACAATCGCAACAACAACTTTGGGTTGCGATTGCTGCGAGCTCCTGCAAGCGTGAATTTTGGGGTGGGAACCTCGAAAGCGTGCACAGGGGAGTCCAGACCTTTTCCCGAGTGACGGCGACGTCCCTCAAACAACAGTTGGGGCCGGAGAGGTTGGTAACGCGCGTGAAGGCCTCTCCGGCTCCTCTCCATACGCTGTTTCCGCTCTTGATGTTTATTTGTCTTCTTTTCACGGTTACCCCCGCGTGGGGTCTGCAGGTCTCATCAGGCACATCATCTTCATTTTTACTCAATACGCAACATTTCCTGGGTCTAGATAGCACCGATTCGATGGCCTTCGCGCTGAACACGCAAGGCATCCATAAAATCGTGCGGGATGGGGTATCCCCTGCGTTCGCGCTGGTGACCTCGGGGAAGCGTGTGGACCTGCCCTCGGTTCCGCTGCCGCAGCCACCGGTAGTTTCTCCAGCTCCGGTTCCGGTCGAACAGATACAGGTCTGGAATGCCTCTGCGGGCGCTTTTCAGAATATTGCACCGGTTGTGCCCGCAGGCAAAAAAGTCTTTATCATCAGCCATGGATGGAATAATCCACCTTGCCCTCAATTACCCGGTTGGATGGCTGATATGGCGGCGGCGCTCGCGGCGCGTGATTCCGGCTCACTCATCATGGCATGGAATTGGCTCAAAGAGGCGGAGGCACTGGTGTGCCCGCCGGGTAAACGGGTGCCGGAGCAGGGGCGGCGTATGCATGCACGGTTGAAGCAACTGTCGGGATGGAACGAGGCAACGGAACTGCATATCATAGGCTTCAGCCTAGGTGCGGGGGTTGCGGCAAATGCAGGCGCGTTGATATGTCAGGATATTGCGTTCTCCGTTCCGAAGCGTGTTACGCTTCTCGATCCCCCGGAGGATTTGAGCTCGCACATCACTGATTTTCAGTTGGAAAGCGACTGCAGCGGCGTACACCTCGATGAACTGGTCCGTCTTATGAATTGGAATGGCGCGCGGGTTGAAAACATCTTCTCGAATTTTGGCAAATCATACACCCATGCACATAACGTTGATCTACGCAGTGCCGCGAACCATGCGACATGGCACTTCCCGTATGCCTACCGGACGGATGACTGTACCGCGTGTGGAACTTCCATTGATCCCATACCTCTTCCCGGATGTTCTCTGTTTACATATCTTTCCCATGTGTCCAGCACCCAACACAACCTTGCGCCACGCTGGTATATCGAGACAATCCGTGCGGGTGATGCTTGTGAGTATTTGATTGACCGGCTTATGGGAACATTCTTCTTCTATCACAAGAATGGTCCAGAGCCTTATTACTGCTCGGGGGCGTCCGGCGAAGGCTACAACCGTGAAACCCTGATACCTGGGACGACGTGGTCGCCCGAAAAGGTGCCGTGGACTTGGTATTCATCCGATTCGGGATGGGTAAGCCCCGCTTATCTGGGTGATTCTTGGGAACCGTGGCTTTATGTGCCTGAGAATCTGTCGTTTCTGGATGGCGCATGGGCAAATAAGCTCGTTTGGAAGAACAACGGCTTCATGCCCTTTGTGCTCTCAACGAGTGCGTCAAAGGCCGTGTTCGACTTCAGTGAAACCTTCCGCAGCCTCGTGCCGAACCTGGCCGCCGAACCGTTGGCTTGGCAGGCGGGGGACGCGGGCGGCGCATTTGTCGAGGATGGCGCGCTGCATCTGGAAACGAGCGGTGAGACCTACGCCTACCGGGATGTCGTATTTCCGCCGGATGTCCGCCTGTTGCGCGTGGTGTTCGAAGTCGTCAACGCGGCGCAAAACGACCAGTTTGGTCTGTTCCTGGACGACACGCTCGCCTATTCGGAGACACTGTTGGCAGGCGAGAATCAGGAACCGTTCGCATCCTCCTGGATCAACGTGTCGGCGCTGGCGGGCCAGACGGTACGCCTGACATTGTTCGTTCGCGCAAACAGCGGCCTGCCCTTGCATATCAAGGTCGTATCGGTGGACCTCGTCGACGTCACCGACGCCTATTGGCGGCAGGATTCGGATGACGACGGCCTGGACAATTATCAGGAATTGGTGGAGGAGACTGACCCGGCTGACCATGATAGCGATGCCGACGGCATGTACGATGGTTGGGAAGTTGTTTGTGGGTTCGATCCGCACAGTGCCGGGGATGCGGCGATTGACTCCGATGACGATGGCCTCAGCAATGTCGAGGAATTTACAGCAGGCACGAATCCGTTTGTGGCGGATACCGACGAAGACACCTACACCGACGCGCAGGAAATCGACGCGGGCTCTGATCCGCTCGACCCGGCAAGCACCCCTGAAACAACAGAAGGCGAGGATGAAGGCTCGTCTGAAGGAGAAATTGAAGAAGAAGGACAGACCGAAGGTAACATCGAAGGTTATATTGAAGGACAGATCGAAGGTAGTGTCGAAGGTGAAGGTGGCATGGAAGGCGAGGGCATGCCCGCCGAAGGTTCACCGGTGGAAGGCGAAGAGGAAGGCAGTGTTGAAGGGCAGCCCGAAGGACAAATCGAGGGCGACGGCACAGTGGAAATTCTTGCCGCCGACCAGAACGGCGACGGGCGGATCAACCTCTCCGAGTTGCTGCGCGTGATCCAGTTCTTCAACTCGAATGGATTCCACTGCGAAACGGGAACGGAAGACGGGTATGCACCCGGTCCCGGTGACCAGGATTGTCCTCCATATGACAGCGACTACAATGCCCAGGACTGGTATATCAGTCTTTCCGAATTGCTACGCGTGATCCAGTTCTTCAACTCTGGTGGCTATCACTATTGTCCCGCCGAAGGCACGGAGGATGATTTCTGCCCCGGACAATAGTTCTTACAGGATTGAGGGCGGACGGGAGGATAACCGCTCTTGCGCCCAGCTTGGTTGCGTTTAACAATCAAGCTTGAGGCTAAACCAACCTTGCCTCTATAAATGCCACTTTCTTGGCAGTCCCCCACTCCCTTTGGCGGCGATTCGCATAAGACCCCACGGCCAAGCCCGGGGACGGCCTTGACCGTGCCACCCGGATAAGAGGCACATCCTTACGTTGCTACGTGGCAAGGTCAATCCGGAGAAAGTGCGGTTGCGGAGGATATTCACTTGAATTACAATCCATTCCGGAGGTTTGATGAAGTGACAACCAAGGGCACGGCCCTCAAGGGAGAATAGGCTATGCGTGATGTAAGCCGGCGGATGTTTTTACAGGTGTCTTCGGCGGCGGCCCTGGGGGCGGGATTTTGGCGGTTTCCACCCATGGCGGCGCAGGCGGCGGCGGATGGTAAGAAAGTGGACAAGGCGTTCATTTCGTTCCGCATCGGGGTTCCGCAATGGCTGAGTGATGAACGCTACCGGGGCCTGTTGGACCTATTTGAAAAGTACAAGGGGGTGACGGATGAAATCACGTTTTTCACGTCGGAAACCCACCCGCCGCTGCCGCTGGACGTGATTCAACAGCGCGCGGCGATTCTGAAGCAGCGCATGGCCGATGCACGCGCACTGGGCTACCGCGCGGGAATCAACCTGCTGGCGACGCTGGGGCATCACAATGAAAATCTTCCAAACTCCCTTTCGGCGCCGTATACACGGTTCACGGACATCAATGGGAACGTGTGCCAAGGGACGTTTTGCCCGAATGACGAGGGCATGCGCGGATATATCGCGGAAGTATACAAAGCCATCACGGCGGCGGGTCCGGAGTATATATGGGTGGATGACGACGTGCGGCTGGCGGGGCACGCGCCGGTGAACCAGGGGTGTTTTTGCGATACCTGCCTCGCGATGTTTGAGAAAGAGACCGGCAAAACGTATGACCGTCCGGCGTTGCGTGAGGCGTTCAATCAGGCGGACCTCAAAGCGAAGCTGGAAGCGCGTACCGCGTGGTTGAACCATAACCGGAACACCCTGATCCGATTGTTGGGGTGGATCGAGCAGACGGTGCATGCGATCACACCGGGATTGCCGCTGGGCTTCATGACCGGGGAGCGTTTCTATGAGGGCTTCGATTTTGACGGCTGGGCGGCGGCGTTGTCCGGGCCAAATCTATCCGAAGTGCGGTGGCGTCCGGGCGGGGGTAATTACAACGATGAATGGCTTGATGGCACGGCACAAAAGGCGCACCAGATCGGCCGGCAGATTTTCCTGTTGCCGCCCTCGGTGGCTTCGATCCAGTCGGAGATCGAAAGTTTCCCGTATCAGCGGCTGCGGAAGAGCGCGCACACGACGGCAATGGAAGCGGCGGCCTATATCGCGAGTGGCTGTACGGGCGCGGCGTTCAATGTGCTTTCGATGTACGAGGAACCGCTGGATGAATACGAGCCGTTGGTGAAAACGCTGCGCGGCGCGCGTCCGTTTCTGGACCGCCTGGCGGTGGAATTGGCGCGGACGCCCCTCAGCGGCATACACGCGGGATGGTGCAAGAACAGCTATGCGGCCATCAATTCCGGCGCGGATTGGTTTACCGGGCCGCGGCAGGAGTTGGGCACCGGGCATGCGGATGGGTTGTACACGCTGGGCCTGCCTCCGGCGTATGGCGCGGCCCAGGGGCGCGTGACGGCGCTGACCGGCGATACGGCGCTTGCATTGACCGATGAGGAAGTACGGAAGATGTTGTCGGCGGGCGTGTATATGGATGCGGACGCACTCAATTGTTTGAACGGCATGGGCTATGAAAAACTGACCGGATTCACGGTTGAGCGGACCATCGAACGCGACTGCATCGAGCAGTTCACGGATGATGAACTGAATGCGGGATTCGCCGGACGCCGCCGCGATGGCCGCCAGTCCTTCTGGTTCGGCCCGGCACAGGTGTTTACCCACGCGAATGAAACCTGCCGCTCCCTTGCACGAATCATTGACTACGCCTATCAGGAGACCGCGCCCTGCTGTCTCGGCGTGTTTGAGAATGAACTGGGCGGGCGCATTTGCGTGGCCGGGTATTATCCATGGGTGCAATTGCACGGGCTCGCGAAGTCGTCACAATTGAAATCCATCATGCGCTGGCTCTCACGCGACACATTGCCCGCCTATGTAAGCTCCTTTCACCGGGTGAATCTGTGGCCACGTGTAAGGGAGGATGGCGGGATAGCCCTGGCGCTTCTGAATGCGTCGCTCGATGTCGCGGAAAACATGGAACTCTGCGTGCTGACCTCAAAGGACAGCCTGACCGTCGTTGACATGCAATGCAAGGAAACGAAGGTGCCCTCCACGCGTACCGACGGCCCCTACAAATGCTTCGTACTCCCCTCCGTGGAACCCTGGAACCTGCGGCTCGCGGTGACGGTATAGAGTTGCTTTCTCAATATTATGAGGAAATATTCTCGTGCTCTTTTTGGCCCAGTTGAGGATACTTCAATGCCACTGCCCGAGCCTTTTCCTGAATACTTCGCATCGCCTCACGCAAGGGTAGATGGCCCACCTCACGCTGGATAGAGTCTTTACAAGCCCAGACCTGGGTAAGCCCTTCAGAAGTAAATTCTTTTCCCTCAGATTTCATAAACCACCTCAAGTGGCGACAAAAGCTGGAGCGGGTAACGATATCCGGCTTCCATATTCACCATAATGTATATTTTAACAGAGAAGTTTTATTCGTACACTTCCAATTCCGTGATGGCCATTTGTCCGCCGGGCTGATCCGGGCCATTGGGTTCCTGGGCGCACACGCGGACATAGCGCGCGGGCATGGGATCAAAAACGGCCATGAAGGGTATCCCATTGTGTCCGGATTTCTGGGCCACGGTTTTCCATTCTTTTCCGTCCGCAGAAACACGCAGTTCAAACTGTGTGGCATAGCCTGACCCGAATCTGACCTTGATGCGCGTTACGTTCACGGTGTCCACCAAATCCACCTCATAGGTCCAGGGCCATTCCCCGGCGGCCTGGGCGCAGGTTTTGGGATTGCCGTCCACGCCCAGGCGCGGAAACTGCGTGCCGCCGTTGACAGGCAAGGCGCGGGAACCGTCCAGGCTGAGCAGTTTCGCCTGTTTGCGATAGGCTTTATTTCCGGGTGGAATCGGAGGGCGGGCCTGGCCTTCGCGCAATTCACGGCGGACCGCTTTCAGCAGTTCAATTTGCGAACGGTCGAGGGAGCCGTCGCGGAACAGCGCCACGTCAATGGACACCACCCCGCCGCGCTGGTGTACGTCGAAGACGTAATCCGGCAATTCTTGTTTGCTGTACCCCGTGCCGGGTTCGCCCCACCAGGTTTTGCTCAGAAACGACAGGATGTGCCATTGTTCGCCGTTGAGAAAGCGCTGGACGGGTATTTCAGAGAATACATTCTGCTCGCCGCAGGTGTAGTCCTCGTGCGGGGTATAGGCGCGGACTTCGGGGTCCACGCCGGGATTCAGGGCAATAATGCGTTTTGGGTTGCCCGCGCGGAGCCCTTGCGCGAGAATACCGAGTTTCTCTTCGTCGTAGCCGATGAAGGAATAACAGCCATCGCACCAAATCCCGGCGACTTTCTCGCCATAACGCTCGCCGTACTCGCGAAAGGTGTCCGCCCATTTCCGCACGAACTCCGTGGACACCGGCTCGCCGCAGCCGTAGGCGGGCCCCGCTTTTTCATCGGCCCGGGGGCCGTCGCCGGTCCAATAGAGCATGAGGGGGATATTCCGCTTGTGGAGGGACTGATACACGTCCTCGACAAGGTCGCGCGTGGCGCAGGCCTCGCCCGGGGTATAGCCGGAGATGCGGTCAAAGGTGGCGTTTGGCGCGATCATAAAGCGGGCCACCTGCATCACGGTGAAGATCACATAGCCGGCGCCGGCCTCCGCCATCGCGTCCGCGAACCGTTCCGTGTCGAAATCGCGGACACATTCATCCCAGGAGGTTTCTTTGCCGAGGCTGTGAACTTTTTCCGGATTGTTCTGAAGCGAAGCGAGGTAATGGACGAACACGCCATACCCCGCCTGTTGAAACCAATCCGTATTCGGGTGTTGGGATTCGGCGCCCGTGGCGATGGGCGCCGTCATGGCCAGCGCAACCACCAGCGCGATACTCATGCTGAAATAGTTCATGGTATTCAATTCCCGAGGTTATGGTTCTTTTCTTCTGCGTTTATCGGTGCGTTCGCCCGGTTTGGGGCGCCACCGCTGACCGTCCGCCGTCAAGGAAATCCAGGTCTGCCATTCCTTAATACAATTGATGGTGATCAGTTTTCCGCCTTTGGGGACCACGCTGCCGCCGTAGCCGCCCGCGCCCGTGGCCCGGCCATACACCAGGTCCACGCCGTCGAATTCCCCGGAATAGTCGTTGGTGTGATCATGGCCGCAAAAACAGGCTTTGACCCCCATGGATTTCAGAATGGAAAGGGTCGATCCATCTTCTTTTTCCGAGGCGGGATCCTCGCCGATAATGCCGATGGCTTCCCCGCTGTCCCAGACATCTTTGTACTGTTTAAGGGGAATATGGAAGAAGGCGAGGCGCATCACGGGGCCGGGGTCGGTCTTGGCCAGATTCCTTAGCCACGCCTGCTGCTCCTTTTGAACCCCTTCACGGTGCGTGTTCAGGCAAATGATCTGCGCCACCCGGCGGCCCTGCCACCAACTCAGCAGATTGATAACATAATTCCCATCCGAGTCCGCGCCGCGGTAGAGCGAGTTCTTCGCCTTGGTGAAGTGGTCGTGGCCTTCTTTGAAGTTGGTCAATTGGTCATGATTTCCCCAGGTGTAGGCCCAGGGCACCCCGAGCGCATCAAGTTCACGCACCGCATACCGCATGCGCGGCTGCGCCATACGGTCGCGGTTTTCCGGCCACAGATCCCCGGTGACCATGAGCAGGTTCGGATGCACCCGCCGCACGAGATTCCGGATGGTTTCCAGCGTTCGCTTGTTCCCGGCTTCGTGCAGGCCGAGTTTGCCGGCGAAGAGATGCAAATCGGTCAATTGCAGTATGCGAAACCGGCGCGGGTGCGGAATCCGCAACTGCGCCACCCCGGGCGTCATCACTTTTTCATCCGAATAGGCCCGGGCCGCCTCTGTTCGGCTGGATACCGCCAACCCCGCCGCCGTCATGGAAGCAGCGATAAATTCTCTGCGGGTCAATGACTTGCTCATGGCACAACTCCTTTACGCAACCCCGTTAAGAATACGCCAATCCGGCCGTGAAACGCCATCCGCCGATCCATCCGCCCACGGAACCCCGCCCCGAAATCCTGACATGCCGCCAGGGCGTGTGGGGAGAACTTTTCTCGCGGGGGCCGGACTGTTATGCTACGGGCTTGGGAACCGAACCGAAAGGAACATGCCATGTGGAAGAGCGCGTTGGTGTTGGGACTGATTGTTTTGGCGGGAAGCGGCTGGGCGCAGGATGCGGTGAAGGCGTGGGAGGGTACGCTGACGGTGCCCACGTATGCCTGGCATGACGATCCGAATCCGGTGTTCGAGCCGTTGGAGGCGGCCATCTATTATCCCTACTCGAAGCAGGATGTGATCGCCAAGACCAAAGAGGACCGGGTCTACCGCGCACTGTTCCTGGAGAATGAGTATCTTAAAGTGGTCTGCCTGCCGGAATTGGGCGGGCGCATTTTTTCGGTGCTGGACAAAACCACGAACCGGGAAATGTTCCACAAGAATGACGAGGTGAAGCCCGCGCTGATTGCGATGCGGGGCGCATGGATCAGCGGAGGCATTGAATGGAATCCGGGCCCGCAGGGGCATACCGTGACGGTGGTGTCGCCGGTGGACGCCACCTTGGAAAGCAATCCGGACGGGTCGCAGTCGCTGTTGGTGGCCAACACGGAAAAGATGTTCCGCACCCAGTGGGCGGTGCGCCTGACACTGCATCCGGGAAAGGCATTTCTTGATGAATCGATTCGGATTTACAATCCGACGGACGGCACGCATCCCTATTACTTTTGGAATTGCACGGCCTTCCCGAACCGGCCCGGCACCCGTTTCATCTACCCCATGACGCTGGGCACGGACCATGCCGGTTCCACATTCTATTCCTGGCCCATCAATAAGGACCGCGACCTATCGTGGCTGAAGAACTACCCCACGATGTCCTCCATTTTTGGGTATGAATGCAAGTTTGATTTCTTCGGAGCCTATGATGTGGACGCGGACCAGGGTCTGATCTCGTATGCGAATCACCATGTGCTGCCGGGCAAAAAAGCGTGGACATGGGGCACGGATGACTTCGGAGTGGTGAGCCAAATGGAATTAAGCGACGCGGGGCGGGAAGGCGCGCCGTATATCGAAGTGCAGAGCGGCCCGCTGCGCACGCAGGCGGAATACGGGATGCTGCGCCCGCACAAACAGGTGGCCTGGAAGGAATTCTGGTATCCCGTACATGGGCTGGGCGATGGGTTTGAATTCGCCACCCGCGATGCGGCCGTGCAAACGCACCGGGACGATGCGGGTGCCTTGGAACTTCGCATCATCGCCACAGGGGCGTATCCCAAGGCGGAGTGTGTGCTGTCGCACGGCGGAACGACCCTTTTGGAAGAGGACATGGATCTCTCGCCGCTCCAACCCGTCATTGTAACGTTGCCGAACGCCCCGAAAGAGAAACTGAAAGTCACCCTGCGCGATAGAAACGACGAAACCTTGCTCGAATATGAAACCCCGCTCGATATTCCGAAAGTGGACGCGCCCGATCTGAAGGAAAAACCCGCACGGAGCGATGGGCAGGCCACCGCCGAGGAAAAGTTCAAGGGGGCGTGGCTGCTGGACAGCCAGTCCAACCGGAACGGTGCGCGTAAGGGGTATGAAGAGGTGCTGACGCTTGATCCCATGCACGTGGACGCCTTGTGTGCGCTGGCTACGCTGGATATCGAGTGCGGTGACTATAAAGCAGCGGAAGATCGGCTTCGGCTCGCGGTGAAGCGAAATCCCGGCTCCGGGGCGGCGTGGTATTTGTTGGGGGTAACGTGCTTGCAACAGGGTGATGCGAAATCCGCGCTGGAATATGGCTACGCCACGGTCCGGACACTGGACAATCCGCTGTTGGGTTTCGATCTAGTGGGTCGGGCGGCCATGCGGCTGGGGGATGCTGCGGCGGCGGTGGAGGCGTTTGGGAAAAACGCCGGGATTAGCCCGCAGGAAGATGCGCAGTGCCGCAATCATTATCTGGCCGCGCTTTATGCCAGCCAGCAAATCGATCTTTTCGATGCGGCGTTGGACCCGGACCCGTTGAATTTTACCGCCAAGGCCCTGCTCGCCTTGCGTAAACAGACGCTGCCGGCGTTTATCAAGGATATCAAGCGAAATTGCGGCGAGAAAGAATTTACGCTGCTGGAGATTGTATGTTTCCTGGCCGACCTCGGGTTATATGAGGATGCGGTGCGAGTGTTGAAAGCCGCCTGTGTGGACCAGGGGAATGTGCTGGAATGCGGCCCCATGCCGTTCTATTATCTCGCCTACTACGGCCATTTGGCGGGCGATGACCGAAACACGAGTCGTTACTTGGATCAGGCGGCAGACATGCCCGTGGAGGGCGTGTTCCCGTCACGAATAGAAGAAAAAACAATCCTCCAATACGCCGTGGATACCCAGCCGAAAAACGCGCGGGCGTTGCTGCTGCTGGGCTATGTGACCGCGGGGTTGAATCACCTGGACGATGCGCTGCCGTTGTGGGAAAAGGCAGCGGAACTGGATGTCTCGCTGCACACGGCATGGCGCCTGCTCGGCATGAATGCCTGGAAACGCGGGAAGGATCTGGTCAAAGCGGAACGGTATTACCGCACCGCCATCGGCGCCTGCTCAGCGGATCAATCCCTCTATGGCGATCTGGCCGCGATTCTCACCAAGCGCGAACGGCGTCCCGAAGCCATTAAACTTGTGGAAACCATTCCCCCGGAACTCACGCCGCGGGCCGATACGATTGTCTGGCTGGCCCAGGCGTATCTGGAGGAAAAACGCCTGGACGATTGCATTAATCTCTTGCGGCGCGTGCGGTTCTCGAATCGCGAAGGAGGCACACTGCCCCACGATGTGTTCGCGCAGGCGCTGACCACGCGCGGCAAGCAGCGGTACGACGCGAAGCAATACGATGCGGCGCTGGAAGATTTTAAGGAATCGCTCACCTATCCGGAGAACCTGGCGGTCGGTGCGAAATACAAATTGACCGACGCCGAAACCCGGTATTGGATGGGCAAAACGCTGCTGGCGCTTAACCGGCCCGAGGAAGCCCGGGCGGCCTTTACCGAAGGTGCTTCGCAACTGACCTCCAAGGATCCCGCGCACGATTTCATAACCATCACCCCCGCGCAGGATGAACATGTCCAGCGGTGCGCCACGGCGCTTGAGGTGTTGGGCAGTCCCAAGTAGAGAAAAGTGGAAGTGCGCGAAAAACATGGACATTATCGGGTATGGTTTACCCGTTTAAACGGTGACTGACACCGTTTATTTGAAGGTTATGCGGTGGCGTCCTTAGGCCGCGGCCGCGGCAACAGCGGGTGTGGTTCGCATCCGTGGGCGAACGCCTTCAGGATGCGTTCCCGCACCAGCGCCAGGCGTTTTTCCTCATTGCCGTTCAGAGGCACCTGCCCGCCCGCCATGGCACGGTGCCCGCCGCCCGTGCCGATTTGGCGCACCGCCTGCTTCATGCGCCGCGCCATGTTGTCCCGCAGGTCCACCGCGCGCGCGGAAATGTGAATCTTGCCGCCGCACAGGCCATAGCACACGGTGGAGCGCACGCCCTCGAGCCGCAGCAGCAAATCCGCTACTTCCGCAATCATCTCCGCATTGTCACACTCCGGAATATGGCTGATGACCGTCTTCCCGGCGAGCACGCATTTTGACAGGCTCTCCGCCAGCATATTGAAATAGGCGGCGGGCACCGGTGCGCGCCGGATGCGCGCCAGTTTTTTCTTATCCGCCTTGATGAACATTTCCTGATACGCATGGAGCCCGGGAATGCTCGCTTCGCGGCCCAGGTCTTGTGTGTCCGATTGCATGCCATAAAACAGCGCCGTCGCAAGATTCCGGTTGATCTTGACACCGGATACCGTGAGATATTCGTAGAGAATGGTGCAGGCCGCGCCGTAGTCCGGCCGCACATCGGAAAATTCGGACGTCCACTTCGCGCGTTTTGGCGACAAATGATGATCTATCACAATATCGGGAGAACGCTGCTTCAGTAAAAGATTGTTGCCGGTGTTGGGCTGAGCATCCACCAGGGCGACAATGCGATACCGGGCAATCTGCGCCACGGTAAGATGTTTGGCGCGTATGCGCAACACCTCCATCATTGCGCGGTTTTCCGCCCGCCCGCAAATCCCCCCATATCCGATGTCCGCGCGCTTCTTTCCGTGATGCAGCGCCAGTTCGCGCAATCCCGCCGCGCACGCCAGCGCATCCGGGTCGGGATTGTCCTGCATCAAAATCAGCATGCGCCCCGGCCGCCGGCAGATATCGATTACCCGCCGCACGTTCTCGCGTGACCGTTCCAAGGCATCTTCTACATTCACACCGGGTCCCTTTTATTGCTCCTGTGGTCCAAGCAATAGCGTAATGGAATATCTCCAAGACAATCAATGAATTATTTCGGCATAAACTATTCACAGGCATTATCAGAACAAGTTGCGCGGGGGAGGTGATTATGCGAGACTTATGGGGAGAGAGGTACGGCTGCGCTACACCCCGTAAGCAGTTTTTTCCCCTCATGTTGGAACCATGGCAAGCAAAAGAAACCAGCAACATAAAACGACGGCGTTGCAGGAGCGTGTCAAGGAGTTGACTTGTCTCCTGCACATGTCAGAAATCGCGGGGACGCCTGGTATTTCGCTGGAGGATATTCTTCAACAGATTGTGTCGATGCTTATCTCTGCGTGGCAGTATCCGGAGATCACAACGGCGAGGATCGTTCTGGATAGACAAGAGTATGCGGCGGCAGGTTTCCGGAAGACGCGGCAGTTTCAGCGGGCGGAGATAGTGATTAACGGGGTGAACCGGGGCTCTGCCGAAGTGGCGTATTTGAAGAAAATGCCGGAACTTGATGAAGGTCCGTTTTTGAGGGAGGAGCGCAACCTGATCAATGCGGTGGCGCAGCAGGTGGGGTTGATTGTGGACCGAAAACAGGCGGAACAAGAGCTGGCTCAACTGCAAAGCCAACTTCGCCATGCGGATCGGCTGGCCACAATCGGATTCCTTGCGGCGGGGGTGGCCCATGAATTGAATGAACCGCTAGGCAATATCCTGGGGTTTGCGCAATTGGCGGGAAAGTGCCCAAAACTGCCTGAGACGGCAAATCAGGACCTGAAGAAAATTGAAATGGCGGCCTTGCATGCGCGGGAGATTATCAAGAAACTTTTAGTGTTTGCACGGCAGATGCCGCCGAAAAAGACCCTCGTGGATATCAACCAGGTGGTACACGAGGGGCTTTTCTTTGTTGAAGCCCGCTGTGCCAAGGCCGGTATTGAGGTCGAATATGCCTTGGAGCCCGAATTGCCCTTGATCTTCGCCGATGCTTCACAGATTAACCAAGTGTTGGTCAATCTGGTGGTCAACGCATTGCAGGCGATGCCGGATGGGGGAAGGCTTCTGATACAGACGGCCGCCGGCAAGGACCATATCCGCCTGAATGTCGAAGATACAGGCCCGGGGATGAGTCCAGAGGTTCTTCCGCGGGTATTTGTGCCCTTTTTCACCACAAAAGACGTGGGACAGGGCACAGGGCTTGGCCTGCCGGTGGTACACGGCATTGTCACCTCACATGAGGGAATCATTCATATCAGGAGTGAGGTTGGGAAGGGTACCCGGTTTGAGATTCGGCTGCCGGTGCCGGCGGCACCAAATACGGCCGAGGAGACCCCGTAGAATGCCTAAAAAGCCCGAGAAGGAACGGATACTGGTAGTGGATGATTCCGCCCCCACGCTGGAGGTTTTGCAGCGGAATCTGATGGCGGAAGGATATCGTGTGTTGACCGCTTCGAGCGTGGCCATGGCGATTGAATTGCTTAATGCGAACACGGTGGACTTGGTGATCACGGACTTTAAGATGCCCAAGGTCAGTGGCATGGACTTGGTGCGGCATGTGCGGGAGAATTTCCGGGACACAGAGGCCATGATGATTACTGGATATCCTTCCATTGAAGGGGCGGTCAAGGCGATTAAGACGGGCGCGGAGGAATATCTTGCCAAGCCTTTTACGGACGAGGAACTGTCATCCGCGGTTAGGCGGGCGCTTGACAAGCTGCACGTCCGGCGTTGCAACGGCGGGTTGGGTTTACAATTGCCGGCGATGCCGCATGGCCTGCTGGGGGAATCGGAGGCCATGCGGAAGGTCATACAGGCGATAGTCAAGGCGGCGACCACTTCCGCCACGGTGCTGATCACAGGGGAGAGCGGGACAGGTAAAGAACTTGTTGCGCGCGCGGTTCATTATGGCAGTGATCGCTCGGCCGCGCCGTTTGTGCCGGTCAATTGTGGCGGCATTCCGGACGGGTTGCTTGAAAGCGAATTGTTCGGGCATGTCAAGGGGGCGTTTACAGGGGCGACGGAGTCGCGGGCGGGACTTTTTCATGCGGCGGACGGGGGCACGATCTTTCTTGATGAGGTGGGGGAAACCAGCGCCCCGATGCAGGTCAAGCTGTTACGCGCCCTGGAGAGCAAGGAGATTTGCATGGTGGGATCCAACAGGCCCCGGAAGCTGGATGTGCGGATACTGGCCGCCACCAACAGAGATCTCTTGGGGCTTGTGCAAAAAGGCTCTTTTCGTAAAGACTTGTTCTACCGGCTAAATGTCATTACTATTGTTCTCCCGCCGCTACGGGAACGGGGGAATGATATTCTGTTGTTGACCAGCCATTTCGCCCAGCGATTCGCCGCGGAATTGGGCCGCGCCCAGCCGCATTTTTCGGAACGCGCGATGACCGTCCTCAGGAAGTACGATTGGCCCGGCAATGTGCGTGAACTGGAGAATGTGGTTCAACGGCTTGTTCTGATGACGGAGCGAGACCGCATCGACGCCCCCGATTTGCCGCGCCTGATGCGGTTTTCCGCCTTGAAGAAGACCGGACTCGACCGCACTTTGGCGGAAGTGGAGGCCGAATACATCAACAATGTCCTCGCGCATGTCCACGGGAACAAAACACGTGCCGCGGGAATTCTGGGTATTGATCGCAAAACCCTTCGGGAAAAGCAGCGCGGGCCGGGGAGTATTCCGGAATAACCGTCAGGGAACGGAAGGGGAGTATCGCCGGGGGTGGAACTGGGGAGATTTTCCCCAGTGGCCGAAAACTCCCCGCCGGAGGCGGCTCCTGCCGCCGCACAATCCAAAGGGCTGTTGCAAAAAGGGCGTGCTTTTCTAAACGAAACCCGCATTTTCTCCAAACCGTTTCTCCTTGGTACGGCAATTGCTCCCGTGAAACAGAACGGTTCGTGCAACATAAGGGAACGAAGCAAATGAAATCCCCAATTGGTGAAACACTATGCACCAAGTGTAAAAAGGCCGCGAGTTGCACGTTCCCGGGCGAGGCGGACGAGCCCATCCTCTCCTGCGAAACCTTCGAACAAATCAAAAGGTTGACGCAAAAACCCCGTGTGCAACCCTCCCCAATCAATCAGGGCTGGATAAATGGTCTGTGCGCGGATTGCGTGAATCGGAAGACGTGTGTATTCCGGCAGCGGGAAGGAGGAATCTGGCATTGTGAAGAGTACCGTTTAGACGGATAGGGAGCCGTTAAACGGGATGGAAGGAGACATGTGGAAACACAGGTGGATGAACGGGAGGTTTTGGCAGTGGCCGCCCAATATGAAGCGGATTGTGGTGGATTGATTGCCATCCTGGAGGAAATCCAGGGAATTCATGGGTATCTTCCTGAACAGGCGCTTAGGCAGGTAGCGCGGGTGACAGGCAGGTCATTGGTGGACATTTATGGCGTGGCGACGTTTTATCGGTCATTCAGCCTGAAGCCTCGGGGCAAGCATCGCGTTTGTGTATGCATGGGAACGGCCTGTCATGTCCGGGGCGCTCAACATGTCGCGGACGAGTTCGAACGGCGCCTTGGCATACAGGCGGGAGAAACTTCCGAAGATGGCGAATTCAGTATGGAAACTGTGAACTGTCTAGGCGCGTGCGCGCTGGGCCCTGTCACCCTGGTAGATGGGAACTGTGTGTCGAAGGTCAAGACGTCGCAGGTTCAGGCGCTCTTGGATAAAGCCCGGCAGGGTGGAGCGGGGCACGAAAATGAAGCGGACACGCGGTTCTTTCCTATTGAGGTGAACTGCCCAATTTGCAGTCAGAGTTTGATGGATAAAAGTTTCCGACTGGATAACCATCCTTCCATCCGGGTGACTGTGTCCATGGATCATCAGGAAGGCTGTCTGCGGCTTTCCTCTCTCTATGGCAGCAGGACTATTGCGTCCGGGCACGAGATAGCGGTGGGAACGGTGGTGACGTTCCGGTGTCCGCATTGTCATGCAGAGCTTGCGGGCGCCGACGGCTGTTCTCTCTGCCAGGCGCCCATGGCAACACTGGCGGTTTCAGAAGGCGGAACCATACATGTTTGCTTGCGGCGGGGCTGCCCCGGCCATTTGCTGGACCTCCGTTGATAATACGAAATGAGTTGAAGGCTGAGCGTTGCAGGCTGAAGGAAGCACCACCGTGAGAGTATCTTCGATTGAACAGTTGATTGAATGGCGCCGTGTGCTTGCAAAGAAAAACGCCGTGGACAAAACATGTCTGTGTGTGTGCGCGGGGACGGCGTGCCAGGCGAGTGGTTCCAACGAGATAATCCGGGTACTAAAGCGGACCTTGATCGAACGCCGCTTGCTAGACAGGCTCTCGCTTCGGATCACGGGGTGCCAAGGGTTTTGTGAAATGGGGCCCTTTGTCCTAACCGAGCCGCAACACGCATTTTATGTCCAGGTGAAGGAGAAGGATGTGCCGCGGATCATCGATGCGGTACTTGCGGGTGAATATGTTGAAGAGTTGTTGTATAAAGATCCTTTGACGGGCAAAACGTATTATCACCGCGGGGACATCCCGTTTTTCAAGAACCAGCAACGGACGATTCTCGATGCAAACCAAAAAATCGACCCGATCCGGATACACGACTACATCGCGGAAGGCGGCTACCGCGGCCTCGAAAAGGTCCTGCTGGTCCAAGATTCCCGCTGGGTTGTGGAGGAGGTGAAGAAAGCGGGGCTGCGCGGGCGGGGCGGGGCGGGGTTTCCCACGGGCCTGAAATGGGAAATGCTGGCGAAGGAACGGGGTGAGGGGGGCAAGTACCTTGTATGCAATGCCGATGAAGGCGATCCGGGCGCGTATATGGATCGCAGCATTCTGGAAGGCAATCCGCACAGTATTATCGAAGGAATGCTTATTGGGGCGTATGGAACCGGCTCCAGTTGCGGGGTGGTGTATGTGCGCAATGAATACCCCATCGCCATCAAGCACTTGAGCACGGCCCTCCAGCAGGCGCGCACGCTCGGCCTCCTCGGTGAAAATATCCTGGGCAGTGGATTCTCCTTTGATATCCAAATTGTGCGCGGCGCGGGCGCGTTCGTGTGCGGCGAGGAAACGGCCCTGATCCGCTCCGTGGAAGGCAAAATGGGCGAACCGCGACAGCGCCCGCCGTTCCCGATTCAGCAAGGAATCAATGGCAAGCCCACCGCCATCAACAACGTGGAAACCTGGGCCAACATTCCGGTCATTATTGTCCGGGGTGCGGACGAATATGTAAAAATCGGGACGAAAAACAACTCGGGGACGAAGATATTCAGCCTGGTGGGGAAAATCCGGAACACGGGGTTGGTCGAAGTACCCATGGGCACGACCATCAAGGAGATTGTGTATACCATCGGGGGCGGCCCCGTTGGGAAGGCGAAAATCAAAGCGGTTCAGACAGGCGGGCCCTCGGGGGGATGCATCCCGGCCCGTATGTTCGATCTTCAGATCGACTATGACAGCCTGTCGCGTGCAGGGTCCATTATGGGGTCCGGCGGCATGATTGTGATGGATGACGGCACCTGCATGGTGGATATCGCCAAATACTTCATGCGTTTCCTAAAGGAAGAATCGTGCGGCAAGTGTTTCACGTGCCGAAAGGGCACACAGCGGATGTGCGAAATTCTGGAGGACATCACGACGGGCAAGGGAACGCTTGAACACCTTGATCTTCTCGAAGAACTGGCCTGGGTGGTGAAAGACACGACGATGTGCGGATTGGGCCAGACGGCCTCAAACCCGGTCCTCTCAACCCTGCGCTATTTTCGCGAGGAATACTTGGAGCATATTCAGAGCCGCCGCTGTTCCGCCGGCGTGTGTAAACCGTTACTTTCGTATGTCATCAGCAACAAGTGCATAGGCTGTCAGGCGTGTGTCAAGGCCTGTCCCGTGAACGCCATTTATGGCGAACGGAAGCAACAGCATTTTATCGACATGTCAAAATGCATCAAGTGTGGAACATGCCGGAGCATGTGCAAACAGGAAGCGGTGGAGGCCGCCTAGGAATATGAAGGGAATGGTCACTGTCACAATCAACGGACTTATCATTTCAATCGAGGAAGGCATGACGATCCTTGAGGCCGCCCAGTTTCTGGGATTTCCCATTCCGACGTTATGCCACATGGAGGGCTTGTCTCCCTACGGCGCGTGCCGGCTGTGTGTGGTAGAAATCGGTGAAGGGGCGCGCGCGAAGCTGGTAACATCCTGCACTTATCCCGTGGAAGAAGGGCTGAAGGTGCGCACGGCATCCACCCGGGTGTTGCGTGCGCGCAAAATAATCCTGGAACTGCTGCTGGCTTCCTGTCCCCAATCCAAAATTATCCAGGACCTTGCCGCGGCCCATGGCGTGCGCCAGCAGCGGTTTCGCCAGGAGCATGAAGACTGTATCCTGTGCGGATTGTGCGTGCGGATGTGTGAGGAACAGATGATGGCGAAGGCGATTGGTTTCCGTAATCGCGGAGAGAAGCGGAGCATCGGCACGCCTTTTGATGCACACTCGGAAAAGTGCCGGCTGTGCGGCGGGTGCATGTATGTGTGCCCGGCCTGCCAGCTCCGCTGCACCTACACCGAGCCTGATAAGGCCGTTTGTGGCGGGTGTGAGAATCTCACGCCGCCGTGTATTGAAAAAGAGCCCTTTGACGACATGATGTGTTACATGACCCCTTGTGTTGCCTGCGAGCAGCCCAAAAATTGACCGATGGAAAGGATGCGAAGACGATGGAGAGCACATTTTCTAAAGTAAACGCCTCGGCGGCCACGCTGACCAAGAACCGCACCGTGGGTTCGGTGGTCCCGGCATCCGGCCTGTGTGTGACCTGTGTGGACGGCTGTATCGGCATGTGCGAGGTTGGCAAATCGGCCTATCGAGGCCATGAGGTTCTCTATCCCCAGCCGTTTGGGGTGATCACGACGGCCGGTGAAAAAACCTATCCCGTGGATTACTCGCATTTCAACATCATGGGTACGGCTGTGGGCGCGCATGGGATTGAGGCGGACAGCGACAAGGCGATCTTTCCCGCCGTGAACCTGGAGGTTCGTTTCGGGCACGACAACGGCATCAAGTACCGCTATCCCTGGCATATCCCTGGTATCGGATCGACCGATGTCGCCAAAAATAATTGGGAAGGTTTGGCTATCGGTTCCGCCCTCGCGGGGACGGGGCTCACCATCGGCGAAAACGTCGTCGGGATGGACGAAGAGGCAAAGTTTAATAAGGGGCGCGTAGTGGACACAGCGGATTTGAAACGCCGGGTAAAGCTCTACCAGGATCATCAGCGGGATGGCTACGGTGCCATCATCGTTCAGGCGAACGTTGAAGACAGCCGGCTGGGCGCCCTTGAGTACGCTATCGAGAAACTAAATGTTCAGTGTGTGGAACTCAAGTGGGGCCAAGGCGCCAAGGATATCGGCGGCGAGGTTAAAATCAACAACCTTAAGAAGGCACAGCATCTGTATGAGCGCGGCTATATTGTGCTTCCCAACCCCACCGATCCCGATGTCATCAAGGCGTTTGAACATGGTGCTTTCAATGCCTTTGAACGGCACTCGCGAGTGGGCATGGTGGAGGAAGAATCATTCGCGGCACGCGTGGAAGACTTACGGCGCGCCGGCGCCAAGTACATTTTTCTTAAGACAGGCGCATACCGTCCAGCGGACTTGGCCCGCGCGATCCGCTATGCATCGAAATACAAGTTAGATTTGTTAACGGTGGATGGGGCGGGCGGCGGCACCGGAATGAGTCCGTGGCACATGATGAATGAATGGGGCATGCCGCCGGTGCATCTGCACTCGCTGCTTTATCAGTATGCCAAGCGCTTGGCGGATCGTGACGAATATATACCCGCTCTGGCCGTGGCCGGGGGATTCTCCTTTGAAGATCACATTTACAAGGGTCTCGCCATGGGCGCGCCCTTTGTTAAAATTGTCGGGATGGCGCGCGCGCCCATTGCCGCCGCGATGGTCGGTAAGACTATTGGGCGCACCATTGACACCAATAGCATTCCAGTCTACATATCGCGTTTTGGCAGCTCTAAAGACGACATTTTCGTGACAGCGGTGGAGTTACGCAAGAAACTGAAAGACATTGAATTCGAGAAAGTTCCCACGGGCGCGTTGGGTCTATATACATACTACGAACGTCTGGCCCAGGGGTTGCGGCAGCTTATGGCGGGAAACCGGAAATTCTCCATGGCGCACGTATCGCGCGATGACATCGCGGCCCTGACGCGTGAAGCCTCCGAGATATCCGGTATTCGTTATATCATGGAGATGGACCAGCAAGAAGTGGATTCCATTCTCGGATAAGCGTGCGGACGGCATGGCGAAAATTCAAAAATCCTATTATGCACCTAATGTGGACGGAGAATTCAAACGTAGCACATAAAGCGATTAAAGGCCTTCTTTGGGGCTTTGGCTTTCGCCACCCTGGCCTGGGAACTCACCGTCCTCGCGCCATTCCATTTGGTCTGGAGTATTGGGCGGGGTCTCGGTGATCTTTTCTTCCACGCCCTCCATTTTCCGGATTCGCCGCCTGTAGAGTCCGGAACAGCCAATAATCACCAGGAGACTCCCTGTGGCGAATAGGGAAAGGGCGGCTCCCGCATAGGTGGACCAGGGCCGGAATTCGAATCGCACGAGGTGCGTGCCTTGAGGAACGGCAATCGCTTTGAAGGCATCATCGGCCTTCATGACGGGCACTTCCTGATGGTCCACCCAAGCGCGCCACCCGGCATAATAGGAATCCAAATAGGTTAAAAGGCGCGCTTCCGGAAGGTCTTTTACAATCACTTCGATAGAGTTGGCCCGGCGCTTCACAATGGACAAAAGATCGTCTTCGTCGGACAAATCTTTCAGGACATACGCCTGTGTCAGACGCAGGTTGTTTTTCGCTTGGGCGGGCCATTTCAGGGTAATGGTGTTTTTACTGCAATCGGGCAATGGGATTTCCAGGAAGCGTTCTTTGGGAGCCGCCAGCGCGCGGGTCCGCTTGAGTTTGTACATTGTGCCGCGCTCATCCGCGCAGGTTGATTGAAAATCCACAGGGGTTGTGGCGGTATAGCCAACATACAGCGCACTGTGCCGGCGATTCTGTTGATATACCGGCAACGTCAACGTATTTTCTATTCCCAATTTTCGAATTTTCGTTTCGAGTTCTTTTCCAATACCGAGATTAATGCGTTCTGTTTTTTCCGAAACCGCCTTGGCGGGAACCTGAGCGCGTTTAATCTCCGGCACCGGTAACGCCGTGCCCGGGGCCGTGTCTGTAAGAAAGGTGATGGTGGCGGGCGGAAACACCTGGTCTTTGGCGGGCAAAGAGCCAGAGGTCCATTGCCGCGTCAACCAGAAGGTTCGTTTGAGGAGCAGATTGCCCATCTGATTATCCACCAGCACCTCGTCCTGTTTCAGATGGCCGCGGTATACGTGTTCATTGCCCGGTTTGCACAGCAACCGGCGGGTTTCGCCCACGTAGAGCGGGTTATACCCATTCATGGTCATATCCAGGGTCCACATTTGCCAATTGGGCGCGCCCACGGCCGTGCGCGTGTTTTCCCGAGAAAGTTCCTTCACCGATCCAAAACGCGCGGTGGCCCCGCCGCCAATGCGGGAGGAAACATAGAGGGGCAGCATCTGCGCGCCCCAGGCGAGAATCTCCCCGATGATCAGGCAGCCAATCACGGCGCTCCCCAGCCGCGGCAGGCGCACCCAGGCAAAGAAGCACATGGCGGCCAGGGTTCCCACGGGCAAAGCCCACACCCAAAACCAGGGATGGTAGAGCGGTTTTCCCGCAAGATAGTGCATCAATACGTACATCATGGCGAGCCCCGCGTTTACCAGCCAGATAGCGCGGAAGGCGCTTTTGGAATAACTGGTGGCGGCGCGGCCCGCGGCGTCCACGCCAAAGGCCACCGCCAGGGCGAGCGGAAGCGCGGAAATAATTCCCGCGCGCCAGGGCGACACGGTGATATTCAGAAAGTCCAGTTTATGCAACAGCGTTCCCACGGGAAAGGGCGGACCGATAGTGCAATCCGTGAGCAGGAGAAAAAGCCCCAGGAACACAAGGGCGTCCCGTTTTCGGGGATGCGCCAACGCGGCCAGACACGCCAGCAAAGAACCGATGCCCGCGGCGCGGCAGCCAATGGGCGCCCACAAATCGCCCGTGAATATCACCAGGCATTTCAGGAGGTGCATCCAATCGGCGTTTGGCGCGCCCGCGGTCACTTTCACGCCGGAGGATGCGACCCGGGCGCTTTGCATGCCCAGTTCAAACGCCGGCACTAATATGACGGCCGCCACCAAGGCGCCAAAGGCCGCCACCATGAGTAGAAAGAGCGCATGCCCCAAGGCCGTCTGAAAAAATTGGCCACAGGAGCGCCGGAGGCCCTTCCATTCAAGGTGCAACAGGCCGTGCAGGACGGCATAGCCACCCAGGAGCACGCCAATATACAAGGTGAGTTGGGGAAACGCACCCAAGGTGCTCAACCCATAGAGAAGCGCGGTCCATGCGGTATAAAAGACCTTGTTCGGCGGTTTCTGGGCCGTGAATGCCCGATGGGCTGCCCAGAGTATCCAGGGCGCCCAGGAGGACACCATCGGATACACATAGAATTCCGTGCAGTAAATAATGCTGAACGGACCCAACATGAACACAAAGGCCCCGGCGAGCCCCGCCCACCGGCTGAGGCCGTATTCGCGCGCCAAACACACCACGCCCCATCCCGCCATCAACAGATGCAGCAAGATAAGGAGGTGGAGGCCCGCCGCCGTGGCATAGGGGTTATAGGCGGGAGTCAACACGCTGCGCAGCAAGTGGAGCGGGTAACAGGCATTGGCCTGCGGGTCCGCCGCGAACGGCATCCCGCAATAACTCAACGGATTCCATAAGGGAAACTCGCCATTGCGGAGCGAAACATCCAAAAAGAAGGCATTGGGGCCGAAATAGTTCCGGCCATCCAACAAGCCGAAATTCTTGTTGAAAAACGGGGGCTGAAGATAATATTGGCAGACCACCAGAAGGCCGGCGAGAAGAACAAGCAGCAGAAGCAACCAATCCAGCCGCCACCGGACACACGCCTCCCCCCATCGGCTCAACCTATATCGCATACCTGGTTTCCCTGCCGCACCGTGGTGCACAACAATAACACTTCCTGAATCACATTGGGACGCTAGTGTATCGCATTGTGTCCGCTAAAGTCACTTGCGATGGACTCCGCCGCCCCTGATTCATGAACACCGGACTCTTTGCTTGGTGAGGCGATAATTAACTTCCTGCGATGGCGCTGTTCTATCCAAATGAGTCAGTTTGAACGGGCGTGTGAAAAATGCTATTTTTACCTGGAGCCGATAACAGGTCTCGTTCTTGTTCTGGGAAAGCTCGGCAAGGTAGCGTGTGCATGCCCCGGAGTGTTCTCCGGCGGCAGGCGAATGAATTAAAGGTTGGGTATGTTAACTTCACTAAAGAAACATTTCGAGGAGTATTCCGTGGTGCTTGCGCCAGACCGGGATGAGCCGGACTGGTGGGCGGGGGCGCCTTCGGTGGCGCGGGCGGCGGACGGCACGTTTTATTTGGCGGCGCGGATGCGCGAGGCGTTGTCGCCTCCGGGATACCGGGGATACGACATTCGGATATTGCGCAGTGAGGATGGGATTCATTTCGAGCCCATTCGGCACCTTCGCCGCGAAGACATGGGCCTGAAGGGCTTTGAGCGGCCCGCACTCGTGATTGATCCGAAAACAGGGCTTTTTCGGTTATATGGGTGCACGCCGATGGAGAAGGGGTGGGGTGTTTTCCGTTTTGAGGATGCGGCGGATCCGGCGCAGATTGATCCCGGCACGCTACGGACTGTTCTGGGGCCGCCACCCTCACATGGCCTGTTGCTCACACCGGGGTATAAAGACCCCTTTGTGTTGTGGGCGGAAGGCCAGTGGCACATGTATGTCATCGGTATAGACCGGGTGGAACGCGTGCATCATTTCACCAGTACCGATGGGGACCACTGGACCGCCGACCCGTGCAATCCGATTTTCGACAATGGCGGCTGGCATAATTTTTACACGCGCCCGGCCTGCGTGCTGCCGATGGGTGTGGGGTATTTGTTTGTGTATGAAGGATCGAATCCGGCTTGGCATGATCCCAATTACAATATCGCCACGGGGCTTGCGTATACGCTGGATTTGTCGCATGTCACGGATTTGACGCCGCAGGAACCTTTCTTAACCAGCAGCACGCCCGGCCCCTGCCAGACCTGGCGGTATTCGCACTGGCTGAAAGTGGAGGGCGGGATTAACGTGTACGCGGAGTGCGCGCGGCCCAATGGTTCGAATGAAATCCGGCTGTTTCAC
This sequence comes from uncultured Nitrospirales bacterium, assembly GCA_964474205.1. Classification (GTDB taxonomy): domain Bacteria; phylum Hydrogenedentota; class Hydrogenedentia; order Hydrogenedentales; family CAILVY01; genus CAILVY01. The sequence continues at coordinate 19,708 of CAYYRW010000024.1, read as the reverse complement.
ATTCCGGGATAGATCTTCACACCTTGTTGACGAATAATGGAGGCTAATGGCGGGTCCTCGGATAAATCCACCAAATCAACGGGTTTTGGCAATCCGAAATACAATTCTCCATAGAATTTAAAAAACTGATCGGATGCCAAGCCTTCTACTGCCAGATCTATGTCAGATGCCGTGCCTTCCTCCCCCAAAGAAGAACCAAACAGCCAAACGGCGCGCACATTAAATGCCTTCGCACGTGCACCAATGAACTGACAGATTTCTGCGGACAGCATGGAATTCTTTCTCCAAAATCAATCTTCACTATATATTCATAGTAAGCAAAACGTTGAGAAACGTCAATATGGTGATTTTCCCATCCGCGTTGAGAATGACTACCGTAAAAAACTTTCCGGGACATTTGTTCTTGTTGGGAAACGGTCTTTGTATAAGCCGATTTTCTCGATGGGGATGGGTTTAAACCCGGCCTTAAATGCCGGAGAATCGTCTTTTAAGCGGAAATCCAGTTTGGCGGCATCCACAAAATGCGGGTCTTCGTTGATCAGGTTGTCCTGAAGGGTCAGCAGGGGCCGGGCTTTCTCTTCGATGTCGTCCCATTTCCCGCCCATGCAAATGTTTCGTGCAATTATGTTGCCCTTGGGAGCTTTGGGTTCGTCGGCCATCAGTTCAAGTAACTTGGGGTAGCGGTCACTGTAGGGGGGCTTGGTGAAGGCGATGCCCAAGTGGGTGCCTTTTTCCTCGTTTTCCTTAATCCAGCCATCGGCATGGGAGCCCGCCCAGCCGAGCGCCCGGGCATCGACATGGAGGGCCGGGGAACACTCCACAAAGAGGTTGTTTTCGATAGTGTTGTCTCGTCCGCCGCCTATAAACGCTGCCATGGTGACCATATAGAAGACGTTTCCAAAAATGCTGGTGCCGCAATACATGTCGTCCAGGTATACCCCCACACAGCCGCGCCCCTCGAAGCCGGTGATTTCATGCAAATAATTGTGGCGGATGATTGTGCCGCGCATGATCCAGTTGCGTCCCGCGTAAATCGCGCCCGCGTCATTGGATTCCTGACACACGTGATGAATCAAGTTGAACTCGATGACATGATCGTTGCCGCCGAACACAATGGCGATATGGGGTGCGTCGTGAATGAGATTGTTTGCGGCGCGGTTGCCCACGCCGTTCAGGGCGATGGCGGATTGATACATGCGGCGCCAACGGCCATAGTGATGGATGTGATTGTTCTCCGCACTATGTTCCGCGGGGGTAAGCGTGGCGAGGTTGCCGCCGGAAAGGCTGATGCCGCCCCCGCCCATGTTATAAATATCGCAACCCGCAACCCGATGTTTTGTGCCGTCCGCCACACTGATGGCGTTTCCCCCGATATTCCTAAGGATGCATCCGCCGATGCAGACTTTGGCGCCTCCGGAGATGCTGACGGCGGTGCCGCGCGCCGCTTCGAGGGTCAATGCTTGAATGGCGACATGAGAAACGTCTTTTATGGTCAGCAGGGAGGGAAGTACGGAAACCACCACATCACCGTCTCGGAGGGGAGACGGCGGCCAGAAATAGAGCATGCCGGTTTCACGGTCCAAGTACCACTCGCCCGGAGTGTCCAATTCGCACAAGAGATTAAACGCATAGTACCACTGGCCTTTGCGGTAGCCATAACCGTGATAGGGCGGCTGTATGGCAATGACGGAGTTATCCGGGTCTATGGATTCGATGCGCTGGCGCTGATCCGACCAGTCCCAGAACCAATACCCATGCAGCCAGCCTTCCTTTTCATTCTTCCAGCGTTTGGGCCGGTCGCCCTCATAAATAAATTTTCCCACCGTGCTTCCGGGAATGCCATGTATCTGATGGCCATCCTTCTCCACGATGTCCACGATCTTCACGAAACCTTCATTGGGCCAGCGCGACACTGTCATGGGCTGATTTTGAAAGAACACCTCCAGTCCGCCGCCTTCCGGCGAGCCAAAGTCGGAAATCCCCAACGCCTTCATATCCGCCTGCATGACATGCCCCCGCGCCGATTCATCCAGACGGTTTAAGGTCTCCGGGTCCGTTACCGGTTGAAAGGTGTTTACCGCCTTGCCTCCAACCAACCGGACTTCCTCGTTTGGAGCCGCGCCGTACATTATCGGGGCTTCCGGTGTGCCGGAATCCTCCGCGCCGAGTTCAAATGGTTTGTCCAGCGCATACAAGCCGCCGCGCATCAGCACCTGCACCCCGCCCGTGGGAAGCCCTGCTTGTTTCAAGGAGCGAACGGCCTTGCGCGCCTGTTCCAGAGTGGCGAAGGGTCCATCATTCTTTTCCGCATTCGGATCGGGCAATTTACCGGACCATGCGTCGTTCCCATTCAGCGCCACATAAAATTGAACTGTCGGCTCCGCGCCCGCAACCGCCATCATCATTATGAACACCACCCCCATAACACCTATCACGCACAACGTCTTGTTCAACATGTATCGCCCTTTCATCTCTTTGGAGAAGTTTCATGGGAGTGATTATGCCAATCTTAACCATGCTTTGCTACTAATAGTCTTACCGGCCATTGGCAAGGTATCTCTGCGGTAAAAGCAGGGAAAAAGATCACCCTTGTAACACGGGCTTGACTTATGCCCCCTGACCGCGCATAATAGCTGTATGGCACGATCCTCTACAACCTTCACTTCCAAATGGCGCAATGGCGCCACTACCGTGGTTCGGGTACCCAAGGCGCTGGCGCAGCAAGTGCTTGAATACGCCCAGGAACTCGATACGAAGGAGTTGTGCGCTAAAGAGGCCAAGGAAGTTTACCGGACGGCCGCTGATGTGCGCTTGGATGAACCCATAAACATAGCTGCGGTTCCACAGCGATCTCCATTTCGATATCCCGGGGGAAAAACGTGGCTGGTTCCTTACATCCGCACATGGCTTCAAAGCCGGGTTCCGCGTCCAACCGTTCTCATAGAACCTTTTGCCGGAGGGGGCATTGTCGGATTGACGGCGGGATTCGAACATCTGACGGAACATGTGGTCCTGGTGGAAAAAGACGAGGATATCGCCGCCGTATGGCGCACCATGCTGGGAGGCCAGGCAGAGTGGTTGGCGCAACGGATCGAACAATTCGACCTGACAAAAAAGAACGTATTGGCGGTGCTTAATTCCCCGGCAACCACGCAACGAGAAAAAGCATTTTCCACCATCCTTCGCAACCGTGTGCAACGCGGGGGGATCATGGCTCCCGGAGCCGGTTTGGTTAAAACGGGAGAAAATGGCCGTGGCCTAGCGTCACGATGGTATCCTGAAACCCTCGCCAGACGCATTCGCGCCATAGACGCCATGAAAAATCGTTTTTCCTTCATCGAGGGCGATGGCATGGAGATTATTGAAGCCTATGCGGATGATGAACATGCCGTGTTCTATGCCGACCCGCCGTATACGCTGGCGGCACGAAGATTGTATCCCCATTGGCAGATTGACCACGAAAGGTTGTTCGTTCTTCTGTCCAAGGTTGCTGGTCATGTGTTAATGACGTACGATGACGCTAAAGATGTTTGGGGATTGTCCAGAAAACTTGGTTTTGACGTACAGACCATTACCATGAAAAACACCCACCATGCCCATATGACGGAATTGCTCGTGGGGAAAGACCTTACTTGGCTTCGGAACGCTCAAGTTTCCGGCGGATCGCGGTCTCGAACTGTTCAAGCGAAACAGGCGTGCCTCCTGTAAGACCCTCGACTGCATTTTCCAAAGTGGTAAACACGGATTCATGGGGAATCAAACGGTAACGTCCATTTTCAGGCCCTTCATAATCCACGATAAACCACACAATATCCGCATTTGTGATGTGTCCAGTACGCCGCATTTCACCGAGTGAGTTCCAAAAAGCAATGTCCACCACCACGGCCATTTTCTTGCCCCAACGGCGAAGGGTGGGTACTTTTATCTGGAGTTGAGGCATAAGGCGTTTGGGGCCAGAGGAGCGATAATCCGGACGACGATGCTTCAAAGGAAAAATCGGTTCGGCGCCATTCCAGTTTCGCATTAAGGCAAAATCCCCCTCCATCTTCGCCCCGGAAAAATATACCGCCTGCATCTCCAGCGCACACCAATGAATGCTATCCATATCGGGATTCACCAACACATTATCGATGCGCCCAACCTCGGCTTCTTTACAGGTGTCCGCACTTGTTTCCGACATAAGAAATGGAACTTCAGATACCACTTTTGGAACCGGTGTTGCCAAAAGTGTTTCACCCACCCATCGAAACACCTCATTCGTTTCTAAAAATCGGGACGGACAGGTTGTCACTGGCATCCCTATAATCTGAACTGTACCCGAACTTGAACGTTCATAAAGGGCTAAGGAACACACCCCGCCAGCCTTGTGGCACAGACCGCCATTTGTCTTAAAAGGGCAGGCGACAGACCTCGTCTTCGAGGTGATTAAATGTTTCATTTCCCCTGGGGTTAGTGAGGTTATGGCTCTTCCATAAAGCTCCGCCGCCCCATAACGTTGTGTGTTTCGTGTTTTCTCGTTTGTTTTAGACGCCATACTACCAGACTACTGCCTTCGTGTATGCCTCGTCAAATAGACTGTTTATCACAGGTACAATAGAATGTATTTCGCCGTGACGAGGCTGGATGGAAATAGATCGGCGGAAGCTGCGTCGGGAAGGTTTCGCTGGTTAGGTCTGGGCACTTCACGTGGCCCAATATGGTCCTTAAAGGACCGTCTCAAAACCTCTCGCTACGCAACTTCCGCCAACTACCCGCGGGAGTTTTCCCGGCTTTCCTCCGCGCGTGCGTGCCGTGCTTCTTGTCACGGCCGCGTTGCGTCCTCTTCCAGGACCGGCGCGATGCACGGAAAGCTCAACTCACCGCTCCTCGCGGCGCGCTCTTTGCAGCCAACGCCGCCGAGTGGAGTGTAAGGCCGGCAAGCGGGGGCATTGGTTTTTTACGCCGGCGTTCCAAGCCGACAATTCACAGGGTTTAGTTGTTTATCGTCGCGCTCCGCCCGCTTTGCCGCTTCAACTCTCATAGTGATTCTATCACCTCGATTGAATTTACGCAAGTGAAAAAACGCCTTTTTTATTCATAAATTGGGTGAAATTCAGGCACGGAATATGCTTCCGCATTTTCATGCCATCCGGCCTTCATCGGGTACCCCGAAACAGACCTAATCGGCGCGCGCGCCGGCCTGTTGGAGGCCCCTCGTGCACTAAAAAAGAACCTGTCCCCGCGGTTGAAGGCGGGGACAGGCATGGAGGTTCTCAGGTGGATTAGTCGCCGTAGACGACCATGGTGACTTTCGAGATGATGCCCAGCAGGTTGTATACCTTGCAGTCAGCGTGCTTGATGACTTTGATGCCCCCGGCCTTGGCGGCGGCGGCGGCGCTGCAATCACCGGTGGCCACGACGCCGAGGATGCTGGTGGCTTCGGCGGTGCCCACTTTCGAGCCCAAATCCGTGTTGTCAAAGTCGGTGTCGATCGTGGAACTGTAGTTGGCGTAAAAAGAACCCATCGCGAAAGGCCGTGCGCCGCCCACGGTGGTGCATCCAGACAACGCCGCAATAGCCAACACCATTCCTGCAACAACCAGTACCACACACACTTTCTTCATACGATTCTCCTTTCGGTTAAACAAACCCCAACGTTTAGCGCAGGTGCCCTCCTATGAACACCCGTTTATATCTATGGGTACAGCATTTGATTCCATTTGTCAATACTTTTTTACGGCCTTTTTTACAGATGGACGAGTTGCGAGGACCAGGGGGTGGCACTATGCCGGGGTTGCTTGGGCGTGGGGGCCTCCTCAGAAACACGGCAAATGATGGAGAGCCTTATTTATCTCTTTCAGAGAAAGTATTTAGGAGGGCGTGTTTACCCAGGGTAGCGAAGCGCAACCGCTGGGCTGAGTTATTCATCCACTTCGTGGATAAACACGGGGATTGGGTGAACCAAGGGGGTGTCCGGCAAGACGTATTGGGTTAATCCATATGAAAGACTTCGGGGATGGGTTTGAAGAGCGGCTTTTCGCCCTGGGTCTGCATGAGGGGATTGGTTTTGGCCCACCATTCTTTCATGATGGGTTCGTGTTCGATGCGGGTGAGGCATCCGGCGGGGTCGTCGGCTTCGTAGTAGCCGAAGAGGTCGAGGCCGGCGCGGTAGATGGAGTAGTTTCGGAAGCCGGCGCGGGTGTGGGCGGCGCGGACGGCATCCCCGATGTCCACGTGCAGCCGTTCATATTCTTTGATCACGCTTTCATCTTTCAGGCGCATCATAAAGGCGAATCGTCCCATTTCGTGCGTTCCTTATGGGTTAATGGGGGTTGGGGTGAATCAGGGAGCCTGGGGGCAAGCCCAGGGCTTCCTCGTAAATGGCGAGGGCGTTTTCGAGGGGGGTGTCGGCCTGGATGCAATGGGCGGGGGAGAAGATGTAGCCACCGTTTTTGAACAGATTCAAGCGGTGGCGGGCCTCGGCCCGGCATTCCTCGACCGTGCCGAAGGGGAGGGTTTTCTGGGTGCTGATAAGCCCGCAGAAGGTGAGGCGGGCGCCGTTTTCCGCCTGGAGTTCTTCAGGGTTCATGCCTGGGGGTTCGGGCTGCATGGCGTCGAGGATATCGAGGCCCATTTCGATGAACCGGGGTTGGAGGCGGCGGGTGTTGCCGCAAGAATGGAGCATGGCCTTGCAGTTGAATGCGTGGGCCAGATCAATGAAGCGTTTCAGGCGGGGCCGGAAAAAGGCGTCGAACACCTCGAAAGAAAACATGGGGCCAAGCTGGTTTCCGGTGTCTTCGCCGAGGCAGAGAATATCGAATTTTCCTTTGCCGGCTTCGAGGGTCCGCCGGGTTCTTTCATACAGGAAGTCACAGCGCTTGTCTATGATGGCAACCCCCACGGGGTCCTGGGTGACAATGTCCATGATGACCTGTTCCATGCCGCGGCACCGGCTGACGCCGTTGACGATGTCGGGTGTGCCGGCGCCTCCCGTGCAAAGGGCGTAATCCTTGAGGGCCTCGCATTGCGCTTCGACCCCCGCGTAATCGTAGTCATCCGGGCTGGGCCAGGGATAGGCGTTGACGTCGTCCAGCGTGTGAAGGGCCGCGAGGGGGCAATAACGGGGTTCTTCATAAGCGCCGCCCTGGCCATGGTCAAACAGCACGTAGCCCGTTCCCCAGATATCCACCTTGTCGCATCCTTCGGGGATGGGGGGCATTGAGCCCGTATAGAGGGGGCTGACCGTTCGCAGATCAACGCTCAGCTTCACCAGCAGTTGTTCGGGTTCCTGAAATCCGAAATGTTCCAGGAGCCGTTGCTCGATCTCGGGGGTCAGGTAGATTTGAATGGGAACACGGTCGGGAGGGTGGTGGGCGGCGGCCGTTAATACACGTTCTTTTGAGGTCATGGTGTTACTCTCTTTATGTGTCGTGTAATGCGGTGAGAGTATGATGAAAAGCATCGGGAGTTCGCAAGATTCCGGAAAGAGTTTTCCAAAATTTGGAAAAAATAATTCCAGAATATGGAAAATGGAACGGGGCGAGGCGCTGGCGGACATTCTTCCCGTTTTCGCGAGACGTGGTAAGTGACTGTGAATTAGAGGGTTATGTTGGAATTAGTTTGATCCGCCTAGCTTGGCACGCGTGTTGCTATTCGAAAGGAAGGGTGTATAGGAGTGTAGTGAAAGATGGAACCGTCAGGAGTACAAAGCGCGGAAGCGATTCCGCAGGTTGAGGAGAGCGAAGTAAAAGACATGCGGACAATGGGTGGCATGGTTCTCCGGGAGGAGCGTTGTATGGAAAACATAGGGGGTCTTGCGCGGCAGATTGTGGACGTGACGGGCGGCGATGTGGCGCGCGCGGCGCAATGCGTGGGCATTAACGAAGCTCTATTGCGAAGATGGGTGGGGGATGAGCCCCTGCAGGCGCCGGAATGATGGTCTTTATGGATGTTTAACCGCATCCTCTTAGGGGAACCTTCCGCCCCGGTTGGCAACCGCGCGCTGGCCGGGGCATTTCCTGTAAAATGCAACGGTGTACCTTGGGTGGACGGATGTGGAGACTATAGGGATGGCGGCAGCATACAGAATCAAGACGAAAACGGAATCGGGCAAAGGAACGAGTTGGGCGATAACCGAAAAGCCGTTGATCATCGGGCGGGAAAAAGGGTGTGATCTACGGATAGCGGACCCGCTGGTGTCGCGGCATCATTGCGAGATCATGCTGGTGGGGGAGGAAGTTCATTTGCGGGATTTGGGCAGCCGCAATTTCACACTGGTCAACGGGAAGCAGGTGCAGGAATGTGTGCTTCAGGCCGGGGACGAAATCAATGTGGGGCAGGTGACGTTTGTCTTGACCTTCGGGAGTTCCCGCATGTCCGGATCGCCGCATGTAACAAGCGGCAACACGACGGTGACGCTTTCCGAAGGAGAAGTGGTTTTTCTGAGCAGCAGCGCGTTGAAAGATTTTGAGAAGAGCGGCTTCACGGTGTCGGATGCGCTGCAATTGTTCCGGGTCGGGCGGGCCTTCAGCCATGCCACGTCGGTGGACATGCTGATTGAGACCCTCGATCAAGTGATTGCGGATCGGTTGCGCCCGGGGTGTTTTTGGCTGGCGCTGGCGGATGCGGCGGGAGAAACACTGGATTTTCGCATCGCCCGGCGGGTCTCGTCGGCGCCGGCGGCGGCCCCCCCGGAGGACGCGATGCGGAAATCGCTGGAGGAATTGCATGGATTATTGGTGCCGGAACGCCCGGGGAGCCGGGGGCGGGCGGGGGCGCCGGCGGCGCTTATCGCGCCGGTATTTTTCGGTGCGCACCGTATTGGCGTGATGGCCTTGCAGGCGGATGATCCGGAAAAGCCCTATGATGAGAAGGACCTGCACTTTCTGATCGCGCTGGCGCACGCGGCGGCGCCGTTTTTCGGGGCGATTGAGAAACTGAATGGATTGGAACTGGAGGTGGAATGGCTGCGCGCGAAGCAGAAGCAATCACTGGCGTTGATTGGGGAGAGCCCGGGGATGCGCAAGCTCCGGGAACAGGCGGCGAAAGTGGCGCAGTCGCCGGCCCCGGTGCTGATTATTGGTGAAACCGGCACGGGGAAGGAGTTGGTGGCGCATTTGATTCACGAATTGTCCGGGCGGGCGCAGGGGCCGATCATCACGGTGAACTGCGCGGCGATACCGGCGGACTTAATCGAGAGCGAACTGTTCGGCTATGAAAAGGGGGCGTTCACGGGGGCGCATGAGCGGCACATCGGGCTGATCGAACAAAGCAACGGCGGCACGTTGTTTCTGGATGAGGTGGGGGACTTGAGCACGGCCAGCCAGGCGCGCATTCTGCGGGCAATCGAGACGAAAAAAATCCGGCGGGTCGGGGGCAAAGAAGAATTTGGGGTGGATTTCCGCGTGGTCTCCGCGACCAACAAGGATATTTCCGATGGGTTGAAGCATCCGGAATTCCGGCGGGACCTGTATCACCGGCTGCGGACGGTGGAGATACGCATTCCGCCGTTGCGGGACCGCAAAATGGACATCCCGGAGTTGGCGGCGTATTTTTTGAAAGGGGCCCGGTATTTGTCCAAGCATCCCTTGCGGGGCTTCGCCGGCGACGCGATGGATTTTCTGATGGGGCGGATGTGGACCGGGAATGTCCGGGAGTTGAAGAACAGCATCGAGGCGGCGGTGACGTTCAGCGCGCATGAATTCATTACGGCGGAGGATTTACAGGCGGCGGTGAGCGCACAGGAAACGGAAGAGCGCCCGGTTTCACTCGAAGAGGTGCAGCAGCGGCATGTTCTCAAGACGCTGGACTATTGCGGCGGTCATGTGGTGGAGGCGGCGAAGCTGCTGGGCATCAGCAAATCAAAACTGTACGACCTCGTTGCGGAATACCGCCTCCGGGGCATTCTGCCCCCGGAATAAACCGCCATGAACCCGCGTGAACAATTTCTGGAAACATTGTTGTTCGGGGCACCGGACCGGTTTCCCTTTGAGCCGGGAGCGCCTCGCGAATCCACAGTGCGCGCCTGGGAGCGGCAGGGTCTGAAGGGCGCGTGGGCGGAAACCCTATTTCAGTTGTTGGACAGGAAACGCGCGGAGCGCGGCCTGGCGCCCGCGGCGTGGCGGCCCAAACAACCCCTTATCGAGCTTGGCGTGTCGTTCCAGATGAATCCGAAATTCGAGGAGAAGGTGCTGGAACACAAGGACGGGCACTATATCGTCCAGGACTGGATGGGGGCGATCACGGAAATTTCGGATGCGTTCGACTATACCTATATCCGCGCGCCGCGCGATTTTGTCACGCGCAAATGGCACCGCTTTCCCGTGCAGTCATGGAAAGATTGGGAAGAGCGCATCCGCTGGCGGTTTGACGCCAGGGATCCCGCACGTTTTCCCGCGGACTTCGAGGCGCGTTGCGCGCAATTGCGGGACCGGGAGTACCCGGTTATCCTATCGTTTAACGGGCCGTTCTGGCAGTTGCGCGAGTTTTGCGGGATGGAGAATCTGTGTACGCTCATGTTGGAACAACCGGATTTGATCGAGGCGATGGCGTTGTTCTGGCGGGATTTCTGTTCGGACGTGATGGGGGCTGTTTTGGCGCATGTTACGCCGGACATGGTGCATTTTTCCGAGGACATGTGTTACAAGGAACACCCCATGATCTCGCCGGCGATGACGGAGCACTTTTGCGGTCCGTGTTACCGGCAATGGATTGATCTGGCGCGCGCCGCCGGGGTGGAGCTTTTTGGCATTGATTCCGATGGGCATATCGGATTGCTGATTCCGGTGTGGATGAAGTGGGGTATCAACTGTGTGGATCCGCTCGAGGTGGCGGCGGGCAACGACATCAACGCGTTCCGCGCCGAATTTGGGAAAAAACTGTCGTTCCGGGGCGGAATTGACAAGCGGGCGATAGCGGCGGGGGGGGAGGTTCTTCGGCGCGAACTCGAACGCGTCCGCCCGGTGCTCGGGGGAGGCGGTTATATTCCGTCGTGCGACCACGGCGTGCCCTCGGATATTTCGTGGGGGCATTTTCAGGCGTATTCGGTTCAATTGGCGGAAATGACAGGATGGCTGGCATAATCCGCCAGCCATCCCTGAATGAATCTTGGTCTGTTATCAGTTTTTCGATTTGCGGTCTTCCGGGCTTAACGCGCCATCCCCGTTGCGGTCCCGGTTCTTGAAACGATCTTCCGTCATGTTCGGACACACCGCCTTGATTTCCGCATAGGTGATGTTGCCATCCTTGTCGGTATCGGCCTGTTGCATTTTGTTCCGCCATTCCTGACGGCGTTGCTGGCGTTGCGCCTGGACGCCTTGACCTTGGCCTTGGCCGCATGCGCCTTTTCCGCGCATTTGATGTTTGCCTTGGCCGCCCCCCATCGCACATGCGCCCTTTCCAGCGCCCTTTCCACGCATTTGCCCCTGTTTTCCGGGGCCGTTCGCGGGGCGGTCTTCTTGGTTCAACGCGCCGTCATGATTGCGGTCCAGACGGTTGAACAACGCCTCATCCATCTTCGGGCAAGCTGCTTTGGCTTCTTCAAGGGAGGTTTTCCCATCGCCGTTGGCGTCGGCCTGTTTCATTTTCATCATGAATTGTCTTCGTCCAAGCGTGGCGTCTTCCTGCGTCAACACGGAATCATGATTCCGATCCAACCGGCTGTACCGTTCCTGGGTCATGCCGGGACGCACGGCCTTCACTTCTTCAAAAGTTGCCTTGCCGTCTTTGTTGGCGTCGGCCTCCTGGAAAAGCTGTTTCAATCCTTTGCCCGGATGTCCTTGTTTGCCCTGCGGGCCTTGTGCCGCCGCCGATCCCGCAACGATCAGCGCCGCCGCCACCATCATGGTTATCACGGTCCACGTTTTCATGGTTCAATCTCCTTGTTGGTGTTGCTCTGTCATTTCGGCGCGTCTTATTTCCCGCGCCACTCGGTAGAACACCACCAAGAAGAAGAAGTTCCATTAAGCGATGAATATTGACCCGGGGCAGCGAAGACCAACCCTGTGTTATCTGTCAATAACGGGAACTGTTTTGAACGGCACTGATTTCCCGGCATTGTTCAATGAAGAAGATCACCCGCGCATCCGGCGTCTCTGCTTCGATATCCGCCGCCACCACATCGCACGGACCATACCGCTCCGCAATGCGGTCCACGTCCCGCCGGATTTCCGCGCGGGTCTTGGTATGGAGGTCCGTGGGCGTGTACATCAACGCTCTGCGAGCCTGCGGAAACAGCCCCCGCGCGCGCTCCAACTCCGAATCCAGCCCCATGTCAATATACGCCACATGGGGGATTTCCGCATAGGCATCAAGATAAGGCGTGGCGTTCCAGGCGCAATTATGCACCCCGATACATCCAAATTCATGCGCGATACGCTGATCAAATGGCAATAGCAACTCCCGGTACAACTGGGGCGATATCAGGTTCACCAGGCAATTGCTTACCGTGAAAAAGCGCACCTCCACCCCGGTGTCCCGTTGCCGCCCATGCAACCGCCGCGCCGCTTCGATCATTGTCGTACAGACACACTCGAACAGGCGCCGGCACCGCTCCGGACACACGGCCAGGTCCATAAACAGCGCTTCACCCCGCAGCCGGTGCGCATTATTCAGTACCCCCTGCCAATTTATAAATCCTTCAAGCCGCCCTTCCCGGTCCGCTATCCAATCGAGTTGCGACATCAGCCCTTGGAAAAACGGATTTGTATCCAAATCGGGCGGCTCCAGCGCGTCCGCGGCATCCTCCTCCAGATACGGCCCCGCACAGGTGGGCCACTGTTCCGGCGTATACACTACCGGTAATCCGAAGATTCCCGCGATGGTGCATGCCCCATGGGTCCCCGTCAGAATATCGTGTGTTCCATTCCCCATGCCAATACCCATTCCCGGAAACCGCCGATCCAATTCCGCGCGCATCGCAGCGATGGATTCTGCACGGTACGCGGGATCCTCATGCCATCGTGCGCCGAAATCGATCCCCAGCGCTCGACGGTACCATCGCGGCGTAAACCCAATCTCCGGCCGCAGATATGGCTCATTTCCTTCCGCCAGACGCCGTGTCGCCGGCGCACCGGGGGCGATATAGCTTACTAATTGAAGAGTTGGTTTCATGGCAGCCGTTCATTTCATCGATGAGATATTCCATTATGCGAAAACACGGTACCCTCAATTTATACCGGTCTATTCGATTTAATTTTGCTTTACCAATGCTTCATGGGCAGATTTTATTTCAATCAGAATGGGTATTGAAAATGGTGGTCCAAATGGGTATGCTATATTCTTACTAGTGTAAAACAACTAGGGGATAAGAGACATGGATAAAAAAGAAACGCCTCTCCGAAGAGAAGCGTCGGGCCGGAGATGCTATCTCCGGGGGGGTTACTGCTTTTATTTTAGCGCAAGATTATTAAGAAAGCAAGCGCTTAGATCAGGAAAAACAGGTCTTCTTTAATGAAAAGGGTGATTGCCTATATAGATGGATTCAATTTGTATTTTGGCCTTCGGGCCAAAGGGTGGAAGCATCTTTATTGGATTAATCTATATCGTCTCTGTGAACGATTATCTCGACACGATCAGCAGATTGTTATCGTCAAATACTTTACAGCACGTGTGAGTACTCCGGAAGACAAGCGCCTGCGTCAGAACGCTTTTCTTGAAGCGTTGGAAACACAGAAGAAAGTAGAGATATTTTTGGGAAAATACTTGGTGCATTCTCGCACATGCCTTCGATGTGGGTGGGCGGATAAGGTGCCCAGTGAGAAAATGACCGATGTAAATATTGCTGTGGAAATGGTTTCGGACGCACTACAGAATTCTTTCGATACCGCGCTCCTTATTTCCGCGGACAGCGATCTTGTTGGCGCTGTGATGAAGATCAGGAAGTTTTGCCCCGAGAAACGGATAGTGCTCGCATTTCCTCCGGAACGACATTCCAGGGAATTACAGAAAGCGGCGCATGCTTCGTTTACCATAGGGCATGGTGTGTTAAAAAGTTCTCAATTTCCGGATGAAATAGTAAAACCTGACGGATTTACCTTGCACCGGCCAGAAAATTGGCGCTAATCAACGCATACATATGCCCTATTTCCCATCGCTTTTATGCTTTGGATGACAGGAGCACCCGGGGTAGTTGGGTGAATAGAGGCAGGATTCGGGGCGCAGGGCGAGTTGGCCGTGTTTCACGAAGGCGTCGCCGCGTTCGGCAAGGTGATCGATGAGCCGGTTTCGCCAGGTGCGCACATCGGCGGCGGAATCGGGACTGCCTGCCAGATCGTTCAACTCATGGGGGTCTTTTTCGAGATCAAAGAGTTGCTCGTGCCCATCGCGCGCATGAAAGATATATTTTTGCCGGCCGTCTGTGAGGGCGTTCCAGTGATTGGAGGGGTTGTAGCAGATGTCGTGTTCGAGATCGATGAAGGGCCGCCACTCCGCACGGATATCACGGGCAAGGGCGAGCAGGCTGCGTCCCTCGAGTTGATCCTGGCCCGGCGCGGCGGCGGCTTCCAGAAACGTGGGCAATACATCGCGCAATTCGACGGGCCGCGCGCAGACCTGTCCGCGCGGCGCATTCACCAACCCCTCGGGCCACCGCATCAGCATGGGAATGCGCGCGGAGGCCTCATACGCATACGATTTCCGCCAGAGGTGATGGTCGCCGGTCATATCGCCGTGATCCGCAGTGAAAATAATGAGCGTGTTATCCAGCCAGCCTTTTTGCTCCAAGGTTTCCAGGATGCGGCCAATTTCTTCGTCCACAAAGGCAATGGAGCCATAATATCCCTGCCGCGAGAGGCGCACCTGTTTTTCGCCGAGGTCACCGTGCCAGATACTGGATTCGGGTCCGCTGCGCGGCGCATACATCGAGGCCCATTTCCCGATGGAAGCAGGTGGAATGGGTGCGTCTTCAAATTGACGCCAGAAACGCTCCGGCGGATCGTAGGGGCTGTGCGGGCGTGCAAACGAAACCTTCAGGAAAAATGGTTCGGCGTGCGCGTAGTCTTGCAGAAAATGCAGGGCGGTGTTGCCGGTCCAATGGGTGGGATGCAGCCGTTCCGGCAATGCATAGGGCTTGGCGGTATAGTCGTTCCAGCCGATTCCGGTGGCGTCAGGATTGAGGCCGGGCGCTTCCGATGCAAACCAGGCGCGGTACTCGCTGCGGAAGTCCGGGGTTTCCGCGCGCCCGGATTCATCCAAGAGCATCTGGTGAAACCCGTGCGGATTGCGCTGGGGATGAAAATGCATTTTACCAATGCCGCACGTGTAGTATCCGGCGTCACGCAAGACGCGGGGCATTTCTATCGGATAACGCTCAGCAACACGGCCGTATCCCAGCATGCCGTTGCGCCAGGGGCCGAGGCCGGTCAGCAGCGCGGCGCGCGCGGGGGTGCAGGTGGGCGTGCATGAATAGGCGCGGGAGAACCGCATGCCTTCCGTCGCGATGCGGTCCAGATTGGGCGTCTTGATCACGGGGTGGCCGTCCGCGCTGAGGCAGTCACCACGAAATTGATCCGCCATCAACAACAGGATATTCGGACGGTCCCGCCGCATTACACCGCCTGTGTTGCCGGCACAAGCGGCGGTGAGGGTGGCGGTTCCCGCACTGAGGGCGAGAAACTCTCTGCGTGTGAGCGACTTTTTCACATCCGGTTATCTCGGTTTCCGTACGAACTCTTTGTAACTGTCCACGATGGTTGTTTTTACGCCACGGCATCCAGCTTCGATGGCGCGAAGCTCGCTGTTCTCTGTAACGGGGCCGAATTCGAGGTGAACGGTTTTACTCTGGCCCGGTTTCAGCGTGTGGAGCAATTTCAACGATTCATCGGTGTGACGTCCTTCCACGCCGCACGTGCAGGGTTCGAGTCCGACGACGTAATCCTGTTCGCCCATCATTTTCCATTCCGTGAAACGCGGCAATTCCTTTTTGTTGAACTTGACATACACCCCGAAGCCTTCGCCCTTGGCGAAGCCGTCGTTGACAAGGGCCACCGTAACGGAACCGTCTTTCGCGGGGGCCATGTCGTGGAAGTACACTTTTTCCGCGTACCCGTGCACGGGCGCGTCCATCCGGTTCCAGCGGGCCGCGCCCTCTTGGGCAATGGCGTCGCGCGGGGCCACCCGGCGGCTGGGGGAAATGATGCGCGAACCAGCATCGAGCGCGGGGAATCCGATGTTGCAGTGATAGAGCAACATGTATTTCACGGGCCGGAATCCTTCATTGACGAGCACATCCCGAATCCAAAAACGCTTTTCGCCGAGTTTCGTCGAAACCGTTCGCGTGAGGGAAAGGTTTTCTCCGAAGAGCACCGCTTCGCGCATCGTGCCGGTCACGCTGAGCACATAGTCGTTCCCCTGCCATTCCTGCGTCACCTTCACATTGCGCGCGGGCATGTTGCTGATGCGCCCGTGAAGGCCAACCCCGGATACCGCGCTGTCGGGCGCGGGGCCGCCGACATTCATCAGCCCGCATGTCGTGAGCAGTCCGCCGAAATAACTCCGCAGCCAGCGGATGCCCTCCGCCTCGTAGTATTGCGGGGCAACATCGCCGGTGACGCATCGCCAACCCATGGCTTTTCCCTGGAAATACGCCGCCGCAATATCGAGGCACCGGTCGGGCAGCACGGTGAGTTCCAGGCCGCCGCCCGTGCGAAAGAAGGCGGCGCGTGCGGGACGCTCCAGCCCGTCATCAAGTTGGGCCATGCGAATGCCCGCTACTTGATCCATGTTTCCGATGCGTTGCCGCAACTGTTTTATTGAAAGCTGTTTACCGTAAATGTCCATGGTTTTTTCCTTTTTTCGTAATGACCCAACGGGCACAACACCTTCAGCATACCTGGAAAAATGGCGGGATGCAATGCGCGAATCCCTCCTGGCGGGCCGATAACGTGCCTAAATAAAAGGACTTGCAAGGGGCGCAGGGAGTTCGTATAATGCCCTGAAGGGTGTCGGAATGGTTCGTTAGCGGATTGTGTGGACAATATGTCCGCCGCCCCAGGAAGGAGGGAACGTTCCCGTGACTATGACGAAACGCGAACTAGTAATTACAGTGGCCAGCAAACTGGGTATGACGCAAAGCGATGTCGCAAAGATCATTGAGAGCACCTTTGACACGATTGCGCAATCGCTCTCGGAGGGGCATCGCTGGGAACTGCGCGACTTTGGGGTCTTTGAAGTAAAGACGCGCGCTTCCCGCATCGGACGCAATCCGCGCACCGGCGATCAAGTGCCCGTGCCGGAGCGCCGTGTCGTGACCTTCCGTCCGGGAAAGCGGATGAAAGAAGAAGTGAGCGGAGAAGAATCCACTGAAGAAACAAACAGCGAGGGGACGCCGGAAGCTGTTGAACAGTGACCGCGCAGCCCATCATTCTCCTCGCCGCGGACACGGGCACCAGCATTAACACGGTGGCCGTCTGCGAAGGGATGCCGGGCTTGCAGCCCGCCATGCGTATTTTGGCGGAGAATGTGGTGGACTGCAAACGGCTGCATTCCGAACGGCTTATCGAAACCGTGGATTGGACCTTGAAAGAAGCCTGCATCACCCTCGATGATGTTAATGTGCTCGCCATTGCGGTCGGCCCGGGTTCATTCACGGGATTGCGCATTGGCGCTTCCACCTGGAAAGGGCTGGCCTATTCCAAGAATCTGCCGCTGGTGGCCGTGCCCAGTCTTGACGCCATGACCCATTTGGGGGCCTTTTACGACGCCACGGTCTGCCCCATGCTCGATGCGCGCATGAAAGAGGTCTATGGCGCGGTGTACCGGTTTCGCGCCGGCCAACGCGAAAAAATCTCGCTGGACCGCGTGTGCCCGGTGGAAGATCTGCTTACGGGGTTGACAGGGCCGGTCCATGTATTGGGCGATGGGGCGGCAGTATACGAGGAACGGATTCGGGCCTGTTTGCCGAAAGCCGTGTTTGTTTCCGGCCCCTGCGCCGTACCCCGTGCTTCCTGCGTGGCGCAAGAAGCCTTTCATTTGCTGGCCCTCGGTGTCTCCACCGATCCGGAGTGCGTGGCCCCGGACTATATCCGCCCGTCCCAAGCGGAAATCAACCGGGCCGCGCAAGCCCCAACGCCCTCCTCCTGAGCACATGAGCCCGATGAAGCACACGCCCCTGCGCATGGCGCCCCTCGCCGCCGATCACATCCCGCAACTCATGGTTATCGAGCAGGAAGCGTATCCGGACCCCTGGACGCAGGGCATGTTCCGGCAGGAAATCGAAAACGGCGCCGCCTATTTTTACGTGGCCACCCTGCATAACCGGATCGTGGGCTACGGCGGATTCTGGCTCTTGCTCGACGAGGCCCACATCACCAAAGTCACCGTGGCCAAACTCTATCGCAGGCGCGGCATTGGCGCCCGCATCATGCGCTACCTCCTGCGCCGCGCCAAGACACTGGGGGCCGCCTCGATGCGTCTCGAGGTCCGAGAAAGCAATGACGCCGCCCGCCATCTCTACGAACAACTCGGATTCCAACATGTTGGCCTCCGCCGCGGCTACTACACCAAGACCGGCGAAAGCGCCGTCGTTATGATGAAACCGATCTGAGGGCTTGGCGATTGCGAATTGGTGATTGACGATTGGGAATAATATGGTTTGGGGTGTAGGGTGTAGGGTTTGGGAAAGTGGTGGAGCAAATGTGAAACGGCAAACGCGAAACGAGGAAAATCTCCGGATTCAATCCAGGTGGGCGATTCACTTTTTTATAAAACGAGTTACCATGATTCTTAGATTCCCCTGCGAATATTTGAAAACACCACCTAAGGCGTCGTAAAGCGCAAACCTAGTAATTAGGATGTGTTAGCCTTGATCAAGTGCCATTCGTAACTGCTCCCGGTTTCCCTGGAGTGACGGACATTGATTTACTCTCATGGTAAACACAATAAGTATTGCAAAGCACAGCTTCGGAGACAAGCACATTCTTTAGCATAACTTGGAAACTATTTTATTTGTTCTAGAACTCCAATCAGTGTTACATTATACAAAGCATGCACTGAGTGGCAATGCATTACAATAGAGTAACGGTGAGTAATTTTAGGAGAGGAGAACTTGCCATGAATGTTGAACCAATTATAAATGCAAGATTCAAGCGGTTCAGAGATGCATATGAACTAAATGATGTCGATGATGGTATAGCATTTGAAAAATTTGTTAACCACGCGATTCTTTCTACGCATCAGCCAGATGCCTTTGCTGCTGATAGTGATTTACTAGAGAGTGTTTCGGTTGGCGGTAGCGATGATATGGGGATTGATGGTATTGCTGTAAAATTGAATGGATTACTTTTGACAAATATACAAGATATTACAGATATCCTTGATCGCTGTAATAGAGCTACTGTCGAGTTTATTTTCATACAATCCAAATATAAAAGCAAGTTTGATTCTGGCGAGTTCAATAAATTCGCCGCAGGCGTACGTGATTTTTTATCAGAGGAGCATTTTTTGCCAGCTAATGATAAAGTCAAAAAAAGATTAGAAATAAAAGATTATTTATTGAGTGATGATGTAGTTGTAATATGGGAGAAAAACCCTACTGTCCGCTTGTATTATGTTGCGATGGGAAAATGGCGCGATAACCAGCATGTCATTGGACTTGCAAAAAAGTTACAGGATGATATACAGGCTACGCGCACATATGATGAATGCCATATCCATTATGTTGATGCAGAATCTTTAAAGAGCCTCTTCGTTAGAATTTATGGGTCACCTCCGGCTCCGGGAGATGTCCAAGTGC
>CAYYRW010000023.1:0-100795 GCA_964474205.1 uncultured Nitrospirales bacterium | reverse complement strand
TTAACCCGTAATAACACACCATGATAACTGTCCAGTTTTTGGGGATCACTTCAGTATAACTATTCAAAAATCCAATCACATTGCCAACACCATTTCTAATTATTAACGAACCATCAGGTGGTGCTACTAAAGAGGTCATTCGATAGAGTTTACCTCTTAGCCAGAGATGACGTCCGTTGAGTCCGACATCACTTATACCGGTAAAAGTTTCCATATACATAAGACCAGCGTGAGCAAAATCTAAAGCATATATATATATTTATAGCCGTGTGTATCCGCATATGTGCGCAAATACCACATAGAAAGGGGGTGTGATTCGCCAAGCATTGTTTTCACGAATGAGGAAAGCAATCATTTTTTTTCAGGGAAGAGACTCTCAAAATACAGCATAATTGCTAATAACATTCTGATACTCAATGGTATATGTTGCACAAAATTGCCATCTTTCTCCAAAGGATCAATCATTGCTGTGAGGGGCTTGCAGTGATGTTTTATCATGTTTATTCTCCCAGAAAATCAAGAAAGTATTGGGACGCATGTCTTTTCTGAATATAGCGATTACTTTCACAATCATCATACATAGATGCACATAAGACTAATGGCGCGGATATTGTTTTTTCATACGGATCAACGGTCGCCGATAGTGGTATGCAATGATGACTTTTCATGGCCATTCTCCATTTATGTTTGATTGTGCCTGATAATGCTTTGTTGACTGACAATAACACCGTTTGGGTTTTTATGGGGCAAAATAATTCACCATTCGTACGGTGGTGTCTCACCAGATGAAAATCCTTTTAATGTATGGGTAACAGTACAAGGGTGAAGAAAAACATATACCGGATGAGTGATTAAATAAGCAATATAGACCATTTTCGGATCCAGTAATGTGTCTGCCCTTGCAGGGACGTTGCGCTGCAACGTAATTTCTTGGAAGTGTTCATTCATTTTCTTTATATACGCTTTCTGTTGCGATTTCACGTCTCAATGCCGTCATAATGCCCCCCCAATATATCAAACTTTATCAAGAGCAAGGTTCGGCATGGCTCAGGGAAATTCTGATATATTTCTTGTTTAGATTGAAATGAAGCTGCCTTCATAGGCACATGCCTATGCTTTGAGATTTTCACACAATGTTGTTTCATAACATAATTTACTCGGTACGGTGATCATTCCAAGGGAATATAATTAACCAATAAATAAAAAGAAACGGCCTGAGAATCCAAGGATATTGTTCAACCCAATCGCAAAATATATCCCAAGGACTCCGAAAAATCACCGCTTTTGACGGTATTAGTGCACTTGAAATAACTCTCCTGCTAGTAGAGAACATAAACTATACCTTTCTGTTCTTTTATCTCTGACTACCGCGCGAGTTTTGATATAGGTTCATCAAAAAACAAGACTTGATACCAATGGGATACAAAACTCTTAAGGCTGTGGTATTCTGTGATTTCTTGCAACAAAGGCTTTGTAATTTTATTGGGTTTTGAAACTGTAATTAAGTGATGCATTAAGTCTTCTCCCAATTTAAGATACGCTGTTAGAATTTATGTGTAATTTTCTATGTACACTTGTTTTGCGTTCGTAGTATAAGGTCCAAGATAGCCGCGGACACGTTATCGTCCTCGTCCATTTGGACAATGGCCTCGTCCGCGAAAACAGGGATAAACGCCACAACGCCCATGAAACAAAGGTGTGAATTTCGCATGACAACGCATCCACCTAAGGTTACCGCCGCTTCAAACTTCCACCGTGCTGGAAAGGGCATGCGTGCCCCGCACGGACTATCAACGCATGCACTACTGTATCCCTATACGGGGAAAATGTCAACAGAAAAAAACAAAAATTTCTCCACAGACCTTTTCGCTTATATAAAAATCCTTAGGCCCGCCACGCGGCGCTTACGCGTGAAGCGGTTGATCTGATGCTGAAACCCGGGGCCGGTGCCTCGTAAAGCGGCCTGTGACCACGAAGGCCCCTTCGTTCCTTTTCACCGGTCTTCTTCCCGGGAATTGGCGAGCGGCCGGAGGTTTATCCAAAGGGATGTCATCAACACCAAAAAGAAGACAACCACGGTGGCGGTATCGACCCAGAAGGCGGAGGTATCGAGGCCAGTTGGGGTGTCGAGAAGGAATTTGATGTAGGATTGGGGCATGTTGGTGTGGCCGAGATGTTCGCGCACGGTCCAGTGCCAATCCGTGAAGGGGCAATAGCCGAAACCATAGTGGAGGCCGAGCACGAACCAGGAGAAGGCGGTGAGGAGGCATGCGGCGAGATGGAAGCGCTGGGCTCGTTTCCAGGCCCAACCCGTGAGGATGAAAAGAATAAACGCGGAATGGAAGAGGAAGAAGCCGATATCGAGTATGCGGTATATCATGGGGCAAAGCACTTTTTACACGAGCATAGCACGGCAGGGGGGAATTAGGAGAATTGCGCGACAATGGCGAGGCCGGTGGCGACGCTGGTGAAGGTGTCGCGTTGCTTGATGCGGTCTTCGCCGTAGCGGTCATTGAGCATGGCGCGGATGGCGGGGATGAGGCTGGTGCCGCCGGTGGTGAGGACGAAATCAATGTCCCCGGGCGCCAGGCCCGCCAGCCGTTCCGCTTCTTCGATGCTCTGAAGCATCTTTTCCAGCGTGTGCTCGATAATATGCGCGAATTCGGTGCGTTCGAGGCGTTCCTGGATGTGCAGGGCGTCCATCTGAAAATCAATATCGGTTTGTTGCAGGGAGGAGAGCCGTTTTTTGGCGGCCTCCACCTCGCGCGCCACGGGGTAGCCGTAGTTGCGCTGGATCAAAAGGCGCAACGCGCGCAACCCCTCGGGATACGTGCAGGACGCTTCGGCGGCCAACAGCCAGTTGATGGTTTCTTCGTTGTTCAGTTTGTAGAGGTTCTGCCAATCCAGAATATTGTTATAGAGGTACTGCGGCATGGGCAGTTGGGAGGGGCCGTAGCGGGCGCGGCTGCCGAAGAGCGGGAAGAGTTTGTCGCGAATGATTTCACGGTCTATGGCGTCGCCGGCCACGGGAACGCCGGCCACGCTGAGGATTTTGCTCTTGGCCAGGCGTTCGGCGATGTCTTGGGCGGCGCTGAATTCCATAATGCACACGTCGCAGGTGCCCCCGCCGATGTCCACCACCATCAACCGCTGGGGCTGGCTGGTGGCCATGGCGTATTCCACACACGCGCCGACGGGTTCATAAAAAAAGACAATGTCTTTGAATCCGGCGATCTGCGCGGCGTTGTACAGGCGGCGTTCGGCGATCTCGTTTTCGTCGGCGCGCTCGGAGAACCGCACGGGGCGGCCCATCACCACCCGTTCCACGGATTCGCCCACGGCCTCGTCGGCGGCGTTTTTGAGACGTTTCAGGAGGATGGCCACCAATTCTTCGATCTGGTACGTGGTGCCGAAAACCTCGGTGCCCCGGAACCCGCTGTGACGCAGCAGCGTTTTCAAGGATTGGAACAGGCGTCCGGGGGAGTTCACTTCGATGACGGCGCGGGCGCGGACCGCTTCGCGGAGGTTGGGGTCCACGACGCCTGGGCGGTACGTCTCGCTCTTGTCGGGTTCCGAACCCACATAGGCTTCGATGGCGATGCCGAGGTCCACTTGGCGCAGGAGTACTTCCCGGTCCACGTTGCGTTCGATGAAGGCGGTGGCGGCGGCGCGGCCCACAATAGGTTCCCCTTCCCGGGTAATGTAGAGAAGCGAGGGCAACGAGGCGGGGGCGTCGTTTAGGGGATCGAGTTCGAGAACCCGCACTCCCTGGCTTCCGGCGATGGCCACGCTCGAGTTGGTGGTGCCGAAGTCTATGCCGCAGTGCATGTTAGCCACAGAATCAACCTTGTTTCATTGCCCAATCAGGAACTAGACCCAAAAAACCACGTGCTTGTTTCGGGGGTTGGCGTAATACCCTGGGAAACAGCGCAGTATAGCGGAGTTTGACGGGTGGGTTCAAGCGTTTTCGGGAGGCGTTGTGCGGGCTTATTAACTCTTGACAAATGCGCCGTTTTCATATTAAAATTGATCCATGCCTAATGGACTCATCTTAAAGAACCGGGTTCGGGAATTCCGGCAACAACAGCGCCTGCGCCAGTCGGACTTGGCGGAGGAAGTGGCGGTGACGCGTCAAACCATTCTCGCCATCGAGAAAGGCCGGTTGAATCCTTCGGTGTATGTGAGCCTGCGCATAGCGCGAGTGTTGGGGGTTCCGGTGGGGCATGTGTTTTATCTGGATTCCCCCGCGCGCGAAAGCGGGACGCTCGCGGAACTGGGCTGAGAACGAAGAACACGTCCGGGCCGTTATGATCCGGACGCGTTTTTTTTGTTGGCGTGAGGAAATTACTCGAAGTCGAGGTCGTAGCTGTAGACGCCCTGGCGCAGGCGGCTGCGGACCTTGAGACCGCTGTTTTGAAACACGGATTGCATGGATTTGTTGACGTCCAGCACTTCGGCGGTGAATCCCGCGATGCCGTTTCGGCGGGCGATGCGGGTGAGGTGTTTGAGGAGGAATCCGCCGATGTGGCGGCTCTGGAAATCGTCGCGCACGACAAAGGCGACTTCGGCGCGGTTGGTGCGCGGGTCGAGATAGTAGCCGCCCATGGCGACGATGTCTTCGCCGTCGGATTCGGGGATGGTGGCGACGATGGAGACTTCGGTGCGGTGGTCAATGTAGACGAATTCCTGCATTTGCTTTCGGGGCACCCATTTCATGCGGCTCATGAACCGGGTGTAGAGGGATTCCTGCGAGAGGGAGTAGAACAGTTCGCGGACGCGGGGTTCGTCGGTGGGATGGACGGCGCGAATGGTGAGCAGGGTGCCGTCATCGAGCAGGAAGGTGGTGCGGATGTCTTTGGGCCCCACGACAATCTTGTTGCTGAAGTCGGCGAGGTCGGCGCGCACGTATTTGGCCTCGATGGCCTGGCGCAGGAGGCGTTCGCGGAATTTTGGATGCGCGATGCTCATGAGGGCGAGGGCGCGTTCCTGGACGCTCTTTCCGTGGAGATAGGCCACGCCGTATTCGGTGACGACGTAGTGGACGTCGCCGCGGGTGGTGACCACGCCCGCGCCGGGGCTGAGGTGGCACACAATGCGGGAGACGGTGCCGCCGCGTGCGGTGGAGGGCATGGCGATGATGGGTTTTCCGCCCTGGGATCGGGCCGCGCCGCGGCTGAAATCAAGCTGGCCGCCGATGCCGGAGTAGAAGCGCTGCCCGAGTGAATCCGCGCACACTTGCCCGGTCAGATCGACTTCCAGGGCCACATTGATGGCGACCATCTTGTTCTGTTGCGCGATCACGAAGGGGTCGTTCACATACTCGGTCGGGTTGAATGAAAAGACCGGATTATTGTCAATGTAATCGTACAATCGCTTGGTGCCGAAGCAGAAGCTGGCGACGACTTTGTTGCGGTCCAGGGTTTTGCGTTCGCCGGTGATCACACCCGCTTCGATCATGTCAATGATGGCGTCGGTGAACATCTCGGTATGGATGCCGAGGTCCTTTTTGTCTTTCAAGAATTCCAGGACCGCCTGTGGTATCTCGCCGATGCCCAATTCGATGGTGGCGCCGTCTTCGACGAGGGCGGCGACATATTCCCCGATTTCGCGGGTGGTGGGGCTGGGCTCGGGGGGCGGCACTTCGATGACGGGCATGTCGACGGGCACGAGATAGTCCATGTCGTAAATATGGATCATGCTGTCGCCGAGGGTGCGGGGCATCTGCGGGTTGACCTGCGCGATGACCACGCGCGCGTTTTCCGTGGCGCTGCGGACGATGTCCACGGAAACGCCGAAGCTGCACAGGCCGCGTTCATCGGGAGGGGTTACCTGGATGAGGGCGACGTCGAGGGGAAGGCGTCCGGAACTGAAGAGCCGGGGGATGTCGGATAGGAAGATGGGGGTGTAGTCGCCCATGCCTTCCTGAATGATGTCGCGGACATTGTTGGCAATAAAGAAACTGTTCACGGAAAAGTGGGAGACGAGTTCCTTTTCGGCGTAGGGGGCCTGCCCGATGGTGAGCAGATGCACGATTTCCGTGTCGCGCAATTGATTGGAACGCGCGACCAGGGCGTGCACGAGGGCCTCGGGCTGGGCGCAGCCCGTGCCGACAAACACGCGCTGGCCGGGTTGTACGACGGCCACGGCCTCTTCGGCGGTGGAAATCATCTCGGCGTATTTTTGCTGCCACTCCGGGTCGTAACTGATTTTTTTCTCAGTCATGGTCTTCTTCCACTCCAGCGAGGGTCATGCGCGCATCGGCCACAATCGGCGGAGTACCCACTTCGCCGACGATAAACGGGTTGATGTCCATTTCAATGATGTTGGGGAAATCGGTCACCAACTGGCTGATGCGCTGCAAGGCGCCTGCAATTCCTTCCAAATCCACCGGCCCCTGGCCGCGTGCGCCTTTGAGCAACGCGTAGGACCGGGTGTTCATCAACATGTGCATGGCTTCTTCCTTGGTGATGGGGGCGAGGTAGAAGCTGACGTCTTTCATGACTTCGACAAAGATGCCGCCCAGGCCGAACATGAGCATGGGGCCGAACTGCGGGTCCCGGTGCATGCCCAGGATGACTTCGCGGCCGGGCTTGCCCATCATTTCCACATACACGCCCTGCAACCGGGCGTTGGGGAGGCGGCGTCCGATGCGGAGCATCATGAGGTCGAAGGCGTCGCGGACCTGCTGTGCGCTGGCCAGGTTGAGTTTTACGCCGCCGACATCCGACTTATGAATGACGTCCGGCGACACGATCTTCATGGCGACGGGATATCCGACGCGGTCCGCGATGGTCACGGCCTCTTCCGCGCTGCGGGCGAATTCGCCCGGCAGCACCACGAAATCATAGGCGGCCAGGATTTCTTTCGCGTTGACTTCGCCCACTTCTTTGAGCCCCATGCGGGTCTGGCGGGCGATGATGCGTTCGACGCGGCGCCGGTTGACCGGGAAGCGGGTGACAATGCGCGGGGGCCGGCGCTTCCAGGCGGCGTAGTCGCACATGGATTTCAGCGCGGCCACGGCGCGTTCCGGCGCGGGATAGTCGGGGAGGTTGGCCTGTACGAACTCTTCGCGGGCCGGCATTACGTCTTGCCCGCCCATGAAGGCCGCTAAGACGGGCTTGTCACCGCGCAAGGATGAGATGATGGCGTGGGCGGTTTCCGCGGGACGTGACATGGCTTGCGGAGTGAGTATCACTACAACACCGTCCACGGTTTCGTCATCGAGGGCGGCGTTGAGGGCCATGGCGTATCGTTCGGGATCGGCGTCGCCGAGAACGTCAATGGGATTGTGCACGCTGGCCGCCGGGGGCAGCTTTTGGCGCAAGGCCATGGAAATCGAGGATTCGAGGGGCTTGACCTGCATGCCCAGATTTTCCACGGCATCGGCGGCCATGATGCCGGGCCCGCCGGCGTTGGTGATGATGGCCACGCGGTCGCCCTTGGGCAACGGTTGCATGGCCAGCGCGGTGGCGTAGTCGAAAAGTGCTTCAAAATTATCGGCCCGCACGACTCCCGCGCGCTTGAACGCGGCGCCATAGGCGATATCGGCCCCGGCCAGGCTTCCGGTGTGGGAGGAGGCGGCTTTTCCGCCGGCCTGCGTGGTGCCGGCTTTCAGGATAACGACAGGTTTTATGGCGCTGACGGATTCGGCAATCTTGATGAATTCGTCGCCCATGGTAATGCTTTCGAGGTAACAGGCAATGACCTTGGTCTGTTCGTCGTCGCGCAGGGCGAGGAGCAGATCGGTTTCACAGAGGTCCGCTTTGTTGCCGATGCTGACGAGCTTGGCCAGCCCGACGCCCCGCCCGGCCGACCAGTCGAGAATGGCGGTGCATAGAGCGCCGGATTGGGAGATTACGGAAATGATGCCGGGTTTGGGCATTTGCGACGCGAAGGAGGCGTTCATGTTGTTTTCGGTATTGATGAGCCCCAGGCAATTCGGGCCCAGAAGCCGCACGCCTTTTTCCTGGCACAGGGCGGCGATTTCGCGTTCGAGTTCGGCCCCTTCCCCGCCGACTTCCTTGAAGCCCGCCGTAATGACGGTGATGGCCTTGGCGCCCGCATGGATGGAATCGTCAATGGCGCCTTTCACCAGTTTCGTGGGGACCACAATGATGCTGAGGTCGAGCTGGCCTTCCACCGCGCTGAGGTCCTTGTGGCATCGAAGGCCGAGCACTTCATCCCCCGAGGGGTTCACAGGGATAATCCTGCCTTGAAATCCTGCTTTCAGGAGATTGGAGAGAATGGCGTGTCCGACCTTGCCCGGGGTCCGGGAGGCCCCAATGACAGCGATGGTTTTAGGGTACAACAATGCTTGAAGCATGAACGGTATTCCTAGTTCCGGGCATCGAGGATATGCCCACTGCACTTGCGCGGTTGATCCCGCGTCCGATACGCCTCATTTCAGGCAAACGGCGTCGTTCTTATAGCACGTTTCCTATACCTTTTTCCAGAAAGATCCCGATCTTCCCGCATAAAAGACGGTAAAAGACCGTCCCCCGGCTTGCAGGGCGTAGTTTTACCCCTTCAAACCGAAGTGGGGCCATTATGCGCCTTTGTGCCAAAGTCTGTCAATTTAGTAGGATACGGGAGGATACGAATCAAGAACAGGCCCTATCGCGGTATGAGCCCTGGAGCAGGCTGAGTGAGGAGAATAGGTGATGTATGAATGGATGAGAATCTTGGCGGTGAGCATGGTGTGCAGCGGTCTCGCCATGGCCTCGGGACCGGTGGTGCAATGGTCGCATGGGGGGCTGGGAACGCTTGAGGTTTCCCCCTGTGCGGTGGATGTGCTGGAGACTCCGGGCCTTGAAGTGATCGTGGCCGGAGGGGATAACGGTCTTGTCCGGTGTTTGAACGCGCATGGCGGTTTGGTCTGGGAATCCAAAACGCCCTTGATGAGCCGGATAATCACCCCGCCGGCCGTAAGCGCCGTATTGCGCACGGGAAAACGGGCAGTGGCGGTGGCCTCGGAAAAAGGCATCGTAAGCTGTTTGGACGCCACGTCGGGCGCCGAGGTATGGCGGCAGGAGTTGGGCGGCGCCTGTGCCGGGCTGGCGTGGGCCGATATCGATGGCGACGGACAAGACAACCTGATGGTGTTCCAGCGGGACAAAGGCATTTTGGTTTTTGCGGAGCGTAATGCGGTGTTGTGGACGTTTGACGGCTCGGAATTGGGCCGTCCCCTGACGCTGATGCGGACGGGCGCGGTGTATGACGTGGATGAAGACCGGCGCATGGAGGTGTTCGCGGCGGATGCCCAAGGCGTTTTTTGTGTGGACGCGAAAGGAAAGCTACTGTGGCAAACGGCTTCGGAGGTGCCCCTGACGGGGGCTTTGGCGGTGGCAGGGCCGGGGCAGGATGGCATTCCCCGGGTGTATTGTGCGGGCGCCGGGGTCTTGGAGTCGTTCGATGCGGGTGTCGGGGATTTGCTTTGGAAATGCCCCGTGGACCTTATTACCGCTCAATCTCAGCCTCATATTGCACTGGGTGATATCGACCGGGACAGTATGCTGGACATCGTGGTGACGGTTCCCGGAGCGGGAATAGCGGCGGTTGGCTCGGAGGGGAAGGTATTGTGGGTCTACACTGAAATCCCCGTGCGTTCGCCGTCCATTGTGGCGGATGTGGATGCGGATACGACCTTGGAGGTGCTGGCCGGGGGCGACGGCAATCGTCTTTTACTGGTTTCCGATGAGGGAGAACTAAAGACGTCATGGCCGGTTCATGGCGAGGTGCGGGTATCGCCCATGGCGGTGGACAGTGATGTGGATGGCCTGGTGGACCTGATCTATGTGGATGACGAACTTCGCTGCGCGGGGCTGGGAAAGGTGTATGTGCCATCCCTGCTTCCCTGGCCGATGGTTCACGCCACACTGGGCCGGGTGAATGGGATAGGAATATCGCAGGAGAATGAAGCGGCGGTGCTGGAGGATACCCGGCCCCTGCTGGAGAATGGCGGATTTGAACAGTTCGAGGGCCAAATGCCGATGGGCTGGACACCGGAGCCTCCGGTGGAAAATGGATGTGCACCGGATACGGAGACCAAATTGGCGGGGGCAAGCGCGGTTCGTGTGAATCCGTTTTCAGGACCGGTGGTGTTGCTTTCGGCCCCGGTGCCTGTTCCGTCCGAACTGGTGGCGGTCACGGCCAGTGTGATGGGGCAAGGGGCCGGTGCGGCGGGTGTGTCAATTCGATGGCTGGGGAAACAGGGCGTGCTCCGGGAGGAGGTCTTGAAGGAACAGCCGGACCTGGGGACCGGATGGAAACGGTTTATGGCGGGTAACTCGCGGGCACCGCTGGGAGCGCATTCTGTTTGCATGGTGTTGACCGCCTCGGAAACGGCGGGCGCGCCGGTGTATTGGGATGAAGCCCAGATGATGGGGGTCTTCCGCCTGATTCCGCAAGCCTGCGTGGCGGTGAACCAGGTGGGCTATGAACTCAACGCGCCCAAACAGTTCACGGCGTGGTGTAATTTCAAAGTGGACGAGGCCGAATATGAAGTCATCGGCACCGAAAAGTCCCATAAGGGCATATTAGAATCGAGAACCCGGATTACAGGTGCGAACAACAGTGATTGGGGGTATTACTATTGGCGCGGCGATTTTTCCTCGTTCAATGAACCGGGCACGTACCTGATCCAGGTGAAGTTGGGGGCCATCACCGTGCAAAGCCCCTCCTTTTCCCTGGAACCGGATCTGTTGTGGCGGGTTACGCTCCCGCTGGCATTGACCTGTTTCCGGTATCACCGGTGTGGAGCCGACGTGGCGGGGAGTCACCTTCCCTGCCATCTGGATGATGCCTCGGGGGAGCGCTCCCTGGCGGGAGGCTGGCATGAAGGCTCGGACTACAGCAAGCTCAATACCCCGTATTATACGCTGGAATTAGCCACAGCCTATTCCATTGTCCGGCACAAGCTGGGTCTCCAGACACCGCTGGAACGCATGTTCCGGGATGAGGTGGTTTGGGGCGCCGAGTACCTGTTGCGGTCCGCCAAGGCGGATGGAAGCGCTTGCGCGGGGCTTGTGAGCAACCCGGACTATTGGGGAGCGCCGGATCAGGAAACGGACAATCAGTCCGGGACTGGGGATGAACGCAAACCGGACCCGAATGGCACGGAGGATCCGTCCCTGGCGGCGGCCGCGCTGGCGCGGGTGGCCCGGCTGTTCGGGGAAACGCCGGCCTATGGGGAAACGGCGGCACGCGGGCTGCAATGGGCGCTGGACCGTGACCGGCGCGGCCCGGCGCAGTTTTCCGCCGCCACGGACTTGTATATCGCCACGCATCAAGCGGCGTATGGGGAGTTGGCCACGGCGCTCCTCCCCGCCCCGGACCTTGTTTGGGGGGAGGCCATCGAGGAGTATGACGCGGAGTTTGATCCGCCGGAACCCAAGAGTTTTCATCTCGCATTGACCTTGCGCGAACGCGTCCAGGCATTGTTGGCGCGCGCGGACAATCCTTTTGGCGTATACGCCCCCGAACACGACGGGCACACCGTTTTCTTTGGCCCGCCGGACGCGGGCGGCGCTCAGCAGGAGGGGAATACCCGGCAAATTCTTGAGGCGGCGTTGCTGGTGGCCCGGGCGTATCGCTATAACCCAATTCCAGAGTACAAGAAGTTTGTGTTAAACCAGTTGAACTGGGTATTGGGCAATAATCCCGCCGGTGTCAGCCTGATGGAGGGGGCGGGCAGAAAATTCCTGCCCACGTATTATCACCGGTATGCCGCGGGCGGGCTGGCGCGGGGCGCGGTGCCTGGCGCGGTAGCCAACGGTTTCACCGGGCGCGGCCCGGGTGATGATCGTCCTTATGTGGATTTAAGCGGCGCGGAGCGGCCCGATGCGGCCACCAACGGCATTGATCTGCACAATACGCTTCTCTACATCAAAGCGCTTTGCCATCTTAAACGAAACATTGTGCTCGAATGAAAGGAAACCCTTTGCCTTCAATTGACCGGTATGGATGCACGGGCGCGATGGGGTGGATGGCCGTGCTTGGTGTAATTCTTTCGGGAGCCGCCGGGGCGGGAGAACCCATGGTGAAATGGGTGTATGAAGCAACCTCCAATCTCTATGCCCCGCCGCTTGTAGCCGAGGTTCATCCCGCGCCGGGCCTTGAGACCATTCTCTGCGACAGTGAAGCGCGCCGCGTGCGCTGTCTGGATGCCCAAGGCCGTGAACTCTGGGCCTATGACGGGCATTGGACCAAACGGCTCATCTCCGCCGCCGCCCTGGATGCGGCGTCCGGGCTCCTCGCGGTGGGCAACGCCGATGGGCAAGTGTGCTGCATCGAGGCGCGCACCGGATTGGAACGCTGGCGGAAGGAAGCAGGACCGGTGGAATGGGGCGGAGGCGTATGGGCGGATTTGGAGGGCGATGGCGCGGCTGAATTTGTACTGGGGATGGAGGACCGGGGGGTTATCGCGTTTGCCGCCGATGGGACAATGCGCTGGCACACAAAAGGCGGTGATCAGGAGCATCCTTGGTCCGTGCGGTGTCCGTTGGCGGCCGCCGACATTGACGGGGATCGCGCGGCGGAAATTTTTGGCTGCGGAACCTGGGGGCCGTTTTGCCTCAACGGGGATGGCGCGATTCGCTGGGAGCGGCTCACGGGAGATGATTTCATCAGTGCGCCCGTGATTGCGCGCACAAAAAGCGGAGGAGTGCTTTATTGCGCCTCCCGGAATGACGCGCTGTTGTGGGCGGTGGACGCCGCCACCGGAACCGTCAAATGGTCCACGCCCTTATTGGGCGATGTTGGCGCGTACACCGGGAGCGCCCTTGCCTTGGGGGATATCAATCAGGATGACGTTTTGGAAATTATGTGCGGGGACATGGCGGGGCATCTTTATGTGTTTGCGGAAGACGGGACCCTGTTGTGGATGTTCCCGGCGCAACAACCCGCGCCTATCAACGCCACGATGGGGGATGTGGATGGTGACGGGCAGATCGAAGTGCTGGCGGCCTGCGGGGATCATGCGCTTTACTGCGTGGACGCCAAAGGGCAAGTAAAGTGGAACTATTCCGCGGATCTGCGCCTGATTTTCCCGCCCACCCTCACCGACGTTGATCAAGACGGGAAAACCGATATTCTGTTCGGCGGGAGCGATCACAAGCTGCGGTGTGTCACGGTGGGCGGGCGCTTTCGTCCGGAATTGCTTCCCTGGCCCGCGCGGCGCGGGGATGCGGCGCAAACCGCCTGCGGGATTCTGCCGGGACAGGCTTCGTTTGTTCCTGTGGCGAGCACCCTGTTCGTGGACGGCGATTTTGAAGTGGATAAGACGGCGGGCGCGCTGTCTCCCTGTCCCGAAGGCTCCACGTTGTTGGCGCAACGGAAAGCGCTGCCCAAGGGATGGTTGTTGGACCCATGGAATTCGGAAAGCGCCCTGGACGATTCGGTGGCGTTCACGGGGAAACGTTCCATGCGCCTGCAAGGCCCCGTTACCCTCCGTTGCACGCCCATCGTATTGGAACCCGCGCTAAAAGCGGTGCAGGCATCTCTTCATGTTAAAAGCGAAGGAAGCGTTCGGTGCCATGTGGATTGGATGGACTCCCGGGGGTGCATCAACCCGCCGCCGAAGGATTTTCCGCAGGAACCCGTCCGGGACGGCTGGGCGCGGTACCGCCAGGATTCTCTTGTGCCCCCCGCGGGTGCACACGGGATGCAACTGGTCTGTACCGTGGACGCAGGACGCACCGCGTGGGTGGATGCCGCGGAGATTCAAGGGACATTCAATGAGATTCGCGGCGCGCGGGCGTTGGTGAATCAGGTGGGGTATGATCTCGGCGCGCCCAAATTTTTCACGGTGCAGGGGAACTGGAAAGCGGACAGGGCGCGTTTTGTTCTGCTCCGTCCGGATCAGAGTGAGGCGTATCGTGGTGAATTAACCTATGCCGGCCGCATTAAAGGATGTTATGGGCAGGATTGGGGGTATGAATACTGGCGGGGCGATTTTACCGCATTGGAGGAACCGGGCAACTATCGTGTGCGCCTTATGCTGGACGATGTTCAGGACCTTTCCTGGCCCTTCGCGATTGGAGAGGACCTTCTCTGGGAACGCACGGCCCAGCCCGCGTACCGCTTCTTCTATTATCAACGCTGCGGCATGGAAATACCGGGATTCCACAAGGCCTGTCATCTGGATGACGCCATCGGCGCGGATACCAACCAGCACCATGAGCTGTGGGGAGGCTGGCATGATGCGGGCGATTACAACAAATACCATAACGCGCCGTATGTGTACGGCTTGGCCAGGGCGTATGGCCTCCAGCAGAAACGGTTTGACGCGCAGGACGAAGACCACACGGGGGTGAGCGATTTTCTCGAGGAGATTGTTTGGGGCGGGGAGCATGTGCGCCGGATGATAGCTCCGGACGGCTCCGCCTATGGCGGCATTACCTCCGGCTACGGCTATTGGGGGCCGCCGGAACTCGAAACGGACAACCGCCCGGGCACCGGCGACGAGCGGCCCATCAGCGGTCCGGCCACCGGGAATGATCCCGGCCTCCATGCGGCGGCGCTGGCGCGCATTGCGGCGTCCGTGGCCAATCCCGTGCCCTGGCTGGAACCCGCTGAACGCAGTTTGCGCTGGTCGCTCGAACACAACCAGCGCGGCATTGCCCAATTCAGCGCGGCCGTCGATCTGTATCGCGCCACGCGCGATGAAAAATACGCCGTGCTCGCCCGGGAACTATTTCCAGGCATCGGCACTGCGCCCGAAGTGGTGGACGCCGTGCAGCGTTTTGATGAAACCTTCCATGAAGATCACGCCGAGGAATTGCGCGCGGCGTTGACCGCGCAGGCCGAAGAAATCGTGGCGCTGGCGGAAAACCCTTTTGGCGTGTATACCTTCGGCCCGAAGGAACGCCCAAACTTTTTTGGCACGCCCGCCGAGGGCGGGGGCTGGCATGTGGGCACCAGCAGCCGCCTCATGGAAGCCGCCACGATCATCGCCCTTGCCCAACACTATGCGCCGAACCCGCGCTATCGCCAATTCATATACGATCAATTCAACTGGACGCTTGGCGTCAATCCGTTCGACATCAGCCTGATGGAAGGACAGGGAAGCGCGTTCCCCCCCAGTTATCACCAGCGGCTCACCTTTGGCGGCGTGAAGCGCGGTGCCGTGCCCGGAAGCGTCGTCAATGGCATCACCTGGCGCGCCCAAGGCGATGATCGCCCCTTCTTCGACCTGAGCGGAGCCGACATCCCCGCCTTCGAGTCCAATGAAGTCTGGCTCCCGCACAATACCCACTACCTCAACGCCCTCGTGAATCTGTACCGGAGCCGGTAATATACAGCACCCGCACGCGGGATGTTTTTGTTCTGGGCCTTATTTGTGTTCTCCCCTTTGGACATGGGAACTACAGGAAGAATGACTCCAAAGGCCTCACTCCTATTAAAATCCTGTGGATAGCCGGGTTCGGGGCGGTACTGCCCCGAAATGTCGTGACGGGGCAAAAAAGGCCTTGGATGCGGCATAAACTTCCGGCGGATCGGTTCCACAATGGAACATCCCTGTCAACCTTTTTCCTGAAAAAATGGTATAAGTGTAGTGCGAATAGAGAAGTTGAATCGGGCCGGGCTTCGGGGAAGGAGGCTTGGCATGCTTGATGCTACAGATTATTTCATAAGGACTGTACGCAGTGGCACAAGCAGAAAGGCAGGCAGTGTATGATGGTACAATGTTGTGTATGCGGAAAGATGCGGAAAGGCATGAAATGGATCGCCTATGAACCGCCCCGCGAAGTGCATGAGCGGATTAGCCACGGGTACTGTCCGAAGTGTGCCGCGGAGGCGTTTGCGGAGATCCAAAACTACCACAAGAACCTGGATTACGCACCCGGGGCGGCACTGACCGTGTAAGTTCGACGAAAGGGCCTGTATCTCCGGCGCGGGCAGCGATGCTCGCGCCGGTTTTGTGTATCACGCAAGGCGCGAATCCAGGCAATTGCGAAATCGCCCGTTTTTTGGCGAAAATACTGCTTACAGGACAAAAAGCCGGCGTTTTATTGACAAACCGGCGCCGCGAAGGGCGAAGGAAGAATGGGGGCACAAAGCGAATCTGGAAGCGCTTCTGGCGAAACAGACTCCCAAGACGCGCTGAATGCCCCGCGGCTAACCATGGGCCGGGGCTCAGCCCTGTTCCACAAATTCATGCAGCCGGCGGAAGATGCTGCGATCATAATCATCACGCTCCCGCACCTTGAGCACATCGTGCAGTTTCTGCAACTGCTTGATGACCTGCGGCAGCCGTTCATCTTCGTCCACGAGGAGAAAGAGACGGCTGGTGCGGCCATCCTCGACGGGGCCGCACAGAATGCCTTCGATGTTGAAGGCGCGGCGGGCGAAGAGGCCGGTGATATGCGACATGACGCCGGCGTGGTTGTTGACGAGTAATTCAATAACGGGCTTAGGCATGGATCAATTCTCCCACGATCATTTCGCGGTTGGCTTTTCCGGGCGGCACCATGGGCAGCACATTTTCCGTTTCATGCACGGGGACGTTAATCACGCATGGGCCGGGTTGCTTGAGAGCGCGGGCAACCACGGACATGGGCTCGGATTCACGTTCCAGGTCATACGCGCGCAGGCCGAACCCTTCGGCGATCCGCGCGAAATCCGGGTCCGCGCCGAACTGCGAGGCGTAGTACCGCTGCCCATAAAACAATTCCTGCTGCTGGCGGACCAGCCCAAGGTGGTGGTTGTTCATGATCAGCACCGTGACATCCAGGTTGAGTTCGGCCAGGGTGGCCAGTTCCTGGAGATTCATGAGGATGGAGCCGTCGCCGCTCACGCACACGGCGCGGAGGCCGGGCCGAGCAAGCGCCGCGCCGATGGCGGCGGGAAGGCCGAAGCCCATCGTACCGAGCCCGCCGGAGGTGAGCAGGGTCCGGGGGCGCTCAAAAGGATACGCCTGCGCCACCCACATCTGATGTTGCCCGACATCGGTGGTGATGATGGTGTCTTGAGCCGTTTGTTTCGACAATTCATGGAGGAAATTCATGGGATGCAACGGGTCGTGCGGCGCGGGACGGTGCACCGGAAATTGTTCCTTCAACGAGGCAATGCGCCGGCGCCATTCCGTGCGCGCATCCGCCCGCAATAATGGGAACGCCGCGCGCAGCACCCCGCCCACGTCCCCAACAATCGCCAGATTCGCCGGTTTGATCTTGTCAATCTCCGACGGATCAATATCCACATGCACGATGTCCGCGTGTTTGCAGAATTCGACGACACGGCCCGTGGCCCGATCATCAAAGCGGACGCCGAACGCCAAAATGAGATCGGCTTCATCCAGAAGCAGGTTGGTGTATTGCGCCCCGTGCATGCCCAGCATACCGAGGAAAAGGGAATCCCCGGCGGGAAACGCGCCCAGACCGGATAACGTGCAGGCCACGGGAAGGCTGTTTTTCCGCGCAAAGGCCGCCAGATCGTCCGCGGCCCCGGACGCAATGATTCCGCCACCGATGTACAGCACGGGCTTTTTCGCGCGATGGATGCGTTCCACCAATTGCTTTGCCGCTTCCGGAGTACAGGGCGTCGGCGTATCGGCGGCGCCCGGCTCCGGCCACGCGGCGACCTCGAGGGTCCGCGTCTGCATGTCTTTCGGGATATCAATGGCGACGGGGCCGGGGCGTCCCGAAAGCGCAATGTGGAATGCTTCAGGGATGGCATCCAGCAGTTCCCCCACATTACGGACGATAAAGTTGTGCTTGGTGATGGGGAGCGTAAGGCCGTAGGTATCCACCTCCTGAAAGGCATCCGTGCCCATCATGGACAGCGGCACCTGTCCCGTAATGGCGATGATGGGTACGGAATCCAGTTTGGCGTCGGCAATGGCGGTGAGCAGGTTGGTGGCGCCCGGGCCGGAAGTGGCCAGGCACACGGCCGCCTTGCCGGTGGCCCGGGCCATGCCGTGGGCGATAAAGCCCGCGCCCTGTTCATGACGGGCCAATACATGGCGGATTGGACTCTCGCGGAGGGCGTCATACAGCGGCAGGTTGCACCCTCCGGGGATGCCCGCCACGGTTTCGATCCCTTGCCGTTCCAGCAAAGTGGTGATGATTTCGGCTCCTGTTCGTTTCATTCGCATACTTCCTTGTTGTGCCCCTCGAACGCGGCCCTTGGAGGGGATAAAACAACCCGCCCCCGCCGGCTCCACGCCGGCGGGGGCGAGTGTTGAAAACTACTATCAGGCTCCCTTACGGCGCGCGGCGAACCACCGCCAGACGTACCACCACGAGTACGCTCACCGGCAGGTTCATCATCATCGCGCCGTTCAGGCTCATTTCTTCATTCCTGTAATTTGCTTGCTTATTCACGCGCCTATGCGCATGAGACCATCAGTGTACCACGTTCTTTTCGTTGGTTCAACTTACCCAGCACACGAAGGCACGAACTCGTATTCTGCCGCCGTTTGTCCGCCTCGGGGTTGTGGAAAAAAGAAACGGGTA
This sequence comes from uncultured Nitrospirales bacterium, assembly GCA_964474205.1. GTDB lineage: Bacteria > Hydrogenedentota > Hydrogenedentia > Hydrogenedentales > CAILVY01 > CAILVY01. The sequence continues at coordinate 82,340 of CAYYRW010000023.1, read as the reverse complement.
TCGGGTTCCGGGTATCGGGTATCGGGTCCCCGTTACTCCAATCCGCAATTCAGAGCAATTGCCGGACCCGTTTTCGCATATACGGCACTACTTCCGCTTCGAACCACGGATTCCGGTGGAGCCAGAAATTGTTGCGAAACGAGGGGTGCGGCGCGGGAATATAGGCGGGTAAATACTCCCGCCAAGCTCTGACGGTATCGGTTAAGTTGTTTTTTGTGCGGTTTCCCAGATAATGCCGCTGGGCATACCCTCCGATCAGAAGGGTGAGTTCGATGTGCGGGAGGCAGGCCAGGAGTTTTTCCAGCCAGTGTTCCGCACATTCGGGGCGAGGGGGCAAATCGCCGCCCCGGGGGCCGCGGCCGGGATAGCAATACCCCATGGGGATAATGGCGACACGCGATTCATCGTAGAACGTGTCACGGTCCAGGGCGAGCCATTCACGAAGGCGGTCGCCGCTGGGGTCGTTCCAGGGGAGGCCGGTGGCATGGACCTTGGTCCCCGGGGCCTGACCCACAATCAACAGCCGCGCGGAGACCCGGCACCGCAATACCGGACGCGGCCCCATCGGAAGTTGTTTTTCGCACCGGCGGCAAGCGCGCACTTCGCGCAACAATTTATCCAGGGAAGCTTGTTCGTCCATGGGGGTAGTATAACGGTTTAATTGTGCACTGAAAAGCAGCCTGAACCGGTATCCTGCGAAGCCAGGGGGAGTCTGCGATTCATGGCAACTCGTTTTCCGGTTGATAGCTGACGGCTGACGGTTGACGGCTGCGGACCGCTTTCTCCCCAAGCCAAGTTGCGTTCATGGGCCTTGGCGCGGTACGATCCTTCCCGTGAATAAAGGGAACCCGCAGTGAGTGATGACCTCCAAGCAATCAAGGACCTGAATCCCGCCAGCGCCGCGCCCAGTGCGGAGGGCGAGGGGTTGGGTGAAGAATCGGCGGCCTCGGAAGCCTTGCGGCTGAAGCTGGACAAGTTCGAGGGGCCGTTCGAGGTGTTGCTGTATCTCATCCGTTCGCAGGAAATTGATATTTTCGACATCCCCATCGTCAAGGTGACGGAACAGTACCTCGGGTTCCTGGAGTTGATGCAGGAGGAGAATCTTGACATCGCGGGGGAATTCCTTGTGATGGCCGCCACCCTGATCCAGATTAAGTCTAAAATGATCCTTCCCATCGAGGTTCCCGACGATGAAGAAGAGGAACTCGAAGAGGAGGATCCCCGCCTGGAACTCGTGGAGAAATTGCTGGAATACCGAAAATTCCGCGATCTGGCGAAGCGGCTGGGCGATCTGGGCGAATATCAGGCCAACCGGTACGGGCGCGCCATAAAACCGAAGATCGAGAAACCGGAGGAAGAGGACTATTTCGAGGTCAGCCTGTACGACCTTGCGCGCGCCCTGCGCTCCATCCTGCGCTTCATCACCGGCCAGGCCATCCATGAAATTGCCGGCGAAGGATCGTCGGTGGAAGAGAAGATCGACGTGATCACCACGTGGCTCGCGGAGCGCGACAGCGTCACCTGGACGGAACTCTTCCGGGAATGCAAAACCCGCATGGAGATTGTGTGCAGCCTCCTGGCCATCCTCGAATTGTGCCGCATGGGCCGCATCCGTGCGCACCAACACCGCGCGTTCGGCGACATCCGCCTTTTCGCGCGTCCGGCCGAGCCGGAACCCTATGCCGGAGGCGGGGCCGATGCTGTGGTGGCGGCGTAAGGCTCAACCGGTCGGGCAACAGGGGGAAGACCTGGCCGCGCGCTATCTTCGGCGCGCGGGCTATAAAATCCTCGAACGGAATGTCCGCCTGGGCCGGTATGAACTCGACATCATCGCACGGGAAGGCAACACCATTTGTTTTGTGGAAGTGCGCACCCGGATGGACGCGGACCCCGTCCCCCCGGAGGACAGCGTGGGCCCCGTGAAGCAGCGCCACATCCGCACCGCCGCCCACCAGTACATCGCGCGGCACCCCGACCCCAACGCCTACTACCGGTTTGATGTCGTGGCGGTCATTCTCCCCAAGGACGCCAAACCCCAAATTACCCTCTACCGGGACGCATTTCCCGATCAGTAATTCCCCACAGTTAAAAAGCCTTAAATAGCCGTATTTGTTTTGGTTTCCAGAACAGTAACTCCTTGATATATTCCACTACCAGGGGTATTATATAATTCATAAATAATGTGGGATTTTGTAAGAAACTGGCGGGATACAAGGAAAGCATGACCCTTGTTCTTGAAAATTTACGGTTGAAAGACCTTGTCGCTGTTGTTAAGCAAAACCAGGCTTTTTACCATGAATTTGCCGATTTTCTTCAAAGTGAGGGGTATGACAGGGTGCATGATTTCATCAATGAGAAGAATGATGATGTCGCATTGAATATTCTGAACAAATATCTGTCCGTTGCGTCCAAAGAGAATTTTCATGATGGACTGGGCCGGCCCTATAAAACAACTGTGGCAAAATGGTATTTTCTTGCCTGGATGCTTAGAGATGCGCCTGTTCAAAGACTCGAACCCTTGCTGAAATCAGTGAAAGGGAGTTCAACAGCCAAGAAGAGAGCTGCCTTATTGAACCAATTGCGCAAGTTTGTCGGGCCGTTGTTTCCGGAAGCCAACAAATGGGAATGGCCAGTGCTCTCGGAAGTAATACTGGCCCGTCTTGAGGGCAGTCGGCGGGCGCTCAAGGGTTCCAAAATTGAAGGTATTATACGAAACCATCTTCACGCGCTATTTAAAGCAAATGGTCTTCCGCTACAGGTGAGCGACAAGGAAATTCGGATTCATAATGAAACCTATGATATACAAATTACCGACGGCGAAAAGATTCTGCTGATGCCTGTAAAAACAAGAGAGACGATGGGCGGCGGTCATGCCAACTTGTTTACACGGGATATTTTCAAATCAATTAGTGTTGCCCACGAAAATGGATATTCATGTATACCCATTATTATCGCGGAATCCTGGACTGGTGATTTAGAATCGCTGAAATGCGAAAAGTTGATAGTGTTAAAGACAAATCCCAATCAGACAGAAAAAGTGGAACAATTGCTTGAGAAAGAATTGGTAAAACTTTTGCCAACATGGCGGAATTTTGCAGGAAAACCAGATGAAACACCGTAAATATCCATTAACCGAATACTCCTGCCTCCATGTCTTGCGCGAGGAAGGTATCCATTATGTTGCCTCTCAAGAAAATGGAATTCTCGAGGATTCAGTCATATTGGGTGATGCCGCGAACGTCCTCGCGGCCTTTCCCAACGATTGCATCCAAACCATTATCACGAGCCCTCCTTATTACAAACAACGTGACTATCAAGTGGACGGGCAAATTGGGGATGAAGCCACTCCTGTTGAATATATTGCGCGCTTAGTGGCCATTTTCACGGAATGCAAGCGTGTCCTTGCGCCGGATGGTCTCCTTTGGCTGAATATCGGCGATAAATACATCGATGGAAAACTTCTGGGCCTTCCATGGCGTGTGGCGCTCGCTCTCTCGAATACAGGGTGGACCCTTCGTTCGGATATCATTTGGCACAAACCGAATGCAATGCCGGCCTCCGTAAAAAACCGTCCCACAACGGATCATGAATACCTTTTCATGTTTTCAAAAATGGGCCAGTATTTTTTCAACGCGGATGCTATTCGTGAGCCGCACGTCACCTTTTCAGAACTCAGCAAAATGCGCGGGGGAAGAAACCATTTCGGGAAAAGGGGCAGTACACCAGAAAAAGGAAAAAACGCAGGAAATGCAAACCTGCACACAGCACGGTGGGATCAGGCATTTCACCCCCTGGGGCGCAATAAACGGACGGTTTGGTCGATACCCTTGTCCAAATTCCCCGATGCCCATTTTGCAGTTTTCCCTGAAAAACTTGTCGAAACCTGCCTATTGGCGGCGACAAGACCCGGTCATACCGTTCTTGATCCTTTTTGTGGCAGTGGGACAACCCTGTTGGTGGCCCGGCGGTATGGAAGAAGATTTGTGGGGATCGACATAAACAAAGATTATTGTGAAATGACGCTTGGCCGGCTGAATGGTTTACAACAGGAACTGCCACTGGAAATAGATAATCAGGCAAATTTCTAATCATGGAATGAACGTATTGGAATGCTGGGAAAATCCTAGCACACAATACACGCCGTTTAATTGAAACGCGGCGGAACCCTTTGTTAGAGTACGCTCATGACTACGTGGCGGCATACTACAGGAGGTTTCTCGGCGGGCGCGTTTTGCGGCCGCCGGGCGTATGGCCGCGTCTAATCCGCCCACCCCGTACCCCTTAACGCGTAGCTGTAGTGTAATTGGAGACACATAATGACATTGTTTGAAGAACTGACATGGCGCGGCTTTGTACATCAATGCACCCACGAAGAGTTGCCCGCCGAACTGGAGAAAGAACCGTTCACGCTGTATTGCGGATTTGACCCCACCGCCGACAGCTTGCATATCGGCAGCCTGCTCCCGATACTCGGTCTCGCCCACTTCCAGCGCGCCGGGCACCGGCCCATCGTGCTGGTGGGCGGCGGCACGGGCCTTATCGGGGATCCCAGCTTTAAAGCGGACGAGCGCTCGCTCCTCAGCAAGGAAACCGCGGAGAAGAACGCCGAGGGCATCCGGAAACAGTTGGCGCAATTCGTAACGTTTGAAGGCCCCAGCGCCGCCATAATGCTCAACAATGCCGAGTGGCTCTGTAAGCTCTCGCTCGTCGATTTCCTCCGTGATATCGGCAAACATTTCTCGGTGAATGTCATGCTGAGCAAGGATTCGGTGCGCCAGCGCCTGCAAGATCGCGATCAGGGCATCTCTTACACGGAGTTCACCTACAGCCTGCTCCAGGCCTATGATTTTCTCTACCTCTGCGAGCATCACAACTGCCGCCTGCAAGTCGGCGGAAGCGACCAGTGGGGCAATATTGTCGCGGGCATGGACCTCTCGCGCCGCCTGCTCAACAAATCCACGTTTGGGCTCACCTTCCCGCTGGTGACCAAGGCCGATGGCACGAAGTTCGGCAAAACCGAAAGCGGCAATATATGGCTGGATGCCAAGCGCACCTCGCCGTACAAGTTCTACCAGTTCTGGATCAACCAGGCGGACACCGACACGCCCAAATACCTCCGTTACTTCACCCTCCTCACCCAGGAAGAAATCTTGGACCTGGAGCGGCAACTTCAGGAGGAACCGCACAAGCGCGCGGCGCAACGCGCCCTCGCGGAGAACGTCACGCGGCTCGTGCACGGCGAAGAGGCCCTCGCGAACGCGATCAAAGCCTCCCAAGCGATGTTTGGCGGAGACCTCAAGGGCCTCGACGAGGCCACGCTGCTGGATGTCTTCAGTGAAGTGCCGAGCACGGCCTTGCCCCGCGCCACGTTGTCGGCGGGCCGCACCTGGCTCGATGTGCTGACGGAATCCAAGGTGTTCGCCAGCAAAGGCGAAGGCCGCCGCATGATCAAAAATGGCGGCCTGTATGTGAACAACGAACGGATCGATGCCGAGGACGCAACACTGACCGGGCAATGCCTCATCACGGGAACGATGGCGGTCGTGCGCGTCGGGAAAAAGAATTATCACCTGCTGCAATTTTCCGAGTAGGGCGTTGAAAACAAAAGGGAAGCCTCATGCTGAGCCGGTTGATGACACGGCGGGAGCAACTATTGCTGCTGGGCGTGGCGGTGTCTATTGCCGTTGGCTCGGTGGCGCTGTGGTGGGACAGGTCCCGCCCCGCCCCGCCGTCCGCCTCCGAAACCGTTCTTGACAAGGCCAAACCAACGGATAAGCCATCCCCAATCCCCAAAGTGATTGCGTCACCCAAAGCGCCTGTTGCTCCGAAACCAATCGCACACACCGTATCCCCGAAAAAACCGCCCCCCCCGGAAAAGCCCTCACGGATTGGCGTGGGGATCACCGGTGCGGTGAAAAGTCCGGGCCTCTATTATTTTGATTCCAATGCGCGGGTGGGCGATCTCATTCAGAGCGCGGGCGGCATAACGCCCGAGGCGGATGTCAGTAGGATCAATCAGGCGGCGCCCCTGATCGACAGCACGACCCTGGCCATTCCCGCGCGCGAAACCGTTCCTTGGAATTCTGGCGGTCAACACCACAGGAAAAGCGCGGATGCCGCATGGAACCCCCAAGAATACCTGCGCTGACCCGGATTTCCCGCCACCCTTCATTTACGCCGGTCATTGCGAGCGAAGCGAAGCAATCTCGCCGGCATGCAATTAGGTGGATCATGAGATTGCTTCGCTTCGCTTCGCCCGCAATGACCGGCGTATACGCCGTGGTTTGCTTTCCCGCGGTTCTCCATGTTCACAAGTGTCTCTCAAGGAACCTTTTCATAAAATCCGGGCCAACCTTATTCACTCGGATTCAACACCACCCACTCCCATTGATGCATGCGCTTGGGAAGGGACACCGCATTGCCGGAGACCTCCGCATCGAGACGGCGGCCCTCGGTGGTGCAAAGCACCGCGCGTGTGATGTTGCCCATGCCGTCCGGTGGCGTAACGCGGAATCCGGAGCAGGTATCCGGGCTGCCATTCCAGACTACGCCTCGCCAGCATTCCCCATCGGTGAAAAACTGCGGCACGAGCCATGCCCCACCCTGTACCGAACCTGTGGCGCGGCCCCGGCTCAGCCAAGCCAGAACACGGTCCAACTGCGCCTGTCGCTGGGTGCACAAATTCGTTCCCGCCGTGGCGTCCCAGGGCATCACGCACACGCGCCCGCCCAATGCATTTTCAAACACCACCGCGCCATGTCCCGCCGCGTTTTGTGCGGGATCCCGGAGCGTGCTGATCACCCGCACCCCCGGGCGCGGTTCCGCCTGCAATAAACGATTCTTATAGGGTTTGTCCGCATTGAGCGACATTTGCGCCCCGGCGCGCAAAGAAAACTCCGCATCGAAACATTCTTCCATGCTGTACAGCGTTTCTTCCTGTGTAATGAACCGTGGACGCTCCAATCCAATCCATTCACCCAAACCGCGCTCGATGAGAATCGCGGCGGCGGGGCCGTCCAGCAGCACCCCGTGTCCAAGCCATTCTTTGAGTTCTTCATCAGAGAACGCCCAAGCCATCGCACCGGACAACGCATTCACGCGCGCTTGCGGCGCCTTGCTGAAGGCAAAACCCAACGGCGCCAGCCAATGGTCCCAACCGCGCGTGTTTACGTCCAGCGCGCGCCAATCCAACGGTTCTCCGGTGTGTACCCGGCGCCCCATGTCCGGATGCCACGGGGTTCCCACGCCCACCGGTTGCATTGCTTTTGTAAACTGTCCTCCCAGCCACGCCAGCATCGGCTTCACCCGCGCCAGGAATTTTGGACGTTCCGGTTCATCACTGGGAAGGTTGCCCATGAAATCGTACAAACTGACCGCCAGCCCGTCAGACGCGAATACCTGGGCGAGCGCCATCTGCGCCGTGGTCTGCCGGAACGATTTGTTCCAGGGGCCATACGGGAAATTTTCAATTTCCGGATCGCTTTCCACGGTCTCCGGCTGCACGATGCGGTTTTCCTGCATCATGCCGATCCCGTACACCAATATCGCCGGGCCTTCTTCCGAATACCCCCAGAAGTGAGGACGGTGTACATTCGGAAACCGCCGGGCCAGCGCGGGCCACCAGCGGTCCCACTGACGGCCTTCCGCCGCGTGCGCCTCGGGATTGCTCGACATCAACCCCAGCCGGGCGCCGGAGGCCTCCACGATCTCGCGCCAGAAGGCCAGCAGTTCCGTCTGCAATTCATCCCACAGGTTCAGCCACAAGAACCGCCAGGGATGCGGCGGGCCGGGCCGCAACGTATTCCGCACAATTTCCTCGCGCGCCGTGTTCACGCCCGCGCGCCGGTTGAATTCCGCCACATGCAACGGGCACCAGCACCCGCCCCAATCCAGGGGTTCATGATTATGGTAGCGAATGTCATCGTCCACCCAGATTACGCGGAAACGTTCCGCGGCGAAGAGGCGCATCGCTTCGGCGTAATACGCGCGCCATCCCGGGTCCAGCGGGCACACCACCGCCGTGGCGCTGTTGCCCCGCCAATCCACCATCGTTTGCCAGCGCTGGTCCGCCTTCAATTGACGATACCGATCGCAATGCAGCACCGAATGCCACGGATTCAGGCTCACTTCAACGCCCCGCGCTTCCAATGCGCGTTTCCACGGGCGTATGGCCGCCATCCACGCCTTGATGCGCTCGAGCGAATCGTGCCCGTCATTCTGTTCCTCCGCGAAGGCAAAAAAGGTCACTTCATCGATTTTGCCCTTCCGGCAAACCTCGAGAATCTGATCGCGGATGGTCCGCGAATCCTCATGCGGGCCGAATTGCATTCGCGCGATATACCGTGCCGCCATGGCCGAAATACTCCTTCTATCCGCCGTTCCGAATGATACTGTATCCGCGCCCGCAAAGCACACCGCGCCGGCTTTTCGATTATGTTCAGACGCTTGATGCCCCGCCCATAAGAAGCGCCCATTATGATGCGTTGCGCTAACGCGGTTTCGTTCTCAGCACATAGAAAAAATCGCGGGCGTCATTGGTTTCCAGGAAGCGCAGCGCGCCCTTGGGGCCATTGGCGCTCTCCATGCCCTTGTGCAGGTATTCCGCGCCGGTGAGCTTGCCCGAAGCGTCGCGCCGGTACAGCGCGGCATAACAGAGCGTCAGGGAATTCATGTCAAGTTGCAGGGCATACCGGCACCCATACGCCTGGAACACGCGCGCCATGGCGTTGGGCGTGGCCCCGGTGAAATAGGCATAGATAATGAACCGCTTGGACCCTTGCTCCTGCAAGGCCAGCGCGGAACGCACGGTCAGGAAATCGCCCTCTTTGCTTCCGGACCATGAGCCGGCCCCCCACTGGTTCACATACGCTCCGGGAACGCTCACCCCGTTCTCATCGATTTTTTCTATCAGCGGGACCCCGTTTTGCCGCGCGCAAAAGGTCCGCGGGAATAATAATGAACCATCCTCCGGCCAGGTGAGCATAAACAGTGCGCCGCTGAGATCAATCCAGACGGTGGCCAGTTGCGGCTGCAACCGGCTGAACACCACGCCCTGTTCAATGAATCCATAATGGCTGGCATGATTGATTTCCGCGAGCGGGCCGAATTTGAACGCGGCATGTTCGCGCTTGAACCCGCCGGTGAAGGTGGCGGCGGTCCGGGGAACCTCATAGGGCGGCACGGAGCCGGTGCGGACGAGCGGCTCGGCGGAATCAAATCCATCCGGGCCCTTAACGGGCGGGTTGGGCATCGCGGCACGTTCCGACCACTTCACATGGGGATGTTCCGTGCCCAAGGCATACCCAAAGGAGAAGCAGTCCGCGTCGAACGCCATGAGGTAGGCGAGCGTATCCGCTTCCTGTTTTTTGCCGTCATACGCGCCAATCTTGTCCACGCGGTCGCGGTAGGTCTTCAGCAAGGCCGCATCAATCACGGACGCTTTCACAACGCTGAGGAATACGCCCGGATGGTGTATCGCCTTGTACCAGCGGCCATAGGCCATTTTCCCGTCCGCCGCGTTGACCGCAATACCCAGGCCTTCCGGGACACATGAAGCGTTCCCGTATTGGGCGTCGAGGCGGGCGTTGCCTGGCGTTCCTTTTTCCCGGGGAACCGCCGGTGGCGCGGCGGCGGTATCCACCGGCACTTCCGGGGCGGGGATGAGATAGGGTTTGGCGGTTTCCACGAACCATGCCCCGAGGCTGGTGGTCCGCAAGATATCCGTTACCTTCTCCACCTTGGTGGCGGAGCCGGATTTCTGGGTCCGTATCAACGCCAATCCCTCGCATATCACGGTGCGGGGACTGTCGAATACGTGGTCCGGCGCGAACACCCCGGTCCATTCCGGTGCGTCCGCCAAGTGGTCTTCCTCCTTGGCGGAGTCCAGCTCGTTTACCGCCGGTTTTCCCCACACCGGGAAATATAAGGGTGGTTTTTCCGGAATATGGGCGGCCAATCCATCGCGAAAGAGAAAAAGGGAAGGACGCAGCCCGCGCCCCTCCGGCAATGCCGGCACTTCCAGGTGCCGGATGCATTTCTGCTTATTAAAGTTCAATTCGAGCACATACCATGCGCCCACGGCAGGATTCAGATTGGTGAGGGTTGCCGAATCGCCATGTTCATTGGAGAGGCGTTGAATCACCCGGCTGTCCTGGAGTTCGAGGATGGACTTGACCTGGTCCGGCGCGGCGGCGAGTGTCGAACACAAGGCCAGAAGGCCCAAGCAACCCGCCATCCCTCCGAACGCGCGCATGGCGCGGCGCCCCATGCCGCGGCATGGTCTTCGGGAATGGGGTGCCGGTGAAAAGGCGCGTTTCTGCGCCGGAGACACTGCTTCTGCACTCGTATTCATAGGTTGAAAATCACTGACGTAAGCGCACACTGTACCGGGTTTAACGTAAAAATTCCAGTTTGCCATAGGGTATGAATTTTAGGGTCCGTATGGGCCGAAAAGACCGGAAAGGCAACATCATGAATCCGGTGCGGGGAGAGGGTGGTATTTCGGGGGGGGTATCTTCGGGGGTGGTGTTTACACGGGTTTTGGAACATGGGTGTAAGTATATGGGTAGGGAAGCTTGTATATTGCAAGAATTTAGGATAATATGACAGCAGATGCCAGGGTTGCGGTGTGTGGCCCATGGTGTGTGATACATACGGTATCGGTGCAAAAGGGCGATTCACAACAGGCAGTACCAAGGACACCGGAAAAGATTCATAGTGCGGGAAACGCGCGGGTTTGCTACAATCCCCGGTATGGAACTGCCTTCGATAGAGATTTGGACCGTCACCCAGTTGACGCGGCGCGTTAAGGTGCTGCTGGAAACGACTGTGGGACAGGTGTGGGTCGCGGGAGAGATTTCCAATTGGAAGGTGGCGGCCTCGGGGCATGCCTATTTCACCCTCAAGGACAAAGACAGCCAGATTGACGCGGTGATGTTCCGGGGGCCGTTGGGGCGCCTGCATTTCCCGCCGGAGAACGGATTGGAGGTGATTGCGCGCGGGCGGGTCACTGTCTACGAAAAACGCGGCAATTACCAGATTGTCATCGACGATTTGCAGCCGAAGGGCATGGGCGCGCTGCAGCTTGCTTTCGAGAAACTGAAACAGAAACTCGATGCCGAGGGCTTGTTTGACCCGAAACATAAAAAGCCGCTGCCCATGCTCCCGCGGAAGATCGGCGTGGTGACGTCTCCCACGGGCGCGGCCATCCGCGACATCCTCAATGTGCTCGGGCGCCGTTTCGCCAATGTTCACGTAATCCTGTATCCCGCACGGGTCCAGGGCGAGGAAGCGGCCGCCGAAATTGTGGCGGGCATTCACGCGCTCGACCGCTGGGGCGTGGACGTGATGATTGTGGGACGCGGCGGCGGGTCCCTGGAAGACCTGTGGTCCTTTAACGAAGAACGCGTGGTGCGCGCCGTCTTTTCCGCGAAGACGCCCATCATTTCCGCCGTCGGACATGAAATTGATTTCACGCTCACGGATTTTGCCGCCGATCTGCGCGCGCCGACGCCTTCCGCCGCCGCCGAACTCGTCATTCAGGAACGCACCGCCCTGCTCGAACGCATTGCCTTGCTCCGCAAGCGCATGATAAGCGCCCAGGCCCGCCGCGTGCAGGAGGCCCGCCACCGGCTGGAGGTGGCCAAGAGCTGCTACGTGTTCCGGCGTCCCGAAGAACTCGCGCGGCAGCGGCGGCAGCAGCACGACGAATTGCGGATGCGCCTGGAAAACGTGGTCCTGGAGCACGTGCGGACCCAACGGCGGCGCACAGACCACGCGGCGCGCGCCCTGGCGTTGTTGTCCCCGGCGAGCCGGGTGCGTCAGGCCAAAGAGCGCCGCGAAACGATTCAATGGCGGCTGGCTCAGGCGGCGGCGGCCCTGCTCGAACGGCGGCGCGCGCGGATGCGTCCGCTGTTGGCGCAATTGGACGTGTTGAGCCCGCTGGCGATTTTGGGCCGGGGCTATGCATTGGCCTGGAAACTTCCCGAGCGGACACTGGTGCGGGCGGCATCACAGCTTGCACCGAGGGATGAATTGTATCTGCGATTGGGCGAGGGAGCGGTCATCACCGCGGTCACACGGATTGAGGAACCAAACCATGGCGCGAACTAAGAAAGAAACCGTGAAAAAAGAAGCCAATTTCGAAAACGACCTGGAACAATTGGAAAAAATCGTGGCGGCGCTGGAAGAAGGCGGATTGTCCCTCGACGATTCCCTCAAACGCTTCGAAGAAGGCATCAGGCTCTCCCGTGCTTGTGAGAAAACCCTTAGCGAAGCGGAAAAGCGCATCGAGATTCTCCTCAAGAACAGTAAAGGCGAACTCGAAGCCTGTGAATTGATCGGGGAGAAGGAAGAAGTAAGAGAAGAGGACGCGGCGGACGAGGAAGCCGAAGCCGGAGAAGAGGAAGAGGAACCTCAGAAATCCACATCCCGCACTTCTGAAAAAGCAAGCAACGGTCAGGAAGATTTGCCGTTTTAATAACAATCCCCGGCAAGAGGGAAATTACTACCGCGCCATAAGTTCCGCGATTCCAATGCCCGACTCCCCCGCAACCGAATACAGAAGATAGGCATGTCCATCCTCCTTGAAGATGGCGGGGTCGCGGACGGCATTCTCACGCGCTGTGGATTTTCCGGCTTTTGACGGCACGAGGGGAAGATCAGCGCCTTCATACTTTGTTTCCGGCTTCAACACCAGTTCCGGAGCGCTGGCTTTCCACTCCGTCCAGTCCGGGGTCAGTTTTATCGTGGAACGCAGGATGCTCTCCGGCCGGTCGCCGATGTTGGTGAAATAGACCTGGAGCAGGTCCCCCGTCATGTCCAGCGCCACATGCCGCCCGTGCGCGCCGGTGGCGTCGCCATCGCGCGTTTTCCCGGGGGGAAAGGGGTTGGGACCTTCTTCAAACGGCGTGACACCGTCCTTTGACCGGTACAGCCAACCGCACTTCACCATGGCGTACCAGTAGTCGCCATAGCGGAACACGCGGAAATAAAACGGCCCCAGCGGCGTTCCCTCCGCGGCAAAGTGGAGCCCATCGGTGGAACGTGCGAGATACGTGGTTTGTTTGCCGGTGGTTTTTGACGGACAGTGGAAATACATCCGCAGTTCCTTGCGTTCGGGGTCCGGATGCACATCCGGGGAAGCGATATGTTTTTTACCGTCCGGGGCCTGTTCGAGACGCAACGTGCCTGGTTCGTATATCTTCCAGGGGCCGGCCAGATCATTCGCATACGCCAGCCGGATGTATTGTCCGCCATGATCGGCGAAGTAGAGGTAGTACTTGCCCAAGGGATTGGGAAGCCATTCCGGAACCCGGATCAACGACGGCCCGTTGATATTGTTGCCGTCCTTGCCGGGCAGCATCTCCGGACGGATGATCGGATTTTCCGCAAATCGCCGCACCAACAGATTTTTCGCGGGCGCGGGCAATGGATTGCCGTCCACAGTCTCCCCGGCCCCGGCGCAAACCCCTGCCATGCACAAAAGCACAAACACGGCGGCCAACGCGCCGGCGGGCCTCCAAAAACAACGCTGCATGTGATTGTTATCCATTTGAATCCCGTTTACTTTTCGTGTTCACACCGCATTTTTCCGCCCATGTTTCCCACGCGCTATTGAACGCGGCAGCTTTCTCCGGCTGTGCCTTTGCCAAGTTGTCACGTTCGGTGCGGTCCGCCTCAAGGTCGTACAATTCCCAGGGGCCGTCCTTGGCGGCCACCAGTTTCCATGCGCCTTCCCGGACGGCCCGGTTGCCCTCATGTTCCCAATAAAGGCGTTCATGCGGTGTGCGCGTCTTGCCCTCGAAGATGGGGAGCAGGCTTTTCCCGGCCGTGGGCGTAATGGCGTTGCCTTTGAAGGTCTCCGGGTATTTCACCCCGGCAATTTCCAGACAGGTGGGCATGATATCCGTGATATGGGCGACTTGATGCGTGATCGCGCCTTTTTCCCGGAGGCGCGCGGGCCAGTGCGCAATCAGCGGCGTGGCAATGCCTCCCTCGTGGCACCAATGTTTGAACATCCGGAACGGGGTGTTGCTGGCGTTCGCCCAATTCCGTTCATAGGACACATACGAGCCGCGCTCGCCCGGCTTGGCCCCCGGTTTATTCAAAGCGTCCTTGCGAATGCGTTCATGGCATCCGCCGTTGTCCGACAGGAAGACCACCAGCGTGTTTTCCTCCGCGCCTGTTTTCCGGAGCGTTTCCAACACCCGGCCGATGCCGTAATCCATCCGGGTGATCATGGCCGCGTACACCGCCATGCGCAAATCCCAGTCGTCTTTGTTTTCAACGTTCTCCCAGGCGGGAACTTCTTCGTCGCGCGGCGACAGCGGCCACTTGGGATTGATGATGCCCAACTCCAACTGACGTTTGTAGCGCTGTTCGCGAAGCGCATCCCAGCCAAGCATATACTTGCCCTTGTTGCGGGCGATGTCCTCCGGCCAGGCATGGAGCGGCCAATGCGGGGCCGTGTAGGCAAGATAGAGCAAGAAAGGCTTGCCCGGGTCGTGTTCCTCCAGGAAGCGCACCGCGTTATCCGAGAAGGCATCGGTCATGTAAAAATGATCGCCTTCCGGCATATAGGGATCATCATCGCGCGCCATCACCCGGGGCGGAAATTCCTCTTTCAGGAGTTCAAAGTAACTGCTGGCGCCGCTGATTAACCCGAAGTACCGGTCGAATCCGCGTTTGCGCGGCCAGTGTTCCGGTTTTTCGCCCACATGCCATTTGCCCGACATATAGGTGCTGTACCCCGCCGCCCCCAACACCTCGGCAATCGTCACGCACTGGCGATTGAGGTATCCCTGGTAGGGGCCGTCCGGTCTAGGTTTTTTCACCGTGCTCACCATGTCACCCATGCCCGCCTGGTGCGGATGCAACCCGGTGAGCAGCGCGGCCCGCGACGGACAGCATCGCGCCACGTTGTAGGCTTGGGTAAATCGGAGCCCGCCGTTTGCAAGCGTGTCGAGATTGGGCGTATTGATTTCCGAACCGTAACAACCGAGGTCGGAAAAACCCATGTCATCCGCGAGGATAATGACGATGTTGGGCGGCTTTCCCGCTGTTTTTGGGGATTCGCCAAAGGCTCGCGCCTGCGTTCCCATCGAAGCCGCCGCCAGGGTTCCCGCCATCCCGCGCATAAATTGCCGACGGTTCATGTCTCGTTCTCCTTCTTCGTTGGTAACGAATATACCACAGACTTGGTGCGTGGATATGGAACTCCTTTAAGAAATCACCTATTCCAGCACAAGGTGGTTTTCCATCGTTGCCGCCTAGTTCCATGCGATGATAGACCAATGGGCGGGATGGTCGGTATACGATTCCGGGGGCGGGATGTAGTGGCTTTCGAGGGTGCGGAAGTTGGGGGAGAGGAAGATGTGGTCGATGGGGCGGGAGTAGGGTTCACCCACGGGTTCGTTGACATCATGCACGCTCGACCAGGAGTTGTTCAGGACCGCGGCAATGTCTTCATACCAGCTATCGTGCCGCGTGCAATTGTAGTCGCCCACGGCGATCACGCGCGCATACGGCGCGGCGTGTTCAATGAGCGCTTCCGCATGGGCGGCGTGGGATTTGTCGTACCCGTCGGGGTGGCTGTTAAAAAACGCGATGTGTGTTCCGCCCACCGTGATTTCCGCCGCCGCGGTTCCAACCTCATCGGTATTGCTGAAAGAGAATATAGTGCGCGGGTTTTCCAGTGGAAAGCGCGAGAGGATGGCGGTGCCGAATGTGCCCGCCACGGTGTTGGGGCCATAATAGGCGTGGTAATTCAATCCGCCGGCGAAATACCGGACACAATCAATGTTGCCGCCCGAGGGCCGCGCCGTGTCGCTTTCCTGCAATCCGATAATGTCCGGGTTGAGTTTGCGCATGAGTTCCAGTTGCCGGCGGAAACTGCGGTCGCCATTCACGGTGGACCCTTGCTGGATGTTATAGGTCATGATGGTGAGGGTGGTTTTATCCCTGTTGGGCGGTGCGGGTTTGGAAGCATGGGTGACGACTCCAATCACGGAGAACATTCCGAGGATGCCTGCCGCCAGGGCCCAACCAATGCGGCCCGGAATCGAAACGGGTTGAGTTGTTTTCCAGGAAGCCGTAACCATCGGTGCAAGCATAACGATCCCCGCCATCAGGAAGGGCAGGTAGAACCGGTTTCGCAGCAGGGGGCCAATAAGATACGTGTAGCCCCAGCAGTTGGTGATGATCAGCAAAACCGTAATCGCGAATAAAAAGAATATTCCCGCGATTACGGGACCGGCGGCGTCCCGCGGGTGCGCGAAGATGCGCAAGGCCCCCAGCCGGGCCAGATTGACGAACACAATCGGGGACAGCAGCAGCATTAAATAAAACGGAATGTGGATGTACCTTGGCAAAGGCTCCGCAATGGAAGCAGGGGATTGGAATGTTGCCGGCGGATCGGGGGCGCACCAGAGAAGGCCGCCTGCAAGTAATGCGATGAAAAGCACATTCCACAGTATCTGTGCGCGGGTTGAAAAAGGTTTCGGCCAGAGCAAGGCCGCGGCAGTGCCCAGTGCAAGCAGAGCGGTATTCAAAAGATAATTGGAGCCACACCACGCGCTTACAACCGCCGGGCTTGACAGCACGAGATAGATAATCGTGAAGTTGGCGAATACCCCCGCCATGTGCAGCATGCGTGTTTTCCTGGAACGAGTTTCCACAACCTCCGTGTTTTCCTGCCTGGACAGCGCGTTTCGTGCGAGAACGAGTGTGCCTATAACAAGCACCCATCCAATCACCGCCGTATTTCCGTCCATCGAAATGTCAATGGAAGAGCCCCAACTGCGGAACAAGACGGAAAGCAGCAGTGCGAATGCGGCGGCGCGGCCCCAATCAGCATTCAGCGGACAGCGGGACGACACGATGCCACAAAACACAATGAGAAAAGCCCCCACACCGATACCGGCCGCCACCACCAACGCCGCCGCGCCCAGCAGCGGGCATACTGCCCGTGCCAAAAGAAACACCAGAAGGGAAAGGAGTATCAGCGGCCGCTCTTTTTTCGGCCCGGCAAGAAAAAAGACCGCGGGCAGGAACAAAAACACTATACTGAACATTTCATACCCAAGAGAGATTTTGATGAGGCTCATCCGGAAAAGATTTTCGACCCAAAGGCCCAGCACCTGTATAAAGAACAGGAACAGGAGCCCCAGAAGCAGGGTATGTGTATTCGTTGATGTACGGTCTCGGTCCATGGCGTTCCCTTTTCTTCTCATGGACTCGAAAAACCGCCACCGGGTTTTCATCCTGCCCCTCAGACCTGCTTTTTCCTGGTTTCCACGGGCAGTGCCAAGCCCTTTCCTGGAGAAAACCGATGGTTCCGGCTTACCGGGCCGCCCGGGAAACAGGCGTTCAAAATCAACCTTTTTCCGGCATTTCCACGGTATCGGCATGCCGCTCGAGAATAGCTTGAAAGGATTGTTCCAACGCGACGAAGGCGTCGGCCACCGCGGGATCAAAGTGCTTGCCTTTTTCACCGAGGATAATGGATTTCGCCGTTTCGTGGGACATCGGCTCCTTATACACCCGCTTCGCACGGAGCGCGTCGTACACATCCGCCAACGCCATGAGCCGCGCCGATACTGGAATCTCTTCCCCCTTCAGCCCGTCGGGATACCCGCTGCCATCCCATTTTTCATGATGCGACCGGGCTACTTCTTTGGCATACTTCAGGAACGACATTTCCTGAGTCAGTCCGGCCATTTCCTCGGCGCGTGCAAGCACCTTGTGGCCCAGCGACGTGTGGTGTTTTATGATCGCGAACTCTTCTTCCGTTAAGCGTCCGCGTTTGAGCAAAATGTTATCCGGCACGCCGACTTTTCCGATATCGTGCAACGGGGCGCTCTTGAAGAGGGTTTCAATGTTTTCCGGAGTCAGGTGATGGCGGAACCTGGGGTGCGTGCGCAGATGGTCCGCCAGCATCTTCACAAAATGCTGCGTGCGGATGATATGCTGCCCGGTCTCAGGGTCGCGGGTTTCGGCAATGGAAACGAGCCCGAGCAGGGCGCAATTCTGTGAAAGGGACAATTCACGGATTTGATCGAGAACGCGCTTTTCCTCCCAGCGCAGCCGCACCAAAACCAGCAGGGCGCTGCCGCCCAGCAGCATGATTAGTCCGGGAATCGGTGAGCAATATATGCCCCACCGCTGGAAAAGGGTCCAGGTTCCCAGGATCAACGCCAAGGCCATTCCTCCCGTCACACCGGCGCCCAGGGTGATGGGTGTCCACGCCATGAGAGTGCTCACCAGTATCCCCGCCAAAAGCACTATCAACAGTTGCATCCCCAAGTTCCATCCCGGTTCCACAAAAAAGTCGCCGCGCACCATGGCATCCACGGTCAGTGCATGCAGATCAATCCCCGGGCAGGCGCGCATATTCGGCGTCGCGTGCATATCCTGCAATCCGCTCGCCGATGAGCCGATAAGGACGATTTTTCCCTGGAGCGCGTTGGGCGCGGCACGGCCCTCCAAGAGATCGGCGGCGGACAGGTGATGAAACCGGTCCGTGGGCCGCATCCGGTAGGGGAGCAGCAGATTCCCCTGGTGGTCCGTCGGAATAATGGTCTTCCCCGCGTGAAGCTCCAGCACGCCCGCCGCGGACCAGTGCATCACCACCTGATTATCCCCGGAGGCCGCCAGCAGTGCCGCCAAGGCAATACTGGGCACCCACTGTTCTCCGGAACGCAGCACAAGCGGGACACGCCTCAGTTTGCCGTCTTGATCGGGAAGGGGATTCGCCGCCGCCACAAAACGGGCCGCATTGGCCAGCCCGGGAAGCGGGCATACCATCCCCGATGCTTGGGGAACCGGCGGGCGCCCTTCCGTGCCCGGCAAGGCATGGAGCACGACATTCAACGGTTTCCCACAGGTTCCTCCGGCACTTTCCAGCGAAGGGCCAAATGTCAGGTCCGCACTCAACACCACATTGTGCCGGGCCACCGTTTCGGCCAGAACATGATCATTATCCCGTGCATCCCCTGGCAGGTCTTCCAAGCGGAGAGAAAGGCCACGTTCCGCGTGGTAGAGTTCACCGACTTTGTCGAGCGAAAGGCGGTCCGGTTCGGGGAAAAGGAAGTCCACCGCGATACTGCGCGCGCCCAAGGCGGACGCCTTTTCAATGAGCGCCGCGACCCGGTAGCGGGGCCATGGCCATTGCCCCAGTTTCGCCAGGCTGGCTTCATCAACATCGACAATCATGACTTCCGGAGGCGGAAGTGTTCCCCCAATGAATCGAATCATCTCATCGTATCCCACCGTCTCGAGGGTTTGGACCAGCGAGGGAGGGTAGAGCACCACGGCGAGGAGCGACAGCGTAAGCAACCCGCCCAGAAACAGCATCTTACGCGGAGCGGCGGCTTTTCCCCGCTGGTTTAATGCGGCCCCGCATTTCAATAACCTCATGCGTCTCAGTATTCCACCAAACATACGCCATTCACCCGTAATAGTGCGGACTAACGCACCACTGCTTCCGCCCGGAGGCTCACCGGCATGTTACGCACCAACCCTTGCCCTTTTTTTACGTGGATGAGAAAACGGGTTGCCACGCAAATGCTTCTCGTAGTTAATACTACGCTAAAGGGCGGGAAATGACAATACCCGGGAGGATTTCTTTTAGAAAAGAAGGGGCCGCCCTTTGCCTGTATTTTTAATGCCCGGGATTATTTTCCAAGGGTAACACCGGCTTCTTCCCCCGGATCAAAGTAGTTGTCCTTCGGGAGGTGGCGGAACCACAGGAAGTACACACCGGCCAGTCCGATAAGGAATAACACCAGCGTTGGAACAAAGGCGTTCCAGGCGCCAATGACCGCTTCCATGGGCAGCATGAACATGGTCACTTGCCAGAGCAGCGCAAACGGCACGCAAAGAATGTCGCGGCGGTGTTCGGTCTGCATGGCGATGCGGTCCGTATCGGGCAGAAGCTTCTTGAACGGTCCCCAGAAGCCGAAGGGACGTGTGATGCGGTAGAACCGCGCCACTGTTTCATGGTCTTCCGGCGGGCTGAGATAGGTGCCGATGATAGAGGCGGCGAGTCCCACCAGGCCGAGGAAAAGGAATTGCAGGCGCTCATCCATGCCCGGATAGAAATACCGCTGCAGGATGGCCGCCACCAACCCCACAAAGGTGCCCATGGCAAATCCACCGCCGTTGAACCGCCACCAGAAGAGGCGCAGCAGGCCGGGGATCATGAGGCCCCCGCCCAGGCCCATGACAATCCATCCCCATACGTCATTGATGCTCCTGATGGAATACGCGAAGACAAACGACAACACGACAAGCAGGACGACTGAAGCCCAGCTTACGTAGATGAGCTCACGGGTGGACGCTTTGCGGTGAAGGTATTTCTGATAGATATCGCGGGTGATAAGCCCGGTGCATCCGTTCACTTGCGCATTGAAGGTGGACATGGCCGCCGCGAGCAGCACAATCAGCAGCAGCCCCCGCAGCCCTGCGGGGATATTGAACAAGAGCACGGCGGGCAGGATGCGTTCCGGGTCCACGCCGCCCTCGAAACCGATGAGCATCAGTTTCTTGGTCCAGACGTCCGCGCCCAGCAATTGCTGCAACCCCTGCACCAAGGCGGCGGGGTAATTGGCGGAGTGATTGGCAATATCGGAGAGCACCGCGGCCCACTGCGCTTTGTCAATTTCCGGCACGTGTTGCTTGATGAGGTCCGCGGCCTGGAGCATGATCCCTTTGTCCGGAAACAGGTCATGCACCAGGAAAATGCCCAAGGCGGCAAAGCCCATCATCATGGGCCAGCGCATGGTCATTAATATGGTCCAAAAAAAACTCAACAGCCCGCATTCCCGGTCATTGCGCGCGCCGAGATAGCGCGGGTCCGCCCCTGAACTCATCCCCGCAAACACATTTTTCATCAAGTAGAAAAATGCAAACATCACCAGCGCTTCATACTGTTCGTAGCCCGACGGCATGGCGGTGTGCCATTGCGGCGCGGCGTTCATCCATTGCGCGTTGCCGGTCACCTGCGTGGCGATGGCGCCGAAATCAGGCACGCTGCCCACCTTGATGGCGGCCATGGCGGAAATGATGATTACGCCGGCAAAAATAATGCCCGACTGAAACAGGTCGGTGAACACCACGCCGTAGAAACCGGAAATCATGGTGTACACGGTCGTGGTGCCGATCATAACCACGTTGCACCAAAACGGCGAGTAGGGGAAAAACATGGTCAGGAAAAGCCCGGCCCCCTTGATCAGATACGCCAGCATGCCCACCGTGCTCACAATGACCGCCAGCGCCGACACGAATTGCGCGAACCGGCCCCCGAGCCCATCGCCAAACCGGAACACCATCCACTCCGCGCTGGTAAGGCACTTCGACCGCCGGTGCCATTTCCCGCCCCAGAGCATCATGAACGCCAGCACCAGCACCGCGCCGCCCCGGAACTCGATGAACAATCCGCGCGGCCCCAGCAAGAACAAGAACGAGGTAATGATCATGGTTCCGGTCATATCGAGGAAAAAGGCCGTGCCGGAGATGCCCAGCGCCCACCAAGGCAGCCGCCGCGCCCCGATGAAGTAATCCTCGAGACTGGCCGAGGCCATCCGCTCCAGCGCCAGTCCCAGCACCACCAAGGCCCCGAAATAGGCCGCGATCACCGTATAGTCAATTCCATTTAATGACCACATACGCTCTCCCTGCCCTTAAAAGTGCTGTATTGTACCACGCGGCCCCGCGCGGTTCATCCTCCCGGCAAGCTTCGCCTAATAAATCAGTTCGCGGAACCGGGGGACCGTGTGAAACGTGATGAGATTCCCATTATGAGCATCTTTTGCGCGGTGATCCCCTGAGCGGCTGAGCACATGCAAATCCGCGCCGTCAATCACCATGGAGGCATAATGACGGCTTTGACCAGGATGCCCTGAATCGGCCACCAGCCCCGCGAAACACCAGTCAATGCAGTTTTTCGAGAAATGCAGCGCGAGCCGGTGGCGTTCATTATTGGGCAGGTTGTAGCGGTCTTTGGGCAGGCGCGAGGGACAGGTCATGGAATCGGTGGATTGGCTGGACAGCAACCAGAAAAGTTTGGACACCTCGTCGTACAGGATGTGAAATTTCATTTGCCCGCCCGGACAAGGCACGAACAGCATCGGTTCTCCAGAGCGCGCGTGTTCCAACCCGACGGTTATTTGGCCCTTCTCGTCTTCCACCGCTTTCAGAATGGCCGCCAGGTTGGTGGTGCCCGTATGGGCGCGCATCCACAAATGAAACGTCCGCTGACTGGAGTCATGCCAAACATGGTCCGGGTCGGTGAATTGAACTATGTTGGTTTCGAGCCAGCCGGGTTTCGCCATAAACCGCACATTGGGCGGGTGCAACAAATCCGTGGGGCCTTCGTTGAAAAAAGGCACGCCAATCAAATTGGGCTTTCCGGCCTGGGCCACGGCGTCTTCATAGGTAAACTCATTCGAGAACACCCAGGATTCCCGCTGCAAGAGATCGGCGTTCACCTCCGCGGACAATACCACGGGCGCCAATACCGCCACCGGCCAATGCGGCACTTTTTGCGTGACACGCTCCATCACCAAGTACACACGTCCGCGGGAATAGCATACGTTGCAGGGGGCCTGATGCCATTTCTGGCCTTTGGTAAGCCAGGCCGGGCTGGACCACGTCACGCCCTCATCGTCCGACCGCATAATGCCCAAATCGCCGCATTTGCCGATCACATACAGTGAATTGCCCGCAACAAAGGGCCGTGCATGCGCGAATGGCGCGGTGGACCGCTCCGTCCAGGTCTTTCCATGATCATCGCTTGTAAAAATCTTGCCCGTCCAACTAATCTTGCCTTCTTTACGCACTCCTGGCAATTCTTCGGCGCCCTTGCCCCCTTGATCCATGGTGGCCACCAACCGCCCCGAAGGCAGGAGCGTCAAGCCAGGGCTAAAGCCGTATACCCGGGCCGGATCCGGGGATTCCCATACGGTGACGAAGTCATTGGCCAGAGGCCCTCGTTTGGGAGAAGTTTCAAGAGCGGCGGCAGGCATTGCGCACGGTGATACAGCAAGCCCCGCAATGGCTGTGTTCAAAAAGGTTCTCCGTTTCATACACTGTCTCCTTATGGGTCCATTCAGAATATCAGAAGCCATGCGAAATGCACTACCCGCCACGAGAAACAATAAAAACCAATACGAGAAGAGGGGATTTCGGGACAACCCGATCCGGAACGCTATTGCATGGATATTTTTGCGGTTTATCCTTGTCTTATTTCCATTTTATGGGTACACTTATAATAAACGTACAAGGGTGTTCCGGCTCCAGCCGCATAAAAAGAAGGTAGGGGGTGGTCTTTGTACTTTTTGCAAATGATTAGCAGGATTTGATGGGCAGTGTGTGAGACAGAGTGGAGTCCTGGGTTGACAGGACGGAAAAGATGGATACTCCCCGTTCCTTGGGTGCGGGGCATGTTCTCTATGAAGGCTGCGGGAAGGTTGGCCTGGGCGGGAGCTTTGTTCTTTCTTCCGTACACGCTGATGGCTCAACCAGCGGGAAATCCGAAGACCGAGGCGCGCAAGACGGCTCTGGAAACCTTGGTGAATAGCGTCGAGGGAGGGGGGCTGCCGGGGGCCGTGCGGGTGGCAAAGGACTCGGGCGAGTATGTGCGCAGCATAAGTGCGCCGCCTGCCTCCCATTTTCCCGTGACGGCGGGAAAAGGCACGCCGCCGTCCGAAAAGGCCCGGGCGTTCCTGAAACAACATCAGACGGTCTTTATGGATGATTCGCCGATGGTGAATTTCCGCGTTAAAAAGGCCAAAGACCGGCCCTCCCGCTCCTACGTGCGTTTACAACAGGACTATTCGGGGATACCGGTGTTTGGCGCGGAGGCTACGGTTCAATTGGACCCCTCCGGAGAGGTGGTGTTTGCGTTTGCGGATATCAAACGCAACACGGGGGAACTCGATACCGTCGGTATTGCGCTTTCCCCGACGCTTTCCGCTTCCCAGGCGGAAAGGCTTGCGGTGAAACGGCTCCAGCAACAACCAACCCTCCATCACGGGACCGGCACCGTCTCCACGGGTGAAGTGGAACCGGTTGCCGTTGGGTGGCTTGATCCGGCGCTTCATCTGGACGCCAGCCCCGCCACCCTCATGCTATTTGCTCCTGAGGTGGTGGGAACTACCGGACCCACACGGTTGGTCTGGCAGACGGTGGTGGACGCCCTGGACGACCCGGCGGTATCGGAGTGTGTGCTGGTGGACGCGCATTCGGGTGAACTTGCGTTTCATTATCCGCTCGTCTATGCCGCCCTGAACCGTCAAATTTACGACGCCGCCAATTCCACCAGTGATCCCGGCACCCTCATGCGGGCGGAGGGAGGGGCGGCGGTGGGCACTCCGGTGGATGTGGACTATGCCTACGATTATTTTGGCGACACCTACGATTTCTACTATTCAGAACATGGCCGCAACAGCATCAATAACGCCGGCATGACGCTGAGCGCCACGGTCCGTTACTGTGAATCGAGTGAGGACTGTCCGTATGAAAATGCGTTCTGGAGCGATTCCGCCCAGCGCATGTACTTCGGCGAAGGCTACGCCTCCGCGGATGATGTGGTGGGCCATGAACTGACGCATGGGGTCACCAGTTATGAGTCCAATTTGATCTATTTCAATCAGTCGGGCGCGATCAACGAGTCGTTTTCCGATATGTGGGGCGAATGGATTGACCAAACGAACGGGGCGGGAACGGATACGTCCGGGGTAAAGTGGCTCATGGGGGAAGACCTGCCCATCGGGGCCATTCGCAGCATGTCGAATCCGCCTGCGTACAGCGATCCCGATAAAATGAGCAGCGTCTATTACAATGCAAGCATCGGGGATGTGGGCGGCGTTCATTACAACAGCGGGGTGGGAAACAAGCTCTGCTACCTGCTCACGGACGGCGGCACGTTCAACGGGCGCACTGTCACCGGAGTGGGGATATCGAATGCGGCGGACTTGTTCTATGAATGCGCGGCCAACCTGCTGACGAGCGCGTCGGACTATCAAGACCTTTTCATTCTCTTGCAGCAGGCGGCCGCCAACCTCGGGTATAACCAGGCGGGCATCAATAACGTGGTGGAGGCATGTCTGGCGGTCGAGTTGGGCGTGGAACCGGACAAGATGGCTGTGGCGCCCTGGGAAGGCTACTATAGCGTGCTTCCGTTGCGGGCCTCCGTCCATGATTCGCGCACGCAGTCCATCTATCTGGCCGGTGAAATCGGCAGGAGCGGCAGAATTACGGCCCTGCGCCTGTATGTCTACGGACAAGTGCCGGGCCAGACCCTGAACAACTGGACGATCCGCATGAAGACCACCGCGCTCGGTTCGTATTCGTCGGCGACCATGGATGCCACAGGATGGACCACCTGCTACCAGGGAAATGTGACCATTTCCTCCACCGGGACGGTTACATTTACTTTTTCGACGCCTTTTGTGTATGACGGTACCAGCAATCTGATGGTGGATTTCTGTTTTAACAATTCCAGCGCCTCGACGGACGGGTATAGCTTTGTTTATGTGCCCGTGGACGACCGGACCGTGTATGCCGCCAGCAACAGCACCAACGGCGACCCGCTGACTTGGTCGGGCACCACAAATCCCACAAAATACAAGACCAACAGTGTTCCCTGCCTCGCCCTGGTGTTTAGCGCCCCCTCCGCCACCGTCACCAATGTCACCAGCGCCCACGCCAACGGCGCCTTCAAAGCGGGAGAAGTCATTGATATCGACGTCACCTTCTCCACCACGGTGGATGTGACGGGTTCCCCCACCCTCGACCTTGAAACAGGGGCCACCAACCGCACCGCCACGTACCTCGGCGGTTCCGGCACTTCCAACCTCACATTCCGATACACGGTGTCTTCCGGCGACACCTCCTCCGACCTCGACTATACGAACGGCGGCGCGCTGAAATTCAACGGCGGCGCCATTAAAGACACCGCCACCTTGACCAGCGCAACGCTTACCCTGCCGGCCCCCGGCGCATCAGGTTCTCTCGGGGCGAACAAAGCCATCGTGATTGACACCGCGGCGCCCACAGTGACCGTCAACCAGGCGTCCGGGCAGGCCGATCCAGCCTCGGCCGGCCCTATCAACTTCAGAATTTTATTCAGTGAAGCGATTGACCCTTCCACGTTCATTTCCACGGATGTCGCCATCACCGGGACCGCATCGGGAACACCGTCGGTGGCGCTGACCACGAGCGACAATATCGACTGGAACGCGGCGGTAAGCGGTTTGACCACCGGAGGCACGGTAATTGCCAACCTTTCTTCGGGTGTTTGTGCGGACACCGCGGGAAACACCAATACCGCGTCCACCAGCACGGACAACACGGTAACCCTGCAGTTGCCCAGCACGGTGGATGCCCATTCGAGCCCCCAATCCGATTTCGTCCTTGGCAACTGGTGCACCGCCGAGGCGGACAAGGTGAGCGCGCTGAAATTCAACATAACCGATCACGGCGGCGACAGCCTGCCCACGTTAATGGACCGCGTCATCGTCAGTGTTTCGGGGACCTCCGGGCACGCCAGCCAAGATATCGCCTGGGCGGAACTCCGCAATGACTCTTCCCAACTCGCCACGGCCGCTTCCATTACGGACACGCAGATTGTTTTCGGCGCCGCGCCCAACAGCGACAGTGTGGCGCAGTTGACGTCCGTTTCCGACAAAAGCTCCGCCGCGTACACGGTCTATCTCTATCTCAACACCGTATTGCAGGGCGGGCATGATCAAACGTACGTGTTCGATATCGCGGAACCGAATATCGGCGTGGACGGCGGGAGCAGTTCGCCCATGGCGGCGGATTCCGGCGCAATCACACCGGTCACCGGAACACTTTTCATTATGGCCCTGGGCATATCCGTCACCCCGGATTCTTGGAACATTGGGGCCGGACCGCTGAACAGCGTCGTGGAATCCGGCGTGTTCTCGGTGCAGAACCTCGGGAATGTGGCGGAAGATATCTCGATAAAAGGCAGTAACGGCGCCGGGGGGTGGACCCTGCACAGCGCCGCCGGCACGAACACCTTCAAGGTCGAGGCCGACAGCGGCGACAACGGCAGTTATGAAACAGTGATAAGCACGGGCGAACAGCCCGTGGCCGTGAATCTTTCGGCCTCCGGCGGCATCCCCTTCGGGTTTCGCTACACCGCCCCGTCCGGCGATACGTACGGCGCCGGGGTCGCGCAGGATTTCACCCTAACCTTGAAAGCTTCACGGCATGCCCCATGAGCATACAACCATGCATGAAAAGCAGTTAACCCAAACGTTTATGGAGGAAGGGAACATGAAGAAGAGAATGTGGATTGTCTTGACGGCATTGTGCCTGCTGGGCGGAGCGTATCAAGCCCATGCGGCCGACACGGCCACGATCTCCGTGACGGTCTCGCTGCAATCGGTGATTTCCGTCAGCGTCACACCGGACACGTGGGCGCTGGGCGCGGTGGCCTTGAACAGCACGTCCGCCGCCGCCTCGTTCACCGCAAACATCGGCAATACCGCATCGAAGCTCGAAATCCTGGGCGCGGATGGCGCGGGCGGCTGGGCTATTGGCGCCACGCCCGGCGCGGACCGCTTTACCGTGGCCGTGACGAGTCCCGCGCTCACGCTCAGCAAGAGCTATCAGACACTGGCCGCGAGCGTGGCCGCGTATGGCAGCCAGGCATTCAGCCTCACGTATTCCGCACCCACCAGCGACACCAAGGGCGGCGGGGTAAGTCAAGGCTTCACCATTACCGTCAAGGCGAGCGCCCCCTAACGGCATATCGCGCGGGACCCCGCAGGCAGGAGATATCGTATGACCATGCACGGGAAAGCAAGGCACATGACACGTGGTTTATATTGGGCGGTGCTTGCCGCCGCGCTTTTGGGCGTAGTTGCCCAAGTTGAGGCGGCCAGTCTGAAGGTGTCCCCCGCGCGGTTCATTGTTCATGATGTGCACCCCGGCGTTCAGTACGACATTTACAAGGAAACCGGCCTGAGAATCACGGTCTTTAACGACGATGACACGGAGCGCGCCTGGCTCCTCAGTGTGCATCGGCCTTCGGAGCGCGGAACTTGGGAGCGCGGCTATGCGGAAATCCCCGATGCAAGCTGGTGCTGGTTTGACCGGAGCGAAGTCACCGTTCCGCCCAAGGGTATTGCGTATGCCCACCTTTTCCTCAGGGTCCCCGAAGAGGAAAAATTCCTTAACCAGCGATGGGTTGTAACCTTGGGCGTTGATGGCAAGCCGGGCGCGGGCGGGATCGCGCTGGCGGCGGACATCCGCGTTCAGATAGAAACAAAGAGCGCCGCCGACGTGAAGCAAGAACCCGACGGTCCGCTCGGAACGGTCCCAAGCATCCTCCAACTGGAAGGGATGACGCCGGGCGCTCTCGAAAAGAAATCAGTCACGCTCTATAACAACGACACAAAAGCGCATAGTTATACGATTACGCCTTTGTTCAGCGACCCGGCCATCGAGCAAAGCGTCTATCTGACGCATTCGTTCGAGACCCTGCCGGACCCAAAATGGATTACGTTTCCGGAGAAGATTTCCATCGCGCCGGGGCACACCGGAACCCTGGACCTCGAAGTGTGGGTTCCGAACGGCGCCGCCCACTCCGGCAAGAAATGGGAATCGGTCCTGTTGATTCAGCCTGATGAAGGACGCGCGGGCTTTGTGCGTGTTCGGAGTATCATGAAAGAAACGGAAAAAACGGAGTAAACGACGGGTGTTTTTTGGAACACATAGCGCCGTTCGCGGTTGTATAATCGCGGCGGGGATGCTGTGCCTGGGCATGGCGGGCGCTGCCGCCCAGCCATCTGAAGACACCGCTGTCATCCAGGTGTCCGTCGTGCTCGATTCCGACCCGCCCACGGGAACCGTTTCCATCAATGGGGGCGATGCGTGGACCACCTCCCTCGGCGCCACGCTCACGCTCAACGCCAGCGATACCCAAACCGGCGTTGCACAGATGCGTTTTAGTAATGATGACGCATCCTGGAGCGCGTGGGAGCCGTATGCCACCACCAAGTCCTGGACACTTGCCTCCGGCGAGGACGGCTCCCGCTCCGTCTATGTTCAGTTCATGGACGGCGTTGGCAATCCGAATACGAACACCGCAATCTCCGATACGATCCTGTATGACGTGAATCCTCCCACAGGTTCCGTTTCCATCAATAGCGGGGCCGCATGGACCAATGACCCCGCCGCCACCCTCACCATCACCGCCTCGGATGCCGCAACCGGCGTTGCCGAAATGAGAATCAGCAACGACGCGGTTTTCCTCGGCCCCTGGGAGGCTTTTGCCGCCTCGAAACCGTGGGCGCTTCCGCCCGGCGAAGGCTCGAAAACGGTTTGGCTCCAACTCAAGGATAATGCGGGCCATGAAACCACCGCCGAGATCACGGCGGACATCGGGCTCGATACCACGCCGCCGGTTTCGTTCACTCCGGTGGCGGACCCCGTCACCTGCACGAATGGCGAAATTCAGGTGACGTTCGAGACCACCGATGCGCTGTCCGGAATTGGCCGCTATGAGGTGGCGGTGGATGACGAAACGTATGCCACGGCCACCAGCCCCTATGCCGCGGATGCCGCCATGCTCTCCGACGGCGCGCACACCGTCCATGTGAAGGCCTTCGATCAGGCAGGGAACTCCGTGGGACCGTACGGCGTATCCATTTACGCGGACGGCCAGCCTCCGTCCATCCTCCTGAACGGATTGGCGTACATCTCGCTGCCCTGCGGAAGCGAGTATCAGGATGAAGGCGCCACCGCGTCCGACATGTGCGCGGGCGATCTTACGTCCTCCGTCGAAGTCTCGGGAATCGTTGATACCTCCACACCGGGTGAATATACAATCATGTACACGGTGAGCGATCCGGGCGGCAATGCCGCGGAACCCGTATTCCGCACCGTTGAAGTAACCGGACCATGTAACGAAGGCGAGGGCGTTTCCGAAGGTGCAGTGGAAGGAATGATTGAAGGGCAAGAAGAAGGAATCCTGGAAGGGGAGAACGAAGGGACCGTTGAAGGCTCCCTGGAAGGAGAAGGACAAATCGAAGGCGAAGGTGTAGAAGAAGGTGAAGGCCAATTGGAAGGCGAAGGCGCAGAGGAAGGCCAGATCGAGGGTTACCCCGAAGGCGAACTGGAAGGTTTACCCGAAGGAAATGTCGAAGGCCAACTGGAAGGCGAGGGCATGCCCACCGAGGGATCACCGGAAGAGGGAACTGCCGAAGGTCTACTGGAGGGACAATCTGAAGGGACCGTTGAAGGTTCCGTGGAAGGCCGGCCCGAGGGTTCGATAGAAGGCGAACTGGAAGGAGAAGGTGTGGAGGAAGGCCAAATAGAAGGTGAAGAAGGCGAAGGCGTGGAGGAAGGTCAGCTCGAGGGCGAAGGCGCTGTGACGGGTATCCATAGCGCGGACCAAGATGCCAATTACAGCATCAGCCTGTCCGAGCTGCTCCGCATCATCCAGTTCTACAATTCCGGCGGTCTTCACTGTCAACCCGGCTCTGAAGACGGTTACGCGCCCGGCTCGGGCGGCGACACCTCTTGCGGAGCCCATTCCAGCGACTATACTCCCCACGACTGGCGCATCAGCCTCTCCGAGTTGCTCCGTCTTATCCAGTTCTATAATTCCCGCGGCTATCATGCGTGCGAAAACGGTGAAGACGGTTTCTGCCCGGGATCGGCAGGCGCAGAATAATTCTGTGCCAACATGTCCGGCTTCTTCATCGGTATTTTTGTCCCGGCGCCGCAGAAGATGCGATAATCCCCCAATGCCTGTCCTTTACACACTGATATATTTCATCCTCGCCCTTGCCGGAACGCTGCGAAGACACCTCGTTTCCGGCATGGCCACAGGCGTGATCAAGACGCTTCCACCGTTGTTTCTTGTTCTGTGCGCCTGGACCCATACGCGGAAACGCTTTGGGTATTGGGTGGTTCTTGGCGTGGGGTTCGGCGCGGCGGGCGATTATTTTCTGTCGCTGCCGGGCAAGTTCGGAGACGCGGCCGGGGTTCTCGCGTTTCTTCTTGGCCATGTGGCGTATTCCGTTGCCTTCGCCAGAGACCTGCATTGGACGCGCGCCCGGGGCGTCGTGATTGGGCTTGTGTATGTGATGATGATCACTGTTTTGGCGGCCTATTGCGTCAAAAACTCACTGGCCGGCCATGGCGAAATAGTGTTCCCCATCATGGTCTATGTGACGGTCATGGGGGTAATGATGACCGTGGCGGTATTGCACCAAAGCCCCACCTGGCTCATTGCCGCGGGTGCGGTGTTCTTTGTCATTTCCGATGCCCATCTCGCGGTGAACCATACGTTGTTGCGCCACTCGATTTCCTGGGTCACCTATTCCTCGCACATCACCTATTATCTCGGACAATACCTGCTGGTCGCCGGCGCGGCCTATGAAACGCGCCACTTCCACCCCAAGGCTTGATTCCATCCCTCGGTTGCGGCATAGTTCAATTCCGTGAGACAAGGGGTTGCACCCCTTGTCTGAAGGTTTACCTTGCGGTTACCCCCGCGGACGGGCTGCTTCCAAAGAACAACCGGAATACGCATTGGGATGGCAGGTTTATGTCAAAATATTTGTTGCTCCTCATGGGAATGTACATGATTCTGACCGGCGGTGTGGGTGCGGCCGGGGAAACCGTGTTGCCGCAAGGCTCCGCGCCTGCTGCTCTCACGAGCGGTCATTTCCCCAGCCGTGTGCATGAATTCGTTTGGCGGAATTGGAATGCCGCCGAACCCGCGAAACTCGCGAAAATTCTCGGCGCTTCCGTGCAGGATGTCACGGCGCTGGCCGAATCCATGGGATTGCCCGCCATCGCCGTGGTTCCTCCCGAAATGATGCAGCGGGGGTACGTCACTCTGATCCGGCGCAATTGGCACCTTTTGCCCTACGAGCAATTGCTGGAATTGCTGGACATGACGCCCGAGCGGCTCGCGGTCATGTTGCGCGAAGAGGATTTCCTATTTATCAAACTGGGCAGCCTGAAACCCGCTTGTGAGCCGCTCCGCTATCAACCGCCGGACGATACAGCGCTCCGCCGCGCCGCTGAAATTTGCCGCGTGGTTGAACAGGATTTCGGAAAAGAAATACAAAAAACCGGCGAGCCGCGCTTCGATTTCGTCCGGCAACTTGGCGCTCCGCTGCCGAGTTATATTCCGCCCAAACCAGAACAGGATATGCCGCAAGGTATTCGCATTGTGTATTCCTATGTGGCGGTGTATGGCGATCCGTTGATGAATCCCCAATTGAATCCTTACCCGGACGGATTATTGCAGCGCCTTTCCAGCGTGGGGATCAACGGCGTGTGGATTCATGCCCTGTTGCGCGACCTCGCCCCCGGCGGCGAAGCCTTTCCCGAATTCGGTGCGGACCATGAACAGCGTTTGGCCAATCTCCGGGCGTTGGTGGACCGCGCGCGGAAATTCGGTGTTAATGTGTATCTCTACATAAACGAACCGCGCGCCATGCCCGCTGCTTTCTTCAAGAATCGCCCCGATATGGCTGGTGTTAAAGAAGGCGATTTCACCGCATTGTGCACCTCGCATCCCGCCGTCCGGCAATGGATGGGTGACGCCCTCGCCCATATTTTCCGCGCAGTTCCCGGCTTGGGCGGCGTATATACCATTACCGCCTCGGAAAACCTCACCAACTGTGCGTCGCATGGCGCTTGGACCTCATGTGAGCACTGCAAGGACCGCACCGACACCGATATCCTCGCCGAAGTGGCCGCTGTGATCGAAGAGGGCGTTCACCGGGGCAATCCCAAAGCCAGCGTGCTCATGTCCGACTGGGGTTGGAAAGGTCATGGCGAGGCCCCCGACATCATTGCGCGCCTGCCGAAATCCGCGTGCCTCATGTCCGTCAGCGAATGGAGCCTGCCCATCGAACGCGGCGGGATCAAGAGCGCCGTTGGTGAATATTCCATATCCGCCGTGGGGCCCGGACCCCGCGCCCAAAAAGAATGGAGCGCCGCACGGGAGGCCGGACTCAAAACCGGCACCGAGATACAATTCAACAACACCTGCGAAATCGCCAGCATTCCCTATCTTCCCGTGATGGACCTCATCGCCGAGCACTGCCACAACCTCGCCGCATCCGCCAAGATCGACGCCATGCTTATCGGCTGGACCATGGGCGGTTATCCCTCACCCAACTTCCGCCTCGCCCAAACCCTCAGCCAAACCCCTGCCCCAAGTATCGATGCTGCGTTGACTACGCTTGCCCAGGAACGGTTTGGTCTGGAAGGCGCACCGTATGCACGCAAGGCATGGACCCTTATGAGCGACGCCTATCGGGAGTATCCGTTTCATATAGGCGTTGTCTACACCTCTCCGGTTCAGGTAGGCCCCGCCAATCCGTTGTATCCCGTAAAGACCGGCTACAGCGCCACCATGTGGGGGATTCCCTACGACAATCTGGACGGTTGGCGCGGCCCCTATCCGCCCGATATCTTCGCGGCGCAATTCGAGAAAGTTGCCGAGGGCTGGCAACCGGGCATTGTGGAATTGCGGACCGCCGTTGAAAAAACACCGCAGGCGCAACGCGCCGAAGCCCAAGCCGATCTTCGTCTCGCCCAAGCCGCCTGTATCCATTTCCAATCCGTGGCCAACCAGACGCGCTTCGTCCAGGCGCGTGATACACTCGCGGATTCCTCCAAAACCCTGCCGCCCGAAGAACGTGCACGATTAAAGGCTGAAATCGAACAACGCCTCGAATCCGAAATCCTCCTCGCCCGCCAACTCTATACCCTCACCCTGGAGGATTCGCGCATCGGATTCGAACCTTCCTGCCAGTACTTCTATTTGCCCCTCGACCTCGTTGAAAAAGTAATCAATTGCCGCTGGCTGCTGGAGCATATGGATGAGTGGGCACCTGTTGCGGGCCCAAACGCTTGAATTTCCAGTTCGGAATTCTCACCCTGGGCGAATACGCTTGGGTATAGTGAAATTTTCGGATTTCATCCGAACACAAGGGCGACTTTTTCGCCGGTATTGACCTGGGCGGATTCGTTCAGGGTAATCAGTACCCGGTTTTCTTGGAACACATGGGTACACGCCACATTTTTCCCCGCCACGGTCACCGTCAGATGTTTTGGTTTCTTGGTTGTTGCCAGGGCCAGTGTCCGCACTAAAAGAGAGCCGTATTTCAGTTCAATTTCGGCTTCATGGCTTTTTTCGTTGATGGTTTGCCGGAACGTGCCCCAGCCCTCGGCACTGGTGAACGCCGCTTTGAAATCTTCGGGCGTAATTCGCGGCGCGAACCCGATATGCCCTTTCGGGCCGTGATACTCGAAGCCGCACGCCGCCAAGAAAACGCCGTAGCTGGCCATCGACCGCGCATAATGATCCCCGCACTCGATCTCATTCCAGGGATTGCGCCGCGCCGCCTCATACCGGTCATGCACCGCGCGCGTCACGGCCAAGCCCTCCTGCACCAGCCCTTCCCAGATCATGTGGCCCGCCGCCTGATACTCGAAACCGTTCATGCATTCGTTAAAATATCCCGCCGCCCATTCCGCACCCTTGCCCTTCGCCTTGCCGTAGTCCCAGTCCACGCGCGGAAATGTGCACATCAGCAGCCCCGCCTCGCCCGGCATCGCATACCAGCGCCCCGGTTTGTTCGTTTCCCGGTACGGGCCAACGTCCGGTGTGAAGTTATACCGCCACAACGCCCGCAACGCCGATAGCGTTTCTTTTTCCGGCAGGACGCGCCCCAGCCCCGTCTGCCACGCCCAACTCTGCCCCATTACCTGATCGATCTCGCACCCGCTTCCCGAATTGATCGCCTCGGCATGTTGCGGGTCCGGTTTGTTGATGAAATATTCGCCGTCGAACAATTGCGCCACGAGATTCTTCTGGCCCTTTTCAAAAATCTCCCGGCATCGTGCGGCATAGTCCGGTTCGCCCACTTCTTTCGCCATTTCCTCCGCCGCCCGCAACGCGGCAAGGTACAAGCCGCTCAGCCAGGCCACCGGCCCGTACCAATCGGTGTCCAGCGTGTTGTGCTGATTGCTCTCGATGATGCCGTCGCCATTAGCGTCCTTCGCAATCAGCCAGTCCATCGCCCGCCGGATACCAGGCCAGTTTTTCCGCAGGAACGCGTCATCCCTGGACATTTGGTGTTCCCGCAACGCGCGCAAAATGGCCCCGGCCTGCGCGTCAATCGCCGGGATGTTGTTGTGCTCCGCGCGGAAAAAGATCGCCCCGTCCTTCTGAAGCGCCAAGCCGAAATCCACCCGTTCCCGCGTATCGCGTTCCAATTCGGGAAACACCCGCGCCGCCGCGTGCGCGTAGTGCCACACATGCCCGCAGGTCCCCGCGCAACACCCCACGCCTTCCCACCCGTAAAACCGCCCGTCCTTAAACCGGTAGCAGGTGGACGTAGCCAGAATCGAGGTGTTGAGAAAGGTGCGGTCGAGGAACCAATACGGCAGCGTGGAGTCATACCACGTATCGCGCCACAGCTTCGTATCGCGCGACAGCCCTTCAAGATGCTCCGCCACATACTCCGCCACCGCCTGCGCCGACGCGAACCGCGTGGCATACAACCGCCCGCCCGGAAGCTTGTCCATCGTCAAATTCGGGAAGTGCCATGTCAATACAAAGGTCACCGTGGCCGATTGGCCCGCATCCAATCGCAACACGCGGCCCACCTCCCCCACCAGCGGAGAACAGAACGGCGCAGAGGCCTCTTCGCTCGCTTTTTCCGCCGTCTCGCCAATCAACCCCAAACCCATCGTGCCAAAATCCGCCCGCGCTTCCATCGGACCCGTTTCCGTGGATTGGTCCGTAAACGTGATTTTCCCCACGCCGATGTTGCCCCAGCCGCCGGTTTCCGCGTCCACAATTTCAATCACCGCCTCCGCCCCTTTCAGATTGCACACATCAAATGCCTGCAGCGACATCACATTGCTTGCCCGGCCCGTCATCGTGCGCATCACCTTCCCGTCCACCACCAGATTCACGCACGTCTTCCCCGCATGATTTCCTCCGCCGATCCACAATTGGATAAACCGGTGCTCGATCGTGAAGGGACGGCTGGTCAGTTTTCCGGTGGCGCCATCCTTTCCTTCAACGCCCTCGCCGGGAGCCGTGGCATGTGAATTGACCACCCGCTTCGTGTCCCCGCCGACATCCCCCTGATAACCTGGAATTTCCGATTTCTTGATCGGCCCCGCGCCGAACGCCGTGCCTTCCACGGTCCAGCCGTCATACGTCTTCTTGTTCCAGTCCTCGAAGACCACCTCCGGCTTCGGTTTTTCGTCTGGTTGTTCACTCTTCTCAACAGAACAATTCAAAAAAGTCAACCCTTGCTTCCGCACCACCTGATTTCGCCGCAGCGCGTTCAGGCCGGAGGAATTCAAACACACTGCATTCTCGAGACGCCCGATTAACTCCGCATTCAGGGGGTGTGCACTCGTGTTCTTCACCGTGAACCGCATCACCGTGGCGGGCAGGCTCGAATCGTCCGCATTCAACGGGATGAACGGCGAAAACGCCTCCAGCCGGACCTCCACCGGAATCCCTGGGTCATGGTACTCCACAATTCCAAGGGGATACTCCCCGCGAAACCGCACTTCCGAAAACCCGGTGCGATCCAGTGTATGCGCCTGTTCCCCGATCTTCAGCGTAAAACCGTGTTCCAGCGGCGATGCCGGTTCCATCGGATGCGCGTAATGGTCCGCGCCCGTGCTGATCGGTTTGTTAAAGATATCCCAATGCCAGAGTTTGCCATCCCCGCCAAGATAGAGTTGCCCGCACCCAATCCCGCCCACCGGCATTCCTATATACTTCAAATCAACGCCCGTATACACCGAGGGCACACCCCGCGCGAACAACGAGTTGACCCACTCCTCGCCAAGTTTCTTATCCGCCGGCACCAGTTTTTCAAAAGCGTTGTTCTCAAATGCTCCTGCCATCGCCGGGCCCCTTCCCGCCAGCAAGGCCAGCGCGCCCGCCCCCGTTATTTTAACAAACGTCCGCCGGTTTACCGGGGCACGGCAGCCGCAGTGGGGTGAACAGGAGGCGCCGGATTCCGGCGATGGATGCTTTTTCATATCTACGCTCCCAGGTTGATTGTCCCTGCGATTTGAACAGGAACACCCCGGCCGTTTCAACCACCGCGCTTGATGCGGTAGCCCTGCCCCACGCGCCCCAAAAGCCGTTTTTGATGGATTCCGCGCTGTCCGAAGCGGAATCGCGGTTAAAATGGGCGAAAACTTGCATGGGGCGGTGGTTTTGGGGTAGCATACCAATTCCATATCGCTGATTATGCGGTGTGGAAGCCTGTCGGGCGGTGTTCCACAGATTTCGGCGGGGCGCTGGACAACGATGCATAGCCGGGACAGGCACCAGAACACAAAGAAGTACCGGGCGAACCGCAGAGGTTTGTCTTAGACCGCCGCAAAAAAACCTGTGGAATGAATGAAAGCCAGTGTGTGGTTCGCCATTACCATTTGGAGGGAGATGCTAGTATGTCACATCGTCGGTCTCATCATTTTTCACCCCCATCGCTTGGGCGGGTATTGTTGTGCGCGCTTGCGCTGACAATCCTGATCCCGGCGGGCCTGGCAAGCGCCAGTGAAGCGGAACTTGTGATTCCCGATCTCGGTTCGGTGTCCTTTGCCGGGATCAGCGGGCACAACCTGTTGCTGTTCGGGTTGCTGATTTGCGTGGGCGGCGCCGGATTCGGCCTGCTGCAATTCACGCGCATCCGGAAGCTGCCGGTGCACAAGTCGATGCTGGATATCTCGGAACTGATTTACGAGACGTGCAAGACCTACCTGATTACCCAGGGCAAGTTCCTGGCGTTATTGTGGGCCTTTATCGCCGTAATCATTATCGTTTATTTTGGTGTGCTGCTAAGGTTCCCTGTAACCAAGGTCAGCACCATCGTTTTCTTCAGTATTGTCGGTATCCTGGGCAGTTACGGCGTGGCGTGGTTCGGCATCCGGATCAACACGCTGGCCAATTCGCGGACGGCGTTCTCGAGCCTGGGCGGCAAGGCGTTTCCCTGCATGGCGATTCCGTTGCAGGCGGGGATGAGCATCGGCATGCTGCTGATCTCGGTGGAATTGGTCATCATGCTGTTCATCCTGCTGTTTGTGCCGGGTGACTGGGCGGGCCCCTGCTTCATCGGATTTGCCATCGGCGAATCGCTGGGCGCGGCGGCGCTGCGCATTGCGGGCGGTATCTTCACCAAGATTGCCGACATTGGTTCGGACCTGATGAAGATCGTCTTCAAGATTAAGGAAGACGATGCGCGGAACCCGGGCGTGATTGCGGACTGCACGGGTGACAATGCGGGCGACTCGGTGGGCCCGACGGCGGACGGCTTTGAAACCTATGGCGTGACGGGCGTGGCCCTGATTACCTTTATTCTGCTGGCGGTGAAAGTGAAAGACGCGGCGGGCGCGGTAATTGCGGACGCCACGATGGATCTGCAAGTCCAACTGCTGGTGTGGATTTTCATGATGCGCATTGGCATGATCGTGACGAGCGCCTTGTCGTACTATGTGAACGGCAAATGGGCGAAAGCCAGCTTTGGCGAAGCGAAGAAGTTTAACTATGAAACACCGTTGACGCGGCTGGTCTGGCTGACCTCCGGTATCTCCATCGCCATGACCTTCATCCTGTCCTACGTCCTGGTCCCGAACCTGGCTGGGGACACGACCCTGTGGTGGAAACTGTCCACAATCATTACGTGCGGCACGATTGCCGGCGCGTTGATCCCCGAACTGGTGAAGGTGTTCACCTCGACGAATTCCGGCCATGTGCGTGAAGTGTTGACGGCGTCGCGCGAAGGCGGCGCGAGCCTGAACATCCTGAGCGGCCTTGTGGCGGGTAATTTCAGCGCGTATTGGATGGGCCTCTCCATCGTTGCGCTGATGGGCATCGCGTGGGGCGTGAGCACGATGGGGCTGGCCCCCATCATGGTGGCCCCGGCCATCTTTGCGTTCGGCTTGGTGGCGTTCGGATTCCTGGGCATGGGCCCGGTGACCATCGCGGTGGATTCCTATGGCCCGGTGACGGACAACGCCCAGTCGGTGTATGAACTTTCGACGATTGAAAATATCCCGAATGTGGCGAAAGAAATCGAGAAGGACTTTGGTTTTAAGCCTGATTTCAATGAAGCGAAGGACTTCCTGGAAGAGAACGATGGCGCGGGCAACACGTTCAAGGCCACGGCCAAGCCGGTATTGATTGGCACGGCGGTAGTCGGCGCGACCACGCTTATTTTCTCGATCATTCAAGTGCTCTCCGCCAAATATGGGACGGATGGCCCAGAAGGTATTTATGCCGGGCTGTCCATCATGAATCCGCTGTTCCTGCTCGGCCTTATATCGGGCGGCGCGATCATCTTTTGGTTCACGGGCGCTTCGATGCAGGCTGTGGTCACGGGGTCGTACCGAGCGGTGGAATTCATCAAGAAGAATATCAAGCTTGAAGGCGGAGGCGACCGCGCGTCGGTGTCGGACTCAAAGAGAGTGGTCGAAATCTGCACGCAATACGCCCAGAAGGGCATGTTCAATATCTTTCTGGCGGTATTCTTCGCCACCCTGGCATTCGCCTGCCTGAACCACTATTTCTTCATTGGCTACCTGATCTCCATCGCCATCTTCGGCCTGTACCAGGCCATTTTCATGGCGAATGCCGGCGGGGCGTGGGACAATGCCAAGAAACTGGTGGAGACCGAACTCAAGGCGAAGGGCACCGAACTGCACGACGCGTCCGTGGTGGGTGACACCGTGGGCGATCCGTTCAAGGACACGTCCTCTGTGGCCATGAACCCGGTCATCAAGTTCACGACCTTGTTCGGCCTGCTGGCGGTGGAGTTGGCCATCGAGCTTCCCCAGAACGTGAGTCTCATCGCGGCGGCCCTTTTCTTTGTGGCGTCCATCGTCTTCGTGTGGCGCTCATTCTACAAGATGAGAATCCCCACCGACCTTAAATAATGTCTGGCACTTGGATAAAGTAAAGGACTGAACAATCCTCCGGGGTCCTGGAAACGGGATCCCGGAGTTGTTTTGGAAGGGGGAAGAAGTCGGATAGGTCAGACACGTCGGACGAGTCAGACCGGTCGGACAATTTGTCCTGGGAATGTCTATTAAAAAAGGTATTAAGGAAACCCCGTTTGTTTTATAAAAACTCTGGTGAAAATGAAAACGAAAATACTACCGAATGGTAGGAATTTCTGCTTCATTTCGCGTGTTCTTTGAAAGAAAGTGTCCGATTCGGTGGGTTTTCCCCGGTCGGCCAGCATAATTAGCAGATTAAAATTTGACGCAACCCTCCCCTTCCAGGTATTCTATGAACACGGAAACACAAGACGCTGATATTTCCCGCCCAAAACGCTTTTTGGCCTATTTTTCTGGAATTTCACCGAAAAAAACAGCGTTCTTCCAAGTATAAGGATAAAAAGAATCTAACCATGAGACCTCTATCGCGAGAAGGATTATATGACCCGCGTTTTGAGCACGATGCCTGCGGGGTTGGCTTTGTCGTCAACATAGACGGGAAGCGCAGCCATGACATCATCCGCAAGGGATTGCAGGTGATGGAAAACCTGACGCACCGGGGCGCGTGCGGGTGTGATCCGCAAACAGGCGACGGCTGCGGCATGCTGATACAACTGCCCCACCGGTTTTTTGCAAAAGAAGCAAACCTGATGGGGCATGAATTGCCCGAGCCCGGGGCGTATGCCGTGGGCATGGTGTTTCTTCCCCAAAACACCGCTTCGCGCGACGCCTCGGTGGACCTCATCAATCGAACCATCGAGGAAGAAGGGCAAAGCGTGTTGTTCTGGCGCGAGGTGCCGCGCGATTCGTCCGTGATTGGCTGGCTGGCGCGGCGCAATGAGCCGGTGATGCGGCAGGTGTTCATACGGCGCGCGGAAGGGCTGGACATCGAGGCGTTCGAGCGCAAGCTGCTGGTGATTCGGAAAGCGGCGACGCACCGCATCCGCGCCACGTCTTTGGAAGGCTGTGATCAACTGTATTTTCCCAGCCTCTCCGCGCGGACGATAGTCTACAAAGGCTTGTTTCTGCCCGGCGCGTTCGATTGCTATTACGAAGATTTGGCGAGCACGATGGTGGAAAGCGCGCTGGTGCTGGTGCATCAACGCTACAGCACCAACACGCTGCCCAGTTGGCCGCTGGCGCATCCCTTCCGGTTTCTGGCGCACAATGGCGAGATCAACACGTTGCGCGGCAACGTCAACATGATGGAGTCGCGGGAGCATCATATCGAGAGCCCCTTGTTTGGGGACGATATTAAAAAACTTATTCCGTTCCTGGCCTCGGGGGCGAGTGATTCGGCCATTTTCGACATGGCTTTCGAGTTGCTGGTGCGGGGGGGGCGTTCCGCGGCCCATGCCATGATGATGATGATTCCGGAACCGTGGAGCGGGCATGAGTCCATGCCGGATGCGAAGCGCGCGTTTTACGAGTATCACGCCGCGAAGATGGAGCCGTGGGACGGCCCCGCCTCGATTGCGTTTACGGACGGCATCCGGGTGGGGGCGGTGCTGGACCGCAATGGACTGCGGCCCTCGCGGTATTGGGTGACCGATGACGGGCAGGTCATCATGGCCTCGGAAGTGGGCGTGCTCGATGTGCCGCAGCAAAAGATTATCAAGAAAGGCCGTCTTGAGCCCGGGCGCATGTTGTTAATTGACACGGAAGAACGGCGCATCGTGGACGATGAAGAAATAAAGGAGCAGTTGGTGCGGCGCAGGCCGTACCGGGCATGGTTGAACGCGCATCGCACCGTGCTTCCGGCGGAAATTCAGGAGGCGGCCCCGCTCCGTGAAGCGGCGCCGCTGCTGAAACGCCAGCAGGTTTTCGGATACACCCAGGAGGATATTGACATGCTCCTGGAACCCATGGCGGAAGAAGGCAAAGAGCCGGTCGGGTCCATGGGCAATGACACGGCGCTGGCGGTGTTGTCGCCGCGCCCGCAACTGCTGTTCAACTACTTCAAGCAACTCTTCGCGCAGGTGACCAATCCTCCGATTGACTCGATCCGGGAGGAGATTGTGATGTCGCTCGAAATAGATATCGGGCGGGAAGGCAATCTGCTTGGCGAGGCCCCGGAGGACTGCCGGCGGCTGCACTTGATGTCGCCTGTTTTGACGGACGCGCAATTGAACGTTATCAAGCGGCTCGACAAGCCCGGCCTGCGCGCGGGGATGGTTTCCACGCTGTTCCCCGTGGAGGAAGGACCGGACGCGCTGGAAGCCGCCTTGGACCGCGTCTGTCAGGAAGCGGAGCGGCTGGTGGACGAGGGAATAAGCCTGGTGGTGTTGTCGGACCGCGGCGTGGACGAGGATCACGCGCCGATTCCCAGCCTGCTGGCCGTGGGGGCGGTGCACCAACATCTGGTGCGGCAACACAAGCGCACGAACTGCGGCATAATCATTGAGACCGGGGAAGCCCGTGAAGTGCATCATTTTGCCATGCTGACGGGGTATGGCGCGGGCGCGGTCAATCCCTATCTGGCGCTGGAGTCCCTGGATGACTTGATAGAACGCGGGGCGGTGGCCGAGGCCTATCCGGGCAAGGCGCGCAAGAATTACCTCAAGGCCATTGAAAAGGGCCTGCTGAAGATCATGGCGAAGATCGGGATTTCCACCCAGCACAGTTATCATTGCGCACAAATATTCGAGGCGATAGGGTTGCGCTCTGACGTTATTGATCGGTGCTTCACCGGCACCGTTTCGCGGATTGAAGGCATCGGCCTGCGGGAGATCGCGCAGGAAACGCTCATGCATCATGAAATGGCGTATCCGCCGCGCGCGGCGCGAACCGATACCTTGGATGTCGGGGGGACGTACCGCTGGCGGAAACAGG
The DNA here is from genome assembly GCA_964474205.1 of uncultured Nitrospirales bacterium. Lineage (GTDB taxonomy): Bacteria > Hydrogenedentota > Hydrogenedentia > Hydrogenedentales > CAILVY01 > CAILVY01. The sequence continues at coordinate 39,464 of CAYYRW010000023.1, read as the reverse complement.
GTGAATTCCATCAGTGGAACCCGGTCACCATTTCCACGTTGCAACAGGCCGCGCGCGCGAACCGCCGCGATGTCTACCGGAAGTTCGCGGAGGAAGTGAATGACCGGAACCGGTCGTTGGCCACTTTGCGCGGTCTGATGAAGTTCAAACCCGGCACCCCGGTTCCGCTGGAGGAGGTGGAACCCGCCGCCGAGATTGTGAAGCGTTTTTGCACCGGCGCGATGTCGTTTGGGTCCATCAGCAAGGAAGCGCACGAAACGCTGGCGATAGCGATGAACCGGCTGGGCGGGCGCAGCAATACGGGCGAAGGCGGCGAAGACCCGAAACGGTTCGAGCCGGACCCCAATGGCGATTTACGCCGCAGCGCCATCAAACAGGTGGCGTCGGCACGGTTTGGCGTGACGAATGAGTACCTGGTTAACTCGGATGAACTCCAAATCAAAATGGCGCAGGGCGCGAAACCGGGCGAGGGCGGGCAGTTGCCCGGCCACAAGGTGTTTGATGAAATCGCGAAGGTGCGGTATGCGACGCCCGGGGTCGAGCTGATCTCGCCCCCGCCGCACCACGATATTTATTCGATAGAAGATTTGGCGCAATTGATCCACGACCTGAAAAACGCCAATGTCCACGGCAACGTTTCCGTTAAGTTGGTGTCAGAGGCGGGGGTGGGCACCATCGCGGCCGGGGTTTCCAAAGGAAAATCGGATTTGGTGCTGGTCAGCGGCCATGACGGCGGCACGGGCGCCTCGCCGGTGTCGTCGGTCAAACATGCGGGCCTGCCGTGGGAACTCGGGCTGGCGGAAACGCATCAGGTCTTGGTGGAGAACGATCTCCGGGACCGCATCCGTGTGCAGGCGGACGGCCAACTGAAGACCGGGCGCGACGTGGCCGTGGCCGCGTTGCTCGGCGCGGATGAATTCGGGTTCGCCACCGCCCCTCTCATCGTGAGCGGGTGCATCATGATGCGCAAATGCCATTTGAATACGTGCCCCGTGGGCATTGCGACCCAAGACCCGGAATTGCGCAAGAAATTTAACGGAAAACCCGAACATGTCGTGAACTACTTTTTCTTCGTGGCGGAGGAATTGCGGGAAATCATGGCGCACCTGGGCTTCCGCACGATGAATGAGATGATTGGCCGCGCGGATAGGCTCGAGTATGATCCGCTGCCCGAACACTGGAAGGCGAAATTCCTCGACTTGTCCCGCATCCTTTATGTGGCCAAGCCCTGGGAAAACTCGACGCTCTATTGCAGCAAGCAGCAGGAGCACGGCGTGGACAAGGCGCTGGACCATGAGATCATGAAGCTGGCCGCGCCCGCGTTGGAGCGCAGGGAAGCCGTCCGGTTTTCGCTGCCGGTCCGCAATGTGCACCGCACCGTGGGCACCATGCTGTCCAGCGCGTTAACCCGGCGGCATCATTTGGGCATGTATACGGGGCATCTGGAGGAGGACACGGTCTGGATCGATTGCACCGGCTGTGCGGGTCAAAGTTTCGGCGCCTTCATCATCCGGGGCGTCACGCTCAATCTCACCGGTGAAACCAACGACTACCTGGGCAAGGGCCTCTCCGGCGGGAAGATTATCGTGACGCCGCCCCAGGAATTTGTGGACACCATCACGCGGCGCGGCGGGAATCCGCAGGACCAGATCATCATCGGCAATGTGGCGTTCTATGGGGCGACCGGCGGCGAGGCGTATATCCGCGGGGTGGCCGGGGAACGTTTCTGCGTGCGCAACAGCGGCGCGTGGGCCGTCGTGGAGGGGGTGGGGGATCATGGCTGCGAGTACATGACCGGCGGGCGCGCGCTGGTGCTCGGCAAAACCGGGCGCAACTTCGCGGCGGGCATGAGCGGCGGGATAGCCTTTGTGCATGATCCCGAGGGTGAATTTCACCTTCACTGCAACACCGGCATGGTGGACATTAAACCGTTGCACGAAAAGAGCGTTCCGGAAATCCAGCGCATGCTCGAACGGCATGCCCGCTATACGGGAAGCCCAACCGCCCGATACTTTCTTGAACATTGGGAAGAAGAGGCCGCGCGGTTTGTGCGGGTGATGCCCAGAGACTACGCGAACGTCCTTAAACAACAACACGAACGGGAGGTGGCGCATGCTTCCTGACAAGTCCAAAGGGTTCATGGCATTTGACCGGGAACTTGCCCCGGAGGAGCCCGTGGCGGAGCGCATCCGGCATTACCGGGAATTCATCCATTCCCTTCCTCCGGAAAAATTGAAGGAGCAGGCGTACCGGTGCATGAACTGCGGAGTCCCGTTCTGCCATCACGGATGCCCGCTCGGCAACCAAATCCCCGATTTCAATGATTTGGTGAAAGACGAACTCTGGCAGGAGGCCCTGCGCACGCTGCATGCCACCAACAACTTTCCGGAATTCACCGGGCGCGTGTGTCCCGCACCGTGTGAAAGCGCGTGTGTCCTGGGCATCAATGAGCCTCCCGTCACCATCGAAATGATAGAACGGGAAATCGCGGACCGCGGCTGGAAGGAACAGTGGATTGTTCCGGAGCCGCCGGCGGAGCGCACCGGGAAAAAAGTGGCCATTATCGGTTCGGGACCCGCGGGCCTGGCCGCCGCCCAACAATTGAACCGGGCCGGGCACTCGGTGGTGGTGTATGAGCGCGCCGACGAGCCCGGCGGACTGCTGATCTATGGAATCCCGGCCTTCAAGCTCGATAAGGGCATTGTGCGGCGGCGGGTTCAACAACTTAAAAACGAAGGCGTGGAGTTTCGGTGCAACGCGGAAGTGGGCAAAAATGTCCCGGTAAGCGAAATGGACGCCTATGATGCCGTATTGCTCACGATTGGTTCCACCGTGGCGCGAACGTTTACCGGGATGGATGTGCCCGGCGCGGACCTCAACGGCATTCATCCCGCCATGGAGTTCCTGCCGCAGCAAACCCGGCGGATTCTTGGTAAAACCATCGAGGAGTTGGAGATTCTGGCCACGGGTAAGAACGTGGTGGTTATTGGCGGCGGCGACACGGGGTCGGATTGCGTGGGCACAAGCATCCGGCAGCGGTGCAAATCGCTGGTGAATCTTGAGCTGTTGCCCAAGCCGCCCGAGGAACGGGCGGACGATAATCCCTGGCCGCAATGGGCGTTTGTCCTGCGCACGTCCTCCAGCCACAAGGAAGGCGGCGAACGGATGTTCGGGATGCTCACCAAGCGGTTTGAGGATGATGGCACCGGGCAGGTGGCCGCGCTGCATGCCATCGAGGTGGAATGGAGCGCGCCGGACGCCCAAGGCCGCCGGACCATGCGGGAGATTCCCGGCACGGAACGGCGCATCCCGTGTGAACTGGTGCTCTTGGCCATGGGATTCACTGAACCCGAGACGGGTGTTTTCGTCGATGTATTGGGCCTGGAAATGGAGAAAAACCGATTCGGGCGGGCCATAAAAACGGATGATCAGTTCAGAACCAGCCGTCCGGGATGGTTTGCCGCCGGTGATGCGCGGCGGGGACAGTCCTTGGTGGTTTGGGCCATTCATGAAGGGCGGGAGGCGGCGCATGCGATAGATGCCGCGCTGATGGGACACTCCCTTCTCCCCGCACATAACTCTTTGGGATAAGGCGGCTTACGCCATATTTTGCCTGCCGCCGCCTTTGGGCCTGTCAGCCCATAAGGGAACTTTTTCGTTATGAAGACGATAGTACCCTGTGATGAAGGGCAGGTGAATCGGTAAATTTGTATAAGGAAAAGGTTTGCCGGGGTGCCGGCGTGGAAGGTTTCCTGGCGATTGACTGGATGGGGGGCACTTGATATACTGCGTTTGAAATGCACGAAATGCCGTAAAGGCACGTGGAACAAGGAGAATGGAGCGATGAAACACATTGTAAAGCTTACCTGTGCCCCCAAGAAAGCGGCCCTCGATTTATCGTGGGGAACGATTATTACCGTGGTGGCGCAAATTCTTAATGTGATTGGCACCGCGTGGGAAGAGAAAGACAGCGCTGGCGCGTGATGTTCCGGATGCGGCGGTCCGGGATGGGGCCTCTCATAACGGATGCGTCCGGATATCCGTGCGGAAAAGGATAGAATGGCATGAAACACCTAACAGTAGTGGCCCGGCAGCCCGCATTGGCGGCATCCTTGTGTGACAACGTCAACAGTGATTTTGCCGCGCAGTTGTGCTTTGTATCCACCCTTCTGGTTCAATTCTTGTTGCCCGTCCTGCAGCCCATCTTGGGAAACAAATACCCGGTGGACAACAGCGGCAACAACGGCGGCAACAACGGATAAGAAAAGGACGGCCGTGTTAAAACGCGTACGACTTATCAGCCGGCCCCCGGAACACGCCGCATCGGTGGCGCCGGAGGTCAAACTGGCCATCATTGTGAAATTTATCAACGCGTTTCAGACGAAAATGGGCTATACAACGGATTGAAGCGCGCGGGTGACGGACGGTCAACCAAAAGGATGTGCATGGTGAAACACTTGGGCCGGGTAAGCAAGGAACCGGCGCGCGCGCAAACGGTGACCCCGGAGCGCAAGCTGGCCTTTATCGAGGATGTGGCTGAGATCATGATCCCGATTGTGACCAATAAAAACCCGCAGAATCCCAACGGTTCCAACACCACCAACACCACCAACACCTGAAGTACGGCGCATCCACTTGTAGTGCGGGGGCCAAGTATGGTTTAATAGGCCCCGGATAAAAATCAACATGGAGCGGAAGGTATGAAGCATATCACGAGAATATCCACGGTGGCCCGCGCGGATGCCTTTGTCAATTTCCTTAACGCCCTGTGGCGTGACTGGCAGACGTTCCGGTACGAAAAAAAGAACGAACTCAGCATTTAACGCCGGTTGCGCCCGCGCTGGAATCCGCCCCTAGCCGCCGTCCGGGCGGGGCGCGCCATTCCGTTTCATGATTACCACCGAACATACCTTCATCCGAGTGGCCGAACCGGATGATGCCGCGTTTCTTCATATCCTGTACGACCCCCAAACACCCCGTTCCTCCCTGTTGGATGCCCGGCGCGAACCCTTGCTGCCCACGGCGGACGAATTGCGGGAGATGATTGGCCATAAAGACGCCGTGAAAGGCGCGTTTCATGCCATTGAAGACAAAACGGGTGTGGTCCGTGGGTTTTGCGGGATTCGGGGTGTCAATCATGAAGCAGGCTTCGCGGAAATCATGCTGCTTTTTTTTGAGGATGCGGATTATGAAGGACCCATGGCCGAAGACGCCCTCCGGTTCCTGTGCGATTTTGGGTTTGTCCGCATGCGGCTTAAAAAACTGGCGGCGCATTGCCTGGATTCCGAAACCGGGCTCCGGGACTTTCTTATCCGGTCCGGCTTTCAAAGCGAAGGCCGGCAACGCGCAATTTTATTCACGCATGGGCGCTATCATGATCTGGAAGCGCTTGCCCTCTTCGCAACACACGCGTAACACTGAAAGAAAAACACAGGCCAATCTGGAACATATCCTGTTGTTCTGATTCATAAAATCCCCCTTTCCTGTTTTCTTGATTTCCAGATTCAAGGGAAAGTGGGGACAAAACTATTGGGGCGTCTATTGGTCTTCGGGATTGAGGGCGAGGAGGGCCAGGTAGCCGTCGCAGAGGTAGCCTTCATAGCCCCAGCATTCGCCGGTCCAGGTTCGCCAGTCTTTGGTCATGCCGTTATTGCAGGTGCCTTGAAAATCGCCGGCGGCGATGCCTTTGAGGATGCCATCGGTAATTATTTTCAGGGGTTCCTCAAGTCCGGCTTTTTGGAAGGCTTTCAAAGTGAAGTAGGACCAGTTGATGGAGGCGCCGCCGTTTTCATACCGCTGGAAGGCGTCGCTGCCGTCTTCTTTTTTGCCGCCGCCGAAGCGGGGTTCATGATGGGTGTAGTCTTCGTAGCGGACGGAAACGAGATTGCCGGGAATCCCCAAGGTGAAATCGGTGAATCCAACCTCGCGCATCTTGTTCCAAAGAATGGTCATGATGCCGTTGATTTTGTCGTCCGGCACGAGGTTGTAATAGATGGCCATGCTGTTCACGAAAATGAAGTAATAATCGTGCAGTTTGCCATCCTTGCTTTTCCATCCGGCTAAAATGCCCGTCGCCGGGTTGTAGAAGGTGGAGAAGTAGACGTTCTTCATTTTTTTCGCAAGCTGACGGTAATGGTCCGCATCGTCTTTTTTGCCGAGGCGCATGGCCGTGGTGGAAACGAGGTTCAGGGCTTCATAGGTAATGGCGTTGCTGAAAGCGTCTTCATGGCCAAAGCCAATCGTATCCCACCAGTTGGCGGGTCTCAGAACATCGTCCCAAGAACCCGAATTGCCGCTGAGTTCGTATTCGACGAGGCCGTTATGATCAAGATCGCGCGCCATCTGAGCGTCCATCCACGCCTTGATTTGCGGATAGTAGCGGCCGGCCCATTGGAGGTCATTGGAACCCTTGATGTAGTTGCAGGCGGTGATGACCAGCGAGGGATAGGAATCGAGCGAATCAACGGGCGAAGACCACCCGGCGGCAACGGTGCCTTCGTAGCCGTTGGTATAGCCCACCAGTCCGTAGCCTTTCATGCCGTTGAGATACCGCTCGATGGACATCCGGATCAGGTCGAGCGCGGTGAGCGAATCCACCAGCGGCGGCGTCTTCAGCGCGAGCATGGACGACAGAAAGAGCGTGAACGCGACGGGGTCGCTGCACGAGTTGTTCGCCAGCACGCATAGCATGGGATTCACCTGAAAGAGGTTGATGTAATTACGCCGGAACCCGGCAAGATGTTCTTGGTCCACCCCGTCAAATTTGGGATAGATGTCGGTGGCGGTAAAGGTGTATCTAAGAGTATCCTGCTGTTCTGAGGCTGGCGGCAGGATCACCGAAATATAGTTTTCGCCTTCCTTGCGGCTCGCGAAATAATTCACCGTACTGTCCGGGCGATCCGTCGTGAGTTGAAACGATCCCATATCGGGAAGATGCAGGACTGCGGGCAGTTTCGTGATATTCCTGCCCGCCATAAGCCCCAGCAACGTGGCATGATCTTCCTGTTTGGCAAAACGAAAATCCACCCCCGATCCGGTGTTGTCCTTCCGATACTTCGAAGCGACTGTAAACTGCTTCTCCTCAAAGGTAAACACCCAATCCGCCGTGCCGGAGGCATCCTTCCCAAGAATCTCCACCTGCGTGTCAGAAACCTTCCGCAACGTGTACACGTTGGCGTCCTTGGTGGGTATCCATTGAATCGGGTTGTGATCGAGTTTTCCCGCGCCAAGAGCATCCACCGAAAAATAGCGTATAAACGGGGCGAGGTTGGTTACCTGGATTTTGTAATAACGCGAGGCATATTCAAACGTCTGAGCATTCGCCGGATCGGCATTCTGCCAGCAATACGCGGTAAAACACGTTGTGCAAAGCAGTATGGCCAGTCCAAGATTGCGCATGCGATTTGTGTGCGTCATAGTTCACCTTCTTTCGTGCATTCTTTATCCTGGCGTCCATTTTAAACAAATTATCGAAAAATAGTACACCGTATTTACAAAATGGGATAGCCTTGGGCAGGAAAAATACCGTGTACTAAATTATCACTGCGAGAGCCGGAATGTTAGTGACACCGATTTTAAGAAAAGGTTGTTCTATTTCAAAGCACAGCTTTGAGGACAAGTCCGTTCCCAAGTACAACTTGGGAACGAGCGAAAAAGCAGCTATGTGTATTCACAGGCGATGGCCCCTAAGTGGGGACAATGGCCTGCTTTCCTGTAGAAGCTGAATAGAAATTCTTGTTATTCTATACTTGGTCTCCGGGCTGAGCCCGCACACCAGTCGATTAAGATACTCACTCCACGCAAGATATCTTTTGAGTTTGTTCCGTGCAATGTCGATGCCCATAATAAGGAGCCTAAGATGATGGACAATCGAGTACTGAAGCTTCGCGAAGAATTGCGTAACAAGCTGCTTTCTTTGACGCTTGAATTCGGGCCAACGTTTCCAGTGAGGCAAGAAAAAGTTCAAGAATACACGACTTTGGATATGTCTGAATTTTCAAGCTGCTACCCCGACCTGCATGTGCTCTGTCACTACACAACTGCTGCTGGTCTTGAGGGAATCTTAAATTCAGGCACTTTCTGGGGGACAAATGTTGCTTTCCTGAACGATCCGGAAGAATTCCGGTTCGCATACCGGGTTCTCGAAAGCATGATCATTAGGGGTGAACATGCACTTGACAAAACACTCGTCGGCGCATTCTTGGATGGGCTACGAACGGGCGGCCATGACCATGAGGTAGAACGCACTTTCTTTATCTCTTTTTCTGCACGTAAGGACGACCTGAGCCAATTCCGCGCCTACGCAGACAATGCACGCGGATATGTCCTGGAGTTTGAGCCATGCGAGCTAATTAATGCGCTCAATAATTATCTTGAGCATAGTAGTGGCGAATATTTCACTTTAAGAAGAGTCCGCTATGGCAAAGAAGACCTAGCTCAGTTTCATGCGCGAGCAATCAGCGAGTTGAAAAACTACATCATGAAATTGCCTAATCCGGAAGACTCGAAAGCAATATTTGATGCAGTGCGAGCCTTCGGCATGGATTTCCAAGACTACCTGCGAGAAGCGGGTGTCGTTTTCAAACAAGCAGGGTACAAGAACGAAGAGGAATACAGAGCCGTTCTCGATGTTGCTGGTTTAATGTCCGTACTGCCAGCGTATCTGGACAACAAACTAGAGGTTCGCTTCAGAGGCCCTCTCCCTGTTCCCTACATTCCATTTCAGTTTTTACCACAACCTCAAGAACAGGGGTATTTTGTCAAGCGCGACAACAACGCTGGTCTTGTTCAAATTGTCGTTGGCCCGGGCGTCGATTTTGGTCTCGCCAAAACAGGACTGTTTTACCTATTAAGACAGAATGGGTTATGGGAAGGGGTGGAAATCCAACCGTCACAAAGCTCGTATAGAATCTGGTGAGTGCGAGTGCTGTATTCGTCTCTACTGATCAATACAGCCTCCACAATAGCAACTTCACTTATTTCGTTGTACAACGATGTCAGATCCACCGCGCGACGGACCCTGCGGTCCTCTGACGGTCCAACCCTTCTTCGCTGAAGCTACGCAGGGCAGGCGGGCTGGATGTGGCGCGGAGCGGGTTCTCGATGTCGGGAGGTGAAATGGGCAGGCGGGTCCGCTCTGCTGGGTCGGTAGCCGGGTGTGCCGGTGGTGCCTGCTACTCGATGGAAGAGATCGGGTTGCGTCGGGATACGGGGTGGGGCAAATTACCTTTACCAAAGCCGCTTTTTGGCGAAAGCTTTTCCGGAACCCGTTTTGAGGTAGCGCTCGAAATCGAGCGCACGCTGTTTTTCGGAGAAGGCGAGGTAGGTAATGAGATGCCAGGGTTTGTATTTTGCCGTATGTACGGATTGCCCGGCGTTGTGGGCTTTCAGGCGGGAACGGAGGTCTTCGGAAAAGCCGATGTAATGCTGATCGGGATGGGATTCGCTTTGGATGAGGTAAACGTAATACATGGTGTTCTCCCCTAGGTTTTGTTGGAAAGAGAATGCCAGATTAAACAAGTCCATGTCCAGGATAACCCGGAAGCTTCGGAGTGGGTGGTAATGGGGGAATGGGGGCCCTCCTTCCTCCTTCGCTCCGCGTGGCGCGGAGCTACGGAGGACACGTCGCCAATACTTCGCACTCCGCTAAAGCTCCGAGGGACATGCCGGAACGCATCCTTCGCTTCTTTGCTGCTTTTGAAGGGAAGTGTTCGTATCGAGATTGGGTAGGGAAAATCCGGTGGCGTGCCATCCGTAGCTTCGGAGCGTATGTTAACTGTGGGTTAGTGGCCCTCCTTCGCTCGGGGACGAGCTACGGAGCGCATCCTTCGCTTCTCCGCTCCGCTCCGAAGCGAAGGATGGCGGAGAGGCAGGGATTCGAACCCTGGGTACCGCAAGCGGTACAACGGCTTTCGAGGCCGCCTCCTTCAACCACTCGGACACCTCTCCGCGGGGGAAGGGGTATTTTAGCAAAGAATGGCGTGGTTAAGCGAGTTTTTGATGAAGTTCCGAGGGCAGGAGGCGGGGATCGTTGTGTGGAAGAGTGCCTTTCCAAATCCGAACCGTCCGGTTGCGGCTCGTCCGGGAATACGGTACTCTCACGTACAAGAAAGAGGCTCCTTCTTTTATGCGCGCACCCTATGCGGATGGTTTCAAAACAGCGGCCGTTGAACTGGACGCGGTCCGGCTGCCCGTGGAAGGTTCCCTGCCTTCCTGGCTGCGGGGTGTCCTGCTGCGCAATGGTCCGGGGTGCTTTGAACGCGGCGGACGTCCTCTTGTTTCCTGGCTGGACGGTCTTGCCATGCTTTCGTCGTTCGAGTTCGGAGACGGGCCGGTCCTGTTTCGCAATCGTTTCTTGATGACGGAAACTTTCGCAAACGCCATGGCCGGGCGTTACCGGTATGCCGGGTTTGGCACGGGGCCGGACAGGACGGTGTGGGAAGCCTTGGAGGATGCGCGCCGGCTCCGTGTAACGGATAACGCGAACGTGAATATTGCCGTGCTGAACGGACATTATGCCGCGCTGACGGAGACGCCCCGGCCTATTCTCTTTGAGCCGGCAACGTTGAACACGCTGGGCGCGTTCCCGTTTGACGATTCGTTGCGTTGCATGATGTCCACCCCCCATCCCGTCTACTGCCCGCGCGAACGGGTCCAGTACAATGTTGCGGTTGAGTTCGGACGCACGAGCCGATATCACCTCTATCGAATGCCGGTGGATTCCAGGCGCCGCGAGGTATTCGCCACCCTGTCCATGCGCACGCCCTCGTATATGCACAGTCTCGCGGTAAGCCCGCGATTTGTCATTCTATGCAACATCCCCTTTATGACGTCCGCGCGGCGCCTCCTCTCTTTTCTGCTGCTCAACCGGCCCTTGGCCGGACTCTATGATTGGCATCCTGGGAAAGGGGTTTGTTTTTTTCTCATGGACAAAAAAAACGGCGTGTTGGCGCACATCGCGGAAACCGAGGCGTTCTTTTTTTTCCATATTGTGAACGCCTTCGAGGAAAACGGTGACGTTGTGCTGGACATGACGGCGTACGATACCCCGGCCATCTTGGACGCTTTTCATCTGGACCGGCTCCAACATGCCGGGAACGCATTGCCGGGCGGTCAACTGCGGCGGTACCGGATTCCCGCGCGCGAAGGAAGAAAACACTCCGGGACAATCACGCCGGAGACTATATCGGGCGACGCGCACGAGTTTCCCCGCATCCATACCGCGCACTACGGGCAATCAACCTGTTCGTATGTCTACGCGTGCGGTATTCAATCTCCGGCCGCGGATGGCTTCTACAATCAATTGGTCAAACTGGATGTGCGCCGCGGAACAGCCGCCTATTGGCGTGAAGAGGGCTGTTATCCCGGCGAGCCCGTGTTCACGGCCGCCCCCCGGGCGCGAAGGGAAGACGAGGGCGTCATCCTGTCGCTCGTTTTGGACACGCGCTCCGATGCATCGTTTCTCCTGGTGTTGGACGCAGCCGCCTTCCGCGAAGTGGCCCGTGTGAAGACGCCCCTGCGGATTCCTTTTGGATTCCATGGGGAATATTTCCCCGTCCGCTGATGCGTTCTATTGCGGGGCGTGCAGCCGGCTGATGATATTGGCCGTGATGCGGCCTGATTCGTAGATGGTGGGCAAGCCGCTGCCGGGGTGGGTCCCGCCGCCCACCAGATAGCAGTTCCCAACTTCCTCAAACTGGTTGTGCGGGCGAAAATAGAGCATCTGGCCCAGCGAGTGCGCCAGATTGAAGGTGGCGCCCATGTAGACGTCCTGGGCCGCCCAATCCAGCGGTGTGAATTCTTGTTCCACCTCGATATGCGCTTCAATATCCTTCATCGAGGTGCGCGCCTTGATCAGGGCCAGGGTCTTCTCGCGCATGCGCCCCTTTTCGCGCGGCCAGTCAATGTTGGCGGTGTTGTTGGGGGTCGGCACCAAAACATAGAGGGCTGATTTACCCTGGGGCGCCAACGACGGGTCCGTCGCGCCCGCATTGCGCACATACACCGAAAAATCCTCCGAAAGACGCTTGTGCACGGCGATATCCTGGATGTTTTTCTGGTAATCATGCGCAAAAAGGATTTGATGATGATGTTCCTCATAGGTCTTGTTGACGCCGAGATAGAGCATGTACGTGGAACAGGAGAACTCGCGTTTGCGCAATTTTTCATCCGTGTACTTCCGCAATTGCCCGGGCTCAAACAGGGTGGTCATGGCATGCCCGAAATCGGCGTTGATAACGACGGCATCGGCATTCATCTTCTCCCCGTTCATCAATTCCACGCCGGACGCTTTCCCCTTTTCCAGGAGCACGCGCTTGACCGGCGTATTGAGATGGAGCGCGCCGCCGTCTTCACGGAACGCCTTGGCCATCGCCGACGAGATTTCCGAAAGGCCCCCGCGCACATGCCAGATGCCGAACGCATGCTCGACATACGGGATGATGGTGAAGGCAGCCGGGCACGACCACGGGGACATGCCCAGATACTTGGCCTGGAAAGAGAAACAGGTGCGCAGCTTTTCGCTCTGAAAGTACCGTCCGAGGTTTTGGTACACCGACTTTCCAAGACTCAGGTAGGGCAGCGCGCTAAGCATTTCTTTCGAGTAGAGCGCGGAAAAATGGGAATAGTCTTTTTGAAGGCAGGGCTTCATCTTCGCGAACCGGAATCCTTCGTTCTTCATGAATAGGTCCAGATTCCGTTCTTCGCCGGGGAAACACGCCGCCAAACGCTCCCGCAATTGTTCGTGATCCGGCGTAACATCAAGGATGCGATCATCAAAATTCAACCGGTACATCGGATCCAGCGGGTAGGCGTCCATATAGTTTTCGGTTTTTTTGCCGGCCACCGCGAACACCTCGTCCAGAATGAACTTCATCATCAGGAACGTGGGGCCCACGTCGAACTTGTATTCCCCCAATTCCAGGCAGCGGTTGCGTCCGCCCACCCGGTCCAGCTTCTCAAAAATGGTGACCTCATACCCGCGATGGGCCAGGATCATGCCGCATGTCAGCCCGCCCGGGCCCGCTCCGATGATAATCACGCGCCGTGTCTTCATAAGCCGGTATGCTCCTTTTCCATAATTCACCCTATCATACGCATATCCCCGTATTTGTGCAATGGAATTCCCTGGCAACAAACAATACGGTTTTGCAGTGGGCCGCAGCCGGCGGATACTATTGCACCGCTTGGAAATTTTGCTTCCCACACGTTATCCTTCAATTGGAAGGGAACGGCGGTGGCGCCACTGGCTTTAGTGAATCCGGCGCCGTTCTTCGGTGCCTCATCGTTTCCGAGACAGAAAAGGAATGCGGAATACATAACCGCGCATGGTTTTTTCAACAGGCGGACAACAGGAGCGTACGAGAATGAAAAAGCGGTCTTTGGTTCTTCGTGGGGGATGTTTTGCAGCCCTTTTGCTGGCATTGGCGCTGCCCGGATTTTCAGAAACCAAAAGCCTTCTATTGCTTCATACCAATGATCTCCACGCCCGTATCCGTCCCGGATATGACGCCTTGGGCGGTATGCCCTATGTCTCCGGATACATTCATCAGGTCCGCGAACAACGCCAGGACGTCCTGGTTCTGGATGGCGGCGACGTGACGGAAAAGGGCGACATGGTCTCGTTCATGACCCACAATGCCATCATGTACGAAGCGATGAACGAGGCCGGCTATGATGTGGCGGTGCCGGGCAATCACGACATGCGCGACCCGCTGTATCTGGAAGGGGCGGTTAAAGCGGCCCCCAGGCTCTCTTTTGTCTGCATGAATTGTTTCCGGGGAAATTTTGCACCGTCAACGATTTTCACGGTAAACGGCGTGCGTGTGGCGGTGATTGGCCTGACCGTTAAATCCGGCGATGACGCGAACACCACCCTGAACGACGAAGCGTGCCTGGACCGCCTCGCCAAGGAAGTGGACCGTGTTGTGCCGCTTTCGGACATCCAAATCCTCTTATGCCATCTGGGGTCCGAAACCTGCCTGAACATTGCAAAAAAAGTGCCCGCCGTGGACCTTTTCGTCAGCGGACACACGCATGAGCTGTTAAAAAAACCCATTCACACGGACACCGGCGCCCTGATTGTCCAGGCGGGCGAATATGCGCAGCACGTGGGGCGTGTCGAAGTGCAGGTGGATACAGAGGCGCATCAGGTGAAACAGGCGGATGTCTCATTGGTGAGAATGGACCATGCGGTGATTCCGTGCGATAAAAAAGTGCTCGCCCTTATTGCCGAACGCACCCAAGCCGTGTGCCCGGAGGCCAACCGCGTGGTCACCCGGTGCGACGAACCCCTGAAGAGCGAAGCGCTCGGCCAACTTGCCGCGGAAGCCCTTCGCCGCTCCGCAAAAGCGGACACCGGCCTGTTTAACGCCCCCTTCATATTCCGCGCCGATTTGCCCAAGGGCGATATCACCATCGGGGATTTATTTCTGGCGGGCGGTTTTCGCGGACATAAAATCATCACAACCTCGCTTACCGGAAAAGAGATCGAAGCGTACATTACGCCCAAACCCAAGGATAGAAGGGTCCGGCAATCCTGGGCCGGCTTTGACGCGAAGCCTGAGCATGCCCGGGGCGGGTGGACGGTAAAAAGCTCATTGGCGCCGGAGAAACACTACTCGGTGGTCATTCCCGCGTTGGAATGGCAAAAACAATACCTGGAAGCACCCAGGGGCGGCGAATCGAAACCGGTGGAGCCGTGCGCCTTCTCCTATATTGACGCGGTGGTGGACTACATTGCCGCGAACCTCCCGAGAGAAACTTCGTTGAACGCCTATCTGAAATCCATGCCGAGAAACGGCTGTGAAATTCGGGATGGTGAGGGGGCCTTATGAAGAGGCGTGATTTTTTGAAAAATGGTTTGTCGGCCGCAGCAACCCTTTCGCTGGCCGCGGGGCGTGCGCGGGCGGTGGAGCGTCCGAATATTCTCTGGATCACCTGCGAGGACATCAGCCCTTATCTCGGCTGTTACGGGTGTGCGGTGGCGCAAACGCCGAATCTGGACCGGATGGCCGCCGAAGGCGTTCGGTATACGCATGCCTATGCCAATGCGCCGGTTTGCGCGGTGTCGCGGTCGGCTCTGTTGACCGGCATGCATTCCCCCACCTTGGGCACCCACCAGATGCGCAGTCATGTGCAGCTTCCGGAGCCGATTCCCGCCTATCCCAAGATTTTCCGGGAAGCGGGGTATTACTGCACCAACAACAGCAAGGAGGACTACAACTCGAACTTTATCCGTAATCCGGCGGTCTGGGATGAGTCGAGTGCAACGGCCCACTACAAGCACCGGAAACCGGGCCAGCCGTTCTTCGCGGTCTTTAATATCACGGTGACGCATGAAAGCCAACTGGACCGGGAGGCCATCAAAAAGTATGTGGACAACGGCCAAATCCCGCAAACACCCCGGGTGAATCCAAAGGATATCCAGCTTCCGCCGTATCATCCCGATCTGCCGGAAATCCGCGAGGACTGGGCACGGCTCCATGATCTCATTACGCTCATGGACACCCTGGTGGGCGAGAAGTGCAAGGAACTGGACGAGGCGGGTTTGGCCGAGGATACGATCCTTTTTTTCTATTCGGACAATGCCGGCCAGCTTTCCCGTTCCAAGCGCTACCTCTACAATGTGGGTACGCAGGTGCCGCTTATTATTCGATTTCCCAAAAAATGGCAGCATCTTGCCCCAGCCCCGCCGGGAAGCACAGTGGACCGCCGGGTGTGCTTTGTCGATCTCCCGAAAACGGCGCTCGCGCTCGCCGGACTTCCCGTGCCGGTCCTGATGCAGGGGAGCGTGTTTTCAGGCCCGAATACGGAACCCGCCCCGGCCACCGTGCATATGTACCGGGATCGGATGTCGGAGCGCTATGATTTTTCCCGCGCGGTGACCGATGGCCGCTGGTATTATATTCGGAATTTCATGCCGCACCGGCCGCTGGGGCGCGACACCCGGTATGGTTTCGAGGTGCAGGCGAATTGGGGCGCCTGGGAGCGGTATTATGCCGAGGGCAAGTGTGATGCGGTTCAATCCCAGTTTTTTCATCCCAAGCCGGTGGAGGAATTTTTCGATACGCGGGAGGATCCATGGCAGGTGAACAACCTGGCGGAACAGCCGGAACATAAGGAACGTCTCCGGGCGTTGGCGGACGATTTGGACCGTTGGATGATCGAAACCCGCGATATGGGGCTTATACCCGAGCCCATGTTCCACGAATTGGCCGGGCCGGATAAGGCATGTAAAACCCTGTATGACTATGGCCGGAGCGAACACTATCCCGTGGCGCGGTTGCTGTCCATAGCGAAGCAGGCCAGCCTTGGCAACGCCCATTCCGTGCCGGACTATCTGGCCTGGTTGCGGGATGCGCATCCGGTGGCCCGCTACTGGGGGGCGTATGGCCTCTTCCTTGCACGTTCCGGCACGGAAGAAGTTCAGGCCGGGCTCAAGAACATGATGGCGGGCGATGCCATGGCGGCGAACCGCATCATGGCGGGGCAGGCGCTGGGCGTCTGCGGAAAGCCCGAAGAAGCCTTCCAGGCGCTTCTCAAAGAAGCCGGGGACACCGAACAGGGATATGTGTTTCTGTTCGCCCTCAATGCGTTTCAATATAGCCATACGGATGATCGGCTCACCCTGGAAGACTGGAAACGCTTCAAAGAAAAGAAAAGCGGCGCGAACACGGGCGCCGATACCCTCGGCTTTGGATTCGCGGAACGCCTTATCGAAGACGCCCTCGAGCTTTGGCCTCAACGACGGCGCGTGGACTGACCCGAATGCCCCTTGGTTAACCACGAATAGGAAACCAAGCGAAAAACCAGGGACTGACGCAAGCGAGCTCGCCCATGCGCGAACCCGGTATATTTATAGGCTGAGCCCAACATGGGCGAGCGAGACGGGTCTGTCCCTGCTTTTTCGCGTACTATAGTGCCATTCAGGACTGACCCGCAAAGATCGCGTATGGCCGGGAGGTTGCCGCAGGCGCGTGAAATGCCCTATCATCGGCTCCATGAAAACACACACCTATTCCGTCATTGCGTTCCTTGTGCCGCTGATGCTGGCATCCACGCAAGCGTTCCCGGCATCCCCGCCGCCGAATCCGGAATATCCGCGCGTAAACCCGGCGCCGTCCTATGAAGTGGCGGCGGATTGGCCGCAAAAACCCGGTGATATCACGTGGGCGGCAACACCGGGCGTGGCCCTTGACCCGCAAGGCAATATCTGGATGTGCACCCGGAAAGCGCCCTCCGTGCAGGTGTATGCGCCGGATGGCCATTATCTCTTCGGCTGGGGCGATATGCCCGGCGCGCATCATCTCAAGATTGACCGTGAGGGAAACGTATGGACCTCGGACGTCCACAAACACGTGGTGCGCAAACACAAACGCGATGGGGAAGTCCTGCTGACACTGGGGGTCGAGGGAGAAGCTGGAACGGATGAAAAACATTTCTTCAAGCCCACCGATGTGGCCTTCGCATCGAACGGCGGCATTTTCGTAACGGACGGATATGGAAACGCGCGGGTGGTTCGTTTTGATAAAGAGGGCAAGTATATCGGCGCGTGGGGGAGCCTCGGCACGGCGGATGGCCAGTTCAGCATTCCACACGCCATCGTGATTGATTCGAAGGACCGCCTCTACATTGCCGACCGCAACAACGCCCGCGTACAAGTGTATGATGTCAACGGCAACCTGCTCGATTCATGGAAACACCTGCTCGTCCCGTGGGGATTGTGGATTACCGATAAGGACGATATCTGGGTGTGCGGCTCATCGCCAACGGTCTGGTCGGGGGCGCTGCTGGGCATTCCCCCGCACGATCAACTCGTGATGAAATTCAATCCCGGCGGGAAACTTCTTGAATTGCACCTGTTTCCGAAGGGAACGGATGGCCAGGAAAAACCCGGCGAACTCAATTGGGTCCATGGTATCGCCCTCGATGCCCAAGGCAACCTCTTCCTGGGCGATATCAATGGAAAGCGCCTTCAGAAATTTCTTGTGAAGTAATCCGTATGAAAAGAACCTTGGGTCACACCGCCACGGACGAGAGCCGCGGAAATCGTGCGGGCGGCGGTATGCACCAGGCGGTTTCGGCGGGGAGCATCTATGCCGGTCTGGCGGGGCGGAGTTCTTCCAGCATTCGCCTCAGGTATTGGGCCACATGCTCGCAGGCTTCCCGCAAGGGTCCCACGAGCTCGGAGGCTGCGTGAAATTCCCCGCCGCGGGCCAGCACTTCGATTTTCAATGCAAGCTCGGCGGCTTTTTGGGCGCGGAGGGTCATGGCGCCGTTCTTGAGGGCATGGGCGTGGAACTCCATTTGTTTGAGGTCGGCGGCCTTTTGGGCCGCAAGAAGCCCCTCGATATACCGTTCCTGTTCCTTTAGCGACACTGTTATCAAGCCCTGAAGAAAAACCGGGTCATTCCCGCTGGATTGCATCAGGTAGTCCAATTGCACAGGGGGCGTGCCGGATTCTTCGGGAGCCCGGTCTTGGGGGGCGTTTGTCTCCAGCGGGTTGTTGATTGCATGAGCCTTGCCCGCCGCACTCTCTCCGGCGGAAATCATTTTTCGGTCCACGTTATCCTCTCTTCGCGCCGCACGCGGCGCATGATCGCCTCCAGGCGGTTCCCCGGTTCCTTGGCGCCCTTGGACGCCACGGGGTAAATCATGAGGTCATCCTGGCGGGGAGCGTGAAATGAAAACAGGAGCCGCGCCCTTCCTCGCTTTCAAAGCCCACCGTGCCGCCATGCAGTTCCACGAAATCTTTCACAATGGCCAATCCCAGGCCGATTCCGCGTTTGCCAAATTCATAAAACCCGGAAGAATGATACGTGATGTTCAGGGTGGAGAACACGCGCTCGAACATGTGCGGCTTGTCCGCCTCCGAAATCCCCACCCCCGGGTCCGTTACGGAGAAGGTGACCGCCTCCGCGCCCTCCCGCATCACCTTGACGTCTATCGTCATGCCGTCCGGCGTGAATTTTATGGCATTCATGAGCAGATTGGTCAGGGCGTCCCGGATTTTCGCCGGGTCCATCATGACCTCGGGAAGGTCCGGCGCGGTCTCGACCTGGATTTTCTGGGAACGCAACACGGCGAACGGCAGCACATCCGTTACGGTGGCGCGGGCCAGCGCGCCGGCGTCCACGCGCTCCAAACGAAGCCCTTTGCTGTAATCGCCCTCCATGCTGGCCTTCAAGATTTCTTCCACAATGCGCTGAAGCCGCCCGGCCGCGTTCGAGGCCAGGGCCACCACTTCTTTCAGGTCCTCCCGCTGCAAATCCTTGTGCATGGACAAGAAATCCAAATCCATCCTGAGGATGGTCAGGGGGCTGCGCATTTCATGCGATGTGAGACTGATGAATGCGGACTTCATTTCATCAAGCTTGCGGAGTTCCGAAGCAATGGCCGCTTGCAGTTGCGCCTCCGTCTTCAGGCGGATAACCCGTTCCGCGGAATACATCCGCACCCGGAGTTCATCCGTGTCCAGCGGTTTGGTCATGAAATCGTCGGCCCCCGCCAACATCCCGGCCATAAAGTCCTTTTTGCCGGAACGCGACGTAATCATCACAATGTACGTGTAATGCCCGCGTTCCAATTGCCGTGCCCGCCGGCATACCTCCAGCCCGTCCAGGCCCGGCATCATCCAGTCCAGCAGCAACACCTCGAGATTAGGGCTGCTTTCAATATGCCGCATCGCCTCCAGGCCGTCTTCCGCGCTGCACACGTTATGCCCCCACCCGGCAAGCTGACGTTCCAGCAGCATCCGTATCACGGCATCGTCATCCGCCACCAGCACGTTCATGGACAATTCCTCCCTCGCACGACAAACACACGTTCTTCCTGGTCCCGCGATATGCCCAAGCCGATAATCTGCATACTGCAATACCCATAATACTCCCCAATCATTGAAGTGTCAATGACCTTATGACTTTGCGGCAGCGGACTTGGCGGAACGCGTTGGGTTATTTATGAACCGGGGCAGAATCCATCTTCGGTGCCTTCTTCGGGGCAATAATGATAACCGCCGGAATTGAAGAACTGAATGACGCGGAGCAATTCGGATAGGTTGATGTGCCAATCGAGAGTGTTGTAGTCGCTGTCGTAAGGCACACAGCTTGTATCGCCAGGACCGGGTGCATAACCGTCTTCCGTACCTGCCTGGCAGTGGAATCCATTGGAATTGAAGAACTGGATCACACGAAGCAGTTCAGAGAGGCTGATTTTGTTGTCTTGATTTTGATCGGCGGTCAGGAATCCATCTTCGCCTTCCCCTTCGGAAACACCTTCGCCTTCCGTGACACCCTCGCCCTCGGCGATGCCTTCAGCTACACCTTCGCCTTCGGCGATGCCCTCACCTTCGACAGTGCCTTCGGCCATGCCTTCGCCTTCCACGCCGCCTTCACCCTCGAGTTGACCTTCGCCTTCTGATCCACTTATAAAACAAAAGCTCAAATCATAGTTGATGGGTTGAGAAAGGGGACCTATCGCATAGGAAGCGCCGTTGCCGCCGGTCCCAGGCAGCCAGCTAAAGAAACAGTGCCCATCCCCGGACGCTTGGATGGCGACCCATCCTTCGGTGAGTTCGCAGGGATAGTTGAACGCTGCCTCGTAACGGAAGACCGGATACGGTCCGAAAGATCCCAAGGCGAAGTCAAGTCCCGTATCCGTACTCGCAGGAACAACGGAATATTGATTGAGTGAAAAGATTGGTTCAGGACCTGGCTCATAAAACGTGATGGTAAACGAGTCTGTATCCCTCGTGCACGCCTGGTAAGTCGATGTAACGTTGATCCCAAACCAGACCACGCGCAGGATGTTTCCGGTAAGCCCGGAAAAATCATCGAACATGCATACCCCTGCTGAAGCATCACTTCCCGGTAATTCTTCAATGCCGGGAGGGACGCTATAGGGTTGCCCATACAGACTCTCTAGAGGACACTCGAATCCAGGTTCACCTTCGATAGCGCCTTCGCCTCCACCTTCCCCTTCTTCACTGCCTTCAAAATATCCTTCGGAGGGGTCTTCTCCTTCTTCCTGTCCTTCGGGGATCCCTTCACCTTCCACCACGCCTTCCGTCTCTCCTTCGCCAGGACCGGGAAGCAGGCAGAACGCCATATCATAGCCGTAGATACTCGGCGCCCCGCCGTTTGATTGCGCGTGCTGATCATCCCCGCCAGTGCCAATGTACCACCCAAACCGGCAGTCCATATCATCCTGGCCAACAATGCTTATCCATCCCTCCGGGAGTGTAACCGGAACATCTAACATCGCCGTGAAGCTCGCTATGGGGAGTCCCCCGGACGTCTGGCCCGTGCCGGCAACAAAAGCCGCTGCCATAGTGGTATGAACCAGGGTCCCTGGCAAACCTGCATCGTTCGTAAAGAAGTTGATGGTAAATGTCGCATTATCACGCGTGCAGGAAACATCTTGGCTGGAGTCAAACCCCAGGCCCCACCAGATAACGCCAGCCACACTGCCACTCACGCCGGTAAAGTTGTCATAAGATATCTGATTTTCCACACTGTCGCTGAAAAAGAAGAACCCGGGGGGCGAATCGGTCACAGGCTGACCAAAGATGGAATCCCCGGAGCAGATCACCGGCGCGGATTCCCCTTCCCCTTCTCCCTCGCCTTCCTCGCCGCCTTCGCCTTCAATCGGGCAGATGGTCTCCGCGCAAGTGGTCCCATCGCCTTGATACATTCCGCCCCATCTGTCGCAGTCTTCGCCCGTTCCGTCCATACAGGACCCATCCGGCAGGCAGCATGCACCTGTATAGGGGCTTCCTTCGCCTTCTCCTTCGCCTCCACCTTCGCCTTCGCCCTCACCTCCTGGCACGCGGAATTTGGCATAATGCATGGCGTCTTTTGTAAGGACACAGTAGGTATGCCCAGGATTGACGGGGGTGCCGATGTTGTATCCGTCCGTGGGCGCTTCCGTAATGCTTTCGAGCGATACGGCACCCATATCCTGGAGCCCGCCGATTCCGTTATTGGCCCAAAACATGCCGGGGAAAGGCCCATAGAAGTAAACGTCGGATTGAAGGCCTATCACTGTTGCGGAGGCGAAATCGAACCCGCAATGGTCTTGATCAATTCTGCTGTCGGTGAGTGTAGCGGTGCCGGAGGGCAACCTAGGGTCCGAAAGTTGTCTCGAACCGTCCGGTTGATACACATAGTCAAATGTAAGACTGCTTTCCCCTTCGCCTTCCCCTCCGCCTTCGCCTTCGATTGGGCAGATGGTTTCCGCGCAAGTGGTTCCATCGCCTTGATACATTCCGCCCCATCCGTCGCAGTCTTCGCCCGTTCCGTCCATGCAGGACCCATTCGGCAGGCAGCATGCACCTGTAAAGGGGCTTCCTTCGCCTTCCCCGCCTCCTTCCCCTTCACCCTCGGCTCCGCCTTCCCCTTCTATCGTGCCTTCGGCCTGGCCTTCCCCCGGGCTGAGTGTAACCAGCAGGGAATAATCGCCGCTGGCCTCTTGATAACCCGCCACACGGACAAAGTAAACCATACCGAGGTCCACCGTCAATTCCAGTTGCGAGGCCGTGCTGCAATAGTCATCGTTACAGGCTAATTGCGTTCCTCCACAGGTGTCGAAAACCGACAATGTTGTATCGAATGAACTGCCGGCGCACAGGCTGATGGTGGCGAGGCCCGAGGCCGAGGGATGGTACTGAAACCATACGTCCTTGGTGTCTCCACTTGAACAGGCGGAAGCGCTGGTTCCCGTGGCCGCATCGGTATTGCCGCTTCGCGGGTCATTTTCCCAGAGGTACGTTGAGTAGATGCAGTCATCATTTCCCGCCATTCGCAAGCTGAAGTCCATGGTGGTGGTTGTTCCGTCCGTGACAATCAAACCGGTGACCTTCGCTGAAGTATGCCAGGGGGCGGTGCACGACATTTCGTATACGCCCGGCGCCAAACCGGCGAATTCATAGTTGCCGCTGTAATCGGTCGTGTCCGTGGCCAGCACGGTGGCCCCATCCCGAACTTCCACCGTGGCCCCATAAAGCGATGACGGGGTCGCATCATCATATCCCAGGCTGGTGACGGTTCCTTTCAGAATGCCCGCATTCGGAATCAGCGTGGCAAACAGCGAATAGTTGCCAGTCTGCCCGCCATATCCTGCGACCCGGACATAATAGGTTGTGCTCTCGGAAATGGTTGTGAATATTTTGGAATGGTATGCTTCGGCGCATTCCTCGGTGTCATCGTTGCAGGCCACTTGGATACCTTCACAGCCAGTAAAAATGGCCAGTGTGGTGTCATAGGAACTGCCACACAGTTCGATTATAGAAACCCCGGGAGCGGGGGGCGTATACGTGAACCATACGTCGTAGGTGTCGCTTTCAGAACACGACGTGATGTCCGTGCCCGTGGAACTCACCGTGCTGCCTGTCATAAAGGTGTCAAGCACGATCGGCGTTGCATTCGCGCATTCATCATTGACTGGAGCGCCATGGGCGGACATTGCCGGGAAAATAGCGGCAAGAGTTAATAAGGCCCCGAGTATACCGGCGTATGTTCCATTGAATTGGATGGTTCTCTGCGTCATGGTAATCCTCCCTTCACACCTACATTTGTACGCAATTGCTTTGGTAAACGTTCACCAGCTTCTAGTATAGCACAAAAAGCGGCAAACGAATACGAATTATATGATAAACCCGCCTGATGGGCCTCCTTTATTTCCCGTGCCTGCGCCAAACAACGAGGCGGTCAAGGTTATCTTGGCCGCCTCTATGAAAAGGTATGGGGCGCTTATGCAAGGCCTGGGCAGAAGCCGTCCTCGGTGCCTTCCCCTGGACAGTAATGGTAGCCGCCGGAATTAAAGAACTGGATGACGCGGAGCAATTCGGAGAGGCTGATATGCCAATCCTGGGTATTGTAGTCGCTATCATACGGCGCACAGCTTGTATCACCCGGGCCCGGGGCGTATCCGTCTTCTGTTCCGGCTTCACAATGGAAACCGTTGGAGTTGAAGAATTGGATGACGCGGAGCAATTCGGAGAGGCTGATGAGACCATTATGATCTTGGTCAGCGGTCAGGAATCCATCTTCGCCTTCCCCTTCCCCTTCGCTCACACCTTCGCCTTCGCTCACGCCTTCGCCTTCGGAGATGCCTTCGCCTTCGAGCATGCCTTCGCCTTCAATTTCGCCTTCGCCTTCTGAGGCGCCCACCAAGCAGAAGCCTAAATCGTAGTTAATTGATTGCGTGAGGAAACCTGAGGCATAGGAAGCGCCATTGCCGCCGGTGCCGGGCAACCAGCCAAAGAAGCAGTTTTCGTTACCAACCGCCTGTATGGCGAGCCATCCGTCGGCAATTTCATACGGCGGGTCCAACACTGCCTCGTAACGCAAGACCGGAAATGGGCCAAAAGGATCTTCATGGAAAATAATATCGGTATCCATGCTCGCAGGAAGGACGGAATATTGCATCAACGAAACGCCCGGTGTAGTGCCGGACTGATAAAACGTAATGGTAAACAGGTCGGGATCCCGTTCGCAGAACTGGGATTGAAGGTTCATATTTGTGCCAAACCAGACCACGCTGTGAATGGGGGCGGAAACACCGGAGAAATCATCGTACATGCATTCTCCCATCGAAGCATCGCTTCCCGGCAACTCGGTAAAGTCAGGCGGGACGCCATACGGCTGCCCCAAAAGACTCCCGCCGGGACACGCAGCTCCAGCCTCCCCTTCACCTTCAACGGCGCCCTCGCCTCCTTCGCCGCAACCGCCGGCATCCACCACAGTGACGGTTGCGTTACAGAAATCCGTGAGTCCATGGCTATCGGTGACATGCAGCGTCACGGTATTCATCCCTAGCTGTGCACACGTAAAGGTGTCGGGGATTACGGCCAGTACGTTGACTCCGCAATTGTCAAAACTTCCATTATCCACTTCCTCGGCGGTCAGAGTGGCCTGCCCGCCTTCCTGAATTTCTAGCGTTATATCGCGGCAAATTGCCACTGGACTTGAACCATCCACGACATCCACGGAAACCTCGCAGACACTGCTATTCCCCGCTCCATCGCCGGCTGTCAATGTAACAAGGGTTTGGGCGGCGATCATTGTGCCAGGAGGCGGATCCTGGGTAACATTCGTTTCACTGCACGTGTCCGAAGCGATGACACCACTTCTTAAGTCGGGCAGAACCGCGGTGCACGAGTAACCAAGCGAGAGCGCCTCAGGCTCCGGAGGACACTGCAGAATTTGCGGTGCGGTGTCATCGAGTGTTGTGCCAGGGGTTTCGGGGCTCTCTTCCGTGGGGATACCGGCATCATTCTGAGCAATGACAAAGAAGGCATAGGCCGTGCATTCGGCGAGGCCGGTGACGGTGACAGTGCCCCAGACGGCCGCCGTCCGGAATACTGGGACCCCGCCCACAGACCCTCCGGCTTGTATATACGTCCCGGCCCCGACGGCCGGGCTAATTCTAATCGCATATCCTGTGGCGGGCGGATTCCCGTCCCCCTCGCCTATCGCCACATCCAGTGTGTTCGTGGAGGGATTGTCCACCAGGGGTGCGACGGGCGTGTTCGCCAGCGTGTAGACCGAGGCCGGCGCACAGGGCGGCGTTTCGACGGCCCCGCCATTTTTCGACTTGCCAATGAATGTGTATTGCGTATTGGGATCGAGGCCGGCATTATTCCAAACCAATGTCTTCCGCCATCCGCCACTGACCCCGAGTGTTTGATTCTCATAATATACCGCAGAGTCTCCTTCGGCGAGGTTGCTGAGGGAGTTGGCGGATTGCACCATGATGTGATCCGTGAAGGGTTCAAGGTTGAGGCCGCTCACCGGCTCGATCAAGGTCCATGCGGTAAAGTTGTCTGTCCGTTCGCTCTCCCCCCAGTCATTGAATGCCGTAACCTGGAACATATAGGGAGTATTTATGGTAAGAGAATCCAGTGGCCATTCTTCCACATCCGGACCGGTGGTTCCCAAAAGCGAGGATGGAGGATCGGTTCCCAGATCGGCATATACATTAAATCCGTCCTCCTGAGCGGAATTGTCCTCCCAGGTCCAGGTTATCGACTGTTCCGTGACGTCTTTCGCCCCAGGGGAGGATGGCGGCAGGGGAGTCAACGCCAACGCATAGAGTTCGGAACCTATCGAAGAGTCATCGTGGGCGACGAACAACACCTTTCCATTCAGCAGGGTCATTAGTTCCGGATTCGATCCTGAAATGCCTGGAGAAATGTCGCTTAACCGGTGGGTGGTGGCTTCCGTGCCCTGCGACACCCAAAGCTCTCCGCCATACATGCCGTCATTCGCGGTAAAGAAGAGGAGGTCATTGATCACGGTAAAGTTACCGGGATCCGAGCCTGCCGCACCCGGCAGGAGGTCGGCCACCAGGATTGTGTTTATTTCGTTTCCATCACTTTTCCACAGTTCTTTTCCGTGGAGCCCGTCGTCAAACACAAAGAACAGGACGCCATTCATGTTGGTCATTTCCAGCAAGTCCGAGCCCAGGCTGCCTGTGGTAAGGTCTTTCACCATACCGGCGGCCACATAGGGGCTTTGGCATTCCCAAAGCTCGCGGCCGTTTATCCCGTCATCCGCGGTGAAAAGCAAGGTCTGCCCCACAGGAGTCAGGGCGTAGGGGTATGCGTGGCCAAAGCCTGGATTGATGTCTACGACCATAGTCGTTCCCCCCGCCGTTCCGTCACTTTTCCACAGTTCGTTTCCAAAGGTTCCGTTGTCCGCCGAAAAGAACAACACTCCGTTCACATCGGTTAAATTGGAGGGATAGGATCCGTCCAGGCCGCCGGGCCTGATGTCTTTGACCAGCACGGTTCCGTCCGCCGTTCCATCGCTTTTCCAGAGTTCGGCCCAGTAGGCCGGATCGTTGGCGCTGAAGAAGAGTGTGCCATTCAGATTCACAAGGCAACTCGGGCTGGAGCCGTTTGATCCCGTCATGATGTCCTTGACCAGCACCGTTCCCTCCGCCGTTCCGTCGCTTTTCCACAATTCGCCCCCGTTCGTTCCATCGTTCGCAACAAGAAACAGGGTTCCGTTAACATCCGTCAGGTTGTTGGGCCATGATGAATTCGCCCCCGGATAGATGTCCTTGACCAGCACAGTTCCGGTTTCCGAACCGTCGCTCCTCCAAAGTTCCTTTCCGCTGATTCCATCATTCGCAGTGAAAAATAGGAGTCCGTTCGATACGGTCAGTTCTTCGGGGGTCATGCCGCTGTCCGAACCCGGGTTGATATTTTTCACCATCACCGTGCCGGCCTCCGTCCCATCGCTCTTCCACAACTGCGGGTCGCCCGAGCCGTCATCCGCCGGAAAGAACATGGTCCCGTTCAGGATCACGGTTTCTTCGATGTTGGAATCCGTGATTTCGGGATGAATATTTTTGACCATCATGGTGCCGGCCGCCGTGCCATTACTTATCCACAGCTCTATTCCATTCGCCCCATCATCCGCCTGAAAAAAGAGCGTTCCATTGATATCGGACGGCTCATAGAACATGGAGGCGTCCATGCCTGGATAAACGTCTTTGACCAACACCGTCCCGCTTTCCGTGCCATCACTCCTCCACAACTCGACTCCATGCGTTCCATCCTCCGCCGGAACATACAAGGCCCCGTTCATCACCATCATTCCATGTCCGCCACCATCGCCTGTGCCGGGGTAAATATCCTTGACCATCACGGTTCCGCCTTCGGTGCCGTCGCTTTTCCATACCTCCGTGCCATGATATCCGTCGAACGCTTGGAAAACCACGGAACCGTTCAGATTCAAGAAGCCTCCCGGATAGGAACCGCCCGAACCAGAGTAGATGTCTTTGACCATGACGGTGCCTTCATCCGTGCCGTCGCTTTTCCAGAGTTCATTTCCGTTCGCGCCGTCATCCGCGGTGAAATAGGCCATGCCATCAATATTGGCCATTGAAAAGGCGCAGGAGGATCCCGCGCTGCCGGGCTTGATATCCTTCACCAGCGCCGTTCCGGCTTCGGTGCCGTCGCTCTTCCACAGTTCTCTCCCGTGCGCACTGTCAATGGCGGCAAAAAACAGCGTTCCGTTCACATCGGTCAGAAGATAGGGTTGCGACGTATCGAATCCGGAATAGATATCCTTCACCATGACTGTCCCGGGTCCCGTACCGTCGCTTTTCCATAGTTCGCCCCCATGGGTTCCATCATCCGCCTTGAAAAACAACGTGTCGTTTATAACGATCAATTCTTCGGCGAAGTATCCGTTCGCGCCGGGATAGATATCCTTCACCAACGCGATTGCCGTGTAGGGGGCTTCACACTTAAACAACTCTTTCCCATGCGTGCCATCGTCCGCAAAGAAATAAAGCGTGCCGTTCATGTTGGTCAGACAGCTTGGATGCGAATCATTCTGCCATGGGAAAAGGTCCTGCACCATAACCGTCCCTTCTTCTGTCCCATCACTTTTCCACAGTTCGGCCCCATTCGTCCCATCCGAAGCCACAAAGAACAAACTATCGTTCACATTCACAAAGCTGTCCGGAAACCAGAAGCTGGCCTGACTTGATCCGTTTTCGCCGGGATTGATGTCCTTCACCATCTCCGTTCCCTCCCCCGTGCCGTCGGTCTTCCACAACTCCCGGCCATGGGCGGGATCGGTGGCCACAAAATACACCAACCCTCCTATCCCGGTGAAACCATACGGTTCTGAATTGCCTGCCTGCAATGCGGTCGCCGGATTTATGTCCTTGAGCAGATACGGCGCGCCTTCTCCCGCCGCTATGCCTCCCCAAACAGACACGCACATCAACATGATCAACCCTATGCCCAGCCGTTTCATTGTCCCAGTTCCCTTCTCACGGGATTTTTGCCCGCGCGTTATTTCAACCCTGCCCGAACCTATTCCATGCAATGGATTCTATTAAGGCATCCGTTTATAGACCATTTGCAGTTCTCCGTCCTGTCCCGCTGAAAACAGAGATAACTGCGAATTTCCATCTTTACAATAGCACGGCACAGGCGATCACGCAAGATCGATGAAAGAACGCTGTTAAACCTCTACTATTCTCAGCAGCCGCTGTGCATTGAGAAAACAGATGTCCTCAAGGTCTTTTGGGGCGAGGTCCATTAGTTCCGCCACAAGGGTGAGGGCGCGCAAGGATTCAAGGCCCACGAGGGTGGGATGGCAGGCAGGGGCGGCGGCATCCACATCAATCCGCGTGGGGCATATCCAGGAGAAGGCATCGCCCACCGTCACGCATGTGCCGCGTTGTTGTGAAACGGGGAAATCGCTGCCCCACAGGAGGCGGCGTGGCCCGAAATGTTTCACGATGGCCATGAGGGCATCCGGTTCGCATACGGCGGCGGAATCGAAATAGAGGTTATCGAGGTCTAACAAGGCGGGCAGCGCCTGAATGGTGTTGGGGGCATGAAATCCGCGGCCCGCATGGGCGAGGATCAGCGTGGCCTTGGGATATTTTGTACAATACTTGCGGATGGAACGTTGGTTTTCCGGATCGGACAGCGCGGCATGCCGCACCAGGTGCAGCAGAATTACGGCGCGGTGTGCATGGGCCATTTCCCAGACCCATTCGGGGAGGTATTCCTCGATGGCGGCGCCGAACGTTTGTTCGCGGTGCGCGAACACATGATAGGGCTTGAATCCGATGATTTTGGGGTTTTGAAAATACGTTTCTGTTTTGGCCGGGTCTGAATCGGGCGTTACCACGATCAATCCCCGGCTCATTTCGGCACGGCCCGCCTGCTCCACCAGGAAATCGTTGCCGGCGTCCACGTCCCCCCTCTTAACAGGATACGGCACGAAGAGGGCTCCCGCGAGCCGTTCCGCACCGCAGACTTTTCCAAGAAACATACGCCACGCGTCCATGTCCGCGATATCCGGGCCTTGACCCACAAATTCCGGGCAGGGCCGGCCAAGATCGCATTTCCGGTAAAGGTGCGCATGGATATCGAACATTCGGCCCGGGAGGTATTTTTGAACCGCCGCCACAATGGCGGCATCTGTTTCGTTAAACGTCCAGTTGCCATTTTCCTTCACGGACTCTGCTTCTCCCGCCGCCGCAATTCCTGTTTGAGCGAGTCCAAGCGTGCCCACCGTACTGGCCGCCAAAAACGTACGCCGGCTCAATGACATGCTTTTCCTTCTGTAGTCTTATCCGTGCAAATCCGCGTAATGCGTGTTTTATTTTTCCGGTTCAGGACTAGGGCGCGGGCCGCGCTTGGGGCCGTGTTTCAAAGACATTTCGCCGCTGTTCAGCGAACCGTTGCCATCGGCATCGAACCGCTTGAACATTTCTTCGATGCGCGGCTTCATGGCGCCGGTGAATTCTTCAATGGACAACTTCCCGTCCTTATTGGCGTCAAGGGTATCCACGGGAGGCTTCCCGGCGGGACCGCCGGTAAGTCCGCCGCCGGCCATGGGCGGGTTGGGAAGCAACGCGCTGGGAGGAGTGCCTTCCGGTTTGCCTTCGGTCTTCGGGGGAGGCGGAGGCATGTCTTTCTCCATTTCCTCCTTGGTCAGAAAGCCGTCGCCATTGGCGTCCAGTCCCGAGAAAATATCTTTCTGAAATTTGAGAAACCCCGCCGAGAATTCATCCAGCATCACCTTGCCATCGTGATTGGCGTCGGCTTTGTCAAACTGCAGGAATGGGGGCGGCCCGGCAGATTGCGCCCCCGGCGGCATCCCGGGCTTGGAATTGGCCGTGGAATTCTCTTCCGCCATCCCTCCCGGCATAACCGCCATGACCAACACACTCAACCCCCACGGTACGAAATAAACTATGCGCATTTGTGGCCTCCATTTTTCAAAACGTTTCCATCAATCGCCATGTCCTCGTTCTAACAATTCCCTTTTATGCAAATTCTCTGCCCCTTTTGGAAGGAATGTCAAACACGCGCGGCCTTTGTCATCCGCTGTAACCATCGCGGCAGCCAAGCAGCAAGGTGACCTCTCCGCCGGCTCGCGATTTTAAGAAGATTACCGGTATTCCGGGCTAAAGACCCGTACGCGTCCCGGACGCCCTCTGGAACTGTTTCCGCCGGATGAAGCACCGTTTCGTTCTCTTCGCCGCCCCCCCTTCACCGGCCCGGGAAAGACATGAAAGTGCCCGCGAAACAGCTTGATTTCTTCGGTGCCGCCGGGGTTCCCCGGTTCGGAGGCCATACTGGCCGCCACAAGGGGTTGGGGCGTTTGGCGTTGTGCGTCAATTCTTTCCGTAACCGGAGTCTTCGGGCCGGCGGCCCTATTGATCCGCTGTGCCTCGAATTCATCATCGGGCAGGGCATTCTTCTCCACCGTAAGCAGTATCACTTCCGCGTTGATGATGCGCTGCCGGATTTGTCCGGCGAGAAGCAATGCGTTGCGGCAGAGCGTCACGATCAACCGGGGATTGCCCTTGGAGTAGGCATGGATCAGGCGGATCGCTCCGTCATCGAACACGGGCGCACGGTTTCCCACGCCGCCCGCCTGCCGGACCCGGAACTCGATCAGGCTGCGGGTTTCTTCGAGCGGCACCGGCTTCAAGGTGCACGTCATGTTGATGCGCTGCTTGAAATTCGGGGCCGCGCGCAGCACCGCCGTCCACTCGAGTTGCGCGAACAACACCAGGTTCAGCAGCTTGTGCTGCGGCGTCTCGATATTTTGCACCAAGCGCAACAGTTCAAGCTGGCCCCGTTCATTCAGGTTTTGCGCATCGTCGATGATCAACGTGTTGATCCGCCCGATATTGGACAGGAGATACCCGTTGAAGGCTTCCATGCACGCCCCGAAGGAGCGCTGGGGTGTTCGCAGGCCAAACTGGGAAAGAATCGCCTCCATCAGCGCGAAGGTGGTCCAGGAAGGGACCGGGGAGGCAATCACTGCCGTGTTGTAGCGGTCGGAGGCCGAGAGCATGCCGGCAAGCAGTTTTCGCAGCAACACGGTTTTTCCCGTGCCGTAGTTGCCAAACACCACCGCAATGCCCTGGCGCGCATCTATACTGCTCCATAAGCGGAAAAGGCACTCTTTGTGTTCTTTGGTGGCATAAAAATGGGACGGGTCTGCTGTTGGCGCGAAGGGTTGTTCCCGCAGGCCATAAAAGTTCAGGTGTGACGGAATATCAGCCAAGGCGTGTAGCACCTTTCTCCCCTGGTTTCTTCTGGACACCGAAGCCGTATGACTCGTGTACCCATGTCTTTTATCTCCCGGTACGCCATATTGATAGTGCTAATTATACCATAATTCTCGTAAATGACAAGTAAATAATGAGGCTTTTGTCAAACAGCTTTTTCCCTTATTAACACTACGGAAAAGTGAGAGATGGGTGCGGAACGTGGAGAGGCATTCGGTCAAAAGGCAAATAAACTTCCCGCCCCGGCTTGAACGTATTGTTCCGGAAACTGTTCGCGCAAAAGCGCCATGGGTGTTTCGCCGGTGCAATGACACGGCGCGAGAATGTGTATGCGGTACTGCCGCAGGGCCGCCAAGGTGGCGTCCAGACGCTCGGGAGAAGCGTTCAACAAATGCATCCCCCCGATGACGGCATGAAAATGGTCCGTGCCCGTCAATTCCGCGATATATGTCAATGTGTTGACGATGCCGGAATGGGCGCAGCCCAACAACACCACAATGCCGTGGACGGTTTCAAGCCATAGCGCCTGATCATCCGGAATCAAATCCTTTGTTTCACACATTTCATCCAGGTAAAACAATCCCCCGGTATCTTCAAAAGGGGTCCGGCGCGGAATGGGCCCGGTGACCCATGCCTGCGCCACGACTTGTACCGGCCGGGTGGTGTGGACGATATCCGCCGCCCGTGCGGCAAGGAGTTCGGCAATCTCCGGACGCATTCCAATGGGTTTGTGCGGTGGTGTTTGAAGGCAGCCATACCGCATCCGCACCGCATCAGGATGCAGGTAAATCTTGGGCGATACGTCCTGCGCAAACACATACGGCAATCCCCCGGTATGATCATAGTGGCCGTGACTCAGCACCACGGCGTCCGTCTGACCAAAATCAACCCCGAGCGCGGCCGCATTGTCCGGCAGGGCCACCCCCATCCCCGTGTCGAGGAGAATATGTTTCCCATTGGCTTTGATCCACAGGGACAGGCCGTGTTCCACGGTCAGGTCCGGTGTTTGGGCCTTGTTGTCCGCGAGTATCAGAATTTTTATTGGAC
Source organism: uncultured Nitrospirales bacterium (assembly GCA_964474205.1). GTDB lineage: Bacteria > Hydrogenedentota > Hydrogenedentia > Hydrogenedentales > CAILVY01 > CAILVY01. The sequence goes on along the minus strand of CAYYRW010000023.1, from coordinate 6,353 downwards.
CAGACATGACGTTATCCTCTGCACCGTGTTCCCGGATGGGTTGGCAACTTTTTTCATGAAATGACCTCGCCGCACAGCTTGCCTGTGATTAAAAAGACACTAAACGTTTTTACTGTCCCGTCCGCGGCCGGTTTGACGACCTCGGCGGCGGTTCTGTCACGGAGGTTTGAAAAACCTGCTTTTGACAAAGCCTCGCGAAGCGCCCTTCGGTCAAACCCGTTATGGAAGACGCCTTCGGGATTGGCATGAAATTCCCCGTTCTCGGCATCCAAATCCGCGATGCACACCCGCCCGCCCGGTTTGAGACGCTTCACGAACTGTTCGAGCAGCGGCGGGATGTCCCGGACATGGTGCAGCGTCATGGTGGTCACCACCAAATCGTAGAGGCCTTCCAAAACATCCCCGCGCTCCAAATCGAGCCGGCACGCCGCAACGTTGCGAATCCGGGACGACGCGATCTTGCGATGGAGGACCTCCAGCATCCCTTGGGAACTGTCAACACCGGTTACCCGGTCCGCATGCTCCGCCAAAAGCAGGGTGACCAGCCCCGTTCCACAGCCAAAATCCAGCACCTCCATCGAAGAGGTCAACTCGACCTCCTCCTGGATGGCGTGAAACAAGTCGTTCGCCAACTTCACCCGGCGCGGTTCGTCATCCCACGCCGCGGCCTCACGGTCAAAATTGCGTTTTTCGCCTGTCAAAGCAGTACTCCTTGTGCCGATGATGATACAGATTTCATCCATGAACGCAACCGAAGAAGAGTATAGCGCGGTCCTTGTGAACAATCCACATCAGGGGGCTGGACCTGCATTGCGCCACCTACCCAAATACTTATTTCCACGAAATGACGTCTGGCAGCACCTTGAGAACCGCTTCCGCTAATGGGGTGACCGCATCAATCTTGAACCAACTTACGTACCGTTCAATCTGACGGCGCGTGGAGTATAGTTCGCGCCACCGGCCGGCGCATTCTCGGGCCATGCGCGCCGCATAGGCCACGGCCGTTTCCATGGCATTTGCACTGCGCACGGCGCTGGCATCAATCAATTCTCCATCCTTTACCAGTGGAGCGAGAATAAACAATTCGCATAGAGAGCCCAGACCCCAGGCCACGGTTTGGGGATCGCCGGACCGCAATTCCAACTCCGCGCATTCCTTGGCCATAATCCATTGTTCAATGGGCAGTCCGAGGGGTTTCTGAAGGCGTTTTTGAAGATACGCGATTAAGGCCAGCATTTGAACGATGGACCAAGAGGCCCCTTTGTCCAACAAGAACGCCCGCTCGTAATGATGGAGCGCTTTTTCTGTAAGAATATCCCCATACGCATCCTGTTCGGAAACCTTGTGCAAAATCTGCGCCTCGCGTTTGTTGGCAGTGGCCAAGAGGCCCTGTATCCGAATATCATCCTCGGACAGGCGTTCTATATGGCTCTTGGCTTTCTCAATTCTTATGATGAATTTCTGAATATCATGCCTAAGTTCAGGCTGCTGAGAGATGTTGTCGGCATCATTTAATGCGGTTTCAATCGATTCCTTGGCGCTTTTTGTAGTGATTTCCTTGAGCTTTGTCTCCAAATCAGGCGGAAAGGAGGCATAGGCCACCAGACTTGCCCAATCATGGTTTTCAGCGGAAAGAATCTTCATGCCGCGGCGAAGTTCGCTCAATACAATGCGGGGATCATGACCCCAAAGCAATTTCTCATATACCGTGCTTACGAGCCGGTTTGCGCCCGCGATGGTCAAAGGAAACTGCGATGCAATTACCAGCGGAATGCCTTTTTCGTGAATGGCATGCGCCAGGCTGGCCCCCACACCGGTGACATCGCCCTGCCCCCCGCTGTCACAACTGGCAATGGTCACAACCAATGGAGAAGACAGGCCTTTTTTGCACGCGGACAAGTGAGGCCGCAATGCTTCCGACAGGCGGCGTTCGTCAACCACGTCCATTTTGGCACGGTGGACATGGTGGTGAAGGGCTAATCCAAATCGTCTGTTTCCCGCGCGCTCTGTTTGAATGCCATGCGCCAAAATGTGGACAAAGGCAGGGTTCTGTTGTGCACAAGCGTCTTGAATGTCTTCAAGGCTCGCGTCCGGAAGCACGGTAAGGTATTTCTTCACGCATTCCCGCCGGTGTTCCTTTAGCCCTGGATCGTCCGGGCCGGTTATGTCTTCCTTCAACGTATCCCGATCAGGGTATTGGCTAATCCATGGGTCGATTGCCTTGCGGAGTGCGCACAAATGGGTTTTGTAGGGAACCGAATGTACGCCGGCAGGCGATGCATACGCAAAAACGATATGCGGTGTCCGGCCCCAATGAACGGAATCGGTGTTGGCACATCGCGCTTCACGGGTCAGGCAGATTGGAATTTCGGATTGAAGCAACAAGGGCTGGCCGGCTCCAGGATATCCATTTGGGGCTATAGCCAGTTCAAAGGGGAGCAGGGCCAATTCCGCTGCGGAATAGACAAACCGCAGGTGCACCAACCGGCATTTGGAATCCGCCGCCCGGGCCAATTCCGCCACAAGGGAACGAATGCGATCCAGAATTTCTCCCATGCCCCGCATGGTTTCATCCAGTTGCATTTCGCGTGTAGTGATGCTGTCTTCATAGCGGAGCGCGCGAAGCTTCAGCATCATCTGCTGGTGCTCATAGGGAAGATTCAACGTTTCCGGATCATGCCGGCCGCATACGGCGATGTATTGTGTCAACGGCGAAAGAAGCTGATTGTGCCGGGGTCCGTGCCGTAGCAACTCAAGGGTAACGGTGGTAATGTCTGACATGTCTGATTCACCTCACAATTGGAATGCGCTTTTGGAATCCACCAAATCCAAGGCAACGTTTTCCTTGTTAAAATGCTGCAAACGAGCCGCCACATGATTGTTGTCCCGAATAACCGATACTACCGTGGGCCACCGAAGAACGAGACCTTTTTCGCTATCCAGGCCGCTTAATGTAGGCGACTTCAGCGCCTCGTATGCTTTGGTGAAGCGCTCCTCATCGTCCAACACCTCCGGCGTCAATTGAATCAGCCGCGCCCAGGTGCCGCAATTGAAGTAAAGCTTGTTGCCGCGCCTCAGCGCTTTCTCCTGATGGGTGTGCCCCGTGATCAAAACATCGATATCGGCCCCCACCCATTTACAGAATTTCGTATAGGCGGAATCCTCCACGGTCCAGTCAAACGGGGTTTTCTGGTTTAGGAATTTCAGCGCTTGCCGCAACAGTTCTTTTTCTGGATTCCTAAGAAACGACATCGCGCCCAACAATTCCGTTTCTTCATACAACACGTTTTCATCCAGCGGGTTTTCCTGTTCGAGCCGGTCTTCAATTTCATCGAGCAGGGCATCCACGCGTTGGTTGGCAACTTCCTTTGTTACAAAGGCGTTCCTCAATAGCGAGGCGAGTTCCGCTTCAGAATCGATCAGGGGCTTAATTTGTTTACTGTCCCCTGGTTCCTTGCCTGCTTCGAGCAGCCCCAGGTCGCGGCGTATCCAATCACCCACCACGTTGCTGGCGGCGCCGATGAACTTTGGAAGCTTGGCAACGGCCGTTTTGTCCATGGCGCACAACACGGGGAACATCGCCTTTCCTTCGGGCTTCAACAGGTCCACAAAGGGATGGTTCTTCTTTATCTCGTTCATCACTTCAATTACGATGTGCGCCCCGGCGTTGGCGGTCCATTCTTCTTCGTTGTGATCGCGAAGCGCATCCCTTCCAAAGCGGCGAAGGGCTTCATAATCCGTAATGTTGAACGCGTCATATTCATTCCCGTGCAGGCAAAGAACAGTTTTCCGGCTCACGGCGCAATAAAACCCCGTTCCATCGAGGCACAACTGAATGCGCCCCCGCGCGGCAACATCCTCTCCGGCAAGTAATTGAACAAGGGCTTCCCGCACCCACGGCAACCCCAGTTCGATGTCATGATTGCCCAATACAAACACAAGATGCCGGTTCTCCGTCTTGACGAAAGCCTTCAAAGCCTCCCACACCATCTTGAAGGAATCGTTTGTGGCTATTTCGTGCAATTTACCGATGGCCCCGAAAGGATCAAAGTGGATGCAGGGTTCCGTGGCGAGAAAGTCCACCACATCCCCGTTCAACACCAACGCCACTTTTTCCCCCGAATCTCTCGATATCAGGTACTCAAGGAAGAGTTTCAGCGTCTCCCCTTGGTCAAATATCTGAAATCCGGGGTCCTTTCCCCCCATGTGCAGATCGGAAATGACGTACACCTCATCAAAGTCCGGAGCATTGTGATATTGACTGCCCGCCATACTATCCCTCCTTTGGAGCGCAACGCACGTGCACCCATGTAGCGAAACCACCACCCATTCTTCCGAATCCGGCAAACGCCCTGCGTTCTCGGAACGCAAGAGGGAGTATAGTACACCTCAGTAACGCATTCAACCCCTCACCCGCGGGCGGACAATTCATTACGCGCCGCGAAGAAACCCCGCAACAATGAGATGGATTCCGGGGTTTGGAACGCGCGAAATCAGGAAGGGGTCACGCCGCTTGGATTCTTAAAAATGGCCTGCACATGTTCCTTACGGGTTAAGGCTGAAGTACTGTGGGCGTCATGGGGTGGCCCGGCTTGGGGCGGTCAATGGCGGCCGCCACAAACGGCGTAATGGGATACTCGCCGCCACTTTGGTTATCAGGCACGTTCAGGGGGTATTTGACGAACTGCACATGGCCATCCATATAGAGCACGTTGGAGCCGCCCGGAATATGGTTGAACGCGACCACCCCCACGCCGGCCACTCCTGTAAGGGCGCCCCCGCTGGTAATCGTGTCGAATGCAATGGGCAGCTTGCTCTGGGCGGTGGCGCTGTTGGAAGGCCGGTTGACATCCGTGATGAGGAACCGTTCGACGCCGTCGCGGAGGCGGTAGATGGTCACTTGTTCGCCGGTTTGCCCGCCGGAACCCGTGACCCCCACGTTCGGGTAGACAGTGGCCAGGCCCATGGAGTCAGCCCCGGCATACAGGGACGGGTCGAAAATCATGTCTTCCGGCTCGATGGGCGGAGTGTTGTTCTCCCCGCCATACTTCTGCCCCACGAGCATGCCGAAAAAATCCGAATCGCGGGTGGTCGCCCAGCCCAGGTAGGCATACGACAGGAACTTGCCCATGACATTCCAGTCCAGAAATTCTTCCACCGACATCAGAGTGCGGGTGAGCGTATTGGCGCCCTGCGGGTAATCCACACTGAGCGCATAGCCCGCCTTGAGCAGTTCCAGCGCCTCTTGGGGCCCGTGTGCCGTGGCGGACGAGGGACAGAACAGGATGTTAAAATCCGACAGGTACTCCGGATACAACTGTTTCGGATACCACAGTCCTTTCTGAAATCCCGGCTGGAGCGCGCCTTGCGCAGTATAGGTCAACGCATTGGACGGAAACAGCGCGCCCTTTGATTCGCCGGCGTACATCCGGCATATAAGCCCCAATTGCTTGAGGTTGTTGGCGCAACTTGAACGCCGCGCCGCTTCCCGCGCGCGCCCCAGCGCCGGCAGAAGAATGGCGGCCAAAATGCCGATGATGGCGATAACCACCAGCAACTCGATCAGCGTGAACCCGTTTTTACGCATATTTCCTCCATAGAGCACCACGCACGTCCTTTACCTGGGCGCCCGCTGGCCAGGATTTTCCGCTTCGACGGGACAGAATCCATCCTCGGGCGGCACGGTTCCCGGGCAGGCATAGTAGCCGCCGGGATTAAAGAACTGAATCACGCGCAGTAATTCCGAAAGGTTGATGCGCCAATCCTGCGGATTGTAATCGCCGTCGTGCGGCACACAACCCTGAGCGCCCGGCCCCGGCGCATAACCGTCTTCCGTGCAGGATGCGCAATGGAACCCGTCCGAGGCGGAGAATTGGATGACGCGCAGCAGTTCGGATAAATCTATCCGGTGGTCTTTGTTCTGGTCGGCGGTATGGTAGCGTTCGCCTTGACCTTCCTCCGCTCCTTCTCCCTCAAGCATGCCTTCACCCTCGATACCACCCTCCGGTTGACCCTCCACGATTCCTTCCATGCCCCCTTCGCCTTCTTCGCCCTCAGGGGGAGCGCCGAGGGAGAGGATGACATTCACAAACGCATGACAGGGCAATTGGGAATCCGCCAATGGATTTTGCAGGACAACCCGTCCTTCCGGAACGGTATCGCTATAATCCCAGAATATCATGCCCAGCATTAAGGACGCGCTTTCCAGGGCCGCCGTGGCTTCTTCCAGGGTAAAGCCCGCCAAATGGGGCACGGAAACGTAACATCCCCCCAGGGACACAACAATATCCACCACCGTATCGCACAGTATCACCAAGCCATACACGGGATTTTGCTCGACAATGTGCCCTTCG
>CAYYRW010000022.1:0-103469 GCA_964474205.1 uncultured Nitrospirales bacterium | reverse complement strand
ATCGCCATCTAACGCCCCCCGAAAACGTGTCCAAGGGGTGGGGATCACCTCAACGAATCCCATCGGCTCTGTACTTAGGCCGAACCTGCCAAAGAAAACCATGACTATTCGATAAAAGGGGTGAAAAAAGTGCTTGGGGGGCGGCAGTATTTTCCGGGTCAGGCTTTTTCTTCCAAAAACGCAACCCCTTGCAAATAAAGGAATTAAAGCCATTTCTCGTCTTGGCACAGGGGTTGCTTTTATAGGAAGTGTCAGGCTTGGCTCCCATCCAGCCTGTCTTCGTGAGTGGTTGGCCCAGCGCACTGGTGCGTTATCCCATTGGCGCACCGGAATCCGTCGCGGGAATACGCGCGGGCCTTCCTTGAACATAACGCGTTGAGCGTGTGGATACAGTGGAATCTGGGTTACCGCGCCGAGCAGGGCGCGCGTGGGAGGCGATTGGCGATGATACAAGGGCTGTATGCGGCGGCCAATGGCATGATGGCCGTGGAAGCACGGCAGGATGCCATTGCCAACAACATCGCCAATGCCTCGACCACCGGGTTCAAGTCGGTTGCCCCGGTGGAATTGGGTTTTTACCAAACCCTGTCGGAAAAGTTGCGAAAACCGTTCCATTATGAAATCAATCCGGCCCCCGCCGGAGGGGTGAAAGTAGTGGAAACCTACACCAATCTTGCGTCGGGGGTGGTGCGGCAGTCGGACAATCCCCTTCATCTGGCCCTCCAGGGAACGGGGTATTTTGCCGTGGACACGCCCAAAGGCGAGCGCTATACCCGCGCCGGGGATTTCACCATTGACGAGCAAGGCCGCTTGTGCACCGCTGAAGGATATGCGGTGCAAAGCACCAGCGGCCAGCCGATTGATGTGCGCGGCGGACGGGTCAATGTGGATCGCGATGGCCGGGTCAGCGTGGACGGCGTGGAATCGGGAAGCATCCGCGTGGTGGAATTTGAGAATCCCGAGCGGCTCCAGCGCGAGGGGGACAATCTTTTCGCCGCCTCGCAGGAGGTCCTTCAGAAGTCCGCGGAAGCCGCCAACACGTCCGTGCAACAGAATTATCTCGAAATGTCGAATGTGAATCTGCCCCATGAAATGATCGTGATGATGCTCGGGCTGCGGGCCTATGAAGCCAACCAGCGGGCCATCGAAGCGATGGATTCCACCATGGGACGGTTGATTGAACAGGTCGGCATGCCGGCCTAGTGTCAGGAGGAAATGGACCATGATCCGCTCGTTGTTTACCGCCGCCACGGGCATGATAGCCCAGCAAATGAACATTGACACCATCGCCCACAACCTGGCGAACGTGAACACCACGGGGTTCAAGAAGAGCCGGGTGAACTTCCAGGATTTGCTCTATGAGACCATCAAACCGGCGGGCAGTGAAACCCAGGCCGGGACCACCATCCCCGAAGGCATGCAAATCGGCCACGGCGTACGGCCTTCCGCCATCGCCAAGGTATTCACGGCCGGCGGGCTCATCCAAACCGGGAACCAACTGGATATCGCCATTGAAGGCGATGGCTTTTTCCAGGTGAACCTGCCCGATGGGCGCATCGCCTACACCCGCGATGGCTCATTTAAGATCAACGAAAACGGAAATGTCATGACCGCCGACGGGTATCTGTTGACCCCCGCCATTACCATCCCCACGGACGCCGAACTGGTCACCATCGGCGCCGACGGAACCATTTCCGCCACCATTCCCGGCAATAGCACACCGCAAACCTTGGGCACGCTCCAATTGGTGCGGTTTGCCAATAATTCAGGATTGGATGCCCGTCTCGGGAAGAACCTGCTCTTGGAAACCCAGGCTTCTGGCACGCCCAATACCGGCCAACCGGGCTTGGACGGGCTGGGCACGGTAACCCAGGGATTCCTGGAAAACTCGAATGTTCAGGTGGTGGAGGAAATTCTTCAGATGATCATCGCGCAACGGGCCTACGAGGCCAACTCCAAAGTGATACAAACCGCCGATGAGATGCTGCAAACCGCCAATAACGTCCGGAGATAAGCGTGGAGGTAACGAGCCATGCATAAAATGGGAATGTTGATAATCGCCCTGCTGGCGCTGATACAGTACGCCGGTGCGGAGACGCTGACCCTGAAAGAAGAAGCCTTTGTCAAAGGCCCCAAAGTGCTTTTGGGCGACATTGCCGAGATCGAAGGAGAAAATGCTGGAACGCTGGCCTCTATTGTACTGGGTTCCGCGCCGCAACCGGGGGAATCGCGTCAACTGCACGCCTCCCTGGTGGAATCGCGCCTTCGGACGGCGGGGGTGAAGAACGTCTCGGTAAAAGGCGCGCCGCATGTGCGCACCACCACGTTGCACACGGAAGTCACGCCGGACATGATCGCCGAGTCGCTCCGCATTTTCATTCAGTCGCAAATGCCCTGGGATCCCGCGAACACGGAGATTGATGTGCCGATTCCGCAGGAAAGCGCCGTGGTGCCCGAAGGCGAACTCAGCCTTGTTTGGCGGGCCAATCCCCAATACCGGTATCTTGGGGAGGGCGCCTTTCAGGGGACCATTGAAGTGGACGGACACCTTCAGAAAACCCTCCTCTGCCGGGCCATGGTCGAATCCTATGCCAATGTCGTGTTAGCTTCCACCGATATTCAGCGCGGCAAGCCCATCTCCCCCGGCAGCGTGGAAACCAAGCGAATGGCCATTTCCAGCGTACCGGCGGGCACCGCAACCCGTATTGAAGACATTGTGGGGCTTATTGCCAACAAGACCATCTTTCCGGGCCAGCCCATCACCAACCGGAATGTCGCGGCGCGCCTGGTGGTCCGTCGTAATCAGGTGGTCCCGGTCGAAATGCGGGCCGGGGCAATGTTTATTCAAACTCGCGCCTGCGCCTTGAATGACGCCCGCGCGGGCGAATTGGTTGTGTGCGCCAACCTGAATTCCACCGAGCAATTCCAGGGTGTGGTGCGCGAAGACGGAGTGGTGGTGGCACAATGAACACCGTACAACAGAGCACTACCCGCCGCATGCGGACGACATCCATGACGGTCCTTATCCTGTTCGCGGTGGCGGGCGCCTTCGCGGATTCGCTGTTCACGCGCAGTGCAGAAAAAAGCGGCACCTTGGTATCGGATAAAGTGGACCGCTTTGAAGTGGGCGATCTCATCACCGTAATGGTCCGGGAAAGCATTGATGCGTCCACCACCGCGAACACCAACACCAAAAAGGAAGTGGACACCAAGTCGGAAGCCGGTGAAACGGACAATGAGTTCTTTGTGGCGAACGGGCCGCAGGGACTGAACCTCATGAATCCCAAAACACTGCCCAACTGGGACATTGGCGTCACCAACGAAACCAAAGCACGGGGCACCACCCTGCGGAAAACCACCCTGAATACCGCCGTTACTTGTACCGTGAAAGAAGTGTTCCCCAACGGCACCATCGCACTGGAAGGGGAGCGGAAAGTGACCATGAACCGGGAGGATTCAAAGCTTCACGTGTCGGGCATCGCCCGCGCCAAAGACGTGGCCGCGGGCAATACCATTCAATCCTCGTTGCTGGCCAACGCCGAGATAGTGCTCCGGGGCAAAGGCCCCTTGTGGAATAATCAACGCCGTGGCTTGTTTACACGCTTCCTGGATTGGGTATCCCCCTTTTAATGGAATAATCCGCATGAAACGAATATTTTGCATAGCCCTCGCCCTCCTGACACTCGGCACAGTGGCGTCCGCCGCCCGCATCAAAGACCTCTGCGATGTCCAGGGCGCGCGCGGCAACATGCTCAAGGGCATCGGCATTGTCGTGGGGCTGGCGGGCACCGGCGATTCGGCCCCGGCGGCCATCGCGGCCCAGCAACGCGTGCTGGACCGCATGGGCATCGAGATCAGCAACCTGAAAGAACTGAAATCCACCAATGTGGCGGTGGTGATGGTCACCACCACCCTTCCCGCGTTCGCCAAGGAAGGCACACGCCTCGATGTCTTGCTCGATTCACTTTACGATTGCAAAAGCCTTGAGGGCGGCACCCTCATGGAAACGCATCTCACCGGCCCGGGGCTTGATGAAACCGTATACGCCGTGGCCCAGGGGCCGGTCTCCGTCGGAGGATTTAACGCGGGCACGGGCGGCGGAGGCGGCGGGGCATCGGTCCGCAAGAACCATGTGACCGCGGGCCGTGTGCCCATGGGGGCGCACGTGGAACGCGAAGTGCCCTCCACCATTACCGACGGTGAACGCATCATGCTATTGCTGAAACGCCCCGACTTTACCACCGCCCAGAGCATTCAGGAAGCGATTGCCTCTTCCGTCAACTCCGGCGCGGCGGCCGCCATGGGCGCGGGGACGGTCCGCGTCACCATCCCGGAAAGCGACCGCAATGATCTGGTGGGATTCATCGCCAAGCTGGAGGCCATTGACGTCAAAACACAAATGCTGACACGGGTCATCATCAACGAGCGCACCGGCACCATCGTGGTGGGCGGCAACGTCATCGTCAAGCCCTGTCAGGTCGCCCACGGCAATCTGACCCTGAAGATCGCCACCACTCCGCAGGTAACCCCCGCCCTCCCCTTCACCGACGCGCAACCGGTTGTGACCCAGAGCACATCGGTGGTCGCTCAGGAACAAGAGGCCTATCTAATGCCCGTGGAAGGGACCTCCGCCGGCGACGTGGCCGAGGCGTTAAACCGCCTGCGGGTGACCCCGCGCGACATGATCTCCATCTTCCAGGCCCTGCGGGAAGCCGGAGCCCTCGAAGCCGATCTGGAGATCATGTGATGCTGTACGTGAATCCCCTGGCGTCCGAGCAGGTGTTCCGGCAGGACCCCGTGGCCCGCCAGGAGCTCCGGGAATCACAGGCGTTCGAGGAATTTGAGCGCGTCTTTCTCTATCAACTGTTGCAGGAAATGCGAAAGACCGTGTCGAAAAGCACGCTCTTCGGGCACTCCTCCCAGCAAGAATTCTTCGAGCAAATGCTCGACGACCATTGGGCGGGGCAAATCGCGAAATCGGGCCAATTCGGCCTGGCGAAGCAAATGCGGGAACAAATAAAGTTAAGCGCGGCGCCCGCCGCGCCGATAAACAACGCAGACGCCTTGAACGCGCCTGCCGGGAGGCGATTCTAATGGACCTATTGGCGATTAGCGCGGCAGGCATGGCATTGCGCGAAACCGCGCATTTGGTGCGCGAGTTTCGACAATCAAAGGCGGCAAAACGAGAATTTGAATCAGCCCTGGCAAAAGCCCTGGAAACCAACGCCACCAGCACCGCCAAGACCGGTAAAGCGGAAAAACAGCGGCTTGACCGGCAAAGCGCGGAGTTCATGCGCAAACGGGATGTGGATGGCAATGGCTTGTTGAGCCGGGCGGAGAGCGGATTGGAACAGGCAACCTTTGATCGGCTGGATGCCAATACGGACGGCCAGCTCTCCAAAGATGAGCTGGCCGCGTATTTTAAGGCCCAATCATGAGTGAATAGAGCATGGAACAGGTATTAAAACAGCTTTGCGAATTGTTTGACGATGAACTGGAGCGGCAGGAAAACGTTCTGGAAATTTGCATCGCCCAGGGAAAAGCGGCGCGCGCCCACGACCTGGAATACCTCGAAGCCAAGACGGTGGCCCTGAACGCGCTGATCCGGGAGGCCGTGTACGCCGAACGCGAGCGCTTGACGCTGGTGCGGTGTCTCGTGGATGCCTTCCGCCTGCCTGCCGGGCGCCAAACCTTGTCTGATTTGATTGCCGTGGTTCAAGAACCCTGGAAAACACGGTTGAGTGAATTTCAAGTACGGATGCGTCACGTGCTCAGCGAAACCCAGAACGTCGTCCAGGACAACGCGCAGGTCATCCGGCGCTCCCTGGGCGTCGTCAATGAAGCCATGAAAACCCTGTTGGAATGCATCCCTTCCGAACCGGTCAGTTATGACGAAAAAGGCGGAGGAATGGGCTGTGCCGCGGCCAACCCCGCGATGATTGACACACGAGGATAACCCATGGGCGCCTACCGCATTACGCAACAGATGATGGTCAGCCGGGTGCTGAGGAACCTGAGCCTTCAAAACCGCCGCATATTGGGTTTGCAGGAACAAATGTCCACCGGGCAAACCGTGAACCGCCCCTCGGACAACCCCATGGCGGCGCGGCGCGCGGTGGATGCACAAAGCGTTCTGGCGCAAAACAGACAATACATCACCAATATCTCCAGTATCAGCCCCTATCTCACGGAAACGGAAACGGCCATCACCACGGTTGAGAATTTCCGTCAACGCGCCTACGAGTTAACCCTTCAAGGCCTGAGCGGCACGAACGGGCAAACCCAGCGCAACCAGATCGCCCTGGAAATCAATTCCATCCTTGAAGACGTGCTCAGCCAGTCCAATTACAACAGCAACGGCCGGTATGTCTTCGGCGGCACCCGCACTTCCACTGTGCCCTTTACCGCCACCCGCGATGCCAACGGGGAAATCACCGCCGTGACCTTTGAGGGAAACACCGAGACTTTCGAAATCGAGATTGCCGCCAAGAACCGCGTCAAGGTGAATGAAAACGGCCAGGCGGTATTCCTCCAAACCAGCGGCTCCACCGTGGATGTTTTCCAAACCCTGATCAACATCCGTGACAACCTCCGTGCCGGCGATACGGCCTCCCTCCAGACCGATCTGCAAAACCTGGTAAATGCCCAAGACCAGTTAATGGTGGCCGTTTCCCGCTTGGGCGCCACCCAGTCCCGCGTGGAAACCATGGATGCCAACCTGCGGGACATCAATACGCAGCTTCAGGAAGTCATATCGGACAACCTCGACGCCGACTACGCGGACGTGGTCGTCAACCTGAATTCACAATCCAACGCCTACCAAGCCTCCTTGAGCGCGGCGGCACGGGTCATCCAGCCCAGCCTCCTCGACTACATCGGCTAACCCGGAGCGCCATTCCATCTCCGGCATCCTCCCGTGCTATACTGTCAGCGGACGATTAACTGTCACCGGAGTCGCATCGTGACAAAACTACTGATTCTCATGATTTGCCTGGGGTTGGCGGCCTGCCAGCGCACCCCCGGCGAAGTGGCCAATAAAGTACTTACGGATTTTGGCCTTCGAAAACCGCCGCCGGGCCATGTGCCGGAATCCGAAAAGATATTCAAACAATTGGATCCTGTCGGCGCTTCCGAACTGAAACGCCTGAATCTCGCGCAAGGCCAGGGAACGGTGAAGTTCCAAAACGAAGGCTTGCGCGGCATGTATTACAAAGAAAAAAAGGTGTATGAAAGCTACTACCCGCTTGAGGCCAGCGCAATAGGCAGAAATTCGGATGCCGTGCCCAGAGGCTATTACGGCTACATTGAATTCGCCTACCGGCTGTATCAAAGCGGGCGCGTGCCCACCCGCACGGAAGCCCTGGCCAAGGAAGCCGACATTCCCACGGACACCACCGGAAGGGAAGTGTACCGCTATACCTTGGGCACAGGCGGCACCTGGGACGGGGCCAAGGGCCAGAAAGCAAAAACGGAATAAATAAGTACGGCACAGGAGGTTCTTTTGGCAATGCGCACGACTATCGTAGTGGCCGTTTTCGGCCTGTTGCTGGCCGCCGCGGTCTGGGCCGCAGACGACGAAGCGGCCATCCGTGAAACCATACAACAGCAATTGTCGTTCACAACAATACCCGGCGACACCAAGCTCAACCCTGATATCTACACGGAAGATGTTTACATGATGTGGCCCGGCGGCGAAACGCACCGGGGCCGCAACGATGTAACCGCCGCCTTCGACAAATACCGCCAGCAACTCGCCAAGGATTTCGCCACATTCGCGTTCAAAACCGAGGACCTGCAAATCCACCTGAATGGCGAGGTGGCGTGGGCAACCACCCGGATTCTGACCAACGCCACCACCTCTGAAAAAAAGGAACCCATTACCGACAGGTCTTGGTCAACCTTTGTCCTGCTCAAAAAAGATGGGAAATGGCGGATTACGCACGAGCATAACAGCCCGCTGCCGCCCGCCTGACGCAGACTATCCGCACACCGGGCGAAACCGAATCCTGTTCCGGAAAACGCGCGGTGGAATGAGGTATTCCTCCAGGGGGCCCGGCCCGCAACTGCCATTGCCCAACCCCGACACCGCGAAATCCACATACAGGCTGATGGCATTGTCCGGATACAGCACCATCCGGTGCATTGCCTCGGTGAGTTGCTCCAGGGAATAGGGATGCGCGCTCGCCTGAAATCCCTCCCCATCCGCACACACCTTGAGGCCCACCCCGTCCGCTCGCTGCACCACCGCCCAGCGCACATCGGTCTTGTTGCCATACTCCTGCGGCACCAGATACGGGCAGCCGCCCGCCGCAATCGTTTCGGAATACACTCCCAGCGCGGCCCCCTGTTTCCGATCAGGGTAATTTTCCCAGGGACCCCGGCCATACCACGCCAACGTATTGAAATCCAGGGGCAGCTTCATGCGCAAACCCGCACGCGGCAAAGAATGTGTGGCGTCTTTGGGTATGAGGGTTTGTTCCAGCGTCACTTCGCCCCGCGCCTGGATGGTATACGTCCAAACGCCGTCAAACAATACAGCCTGGTTGCAGCCAATCGCCTCGAACTCAACCCGGAGAGTCACCTTGTCCCTTGCGGCGGCATCCACGGTCCGTTTCTTAACACGGGTGGTCACTCCATAATACCCGGCATTGCGCCACGCAATACTGGTCTTCGGAATCCGGTCGTTGTCCGTCGGCGCGCGCCACAGATTCAGGGAAATACCTTCCACGAGAAGTTCCATGCCCTTGTACTGCCAGGACGAAATGATTCCGGAACGGTTATCCACGGCAATCCGGAAATCTTCGCCGGATACAGCCACGCTTTCGGTGAATTCCTCCACCGTCAAGACGGACGCGGCTTCCACATCGCTACCTGCACAGGCCGGCGCCTGTACCGGCAGCAAGAACTGCTCCCAGGCCACCTCATGCCCTTTTGACGCCCAGCGGCAGTCTTGTGCAAGAGAAAAATGAATGGACACGCCATATTCCGCACCGGGCCGGGCTTCGGGCAGCGTGAAAGGAAGGGAAATCACGCCACTTTCCTGCGGCGCCAAATCCAGGGGCGGCAATGCTCCCTGCTCCAGCACTTCGCCGTTTTCCGTAAGCCGCCAACTAATCTCCAAATACCCCAAGGAGGCAAAAAAGTTCTTATTCAGCACCCGCAACCGGCCTTCCGCGAGATTTTCCGCCGTGACTTCCACCGGTTGGAACAGTTTTTTGCATTCCCAGAGACCCGGATGCGGCGTTCGATCCGCATCCACCAAACCGTTCCCGCAAAACGAACCGTCGGTCGGCATTTCCGCCAAATCCCCCCCATAGGCCAGCCACGATTCCCCGGTGATTTCCACCTGCTCGAAATCAATCCACAACACCGCGCCCGCCCAAGGTGTCTTCGCCTCACAACGCAATTGTTCTTCCTTCAGGGCATGATCGAAAATGCCCACCCGGCGAATCCGCCCCCGGCACGCATTTTCACTCACTGGGTTGCGGCCGGCAAACACCGAACACGGATAAGGCCGAATCTTGCCTTGCGCGGCTTTCTCCGCCGCCAAGTTCCCATCAATGAACAGTTTCGCGTACTGCCCATCATATACGGCGGCGATGGCATGCCATTGACCGAACCAATTCTCCGGAACCGGCGCGGTCACCAGCAGCCGCTCGCCCAGATCAAGCTCAAAGGCCAGTGAAATCATTTCATATTGATAGAGGATGAACTGGTCCCCTTTGCTCACAAATACATTCTGATATTCGTGGGATTCCGGACATACCCAGGCCACAATCGTGATGGCATCGCCGGTAATATTGAGCGCCGGACTTGGCGGCACGGCCACATACCCGTCTTTCAGGGCGTGTCCGTCCTCGTGTTCGATGATGTCGCCAACCACAAAACACTCCAAATCCGAAGCCCGGTCCCGGAGGCGCTTTGTCTGTTTTTGCCGGAGCGATTGATCCACCCAATCCCAGATAAACCCTCCCTGCAGGCGCTTGCAGGCGCGGACAGCGTCCCAATACTCCTTTAGATTGCCGGTGCTGTTCCCCATGGAGTGCGCGTATTCGCACATGATGATGGGCCGGTCATCGTCCTTTTTCGCCAACGCTGTCAACTCGTCCAGGCTGGGATACATCGGCGCGATGATATCGAGCATCGGCGATTCCTCCGCCGGATGATAATGGATCACACGGGTGCGATCCTGCGCGCGCAGCCAATCCGCCATCTTGTCATGATTCGGACCGTATCCCGATTCATTGCCCAGGGACCACCCGAAAATGCAGGGATGATTCTTGTCGCGCTCAAACATCCGCATGGCCCGGTCCAGAAACGCCGTTTCCCACTCCGGGTCGTTGGCGAACTGTCCCCAAAACGTGTGGGACTCCAGATCGGTCTCATCCAATACGTACAACCCATATTCATCGCACAATTCAAGAAAACGCGGCGCATTGGGATAATGCGAGGTGCGCACCGCATTGATGTTGAACCGCTTCATTGTCACGATATCCTGGAGCATCCCGGCCTCGGTCACCGCTTTGCCGCGCTCCGGATCGTGATCATGGCGGTTGACGCCCATGATGTGCACAGGGCGCCCATTGATCAGCAACTGCCCGCCTTTACGCTCCACCTTGCGGAATCCCGTCTTGCAGCGCACCGCTTCCAACACCTTTCCCGACCCGTCCATCAGGGTGAGCACCAGGGTATAGAGATAGGGGTCTTCCGCCGACCACTTCCTCGGATTGTCCACGGAAAACACCAGACGCTTTTCCGCTTCCGGCGCAATGGGAAACATCCCCTTGTTTTCTTTCACGTCCACAAGCCGTCCGGCGGCGTCAAACAATTCCGCGCGCACCCGCACGGACACCAACATCTCCTCCGTGTAGTTGTGAATCCGGGCCAGCACCGTCAACGTGCCGTTCCGGTACGCCGCGTCCAAATCTGAATACGCAAAAAAATCGCGAAGATGCAGGGGCGGCGCGGCGAACAGAAACACATCGCGCGGAATGCCCGAAAGACGCCACATGTCCTGGTCTTCCAAATAACTGCCATCACACCACCGGAACACTTTGCACGCAAGCGTGTTTTCACCCGGTTTGAGATACGGCGTAATGTTAAATTCCGCCGGGGTCATGCTGCCCTGGCTGTAGCCCGCCTCCCGGCCGTTCACCCAAACCCACAAGGCGGATTGCACCGCCCCGAAGTGAAGAAAGACCTGTTTTCCTTCCCAGGATTCCGGAATTGAAAAGGTGCGGCGGTAACAGCCCACGGGGTTGAATTCAGGATTGGTTTCCGGCGGTTGCGCCGGATGGCACAGATTCCGCAAATTGACATAGATCGGAACGTCATACCCCGCGCACTGCCAATTGCCGGGGACGGGAATCTCTCCCCACTCGCTCACATCGTACTCGTCCCGGAAAAAACCCTCCGGCGCTTCGGACGGTTTTTTCACCCAATGAAACTTCCAGGAGCCATTGAGCGAGGCAAACAACGGCGAGGTCTGTTCCGTTTCTTCCTTTGCCGAATCGGCATCCGGAAACGGAATATAGGAGGCATGCCCCTGCTCTTTATTACGCTGAACAACGCCCGGATTTTCCCACTCATTCATATTAACGTTCATTTTGCCGGCCACTCCTAAACAACGCTGTTTTGTGGGGGTTCACAACACACGCCACGGCCAAGAAATGCGCCTCGGCAACCCTCGGCCTGCCACCGCATCACGCTGTCCATGGCATCCAACAGCGTGCTTGATGGCGCATGAAAACGATACTACACTTCACGCTACGTTGTGTTATCAGGCGCTCAGACCGCCCGTAACATTCAAACATTGTCCCGTAATATACGATGCATACGGCGAGGCAAGCAATAAAATGGCGCCCGCCGCATCCTGGGGCGTGCCGGCGCGGCCCAGAGGAATCAGCATGGTGGCCATGCCCTTGATATGGCCGGGCATGCCCAGCGCGACTTCTTCGCCCGCCACCGCGATTTTCTCACCTGCTTCCGCATCCTGCGTGAGCCTCGTTTCAATGAGGCCGAAGGCCACCGCATTGCACCGGATGCCGAACGCGCCCCATTCCTTCGCCACCGTCTTGGTCATGCCCAGAATGCCGCTCTTTGCTGTGCTGTAATTGATTTGGCCGACATTGCCAAACAAGCCGGAAGTCGAGGAAACGTTGATGATACAACGCGGTTCGGGATCTTTACCCTCCCCTTTTTCCGCCTTGGCGGCCTCACGCATAAATGGGGCCGCGGCACGGATAATCCGGAAAGGGGCCACATTATGGACGTCCAACATGGCCTGAAACTGTTTGTCGGACATCTTGTGCAGCATTCCGTCCCACGTGTATCCCGCATTATTCACGAGAATATTCAACTTTCCGAAGGCTTCTATCGTCTTCTTCATCAGCAGATTCGGAAACGCCGGGTCCGTTACGTCCCCCGCCGCGGCAATCGCGGTTCCGCCCGCCGCTTTTATCTCCGCCACCACGTCTTCCGCCGGTGCCGCGTCCAGATCGCTGACCACCACCTTCGCGCCCTGCGCCGCAAACAGTTTCGCGGCCGCCGCGCCAATGCCCCGGCCCGCGCCCGTGATAATTGCCACTTGACCTTCCAACATTCCAGCCATGTTCTCTCTCCTTCTGTTATTCATGAAATATACTCATCCCTGAAACACAATACAAATTCCCACCGTCTAATGACTAAAACAACTGGAGACCGTAATCCCATGATCTCATTTTTTTTCACCACCTTAACCCCGCTCCTGCTGCTGAACGCCACCCTCGCGGGAACCGCCGCTTCCCTTTTCCGCGAACGCCCCATCCTTATGGGCGCGCACCGGGGCGGATGTACTCTATGGCCGGAAAACACCCTCGAAGCCTACCTGAACACCGAAAAACGCTGGCCAGGCACCCTGATGGAAGGCGACGTGCAACTGACCAAAGACGGGCATGTGGTCGTGTTTCATGATGCCTCCGTCGAGCGTACCACGGACGGAACCGGACGGGTGTCCGAAAAGACCTTGGCCGAATTGAAGGCCCTCGACGCCGGGTACCGCTTCACCCCGGACGGCGGGAAAACCTTCCCGTACCGGGGAAAAGGCCTTACCATCCCCACCCTCGCCGAAGTGATTCAGGCCCTTCCGAACAACCTGTTTCTGGTGGAAATCAAAGACTCCGGCCCCAGCGTGGACGCCGTGATTAAAGTGCTCCGGGAAACAAACGCCACCCAGCGCTTTCTGCTCGCTTCCTTTAACCCGGCCACCCATGCGCATTTACATGATAAGGCGCCGGAAATCGGCACCTGCTATGACGTCATGGACGCCATCACAATGCTGACCGCGCTCCGCCAAGGCGATTGGGAACACTATACCCCGGCGCATGCCATGCTCACCTTCTCCCCCGAACTGGAAAAACAATTCAACGTCACCCCCGCCGAAATTGACGCCATCCACAAAAAAGGCATCCTCATCCAATTTTTCACCCTCAACACGGAAGAAGAAATCAAACACTACCTCCAATTTCCCGTCGACAGCATCCTCTCCGACAACCCCGCACTGCTCGACCGCGTGATCCGGGCGGAAACGAGCATCGCGAAATAACATCAGGTCATGCCCATGGAATTCGCCCATCCCAGAATGGACCGGGAATTCAGAACCTTCCAGTGCATGCTCCGCATGTATTGCCGGCGCCATCACCACACCCGGCGTGAACTCTGCCCCGAATGCGCCGAATTGCTTGACTATGCCCGCCTGCGCCTGGGCAAATGCCCGTTCCAGGAAAGAAAAACCACCTGCGCCAAATGCCCCATCCACTGCTATAAACCCGCCATGCGCGAAAAGGCCCGCGCCGTCATGCGTTACGCCGGCCCCCGCATGCCCCTCCGCCACCCCCTGCTCACCCTGTGGCACTACCTCGATGGCCGCCGGGAAAAATAGCCGTCCGTCCGATGAATCGAAGCTATCGTTCACCGCATGACGTTTTCAGTCATAGTCTCGAACATAAATTCGAAAAGATTGCATTTTTGAACGGCATCCAATAGAATTCTTTTGATTTTCCGCTGAACCGAATGATGTAGATTTTCCATGAACAACCACTGGCCGGTTTCCTTGTTGGAATATGATACAATACTTTAAATGGAGTAATTACGGGTGTTTGAGAAAAGGCAAATCGTTGATCAGTTTGATCGCGGTGCATCAATAGTTTATGCACATGGGGATGCTCAAAATGCCTTGTCAAAGGTGCCCGATAATTGCATTCAACTGATTATCTCATCTCCGCCGTATAACATAGGAAAATCCTATGAAACAAAAACGGGTTTGCAGGCGTATCTCGATCAATTTACACCTATTCTTAAGCAGTTGGTAAGAGTTTTATCACCGTCCGGCAGCCTGTGTTGGCAAGTCGGTAATTTTGTGGATAAGGGTGAAATATTCCCTTTGGATATATATTATTATCCAATTTTCAAACAACTTGGACTGCAATTGCGAAATCGTGTGATTTGGCACTTTGATCATGGCCTGCACTGTTCCAAACGGTTTTCAGGGCGGTATGAAACATTGCTGTGGTTCACAAAGACCGGAAACTACACCTTCAATTTGGATGACATACGGGTCCCGTCCAAATATCCTGGAAAACGTCATTATAAAGGCCCCAATAAGGGACTGCCATCGGGGAATCCTATGGGGAAAAACCCTTCGGATATTTGGAAAATCGTTGCCCAAGATTGGGAGACCGCTCTTTGGGATATCCCCAACGTAAAATGTAATCATCCGGAAAAAACAGAACATCCATGTCAATTTCCCATAGAACTCGTACAAAGGTGCGTTCTTGCTTTCACCAATGAAGATCAATGGGTCCTGGACCCTTTTGCGGGTGTCGGCTCCTCTTTAATTGCGGCACTCATGCATGAACGGCGTGCAGCAGGATTTGAAATCAACAAACAATACGTCGATGAAGGCAAAGAAAGAATTTTCCGTTTCTTTGATGGTCTTTTGAAAATCCGGCCTTTGGGAAAGCCTGTATATCAACCATCAGGCCGGGAGCGAGTCTCTCAAATTCCTGAATCATGGCCGCAAAACAGTGCATCAACATGCGGAGAACTCTTCTAATGAAAATTGTAGCGCAATATTCATTTAATGGGGGCTTAAAGAAGGTGCGCTCCAAATATGGAAAACTCTATGAGGAGGTGGAAGAAATAATCAATTCAGTGGAGGCGCATAAATTCAAGACCAAGAAAAGTTCGGAAAAAACAATGTCAGGCCGAATGCTTTTCAGTCCCAGAACGCTCAATACCGAATTCAAAATGAAATTTCAGCAAAGAGACTGGAAATCCCAACGTGTGTCATGTATCTATCCTGCGGAATATTACATGAATGGATATACGCCGCCACCGGCACGGAAGGGGGCATTTCGCGAAATGGACTTCTTGAAAGAAAAACTTGGAATTGAACTCCAGTTTGGCAAGTATGCTTTCATGGTCTACAACGTATGCGCCAAAATGACCATTTTCAGAAACTTGGGCTATATTGATACTGGTTTGGAGATTGTTCCTGTAAAAGAGCTGGCGGACGAAATGTCCACAGGAGTATCCTATTTTGAACAATTTGTATGGGATTTGGAAAATAGGGGCGTAAGTAATATAGATATTCCTGTTGCAATTCTCGGAATAGCCCCCTAGTCACCATATTTTCAATTAAGGTAAACCCAATCATGCATACCGCGGTGTTACGGCTGAATTGTGAAGACAAGAAGGGGATTGTCTACAACGTGTCGAAATTCCTGTATGAGCGCGGGGGGAACATCATTGATGCGCAGCAGCATACGGAGCAGCTCGACACCCGGTTTTTCATGCGCGTGCATTTTGACCGCCGCGAAATGAAATGCACCAAGCAGGACCTGAAAAAGGAGCTTGATGAACTCGCCGCCGCCTACGCCATGGAATATGAGCTTGCCTTCAATGACGAACGAAAACGCATGGCAATCCTGGTTTCCAAATACGACCACTGCCTGTATGACCTCTTCTTGCGGCATCAATACGGGGAGATCAATGCGGACATCGCGCTGGTGGTGAGCAATCATCCCGATCTCGAACAGGTCGCCGCCAACTTCAAGGTCCCCTATTGCTGCGTGCCGGTGGAAAAAGAGGACAAAGGCGCGGCGGAAGCCAAAATTCTCGAACTCTTCCGGCAGCATCACATTGATTTCATCGTGCTCGCGCGGTACATGCAAATTCTCTCCCCCCTCATGGTCAATGCCTACCGCAAGCGCATCATCAACGTGCATCACGGATTCCTGCCGGCCTTCAAAGGGGCCAAGCCCTATCACCAGGCCTATGAGCACGGCGTGAAACTTATCGGCGCCACCAGCCATTACGTCACGGAAGACCTCGATATGGGGCCCATCATCCAGCAGGAAACCGTGCGGGTGAATCACACGCACAGCGTGGAGGACTTGGTTTCCATGGGCCGCGATGTCGAGAAGAAGGTGCTGGCGTATGCGGTAAAGACCCATGCCGAGGACCGCATCATGGTCTACCGTCACCGTACCATCGTGTTTGAATAAGTCAAACGCATTTATGAAATAACCCTTTTCCCTTTCGAGTAAGGCGAAATGGAGCCGGTTCTGATGTACGATTCCGGGAATGCGCCCTCATATCGGAGTATATCCCGGCAAAAGGGATATTTTCACAATTGCCTGAGTAAATTCCAAGAAAAATGCCCCTTGTCCATTTTGACAGTATCCGCAGAATCACGTTCTATTTCTGGAAGTTTTGACACTATTACGCTCTCTTGCTATGGAAATCGGAATATGATAGGATACTGCTTGGAATGTGCTGGAAGTCCAGCAGTAATTTAGGAAGAGTCGTGTGTCAGTTGGTCCGTTGGTCGTGCGAGATGTTCCCGCCCCGTTGGTCCCGTACTGTCCCGACACAAACAGAGCGCTGTCGGGACGTATCGTCCAGATGGCCCCACAATAGGAGCTTGTGCTTCGATGAACATCTTTGTAGGCAATTTGTCGTACAACACCACGGATGACAGTCTTCGGTCGGTCTTTGAACAGTACGGGCAAGTCGATGCCGCGCGCATCGTGATTGATCGGGAAACGCGCCGTTCGCGCGGATTCGGGTTCGTGGAAATGCCGAACGACACAGAAGGCCAGGCGGCCATTCAGGCGCTGGAAGGCTACCGCATGGACGGGCGCCCGCTGAAGGTCAACGAGGCGCGTCCGCGTGAAGAACGTCCGCCGCGCAGCGACCGTGGTGGAGACCGTGGCGGAGATCGTGGCGGCGACCGCCGTCCCCGCCGGTACTAATCGTTCCTGACCCAACGGCACACAGAAAGCGAATAGTATGGCCGGAGCGGTGACGCTCCGGCCTGAATTATTTTATGGCGGGCGCGGGCCGGGGTTCTCCGGGCCGGTATTCCCCTTCCAGATGTTGACGCAACTCTGCCTCATCCAGCCACACCGGCTTGGTTTCGCACGCAATAAACAGGGGAACTTGATCCGCGTAATGGGGCGAGGTTTCGTCCAGGGTGGCGCTTCCGAATTGATGAATGCTCCGCGAATGGACCTTGCCATCTTTGTCCCAAGTGGCCATTAACACATAGCAATCCCCCGCCACGCCTTCCAGATGGTCCTTATGCCAATTTCCGTACACGGCATGCAGCGTATCCGGCCCGCCGCATAATCCAACATTCACCGTTCCGCGCACCAGACGGTTCACCTGCCCCCACGGCACATCAATCCTGCCAAAGGTGTCTTTCAGCAGATGCGCCTTTTCCTTGAACGTTTCCAGTAAATCCGGCTCTTTGTGTCCGAACATTTTTGCGCGGACAATCGGTTCCGCGCTTAGAATTACAATCGCCGTGCTTGTATTCTCCACCGTCGTCGAATAATCCCAGCGCTTCAAAACCTGCTGCGCTTCCGCAATCACCGGATCCTCCCCCGCCGGCATCGCCATGATTTGATCGAAATACTCTTTCACCACAAAATCCTTGGAATAGGCGATATCATATTTGTATGCATAAAATTCGTCTTCCGTGATGGAATCGTCCGCCCCAAGCAATTCCAGCAGGCGAAGGCTTCGGTTGGTCATGTGTTCCACCGGCTCGATGCCGCAGTACGCGGGAAAATCCTCCGGCCTGGGATTGTCCGGACCCACCGTGGTTCTAAACGGCGACGAATTGCAGTTTTGCACAAACCCCGATTCCGGATTCTTCACCTGCGGCAGTTTCTCAAACGGCAAATACTCCGTCCACAGAGTTTCCGAGGTGTTGCCGGGCAAATATTCTTGCCAATCATAGCCTTCCGCGCGCTTGGGAAATTTCGCGTTGTAGATATACCAAATGTTTCCCATTTTGTCCGCATACCCGACATTGAACGATGGAATCGCCTGCATCCGCATCGCGTCCTCGAATTCTTGAATGTTTTCCGCCTTGCCCATCCGGAACCACTGTTCCACCTGCCGGATATCCCCATACCCGCCGTAACGAATCGCATACACCCCGTGCGGGCTCCGCATCACGGGTCCATGCACCGAGCAGGCCACTTCACGCTTCACCGGTATGGAGAAACCTTTCCACAAGCGCACCCAGAGGATAACGTTGTCCGTTTCCAAATCCTTCCACTGCCCGTCGAATTTGTACTGGTTCGGATTGTCCGGGTTCATCTCCAGCGCATAAATATCCGTCAAATCCGGCTTGTTCACCGTGTGCGCCCAGCCCAGATCGCGATTGTGCCCGTGCAGCACCACGGGCGTGCCCGGAAACACCCCGCCCACAATGTCCAATCCTTCCTCACTTTTCAGACGCGCCTCGTACCACGCCACCGGCCCCGTCCACGGCTGGTGGGAATTTATGGCCAGATGGGTTTTTCCGTCGGGCGTGCGTTTTGGGGCGATGGCAAAGGTATTCGAGCCAATCGGCAGGTCATCCGAAAAAAATGTCCGCCCCATGGCCACCGTCTTTCGGGAAACCGGGTGTTTGGGCTTCTTGTGCAACAACCCCTTCAATTCATCATCCATGCCAAAGAAAAGCGGCGACTTCGCGACAAACCCCATCACCACGTCTTTTCCATCGGTCGGCATCACCCCCGGGATCACCTGTTCCGGGTGCAGCGCCGCATAGTGGTTGTAACCCTCCGCGTATGCTTCGCACATCCGGCGCGTTTCCGTCGTCAAATCGGTTTCGTACTTCGCGTCCACCAGTTCGCGGAACCGGAAAAGCTTCACCAGGTAATCGAACGGCGCGCCCTCGACCCCCTTGATGGACGCCAACAATCCCCGCGCCAGAAACACACCCTCCTGTATCGTGGCAAAATCATCCTCGCAATGGGCATATGCCAAGCCATAGGCCACATCCGCGTCCGTTTTTCCATAAATGTGCGGCACCCCATACGTATCGCGCAAAATGCGGACAGAATACTTTCCCTCCGGCGGGATCAACTGCTTCATATCCAAAGGGGGCTTTTCACAACAGGCCAAAGAAACAGAAAAAACAAGCATCAAACCAAACCGGTACATATTTTGCATGGCGGCATCCTCTCTCGTGCCTGTTGGACCCGCCGCCTGGATGACGGGGTTTCACCCCTTGTTTCCATTTTTTCCCGCATTTACGTGCCGCCTGCTTGCACCGGTCCCCATTGTTCGTTTCGGCTATCCGTTGCGGCTGACACGGTCCAGCGAGTTGATATCCCGCAACACCACGCGGCGGTTGGCGATTTCCAGCAGCCCTTCATCGCGAAGATCATGCAGGGTGGCCGTGGTTGTTTCACGGGTGGCGCCGATCAAATTCGCGATCTCCTGATGGGTGACATGCAACACCGAGGTCCCCTGGCCGGTTTGCCTGCGGTACAGCTTCAACAGGCACGAGGCGATCCGGCTGCGCACCGTGTTGAATACCGTTTCCGCCAACACCTGTTCCAGGTCCATGATCCGCTGGACCATGCGCCCCGCCACAATCCGCGCCAATTCAACCTCCTCGTGCACCAGTTGCCGGAAATCCTCCGCGCGCATCAGGCAAAGAATGGTTTGTTGCATGGCCTCCGCGTAATCGCCGCGCCGCGCCTTTTTTCCCAGACATTCCTCCCCCAGCATGTCGCCGGGAAGCGCATGCCGGAACGCGAGTTCCCGGCCATCATCCGACACCCGGGTCACTTTCACGCGGCCCTCGCGCACCCAATACACATAGTCGCACGGGTCATCCGGGAAATAGACAATCTGCCGCGCTTCATACTCGCGGTGATAAATACTCCCCCCAATGCGCGCCATGAGTTCCGGGCTCATCCCTTGGAAAAACGGCTCATCCTGAAGTGATAATGCCAATTTGACCTTGCGTTTCATCACTACCCCGCTCGTTTACCGCATTGCATGAACATCCGCGCAGACCCTCCTCGCGGCGGTCATTCACCTATACTCCCAACAGCCATTTCCATCCGGTACTATAGCACGTCTTCCATTTTAGTTCACCCTTTTTGCAGCACCCCCTTGGCCGCCTCGATCTCCGCGTGCGCCCCCACCAACACAAGCACGTCATTGGACTGCAGCGGAAAATCCGGCGACGGATTCGTGGCCGGACGCCCCGAACGCACCACCGCAATGATGGTGCAGCCCGTGCGCGCCCGAAGATTTGTCGCCGCGATGGTCTTTCCGCAGGCCGCGTTCTCCTCCGCGAGGTAAAACGTCTGCGTTGTGGTCCGTTCCAATATCTTCAGCAATTCTTCCGTGGCCGCCCGGTCCGTGGGTTTGCCCCGAAGCATGCCATAGCCCCCGGAACGCACCGCGGCGATCTGCGCCTCCACGATATTGTCCGGAATGCCAAACTGCCGCAACACGTGCGCCCCCACTTCGATGGAGGTCTCAAAATCCTGCGGGATAACGCGTTTTGCGCCGAGTTGATAGAGCCGTTCGATGTCCTTGGCAAAATTGGTGCGCGCCAAAATATACAATCCGGGACGGCGGGCGCTGACTTGCGCCACGACACGCTGCGTGGCCTGGTGATCGTTTATCGCCACAACGAGGGCGCGGGCCAAATCAATGCCGGCATGCGCCAAAATGGACATGCGGGTGGCGTCGCCCACAATCACATCCGCGTCCTCCTTGCGCGCCGCCTGCACCAGCGCAGGATTCATTTCCACCACGCAATACGGTACATGCGTTGCCCGCAGCATCCGGCCAAGATTCGCGCCCGTAAAACCGTATCCGACAATAACCACATGGTCCTTGAGATCAACGGGTTGCACCTCCGATGCGCCGGCCGGTTTCCTTTCCCGCATCAATCCGCCAAGCCATGCCGAGATGCGATATCCGTACGGATAGACCAGCGCGCCTCCAATCATCGTAGTCACCACATACGCCACCAATACATCCATCATGGCCGATTCCAGAAGCCCGCTGTGGTTGGCCTGATACGCCAGCACATAACTGAACTCACTCACGGAGCACAGGGCAATCCCCGTTTGCAGGCCAATTCGCCAGGGCCAGCCCGCCCCCCGGATGGCGCCGGCGGTCACAATGGACTTGATTACAAGGGTAAGAAATGTGGCGCAAAGAATCACGGGAAAATGGCGGATGGCGGCCTCCAGATTCACCGTCATCCCCAGCGCGACAAAAAACAGGGCGTTAAATACATCCCGGAAGGGGGTGATGTCCGCCACCAGTTGATGCCGCTGGTCCGCATTCGCCAGAAGCAGTCCGGCAATGCACGCGCCCAACGCGGGCGACCATCCCACCAACTCCGCCAGCCAAGCGCCGCCGCAGGTCATCAGCACGGCAAACAACGTAAGCAGTTCGCGTCCGCCGCGTCCGGAGAGTTGTTCCAATATGCGCGGCAATAGGGGCCGGGACACCAACACGATTACAATCAGGCCTCCCAGGCCCTCAAGACCCAATAGTATCCCCCCACCCTGCCCGTGCCCTTCTCCACTTCCGTACACCAGGGAAAGCACCAGCATCAGAACGATAACCGCCACGTCTTGAAGCAACAGGATGCCGGTGGCGGTCATTCCCGTGGTGGAAGTGGTCTCCCCGCGATCACTCATCAATTTCAGGGTAATCGCGGTGCTGCTCAGCGCCACGGCCGCGCCGAGGATGAAGCGGGCCGTCCACGTAAGGGATGGGAACAGGGCGAGAAACAGGACCGTGACAGCCGCCGTCCCCAGTATCTGGGCCGCGGCGGCGGCCATCAAGCGCACTCCTGAACGCATCAAGGGTTCCGGAGACAGTTCCAATCCTATCGTGAACAACAAAAGAATCAGGCCAAATTCCGAGAAATGCGACACGTCCGACTGCGACACCAACTGCCAGCCCGAGGGGCCAATGGCCACGCCCGTTATCAGAAAACCGATAATGGAGGGCACCCGCAATGACCGGAACAGCCACGCCACTACGATCGCCGTACCAAACAGAATGACAATTTCGTCCAGTAATTCCAATGGAACCGCCTTCCCGGTTATGAGATACAATTATCAGACCTGTTGTTTTCCCTGCGTGCCGGGAGATACCGGCGGGCGCACAAAGACGGTATTATACCCAAACGCCCGCGCCCGCGCCTACCGCGGACGGTCTCAAATGTGGTACACTGGCGTGCAGGCGCCTCGGCGGGGACTTCGGGGCCTCGGAATGCCATAAGGAGTGAATCATGGATTTGATTGTATTTGCGATTAAGAATGACTGGGCGGTATTGCTCCCCATTATCGTCTGTTCCATTCTGGTCTTGGCCGTCACCATTGAGCGGTGGAACTTTTACCGGAAGAACCGCCGGGACGTCCTCGAATTCATCAACAAAATGGACCGCGACCTGCAACGGAACAACCTGGAGGCCGCGCTCAACATCAGCACGGAGTGCGGCGGCCTGCTCGGCGAAGTGTCCGCCGAGGGGATACGCACCCTGGCCGAGCAACGGCACAGCTTCGAGCGGTTGTTCGACATCACCGCCAATCTGGCCACCCGAAAACTGGAACGCAACCTTTCGGTGCTGGGCACCATCGCCACCGTGTCCCCCTACCTGGGCCTCTTCGGCACCGTCATCCGCATTCTGCTGACCTTCGGCGAAATGGCCAAGACCGGCGGCGGGGGCGCGCCCACCATCATGTTCGGGATCGGGTCCGCCCTGATCGCCACCGCCTTCGGACTCGGCGTGGCCATCGTTGCCGTCGCGCTGAACAATTACTTCCACACCATCGTGAGCCACTGGGAAGAAGACTTTCAGATTCTGAAACTCCTGTTCATGTCCGCCTCCGATCCCCGCGCCACCGCGGCGCCCCCCCACTCCGGGTACACTAAACGCGTGGAGATATAAGCCGCGCCATGCAACTTTCCGGAAAAGTCCGACGCAGGCTGGTGGACGAGATCAACATCACGCCCCTCACCGACGTCTTTCTCGTCCTCCTTATCATCATGATGGTCGTCGCGCCCATGATGAAGGCCACCCGCATGGACATTCATCCGCCCGTGGTGGACGGCGGCGGCCCTATTGATAAAATAAAGCTGGTCCTCGAAATCACCAAGGACGGTCAATATTTTCTCGACGGCGCCCCCGTCGCTGAACAGGAACTGGCCAGCGCACTTAAAACCAAAGCCACCGATCCGCCCGAAGAACGGGGGCTTATCGTCCAGGGCGACAAGGAAACCCTCTGCAAATATATCGTGGGGGTGTTTGCCCGCGCGAAAGAAGCGGAATATAAAAACGTCACGCTGTCCGTGGTCACCAAAACCTCCCGGCGCTTCCAATTGAGTGATCCCGCCAAACCGGAGACCCCTGCACAACCCGCCACCATTGCCCCGAACGCACCCGAACCGCCCGTGGTGCCCGCGGGCCCGGACGGGAAATCAGCGGTAACCGGGACCACCCTCGCTCCGCCGGAACTCCCCAAGGAGCCCGCCCAGCCATGAAGCGCGTCGCCGAAAACCAGATCAGTGAAATCAACATCACCCCGCTCACGGACATTTTTCTCGTTCTCCTCATCATCATGATGATTGTCACCCCCATGCTGGAATATTCCGGATTGAACCTGGGCATGTTGAGCGGTTCCAGCGACTCGAAAACCAAGGAAAAGAGCAAGTACATCACCATCTACATCAGCCAGGACGGGAAATACACCATTAAAGGCCACGAAATAGACCGCGCCATTCTGCCCGGCGAGTTGCGTTACCGCCTGAATGACAATCCCGAGGGCGTCATCATCATGGTGCATCCCGACGCCCCCTACGACGCCATGGCCTATGCCGCCGCCTCCGCCACCCAAGCCGGCATTCAACGAATCTCCTTCAAACAGGAGAGCGTATCCGGCGCCCCCGCCGCCCCCGCACCTGAAGAAAAACCAAAAGACAACAAATAACCTTTCTGCTCCATGCTTTTCCCCTCACTCCGCACTATTATCTGTCATTTCCCATCCTCTTTTCGAAAGAATGTACCGCAGAGCACGCCCCGCATACCCCTGTTCGCTTCTTTTGTTATTGCATCCCTCCCCGCGGGGTGAGTCCGTGCGGGTCCGTATGCGTCCGTGTTTCCCTTCTTTTTTCATGCCGATATCTTCGCTCACTGGACCACAAACCATTCAAATCCGTATACTGACGCTTCCCATACGAAGGTGAGAATTCCGGCATGTCATACGAGCCGAACAGAAAACGACCGTTGCCCTGCCTGCGCTGGTGGATTGGCGGGATGCTCTTCGCCGTCACCATCATCAACTATATTGATCGCCAAACCCTCAGCGCCCTCGCCCCCATTCTCAAAAAAGACTATCAGTGGACCAATGAAGATTTTGCCGTCATCCTGATTTCCTTTCGGATCGCGTATACCATTATGCAAAGTGTGTCCGGGCGCATCCTTGACAGCATCGGCACGCGCCGGGGCATGAGCCTCAGTGTGGCCTTCTATTCCATCATCGGTGCGCTCACCTCGCTGGCGCAGGGACTTGCCAGCTTCAGCGCGTTTCGGTTCCTGCTGGCCTGCGGCGAATCCGCCAACAATCCCGGCGGCTCCAAGGCCGTATCGGAATGGTTCCCCGCCAAAGAACGCGCCTGGGCGGTGGCCTTGTTCGACAGCGGCTCGGCCATCGGCGGCGCGGTGGCGCCCTTTATTGTGTTGTTCATTTACAAATACTTCGGCAGTTGGCGGCCCGCCTTTATCATCACCGCCACGCTCGGCTTCCTGTGGCTGCTGGCGTGGCGCAGGCTCTATCATACCCCGGAAAAACACCCCCGCCTATCGCCGGAAGAATTGGATTATATTCTGAAAAACCGTTCTTCCTCCCCGGAAAGTGACGTGCCCCTGCCTTCCGTGCCCTGGCTTCATCTGTTACGGTACAAACAGACTTGGGGCATTATCTTGGGCCGATTTCTCCTCGATCCCTATTGGTTCCTGGTGGCGGAATGGTACGGGCTTTATCTCGCCAGCAAGGGATTCAGCCTCGAACAAAGCGTGCTGGGGTTCTGGGCGCCGTTTCTTGGAGCGGACCTCGGCAACTTCTTCGGCGGCGGACTGTCCAGCTATCTCATCGCACGCGGCTGGCCCGTGGGACGCGCGCGGCGCACGGTTCTGCTCATTTTCGGACCCAGTATGCTCCTGCTGATCCCTGCCGCCTTCAATTCCAACTACTGGATACTTCTGGGCCTCTTCGCATATGCCAGCTTCGCCTATGCCGCCTGCTCCACCATGTTCCTCACCCTGCCCACCGATGTCTTCCACACCCGCGCCGTCGGCTCCGTGATGGGCATGGGCGGCACCGGGGCCGGCATCGGCGTACTCATCTCCACCTATCTCATCGGAAAAATCACCACCCTCTTCTCCTTCCAACCCATCATCATCGCCGCCTCCATCATCCCCTGCATCGCCACCCTCCTTTTTGTTTCGCTGGTGCGCGCCAATAAGAAACCGGACCCGAGGCAGGTGTTGCTCGATTTTTGATTCTTACCACGAAATACACGAATCACCCAGCGCGGCATAGCCGCAACCAAAGAATGGAACGCGGATAACGCGGATTTAGCAGATTTACGCGGATGTGAAAGAGGCTCCACAAATTCCACAGATTGGCACAGATTTTTTAGAAGTATCGCGCGCGGAACCGCAGAAGAGTGGTATCGCACGGGTTTGCACAGATAGGAATTATTGCATGTCGGCATAGCGATTTATGTAAAGTAGAAAGGCAATTTCTTTGTAAAAATTCAAGAAATTGACAGGTAGTAGTACGAAATAGAACCCTTTTTCTTTTCGTTCATTTCGTGTCTTTCGTGGTTAGGAAATCGTATTGGTTCGGAAGTAGATTACATCGTGGCGGGGCACGTATACTTTCCACCTGAATAAGAAAGGAGTGTAAGCGTGGAAGGGAAACGGCCTATTCGTCATTTGCGCTGGTGGATCTGCGGTCTGCTCTTTTTTGTCACGTTGATCAATTATATTGACCGTCAGACGCTCAGCGCACTCGCCCCCATTCTGAAAAACGAATATGGCTGGAGCAAAACGGATTATTCGTATATCGTGAATGCGTTTCAGGTGGCGTATACCGTCATGCAGATGGTGGTGGGGCGGCTTTTGGATATCGTGGGCACGCGGACGGGCATGCTGGCCAGTGTCGTTTTTTATTCGCTGATTGGCGCGTCCACGGCGTGTGCCACGGGACTGGCCAGTTTCTGCGGATTCCGCTTTCTCCTGGGCGCGGGCGAAGCCGCCAATAATCCCGGTGGGGCGAAAACCATCTCCGAATGGTTTCCCGCCAAAGAGCGGGCGCTGGCCATTGGTTTTTTTAATAGCGGATGCGCCATTGGGGGAGCCATCGCCCCCACCATCGCCTGGGCCATTTATCATTATTTTGGCAGTTGGCGTCCCGCATTTCTCATCACGGGTTCGCTGGGTTTTGTTTGGATAGTGCTCTGGCTCAAGTATTATAAGAATCCCGACTCGCATCCACGGATTTCGGAGAGTGAATTGGAGTATATCCGGCAGGGGCGCTCTTCTTCCGCCGCGGCGGATGATGCCGGCCCGTCCGTCACCTGGCGAAAAGTACTGCGCTACAAACAGACCTGGGGACTCATCCTTGGCCGATTTCTCCTGGATCCTTTCTGGTTCTTCGTGGCAAATTGGTATGCCATCTTCCTGGATTCGCGGGGGTTCCCGCTCAAGCAGAGCATGCTGGGCATGGCGGTTCCCATGATTTGCGCGCCGTTGGGCAATATCATCGCCGGCGCTCTTTCGAGCTATTGGGTGCATCGCGGCTGGGCGCCGGGACGTTCACGAAGGACCATCCTCATGATTTTCGGCCCCAGCATGGCCATTCTGCTGCTTGCCCTCTACAGCAACAGCTACCCCGTTCTCCTGCTGATTTTCGCCGTGGCCACCATGTCCTACAATTGTTGCGGCACCATGTTCCTTACCCTGCCCACCGACGTCTTCCATACCCGCGCCGTCGGCACCGTGATGGGCCTCGCCGGAACCAGCGCCGGCATCAGCACGTTCATTACCACCTTCTTGATTGGTTGGATGGCGGACCACTATTCCTTCGGCCCCATCATCGTCGCGGCCTCCCTCATTCCCGCGATTGCGACCATCGTGTTCGTCACCATGGTGCGCTCGGGCAAAAAAGAAGACCCCGAAGGCATTTTACTGCACTTCTAATACGATCCGAGAAAGCATCGTCGCGCGCCATACCGCATACCCGTCCATCGCGGAAAACAACCAATTTGCGGTCGATAACATGAAACCACTACACTGCCCTCTCCCCTGGATGAATTCGCCGCCGTTGGATGGATAATTGCCGGTTCAGGATGCGCCAGGGACATCACGGCGGCGCTTCGGGCACCGTGAAACACCAAGAAGGAATTAACCGTGAAGTGGATACGACGCTTATATGACTGGGTGCTGCGTTGGGCTGATACGCCGTATGGCATGCTGGCGCTCATCATACTGGCTTTTGCGGAATCAAGTTTTTTCCCAATCCCGCCCGATGTGCTGCTGGTAGCACTGTGTCTTGGCAACCGGCAAAAATGGCTCCTGTTCGCCGGCGCTTGCGCGGCAGCTTCCATAGCCGGCGGCATCGCGGGATATGGCATTGGATGGGGGTTGTGGGCGGTTGTGGACCAGTTCTTTTTCTCCTACGTGCCCGGATTTACACCGGCGGCATTCGAGAAAGTCAAGAAGCTCTACGAACTGTACAACTTCTGGATTGTATTCATCGCCGCGTTCACGCCCATTCCGTTCAAGGTCATCACCGTAACGGCAGGTGTCTTTGGCATTCACTTCCCGATGTTTGTCATCGCATCCGCGGTGGGAAGATCCGCAAGGTTCCTTCTCGTCGCGGGGATGCTGTATTTTTTTGGAGAACCCATCCGGGACTTCATTGACAAACGCTTCAACCTGTTGACCATCGTGTTCACGATCCTGCTGATCGGCGGATTCGTGGCGCTCAAACTGGTGAGTGATTGAGGAATTCCCGCGCTCAGCCCGGTTTGCTCCCTGGCTAAAACCACTCCGGTCTGAAATTCAAGGCGGTATATTCATTTGACTGGAGGATTTTCGCGCTGGTGACGGCATGGGGCAGAACCGTGTGGATATAGAACCGCGCCGTTTCGATCTTGCCGTGATAGAAGCCCGCCTCATCCGTGCCGGCCTCCAAGGCTTTCTGGGCCGTGATGGCCTGTTTCAGGTGCTGCCAGCCCATGAGAAGTTGCGAGAACATTTCCAGATACATCGTGGCGTTGCTGATGTATTCATTCACCTGGCCCGACATGCCAATCCCACCCAAATGCATCGTTGCGGCGATTACCGCATTCTGTGCCTCCTGCACCTGGTCCAGCAGGTCTTTCAACGCCTCCACATCCGCCGCTTCGGAAAATGTTGTGCCCATCTCCATCATCAGCGCGCGCACCGCCGCTCCGGCCTCCATCGGCACCTTGCGCCCCAGCAAATCCATCGCTTGGATGCCGTTGGCGCCTTCATAAATCGAGAAGACCTTGTTGTCCCGGAGCAATTGCGCCACCGGGAATTCCTCGCAATAACCAGCCCCGCCGAAGCATTGCATGGCCTGGGTGATGGACTCCACCGACACATTGGAGAAGTGCGCCTTGCAGCAGGGCGTCATCATTTCCAGAATCAGGTTTATGCGCTGGCGTTCTTCCTCGTCCGTGGTGTTTTCCATGGTGTCGGCCAGCTTCGCGCAGAACATAATCATGCCCAGCGCGCCCTCGATAAACGCCTTTTGTTTCAGCAGCATCGAGCGCACGTCGGCATGATTGATAATCGCAATTTGCGGGGCGGTGGCGTCCCGGCAGGTGATATCCCGGCCCTGTAATCGCTCTTTGCAATACTCGGCCGCGGCCTGATACGCCACCGAGGCCCCTGACACCGCCTGGATGCCCGTAAACACCCGCGCCCGGTTCATCAGTTCAAACATGTATTTCAAGCCTTCATTCGGCTCGCCAATCAGCCAGCCCCGGCAATTGCCGTGCTCGCCGAAATTCAGCGTCGCCGTGGCCTGGCCTTTCAAGCCCATCTTGTGTTCAATGCCGGCGGTGATTACATCATTAAACTCGCCAATCGAGCCGTCGTCGTTCACCCGGAATTTCGGCACCACGAACAAGCTGATGCCTTTCACGCCCGGCGGCGCTCCCGGAATCCGCGCCAACACCGGGTGAACAATATTATCCGAGAGATCGTGATCCCCCGACGAAATGAACCGCTTGGTCCCCGTGATTTGATAATAATCGCCGTCCACCGCCTTAACCGCCGTCGTTTTGATATCCCCCAGCGAGGTGCCGACGTCCGGTTCCGTGAGCGCCATGGTCCCGCCCCATTCCCCCGCGTACAGTTTGCGCATATACTTTTCTTGCAGTTCCGCGCAGCCGAATTTGTGGATTAGCATCGCCGCGCCCCACGTGCCGTTCACATACATCGCCGCGGCCGTATTGCCGCAACTGAACAAAAATGACGATACCGCGAAGATACTGAGCGGAAACTGCTGGCCGCCTTCGTCAAAGGAAACATTGGGCGCAAACCAGCCGCCTTCCTTGCAATGCCGCCAGATATCGTGCATGGCCTGCGGCAGACGGACCTGCTTCCCGTCAAAACGCGCTCCCTCTTGATCAAATTCCTGATAGGACGGCCAGAACACCTCCTGCGCCAACTGGTACGCCGCATCAATGGCCATATCGAAGGTTTCGCGGGAATGATCCTGAAAAAAGGGGAACTGCAAGATGTCCTCCACCTTGTGGACCTCATACAACAGGAAACGAATGAACCGCATGTCGGTGAGCGCATTGCTCATGGTTGTTCTCCTTCCAACGTCCGCTTATTCCAAAATGCCACAGGCGTCCGCGAGCACTTCCGCCACATCTTTCACCGGCAGCTCCGCCTGTTGTTCGCTTTTCAACCCATCGCTGATCATCGTCATGCAAAAAGGACAAGCCGTCGCCACCACGTCCGTTTGCGCCTGAATGATCTCTTTCGACCGCTCCACATTGATGCGCCCGCCAATCCGTTCTTCCATCCACATCCGCCCGCCTCCCGCGCCGCAGCAAAAACTGTTGGCGCGGGCGCGAAGAAGTTCTTTTACGGTTCCGGCGGCTTCCAGCGCCGCGCGGGGCGCGTCAAACAGCGCGTTATACCGGCCCAAATAGCACGAGTCATGGTATGTTATCGCGGCCGTGCCTTTTGCCGGCTTCAATTTCCCCTGCCGCACCAATTCGGCCAGCAATTCCGTGTGATGCAGCACTTCGTAGGCGCCGCCATACTCCGGAAATTCATTTTTGATGGCGTTATAACAATGCGGACACGCCGTCACCACTTTTTTCACCCCATATCCGTTCATGGTGTCCACATTCTGCTGGGCCAGCATTTGGGCGAGGTATTCGTTGCCGATCCGCTTCGCGCTGTCGCCCGTGCAGCATTCTTCCGCGCCCAAAATGCCGAAAGAGACGCCGGCCTGTTGGAATAATCGCGCCACGGCCCGCGTGACCTTCATATACCGTTGATCATACGAACCCGCGCACCCCACAAAGAAGAGATAGTCCACATTCGGGTCTTCCGCGAGCGTTTTCACGCCCAGCGGCTCCGCCCACGCCCCGCGCGATTCCTGCGGCAGTCCCCAGGGGTTGGACTGCGTTTCCACATTGCGCAACGCGGTCTGCGCCTCTTCCGCGAAATCCCCCTCCATCAATACGCGCGCCTGACGAATGCCGAGCAACTTGCTCATCGGCAAGATTTCCACCGGACACGCTTCTTCGCAGGCCCGGCAGGTCGTGCAGGCCCATAGTACGTCCTGCGCGATCACGTCCGGATACAATGCCTTCGCCGGGGCCGCGGCACGGTCCTTTATCAGGGCGGGGCCTTCCTCGAAGAGATGCGCTTTCAATGCCAGCACCACCTCTTTCGGGCTGAGCGGCTTGTCGGTGAAATACGCCGGACACGCCTCCTGGCAGCGCCCGCATTCCGTGCATGCGGTGACATCGAGCAGCGCCTTCTTCGTGTAATCCGTGATCTTCACCACCCCAAAATGCTCCGCGCCCTCCGCCTCCAAATCGAGTTTGGGAATGCGTCCCGGGATGCGTTCTTCCCGGAAATACAAATTCGGCAGCGCCGTGATCAGATGCAGATGCTTGGAAAAGGGAATGTACACCAGAAACCCAAGCACCACCCCATTGTGCAGCCAGTGAAAGGCGGCATACGCCACGGGATGCGCCGCCCTGCCCGCCGTCTCCACAAACCACGGGCGCAGCAGGTCCGCCACGGGCGTGAACCCCGGTTTGGGTTCGATGATCCGCATGGCATAAAACGCTTTTATCAGCACGGCGATCAGCACAATAATAACCAGCGCGTCAATTGTGTGCGCCAGGCTCGCCCGCAACCGCCGGGGCCGCCATACAAACCGCCGGTACAGTGCCACGGCCAGGGCTCCCAGCACCAGCAGGCCGAACCAATCCTGCAGCGTGTTCATCAGCCAATAGACCGGCCCCATCCAGGCGAATGAAAATCCCGGAAACACCCCCGAAATCAATCCTTCCAGGGTTCCATAGGTGAGCACGAAAAAGCCCCAGAAAATCAGCAGGTGCCCAATGCCGGCCGCCTGACGCAACACCAGGACCTGTCCAAAGCCTTTCACAAGCACATTCTTCACGCGCGCCAGCGGGTGATCGATGGGCAGGCTTCCCTCCCCCAGATGAATGCAGCGAACGATAAAATACACCCGCGTAAAGAACACGGCATGCGCGGCCACGATGAGCGCCAACAGCAGCAAGCCACTCAAGGTCATGCGCAGGCCTTTCGGATCTCGTCGGTCAGCAGCGGAACAATTTCAAAGAGATCGCCCACGATGCCGTAATCGCATACGTTGAAGATATTCGCCTGCGGGTCTTTATTGATGCCGACGATGATCTTCGCGGGACGCATCCCCGCCTGATGCTGAATCGCGCCGGATATGCCGCAGGCAATATACAAATCGGGACTCACCACCTTGCCGGTCTGGCCCACTTGATGCGAATGGTGAATCCACCCTGCATCCACCGCCGCGCGGCTCGCGCCCAGCGCCGCGCCCAGCGCATCACACAACGCTTGGAGGACCGGCCAATGTTCCGGGCCGCCCAGGCCGCGCCCGCCGGACACCACAATCTTGGCTTCGGTGAGTTCCACGGTCCCCGGCGGCGCCAACGTTACCTCTTTCAGCACGGCACGCGGCGTAATAGACGGCGCCGCACGTTTCTCTACTCCCGGCGCCGGGCTCGCATCGCGCTCCACCTTCACTACATTGGGCCGCATCGAGACCATGGCCGGTGTATTGGTAATTCGCACATCCGCCACCACTTTTCCCGCATACACCGGTTTGCGCGCCATTACTCCGTTATCCCACCAGACCTCCAGGCAATCCTGCACAAGTTCCACATCCAGGCGCGCGGCCACCGAAGCGCACCATTCCTTGCCGAGGGCCGACGCGGAACCGATAATCACCGATGCGCCCAGTTCCTTCGCGAGTTCACTGACTATCGGCGCATGGCTTTCGGTGCAATAATGTTCCAGCGACTCGTGCTCATAGGCATATACTTTCCGCATGCCAAACCCCGCAAGCGCGGCGGACTCTTCAAGGGATTTCCCAATATAGACGCCATACAACGGCACGCCACTTGCCCGCGCTATCGTCCCCGCCATCATCGCCGCTTCATACGCACAGGCTTTCAGCGCCCCGCGTTGTTCCAGCAATACCAGTATGCTCATGGCCAAACCCTCACAGTACTTTCTCGGTTTCACGTAATATCCGCACCAATTCCCGGACTTTTTGAATGCTCTCGCCTTCCAGCACCTTCCGCAACCGTTCCTGCCGAGGCAAGGCGAGCGACTCCACCACCCATCCCGCCGCCAGCGTTTCCGGCGCGAGACCCAACGCGCTCAGCGGCATCTCGCGAATCTCTTTCTTCTTCGCTTTCATGATATTCGGCAGGGTTGGATAACG
The DNA here is from genome assembly GCA_964474205.1 of uncultured Nitrospirales bacterium. Lineage (GTDB taxonomy): Bacteria > Hydrogenedentota > Hydrogenedentia > Hydrogenedentales > CAILVY01 > CAILVY01. The sequence continues at coordinate 70,059 of CAYYRW010000022.1, read as the reverse complement.
CGGCGTATTGATGCCCTTCTGGGTTGTCAGCAGCGCGGGCAGGGGCAGTTCCAGCGTGTATTGGCCGCCCTCTATTTCCCGGTCCACCATCACGGACGCGCCCAAACACTCGAAGCGCGTAATCACCGAGGCATGCGGCATCCCCAGCAATTCCGCCACCCGCTCCGGCACTTGCGCCGCATCATCGTCCACCGCCTGCTTCCCGGCGAACACCAAATCCGGCGAAATCGTTTTCAACGCCGCCGCCAAAACTTTCGCCAATCCACGGGGACTGAGCAATTCCACATCGGTGACAAGCAGTCCCGAATCCGCACCCATCGCCAACCCTGAACGGATGATCTCTTTTGCCTCCGGCGGCCCCGCGCTCACCACTATGACCTCGCCGCCGTTTTTCTCTTTCAGCTTTATTGCCTCTTCCACCGCGTGTTCATCATACGGACTCATCACATACTTCAGATTGGACGTCTCCACCGACTTCCCGTCCGAAGCAATCTTGAACACCGAGGCGGTATCGGGCACCCGCTTGACTAAAACCGCTATCTTCATAGAGACTCCTCTCCAGCTTCCCGCCTAAAACAAAGGGCCGGGAAACCTTACCGATTTCCCAGCCTCAGAGTCAAGCCAAACACCCACTATTTATCAGTTTTTGCAACCCTGACATTCGGTTGGGCGGCGGAAGGGGCCGGCGCCGGCTTGGGTGAAGCGAACGCTTTTCCCAGCATCGCCGCTATCGGTCCGGCATTGGATACATTCAAGGAGGCCTGGCGCCATGTGCTGTACTGCTCCAGGGTCAGCATCAGATTTCCCGCATTGGCGGCATCCGGCGGCAAGGCCACGCCGCTCAATTCGCTGGCGACTTGCAGGCCGCGCGCCCCGTCAACATAGAGAAATCCATACCCCGCGCGCTTGAGCACGTCCGGCGGAATGCCGGCGGGAACCGCGCCCGGTTTCACGTCCGCCATACTCTTGACCTTTGCCTCGTCCACGCCCACCACGATTTTGTCCTTGGCATTCATGGCGTAAATAGGGACGCCGAGCAAATCCTTGGCCACGGAAATCTGCGGCTGATCGGGTTGCGCCGGCTGCATGGCGAATTTCGCCAGCGAAAGCAGCGTCATCAGCGGCGACGGATTCACCGCCGAGATGCAGCCCAGGAAATTGGGGGCCTTTTCATCGGCGCTGGTGACGCTCACCGCGATTTCCTCTCCCAGATAATTGCTCAAGCCCGTATAAATACCCTTGATCTGGGTTCCCGCATTCGGATCCTTCACCCACGCGGATATTTGCTGCCCGATGAATTCCTTCAATTCCTTGGTCAACCGCACCGACGCCATGGCCGCGCCCGGCTCTCCGAAAAATCCGGGATATTGAAGCGGGGGCAGTTCCGCATACGTCCCTCCCGCGCTGTGGCCCGCCACGCGCACGTGCAACGCCGTGCCATTCATTTTCACCGCCACCACTCCCTCATCATACGCGGGCACCAGTCCCGCCAAGGCCGGTTTTGCGGGAACCAGGAACGGTGGGAGCGATTCCAAATCGAGGTTTTTCAAATCCGCAAATACCAATAATTCATCCTTGTCTGAAATGGGAAATTCCGCGCTCCCGCACCGCACCGGACGGGGGGCCGCCAACGCCCCCGCCAAGGCCTTTAATCCCTCCACGGAATCCCCCGCGAACGCATACCCGTCCTTGAAAAAGTAGCCGAACCCCGCTGTTTCCTTGTATTTGGCCGTGATATCCCCCACTCCCAACGGCGTATCCTTCGCTTCACCCGCCGGCTTGACCGCCAGGGTCTTTTCCGCCTTCTCCTGAGAGGCCACAGGCAATACATACCCCACATACTTGGTGCCTTTCGGAACAAACACCGCCGCAGGCCGCTCCGGGTCCAATCCCAAGGCTTTTCCGAGACCCTTAAAATCCTTTATCCCCTCCAGTTCCAACTCCTTAGCCAAGTCTTGCGCCAGTGCGTTCATGCTCTTCGGCATATCCGGGATCCCGTCCGCAAGCCCCGGAAGTTTCACAAACTGATCACCTTGCGCCTCCAATACCTTCAACGACGGGCACACCACCGCCGCCAACGCATCCCCAGGCAGTTTACTCAATATGTTCGCAGGATACCCGGTTTCCGCCGCCGCTACCATCCATGACGAGCTCAATACACCAACAACCAAAACGACATATCGTAATCTCATGTTTTTCCCTTCATATACAATATCACGCGCTTGCCTTCTTAATGTTTATGACTCCTTACAGGGATAGTAAGTTTCGTGCCACACAAAGTGATTATTTTACGGTAACACGTACTACACGTTTTCCGTTATTAGGAAAAAATCACGTTATAGTTGAAAAAAGTGGAAAATGTGGATAATAATGTTCGCCATGGTCGTTGTAAAACGATGTCACCGGGTGAAGCTACGCGCGGAAAATATAAACATTCACCCATATGCAGGTCAGGAAGAGTACAGCCAAATAGGAACCTTAACATGCCTCCGAAAAAGGAAGAAGCACCGTCGGTTATTGGAAAAGCACTGGTTCTTGAGGGGATCGTCACGGAAGAACAGTTGAAGCGCGCCATGCGCATCCAACAACTGTTGGAAGAGCCCAAGCAAATCAGCGATGTGCTGGTGGAATTGGGCTACGCCACCAAACAGGCCGTATTCGAGGTCTTCGCCCGGCACGGCGCGGGGATGCGGTTGGGGGAAATGCTGGTCGAACAAGGCATTATCTCCTCCGAAATGCTGGACAAGGCCATGGTGGTCCAAAAAGAACGGGGCATCCGCCTTGGTCAGGCGCTGGTGGAGTTGGGGGCCATCAACGAACGGCAATTGCTCCAAAACCTGGCCAATCAGGCCCGCGTCGCCCTTATTGAACCCAGTTTCGCGATGGTGGATGCCACGTTGCTGCGCGGGGTTTCCCCGGAATTCATGATCAAATACAATTTCGTTCCTTTCAGCAAAAATGACGAGGGCGTGGTGACGGTCGTCGTGTCGGAACTCGACAATCAGGAATGCCAGCACGCCATCAGTGATCTTTTCCCGGGCAATTATGTTCTGGCGCTCGGCCCCGCCAACGCCATCAAGCGCACCATTGATGATTTCCGCGCATTCCGCCAAAAGGTGTCCGGCCAGGACGCCGGCGCCTTGGAAGGCGGCGAGGACAATGTCGTTCAACTGGTCGAGCACATCCTGGCCCAAGCCGTGCTCGAAGGCGCGAGCGATATCCATATCGAGCCCATGCCCAACAAAATCCGGGTCCGCTACCGCATTGACGGCGTGCTGGTCTATAAAACCGATCTTCCGCTTGATTTGCTTCCCAAAATCGTCTCCCGCATCAAGATTATTTCCCAGGCCAACATCACCGAGCACCAGCGGCATCAGGGCGGGCGCCTCGTATTCGAGCTGAACAACAAAGAATATGACATGCGCCTCTCCGTCTATGTTACCGTGCACGGAGAATGTGTCGTATTGCGTGTTTTGAACAAAGACATGGGGCTGGTCAGCATCGATCAACTCGGCATGAGCCCCATGATGATGCAACGCTACCGTGAAGACGTGCTGGACCTCCCCACCGGCGTTGTGCTCATCACCGGCCCCACCGGCTCCGGGAAGACCACCACCCTCTACAGCAGCCTTGATTATTGCAATGAAATTTCCGAAAAAATCATCACCGCGGAAGACCCCGTCGAATATGTCATTGACGGCATCATCCAGTGCAGCATCAGCGACAAAGTGGGCCGTTCCTATGAGGCCACCCTCCGCGAAATTGTCCGCCAGGACCCCGACATCATCGTCCTGGGGGAAATCCGCGACCAAACCTCCGCCCAAGTCGCCATTCAGGCCGCCCTCACGGGGCACAAGGTGTATTCCACCTTCCATACCGAAGACTCGATCGGCGGGCTGTTGCGCCTGATTGACATGGACATCGAGACCTTCCTCATCTCCTCCACCGTCATCTCGGTGCTCGCGCAGCGCCTGCTGCGCCGCATCTGCACACAATGTTGCGCCCCCTACATGCCCACCATCAAGGAAATCCAGGCGGTGGGGCTCGACATCCGGGAGGTCCGTGAATACGAATTCAAGCGCGGACGCGGCTGCGCCCATTGCATGTACACCGGCTACCGCGGCCGTATCGCCGTCTACGAACTCCTCGTCCTCAATGAAGAAGTGAAAGAGTCCATCCTCCAGAAACGCACCGCCCATGAAATCCGGCGGATCAGCGTCGACACCACCGGTTTGGTCAGCATGCGCGAAGACGGCATCGCCAAAGTCATTAAAGGCATTACAACCTTTGAAGAAGTTCTTAGTCATACCCCCCGTACCTTTAACATCCGGTCATTAAATCAAATTATGCGGCTTTGCCAATAACGAAAGGAGCCCGCGGTGAACTCATGTCCGTATTGCGCTCAAATTCTTCCCACCGATCTTAAGCAGAATCCCAAACCCATTATTATCGGATGCAAGGCCTGCATGAACCCCCTCAAGGCCCACTGGGAGAAAAACGCCATCCACGTGGAACCCCTCAGCCACGTCTCCGACATCCGCCAGATGGTGCCGGCGGGGTCCATCGGCGGGGCCATCCTCGCCGAATTGCCCAACGTCATAGAAAACCTCCCCGTGCTCCCCGAAATAGCCCAGCGCGTCCTCGGTCTTGTGCGCGACCCGGAAGTCGCCCTCAATGATCTCGTGAACACCATCCGCGGTGACCAGACCATCGCCCTGAAGATCATGCGGCTGGCCAACAGCCCCGTGTATGGAGGGCTTCAGGAAATCAAGGACCTTGGCGCCGCCTGCGCGCGCCTGGGCATGAAAACCATTTGCGACGCCGTTCAGGCCATCGCCACCAACAACCTGTATACCACGCAGGCCCCCCAGTTGAAGGATTTCATGCAACAACTCTGGCGCCACTCCATGGCCGTTGCCCTTTACGCCAGTGAACTCGGCGGCGCCCTGGCCATGCCGCGCACCGAAAGCCTCTTCCTCGCCGGGCTCATCCATGACGTGGGGAAAACCGCCCTCGTGCGCATCATATCGAGCGCCAAAGAGGGCCCCATCGCCGCAATCCTCAATTCCCCCGATATTCTCAACGAGATTTTCCACAGTTTTCACGCGCTTATCGGGCTCCACATCACCCAGCATTGGACACTCCCCTCCGAATTCCTCACCTTCACCTATACCCATCACGACCCCTCCATTGTACCCAATGACGACTGGCTCCCCTTCGCCCATGTCGTGGCCTTGGCCAATGCCATCGCCAAAGTGGACGGCTACACCGTCGGCGAGGGAAGCTGTGATATTGTCCTAATGGGTCATCCCTCCACCCGGTACCTCAACCTCACCGACATTAAACTGGCCTCGCTCCGCGTCGATCTCGAAGACAAACTCGACGCCATGCTCAACGCCGCCGCCGGATAACCGTTCCCGCCGCCGCGGGCAGTAGCAAACCCTTCCCCCTCCGGGGGAAGTTTTTTTTGTTTTCCCGCCTATATCGGGTATAATGCAGGGTAAACATCTGTTTAGTCTGCAAAACAACCGGAGGCGTTATGACCAGAACCAAACCCGGGCCAAAGCCCAAACGGACCCCCAAACCCGAAGAACCCAATGACGCATCCTACTGGCGGGAGTTCGACCGGAACATGCTCTCCCACTCCATGGCCCACTACCTCATGGCCATCGATTCGCTCCGGAACACCCTGGGGTACGCCCGGACCACCGATGTGGCCGTCCTCCTGGAAGTCACCCGCGGCGCGGCCTCCCTTGCCCTGAGCCAGCTCAAAAAGCGCGGCTGGGTCGGTGAAGACCGCAACCGCTTCCTCGTTCTCACGGAAGAAGGCGCCCACATCACGCATCTGGTGGAACACAATTTTGAAGTGCTCTCCCGGTTCTTTGAACGGGTTCTCGGCGTGGACAAGGACACCGCATTCGCCGATGCCTGTAAAATGGAGCACCTCATGAGCATGGAAACCGGGCGCCGCCTGATGTCCTTAATGCGGTTTCTCCTGAGCAACGACGCACTGGCGGAGAAAATCCGGAACCGCATGGCCAAGTATAAGGCCTGATGAGCAGTATGCACGCGAATACCCAGGATTCCCCGGATTCCGGCCCTCAAGACGCCGTTCCCCCGCCCCCCTCCAGCCTCAAAACGCTGGCACAACTCAAGGCGGGCGAGCGGGGCGTGGTCCATGCCTTGCGCGGTTCCGGCGCCGTGCAACAACGTCTCTTGGAAATGGGCATCGGCGAAGGCGTGACCATTGACGTGCTGCGCTTCGCCCCCCTCGGAGACCCCATGATGATCCGCGTGCGAGGATTCCTCCTCGCGTTGCGCAAAACCGAGGCCGCGCTCATCGAGATCGAGGTCTAACCCATGCCCATGTCCCTCGCGCTCATAGGAAATCCCAATGTTGGGAAAACCGCGCTTTTCAACGCCCTCACCGGACTCTCCCTCAGCACCGGCAATTATCCCGGCGTCACCGTCGAACGCCGCCATGGCACCCTCGTCATCGGGGAGAACACCCTGGAAATCATTGATCTGCCCGGCTGCTACAGCCTCGCCGCGCGCTCCCCCGACGAAATGATTGTCGCCGACATCCTTCTGGGACAATCCATGGAGAATATGATCTCCGGAATCATCGCCGTGATAGACGCGTCCACTCTCGAACGCAATCTCTACCTGGTTTCGCAGTTGCTGGAACTCGGCAAACCGATGATCATCGCATTGAACATGATGGACATTGCCGCGCGCCGGGGCATCATTATTGACTTCGAAGCGCTTGCCCGCGAAACCGGCGTGCCCGTGATCCCGATCTGCGCCCACAAGGGCATCGGCATCCCAAAACTCAAAGAAGCCTTGCTCCGCATGGCACAGGGAAAAATCGCACGCCCGTCTCCGCAGTCCATTTCCCCTTCGTCGCTCCTGCGCGCCGCAGACGCCTTTTCACGATTCCTCACCCATCATTCCAAGCAACTCGGACGGGACATCCCTCCCCTGGAAGCTTACCGCATCCTGGTGGACGAGGGCGGGTACGCGGAACAACGCCTCACGCAATCCCTCGGGCATGACGCCCATCGCCTGCTCGAACGTTTCCGGGACCAGGCCAAAACACCGGACGCCGCCAGCCATCACCGACATCGCCGCCGGCATCGGCGCGGGCACCACAATTTTCTTGCCGCCATCGAAACCGAGAGCCGTTACGCCTGGGTGGACAAAGTGGTCCGCGCCGCCGCCACCCACCCCAAACATCCTCCTTCCGCCACTTCCGACGCCCTTGATTCCCTGCTCACCCACCGCGTCTTCGGCTCCTTGTCTTTCCTCGTCATTATTTTCCTTATGTTCGAGGCCATCTATACCGGCGCCCTCCCCGCCATGCATGGTATCGAGGCCATTATCGGACGCATCGGAGAATTCGCCAATCATGCCCTGCCCGAGGGCATGCTCCGAAGTCTCATGGTGGACGGCGTTATCTCGGGCGTCGGAAGCGTCATCATGTTCCTTCCCCAAATCCTGCTCCTGAGCCTTTTCATCGCCATTCTTGAAGACTGCGGCTACATGTCGCGCGCCGCCTTTCTCATGGACAAACTGATGAGTTGGTGCGGCCTCAGCGGCCACTCCTTCATCCCCATGCTCACCTGTTTCGCCTGCGCCGTGCCCGGCATCACCGCCGCCCGCACCATCCACAACCGCCGCGACCGGTTCACCACCATCCTTGTCGCCCCCCTCATGAGCTGTTCCGCGCGTCTTCTTATCTATACCATCCTCATCGCCGCCCTTATCCCCGAAAAACGCGTGCTCGGCGGGATCATCAGCCTCCAGGCCCTCACCTTGTTCGCCATGTATCTCCTCGGCATCCTGCTCACCGGCCCTGTCGCCTGGACGCTGAAAAAAACGGTGATGCGCGGCGCCCCCCCGCCCTTCCTCCTCGAAATGCCCAGCTATAAGCGGCCCCAGCCTTCCGTCGTCTTCAAAAAGGTGGTCCGCGAATGCTCGGACTTCCTGGGCCGTGCCGGGACACTCATCTTCTCCGTTACCGTGATCATTTGGGCGCTCGCCTACTTCCCGCGCCCCGAAGAAATCACCCGGCAATTCGACACGCAACGCACGGCCATCACCCAATCCCTGCAAGGCCCCGAACGCGAAGCCGCCCTCCAGACCCTCGCGCATCAACAAGGCAGCGCCTATTTGCAGAACAGTTTCCTCGGGAGAACCGGTCAACGCATCGAGCCGCTCTTTCTCCCCCTCGGGTGGGACTGGCGCATCGCCACTTCCGTCATCGCCTGTTTTCCCGCCCGCGAAATCTTCATCTCCACGCTCGGCGCACTCCTACACCTAGAAGCGGAGGAAGACACCGGCAGCTACGATGTGCTCACCAGCAAGCTGCGCACCATCCAGCGCGCGGACGGCTCGCCCCTCTTTACTGTTCCCGTCGCCCTCTCCGTCATGGTCTTCATGGCCCTCTGCTGCCAGTGCGCCGCCACCCTCTTCACCATCCGCCGCGAAACCAACCAATGGCGCTGGGCCGTTCTTACCTTTACGTACATGACCCTGCTCGCGTATTTCGGCGCGTTCATTACCTATCATGGCGCGCGCTGGTTCCTCCCCTAACCGTTACCGCGTTGACCGCCGCCGCTTCCGCCGGTCCTTCTGCTTGCGGAGGCGCGCCTGTTCCCGCGCTTCCGGGCTGTCCACCCCCAAGCGTTCCCGCTCCAGCAGTTCACACAGCCGCCGCCGGGCAAAAAACCGGTTCAGTGCCTGTGAACGCTCCTGCTGCATCTTGACCTCCAGCCCGGAGGGAACATGCCGCAGTTGCACGCAGGTGGAACTCCGGTTGACCTTCTGGCCGCCCGGCCCCCCGCTCCGGCAAAACGATTCCTCCAAGTCCGCTTCGCGAAGACCCAGCGCCGCCATCCGCGATGCCAACTCGTCTTCCTTCTTTGGGGTAACACCAAACCTGGCCATGGATTTCCCAGTCATGCTCCTGGATTCCCAAATATCTTACCATATCACTTTTCTTTGTTCCTGATTCCATAGTCAGGCATTGACGGATTCCGTCCCGCCTGCTATTGTGAAGGCAAGGGAATCCGCTCGGCGCGGATTTCAGAGGAGTGAACAAGCATGACAACTCACGGAGAGGATGAGCCATGAAGATTACGGCGATTGAAAGTTACTTCTTTGAATATCCACTGGAACATCCCTTCTATCCCGCCTGGATTCCCGGGCACGCCCAGACCGCGAACCGGTGCTTTATTCTCAAGCTGCTCACGGACGACGGATTGGAAGGCATCGCCGCCGCGTCGTGTTTCAGCGAGGATCAGGCACGCGTGCTCAAGGTCATTGTCCAGGACACCATCGGCCAGTTCCTTCTGGGAGGCGATCCGTCCGCCGTGGAAGTCTATGCGGACCTCATTACCCGCTTCGGCCTTATGCTGGGTGGACGCCCCTGGCTGGCGGAAGTAGCGCTCTGGGACCTCGTGGGAAAAGCCGCGGGAAAACCGCTGTACACGCTGTGGGGCGGCACGGTGGACGAACTGCCCGTGTATGCCAGCACCGGCGAAGTCAATACCGCCGAACACAGCCCGATGCAAGCCATTGCCGCGCGGGAAGCCGGGTTCACCTACCTGAAACTTCGCGCGCACAATGACGACTACCGGGACGATGTGCTCGCCATGGAGGCGGTGCGCGCCGCCGTGGGCAATTCCATGAATATTCTCGTGGACGCGAACCAGGGCTGGTCACTGTCGCCCTTCGGCCCGAAATGGGATGTGGACACCGCCCTGGCCTACAGTAACGCCGTAGCCAGGTTCGGGGTGTACCTGCTGGAGGAACCGCTGGACCGGTTCGACTTCGATGGATTGGCCGCGTTGCATGAAAAATCGCCCGTACGCCTCGCGGGCGGTGAAATGAATCAGGGCCTGCACGAATTCAAGGTGTTGCTGGAGAAAAACTGCCTGGATATTTACCAGCCGGACGCCACGCTTGCGGGCGGGGTGACCATGGCGCGAAAGGTCGCCGAAATGGCCCATAACCAGGGCAAATTGTTCTCGCCGCACACTTGGACCACCGGCCTGGGATTCGCCGTCAACATGCACATCGCCGCCAGCGTGCCCAACTGCCCCATCCTCGAATTCCCCTACGAGCCGGCCAGTTGGAGTCCCGCCGTGCGCGATGCCATGCTCGCCGAACCGTTCATCCCCCAAAATGGCGTGATAGCGCTTCCACAACGCCCGGGTCTCGGCGTGGAGTTGAATCCCGAGGCCATGGCGAAATACGCCAAGAGACTGTAATAACCCCTTTTCTGGTATAATATCCATAATTGGAGGCATAACGTATGACTATAAAAGTCGATGATACTAGCATCATGGACGATGCCTTGCGTGAAGTGGAAGAACATGATGCGCAAGTAGTTGTAGAACGTGATGGCCGGCCCGTGGCTGTATTAATATCCACTCGTTTCCTCAAAGTGTTTGAGGCATTGTCGGAAGAACTGGAAAACCGCCTGGATATCGAGGCGTACTATGAAGTTAAGCGAGAGATGGCTGAACGAGGAGAGAAACCCATCCCATACGAAGAAATCTGCAAAGAATTAGACCTCTAAATGCCTTATCGCATCGAAATCACACCGCATGCTGTCCGGCAAATGAAAGGATTGGCAAAACCGGTTCGGCAACGAATAAATGTGGCGCTTCACGAATTAAGTGTCAATCCCCGCCCACACAGTTGCCTGAAATTAAAAGCTATGGAAAATGCATGGCGAATTCGGGTTGGCGAGTACCGCATCATTTATGAAATTCATGACAATATCCTTGTAGTGATTGTAATTCGAATTGATCACCGCAGTATTGTGTATAGATTATCAATGTGATTGTTTATCTGCAAACCACCGTTCTAAATATTCCGTCAGAGAGCCGGGATAGGTGAGGCGTTGAATGTTCATCCAGGTCAACTGGTCGCCGACAGCATAGTAAATATGCGATTTTCCGCCAAATTCAACGACATCGACATCAGAGGCGTTGATACCCTCCTTGATATCTTCCACCGTGAGGATAGGGTTGAGTGTACTCAGTTCCCACGAAACGAGATTCGTGGATCGGGCGATGTACTCCTCAAAGAACCAGCGGGGGGTGCGGTGTTCGAGGTACATGAGGTAATACTTGCCATTGGCGTACCGGATGCAGGGGCAGGCGGTATACCGATCCTTGCCAAAAACCGCATCGGGGCGTTTTGTCCAGGTAGTCAGGTCTTTTGATTCCGCGAATTTAATGGTGAACGCGGGATAAGCGGGATCGTTGGTTTCATACGCCATGACAAAACCATCAGGCCCCTCGCACACGGAACTGTTGAAAAGGTGCTCTTTTTCATCTTGCTGGATGACCACCTTTTGCTCCCACGACTTCAGATCGTTGGACTTGAACATGGTGACGTCGTTCCAGTTGTTGTCCGCAAAACGCGCGGCGAACGCATAGAAGGTGTTGTTATGCACAAAGGCACACGCGAGACTGTAGCCCTCGGCGAAGCGGGCGAGTTCCGTAGTGTTGTCCGAATCGTACAGGACAAGATAGTAGTCTTTGGCGGTGCCGCCGCTGGCCGGACGGACACATTCCATCAGACAAGGCTTCCCCTGCCAGACCACCGGGCTTACCTCGCACATGTCGCGTCTCACGAGTGTTTTTTCTTCCATTTTGGGACGCGGATTTTCCGGGATCGGCGGCATCAGGTCCTGAAACACATCCACGGGCCAGGAACCCAGCCGGTGGATGCCTTTGGGCGCCTCCTGCTGAAATTGCACATACGCGAGCACCGAGCCTTTGGCCGAATAGCCGATTTCGTTGGCCGTTTCCTTGTTCACGCGCACACCAAACACTTTGTACCCCATCAGCGTGGTGTCTTCCAGGTCCACATGCAGGTACTTGCCCTGCTCCACGCTCTGAATGATGCCGTCGGTGGGCGTGCCCGCCGGTTGCGAGAAATTCAGCGTGATCAACTTGCAGCGGTTGACGTTGATGCGCATATACGTATGAAACCCGAAATTACCGCCTTTGAGCGAACATTGCGGGCTCACCATCACGCAATCCTCGAAATAGACATCCGGGCGGTCCGGCATTTCCTTGTTCTCGATACGAACATACGCCGCCGCCGTGTCGCCCCACCAATCCAGCGCCCATAAATGACAGCGCCGGAACACAATGGGTTCCTCCGTGCGCGACAGGCAACTCGCCACACCGCCCCCGAACGCGCGTCCAATGCCCACGCAATCGTCCACCACCACTGTGAACGGTTCGATATGATCTGTACAATCCCAGAACAGCCCGGCATCAGCTCCTGTTGAATAGAGCCGGCTGAGCCGCCAGCGGTCCCATCCAATGGAGGAAAAGGTGGCGTCGGTATGTTCTTTGGACCAGCCTTTTGAATACGCCCGGATGGTGGACCACCAATCGTAACTCTTAAACCCCTTCCCCGCATCGCCCGAATCAATCACCACCCAGCCCGTCGTGCCCGAACCCAGACTCCCGTCATAGTCACCCACCAGTTCGTTATACGCCCCCGCCGCGCCCTTATGCGCCGGGAAAAGATTCGCTTCCATATACGTATCCGGCCGCACCACAATCCGGTGCTTCCCCTGATCATCCGGCACCGCGTTCAACGCCCCCTGAATCGTCGTATACGCCTTTGCCCACGACGACCCATCCGAATTATCCCCCAGCTTCGAGACATAGATCGTGGAACCCGACTCCCCTTGTGCAGACAATGAAGCCAGAATAACCAAACAAAACGATACCGTAATCATGAAATCTCTTCCTTCCTTGGTGATGCTCATGCGAACAACGTTCCACAAGAATACCAAGGGATCGCGGGGAAAAGCCATCCGCATGATGGTAACAAGAGGACATTGTTTGTGCAGGTCTACCCCCCCTTCCAACTTGTGGAAATCAAACAGCGCCGGGACAAAAGCCGTCTTCAGAGCCCTCGCAAGAATGATATCCGCCCATGTTGAAGAATTGGATGATGCGGAGGAGTTCGGAAAGGTTGATGGACCAGTTCTGGGGATTATAGTCGCTGTGGTGCGGGGTGCATGACGTGTCGCCGCCAGGACCCGGGGCATAGCTATCTTCGGTGCCGGTTTCGCAGTGGAATCCGCCGGAATTGAAGAATTGGATGACACGGAGGAGTTCGGAGAGGCTGATGATATAATCGGCGTCTTGATCCGCGGTATGGTTGGGGGGAATGCAGGAACGGTCCACAATCACCGTGCGGTGGACCGGAACGGCGGGATTTCCAAACGTATCGGTGACATCGTAGGTAAGGATATAGTTGCCGGGGACAGTGGTGTCGACGGAGCCGGTGTGGAGGATGTATTCAGAGAGATCTCCGTCTTCGATATCGGTGGCGGTGGCTCCCGGATCGGTATAAGGGGTATTGCATACATGGGTGATCTCGGCGTCGCCAAGCAGGGAGATCACCGGGGCATCGTCCACGGACTCAACGGTAACCAAAACTTCAATAGCATCCGTGTCTCCGAGTATGTTTGCCACCTGCACGGTGAAGGCGTCGTTGCCATGGTAATTGGGCTCGGGCTGGTAGTAGAAAACAGCGGGCACCGGGCCGGTTCCGGAGACGGTGGCACTACCGTGTTCGGCGGGGACTGTCACAGACCACAGGAGTGCACCGGGGTTGGCGGCGGTGGTGGTGATTTGCGGGGCGAGCCAGGGAACAGGATTTCCCTCTTCACTCATGGTGACGGAGACCGGTCCTGCCTGCTCGATAGCCAGGGTGTCGAGGTATTCATAAGCGCCCATGTCCACATGCGCATATTGAGGCCGGGTAATGCCGAGGAAGTCCATGGCGGGCGCTTCGGCGTCATTCCCGGCATTTATACACGGGGAAAGAATATGCAGCCGGAGGTCATAGCCATTCCCGCCATCGGTCCCGTCCATAAACAAAGGATCAAGATCGGTGTTTCCCTCTCCCGCGTACCCGCCCTGGACACATGAAAAGGTTACCTCAAGTGAGGAAGGTAAAACATTGGCGATTTCATCGTTTAAATCGCCCCACAAAATTGTGTTCGTCACGGTCAGGCTGGAGTTGCCGCCGCTATAAATTCCGCCCCCGGCGTCTTCCGCGGCGTTTCCCGTAAAGGCGCCGTTCATGATACTTAGCGACGAATGGTCATTGTATATCCCGCCGCCACTGCGTTCCGCGGAATTTTGCGCAAAAATGCAGTTTGTGAGAGTGGAAGACGCGGCGTTTTTGTTCAGCAAGCCCCCGCCATTGATATGGCCGGAATTTTGAACAAAGGCACAGTTTGCAAAGACCGGCATGGAAGCATCGTTGTAAATGCCGCCGCCCTGAAACGCCACATTCTTCGAGAAGGTACAGTTCGTAATAGACGGGGACGAAGCCGGATTGTTATACATCGCGCCCCCTTCCCCCGCCCTGTTTTCAATAAACGTGCAGTTTTCGACCACAGGGGATGCCGCGGAATTATACATGCCGCCGCCAGTGCCGCTGTAGCCGCGTTTCAACACAAATCCGTCTAGTGTGGCGTTGCTGGCGCCCCCCACGCACCGCCGAACCCCTTCGCCGTGAATAACGGCGGGGTGGCTTTGCCAGTCCCGCTGCGTTCGTTCGGTTTCCGTTCCAGCAAAACCACCATAGAGGTGAACATGCCCGGCCATCACCACAATCGAGTCACCCGATCCGCTGTATTTGCCTTCGGCCACCCAGACTTCGGCCGGGTTGGTTTCGGAAACACCGGTTGTAACGGCCGCATCAATGGCGGCTTGGATGCTGGGGAATGCGGTTTCCCAGGCCTGGCCGTCCGCTTCAACATCCGAAACAGGCGAGTCCACATTCACCCGGTATATGTTGATGGCCGCATGCCCAAACACCGGATAGGCCAGCACCGCCAGCACCGCCAACATCCGTAAGGGAAAACCAGGTTTATATCGGCAGGGCGTCACGTGGCACCTCCATAAGGCAGGGTTCGAAAGATTAGGGTTGCGTGGCAAGGGCGTAGGTGACAATCACGCGGGCGGTGCAGGAGATGTGGGCGGCAGTGGGTTCGGGGAGTTTTGTATAGGGGGTGGCATTCCACCGGACGTCTTCGATTTTTACACGGTCAACGGCGAAGATGGCGTTTTTCAGCGCGACGGCCGTGGCCTCGGCGGAGGGATAGGCGTTTTCCGTGGCGGCGGTGACGGCGGCGGCGATCATGCGTTCTTTGTCGGCGGGGAGGAAATCGGGGCCGGCGAGGAGGCAATTCATCTGTCCGGCGAGCGTGGAAAGGCGGTCACAGAGGCGCGCGAATTGCCCGGGGCCGGTATCGGGGGAGACATAGCTGGCCATGGGAAAACGGAGTCGCGCGGTGGTGACCATTTTCTTTTCCTTGAGGTCGGAAATAGCGGGCATGGAGACTTCGAGGTCGCTGGTGTGGATTTCTTCGGCTTCGAGGCGGGCGCGGAGGTTTTCTTCGAACTTGATGGCGGTGGCCATGGCTTTTTCAAAACTCTCGTCCTGGACGGTGAGGTGGAAGAAGAATTCCACGTGCGCGGGAGGCTCGTAAACGGTGGCCTCGCCAATGTTTTCGACCTGGGTCATGGGCTCCATATTCTGCGCGGCGGCGGGCGGGATACAGGCGAACACCGTCAGGGCAGAGCATAAGAGGCTAAGGGCCGGACGAAATGCGGGTTTCAAGGAAGCCATGATTCATTCTCCTCGATGTCGTTTGGGGCGTGGAAGGAAAGGGAACAGGTCCGGGAGTTCGCGGGGCGCGGGCTGGTGGCCGTATTCGCAAATCTCAAAGACTTCCGCGAAAACAATACGCTTGGCGGCGGCCTTTCCGTAGAATTTTTCGAGTGTTTTACGGGCGCGCCGCGCGGGTTCTTTGAAGTACGGCGAAAAGGTCTTGGCGAGCCACGCGGGGCGGCGCGCGGGAGCCTTGGGGACTTCATCGAGCCTGCCTTCAAGCCAGGGAAGCCATTCGTAGAATTGGGATTCCATGGCGTCGAGCAAGGACCATTTGACATCCATCACGTCGTCAACCGCGATGGCGATGTCGGGCCGGAGCGGCGCTGGCTTGGTAAAGGCATCCATCATGTAGAGGAACACGGGATTTTTCTTGAGCGCGGGGATGTCGGGACAGAAAAAGGGGACGGTGACCATGAAGGCGGCGTCCTGGACGGCCATGGCGCAGTAGCGGTGGTCGGGATGGTAGTCCCAGGGACGGTGGGTGAGGACGATGTCCGCCTCGAATTCGCGGATGAGTTTGACCACTGCCTTGCGCACTTCGAGGGTGGGGAGCAGTTCGCCATCATGGAAGTCGAGGACGCATTCGCTCACCCCGGCGCGTTCGGCGGAACAGCGGGCTTCGGCGGCGCGGCGGCGGGCCAAGGCTCCGCCCGCCATGCTGAAGTGGCCGATGTCGCCGTTGGTGAGGGAGACAACAAGGACGCGATGGCCGCCACGGGCCCATTGGATGAGGGTTCCGCCCGCGTAAAATTCCGAATCATCGGGATGTGCGCCGATGCATACGATGTTCATGGGGCATTCTCCACAAAGTTGATGCGGACGGGGTTGCTCGTAATCGCGCCCCGGTGGGTTTCATCCGCTTTGACGGTGGCGATATCCAGGGTGGCGAGGTCCGTGGTTTCGGGGAGGAAGAACGTTTCGACTTGGGCGAAAAGAAGGACCGACGTAAGGGGCGGCTGCACGCCCTGGAGCGCGTCACAAGAGATGCGGATGGGGAACACCTTGGTGGGAGACGCTTCACCTAATACAAGGTTAATGGGTTGGATGGGCTGGTTGTCGCGCAGGATACTTCCACGCAGAATAACGGGCCGTTTTGAGGAAGGGACCGGATCGCGCGGGGTGATGCGGATTTCAACGGGGAAAGCGGCGGGATACGGAGGCTTCACCGACACCGTGCTCTGGGTGATCTTCCCCCTGATGGATTTTTCGTTGTCCACCGTGACATTGGGGGCATGGGAGTCTTTCGCGGGAAACGCCTCGATGGTGACGGCCGATTCGATATCCCCCACATCTATCACATGCGAGGCCGCCACCACAGGCGCGGCGGCTCCTTCCTTCGCATCGAAAAATTGCGCGCGGTCCTGCTCTTCCTTTGGGTGACATCCGCCAAGGACGATTATCAACGCCAGGGCGGCACATGCAGCCTTCCACATAGTCCAGAAGTTCCTTGCTATCAGATTTCGTTTCAACATGCCGGTATACTATCGCATGAAGACTGGGATTTGCACATGAAAGACGTTCGCCAACAGGTAACGGCTAACGTAAGACAATCGGTTGTAACCCGTTGTCTTCGGATCGTCTATGGCCAATATATCAAACATATTTGTCGTTCACGACACTAACGGCTAATGCTTTTCCGCTCTTGCTCTTCTTGCTGTCGTTTACGTCGTTTGCGTCGTTTAGGTCTTTTGGGGCGCAAACCACCTCTGCCGTGCCATAGTCCGTCCCCGAACGAAACGGGGCCCCTTCCATTAAACCCATCGGTGCTCATCGGTGGTTCACTATTTGCGTTCTTTGCGCTCCATGTGGTTAAACCTCTTCGCGCTCGTTCCCAACTCATCATATCGGTGATCATCGGTGGTTCACTATTTGCGTTCTTTGCGCTCCATGTGGTTAAACCTCTTCGCGCTCGTTCCCAACTCATCATATCGGTGCTCATCGGTGAAATCTGTGGATAAATTTCCCTCGTTCCCAAGTTGCACTTGGGAACGCACTTGTAATCAAAGTTGCACTTTGTCTCTTTACCATCGAATCAAACTCCATCCCATCTCCGTGCTCGCCGTGCCTCCGTGTGAGCACCAACCTCACACCGAGCCACCAAGTCCGCAGAGAATGACGCCCGCCGGCACCTTTTTCCCTTTTCGTGTGGTTCGTCCCTTTCGTGGTAAAAAAATCCGGAAATCTTTACCACGAAAAACTCGAAATGAACGAAAAGAACATTCTTTTAATGACCGATTATGTATGGTTTCGTTCTCCGTGCTCGCCGTGTCTCCGTGTGAGCTTTTATCTCACACCGAGCCACCAAGCCCATATTCCCTTGGCCCCTGATACCTGGTCCTGGTCAGCCCCCAGACTAATTTGCATTTTCCCCGCCTTTTCCGTATATTTCTTACTTGCACATAGGTCGGCGCATCGTTGTGTCGCCAACCTTCAAGGATTGGGTCTGAAAGGGCAGGGTTGTGCGGGTTGTTTGGGCCGTACTCGTTACAGGATGTCTGATATCTCCTTCTGCGGGGGCTACTGCGTCCATCAGCATCCCTTCCAACACCACCGTTTCCCCCGGGGACACCTTCGAACTCCCCATCACCATCGCCAACGCCTCCGGGCTCCTTGGCTACTACTTCGAACTGCGCTATTCCCCCTTCATGGACTTCCTCTGCGTCCGCAAGGGCGCCTTGACCTCCAGTTGGGCGGAGCCCCAGGGCAGTGGCGTTATGGGCCGGTGTTACCTCGGCGGATACGGCCCCACGCCACTTAATGGTTCCGGTACCCTCCTCTACGCGCGGTTCCGCATGGATACAAGCGTCCCAAATGATTACACGGGATTTATCAGCTTCAAAGTGGCCGAACTGAACGATGGCGCGCTCCCCGTGACCACGCAAAGTGGCACGGTGACCGTCCAGCGCATCGTTATCGTCACCCTGCCCGAAACGATTGAAGCGGGCCCCGGCGAAACGATTGAAGTTCCCGTCTCCCTCGACGACGCCACCGGCGTGCAGGGCTTCTTCTTCGAATTGCCCTATGATGGCACTATCCTGGAATACATAGATGCGGTCTTTCAGGTGCCTGGCTCTTGGACCACGTTGCTGAATGCCACGCCGAACCGGCTGATTATCGCGGGACAAGGCATCCAACCCCTCACCGGCGCGCCCACACTCCTCACCCTCCGCTTCCGCATCCAACCCGACACCCCCTTTGACTCCGAAACCACCCTCACCTTCCTCACCACAGAACTCAACGACGGCGCCATCGCCGCTACAGGCTCCGAATGCCACATCGAAGTCGTTAATCCAAATCCTATGCCGATTTATCCTTATACATTAATCGTCATGATAGGACTTATCCTGATGTTTTCTTTTTTTCAAGGGAAAGTTCATCTTTCTTCCAATCGAGTTTTGCATAGACGAGTAAAATCCGCTGAGGAGAATCTGTAATGAGCAAAGTGGCTTTTAGAATAATATTAGAAAGAAGGTATTTATGGGCAGTGCTCCTACTGATTGGAATTTATCTGGTACTCCACTCCTCAGGGCACGCCGCCACAATTACCTGGGATGGCGGAGGCGATGGCACTTCTTGGAACCAGGCAGCCAACTGGGCTGGAGATGTGTTGCCAGGAACCAATGACGATGTCATCGTCAATATGGGTTCAACCATCACTGTTTCCATGAATGGTACAACCGTGATAAACAGCATCCAATGCCAGGAAAATATCACATTTTCCTCTGGAATTAATCTAACGGTAAAAGCTGCCTCTCAATTAAACGGTGCCCTGACCATGGCCTATGGCGCTGCTCTGCGTGCCACCGGCGCCTCTGCAACACTCAACGCAAATGGAACGGCTGTACTGGATAGCGGTTGTCTGTATGCCACGGCGGGCGGCCATATCGCCATTCCCAATGCCACGCAATATACCAATACCGGCGATGGGCATATGGAAATTAAGGCCGATGGGGCAAATAGTCAAATTGATCTGAATGGGATGACATTGATAACAGGCGGTACAAGATCTGAATCCATCCTCTATTTGGATATTGCCGCAACAAATGGAGGAATTATTAATTTGCCAGTTCTTAGCGAGATTCGCAAGAAAACCTATGTCTCGGCAAGTGGCACGGGAAGCCAAATAAACATGCCAGCCCTTGTCCGAACCGATGGAACAGGCGGAGGCGATTACTATCCGCTCCAATTTACAGTACATGATCATGGCAGTCTTGTTATGCCCGCCTTTACAACGGCTCTCGTAACCAGTTTCTATGTTTATGATGGCCTCACTCTTGACCTTTCCAGTGTGCAAACATACGACGCTAAAAATGCCTCTTGGAATACGTTTGTGGCAAATGGTGCCAACAGCAGGCTGATTCTTTCTGGTCTACAAGACTTGAAAGGTTCAACGCGCGGATCAGAGGAATTGGCTACATCCATAAAGGCCTCTTATGGTGGATTTATTGATTTATCTGGACTGAAGACATTGCGTTATAATCTTGATGTTCTGGCCACCGATGCAAATAGCATTATAGACATGTCATCCCTGCCGACAATCGATGGTTCTGGCTCATTTTGGAAGAATCCGATGCGATTGACCGTTCAGAATGGCGGTGAGATTCTCCTTCCTAATGTTACTTCCGCCTTTGATACAAGTTTCTTTGCTTATGGCGGTTCCGTATTTGATTTGTGCGCGCTTCAAATGTATTCAACGACCACAAGTTCTTTAACACTTATTAAAGTCCAGGGCATAGGAAGTAAACTGGATTTTCCCGGTTTACAAAGCTTGGTTGGCCAAACACGTGGAGACAATACTTCTGATTATGCCTCTACCCGCATATCCGCCGTTGAAGGCGGAATCCTGGATTTCTCTTCTCTTGAAACTATTAAGAATTCTGTAACCCTGACAGCCACCAGCAGTGGATGTATCCTTTTGCCCTCATTAACAAGGACGGAAGTGAGCGCGGGGTACTTTGGATCGCTTGTTCTCAGTTTTACCATTTCCGACCGAGGTTCGATTGCAACACCCAATCTCCTGACCGCCATTGACACGAATTTCTATGCCTACGATGGCCTTGAGTTTGATCTTGGTTCAGTACAAACGCTTGCCCGAAGTCTTGCACCGGTGAATGTTGTCGCGGAAAAATCCGGAACAAAGATCGATTTATCGAGCGTTACGGTGACTTCTGGCTCATTGGTAATAACAGCAAAAGATGGAGGCCTTGTTGATCTATCTCAGTTACAAACATTTAGTTCAAGCTCCATAACCGCCACCGGCGTCAATAGCGCTATCAATTTCTCTTCTCTTGACACTTGGTATGGTCCTTCTTTTCTCACGGTAAAAAACGGCGGAAAAGTATATCTTGATTCTGAGGGAAACAGCCTTACTTCGTGCACTATCCAATTGGATACTCAGGCGTCTGATGCGGGAGTCATTGTCACCGGGCCCTTAACGATGGATGCAAACTCCTCGATTAAAGGACGCGGCGAAATTCAAGGCAATTTACTGTGCAGGGGAACAATTACCGCAGGGGATTCCACCGCCTATGGCGCTTTAACGGTTTCCGGTAATTGCAGTCTTGCCTCCACCAGCAAGCTGAATATCGGAATTGCCGGCCGGTCCGCCGGCTTTCAATATAATCAGTTGATGATATCGGGCTTGGCCACACTGAGTGGAACGCTTGCCCTCACCTTTAATAATGGCTTCGTCCCTCTGGTGGATGACCGTTTTGACGTTGTTATGTTTGGAAATGAAACTGGGCAATTTACAACATTAACGGGCGCCGATTTGGGTGGAGGCCGGACACTGAAGGCCATTTATCGCCCCAATCGTCTTGTGCTCGGCGAACGAGCCGGATTAATTACACCGGCCGTTTCCGTTCTCACAACACCACGCAATGTTCCACTCACCTATGACTTAACCCCGCACAAAGGCTATGCGGCACAACCAAGTTGGAGCATTGTTCCGTCGGACACCACCCTCTATACCGCCACTATCGATTCGAATCAGTTATTGACCATAACGCCCAAACACAATGAATATGGAACAGCAGCACCCACACTAACCTTGACCGATCTGAGCGATGGTTACTCAGATGTGCAGGCTCTCGACCTAACCGTTCAACTTGTTCTGCCTACGCCTCCTATTCCATATATTTTCCCGGCCGGGAATCCTATGGATACGGATAATTTGGTGTGCGGCCTGCAACCCGGCACGGTAGGGCCAGGCTGCTCTAAACAGTATCGCTACACATGGACCAATGCACTGGATCCGGCTTGCGGCCCGGAATGTCCTCTGTTGGTCCCCAAAACCGTAGTAAACGGTCCTAAAACGGATGTGGTTGATATTCTCGATGCTTCCAACACAAGCCCGCATGAAATTTGGACCTGCACGGTGTATACCTACGACAGTCAATATTACTCTGACAATGGCGGGACCGCACAATCCGGTGTGATCCAGGCGCTGAATGATTCCACATTAACCTTGAATGCCGCACCCGCCTCGATCACATTGGGAGGTTATGTGATATTGAGTGGCGGTATAACACCCGTAGTGGGCACAGTCCCGGTGTTGTTTGATGATACGGAAGGCCCTGAAGGTTCAGCAGGGGCCAAGCCCCAAACCATGAACACCGATGCCAACAGTACATTTACTTTTTCTTTTCTGCCGGACCGTGCGGGAAGTTGGGCCTTTGCCGCTAAATGGCTGGGAGATCGAACAAACTTTGGCGATAGTGATGCAGCGGGAGTGACAGTGCTCCAATCCCAACCTTCCCTGTCCGTCTCCCTATCGGCCTCCGCGATAGGCGTGGGCGAGAGCGTGACCGCCACGGCCGTGCTGAGCGCTTCCCTGCCCGATGTATTGAAGCCCTTGCTTGCGGGGTTGCCGGTGTCGCTCTATCTTCGCCAGCCGGACGGCACTCCAGCCGGTCCAGTATCGGGCGCGACGGATGCCGCGGGTGTGGCCACGTTTGCGCCGTCGGCCTTCACGGCGGCAGGGGTGTCCTTCACGCAACCCGGCACATGGCAGTTCCTGGCGGAGTTTTCCGGGAACAATAATTTCCTGCGCGCGACCTCGTCGAATTACGATGCCCCGGAAACGCCGCGCCTCACGGTGAAGGATGGCGCGGGCTATGCGGTGCTATGTGTTGGCGCGCTGAACGACGCGCTCCCTGGCGGCCTCGGCGAAGGCCAGAAGGAACATACCAAAACGGCGGATTTCGTGTACCGCAGCCTGCGCGAGCGCGGTTTTGCCACGGATGACATCTACTACCTGCGCGAAGGCCCGGTGCAACCCGCAGCGGACATCTTTGTGAGTGACACCACGCCCAGCCAGGGCGATGTGCAGCAGGCCATCGAGGAATGGGCGCTGGAAAAAATGAACGCGGCCCCCGGCCCGCTCTATGTGGTGTTGATTGACCACGGCGCGGAAGACGCCTTCTATGTATATTCCGGCAGCTACAACGAAACCCGCCAGATCACGCCCACGGAACTGGATTCGTATCTCGACACGCTCCAGGGCGGGCTTACGGGTTCGGCGGTGGACGAAGATCTCGTGGTGGTCGTTGGCGCATGCCATTCCGGAAGTTTCGTGGACGAGGTGTCGGGTGAACACCGGCTCATCCTCACCAGCACCGCCCCCGAGGAAATCTCCCACCGGGGCGTGAAGAATCCGCTGAATGTGAATGATGTCCGGGACGGCGAGCCCTTCGTGACGGAACTCTTCCGCAACGCGAAGCTGGGCAAGCCCCTGAAGGAGTGCTTCGAACTCGCCTCGCTTCAGATCGAGGAATTCACCTTGTCCAAGACCAACGGCATAGGCCGCGCCTTCGAACCGCAGCACCCGCAACTGGACGACAACGGCGACGGCGTGAGTTCGGCGCGTCCGGATCTGTCGGTGGTGTCGGGCCACGACGGCGCGTACGCCCACGAAGTGATTCTGGGCTTCGGCGCGAACGCGGGCGAAGGCGCGGGCTGGATTGATGCGAGCCGCACACTGGTGGTGGGTCCCGGAGACCCGGTGGAACTCTATGCGCGCGCCACGGAAACCGGCGGCACGCATCCCGTATGGCTCGAAGTGAAGACCCCGCTGTACGACGGGGCCGAGGCCGCCGACCCCACGCTCCCGGAATTCCAGCAGGTACTCGACCTGCCGCAGTTCGACTATGAACCCGGCATCAGCGATCTCGCACAAGGGATCTATCGCTGGTCGCAATTCGACACCACCTTCGACACCCCCGGCACCTACCAGGTCTATTACTACATCAAGACCGAACTCCCGGGCGGCAAGGAAGAAACCAGCGCGCACCTGCTGACCACGGTCTACCGGCTCAAGACCGGCAACCAGCCGCCCTCCGCCGTGCAACTGACCTACCCCGAAGACGGCGCGATTGTCCCCACCTACAGTTTCTTCGCGTGGACCGAAAGCACAGACCCCGAAGGCGATACCATCAAGTACCGCGTGGAATTCGCCAGCGACATCAACTTCACCCAAGACCTTATCGCCCAACCCGATGTGGCGGGCACCTTCACCCAGGTGGACAACCTGCCCGACGGCGTGACGCGTTACTGGCGCGTGATTCCCGTGGACCAATACGGCGCAAGCCCCACGGTGAACGAAGTGCACACGGTCGTGTTCAACAACAACAATCCGAGCGTCCCCGGCTGGGCGACCGGCACGGTGACCGATGAAATCACCGGAAGCGGCCTCGACGGCGTCACGGTCTCCTGTAAACTGAACGGCGCGGTGGCCGGAACCACCCTGACCAACCGCGGCGGCGGCTACTTCCAGGGCATGCTGGACGCAGGCTTCTACACCTTCGAGGCCGAGAAGACCGGCTACGTGTCCCAAACCAGGATGATGCAGGTCAACGAAAACGAAGGCTCGGACGTGAACTTCGCCCTGCGTCCGGAGAACGCACCGTTCAAGTGGGGCGAAGTGAGCGGCGACGGCGTCACCGGCACCATGGACGGCTCGCTGATCCAGCGGTGGGTGATCGGACTGGTGGACAGTTTTCCCGTGGCCCCCGAAATCGAGTATCCCCAGTTTCCCCCGCAGGCCGATGTCAGCGGCGACAACGCGGTCCGCACCGACGACGCCTATGAACTCCTGCGCTGGAAGGTGCGCCTGATCTCCGTGTTCCCCGCCGACACCAACGGCGACGGCTACGGCCCCGAATCCAAACGCGCCTCCGCTAAGGCGGAATTGTCTCAAACCATCCGGCAGATCAGCCTACCCACGGATTTGCTTGTGAACCCCGGCGAAGAAATCGAGGCGGGCGTATGGCTCGACGACGCAACCACTCTCCACGACTACTACTTCAACCTCACCTACGACGCCACCGTCCTTGAATACCTCAGCGTCAGCAACGGCACCCTGATATCCTCCTGGGCGGAACCGCTGATGAACGCGCAACCCGGACGGTTGCGCATGAACGGCCTCGGCGTGCAGGAGCCTACCGGCGCGGGCACCGTGGTGGTGTTGCGCTTCCGCGCCCTCGCTGGAACCGGCGGCCAGAGCAGCGCGCTCCATTTCGATGCCGCCGACCTCAACGGCGCCCACCTCCCTGTGACCTACACCCACGGTCTCGTGACCATTTTGGGGGAAGAAGGAGCCATCGAGGGCGAAGGCGTTTTGGAGGGTGAAGGATCAGTCGAAGGTTTACCCTCCGAAGGATCATCGGAAGGGGATGTTCTTGAAGGTATCCTGGAAGGCGAATCCGAAGGTATGGCGGAAGGTCAACCTTCCGAAGGCTTAATCGAAGGCGAGTCGGAAGGCACTGCTGAAGGCGAAGTTCAGCCTCCGTTCAGTTGCCAGTGCAACGGAAGCGATCTGACCCTTAAAAACCTCCAACACCTCCTTGGCGACCTTTTCATCGGCTTCCTGAGTTTGATGATCCTCCTCACCTGGAGCATCCCCCGAAAACCATAGATAACATCCTGCTTGATGTCCGAACATATATCCGTTAAAAGGCTAACGTCCGATGACCACCGGCTAAGCATGGTGTATCACAAATTTTGTCACACGGGGCGCAAAAATGTAATCGTGCGGGAGCCCGCAAAGAGGTTAAGGGGTTGCCAATAATAGTGTTAGGGGATTGGTCCGAACTTTGCTATAGTATGGGTGCAGTTCCTGGAGAGTGGAAAACGGCCAAACCTGGAGGACGTTGCCATGAGGAAGAATGCAGGCTTCACGCTGATCGAGCTGATGATCGTGGTGGAAATTATTGCCATCATGGTGGCGGTGGCGGTGCCGAATTATCTCCGTACACGCATTCAAGCGAATGAATCGAATGCGGTGGGAAGTTTGCGCACCATCCTAAATGCGCAGATGACCTACAACACGGTCAATCTGGAGTACGCGCCGGATTTCACGGCATTGACGACCGCGGACCCGCCGTATCTCACGGGAGATTGGACAAAAGAGCGCAATGGGTATGTTTTTACGGTGGCGGGTGCGGGGTCCAACTTCTCGGCCCGTGCCACGCCAACCGCTTTCGGCGAGACGGGGTATCATGGATTCTTCGTGGACCCGTCGGGCATCGTGCGCTATCAGGTGATGGCGGATGCGGACGCGGAAAGCCCGGTACTCGGCCAGTTGGAATAAGCCCCTTTGACATTCCACCCGTGAGGTGATTTTTATAGATGGTTCGCTGCTTCCGTGTTACCCCGGCGGAAGCGGCGCGTTTTTTATGCCGGAATCAGATTCCCGGGCAGAAGCCGTCTTCGCCGTCATCACAGGTGTGGTAACCGCCGGAATTGAAGAACTGGATTACACGCAGCACTTCTGAAAGATTAATACGCCAATCCTGGGCGTTGTAGTCGCTGTCATGGGGTGCACAGGAGTAATCGCCCGAACCGGGTGCGAAGCCGTCCTCGGCGCCGGGCTGGCAATGATAGCCGCCGGAGTTGAAGAACTGGATCACACGCAGCACTTCGGAAAGACTGATCCGGTAATCGCCATCCTGGTCCGCGGCATGGATTCCAGACTCGCCTTCGCCCTCGAAGAGCCCTTCGGGCGGACCCTCGCCTTCAACAACCCCTTCTTCTCCGCCTTCGCCTTCCGAGACGCCCTCATTTGCTCCTTCGCCCTCCACACTGCCTTCCGCAACGCCTTCGCCTTCTGAAACACCTTCCGGCAGGCCCTCGCCTTCAACACTGCCTTCTTCAGCGCCTTCGCCTTCCGTGTCCCCTTCTCCTTCAATAAGACCCTCTTCCGAGCCTTCCCCCTCTTCCGCATCTTCTCCCTCTTTTATGTCTTCCCCTTCGAGCGTGCCTTCTTCAGCGCCTTCGCCTTCTACTATCCCTTCACCTTCCATCACTCCCTCGCCTTCAACAACACCTTCTTCACTCCCTTCTCCTTCAAATATACCTTCCGTAATACCTTCGGATAGCCCTTCCGCTTCTGTTTCACCTTCCTCAACACCTTCGCCTTCTATTGATCCCTCTTCCATTCCTTCGCCTTCGGGTTCGTTCACGGAGTGGAGTTGGATATCCATCCGGGTGGCCGTCCCGCCGGCCACAACAATGCCGGTGATGGTCTGGGCAATGTATTCCGGCGCGGATACGGTGATGGCGTAGGTTCCTGGGAGGAGCATGCGGTGGTAATCGCCCACGTCCGGGTCGGTATAGACAGGATGTTCATTTCCAGCCACTTCAATTTTGGCGTGGACGGGCGCACCGGAATAGGCGTCCGTCACCAGGCCCCGGATGCCGATATGCCCCGTTTCCAAATAGCTCAGCATGGATTCTTTATTTTGCGACCAGAACGTTGGCAACAGGCTTTCCAAGGGGCGGAAACTGTTCGACAGTTCGAGTGTTATCTCATTGTCACTGAGATAGAGGTAATTCCAGTCTTGCATGCCGCCATAGATGGTATACCAGGCCGAGCCGTTGGAAATGCCGTGCTCAAATTCCCAATTGTTCCACATGGGCAAATTATGTTGTGAATAGGCTTCGGAAATATAGATGAACAGGGCATCGTCCGGGCAAACGCTATAACCGCCATCGGGAACGCCATTCATGTTTTCATCGTAGGGATAATTCGCCACCAAGGCGCCTTCATGGAAGTTGGCGGAGAGGGTGAAACTATGGGCCGCGGACCATTGCATGATGACCTGGATTTCTTTGGGGCGTCCGGCATCGCCCAGCGAATCTCCGTCGAATATGTTCCCATAGGGGCCTTCATCCACCCAGCTTGGAAAATTCCGGTTGAGGTCGTACCCGTAATAGTTGTTTCGTTGCCCAAGCACGTTGCCGTCGGGATTCATCGTGGGCACAATCCAGATTTCGCTTTCGTTCACGAGGCTGGTGATACGCTGCCCTTCGCTGTCCGCATCGCCATACTTGCCCAAAAGCAGGTCAATCAGATAAAGGCACATTTCAAGGCCGACCACTTCGTTGCCATGCATATTGGCGATGTATTTGAACTCCGGCTCATCCTCCTGAACATCAGGATTGTCGGTGATGAGCAACGCGTAGATCACGCGGTCCCTCACCGACGTGCCAATGTTCACCAGCCGCGTGATCTCCGGATGGGCATCGGCGTAGGCGTGCAGTTCGGTGACCATGCTGGCATAACCATGATACACGCCCAATCCTTTGGCGTTGGGGTCTAGTTTCGGGGGATTGGGCTGCAGTTCCACCAGGCTATAGGGAATGCCTTGGGCGTTCAACAGGGCCACTTCGCCCGCATCCGCGTAGACCCGGATGCGTCCGCCGCTGATCCGGTCGAAATTGAAGTCATTTTGCACGAGAAAAGCAAGCAGGTCCGGAGCGGGGAAATCCAACTCGATAACGGAAACAACGCCGGGGCGCGCGTGATCGGCCCGGGCGGCGGCCATGTTCAGCACGACACAGCACAACCCCGCCACCAGCACCCCCCGGGAGAAATGAAACAACTTCATGGGGCCTCCAACGACCGTTTGCACCGTACGGATTCCTGAACCATGCAGGGCATACTCCTTGTCCGCGCGCCATATGTCCGGCCAGGATGATTATACCATGGTCATAACGTCTTGCACATACTCCGGGGGCACGGTTGACCCGTTTCATTCCGCTTTGTACAATCAAGGAAAACACCTTTGGAAGGAGGGGCGGAAGCCATGGGAAGCATTGACACATATTTTGAAATTGAAGCATCGGGTTCCAGCATTCGGCGGGAAATCATCGGGGGCATCACCACCTTTGCGACAATGAGCTACATTATTTTCGTGCAGCCGACGGTGCTGTCCATGGCCGGCATGAACTTTGGGGCGGTACTGGTGGCGACCTGCCTGTCGTCCGCGCTGGGCTGCCTGTACATGGGGCTGATTGCTCGGTACCCGTTTGGGCTGGCGCCGGGCATGGGGGAGAATTTCTTGTTTGCATTCACCATCGTGATGGCAATGAAGTTTTCGTGGCAGGCCGGGCTGGCCATCGTCTTCATCTCGGGCGTGCTGTTTCTGCTGCTCTCGATTTTCCGCACCCGGGAAAAAGTATTGGAAATTTTCCCCGCGTGCCTGAAGAACTCCATCGGACCCGCCATCGGCCTCTTTATCGGATTCATCGGGTTGCAATGGGGCGGGGTGGTGGTGCTAAACCCGGCCACGATGGTCTCGCTGGGCAGCCTGAAACACGGCGCACCCCTCCTCTGCCTCTTGGGCGTGCTCCTGATCGCCGCGATGATGGCCTGGAATTTCCGGGGAGCGATTCTGGCGGGCATTCTGATCACGGCCGGGCTGGGGTTGGCCACAGGGGTGATCCCGTTTGAATGGAAATCCACGCCGCTCTCGGCGGAAACGATGTTTCAACTGAACTTCGGCGAATTGATCACGCGCTGGCAGGACGCGCTGGTGGCGATTGGGCTGTTTTTCTTCCTGATCCTGTTTGACACGGTGGGCACGCTGGTGGGCGTGGGCACGCAGGCGGGGTTTGTCACGCCGGACGGTAAAATCCCCCGGGCGGGCCGGGCGTTCTTTTCGGACGCCCTCGCCACGTGCTCCGGCGCGCTGCTCGGCACCTCCACAGTGACGGCGTATATCGAAAGCGCCACCGGGGTGGCGGCGGGCGCGCGCACGGGGCTTGCGGCGATGGTCACGGCCCTATGTTTTGTGGCGGCCCTGGCCTTCGCGCCGATTATCGCCATCGCGGGCTATAACATCGGGCCGGCGTATTACGCGTCCCTGGGGATTCAGAACAGTTTTGTGGCGATGTACCCGGCGGTGGCCCCCGCGCTCATCGTGGTGGGGCTGCTCATGCTGGCCCCGTTGCGCAACATTAAATGGGACGATATCACGGAGAGCCTGCCTGCCTACTTGACCGTTGCCATGATGATCTTCGGGTACGGCATCACGGAAGGCATCGCGGCGGGCTGTGTGTCCTACGCGCTCATTAAGCTGTTCGCGGGACGCGGCCGGGAAGTACACCCGCTCATGTATTTCGTGGCGGCGGCGTTTGCGTTCCGGTATGCCTGCCTGATGCACTGACCGCGAACGGCGGACAACTCTTTTTTGACTTAACGGAAAAATGTGGTTAGGCTGAGGGGAAATAGTCAACTTTCAGAGAGGAGAAACATCCATGAAAAAGCACTTTCTTACAGCGACGGTCATAATGGCGATGACCTGTTCGTGTGCGCACAGCCAGAAACCGTTGAATGTGTTGTACCTGACCAAGTCGTCGGGCTTTGAGCATAGCGTGATAAAGCGGGATGGCGACAAGTTGAGCCACTCGGAACAAATCATGACCGGGATTGTGCAGAAAATGGGCGGGACGATTCTCTGCACGAAGGATGCCGGCCTGATCAACGCGGAAAACCTGAAAAAGTACAATGTGGTGGTGTTTTGCACCACGGGCTATCTTACGGAATTAGGCACGGACGGCCAGCCGGTCATGGGGCCGAACGGCGTGAATGAGTTGCTCGAATGGATCAAGGCGGGCAATGGCTTCATCGGCTATCACAACGCCAATGACTCGTTCCATTCCAAGGACAATGTCATTTCTCCGTATGTGGAGATGATCGGCGGTGAGTTTGAAACCCACGGCCCGCAATTCAAGGGCACGCTGCAAGTCGTGAGCAAGGGGCATCCCGCCATCGCCAGCCTCAAGGACGGATGGACACTTCGGGATGAATGGTATATCTCGATGAATTTGAATACCGAGAAGATACATGTTTTAGCACTCCTCGATCCCAGCAGTGTGCGAGGAAAAAAGGACTTTGAAAAATACAACCGTCCCAGCTACCCGATCATCTGGTGCCGGGCGTATGGCAACGGACGGGTGCTCTATAATGCGCTGGGGCACCGCGAGGATGTTTGGAGCAACCCGGACTTCCAGAAGGTGGTCAGCGAGAATCTGTCGTGGGCCAATGGCAACGGCGCGCTGGATGCCGACCCCAATTATGACAAGGTCGTGCCGAAGACCATTGAAGAATCAAAAAAATAACGTCGCTGAACCGGGCAACACATCATTAAAAAGATGTGTGTCTACAGGGGAAATGCATATACTTAATGGCGATTGTCAAGTTGAGGGATCACAGGATGGACGAAATCGTTTTACGATCTATGACCAATGTCATTGTGGAGGCTGTGCATCCCGATGAAATCGTCTTATTTGGTTCATATGCCAGAGGCACCGAACACCCAAAATCCGATGTGGATTTCCTGGTAGTGGTTCCAGATTCCGATGCGGCCAAAAAGAGAAGACGTATGACTGGCCATCTCTATCGAAGTTTGGCTTCATATCCGGTGGCAAAAGATATCCTGGTGTTTACACGATCTGAGGTCGAACACTGGCGGAATATTCCCGGTCATATTGTTGCGACAAGCCTGCAGGAGGGGAGGCGTTTGTATGCCCGGTCATGAACTCGCTCAAGAATTGCTCCTTGCCGCTAAAAGTGACTTGAAAGCCTTGGCGCATATGTTGAATCAAGACATATTTGACGACCGCGTTTTTGGTTTTCATGCGCAACAAGCGGTAGAAAAGGCGCTAAAATCATGGATAAGTCATCTGGGGTATACACACCCATTCACGCATGACCTGAGCTTATTAATGCATACACTTGAAAGCTATGGAGAATCCGTAAACGACTATTGGGAATTATTGGATCTAAGCGGATATGCAGTACGATTTCGATATGAGATGTTGCCTGAAGGAGATGAACCTCTCAACCGCGATCATCTCCTCGAAGATGTTCAGAATCTGATCAAAAATATTGAAAAACGCTTGGACAATATTTCAATCTGAATTCTACGGTTGCTATTGCAAATGGTCTTCACTGCTTTTGGAAGGGGTGCCTTCATGGGAATCGAGAATCCGGCGGGATAGTTCCACCTCCAGCGAGCCGGAAAGGGCGCTCAGGTCAATATTCCGGATGGCGCGGCACCAATACAAGGGACGATGCTGCCCCTGTTCAAACGTGCGGCCCACGTACAATCCCACGACACTGAGGGAAAAGAGGTTCAGCCCGGTGAAAAAGGTCAACAACACCACGAGGGAGGTCCAGCCGGGCACCGTTCTATGAAGAATGAAATGACCGATGAGGGCGCGCGTCGTGAACGCGAGGCTGATCCCCCAGAGAATAAACGCAAACCACAGCAGGCTCCGCAAGGGGGCCGAGCTAAAGGAGACCATTCCATCCAGGGCAAAGGACAGCATTTTTCGCAGTGGAAATTTGGTTTTCCCGGCGGAGCGGGCCGCCCGTTGATAAGGCAAAAGGGCTTGGCGGAATCCCAGCAGCACAAAGGTCCCGCGAAGGAAACGGTGCTGCTCGCGAAATCCGCGGGCGGCCATTAACACGGGGCGGGTGAAAGCGCGAAAGTCGCCGTAATCCTCGATCAGGGGCTCACGGGCAATAGCGTTCAGCATCCGGTAGAACACATGGGCCGTGGCCCTTTTGAACCGGGTCTCCCCTTTCCGGACGGCGCGTTGGGCATGAACGATATCGAAGCCTTCTTCAAGCTTTGCGAGCAGTTCGGGAATGACTTCGGGGGGATCCTGGAGGTCGGCATCCAACGTGACGATGATGTCGCCTTCGGCGAAATCCAGTCCGGCGGTCAGGGCCGCCTGGTGGCCCCTGTTGCGCGCGAGATGGAGCACTTTCACGTGCGGGTCCCGGGCCGCAAGAGTGTCCAGCAACATATCGGTGCCATCGCGGCTTCCGTCATTCACAAAGAGGATTTCGAGGGTATGGTGTGGGAGTTGGGGAGCCAATTGCCGCACACGCTCATAGAACGCCGGCAAGACTTCTATCTCGTCGTAACACGGCGTTACCAGCGTCACTGTTTTCATTTTGAGGCTCCCAACCGGATGTGCCCGTGCACTTCACAGGACTCCTGGGCCTCATTGTAACCGTCTTTGGCGCTTGCGTCAACGCCAGGGCGGAGGCGCCCCTCATTCCGCGACGAGTTTCTTTCGGTTCTCGTAATAGGCTTGGCGGAGGCCAACGTAGGGTTCGAGGGCGACGCCTTTGAGTTCTTTCAACTGGTTGGGGTTGAGCGAGGTGGCATTAACCGTATTGAGGGTGGAAACGCCCATGGAAGCGGCACGCGGCCAGGGAATCCAAGTGAGGGGATTGGCGGCGATGTCCCCCGCGAGCCCCACCGTCCCGCGCAAGGAAGACGGGCCAAATAGAGGCCACACAAGGTAATACCCTTGCCCGATGCCCCATCTTCCGAAGGCCTGATCAAAATCCTCGTTACGTTCTTTCATGCCGCATTTTTTTTCAGCAAAGTCATAAAAGCCCAGGCCGCCCGCAGTGGTATTAATCCCGAAACGGGCCGAGACAATCCCCATGTCTTTCCACCGGCCCTGCAAGAGGCAACTGATGAGGCGGTCGGGGAATTGAAGGTTTTCAAAGAAGTTGTTGAGGCCGGTGCGGGCGGGTTTGGGCACCACCTTGCCGTATCCGATGGCCACGGGACGAATCACCCAGAAATGGAGCTTGTCATTAAAGTGGAACCACACCAAATTCCAGGGTTTCAAGGGGTCCTTCATGTTTTTGACATCTTCGGCGGTATTTTCGCTCTTGTATTCACTCTCCAGCCCTTCCAGCAGCGCGTCGTCTGAAGCGGCCGCTTCAAGACCCGGAGATTCCGCTTCCTTGGCGATGGGGGCGGCGGGTTGGGCGGATTCGTCCTTCTTGGGCGCGCCATCCTGAGCGGATTTTGAGGTGGTGGCACACCCCGCGAACAGGCAAATCACCAACAAGAGGCTAATGGGCTTGCTCATTTTCCTTCACCTTCTCTTTCAAATGCGCGATGATCTGATCGGGGGTCCTGTTGATCAGCAGTTCGTTGAACTGGCTCCGGTAGTTGCTGATCATGCTCACCCCTTCGACTTTCACATCGTAGCACTTCCATTCCCCGTGTTCGTCTTTGAAAAGGCTGAAATCCGCAGGAAATTCCTTGTCTTTCGACACAACCTTGGTGACGGCATAGGCTTTGCCGTCCTGCTGCACGTCCACGGAGACAATCTGCACTTTCTGGTCGGTGTATTTTTCAAGGTTCTGAATGTAGGTGACAAAGACCAATTGGGCAAAGGTATCGGTGAATTCCTTGAGTTGGGCCTCTGAAAAGTTACTCCGCTGGCGGCCCAACACGAGCATACTGACACGCCGGGCGTCGGTGAGGGCCAGCAGGGTATTACGAATCCGGGTGCGGCGCTCCTCGCGCTTGGCGTCCCCTTTCAGTTCAGGATCCGCCAAAGTGGAAATGGTTTTGTCAATGGCCGTTTCCATCATTTTCCGTATATCCTGTTGGTCATCCGCCCTTGCGGGCAATGCCATCATTCCCAACATTACCGCTACTGCAACAATGGCCACACCACATTTCATTTCAATCATCTCCGAATTATTTTTTAACTTCGCCAAAGGCGTATTTTCCGACCAATTCTTCCATGTCAACGGCGGCCTGCGTTTCGGTAATCTGGCCGCCATCCTTGAGCATGTCCAGCCCGCCACCGGGCTGCAGCCGGATATATTTATCGCCGATTAGCCCGGAAGTCTTTACCGAGGCGATGGTTTCTTCGTCCAACTCGACCCCGTTTCGGATTTTCATCACGACCTTCGCCACCATGTTTTGGGGATCAAGCGTGATGCGTTCGACCTTGCCCACCTGCACACCCGCGATTTCCACCACCGCGCCCTCTTTGAGACCGGTGACACTGGAAAACTTCGCGGTTACCCGGAAAACATCGTTGTTGAGCCATTCCATCTTGCCCAACTTGATGGTCAGATATGCAATACAGATCAATCCGAGGAGCACAAAAACTCCCACACCCATTTCCAGCGTGCCTTTTTTCATAGCTGCCTCATTACCTTATCCATAATACACATTATCCTTCAGAATCGTTCATAGGTCCACTTGGGAATCGTATTTTCCTTCAATAAACAGGCTTACCCGGGGGTCGGCGCTGGAGCGAATGGCCTCCGGCGCGCCCTCGGCGATAATAACTCCTTCTTCCAGCATGGCCACTTTTTGGGAAATATCAAAAACATCCGGGATATCGTGGCTCACCACCACCGCCGTGAACCCCTTGCGTTGCTGGTGTTGCGCTATCATAGTGTGTACCATGGATTTACGCACGGGGTCAAGCCCGGTGGTCGGTTCATCAAACAACACAATTTCGGGGTCGGTAACCAGCGCACGGGCAAACGCAACGCGCTTGCTCATGCCGCCGGAAAGCTGCGAAGGATACTTGGCCAGGGTGTCCCCCAGTTCCATTACCTCCACGATTTCCATCACCTTTTCGCGTATTTTTCCCTTGGGGAGCCGGGTACATTCCTGCAAGGGCAGCGCGATGTTCTCGTAGACGGTTAATGAATCCAGCAGCGCCATCTGTTGGAACATATAGCTGAACCGGCTTTTCAGGGCGCGGCGTGCGCGCTGGGACAGTTTCAGGAGGTTTTGGCCTTCGAGGAAAATGGCGCCCTGGTCAGGCTCTATGAGACCCACGACATGTTTCAGCAAGACGCTCTTACCGATGCCGCTGCGGCCAATAATCGTTGTGACTTTCCCTCGTTCAACATCCAGGGATAATCCCCGGAGAACATGCTGGGCTCCGAAGGCTTTGTGGATGTTTTGAAATTGAATTAAAGGTTCGCTCATGGCCGCCCTACAGTAAAAATGAGGTTAATACATAGTCGGAAATCAGAATCAGCACGCTCGACATGACGACGGCGGTGGTGGTGGACAGGCTCACACCGCGCGCCCCGAAGCCTTCCCGGCGCAGATGGGTGGAATACCCCTGGTAACAGCAGATGATGCATACAATGATGGCAAACACCAGAGACTTGTAAAATCCGCCGAAGACATCCTGGGCCGTGACACCGGCTTCCATGCGCCACATATAGGTCCCGGAATTCGTACCCAGCAGCAGGACGCCAGTCAGGTATCCGCCAAGGATGCCAATGACATCGAAAATGGCGGTCAACAGGGGAAAACAGATAATGCAGGCGGCGAGCCGGGGGCTTACCAGGTACTTGACCGGGTCTATGTTCATGGTGTCCAAAGCGTCTATCTGCTCGGAGATGCGCATAATGCCAAGTTCCGCGGCCATGGACGAACCGGCCCGCCCGGTGATCATCAGGGCCGTGAGCACCGGGCCCAATTCACGGATGAGCGACAACGCGACGGCCACGCCCAGAACCGTTTCCGAGCCTAATCGAACCAGGACATAGTAAAGTTGCAGGCCAAGGACCATACCCGTGAAGAGGCCGGTCAGTGCGACCACAAAAAGGGATTTCATGCCGATGAAGTGGACCTGTTGCAGGATACGGCGGAAGGAATAAGGGGGCGCAACCGTTTTGAGGAAGGCATTTCCGCAAAAGAGCGCAATACGCCCCATCTCGGTCACGGCCTCAATGCAGAACCGCCCGAGCCGAGCCGGCGAAAACACGCTTATCTCCGCTTCCTCTGTCATTCGATGTCCAATTCCTCCGCCCATAGTACCCGCCGCCCCGGAATTCCTCACGTGCCACTAGTATATGTTATCCCGCAGGCAAAAGAACAGTTGCACGATGGGTTAACGGGGCTTTTTGAGCTATGTTCCCAAGGTTGCTATAATCCAGACGATTTTCTTTCCGATTTAGTCACGTGTAAACCCTCAGGAGGATAGGACATGTCCATTGCACCGCATGGCGGCGAACTGATCAATCGCATTTTAACGGGGGAAGCGCGTACAGCGGCATTGGACCGTGCGAAAACGCTCCCCAAAATCACGGTGGACACCTACACCGCCTTTGATATTGATTGCATCGCAAAGGGGATGTTCAGCCCCTTGAAGGGCTTTATGAACGAGGAACAAACCCGCAACGCCCTAGACCGGATGTGCCTGCGCCCGGGGATTCCCTGGACCATCCCGATCTTGTTGTCCGTGACCCAAGCCGATGCGGATCGCTTGTCCATCGGCGGAGAAGTGGCCATCGAAGACGACCGGGGCGATCTGGTGGCCATTCTGCATCTGGCCGAGAAATTCAGCGTGGACAAGACGGAACTGGCGGAGAAGGTGTACCGCACCACCGACCCGGCGCATCCCGGCGTGGCGTACACCATGTCGCTGGGGCCGGTCTTCCTGGCGGGCGAGTTGGACGTGCTGAAGGCCCGGGAAATCGAGTTTCAGGAATACAACCTCACGCCGTCCGAGACGCGCGCGGCCTTTGAAGAACGGGGATGGAAACGGATTGTGGCCTTTCAGACGCGCAATCCCATTCACCGCGCCCATGAATATCTGACGAAATGCGCCCTGGAAGTATGCGACGGGCTGTTGATTCATCCGCTGATGGGCACCACCAAGAGTGATGATATTCCGGGAGAGGTCCGCATGGAATGCTACCAGGCATTGCTGGAGAAATATTATCCCCATGACCACACCATGCTGTCCATCATGCCGGTGAACATGCGGTACGCGGGGCCGCGCGAGGCGATCATGCACGCCATCGTGCGAAAAAATTACGGATGCACGCATTTTATCGTGGGCCGGGACCATGCCGGGGTGGGCAATTACTACGGCACGTATGACGCGCACTATATTTTTGATGAATTCGACCCCAAGGAACTCGGCATCACGCCCCTGTTCTTCGACCATTCCTTTTTCTGCAAGGCGTGCGGGAACATGGCCTCGATCAAGACCTGCCCGCACGGCAAAGAGGACCATGTATTCCTCAGCGGAACCAAGGTGCGGGAAATGCTGGGCCGGAGCGAAGAGCCGCCCGTCGAGTTCACGCGGCATGAGGTGGCGCAAATCCTGATTCGCTGGGCCACAGGCGCCGCGAAATAACCGGATAGGCCGATGATGGAAGGTTCGATTCAGCTTCACCTGACAGGTGTCCATGCGGAGACTGTGGCGGCCAAGGTGGTCCAGCGTCTGGAAACCCTGGGCCAAGCCGCCGCGCAGTCAAAGAGCATCGTTTCATTTACCGAGCCGTGCGGTGAGACACTGGAACTGAGGATCACGGTGGAACCGAACGATTCCCCCGACTTTGCCGCGGAAAAAGTGTTGGACCTTCTGGCGTCCAAGGGGTTGCTGGAGTTGAAAGACGGATGGATGTCGCCGGAAGAGGAGGCGGAGATACGGAACCGTCTCAAGAGTCTGGGCTATATTGAATAAAGTCAGGCATACGGAGCAGGCGCAGGGTTAGCGGATGTTGGCAGGCATAAACACAGTACAGCCCGAAGGGCTTCACGCAGGGTATGAAGAGCACTATCTGCGGCGCATCCTGGACACGATCCGGGGCGCACAGGACAATACCCGTTTTGTCATTTTCACGCACGAGGAAAATCATGCGGCCTACGAAGGCTGGATGCGGGTGCGGGTGAAAGCGCATGGACGCGGTTTCGGGCGCTCCGGCGGGGACCCGGATTTATCGGCTGCCGCAAAACAGGCCAAGATTGACGTACTGCTCTCCCCCCTGGAAACCGCGCCCGCCAGTTCCCCCGTCCCCACCGTGCTTTATACCCTGGGTCTGAACGCGTGGCGGGACGAATTGGCCAGCCCCGGCTCCGCGATTAAAGCCGCAAAACGCGCCTGCGTCCAGGCGCGGGCCGTGGTGGTGCCCTCGGAGTTCATGCGGCGCAAATGCCTGGAATTCTTCGAGTCACCCCTGGATAAAGGCGTGGTGGCGCATCCGGGGGTGGATGCAGGGCTAAACACCGCGCAACCCCGGTTGGTGGATTCGCCCTACATCATGTTGTTCCTGGATTCCGCCTCCGCCCCGCATATGCCCGCCGCATGTGCCGCCATCAAAAAACGGGGCGCCGATCTCCCCTATCTTTTGGTTATCGCGGGTCCGCCCCTAGAAACCGAACCCGCTTCCTGGGGACCGGAGACTATCCGGGTGGAAGAATACACCCACAGCGTATTGGCCTCGCTCTATCAGCATTCAGCGGCTTGTTTATATCCGGCGGTGCATGACGGAAGCGGCATGCGGGTATTGGAGGCGCTCCGCGCCGGGGCGATTGTGGTTACCCCCAACGCCAACGCGGCCCACGAACTGGCGGGCGACACCCCCTTCTTCTACAATGCCGCCAGCGATGCCTCCATGATACAGGCCGTGCGCTGGTCCATGGAACAAACCCCGGCCCAACGCAAACAGCGCATCAGCCAGGGCCGCACCACCTCCGGCAAATATTCCTGGGAAAAAACCGCCTGGAAACTCCTCGCCGCGCTGAAACGATGACAAAAGGGGTATATGGTTTTCAGGATGGAATCATGGCCGAACAATCTGTTTTTTGCATTGTTATCGTGGCCGGCACGGCCAAGGGTGATGCAGGCGGAGGGGTGACCGGAGTGGTGCGCCAAGTGTGGAAAAAATGGCATGCCGGGGGGCCGGCATGCCGTGTAAATTCCCATCAGACGATTTTTTACGCGACGCGGAAGGGGGCCTTCAGACTCCATCCGTTAAGGTATGGACGATACGCCCATTCGTTGCCGCGCTTCGTGGCTTCATCCTCGCCGACAAACTTCTCGGTGGCGGCATCCCATTTCAGTTTTCCGTCGGCGACATAAGCGCACGTGCCCATATGGCACACCCGCGTGGTGTTATACAATTGCTCCACGTTCACGGTGGGGTCCTGGCCGGATTTCATGCAATCGAGGAAATTCTGCCAGTGAATGTCGTACCACAAGGTCACATCGGCCGGATTCTGCACTTTCTTGGCTTCGCAGCCTTCGTTATTCGCCACCGGAATCACCTCAAAACCGCCGCGGTCCAGCACCATGGTGCCCAAGGTGCCATGGAACAAAATGCCATGGTCCTGGTAGCCTTTGGGCAGATAACCGTTGCATACGCGGTTGCTGAAACTCAGGACATAATCATCGAACTCCCAGAGGGCTTCGAGGGTGTCCGGCGTGGTGCGCAGGTCTTCAACCAGGAATTTTTTCCCCACGGCCACGACCGACTTCGGCTGTTTTTCTTCGCCCATCGCCATCAGGGCAATGTCGATCAAGTGGGTGCCCCAATCCGTGATTTTTCCGCCGGAATAATCCAGATACCACCGGAAATTGTAAATCCAGCGGTTGATGTCGAAGGGTTTGTGTTCAACCCAGCCCTGATAAAAATCCCAATCCAGCCCCGCCCATTTGGGGTCGTTGATATTGTCGTGGCCTTCCACCAAGTCAAATCCCTTGATGGGGGTATTCTCATGATTAAAGGTCTCGACCCGCGAAATCTTTCCGATGTACCCGCTCTTGATTAGCGCCACCGCTTCCTGGAAATGCGGGCCGCTGCGCTGCATCGTGCCGCCCTGGAAAACCACCTTGTTGCGCCGCACCGATTCCACCATTGCCCGGCCTTCTTCAATCGTCGTTGACAGCGGCTTTTCGCAATAAATCGCCTTCTTGGCTTCCGCGGCATACAACGTGCACAGGCAATGCCAGTGGTCGGAGGTGGCAATCAGCACCGCGTCCACGTCCTTGTTGTCAATCACTTCCCGGAAGTCTTTGTGCTGCGTGGGCGTCAACTCCGGAAAACGCTGGCCAAGCATGCCGGCCGCCTTCTCCAAGTTGCGGGGATACAGATCGCAAAGGGCGACGGGTTTCAAATCCTCGCGCTTGAATATCGCCTTCATATGATTGCGGCCCATGGTCCCGATGCCAATCATGCCCAACCGGACCGTCTCATTCGCGCCCAGCACCGTTTGCGGCAGAATCGACTTGTACACCTCCGCCTTCGCCGTTTGCATCGTCACCGCCGATACCGCCGCCGTGCCCACCGCCGCCGTTGCCGCGTTCCGGATGAACGTGCGGCGGCTCACGGCCTGTTTCTTTTCCGTATGCTCTGTAGCCATGGATAGCATGTCCTCTCTTGCTGCGTTTGACCCTGAATTCACGAAAAACAGGAAATATCTTACCCCATAGACCCCAAATAACGCAAAATGGTTTTATTTGCTTTACACCGTCACGGTCTCGCAAAT
The DNA here is from genome assembly GCA_964474205.1 of uncultured Nitrospirales bacterium. Taxonomy (GTDB): domain Bacteria; phylum Hydrogenedentota; class Hydrogenedentia; order Hydrogenedentales; family CAILVY01; genus CAILVY01. The sequence goes on along the minus strand of CAYYRW010000022.1, from coordinate 28,957 downwards.
TGCCGTTGGCACGGGAATAGTCTGCCCGTCTTCGCGCAATCCATCCAGATGAAATTGGATCGCCAGTCTGATTTCCCGTTCAATATCCTCGATAGTGTCCCCCGTTGCAATGCATCCAGGCAAATCCGGCACATACGCGGAATAGTTGTCCCCCGCCCTTTCTATCACAATGCCGTACTCCATCATTCGTTCCTCTTGAGTTGAGCTTGTTTCAGAATACTGTTAAGCGTTCCAGGGGCAATGTCATCGGAGAGTTTTCCAGCTACGGTAACTCTTCCTGGCTTTTTTGCATGTATGTATTGTCTGTGACTTCCACGCGTGCCACATAAGCGCCAACCATCACGTTCCAGCAGCCTTAAAATTTCTATCACCTTTACGGGCATTATACCCTTTTCCTGCTGTTTTTTGCTCTAATTTTATACGAAGACACACTCTCTCATGCCGAAACATTATTCACACACTTCATATGTTTATCATGACTATGCCACCTTTGATACCTATCGATCAACTGTCTGCAAACGTGAAATGCGGCAATAAATCTTTGCAACCACCCCAATATGCCCCACCGTACTCGCGCAAAAGCCTTTGCAAGATTACGGGTACTGTGCTACACTCAAATCAGGAAATTTGCATGACAGAGGAACCGGCCCTATGGACTTTGTGTTGACCCATCTGAAAGAGTTTTACCTGTATTATGTAATCGGGGCCATTATTGTCCTTCCCTTGCTCTATGTCACGCGGAAATATTCCCTTCCCATCATTTTTTATACCCTCGAGACGTGCATTTATCTGAGCCTGATGCACTGCGCCTTCTATATCGGCGTGGCGGTTACCCGCTGGTTCGCGGAAAACTCCTCGATGAAAGCGCTCCAGGAAGACGGCAAGCCCATGGATGCTCCGGATTGGGCCATCCCCCTCGTGCAGTTCTGGGATAAGGAAGCCTACAACCCGGCGTGGGTCCTGTATGTGGAAATTGCCGCGGTTTTTATTATTATCCTCCTTGTATGGCGGTATCGTCCTTTGCGCATCAAATACAAGCCGAAAAAGCGGCAATTCGCCAACGAAGGCAAATCCACCTATAAAACGGATTACCGGGAACTCCGGAACGCGCCGCCCAGGGGGGGGAAGGAATAGCCTTATGGCGGAGAATGTCCCGGAGGCTCGACAACCAGGGAGGTTCTGGAATCATCCGTGAAAACGTTGTACCTGGCCGTCATGATAAGTATTATTGCGGTGGTCACGTTGATTAGCGTGCCATCGTTATTTTTGAAACGCTGCCCCAAGTGCGGCAAACGCAATCTGCTGAGCGAGACCGCGTGCAAGGCCTGTGGCACGGAATTGCCGGAGCACGAAAGCTGATGCGCCGCCTGGGAAGCACACAACGGTGAGGTAACCGCCGTGGCAAACATGACAAGCTGCCCCTATTGTGGCAAATTGACCGACCCGAAACTCGCCGCCTGCCCGCATTGCGGAGGCCCGCTCCATACGCGTCCGCCGCAAGCAGGAGGCGCAAGCGGGCGTTCCGCTCCCCGTCACCAATGCCCCGCCTGTAAAAGCCCCGTGCAAGAGGGCGACATCATCTGCGTGCGCTGCGGAACCAACCTGCTCACCGGGCAGAAAGTCGCGGAAGAACAACCGCCGGAAACGATCCGCCCTCCCCGCCGCTGGCTGCCCCTCCTGGGCGCCGGTGTGCTCGTTTTCCTGGTCATCGCGGGCGTGGGCGGGCTGTTGTACTACCTTCTTCAAGACCCCATCGCCCAAGCCAAGAAAATGGCGGCCAGCAATCCCCTGGGCGCCATCGCCTCGCTCCAAAAATACGCGGAACGGCACCCGGAAAATGTCGAGGCTTTCCTGACCCTCGGCAAGCTCCAGTGGCAGAATCAGCAATTCGACAATGCCGCCGTTTCATTTGAGAATGCCTCGAAACAGGACCCCAAAAATGAAGAAGCGGCTTGGTTCGCGGTGCTCGCCGCCGGGAAAAATGAAAAAGAACAGGGGCACAACGCCCTTATCGCCGCCTTGCGGCGGCTCGTGGAAAATCATGCGGAAAATCATCGCGCCTGGTACATGCTGGCCCTGGCCTTGGGCACCATCAACGACCTGACCGGCCAGACCGAGGCCCTGCAAAAGGCTGTGGCCCTCGACCCCAGACATGCCCCAACCCATCGCATGCTCGGCGTTTCCCTCGCCCTCCAAGGCAACTATCCCGGCGCCATCGAGGCGCTCGAACGGGCGGCGCAACTCATGCCGGACAACGGCGATACCGCTGCTGCTTTGGGCATGACCCTCTCCTTGGGCGGCACTATCGAAGAAGCCGTTGCCGCCCTCGCCACGGCCCTGAAACAAAAGACCAGCCTTTCCACCGCCGCCCAAATGCGGCTCGCCCTGCTGCAAATGGCCGGCGGCAATATGGAAGAAGCCCTTTCGCTCTTCCGTAACATCAAATCGGCCAAAGACGCCAGTCCCGACGCCCAGTTTTTTTATGCCCTGTGCCTCGATGCCAATAATCTGGACACCGAAGCCATGGCGGAGTTTGATCGCATCGCGAACGGAAGCGGGCCCTACGCCGGGGAGGCCGCGGTGCAATTGGCCCTGATCTACCTTCAACAAGAGAATACACAGCGCGCCGCGGAATACATCCAGCGCGCCAACACGCTCGGCCTTTCCTCCGCGCGCCTGCTCACCCTTCAAGGGCGCCTGGCGCTTCTTACCAATGATTCCATCGCCGCCCTGCAGGCCTTCCGCAATGCCGTACAGAAAGAACCTGGCTACCCCGCGGCCCACCTGGAACTCGGCCTGTTGTCCGTGAATCGCGGCGGCATGGCGGAAGGGCTCACCGAACTCAAACGATACCTCGAACTTCTCGGGCCCAACAAGGAAAATACCCGCGCCGAAGAAGTCCAGCTCCTGGTAAACCAGATACAACAAACCGTGGCCCCAAAAGAAGAGGGCGCCAAGGCTTCGGCCGCGGCCCCTGAAACGGCGGAAAACAAGGAGGGCGGCACATCATGAAACCCCGGCTGCTTATCATACTTGGCTTGGCCATCCTCATGGCGGGAACCGGTGACGCCTGGGGGCCCCGGACCCAGCTCTCCATCGTCTCCAATGCCCTCTATATGATCTCCAAAGAAGAAAGCATCCCGCTCGAACGGCTCGAAAAAGACCTGCGCACCGGCGCCATGATCTCGAATGAGGTGCTGCGCATCACCTACCCCAACCTCGAAAACAATCCCATCGAAGCCATCGACATGGAAATGCGCCTGCTGCAACGAGTCAAAACCAAACGGGTCGACGCCTACTTCGCTTACCGCCTCGGCGTGCTCGGAAAACTGGTGGCCGTCGCCACCGCCCCCTTGCAGGGCGCCGGACCCGCCATCGCCAACCTCTATTACGCCGATGTGGAAAACAATATCGAAGGCGTCACCCTCAAAAGCGGCACGCGGCAATTGGTGGACCCCCGGCTGTACTTCCCCCCCGTCCTGGGTGACGCACGCCTGCAAAACGACGCCATCGTCCGAGAATACCAGAGCGGGCGCGGCTTCGCCGGCATCGCGGGCGCCAATCTCTCGAACGACGCCAGCCGTTCGGTGCGCGCCGTCGCCGACACGTGGTATACCATTCTGACGAAAAACACGCTGCCGGGGAATATTTCCGAAACGCAGTTGCAGGATTATGTCCTCGACGCCTACTCCTTCTACATCCAGCGGAAAAACACCGGCGAAATCGACAGTGCCGCGGAACGCTTGAATGATCTCGCCCCCGTGTCCGTTGAAATGCGAATCAAAATCGGCGACATGTATTACAACGCCGAGCTCTTCGAACGCGCCATGGAAGAATACAATGCGGTTCGCATCGCCGCCCCCGAACGCCGCGATGTCATGGAAAAAATCGCCGAATATAATATTCGCCGCGGCCAGGACGCGCTGCGCACAAAAAAACTCGAAACCGCCCTCGAAGCCTTCCAAAACGCCGTCGACGCCAATCCCCTTCATCCCCTGGCGGAAAAAAGCCGCCTCGAAACCCAATCCCTCATCGCCGCCCGCGACGCGCGCCTCGCCGCCAATCAAGACGCCCTCACGCTCGCCCGGGAATTCCAAACCCAGGCCGAACAGGAAGGCCTGAACGGCAACTTCGCCAAAGCCATCGCCCTGCTCAAACAGGCGGAAGAGGCGTACAACCGTGTGTCCGATGAATTCCCCAACGAATACCAACTCCGCAATCGCGGCCTCAACGACATCCGCTTCAGAACCCAGGATCTCAAACAAAACATCATGGAGAACGCGCAAGCCCTCAGCGGGAGCGGGTTTGGCGCCGCCGCGCAAGAGTTCGCCAAACGTCCGGCCAACGACATCGAGAAAAATGCCCTCGCCGAATTAATCCGGCAAAACTTGAAATCGGAGCTGGAAAACCTCCAAATTCAATTGCAGCCGGCCCTCGGCGGAAAATAATATGAACGTTATTTGTAAGGAAGATCACAAAAAAGGGTTGACTTAACCCTGGATTTCTGCTATAAGTCTTTTGGCCTGCAAACGGCGGATAATTGAATCGGCATGATTTCGGGGAAGGTTGCCCCGGTGGTTGGTATGTAATATTCCTAACTAGTACTCATTAAAACAATCACTGATGGCAAGGAGGTTTTCTCATGCCGGTATTTGAGTACACCGCTGTTTCCAATAACAACGAAGGCCACGTTGAGTCCGGGCGCATTGTCGCCAAGGACAAAATAGACGCATTCGACAAACTGAAACGTCATGGGTTGCGGCTGGTCAAGCTGCAAAAAATCGATGGCATTTCCGCGTTATTCAAGAAACTAACCGCGGACATCAAGTAAGCCCCTGAGTTTATGTGCAGGGCGGGGTGTTCCACAGCCCGTCTTAGACCGTCAACGCCACCGCCAGCACATCCACCCATTGCACACCCGCCCGGCGAAGCGTTTTTGCACACTCCTTCACGGTTCCCCCCGTCGTCACCACGTCATCCACCAACAGCACGCCTTTACCCTTCAAGGCGCAGCCGGTCACCGCAAACGCACCCCGGATATTCGCCTCGCGCGCCGTGCCGGTGAGCAGGCTTTGCGTGCGGGTCGGGCGAATCCGGTACAGCGACTCATCCAGCACCGCACGCGGGAACTCGCCCAAAACGCCTTGGGCCAAAAGCCGGGACTGGTTATACCCCCTTGACCGTTCCCGCACCCGGTGCAATGGAACCGGAATCAGCGCATCATAGGCCCCCGGCTCCATTTCCCGCCGGATGTACTCTTTTAATACCTCAACCAGCGGGACAACCATTCGTTTCCGGCCATGGAATTTGAACAACTTTATGCCCATCGCCACCGCCCCCTCGAATTGCGCCGGACCGTACACGCGCCGGATATGGGGATTGGGCCGTGCCCGGCACTCGGCGCAGGGAAAATTCGATTGCGATGCCATACCCACCACGCCCGCATGGGGACGCCCGCATAACGGGCAAAAAGGCCGTTCAATGCGCGGGCTCGACTCCCAGCACCGCGCACAAAAGAATCCGTTCTCGTCCGTCAACAGACGTTCCCCGCATATCTGGCAAAAAACCGGAAACACCAGATTCTTCAGGGCCAAACGCCAATCCCGCCATTCCTGCCGCCATTCCATGGACTCATTGCCCCTGTTTGCTGTCAGCGATCAGCCATCGGCTATCCGCCAGCCCTTTCCAAGTTGCATCCTGGGAACATACTTGTCCGAAAAACTTCGCTTCGACCTACTCATTCTATTTGCCAGGCTTGAGTACCTGCACGGCGTGCGGGCCGATCCGCAGATGCAATCCTCCACCATCCTGCACGGAGGCCGTTACGCCTGTGGCCGTATCGGCATAGGGGATGCCTTTCAATTTTTTCATTCCCACAAGGGTGTAGACAAGCGGTTCCGTCCATTCATTCACGACCAGAAACCAAACCTGATCCCCCACCTGTTTGGGCAACACGCGGATGGCGCGGTCCACCGATCCCGATGTTTCTTCAAACATTACTTCAAACTTCAATTCCGCATCGGGCGCGGAAATCACCGGTTGCAAATCGCGTAATTCTTGTATCACTTTCGCCAAATCCGTCCAGAATGGCGCGCCCTTCTCCACGGCGAACGTACCCCAATACAACAGGCCGCGCGCGCCATGCACAATCGCGTCAAACGCCATAAACCGGCTTTCCGCGTACGTGGGGCGGCGCAATTCCTTCTTGTCCGCCTCGCTGAGTCCCTCCTGAATATCGCTCCAGCCGAACCCCTGCAGGACCATCCATACCGGCTTGCCGGGGATGGATTCCTGCATCCGGTCCGTATACGCGCCAACCGAAGACAGGGTCCGATCCAGTAAATCTGAATGCCCCACTTTCGGGCTGAACGGAACCGGATAAATATCACAGCCGGCCGCGTCCGCGGCTTTCCCGAACGCCGCAAGCTGCGCAATCTGATTGCGCGGGGCATGATTCATCCACACGGGATGATTTTGGTCCAGTGCACGGAGTTTCTCATAGCCTTGCATCATGCCCGCGCACATTTTCGCCGCGCGTTCGGGGGCATTCGATACGCCATATCCGGGATTGGGCGATTCCTTGCCCATGCGTTGCCAAATCCCATCCGCCAACGCCTCCGAAGCCGCATAATCCCCGGATTTCCAAAGTTCACGGGCCTGGGCAAGGTCTTTGTCCAGCGATTCCGCCAGGGCCTTGTCCGCCAAAGCATTGATTGCTTCGCGCAATTTCCGGGGTTCCTCCCCGTTTCTCCAGCAGTGCGGACCATACCAGCAATTCCACAATGCTTCATCAGGCACCTCCCACACCAGCATGGCGGGTTCCGCCTGCATCCGCTCCACCTCGGCGGTCATCGCCGCCATGCGCTGTTCCGGTTCCACGCTCAGATCAATCCAACTGCCCGTATTCACCCAGCCCCACATGCCGAGTTCGGCCAGGGTTTTCAGGTGGTCCGGTTTACCGGTAACCTGCACCAGGTTAAACCCCGCCTCGTGCGCGCCCGGAATATCACTGGAATCATAGAGCCCCAGGATAAAGGTGCGCTGCCCGTTCACGACCGCCATGCGGTCCGCATCAAACACACACGTGGCACCAAAGGCATTTAGGGATATGCCCGCAAGCATTAAAAACCCTGACAGTCGCATTCGATGTTCTCCCTTCCGCTTATTGTTTCCTGGAGCTTTTCCCTGTACGGTATTGCACCAGTATACCGATGCATGCCATCACACCCCAAATAATCAACAACCCCCAGGAAAGCACCGCCGTGTTCTCCGGCTTCGACAAGGGTTCACCATACGGTGTTTCCATGAGCAGAAAGAATCCCGACACCATGCACAGCCACGCGCCGATCACCGCCGTGGCCACGGTCATCACCAACGGCTCAAGCCCGAGCGCCATCACGCCCCCCGCAAGCCCCGCGCCCAGGATCGCCCAGATCACCCACGATTCCGAACTGCCTTGCAAAACATGGAAGGCGATAATCAGCCCGCCGAGGAATCCCACAAAAAACACGCCCGCGCGATAGAGGAAAAACAAGGCCACCGCCCCGCACAACCCGCCCAGCACGCCGGCAATCGCCATGCTCATTACATGCCCGTAGCTTATCCAACCCGCCAAGGCCGCCGCCGTCAATCCCGCCAGTAGAAATCCGGTCAAGCCCAACACCACCCGGAAAATCCGGTAGCCCAAAAAGCAATACGCCGATCCAGCGGCAAACAGCACCAGCAGACCGATTAGTTCATGCTGGCGCGATAGCGTTTCGATCCTTAATGTAGATAATGCCTCCACGGGCGTCCTCCAATCGTTCTTTTTCATAACCATACCGGTTTTCACTCCGGATTTCATCCACTACGCCGCTAAACTCGGAGTTCATTTGTCCCATAGGGGTTGACGAAAATGAAAAAGCTGTGTATTCTTGGTGCGGTTTGGAGCATCCAGTGACCGGAGGTAGCTGCAAGGAAGTGTTATATGCCAGACACGAAGTATGTGATCATCGGGAAGAAAATTGACGTTCAATGCCCGAATTGCCCCGCCACCATGAGTTACCCCATGGACCATGCCGGCACAAACACCACCTGCACCTATTGCGGACATCCCATTCAAATTCCCGCCCTGCCGAAAAATGTCCGTCAGCCCATTGAGCTACCCAGCTTGGACCAACAAGAAAAGCGGAAATTTTTCGCCCTGTTTATTCTCGCGGGGATTATTGTGATGGGGCTTGGCGTGGCGGCCGCTTTGATCGGGGCGGATGGGGGCCCGGTGTCCCTCGCCATCTTCTCCCTGAATTTCACTGCGGGCGTGTTCGTGCTGGGATTGTTTCTGGCGCCCTTTTTATTCCCCGGACGCATACCGGACTGGATAACGGGGCATGCCCTCCTGTTCGGCCTGCACTGGCTCTATTTTTTGCTGGCATTGATCGCGTTTTACTTTGCATGGTGGACGTACAGTCCCTAGAACTGATTCCGGTAATGCTCTCTATCTTCAGGCTGCGTTTCCGCCTCTTCCCAATAGGTGGCATCCTTGGGAAGCCACGCGCGCTTCAAGGGGTCTTCGCCAAACACCCGGATACACCCTCGTATCGGCGTAATCAATCCATAAAAGATCAACGCCAGGAACAGGTGCGTTAACACCCAATTCAGCGCTTCGGCGATTTTAATCCACAATACAAACACCGGCTGGAGCATCTTGGGCGCGGCCACCCCCAGAAGAAACAGCACCGCCGCCACCGCCATGAAGTACACCGGGAAATGCCCGAAACCATGAAATCCCCAACGCAACAACCCCAAGACGGCGATGGCCACCCCCATCATCATGCCGAACTTGCGCTGCTCCTTCCGGCTGCTTGTGTCTATGTTAATGAGTCCCATGGCATTCCTTCTTCATTAATCCAACTCATATTCCGCGCGCCAGTCGGATTCATCCTCCCAGGGCTTCTGCCGGGTTTTGTCCAATACGCAGGTTCCCAGCACCAGAAAATCCATATGGGTGCGCATAAAGCACGTGAAGGCCTCCTTGGGCGTGCAGACAATGGGCTCGCCGCGCACATTGAACGAGGTGTTGATAATGGTGGGGCATCCCGTTTTCTTGTAAAAAGCGCTCATCAAATCGTAATACCGGGGATGGTCCTCGCGGCGCACGGTCTGGATGCGCGCGGAATTGTCCACATGCGTTACGGCGGGGATATCCGAGCGGATCACACGCAGTTTGTCAAAACCCTGTGCATGCTTGTCTTCCTCGGACAGTTCGCGCAACCGCTCCTTCTTCACATCCGCCACCAGCAGCATGTATGGGCTTTCATGGCCCCGCAGATCATAGCATTCGTCCGCGTGATCGAGCATCACCGACGGGGCGAACGGGCGGAAGGATTCGCGGAACTTGATCTTCAGGTTAAGCACCGACTGCATGGTCCGGGAGCGTGCATCGCCCAGAATGCTGCGGGCGCCCAGCGCGCGCGGGCCAAATTCCATGCGGCCCTGGAACCACCCCACAACCTTTTCGTTCGCAATTAGTTCCGCCACGTGCTCCGAGAGATTCTCCTCGGCAACCCGTTCATACGGGATGTCGTCCTGCTTCAGATACGCCTCAATCTCATCGTCGGAAAATCCCGGCCCGAGGTACGACGCCTTTTGCCGCCGGGCATCGGCCACCCGCTCTTTGCCCAATAGCTGGTGCCAGGCAAACAGCGCCGCCCCCAGCGCGCTGCCCCCGTCGCTCGCACAGGGTTGTATCCACACCTCCTCATACGGCCCCTCGCGAAGGAGCCGGCCATTGGCGACACAATTCAATCCCACGCCTCCGGCAATCGCCAAATGCTTCATGCCGGTCTCGCGATGCACATGCCGTGCCAGTGTAAGCATCACTTCTTCCGTCACCCATTGTATGGACCGGGCGATATCCATTTCCCGCTGGGTGATCTTGCTCTCAGGCGCGCGCGCGGGACCGCCAAACAACGCCGCGAATTTCCGGTTGGTCATCCGTTGTCCCGCACAATAGTCGAAATATTTCATATTAAGCCGAAACGAGCCATCCTCGCGGATATCAATCAATTCCCGCTTGATGACATCCACATACACGGGTTCCCCATACGGCGCCAACCCCATCAACTTATACTCGCCGCTGTTCACCTTGAATCCCGTGAAATACGTGAACGCGGAGTACAACAGCCCCAGCGAATGCGGAAAATTGAGTTCTTTTAACAGTTTCACCCGGTTCCCTTGGCCCACACCATACGCCGTCGTCGCCCACTCCCCCACGCCATCCACGGTCAGCACCGCCGCCTCGTCGAATGGACTCGGGAAAAAGGCCGCCGCCGCATGCGACAGGTGATGGGTTGAAAAGAGCACTTCTCCCGTATAGCCCAGTTCCTCCCGGATGGTCCTCCGCATGTTGATCTTGTCGCGGAGCCAGGGCGGCATCTGCTGGAAAAACGTGCGAAGGCCCTTGGGCGCGGTGCCCAGATACGTCATCAGCAAGCGCTCGAATTTCACCAGCGGCTTGTCATAAAACACGATAAAATCCACGTCGTGCAGGTGAATGCCGCCTTCACGCAGGCAATACTCGACCGCTTCCTTCGGAAAACGCGGATCATGCTTCTTCCGGGAGAAGCGTTCCTGCTGCGCCGCCGCCACAATGTCGCCATCGCGCACCAGCGCCGCCGCGCTATCATGATAAAATGCCGATATTCCTAAAATATTCATACTTGTCCGCCAACTGGAATCCGGTAATCCTACCGGTGCGCGCGATTCACAATCAACTCCCCGCCATGGTGTATAATCGGCGGTGGAAACAAGCAAGGAAGGAATAACTCATGCGGTATTGGATGCTGATGGCAATGATGGCATGCGCCCCCGCCGTGTTTGCGGCGTTCACCTTGGACGACTCAGGCAAGGCGTTGACCCTGCTCGAAAACGGAAAACCGGTCTTCGTATATCACTATGCGCTCGTCGAGGCGCCGCAGGGCGTTCCCGAAAAATTCCGGCGCGCCGGTTATCTGCATCCCCTCTACGGCCTCGACGGGGAAATCATGACCCAGGACTTTCCCGCGGATCACCGGCATCACCGGGGAGTATTCTGGGCGTGGCCCAATTCCACCCTCGGCGACAAGACGATTGATGTGTGGGCGCTCGAAGGCGTGCGGCAAGTGCATGAAAAATGGCTGGCCAAAGAGGCCGGGGACGCCAAGGCGGAAATCGCCGTGCAAAACGCCTGGGTGTTTGACGAGGCCCCCAACGACCCGAAGATTCGCGAAACCGTGCGCATCACCGCGCTGCCCGCCTCGGAAACGGCGCGCGCCATTGATTTTGACATTACCGTGGAAAATGTCAGCAAAGAGGTGTTCATTTTGGCGGGAGCCAAGACCGCCAATAAGGGGTATGGCGGATTCTGTTTCCGGCCCGATGCCACCCGCCTCCCCATGCACTTCACGGATGCCCGGGGCGCGCAATCCGAAGACCAGCTCCGTGCGGAAACCCCCTGGGCGGATGTCTCCTTCCCAATGGTGAAAGGGGATGCCAAGCAGTCCGGCGTAGCCATTTTTCAACATCCCGCCAACCCCGGTTATCCCCATCCCGGCTGGATTATGCGGCATTATGGCTTTTTGGGCGCGTCGTGGCCCCACACCGAACCCCACACGCTCAACCCCGGCGAATCTTTCCATCTGCGCTACCGCTTGCTCGTACATCGCGGGTCCGCAGAAGAGGCCAAGGTAAAAGACGCCTTTCAGGCCTATCAATCCGCCCAGAAATAAACCACATTCCACCATTTTCCGGGAATAGATGAACGCCACACAGAGTTTCATCATCAACAAGGGCAAATAAACCCAGTGAAGGAACAACGGTTATGAAACATGTCGTTCACATTTCAAAAAACATTCCGGCCAAAGCCGCCAATCACCCCGGGGCCGGAGACAGCCTGAAGGGATTTATCACCGACCCCATCGGCACCCTGCAACTGCATCTCAACAAAGATTGAGCAACCATCACCGCAATGGTTTGACAGCAAACCAATAAAAGGAGGTTGCATTTCCTTCCTGCATATTGTCAAAATCTCCGATGTTGTTGCTGGAAGGCGTTGAAATGACCTCTGAATCCGTTTTAGTTGCCGGTGTTGAAACCGGAGGCACCAAACTTCAGGTGGCCTTGGGACGTACCGATGGAACCATTGAAGCCGTTCGCCGAGGTGCTGTATCCAAAGAAGCCGGCGCTCAAGGCATTCTCGACTGGATCGAGAAAGAATTGGCCCTTATTATCGAACAACATGCCTCCTCGCTCGGAAACCCCGTTGCCATCGGAATGGGGTTTGGCGGACCGGTGGACAGCGCCACAGGAACTGTTCTAACCTCTCATCAAATCGCCGGATGGCAGGGCATTGAACTCAAACGCTGGCTAGAGGAGCGGTTTGGCTTGCCCGCCTGTATCGCCAATGACGCCAATGCCGCAGGATGGGCCGAGTATTGTTGCGGCGCGGGCCGGGGCACAACACAATTCTGTTACATGAACATTGGCAGCGGCATTGGCGGCGCCATTATCGTTAATGGCCGATTGTATGACGGGCAGGGACTGGGCGCGGGCGAAATCGGCCATACCTATGTCCCCGATCCATCCGGCCAACCGGGGGCCACGGATAAACTCGAAAACATCGCTTGCGGATGGGCTATCGAAAAACGCATCCGGCGGCTAAACATCCCCCCACAGACCCCCCTTTGGAATCTATGCGATGGACACCCGGATCGCCTGACCTGTCCCCTCCTCGCGGAAGCCGCCCGTCAGAACGACCCGCTGGCTTTGCATGAAATCGAATCTATCGTACGGTCGGTAGGAATCGGCCTTGCCAATCTCATTACCTTGTTTCATCCCGAACGGATCGCCTTGGGCGGCGGGGTCTCCCTCATGGGAGATGTCCTGCTGAATCCCCTGAAAAAACAGGTGGATACCTTAGTCTTTGGCCCCTTCAAAGGGAAATATGAAATTCTTCCGTGTGCTTTGTCGGAAAGCGTGGTGGTGGTCGGGGCTTTATTACTGGCCCAAACCGCCCTCCCGCATGGAACAGCTTGATAACAGGAATGGTTACTGGTACGATGAAGACAGAAAACACTGAATCCTTTATGCAACGCATGACGCAACAACGCCGGGTTATCCTGGATATTCTCCGGCATTTGAAAACCCATCCGACCGCGGATGAAGTGTATTCGCTGGTACGCAAGAAATTGCCGCATGTAAGCCTGGGCACGGTATACCGCAACCTGGATTTGCTTTACCGCAACGGGTTGGCCTTGAAACTGGAATATTCCGGCGGCCAAACCCGTTTTGACGGCGACACCACCCGTCATTGGCATGTTCATTGCAAGCAGTGCGGACGCGTGGGGGATGTTTTCAGTGATACGACACACATTGAGACGCACCATGTGACCCGTGAAACCGGTTATTCGGTAACGGGCTATGTGTTGGAATATGAGGGGCTCTGCCCCGCGTGCCAGCATAAGGAAACCGCCGGAACCCACGAGGCCCCGATTTGGCCGATGTCCGTTCCGGAAAACTAAACCCCAACAGGAGGGCCTGACCCATGATGAAGAAGAAAGTACAAGACGCCTTTAACGCACAGATCAATGAGGAGTTGTATTCGTCGTATTTATATGCGGCGATGCGCGCGGCCTTCGAGGGCATGAATCTGAAGGGCTATGCCAACTGGATGCGGCTCCAAGTGGAAGAAGAACTGTTCCACGCCCGCAAGTTCACCGATTTTGTTTTCGAGCGCGGCGGCAACGTCGAACTCAAGGCGATCAAACAGCCGCCCGCGAAATGGGATTCCCCCCTGGCGATGTTTGAGGCGGCCTACAAGCACGAATGCCACATCAGCGAATGCATCAATAAACTGGCCACCCTGGCGATGAAAGAAGACGACCATGCCGCGCGTGTCTTTCTGGAATGGTTCGTGACGGAGCAAGTGGAAGAGGAAGCCAATGCGGATGCCATGGTGCAAAACCTGAAGCTGATGAAAGACGCCCCGGGAGGGTTGTTCATGCTGGACCGCGAAGCCGGCCAGCGCGTCATCAGCCCGTTGGTGCTCGCCAGTATCACGGGCGCGGCTGCGGGCGCCTAGCGGGAATAATTGCGTCCCCGCCACTGTTTTCGTGGATGTGGAGACGAGGGAAAAGAAACTCGGGTTCCCGCAGTAACCACTGGTATCCAGCCCCGGTGTGGGAAGGCTGTAAGCCGCCCACACCCCAGAAAAAGCAGAAGGAGAATACGAATGCCCGTGCAAGTGACGAAACCGGCCCCTGATTTTACGGCCACGGCCGTTATGCCCGACAACACCTTCAATGAGAAATTCCAACTGTCGGATTTGAAAGGCAGCTACGTGACGCTGTTTTTCTATCCATTGGATTTCACCTTCGTGTGTCCCTCGGAAATCATCGCCTTCGACAAAAAGCTGAAGGAATTCAAAAGCCGCGGCTGCGAAGTGGTGGGCGTATCCGTGGATTCCCATTTCACCCATTGGGCGTGGAAAAACACCCCGGTGGAGAAGGGCGGCATTGGCAATATCCAATACCCGCTCGTCGCGGACCTGACCAAGAACATTGCGCGCGAATACGGCGTGCTCTTCGATGACGCCATTGCCCTGCGCGGCCTGTTCCTGATCGACAAGGAAGGCATTGTGCGGCATGCGTTGATTAACGACCTGCCGCTGGGCCGCAGTGTGGAGGAAGTAATACGCCTGCTCGATGCCCTCCAACACGTCGAGAAGCACGGTGAAGTCTGTCCCGCCAATTGGCGCAAAGGCGACGAGGCCATGAAGCCCAGCGCCAGCGGTGTCGCCGATTACCTCGCGAAACACGGCAAATAAACGTTTCGGTCTGTCCGCTACGCGCCCCCCGTCTCTACAATCAGAGACTGGGGGCGGTTTTTTTATATTGCCACCCTTCAATATCCGGAATGGCGCATGAAGCACTATGGGCGGGTGCGCGGCGGATTCCAGAAACTTTTCTTCACAGGTTTCACCTGTTATATTCATAGACAAACACCATGGTGTGTTGATTGTTGTGCGTTGACGCTTAATGGAGGGATTGGCGGGCATGTTTTCCGATGAATATATGCAATTCCGCATCCTTCACGCGGGTGCGCGTGAAGACGGCGCCTCCATTTCGGAGCAAATGTTCCAGTGCATTTGGTATGACCAACGGTTTTCCGAGACGGGCCTGACGACCGACGCGGGAAAGCCCATCCGGATCATTTCGCCGGGATGGTGGAATCACCAGGAAGGCCCTGACTTCAAAGGGGCTCAAATTGATTTCGGCGGCATGCTGCGCACGGGGGATGTGGAGGTGCATCTGGAGCACGAGGGATGGCGTTCTCACGGACACCATCAGGACTCCCGGTACGATGATGTCATTTTGCATGTGGTGCTGGAACAAGACCCGCCGCGCCATCCCATTCAAACCTCGAAAGGCCGGCCCATCGCCTCACTGCTCCTGCGCCGCTATCTTCCGGGCGATTTGCACCAAATCTCCGACAGGATGCTCCTTGACAACCGCGCATACGGCGGCGCGGCCATTCCCGGGCGCTGCGCCGCGATAATAAAGTCCGGGGCATCATCGCTGCCCGCCCTGATTACTCTGGCGGGGGAATGGCGGATGCTGAACAAGGCGCGTGCGTTGCGCGAGCGCATGGACCAGGCCGGACCGGACCAAACCCTCTACGAGGCCTTCCTCTACGCGTGCGGGTTCAGTCATTTCAAGCATCACTTCCGCGCCATTGCGCGCCACCTGCCTTATGACCGCGCGCGGCAACTGGCCCAGCAAGACCCGCTGTTGCTCGAAGCGGCCTTCCTGCAATTGGCGGGTTTGATGCCCGAATCTCTGCCTGAGCCGGTGAACCATTTCCTGCGGATCAACCTGCTGCGCCAGAACCGGCTCGGCGGACTGAAAAGCCTGTCCCTGTATTGGCGGCGCGCCGGTCTTCGGCCCATCAATTTCCCGGAACGCCGTCTGGCGGGAGCCGCCCTCTTCGTGGCACGCACGGCACGGGAGGGCTTAACGGAAACGTTGCAATCCATTTGGCACCAGGAACTATCGCCTTTGCGCCGACGAAAAGCGTTCGAAGCGCTGTGTCCCGCGCCGATGGGCTTCTGGGCCGAACACTGCACCTGGACCGGAAAAGAGCTCCCCAAACCCTGCTCCCCCATCGGCCCCGCGCGGATTCGCTCGATTATCGGGAATGTATTCATTCCCGCCGGACTCGCCCTCGCGCGGCGCGAACATAACCGGGAGCAGGAAGAAAACGTCTATCGTTTTTTCACCGCGTTGCCCCCTGAACAGGAAAACCACATCCTCCGCGCCATGATCCCGCGCGTGTTCGGGGAGAAACATTCCGTCAAACTCTCCTTTCAGTTGCAGCAAGGCCTGTTGCAAATCCATCAGGACTGGTGCGAATCCAATCCGTCATGTCAGAATTGCTCTCTCTTGCGGCATCTTCGGGGAGACTCAAAGGCATTCGCGGAAATGACAGATTAACCGCAAATCCGATACGCGTGGGAAACACGGACGCGCACGGACACGTACGGACAGGGAAAGCATGTATGAGGGTTGATTTAACCGCATGGAGATCATAGCGGGGCCATTTGATTTTTACGGGGAAACCTGCTTGAATTGGCCTTTGTATAGTTGGGTGTTTCAATTTGGGCCGGGAGACAATCATGGCGCTGAATGTTGCGATTGTGGGCATGGGCGGCATTGGGAATGTGCACGCCCGGTGTTATCAGAAGGAACCGCAGGCGAAAATTGTGGCGGTGTGCGACATTATCAAGGAGCGGGCGGACGCGGCGGCGGAAGCGTATGGCGCACCGGCGTTTTACAGCGTGCGGGATATGCTGAAGGCGGGCCTCCCCATTGATTGCGCGAGCATGTGCACGGCGGGCAGGGAAAACGGCGGGGATCACTATGCGCCCACGATGGAACTGTTGGAAGCGGGCATCCCGGTATTGGGCGAGAAGCCGATCTCGAACGAGGTGCCGAAGGCCCGGGAAATGGTGGCGCTGGCGCGCAAGAAGAACCTGCGCTACGCCATTGATCTGAATCACCGGTTCACGCCGGCCGCGCGGCGGGCGAAACAATGGATTCTTGAAAACCGCCTGGGGCGGCTCCACATCATCAACATGACGATGTGGATTGACAATCCCAATGAAACCGCGCCGCATTTTCACATCCGTGCGCTGCACCCCCACTCCATTGACGTCATGCGGTATTTCTGCGGGGACGTGGTCAGCGTGCATGGCCTTTTCCTGCACGGTGAGACCCGTGACGGGCAGGTGCGGAACTGCTGGTCGAACCTCCAGGCCAACCTGCAATTCGAGAATGGGGTGCTGGGCCATCTGACCGGAAGTTATGACGCGGGCGGCGGCTTTGGGCTGGAACGCTGCGAGGTCACCGGAAGCCTGGGCCGGTTTCTGATCGAAGAGGCCTGCGAAGAACTCTGGTACTGTTCCCGCAATGGCACGGAAAAGGAACATTATCATCATTTGGGCGGCATGACGAATTTCGGCGAGACCTTCCAGGACCGCATCCATGTCTGGGTCGAGCAAAATGCGGCCAAGCTGCCGCCGGACCAAATTGACGGTTCAGGGGAAGACGCCCTGCGCGCCCAGTGCATCATCGAATCGTGCATCGAATCCTGGGAAAAGCGGTGCGTCGTGGACGTGAAGTACGAGTGAGGTGATGCATGATTACGCTGGGCGTCAATACGGTGCTTTTCGCCGGGCATACCTTCCGCACGGCCATGGAACACATCCAATGGGCGGGGTATGACGCCGCCGAGATTTCCGCGATCCGGGGCATGTGCGAGCATCTTTGCCTGGACTCTTGGAAACGGGACGCCGCGGACATTAAAGCCATCGTGGAGGACCTTCAGTTGCCCCTGACGGCGATGGAAGCCGCCGCCCTGGAGGAGGACCGCCTCCTGCGGGCCTTCGAGGCGGGCGCGGAAATCGGCATTCCGGTGGTGAACGTGGGCCCGGGCGGCCAAATGAACCATGCGGACGATCTCAAGCAGTGCATTGATCTGCTGGCGAAACTCTCGGAACAGGCGGAAGCCTTCGGGGTAACCCTATGCGTTAAGGCGCATGTGGGCGCGGCCATTTGGAATACGCCCGCCACGCTACAGGCCATGGCGCAAATCACCTCGCCCGCCTTCGGGATTGACATGGACCCCAGCCATATTCACCGGGCGGGCGAAGTGCCGAAAGAAGCCCTCGCGAAGGTTATTGCGCGCGTGAAGCATGTGCATATCCGGGATTGCCAAGGGCCGGGGCCTAGTCCCGGCGCGCCGGAGTTTCAGGCGTGCGGGCGGGGCGAAATTGACTTGATGGGGTATTGTAACGTACTGTCTGACGCCGGTTATGACGGCCCGGTGAATCTGGAAATCATTGGCGCGGGCGATTACCCGCTAAGCCGGTGCGCCATCATCGCGGCGGAAAGTTATGGTTATTTGAACGCATGTTTGAAGTCGTGCGGCGCACGATAAGGAATAGCGCATGCCAAAACGTCCTCCCAACATCCTTATTTTCGCAATAGACAGCATCCGCCGGGACCACATGAGTTGCTATGGATATTCCCGGCTCACCACACCGTATTTCGACCGGCTGGCCGAAAAGGGGACGCTGGTGGAAAATGCCTTCAGCGCGTATATCCCCACCACGCCGGCGTATACCAGCATGCTCACGGGACAGGACGTGATCAGCCACCAGATGGTGTCGCTGGGGCCCAAGGGGCCGCTGGACCGCAAACAGCCCACGCTGCCGGAAATTCTGCGGCGCGCGGGATACAAGAGCACGGTGGTGGGCTTTGACAAGGGGTTCTACCGGGGATTCGACCATTACCTGAACTTTCCGGGCTGGCCTTCGTGGGAAGACCGTCCGGCGCGCAAGGCGGAGCATCTGAACGCGGTGACGCTGCCGGAATTGGACCGGCTGCACAAATCGGGCAAACCGTGGCTGCTTTTCCTGCGGCACATGGACCCCCACTCCCCCTACCTCCCCCCCGCGCCGTACGACACGCTGTTCTACTCTAAGAATCCCTGCGACAAGACGCTTCCGTACACCATGAAACCGGTGTTTGATTTCAAGCCGTTCCGGGACTTCCACAAGTCCTGGATGCCGCCGGGGCTGCGCGACAAGGATTATGTAATCGCGCAATACGACGGCGAACTGGCCTATATGGACGCCTGCTGCCAGCGGATTATCACCCGATTGGAAGAGCTGGGCTGCATGGACGACACGCTAATCGTCATCACGGGGGATCATGGAGAGACCCTGTATGACCATGAAATCTGGTTTGACCATCACGGTTTATATGAATGCACGCTGGTGGTGCCCTTGATTTATTACTGGCCCGGCAAGGTGCCTTCAGGACAGCGCATCCAAGCCTATTCACTGCATGAAGACCTCATTCCCACAGTGTTGGACGTCTGCGGCCTCACAAAACTGTCCCACGGCGTGAAATTCGACGGAGTTTCCTTAACGCCGTATTTTACAAAGCCCAACGAAAGCCCCCGGTCGGAATTTTACATTACCGAATGCACATGGCAGCGGAAACACGGCTGGCGCACGCCGATTTACAAGTTTTGGGACGCCCTGGAACCCGATTTCCATGGGAAGCCTCCCGTGGAACTCTACAACCTCATCGAGGACCCGGAAGAAGCCCATAATCTCGCGGAAACGCAACCCGAGGTGGTGGAGATGCTGCGGGGGCGCATGAACGGCTGGATTGCCAGGCGATGCAAGCGGACCGGGAAGAAAAACCCCATTCTGGATTACGTCATTGGTGTGGACAAATACATCGGGTCCATCGCCACCGCGGAAAAGCTGCAACGTTCAAAAAAAGACTAATCGTGAGGGGCTGAAAAACGGGGGACGGAGAAACCCATAGGACGTATAGGGCCTATACGTCCTATTAAATCCTTAACCGCACATTATTGAAGCGGGGAAAAACAAAAGACCTGCACTGGTGTTTTGAACAAGGCCGCCGGCCCTCGAGAGGGCCGGCGGCCGGTGCTAACGTTACGTTAGTGATTCAGGGTTATTTTCTCCGGCGCAGCACGGTGGCTCCGGCCAGAGAGGTAATCGCGGTGAGCAGTATCAACCCCAGGGGCGCGGCCAGCGGGACGGCACCCGAGAGTTTGAGGGTGGCCTCGGACATGATGGGCGGCCCCACAACACCGCGGGTACTCGGGCTTTCGGTGACCACCACGCGGTAGGTGCCTTCATTGTCCTCGCCGGGGTTCGCGATGGCTAAGGTATCGGTGGTTTCCGGCAACGGTTCCCACGCTTTCGCGCCGGTCTTGCTGAACGACCATTCATAGGTGATAGGCTCGATGCCGCCTTCCACCACGACAAAGAGTTCGACCGGCTGTCCGGGCGGTGTGGTGGTGTTAGCCAGCGGGGTCTTGAAGCTGACATGCTTGGCGATCACAACCTTGGCCGGCGGCTCCGTGCAGGTTTCCTTGACCAAATCGGTGACACAGGCGACGTAGTCGAACAGGCCATCGCCGCTGGCGGGGTCCACCGTCAGGGAGAGCGTATTCGAGCTGAAGTTCGTGCTGTGCACCAGGACTTGCTGCGCGGGGTCTCCGGTAATGTTGCGTTTCCATTCCCAGAAGTTCAGCCCGAAGCCGGTACCATCCTTGATATGGGTATTCAGCTTGAAGGCGGGTTCGTCATTGTACGAGGAGAAGTCCCGCACGGGGCTGTCGAATTCAAGCAGCGTGCCCACATGGAGCGTGGCTTCATTCGATTCGACGGATTGCGCGCCGCTGATCGTGGACCCGGTATCACTCACAATGATGTGGAACATTCTGCCGTTGTCCGCGGTGGAGACATTGTTCAACACGAGGTCTTGGCTGTTCGGAGCCTCCAAACTGAGCATGCCTTCACGCCAATCGTGATAATAGGGCGGGAATCCGTCCTTCGCTTCAGCGTGGAAAGTGGCGGGAACGCCTGCATAGGCCCACACGTCCACCGGGTCCGAAACGGACAGTTCCTTCGCCACCCGGACTTCCGCGGGCACCGGCGACAGCATGGGCGGATTCAGTCCGCCACTGCTATCCGAGGCTTCCACCGTGAACAGGCCGGCATCGGAAGGATCGGCGAATCCGCGGTTCAGCAACGCGTTGTTCTCGCCGGCAAGTTCCTGGTCGTTCTGGAACCAGCGGAAGGTATAGGGCGGACGCCCGTTCACCACCACAGCCGTGAGAACGACGGGGTCGATGCCGATATAGGCGCGCGTTGTCAGCGGAAGCACCGAGACATTCATAAAGTTCGTCACGGTCAATACGGCCGCGGCAAACGGCGGGGTGTCCGACAGAACTTCATCAAACTCACCCAGTTCGCTGTTGTCCCTGACACGCACCCGGTAGAGCCCTTCGCAATTGATGCCGGTATCGCTCAGCCAGATGAAGAGGTCGGGGGAGTTGGCGCCCCAGACTTCCGACGCGGAACCCGGGAACCCGGTGCCCGGATCAGCCAGATGCGGCCCATCCGTCAAGTCTTGCCACCCGGCACCAGGTTTGAACCACTGCCATTGATACATATACTCCGGCAACCCGGAATTGGGCACGAGGGTGACACTGAAGTACGCAGTGTCGCCTTCATTGACGGTCAGGTCCTGCGGCGGGGTTTGGATGGCCAGTTTCGGATGCACATACAAATTACCGTCGCTGGAAGTGACAGCCGGGTCGGGCGAAGCATCGTCCACCCGGCAGGTGAAGGTGCCGGTTTCCGCCAGTTGCACATTCGTCAGGTGAATGGCCGCAGTGTCCGCATCCTCGATCACCGTTCCTGACGGCAGAGCGCCGTTGGACAACTCATTGCCATCGAGCATCCACACGAAGGAGTAGGTTCCCGCGCCGCCGAACGGCGTCACGGTAAAGGTGACGTCCCTGCCTTCGAGGATATGACTTTCCGCGGGCACCGGCCCCGTGACAGCCAAGCGGTCGGTCACCGTCAACTCTGAGACGGCACCCACCACCCGTGTGTTGGCGGGATTCACCGGATGCGGATTATACTTGTCAGTCACGACGCAGCCATAGAAACCCGCGTGGCTCAAGGCCAACGGATTGATGGTCAGGGTGTCGGTGGCGACGCCGCTGAACGGGGCGCTTTCAGCCAGTTCTTCTCCGGCATCATAGGTTCCGTTGAGGGTGAGGTCCTTGTACCACATGTAGTTGTACGGGCCGAATCCGTTTTCGGCCACCACGTGCATCTTGAAGTTGTCGTTGGTATTGCCATGCATGTCCAGCAACGGACCGGGGGCCACTTCGGAGGGCGCCGAGACGGTCACCGGCGAATGGACATACAGGACACCGTTGTTCAGGCAAACCGCATCAATGCCGCCACTGTTCACGGTCACCTGGTATTGCCCTTCGGTGGCCAATTGCAGATTGGTCATGCTCAACGTGGTTATGGCACCCGCGTTGGTGATGGTGACGGTGGTGGAGGCATCGGAGGGATGGGCTTCTCCGTCCGTCAAGGGGAGGTAGGCGATCTGGCCGGCGGGGATGAAATACCAGCGGAAGGTGTAGGTGCCGGTGCCGCCGCAGGCTCTGGTGCTGAACGTAGCGGAATCCCCCACGTATTTTTCCTGCGGGCTGGGCGCCGGGTCATTCACGCCCATGACCGACGATATGATCGTCAGCGTGGTAGTGCACGTGTCCGTATTGGCCGGGGTGCTGGTATCGGTCACGGTCAAGGTGACATCTTGCGGCACGCCCAAGTCATCGCAATCAAACGTGTCCGGGGTCACCACCTTGGAGCGAATGGCGCAGTTGTCGCTGCTGCCCACGCTGATGGCGTCGATTTCCGCCGTGGTCAGCGTATGGGTTCCGCCCAGGATGTCAATGGTGACGGGAGTGCAGGCCGCGGTGGGCGGGGTGGTTTCATACACATTCACCGCGCGCGTGCAGGTGTCGGTGTTGCCGCTCGAGTCCGTGACGGTCAGGGTCACTTCCGTCACCACACCAATGCTGGCGCAATTGACCGTGCTGGGGGAGACGGTTCGCGTCTGGACCGCACAATTGTCCGTGCTGCCGTCGTCAACGCTGGCCACACTGATCGTTGCCTGGCCCAAGCTGTTCAACGGCACCTGCAACGTGCCGGCCTTGCACTTGGCCACCGGCGCTTCATTGTCCACAACCGTCACCGTCACGTCCACGGAATCCGTGTTGCCCGCCGCATCTTCCACCGTCAGAGAAACGGTATTGGCGCCCCTGTTGGCGCACGTGAAAACGTTCGGGCTGGCCGTCAGGGTGAGCGGACACGTATCATCCGTGTTGTCCGTGCTGCCGCCGTCAATGTCGGCGCCGGTGATGCTCACCGAGCCGCCGGCGCCCAGATTCACCGTAATGTCCTTGCCCACGGCGACCGGGCGAATGGGGTCCGCAATGCGCAAGGTGGCGTTATTGCACGTGGCGGACAGCCCGCTGCCGTCCGTGACGGTAACGGTCACCGTGTTGTCGCCGAGGTCTTCGCAGGTGAAGGTGGCGGGGGTCACATCGATGGTAATGCCGCACGCATCGGAACTGCCCGCGCCCAAGGCGTTTTTGTTCGCCTGGGTAAGGGTGTAGGTTCCGTCCACACCCAAATTGAAGGGCGTTGACCTGAGGTCATTGCACACCGGGGTGGGATCGGTGACATCCTCGATCCTGACCTGGGCCTCGCACGTGTCGAAGTCGCCCGGATTGGAGTCAAGATACACCTTTAATATGACGGTATGCGTTCCACCCACGCGGCGGTAGTCATCCGCGCAGCCAAAGGTCAGCGTGTCAGCGAAGTTCACGCCATCTTTACTGACCTTCAATGTGGGCGTGTTCGAGCAGCCCACATTGCTGTTGTTGTCTATATCGGCGGGGCTCAAGGTGACCGAACCCGCCGTGCTGAGGGTGAGCGAGGCATTCTTGCAGACGGCCGTCGGCACTTCGGGGTCTATAATGGTGATTTCCGCCGCACACCCCACCGTGGTCATATTCGGCGGAACCGCCGCGTCTATCGCGTAAATATACACGGGCAACTTATGCGTCGCCGGATTCAGCCGGTAGTCATCGCAGGTCAAGGTGAGGCTGACATCGGCGGCCGTCACCGGGGTCAGGTCCGACTGCCGTTTGATCCGGAATTGCAGCAGGTTATCGGCACTGCAGTTGTCGTGGGTACCGTTATCCAGGGCGCTGGCCAGCACCACGGGGTCGGCCAGACTGCGCGTGATGGATTGGCACACCACGTCGGGCGGGCGGTTATCCACCACGGTGACCTGCGATGAACAATCGGCGGTCAAGCCCGTGCCATCGGTGGTGTCGTCGGTGACGCGCAACCAGACCGTGAACGGGGAGCCGATGTCATCACAGGTATACCGCAAATAAGACGGGTGCGCGGGATCGGGATCCCGGAAGGACAAACTGGCGGTGCCGCAATTGTCGGTACTGCCATTATCGAGGTTCGCCGGAGTGACATCCACAAACCCGTTGATGCCCAGTTGCGCGGTGAAATTCTTGCACACGGCGGTGGGCGGACGGTTATCCCGGACGGTGACGGTCACGGTGTCCGTGCCCGAATTCCCGCTGAGGTCGGTCGCGGTGAAGAGCACCGAAACTTGTCCCGTCCCGGCGATATCATCGCAATCGAAGGTGTTCGGATTCGCCGAGAAGGTGAGGTCCGACGCACCGCAAATGTCCGTGCTGCCGTCGTTGAGGTCCGCGCCCGTGATGGACGCTTGCCCGTTGGCATCCAGATAGACGGTGAGGTCCTTTCCTGTGGCCACAGGCGGGGTAATATCCTTCACGGTCACGATGGCGCCGGCGCTCGCGGAATTGCCGTTGATATCGGTAACGGTCAAGGTTACCGGTATCTGGCCCGCATCCGGCTGACCATGATGCCATTCCGCGTCGTCACAGGTGAACAGCGTCCGGCTGGTGTCGTAAGTGTCGATGCCGCAGGCATCTTCGCTGACATTGTCCACGGCATCTTCCGCGATGGTGACCGTTCCCGTACTGCCACTCAGGTTCACCGTGATGTTCTTGGTGTTCACTGTGGGTGCGGTATTGTCCACCACCTCAATATCGGCTTGACAACTCGCCACCGGATTGCCGTGCCCGTCGTTCGAGGTCACCGTAACCGTATAAGTGCCCGTGGTGAAGCAGTCGTATTCGACGTAATCCGCACCGTTGATTTTCAGTGTGGCCGTGCAATTTTCCACACTGCTGGTGATGACATCGGTGGGATAGACCTTAATCGAACCGCCGCTTCCCACATCCAGCACCGTGGTGGTGGATTTACACACCAGCGTGGGCGCGATATTGTCCGTCACCGTGATGAGGCAGGGGACGCCCGCGCTCAGGTGGTTCGACGTGTCCCGGACATAATAATACACCGTCACTTCATTCCCCGGACTCCGCCAGTCCGCACACGTCATGGCGAGGGACGTGGCTACCCCCGTGCCATCGGAATTTCGAGAGACCAAGGACGTCAGCGCGCAATTGTCGGTACTGCCGTTCTCGAGAGCGGTGGCATTCAGCGTTGCTTGACCCAAGGCGTTGAGGAACACCTGACCCGCTTTGCCCACGGCGACGGGCGTGGAATTGTCCACCACGGTGACCGTGGCGGGCGCGGTGGCCGAATGGCCCGCAGCATCATACACTTTCAACGTGACCGCATGGGTTCCGAAAATGCCCACGATATCATCGCAGTCGTAGACCAGGCTGTCCACCTCGCCGCTGGTGCCTTCAATCAGCTTATAGCTCGTAATGGCGCAATTGTCCGAACTGCCATTATTTATGAGATTCGGCGTCAGTGTAACCGTGCCCGGAGACGTGGTGCTCAAGGTCAAGGTGACATTTTGGGCAACCGCCACCGGATTAACATCGTCCACCAGGGTGATCGTCACCGCAACGATGTTGCTGCTTGGGTTTCCAGCCTGATCATAACAGACAAATTGCATGTTATGCACGGAATTGCACTGACTTAAACTCGCGATGGGATACGGGGTCACAAAGGGGTCGGAGGTACCGGCTTTGCGGAGCCCGTAGGTAAGCGTGGTGCCGCTGCAGGCGTCCGAACTCCCATTGTTGCACAACGCTGCCGGGATATTGCCGGCGCTCACATTCCGTGTGATATTTTGTCCCGCCGCCGTGGGGGGAACGTCATCGGTAACGGTTACCGTGGTGCACGTACTGCTGATGGCTTCGTTCGTGCAGGGGTCCGTGGCCCGCAAATAGAGGCAGGGCGGCGTGGTGATGTCGGCGCAGGTCAAATCAATGTATTGGGCAAAGCCCGATCCGGCGCTCCGGGAAATCCTGAGCGTTAATGCCCCCGTGAAATCATCATAGGTGCCGTTGTCAATATCCGAGGGCAAAACCCGGCCGGTGGTGCCGGCTTGCAAGCCTTTCGTGATTGACGATTTAACCAGTACGGTGGGGGCGGCCTCATCCCGGTAGAACGCCGTCTGCTGACGCGGCGCACGCAACTGATACCCGTCCGAATCCAGCACGCGGCAATCCACTTTGATTGTGGCCGAACGCAACGAACACGGATATTGCAGCAAGGCGCCCGTATTCCACACCAGATTAAAGGTTTTATACGGCGCGGACGCTTCAACTTGCGTCACGGAATTCGGGCTGCCCGAGAGCGAGCCCTTCCCGGTGGAGAGGGTGTCATCCCACGTATAATACGCCGCTGTTTTGGCGGTGGTAAGGTCCATGCCGTCGGAAAACACGATTTGGATGGTGTGATAATCAATCACGGTCTCGCTGACCACATAGGGGGCCTGCCGGTAGGTCCGGTTGTTCC
Organism: uncultured Nitrospirales bacterium; assembly: GCA_964474205.1. GTDB lineage: Bacteria > Hydrogenedentota > Hydrogenedentia > Hydrogenedentales > CAILVY01 > CAILVY01. The sequence goes on along the minus strand of CAYYRW010000022.1, from coordinate 2,142 downwards.
AGAAGGAAATCGTGGAGGTTCCCTTGTTACCCACCATGATGTCGGGATAATGGTCGGGCGCACTGGCGTCCGGCGTCAACGTGGATTCCGGCACCGCGACGCCAAAATCGGTGAGGGGATTTGTAATGACCGGCGACTCGACATTCATGGGGCCGGTATCGGGATCGGTCGCCGCGACCAGCGGAACGCCGTTGGTCGTTATTGTGCCGAAATTGCCTTGAAAAAAGTTTTCATAATAGACCACGGAGCCGCTGGTATTGCTCAGCAACGAGAAATACGACACAAAGACGTCGGAATCTCCGTCATCGTCATAGTCCATGACTTTGCAGAAAACGGGATAGGGGTCGTTGCGGCCCTCATCATTGCCCGGATTGGCGGAGCCGACTCTTGAAGTATTGAGGGCCGTGGGACCGGTAAAACCACCGAGGTTATCGCCGGCAAACCAGACCGTTCTGGTTTCCCCCGCAATGACCAAATCGGTGCCGCCCACCCCATTGATATTGCCCGCGCCCGAGTCAAAGGGATTGATCTGGATGTTCGTAAGCAAAGTCGAGGTCCACGCCGAGCCACTCCAGTAAACCACATGCACGGTGTCATCATAATACGTCGAATTTATTCCTCCGCCGATACCGCACACCACTATTTCCGGGTAATTGGTGCCGCTCTGGGTGACCAGTTCGAGCGCGCGGACCGACACGGAGAAGTGGCACGTTTCCGTGGATAGCAGCGTGCCTGTGGATGAGACGGCCCCCGATGAATTGAGGTAATACACCATAATGACACTGCCCTGATTGGCCCCGCCGCCGGTTTCCGCCTGGGCGGCCACGATGTCCAATATGGCATCCGTACCCGGGTTCATGCTGGCCAAGGCGAGTTTCCGGACGTTGGGGTAATAATTGGGCGTTCCCGTGGGCCGCACGGAGGTGGCGGAGAGATTATTTACTGGTTGTCCACTGATGTTTCCGCTGGAAGGATTGGGAATCCAGTGAATGCCTTCCACATGCGTGCAGAAAATAATGTCATTACCGGCAGCGCCGTCAATATTCGACACCTTGATATCCGACAACCAGTCTATGCGGTTATAGGCCTGCCACGCCGTTGCATCAAATGCGGCGGTTTCCCATTCCCGGGTATTCCCCGCGGGTTCATCCCATGCCGTTTGGCCCGAAGCGGGAATATAGGGATTCCGGAACCATTTGATGATGAATCGTGATGGTATGGTGCGATCCCCATAAGGCGGCGTTGCAACATAGGGTTGCCATTCCCGGCTCTGGTAGCCGATGACCATGTCCAGGTCGCCATCGCCGTCCATATCCCCCCACGCGACGGCTTTCTCGAATCCGGGCGCCGCCACGCCCATACGGGCCTGCCGCTCAAATTCCATGGAGGAACCAAAGGCGATGGGCGCCGCGCCCAAGCATACCGCCACCACGAAGAACAGCCTCATCCCCGCATACCTGACGGAACCACTTGGTGAAAGCTTCGTTATTCCCTTACTCATTTTAGGACTCCTTGCGTTACACTCTTACGGGAGCATTCTCTCAACTCTTCGACACGGTTAGAATATATATGCCAAACATCCGTTCGCATGCGAACGGCAATGTCCTCAAAAAACTGCATCGCCGTATTCTCATCGGGGAAATCAGGAGGAACCTTAACAGCGGCACTCTCCGCACATGATCCGTCTTTTGCCACTCCAACCAACATTATACAACCCTAACCCATCCACCGGCCTTTTGGGCTATGGAAAACCTCGTCTATGTACACGTTCCCAAAGTACCGTATCCGTATGATACTCTATCCTATACATAAAAGCAATGGTTTTTTATGTGGGGCGGACTACAATTACCGCCGGACGGCCTTTCCCCCATGGGAATCCCATGCGGGAAAAAAACGAACCGAAGCATGGCCACAAATGGATTTTCAACAAAAGACACCAGGGACATTGACAACGAATAAGTCCGCAATAGATTCCAAATTCTGGAAAAATGTGGGGGGGGGGGGGGGCGTTCACCCTAAAAAATACAAACGCTGTCCCCCAGGGTTGAAAGAGGTCCCGGATTATTGTCAATAATTAGCACGGGCGAAGGCATACGGGACGATGGCGCAAAGGGCCCTATAATTACCAAAAATATGAGGGAA
>CAYYRW010000021.1:0-106418 GCA_964474205.1 uncultured Nitrospirales bacterium | reverse complement strand
AGTCGCCGATTGGACCCCCGGAAAACCAAAAGACACTTTTAAAACACGCTCTAAGTGAAAGTTGGGTCAAGTTCGTTAACCCCGCCAGCGCACTCAGGTCCGATATCTGGTTTCCACTAAGTAAAAGCCAGTTCAAGTTCGTCAACCCTGCCAGCGCACTCAGGTCCGATATCTCGTTCAAATCTAGCCCAAGTATTTTAAGATTGATGCAATACTCCAGCCCCGTCAAATTCTCAATCCCGTATGTTTTACCAAGATACGTTACCCCCAGCAAGTCCGTATCAAAAATATCGCCCGTGGGCTTGTGAATCGTGTTACGGATCTCTCGTTCAAGCGCCGCATCGGGAAACACAACCACCGTGTCCGCCACCGCCGTCACCGCCGCCATCAGATACACCAACCCCCCTGCCATGAACCAGCGTCCGTACCGCATGAAATACCCCTTTCATCCGTTTAGCGAATTTCCATCGCACCATGAAACTGTCCCGCCAAGACCACCACCCAACACCGTCTTTTACGCCTACATAGATAGTCTACCCCATCATCCACCCCAAAACAACCCCCCCGTCCCTTCCCCAACCTCACAATGCTCCATTTCTCCCCTTGCTCGATCCACCCGGCCTACTCGGTCCATTAGGTCTATAAACCCTATACCCGCTTTTTGTTGTGACTTCGCCACGCTACGCCAGTCCCGACTGCCACTTAGTTAAGCGCGCGGCACTGAAGCACGCGAAAAAGCAGGGACAGACACGTCTCGCCCGCCCATGCTTGAAATAGCTTGCAGGATAATGGTTTTGCACATGGGCGGCCTCGCTTGTGTCAGTCCCTGGTTTTTCGCTTTGTTTTGGATTCGTTGTTAACTAAGTGCCATTCACGCCAGTCCGTATCTTCCGAAGCTCTTTTCTCCGTTGCATCCAATTCCATTTCTTCCCGTTACCACGGTATACTGCTGATGGCTGATAGCGGACCGCTGACAGCCACGGTATACCTGTCTTTATGGTGATGGTTAGTCCTCGCGGGTTTTTATATATGCAAGCGGACCCCGTAAGTAAGGAAGGAGGCCCATGAGCATTAAACGTGTTGCGGTAATCATGGCGGGAGGATCCGGGGAGCGTTTTTGGCCGTTGTCCCGTGTTCACCGGCCCAAGCAGTTGTTGTGTCTGACCAGTGAGACGGATTCCCTGCTTCAAGAAGCGGTCAAACGCATTGCCCCGTTGATTCCCGCCGAGGATGTGTACATTCAAACCGGACAGCATCTTCAATCGGTGATTCAGCAGGCCAATGTGGGCATTCCCTCCGAAAATGTGCTCGCCGAACCGTGTAAGCGCAACACTTCCGGCTGCCTCGCGTATGCCACCGCCCATCTCCTCGCCAAGTATCAAGACCAGGCGAAGGATATTGTCATGGCGATTCTCACGGCGGACCATGTGATAGACAACCCGGACGCTTTCCGGGCGACGGTTCACTCCGCGCTTGAAGCCGCGGAACAAACCAATGCACTCGTTACGATTGGCATCACGCCCACCCGGCCCGCCACGGGCTATGGATATATCCATGCCACCGCCGGTCAGGGCGATATTTTGGAAGTGAAGGCGTTTCATGAGAAACCCTCTTTGGAAACGGCCCAAACCTACCTCGAAAGCGGGGAGTATTATTGGAACAGCGGGATGTTCTTCTGGCGGGCCTCAACCTTTCTTTCCGAACTCGAGCAGGCCTGCCCCCGGCTCGCCGAAGCCACGCGCGGCATGGCCGCCGCCCTGGGAAACCATGATTCGAGTAATGTTCAGCGGATATTCGAGACCATCGAGGACAAGTCCATTGACTATGTCTTGATGGAAAAGGCGCGGTGCGTGCGCATGGCCCGGGCGCGCTTCGGCTGGGATGATATCGGCACGTGGGCTGCGCTGGACCGCACCCGCACCCCCGACGCCCAAGGCAATGTAGCTTTTGGGGACCCCGTGCTGGTCGAATGCCAGGATTCCATTGTCTATAATGCCCCCGGCGCGGCGGCCATGACGGTCGGTGTGGTGGGGATGAAGGAGGTAATTGTCGTTGCCACCCCGGATGCGGTGCTGGTGCTGCCCAAGAGCCGCTCCGAAGAGGTGCGGGCCATCCTCCAGGAACTTCGCCGCCGGGAAGGCGGCCCCCGTTAAATTGGGCCTGCCCTGATTTGGCGCGGGCATGGTATAATGGCGTACAGTGTGGTAGTGTATTTATACCCGACATGATGTTCAGTGCGCGGATTCATACGACGGAGAAGTGGCTTCATGTATTTTCGCCGGCATGCCGTACCCCTGTTTCTCTTGTTTATTTTCCTTCCGCTGGCCGCGCCGGCAAACACCTATGTTGTAAAGAGCGATGGCGCGGACGCGGGCCTCGAGTGGAAAGAGCTTAAGAATGCCTTTACGGCGGCCAAAAATGCCTTGGGCAATCATACCATTCAGATTGAATATGCCGGGCCGGACCAGCCCGCGGGCGGGAAATATTTCATTGCCCCGATGATGGAACTCAATGACAGTTGCGCCTGTGGAAACCTTGCCATCACTTCCATTAGCGGCGTGTCTCCCTCCATCCATGCCGAAGCCGATCATCCCGTGTTCCGCATAAACTCCGCGTCCGCCGGGAAGACCTTGTCCGTCCAGGGGGTGGATATGGAGAATACCATTTCCTTGTTTTCCGATTATGCCTCGGCGGTGGTGGATTGCGGCGATCCGGTCTTGGACGGCCTGGGGAACGGGGTGCTCGATCTTCAGAATGTCCGCATCTGCAAGAAAACGCGGGAACTGGGGGATCCCGAAGTGCCGGGCGCGCCCGACGGATATTTTCTGCGCATAGACAACCGGGCCACCGCCACCCACGGATTGACGAATGTGATGTTCGTGGGCGGGGACGCCGGCTCGCCCATTACCCCCGGGGTTCAATCCATGCCCATTCTCCTGGCGGGCCCATATCATGGGGACACCACGCTCCATCTCGAAATGCACATGGTGGATTTTTCGCGGGCCATGGGATTCGGGGAACGCCTCCATATTCAGAATGTGGCCGATATTGACGCCTATAACTGCATATTCATCCCGGAAGGCAGCTTGAATTCCGAAAATGCGCCGGCCGTGTTCGCGGAAACCACCACGGCCCCGGACGGCGGGTCGCAGGTGCTTTTCGATCATTGTTATTTCAAAAGCGGCCCCGGCTTAACGCCGCTTTTCCCGCAATTGGGGGAAATCGGTTACGCCACTCCCAATGCCTATACCCTGGTGCAGCCCACGTTCGAGGCCTGCGGAAGTTGTGCCTTCAAAATAGGCAATAGTGGCGCGATTGTGACCATTAGCGGCACGGACCTGGCCCACCGCGTTAATATGGACCCCATAGTCGCCGGCAACAGCCTGGCCGCCTATGCCATCATCCAGAAGGGCAAAATGGTGTTGAACTACTGCACGGGGTCCAAGAAATCCAATGGCGGGGCCATCCGTTCCTCCGATGGCGCGTTGACGGGCGACGTTATCGTCGAGATGAATTTTTGCACCTGGTCCAATGGGGCGGGAACCTATTACTGCGGCTCCACCGGCGGCAGTTTCGCACCGCAAGTCAAGGCGGTTCATACGGTCTACCGCGGGGGGCGCTGTGAATCGTATATCGACACCTCCCGGTATCATTCCGCCATGGGCATGAGCATCATCGAATTGCAGCATTGCACCCTCACCAGCCCCGCGGACCATCCCGTCACGGGATTTTTGATGCGCGGGAATTCCGGCGACCTGTTATACGCGGCGGCCACCATTTTTGACGCGACAGGTTCCGACGGGGCCCCCAGTTTTCAACGTCTCACGCCAACATTCAAGCCCGGTTTCGAATGGAAAAACCTGGCGTATGACGCGGATTGGCAGAATGGCGGCTTTTCCACGGAACCTGCGGCGGACGTGTGCATCATCGGCGATCCACACCTTGACCCGGCCACGGGCAAGCTCACCAACCAAAGTCTGTCCGCCATGGGCGCCGCCACCAGCACCGGCACCCCCGATCTCACTTCCATTGACTTTGAAGGCGACGCGCGCCCGAAACCCGTCAATGGCGTGAGTGTGCCGGACATTGGCGCGGATGAAGCCCAGTTTGCGCCCATCGGCGTGCAATGGACCACCCCGCCCAATCCCCCAGGCTATGTGGGCGACAACGCCCCCGCCGGCACGGTGGTGGGAACGATCGAAGCCCTTGATCCCGATCCCGGGGAAGCGCACACCTATCGAATCGACTCGCAAACCGTTGACCCGCCGTATCCTCCCCTCACCTCGTCCCCGTTTGAACTCATTGGAAACCAAGTGGTGGTGAAGGCCGGCGCCGTGCTCAATGCGGCCACCATGCCGATCGTCAACGTGTCCATTACCACCACCGACTCCGAATACCTTGCCTACACCGGAACCGTGTATGTCACCGTCACGGATGAAACGGCCCCGCACGTGACGCGCGTGCAAGTGACGGGCCTGTTTTCCATCGAAGTGGAATTCAGCGAGGCGATGGGGGCAGAGGCATCCAACCCCCTTATGTACAAAATAAGCAATGTGGGCCGGGGTACGCTTCCGGAACAACCCAACAGCGTGACTCAACAATCGGACACCCTCTATCTGCTCGAATGGGCGCAGGGCAGCGGCGAGATGCTGGATGGGAAACCGGTTACGATTACCGCGAATTCTTCCTTGATGGACGCTACGGGCATTCCTTTGGGCGCTCCCCTTTACGGCACGGATTCCGAACCCGGCGGCCGGGGGATTCTCCCCATTCTCACGTCCATCGAAGTATTGACCTTGAATACGCTGTATGCCTCGTTCAGCGAATCCCTGCGCACCATTCCGACCATCGAGGACCCGCTTTCCCCATCCCACTATACCCTGACGGGAACAGGCCGGGGTTCGCTGGCGGAACATCCCGCCAGCGTGACACTGGTGGCCGGTTCCAAATACTTATTGACGTGGGATTCCGGCGAAACCACCCAAACCCCGGGCGATACGGTGATCCTAACCGTGACCGGCGTCCATGATCTCGCCGGGAATCTCATCAATACCGCCGGGGACAACAATGTGAAATGGGATTATGTGCTCACGTCGCCCCCCATGTTACAGCCCGTCTTGACGGCGCCGTCCGATCATTCCATCGTGGTTACGTTCAGTCATGTGATGAGTGATGTGCCGGGTGAACCCAACCGCATCAGCAACCCCGCCAATTTCACGCTTTCCAACCATTTTTTTGGCAGTCACGGCATGGGCACGCTGGCCGCCACTCCCGACAGCGTAGTCCAGGACACGGCCAATCCCGCGGCCTATTTGCTCACCTGGAACACGGGGGAAATGTTCGAAGACGTCTCCGCGGACGAAAATGATTGGCTTAAGATAACCGTGGACCCCGCGGTGGAAGACCTTTATGGGAACGCCATTGTCGCCGATTCCCGGATTGCGTATGGAAGAGGAAAGGGGACGCGGCCCAATCTAATCAATGTCATCATTTCCAGTCCGAACCGCATCAAGGTGGTGTATTCCGAACCTGTCGTGAATGTCTTAACGCCCGGGTATTATGGACTCAGCGGCCCGGGGCAAGGCACGTTGTCATTCAGCCCCAATTCCGTCACCGCGCTGGGCAATAATACGTATAGTCTCGGTTGGAATTCCGGGCTGCTGGCCCAAGGAAAGGATATCACCCTCGCCGTGCTGAACAACGCGGGAACCACGGGCGTAAAGGATTTGGCGGGGAATCTGATCAACGACAGCGGACGCGTGGTGAACCGGCGCATCGCCATAACGGAAAATCCGCAAAGCGCGATGCACTATATGGGAGAAACCTGTACGATGCGGGTGGGGATTTCCGGCGGCATCACGGGCCAGGTGTTCTATCAGTGGGTGAAAATCGGCGCGAAGGACCTGCCGGTGGGGACCAATGGCCCGGTGTTGGAATTGCCGTCACTAAAAACCACGGATAGCGGCGATTACCGGTGTGACATTTCTGATGGCCGGGAAGAAATTGTCAGTACGTATCCCGCCACACTGCTGGCGGCCGAGCCCATGCGCCTCAAGCGCCAGGAACCCGAAGGCGGGACAATCGTCGTGCTCAAGAACAGGCCCGTTGAGCTTTACGCCGTGGCGGAGAAGGGCCTGGTGCTCAGTCCCGGCGGCTATAGCTACCAATGGAAACATGACGGGGCCAATGCCGGAGACAACAGTTCCTACTATGTAATTCCCGCCATGCGTGAATCGGACGCGGGTGAATATTATGTGGAGATCAGCGATCTGCGCACGACGATTGCCTCTGCGCCCGTGACCCTGGACATTTCGATTCCGGAAGTGCCTGTGGCCGGGATTTCGGCACTGGCCGCGCTGGCGGTCATGATGGGGGGGCTGGGCATTCGCTTCGTACGGAAACGATAACCGCGCGGACGGGATGCGGCGCGCCGTTTTATTACTGTCCGGGCGGGATTCCGGCAAGATTGACGCTTTACCAACGGTTTGATACTATTTATACTGGCTTTTGCTCAGAGGAGGAAAATGCGCATGCCACTCGCGAAATGCATACGATGCGGAAAAATGTTCAACAAACAGCAATCCCCGGTGTGTTCCGGTTGTCAATCGGATGAAGACGCGGACCAGACCAAGGTGCGTGAAGTCATTGATCGCAGCCCCGAACTGAATGCGGAGCAAGTGGCCGAGGAGGCCGGCGTGGATATCGCCGTGGTCCGGCGCATGCTGCAGGAAGGCGTGATTGTGAGCACGGCCCTCACGGGCAATGTTCAGTGCGGCCGGTGCGGCGCGCCCGCCATCAGCGCCAGTAAAAAGCTCTGCCAGGCGTGTCTTGAAAAGCTCAATATCGAGGTGGCGAAAGCCCAGGCGGATATTAAGCTGACGGGAAAGAAGCGCGTCGAAATCGGGGAATACGACATGAATGTGCGCAAAACCCTGGATCAAAAACGAGGTGCTTCCTAAAACGTACCCATCATGAACAAAAGGGAAAAAATAGGCGCCCTTGTCATTATCCTGGCGTTCCTGGTGTGCGTGGTGGCCTTGGTGCTTACCGCGCGGACGCCATGGGGGCCGCCCAAAGCCCCGGAAGACAGCGTGTTTGTCCAGCAGCATCTTAAAAATGTCCAGAAAGGCAACTAGTGGATACGTGCTTTCCTGGAAATAGGCTGTTGCGGGCCGGCGTGTTCGGATGGGCGGCGGCATGCTGTATAACGGCCTGGGCGGCCTCGGTCTCCTATACCGCCCTGGTGGATGGCGAACTGAAAACAAGCAACTTGAACACCCGTGAGGTCCAAGGGGTTCAGTATCTTTCCCTGCCTGCACTGGCACGTCAACTGGGGGGAACCTATCGTGTCACGCCGGTCCGCATCACCGTCGATATGGCGGGAGCCAGTGCCTCCGTGGGGCTGAATGACCTCCGCGTCGAGGGCCCCCGGGGCGCATTTTCCCTGAACAACCCCGTCCTCTTGCAGGAAAATGATGTGCTCATCGCCGTGCCGGATATTCCGTTATTCTTTTCGCAGGGACTCCAGGTGGGGCTTCAAGGGGCCGGGGCTGCGGGAACCGTCCCCGAGCCGCCTGCGCCCGAGTTGGCGCCGCCGTCTCCGCCCGCCGATACGCGGGTCGAGGTGCGGGATTTGACCGTGGCCGAGCCGGCGGATGAACAACTGCTCCGTCAAATGCCCGCTTTGGAGCCTGTGAGCCGTCCGGCCCAAAGTGAAGACGAATCCCTTCCTGAACGTCCCGCCACCACAGGCCCCATAAAGGTAATTGTCCTCGACCCGGGGCATGGCGGCAATGACAGTGGAATGGCCGGGTCCTCCGGGCTTCTCGAAAAAGACCTTGTCCTGGCGTTGGCGTTGCGGGTGCGGGACCGGCTCAAACAGCTTTCCGATGTGAAGGTGGTCTTGACCCGCGAAGAGGACAAGGATACCTCCTTTAAGGAACGAAGCGCTTTGGCCAATCAACAGAAGGGCGATCTTCTGATTAGTATTCATGCCGGGGCAAGTTATTCCGCAACGGCCCGTGGGGTGGAAGTGTTTTGCCCGGCGCCGGGCGCGCAGGGTTCCACCGTTCGCCAATCGTATCAAGCACCCGGTCAGCAGTTTGCCAAAAGCGTGGCCTCCGAAATCGCCGCGCAAACCGGCGCCCCGGACCGCGGCGTCCATGAAATTCCGCTGCTGGTGCTGCGTGAAGCGGCCATGCCCGGCCTTCTGGTGGAAGTGGGATGCCTGACCAACCCTGAAGAGACCGCCGCGTTGGCCGCCGACGACTATCAGGCAAAACTGGCCGAGGGAATTGCCCAGGGGATTGCCAAAGGCCGCACGGGAGGGGCCGCCCCATGAGCCCTTCATGGCAACAACAGGTCCTGCGAAAATTGGGGCTGGCCGTGTGGAGCATGGTCACGCTGGTGCTCTTGTTTTGTGTAATCCTGCTGGTCAATGAAATGTTCAAGGCGGGGCAGGACCCGCTTGCGGGCCTTCGCGCGCATCCGAAAACCCAACCGGTCCCGTCCCCCGCGAGAGAGATGCAAGGCGCGGTGGGCCAGCGGGACATACAGCTCTTCTTTGCGTCCGCCGATGGCCGGGTGTTGACACCGGAGAAACGGCCCATCGAATGCGGCGGATCGACGGTGGAAAATTGCCGGCACGCGCTTGAAGCGCTCATTGCAGGCCCCCAAACGCCGCTGACGCCCGTGATTCCCGGCACGGTCCGGATTCGCGGCCTCTATTTGCTGGACAATGGGGAGGCGGTGGTGGATTTTTCACGGGAAATGATTTCAGAACATGCCCGGTTCTCCAGCGCGTCCATGGAAGCGCTCATGGCGCAAGCCGTGGCCCACACGCTTGCCCAGCCGGCGCTCCTGGGAACCGCCAATGCGCCCATTCAGCGGGTCCGGTTCCTCTTCGAAGGCTCGCCCCCCTATGAAACGTTTCCCGCGCATGTGGACTTGACCGAGCCTGTGACGCCCGCTCCCCAGTGGGTGGAAACGCCCAAGCAAGAAACCCCGGCCCATGGTTGACCCGAACGGCGCCATCGGGGTCTTCGATTCGGGCGTGGGCGGGCTGACCGTCCTGCGCCAAATCGCTCAACGGCTGCCCAATGAATCGTTGCTTTACTTCGGCGATACCGCGCGCGTGCCCTATGGCACAAAATCCCCCCAGACCGTCCTCCGCTATGCGCGCGCCTGCATCAACATTCTGATGGAGCGCGGCGTCAAAATGGTGGTGGTGGCCTGCAACACCGCCTCCGCGTTCGCCGTGGAGACACTGCGCGCGGAATTGTCCGTTCCGCTCATTGATGTTGTGGAACCGGGCGCGCACGCGGCGGTGGAAAAGACCGCCCAAGGCCGCATTGGCGTCATCGGCACGGCCGGCACCGTGGCCAGCGGCGCCTACCCCAAGGCCATAGCACGCTTGGCTCCAAAGGCCAGCGTACTGTGCAAATCCTGCCCGTTGTTTGTGCCGCTGGCGGAAGAAGGCTGGACCGACGGCCCGGTGCCGCGCGCGGCCGCGGAAACTTATTTGGACGAATTGCTCCGCGCGCACATTGACACCCTGGTACTGGGCTGCACCCACTATCCCCTGTTGAAAAAGGTGATCGCCCAAGTAACCGGCCCCGGGGTAACCCTGGTGGACAGCGCGGAGGAAACCGCGCGCGCGGTGGAGGCCACCTTGCACGATCTGCAAGGGAGGCGCGGCGCGCCTTCCGCGCCGGAGCATCATTTCCTCGTCAGCGACGCCCCCGAAGGGTTCACGCGCATTGCGGAGCGTTTCTTCGGATGCCCCATCGGCCCCGTGGAATGGGTGGATTTTTAACCGTCCGGAACGCTACAATCATTGACACATGGGGTAAAGGATCCAGCGATGCGGTCAGACTCGGCGGACTTTTATAAAAGCATTCTCAACGCCATTCCCGCCCCGGTGTTTGTGGTCGAAGAAGACGTGCGCATTGTGGATTTCAATGAGGCCGCCGCCAAACTTCTCGGGGACCAGCCGGAAATGTTGTTACGAACACGCGCCGGGGAGGCCCTGCATTGTTTTCACAGCACGGACGATCCGGGAGGGTGTGGGCGCGCGCCAATCTGTGAAACCTGTGTGGTGCGAAACGCCGTGTACGCCTCGCTTGCCGGCAAGCGCGTGGTCCGGCAAAGCGCCAAATTTGATCTCCAGGCGGGCAAGGACGCCCCGGTGCCCCTGCACTTCCTGGTCACATCTTCGCCGTTTGAATTTGAACACCGCGCCCTGGCGATGTTATTGCTGGAAGACATTTCCGAACTGACAACCCTGCGCGGGTTATTGCCGATCTGCGCGCGTTGCAAGAAAATCCGGGATGACGGCAATTACTGGGATACCGTGGAGCATTTTTTCACCACTCATCTTGACGTGGATTTTTCGCACGGCCTTTGCCCGGATTGCATAAAGCATCTGTATCCGAACTATGACCCGTCCGCGGGGATTCCACTTCCCCCCGCCACTTGAGCCCGGCGGTATTTCAGGGCATTGTATATCCTGCGCGCATGCGTGGTTTGACGCATCACTCTTCGCGGAGGTTCATTTCGTGAACGCGCACGTTACCCGGAAGCCCACATTGAACACGCGCTGCCATGGCGGATACCCCAGCCGGAATGAAGCGGTGGCCCGATACGGGCGATCATGCCAGGAGCCGCCGCGCACAACACGGGGCGAATCCTCCGCTGGCTCGTTCCGCTTGTCATTGTCCTTATAGGGATAGGGGAGGTATGCGGAGCGGGTCCATTCGGCGGCATTGCCGTGCATGTCCCAAAGCCCCCATGGATTGGGTTGATAGCGGCCTGCGTCCGAGGACAGAAAGGCGCCATCGTCGAAGCGCCCCTCTTTTGGAACCCAATCATCATATTGGTTGGGAGTATCGAGCAGGTTCACTTGAATGTAGGTGTTTCGGGCAAACTCGCGCAGGCGTGCATCGCCCAAATTGGCATATGGGGAGAAGTCAGCCTCCATGCCACCGAAGAAAAACGGCGAGGCGGTCCCGGAGCGGCAGGCGTATTCCCATTGCGCCTCGGTTGGCAGCGAAAACGTCTCACCGGTGGTTTCCGTGAGCCAGCGGCAGAATTCCATCGCGTGCGTCCAGCTTACCCGCGCCACCGGCTGCCGGGGACCATTCACGGGATACCCGCGGATGCCGAATTGATACGCGTGCATGGGTTCGACGCCACTGTCATGATGTGGATCAAAACGCGCGAACTGTTCGTTCGTGATTTCGCATCGTCCCATCCAAAAGGGTTTTTCGATGGCAATGCGCGAAACCGGTTCTTCGTCTTCTCCGCCCATGTCAAACGTGCCTGCGGGAATATACGCCAACTCAAGTGATATGCCATTTCCAAGGTCCACCGTTCGTGCCGAGCCCGTTTTGGGATTTTCAGGAATAACCGGCGGTTCCGTCTGCTTCAACGCGGCGGCATTCCCCGTTTGTTCCGGCGGCGGAAGGATGGTTTGAGGAATGTTCGTTTCCACGGGGAATATCACTTCGTAATCCACATCCAATCCCGCATACGCGCGCATCAGCGTGCGGCGGCGTTCGGCCTTTGGGCGAATCGTGTCTTCCCCCACAATTTCTTTCCAGGTGCCGTGAAAGGGCGTATTCAGATCGATCCAGGTATTCAGCCGGTCCCAGCTTTCCTCGTCCAGCGTTACGCCGTGATGTCCCTTTTCCAGCCGCTGGACCAGTTCCGTCGTGCCCGCATGAAATTCCATCGGCGTGAGCAGGTGATAATCGCTCTCGATGCCCGGACGCCGCACATAGCGGTGCAGGTTGGCATACGCCACGGAGAACTTGCCGCCCATGGCCCCGCCGCTGCCTGGAAAGGCGCTCCGCCAGTCATGAATGTATTCCGTGCCGCGCAAATCCGGACGGTCCTTCGCGCTTCCGTCATGACACGCCAGACAATAATGGTCGAGCACCGGCTGCACTTCCCGCGCAAAGCTGAACCCGCGCACCGGGCCGCGCCACGGCGTGATGGCATTCACGGCTCGCCGCGCCGCACCGGAAAATTTCGCGGGCGGCGACGTGTTCTGCGATTCGTGGCACCCCACACAGGATATGTTCTCGCCGGGCATGGCCGTGAACCAGCTTCGCATGAGTTGCAGTGCCCGGCCCTTATCATCCAGTGGCTGCACGGAAATGGGTGTGTTCGCGGGCACGCGGAACAACGCGGAGCCGTCCGCCGCCACGGGAACGGTTCCCAATACGCGTTTGATGTCCCACGGGCCGTCCATGCCGATGACGCCCAACAGGCCGCCGGTGTTTCGATACGCATAGGTGTAGGTAAACAGGCGCAACGATTTCACCGCGCCGCGCGGGATTCCGGCGAGCCCCTTGCCCGCGTACACATCCGCCAGATACACCGTCCCTTCTTGTTCATTCAACTTCACCCGGTCGGGAATCACCGGTGGTGTGGCCGTGGCGCGCACGGGGATCGGCTCGAATAACGCATACCCCGGTTCCTCGCGCAACAACAGCAGATTGTCGAACACATCCGCCAGATAGATACCCCAGAGCGCCTCCGGATTGGGTTGGCACGCCACCAGGAAATACTTTTCGCTCAGCGGATACGGATGCAAAAACTTGGGCCAGGAGTCGTCCGCCAGATTATCCTTCACCACCGGTTCGACCGGCTTGCCGAATCCCGGAATGCGCTGCACCGCGCCGTCCGCCTCGCGCCGCCCGAGCGCCGGGTCCAACACCACGAGTTCGCCCATGCGCGGCACGCCATGATGCCCGGTCACGATGGCCGCCACTTTTGTGGGATGATTCGGAATGGGGCGCGCGTACATCACGGCGGTCGGCCAATACGAGTTGCTGCCGTAATACTCCATCTGTTCCGTGCCGTCCGGGTTCATGTGAAAGAGCAGCCGCGTATTCGAGTGCGGCAGGTCGGTGTATTCCCAGCGCGTGTACAGAATCCGGCCATTATTGAGCACCGTGGGGCACCAGTCGTGATCCTGATCAAAACATAACTGCCGAATGCCCGAACCGTCCGCGTTCATAATGCACAGATTGGCCACGCGATCAGACCCGGTCACGCAGGGCACCCCTTGATAATTGGCTGTCGAAGAAAAAATGATCCGCCCGTCCGGAAGATAACACGCATCATAATTGTCCACATCATTGTCCGTGCCGGGGGTTACCTGCCGCAGCCCCGAACCATCCATCCGGAGTTCCCAAATCTGCGAACGCTCCTGAGAACCCGGCATCGAAAACAACAGGCGGCTGCCGTCGAAATCGAGATCCATGTCCCCCACAAACAAACTGCGCGCCGGTTTATACAATGTGGTTAATGCGCTTTCCCCGCGCACCGGCGACAACACCGCAATCTCATTGTCATACTCCGTCAACGGCAGCGAACAATTCCCCTGCCAGTTCTGGGGAAGCCCCAGCGACTTTCCCGAAACATTCCGCTTAATCACCAAAAGGCGCTCAAACTCCGCCAGCAGCGGATTGGCCAACAGCGCCTCCCGTTGAAACGCCGCAAACTCCGCCCATGCCGCCGCGTCCAACGTCGCGCCATGGGATGACCCCGCAAACCGCGCTTCAAAACCTTCCAGCCGTTTAAGATATCCCCCGTCCTTGTTATACCATTCCGGATACATCCCTGAAAGATCCTCAATGGTCCGCCGCAACGCCTCGAAATTCAGCGCAGCGTCCGTGGACTCGGCCGCCGAATCATGCACCATGGCACACCCCGCCCCCACCAGGCACAATCCTCCCATGAACAATCGGGCAAAAACAGTCTTCTTCATTGTCCAGAAATCCCAGGGCCAAACATTCCAACGGACATCCAGCGCCGCACCATTGTATCCATGCCCTCCCCACAGCGCAAAAGCGTGATGGTTGCCGGCCATGGTAGAAAACGTGTTGCAGAAGGCTATTGCAGAACAGTTGACAATCTGCAATGAAAGTGTTATCGTAAATTTTGAATGGTGGAGTTTGGGGAAGGCGGCTTAGGGTTCCGATTGACCTGTTAGGGGTTGCCTTTTTCCCAGGCGGCGGGGAATATTTTTGCTTGTCTAGGGAGATATTGGGTGAATACGAGAAAAGGGCAGCAATTTTCTATGGCACAGAATCTCTGTTTATATTTTCTTTCCACACGCGTTTTGCAACGGAGGCAACATATCATGAATTGGTCGGATTACCGCCGTATGTACCGGACACTACTCTTTTTCCTCTTAAGCGTGTTTCTCCTCTGTTCGGGATGGTCTGCCTATGCACAGTTTACCGAAATACCAACAAATGGTTCTCAAACGGGCGGATCAGTGACTTTCCACAATCAGAAGTTGTACAAATTTCGCGTACAGAGCGGGATGTTCTATCGCGTTAATTTGGCACCGGGATCCTGGGAAGATCTTGACCTGTATGGACACTACAACACTTCCGTATCTCAAGCAAATGGGGTCAATAATCACGGGTTTTCCTGTCGCGCAAACGATGGGCTGGAGCATTTTGCATTTGAATCAAATTATGGCGGCTATTATTACCTCGCGGTGTATGCTTACAATCAGGATGCCGATTTTTACCTCAATGTCCAGGAATCTGCTCTTCCGGCTCTGTCTTTGCAAAGCCCATCACCAACTGGAACTTGGACTATTGGACAAAATGCCTATATCTCCTGGTCAGGGGATTTTGATGATTACCGCATCCGTATTTCCCGAAATGGAGGTTCTTGGCAGGATCTTGTCAATCCGGTAAACGGCCTGTATTACCAAACGGATTCGCCCTATACCTGGACAGTGACCGGCCCGGCCGCATCGTCGTGCCGCATTCATGTGCTTGGGCGTAGTGTCATGTATTCTGAACGAACGGTCCCCTACACCGTTAAAGGGGTTTGGCACACACCCGGTGAGCCACCCACGGGCGTCAGCACTTGGGAAGTCCGCATTGTCGAAGGTCAAGCACAGGACCATCTTGAGATAGAGGGTTCAAAGGAGGTCACCGAAAACAACAATATGCAGTATACCTGTAAGCTTGTCCGTCTGAACGGGAGCTTCCAGGATGTGACAAACTCTTCCCATTGGGCCATCGAATATGGTCCCGCAAGCATTATCAGTAATTCAGGTTATTTGACCGCTTATGATGTCACATACGACCAACAGTGCCGTATTCGTGCTTCTTATAACGGCTTGAGCGCCCCTTATGATTTAACAATAAGAAATAGTACCGGAACATTGAATAGCATTGTAGTGACCGGTCCTTCGCAACTTAATGAAAATACCTCAGAGCAATATTATTGCAGGGCCTATTATGCTGATGGAACGAATGCGGATATAACCTCCAGCGCAAACTGGTCCGACGGCGGCTGTTCTTATGCGGACATTTCTGCGGCGGGCGTTTTGACCGCATCGGAAGTGTCTTCAAATCAATCCTGCACCCTCACGGCCACCTACCAGGGAAAGACCAGCAGTCTTGGTGTAACCGTCCGTGACCTGCCTCCCGTCACCCCCCCTGCGCCAACGCTGGTATCCCCAGCACCAAATCTAACGACCACAACACGCAATATTACCTTCCGCTGGAATCCTGTGCCAGGAGCTACGGCCTATTATTTCCGTCTGGATAAGGGGGGCGGCGGCTGGTATGAAAACCAGGATACCCTTCCGGCGGGCACCACGGAATTCTCCACCGAATTTCCCGTGCTAAATGGTCAACCCTTGTATGATCGGTATATCTGGAAAGTGAGAGCGGCCAATGCCCCCAATAATTGGAGCGCATGGTCCGAAGTGCGCAGCATTTTTTACCGGTCCCCAGAGAACTTGGTGAAAAATCAGCAGAATCAGTTCGAGAGCGTCGAACCCGTCAATACCTTCTCCGGGGCGTATCTGTATTCCCATCAGGACTTGTCCATCCCGGCGCGGGGGCTTCCGATAGAGTTTGCGCGGTTCTATTCGTCGAAGGCCGATGGCGCGCCGCTACAGATGGCTCCCAGATGGCGGCATACTTATCAGGTGTCGCTGGTGGAAAACCCCGGCGATGGCGCCGTCACCATCCACTGGGCCAATTGCTCGGAAGATTATTTCACCCCGGATCCCGAAAATCTGGGACAGTACACGAACACCTACGCCGGGTACAGTGGAAAACTGACCAAGAAGACCGACGGCGCCTTCGATTTCCGCACTAAGGCGTTGATCACCTATCATTTCGACGCCTCCGGCACCCTGCTCTCCATGGCGGACCGCAATGGAAATGCCATCACGCTGTTGTATGACTCGGGAGTATTGGCTGCCGTGCGGGACGCTGCGGGTCGGGAAATAACCTTTGAATATTCCATCGGCGGACGCCTCACGAAAGTGACGGACTTTGCCTCTCCCCAACGCACACTGGAATTTACCTATGATGCCATCACGGGTGATTTGCTGACGGCGACGGATGTTCTGGGCCATAGCATCCAATATACCTATGACCCGCTCTATCCTGACGGTCATTATATGAAGACCATCGTGGATCGCCGGGGTTATACCATCGTCACAAATGTGTACGATGCAGAAGGCCGGGTCACAAACCAAACAAATGCCCGTGGCAAAACCTGGGCCTATGCCTATACGCCGGAAGGCATTACCACCGAAACCGACCCCCAGGAACCCACGCGAGGCGTAACCACCTACCAGTATGACGAACACTCCTGGCTGGTGAAAAAGACCGATCCCGAAGGCCATTATGAGCAATATGCCTATGATGCCAACGGCAATCGCACTACGCTCGACAATGCCCGGCGGAAAATCACCACGTACACCTACGATGCGCACGGGAATGTCCTCACAGCAACAAATGCCCTGGGCCAGGTGACCACGTTTGAGTACAACGTCAACGATCAAGTCACCTTATCCAAGGACCCGCTCAATCGGGAAACCCGCTTTGACTACGACGAACGGGGCAACCTGATTGCCGTCCGTAAACCCCTGAACCATATCACGCAGTATGTGTACGATCCCCTGGGGCAGCTCCTGACCGAGACCGATGCCATGGGACGCGTTACGGCGCATGCCTATGACACCGTGGGCAACCGCATCACCACCACCAATGCCCTCGGCCAAATCACCCAATTCGCCTATGACGCCCTCGGACGTCTCACGAGCACTATAGAACCCAATGCGCAGCATACGGACTTTACCTATTTCGCCGATGGTCTTGTGGAAACAATAACGGACCAGGAAACCAACCAGACCCGCTACGGATACGACGAGAATGGAAACCGTACGCTGGTGCGCAATCCACGGGGTACTGACACCCTCTATGCCTACAACGAAAATAATCTGCTGGGAACCGTGACGGATGCGTATGCCAAGACCACAGTTACGGGCTACGATGCCGTAGACCGCGTAGCCAGCGTTACGGACCGCTGGGGCAAGACCACGTCATTCACGTACGATTTAGCTGGGAACCGCACCAAATCCATCGCGCCGGACACCACTGAAACCTCGTTTTCCTATGACGAAAACGGCAACCAGACCAGCGTGACTAACGCGAATAATAATTCTACTCTCTATCAGTACGACGAACTAGACCGGGTCTGGAAAGTTTCGGATGCCACTGGCAACACCACCGAAAACACCTATGACGCCGCCGGACGCCTCATCAAGGTCAAAGACGCCAACGGCAAGGAAACGGAATACACCTATGATGAACTGGACCGGTTAACCCAACTCAAAGACCCTCTGAATGGCACGCTGGTGTTTTCCTATGACCTGAACGGCAATCGTCTGTCCATCACAGACCCGAACAGCCATGTCACCCTCTTTGAATATGACGCCCTGAACCGCGTTGTGGCGGAAACCGACCCGCTTGGCAAGGGATACCGCTACGAATACGATTCCGCGGGGAACAGGGTCAAGCGCACCGATACGCGGAACAATGTCACCACCTACGACTATTACGCAAACCATAAGCTCAAAACCATCTATTACCCCGGAACCGCCAACACGGTCGCGTTTACCTATGACCCCAACGGCAACCGCCTGACCATGACCGATGCCAATGGACCCACGGCGTGGTCCTATGACGATCTTGACCGCATCACCACTGTGCTCGATCCCTTCGGCAATGCCGTTGGCTATGCCTATGACCTGCCCTCGGAGGTCCGGAAGCGTATCGTCTATCCAGGCTCGAAAAATGTGGACTATACCTTTGATGACAATGGGCGATTGGCTTCGCTCACTGACTGGGCCGGGCATACCTTCACCTACACCTATGACGCCGCCGGGAATGTCGCACAACTCGCCTATCCCAACGGATGCAAGGAAAAACGGACCTATTACACCAACGAACGCATGAAAACCCTGACGCACGAAAAACCGGATGCATCCCAGTTCATCGCCTATACCTACTACTACGATGGAATCGGCAACATCACCAGCATGGACCGCGATGAAGCCGTAGCGCGGGAATTTACCCCGGAATTAACGAATTACACCTACAACAACGGCAATGAAATCCAGACCGCCGGGCCCTCCACCTTCAGCTTTGATGGAAACGGGAACCAGATCAAGGAAATGAAACCCACCGGCACAACACAATACCTGTTTGATTTTGAAAACCGCCTCACCCAGATCACCCCATCCTCCGGAACCGCAAGCCAGTTCACGTATACCGGCCTGGGGGACCGCATTACCTCCAACGAAGGCGCCGCCAAACGTTACCTGCTTGACCTGAACAAAAACCTGACGGATGTGCTTGCGGACCTCGATGGTTCCAACACTCCGCAGCAATACTATCTCTATGGCCTCGGACTCGTGGGCCGTGTCACACCTGCGGGCGATCTCATCCAATATCACCCCGATCACCTCGGCTCCATCATGGCCGTCACCGACCAAACTTCCACCATTACCGCCGCCTTCTCCTACGACGAATTCGGCGCCGTCGCCAGTTCAGCAGGAAGTGAAGCTGGACCATGGCGCTTCTGCGGCGCGATTGGCTTGCAAGAAACGGCAACTGGTGTCCAGTTTGTGAGAGCGAGGTATTATGACAACCAAGTGGCACGTTTTCTAGAACACGACTCAATAAGAGATTATACACATACGCAAACATTTAACTTATATCCTTATGTAAAAAATGATCCTCTTTCTAATATTGATTCAAGTGGACGAAGTATTGCAGATTTAAGTAACAAAGATGTTACTCTGTACGATATTCACTTAGGGAATGGAATCATTATCAAAGCGGGCACCCCAAGAGAAGTTGCAAATCGTTTGGCACAACTTGAATTAGATCGACTTCAAGAGCAAAGCAAACTTGCAGGTGAAAGAGCAGCACGTTTACAACAAGGCATCGATGATATTAAACAGTATACAGCTTCATCAATAAGTCTTTTAACTTCATGGGGTGGCGGAGGATCTGGCTTTCTTTTGGCTGCGCAGGATTGGGGGCAGACGACCGCGAGACTGTTAGGGCACGCTTTTAACAACGAAGCTCTTGTTGCAGCAGGAACACTTCCACCAGAACTGCAGACAGCTAAAACAGTGGCAGGTTTTGCAAGCTTTTCACTTTCAAGCGGCAACTTAATCTCGGCAATTAAAGATCCAACAAACATTGTACACCAAGGTAAGCTTCTGACACGTATTGGGCATTATGCAGTTTCGAGTGGAGCAAAACTATACAAAGAATATACAAATGCAAGCATACAATGGTGAACAAGGGGTATAGACAATATGTTTGACACCAACATAAAACTTTTCTCGCGTTCCCAAGTTGCACTTGGGAACGCGCTTGCCGCCAAAGTTTCACTTTGGAAAACAAACCCCAATCGCCCCTGTATCGTCCCCCTGCGCTCACAGATATACACCCATACACCGGGACTTTATATAACGAAAAAACAATCTCTTGAGGAATTCGCATCGTGAATAACCATTCGGAGAGTGGAATGATGAAGAATAAAGAAATGAATATTGTACATGAGACCATAATAAGGACAGTCTTTGTCTCAAAATCGTTTAATGCATCCGCATGTATGTTTCTTCTCTTTCTTTGCGCAAATGCTACAGCACAGACTACACCGCAGTGTCTTGCAACGGGCCTGTATGCGCCCATAAAAATTCTTGTTGATGGAGACTATATATATTGTGTAGACAATAATAACAATACAAAAGGATATATCAATCGTTTTTACAAAAATGATGGAATGCCGGCTGGTGTTATCACAACAGGTCCAGACGATGACTATGGCATAAGTGATCGCGTACAGGTGATTGGAGAGACGGTGTATGGTGACTATGGCGGTTATGAAACAAATGTTGTATTTTCAGCACCATCAAGCGGTGGTGCTACAACAGGCATTCAAAGCATTTCTAATGGAGGCGCTTTCATGGGGGTCCTTAATGGAACCGTCTATTATCAGGTAAATTTCAATTCCATATGTAAAATCCCAACTGGGACAATTGCCTCCGGATATTGGCCAAGATCTTGTGCCGTAGACAGCGATGCTATCTACTTTGTTGACTTGTTGTCGCGTTCAGTAATGCGCCTGTCAAGCTCTGAGCAAATAATTCAAATAATAGATAGCGCTTCATATGAGCGGACTATCTTTATTGATGCTAATTACCTGTATGAAACCGGAAATGGTTCAATTACTCGATACGATAAAACCGGTCAAAACACAATAGTGTTGATTAACTCGACAACGGCCCTGGGTAAATGTTCGGACGGGGAATATGTCTATTTCGTAGATAACAATTTTGTAAAAAGAATTAGTGTTACTGGAGGCTTTGCGGATACTCTTTCTGCCGTTCAGACCTCCAATCTAAGTAGCATTGTTGTTGACGACAAATACATTTATTGGTCAGAACAGGGGTCTGGGCTTGGTCAAGGGAAAATATTTAAGCTATCGAAAACGATACCTTTTGGTTGGACTCTTATGACAAACCAAGCCCAATGGACAAAACGGCAACTCCTTGGGACAGCAGCATTCAATGGAAAATTGTGGATGATCTCAGGTTCTACGGGTCCTGGTGTCGTTACGAAAGACATATGGTATTCGAGTGATGGCGTGACCTGGGAACAGCAACTTCCCCTTCCGCCATGGCAGGCAAGAAATGCTCCTACAACGGCTGTTTTCATGGATAAACTTTGGCTGATGGGGGGATGGAGTGGTGGCACCTATCCGCTTGGTGATATTTGGTTAACATCTGATGGAATAAACTGGGCGCACCCAGAAGAGACTTCCGGAGATGTTTGGGGACAGCGTGTTGGGCATGCAGCGGTGGTATATGACGATAAACTTTGGGTGATTGGGGGCAATTATACGGATGTGTTGAATGACGTGTACTATACCGGAGACGGGGCAAATTGGGTAAAGACGACATCAAATGCACAATGGCATCCACGGTATTTTCATACTGCCGCGGCATTTGGAGGAAAGCTTTGGGTCTTGGGCGGATATGATGGCACCCTGGACAAGCAAGTCAATGATGTTTGGTGGTCTACCGATGGGATAACCTGGACGGCGGCGACCATGAGTGCGGCATGGGAACCGCGTGAAGGCCATACCACTTTGGTATATGACGATAAGCTCTGGGTCCTCGGCGGAATCCATGACAGTACCTACCTTAATGATGTCTGGTGGTCATCAGATGGAATAAATTGGCACTTGAGCTCCGGCACTCCATGGACCGCCCGGGCTTATTTTGCCGCCCAAGTATTCCAGAACAGTATGTGGATTTTCGGCGGGCGGGATAGTTTGTACAAAAACGATGTTTGGAGATCGGTCGGATCGATTGGAGATGATAAAGGCTATGAATACACGTACGATACTGTATCCCGGTTGACCGCAATCAATCCAAATAACGGTGTTCATATTACGTATGATTATGATCCAGCGGGGAACCGGCTCCAGAAACGAGTATACAGCGACCTGGAAGTGTCAGTCGGCCCTGCGAATCCGTCTTCGGGTGGGGTGATCAACAGCGCTTCAGACCATTCGATGATTCAACTCACTCTTACAAACAATAACGTCGAGGACTTCATTCTCCGTTCGCTCACCTTTGCAGCCTCGGGTTCGGGGAATGAATCCACAGCAATATCGAGCGCAAAACTTTGGATGGACGCCAACGCTGATGGCGCTATGGATGGAGGCGATACACAGCTAGGAAGTGACCTCACTTTTTCCTCCGACAATGGTTCGCTGGCCTTTACCAGTGTCAACCAGACGCTGGCAGCCTCATCAAGCACATATTTACTGGTGGCCTATACCCTGAATGGCTCAGCAAGTCAGGGGCAAACATTCACCCTGTACCTGCCGAGTTCCACAATGGTGAAAGTGGATGTCCTCAGTTCTGGTGTTCCAGTATCGGCATTAGGCAAATCTATCACCGGCGCTACCATAACCATTTCAAACGACACCAACCCGCCCACCTTCGCGGGAGTAACTTCTGCGGTTGGTAATGACGGGAGCATCACGCTTGGCTGGGCGGCAGCCACTGACCCGTCTACCCCGATAACGTATGCTATCTGGCATTCAACCACCTCATTTGGCGGCTCGGTGAGCGGCGAACCTGCCTATACCACCACAGACACCACGTATACAGTGCCCAACCTGATCAACGGCCAGGAATACTTCTTCGTCGTTCGGGCACAAGACGCCGCAGGAAACCGCGATACCAACACAGTGGAACTATCCGCTGTCCCGCAGGCGACTCTGTACACGCTTACCTTAAATACCGGACCGAACGGGTCTGTTTCCATTCCCACGGGCATAACCCCGTTTGAAAAAGGAACTTCCGTCACCATAGCGGCCATGGCCGACTCCGGCTACCGGTTCCTGAATTGGACCGGCGATGTGCCTGTTGGCGCGGAAACTATCAATCCTCTCATGGTGATTCTGGATGCCAACAAAGCACTGACCGCTAATTTCACCAAGTCCACGGGAACGGTCGTGGTGGTGGTATCTCCCATAGACGCTCCATGGACGTTGACCGATGGTGATGGTGTGCTTTATCCCGAACAGTCAGGCCCCGCGACAGTGAATAACGTGCCCACAGGGCAAATTACCCTTGCGTGGACGCCCCTAAGTGGTTATGTTGCACCGGCGAGTCCCGTATCCCAAACCCTGGCGACCGGTGGCGTCGTGACGTTCACCGGCGTATATGAAGTGCCGCCGATAGCCTCCTTCACGGCCTCCGCGGAACGCGGTGTTGCTCCGCTCTCCGTCCACTTTACGGATACCTCGGAACCGGGGACCAAAGCCATTGCCTCATGGCTCTGGTCCTTTGGTGATGGGCAAACAAGCCCCGAGCAGGACCCGGACCACGTATATGCCACTCCCGGAGCCTATCCGGTCACATTGACCGTTACCACCGCAGCGGGCTCGGACATTTCCGACAGTCTGACCATACGGGTAGGCGCCGTGGTGGCCTTTGGTGCGGATATGGAAAATCAATACGGCTATGCCACGGAGACGGTTCAATTCAAAGTAACTCCCACGGGCGGCTTGGGCACATTGCAATACCATTGGAAATTCGACAACGGCCAAAAGGCGATATCCGACGTGGGCGATGGCCACGCCACGCTCACCTTGGATTCTCTTGGTCCGCAACACATCGGAAGCTACTGGTGCGAAGTCACGGACGAGATCCCATTGACCTACTATTCCAATCACGCATTGCTGGAAGTGCAGGATCATGTGAAAATCACCACACCACCCGAAGGCGGAACCAAGACAGAACATGACTCCCACCGTTTCTATGCCGAAGCTCAGGGCGGCTATGCGCCGTTGACCTATACATGGGTAAAGGATGGATTCGATGTGGCCTCGGGCCAGGAATACACCATTGATTCCCTGAATGAGTCTCACAAAGGCGACTATAAAGTCATCGTTACGGATATCTATGGCGATTTCGATGAATCCGATGCGGTCACCCTGAATGTCATGAAAGCCGTCCCCATTTCCGGGCTTATCGGCGTTCCGGTAATGATTGCTATTCTCTCATTGTCCGGCGCCATGGTGATACGGCATCGTGGAAGGAAAAAAGCATAGTCATCCCTATCCGGTTCTCTTACCAACGAGCCCTTATGCGTGTCATTGTGAACCACGAATAGTGGTCCGGGGCGCATATGTTTGTGGGTTGATGCGATATGCAGGCAAATGGGTTTTTTTATGTGCCTTTAACGGTCACCAACACCGGCGTGATGAACACCGGGGTGGGGGTCAAGGGAAGGGTGGCGGTTCCTTTGTCCACGTGAAGGGTGGTGGTTTTTGGGGTCGTTTGATTGGGCTGGGTGATCAGGGTTTCCACATGCAGGTCCTGCGCGGTGGATTCCACGGCCAGGGTGGTCTCGGGAACGGCATCGCCGGGTAACACCAGCGTGTTCGGCTCATACCATGCGATCCAGTAATCGGGTAATCCCAATGTGCCGGTATGCCGGACCTGGAAAAGCCAAACACCGGGATCACTTGTTTCGGCCCGCTCGACAACCGTGTAATTATCCAGGTGTCCGGCGAGTTGCTGCAAGGCATAGAACAAGGGCCGGTAACTTTTGATGTTGTGTTCCTGGGTGAAGAAGTTCAGGGTGGTCTCCACCATGCCCGCCCAGGCGGTATTGCCCGCCGAAGCCCTGAGCAGTGGCGTGTTCAGGGGCCATAAATCTTCCATAAACGACGTATTGATGAACTGGATGCCCTGTTCCGCAGCCACCACCACCATGCGGGTCATGTCGGCGGCGACAAAGCCATGCACCCAATCCAGCGTGGCGGAATCTCCGTTGACCAGCTTGGTGAAATACTCCGCGAGCCGGCACCGGTCCGCTTCCACGGCGGGCGCCAGTACAATGCCCAGCGATTCCGGAGTCCCTTCGCATACCGTGCCGGGACCCCAGCCAATAAACGGATTGGGAACGGTGTCGGAGATCACCAACGGCTTAGTATACCCGCGTGCGCCCATCTCATACCGCAGCCACTGTATCGTCGCTTCCATTTGCCGGCTTTCCGCTTCACAATGGAAATTCACGGCGTCAAACCACTCCGGATGGTCCAGCACCGCCCGGATGTCGTCCAGCGAATGATACATGATGCGTTCATCCACGGCGGCGAAGGCGGCGGGATACTCCTCCGGGCCGGGATTGGAATAGAACGCCGTGCCCACCAGAAACGCGGCGTGCATCACCACGCATCCCGCAAACGCCCCGTGCGCGGCGTGATAACCCGTTTCCAGCATCGGGAGATAATCATCCACGGATTCCGGTTCATAGGAGGAAAATTCCACACCAATTTCATAATAACGGATGGGGTGTTTTAAGCCTTTCATGTCATCCACCCCATCGCCGTCATACCGTTCCACCACCGCACGCACCCATGCCGCATAGTCGTCCATGTACTCCGGTTTCGGCGCGAAATTGGTGTCGGGCAATGCGGCCTTCGGCGCAATTGACGCCCAATCGCTTTCGGATTTCAACCCGATCATGCATTCCGCGAACCCCGCACCCTGATATTCCTTCACCAAACGGTCAAGCATGCCGAAATTTACCTTGGCTGCGGCGGAGGATTGCATATTGCCCCAACTGATGATGTCCGGCATGAATTTCACGCCGGGCAGCCGGGTTTGCGCCACCCCGGACCCCATTCCCGGGAAGGCGTATTCCATACCCACAATCAAGGGAAGATTGGCCGGGGTGACCGGCGGCGGCGGGCATCCTTCCAAACACACCGCCGCCATCACGGCCGCGATCAAGCCGAAAATGGCGGTGTCCAGGCGAAATTCCCGAAAGCAAGGCTGATTCATGGCTCCAGTCTCCGTTCTGCCGTTCCCGCAACGCCGCATGCGCCCCAGGGTCCTCCCCGCCACTTCAGGAGAAAGCCCATTGGCCCCAACACCCAATACTACTCCGGAAACCACTTCCCGTTACCCCTAAAAGGACCTTTTTCTTTTTTGCCCTTATCCGGGCGCGCTGTACTCCGGTTATCGTTCCAAATGAAGAGTGGCGGAATGAAAAAATACGACGCCACTTATTCTCCCCTTGCCTCGGCGGGCGCTTCCTTAAATGCCAACGACAGCCACAGCGCAATCACCAGCGTAATCGCGGCGGGCACGAGCCAGAACCGGGGCCAGGAAATCCATTCGGCATTGACCGTGAAAAATTGCGCCACATACCCCGCCGAGAGCGCACCGGCCAGCGTGCCCGCGCCGGAAATCATGATGGTGAGCACCTGTTGCGCGCCCGCGCGCGTGCCGGGTGTGCTGTGTTGCTCGACATACAGGTACGCCGCCGTGAAGAAAAAGGCGTAACAGAAACCGTGCAGGCCGATCCCCGCGAGGATCAGGACCGTCGAGCCGCCCACGGCAAACATCACCAGCCGGATGCCCTGCGCGAGCACGCCGATCATCATCGTGCGTTTGAGTCCCAGCCGCGCGAGGAACCATCCGAGCAGGGCCAGCACCACCACTTCAGAGGCCTGCGCCAGGCTCATCGCGGGCATGATGTGCTTGTCCGCAAAGCCAATTTGATGCAAATACGGGCTCATGCCGAAATAGTAGAACTGATGGCAGATGCTGTTCAGAAACGAGAGGATGCACAGCAGCAGCATGCCGGGGCGCAGGAAAATGCGGAGTACCTCGCTGTAGGGGGCATTGGGCCGGGAGGCTCCACCCGCGGAGGAAGACGGCAGCGTCAGTGCGTAAGCCGCCAGCACCAACGACAGCACGGCGGACAGTGGCAGGGCATGCGTGAGCCGTTCTCCCGCTATCGAGCCGCCCCGCACCCAGAAATATCCAAACCCCCATGCCACCACCACCCACGAGGCCGTGCCCCACATGCGGATGCCGCCGAAATCCCGGCGCGCGTCCGGGGTATGGTGCAGGGTGACGGCGTTGGTCAGCCCGAACGTCGGCATGAAAAAGAAGCCGTAGAGGAAATAGGCGCACGTCACGGCGGGAAAGCTGGTCAGATGCCACATAAAGAACATGACCACGGCGGAGAAAAGATGGCACACCGACAGGAGCCGTTCCGCGCTGATGTAGCGGTCGGCGATGTGCGATGCCGCCAGCGGGGCCACAATGGCGGCGGCAGGGGTCATCGCCAGCACCACCCCCGCCTGCCACGACTCAAAATGAAGATGCGTTTTCAGGTATAGACTGAGAATGGGGAAAATGGTCCCATTCACCGAATAGGCCAGAAACATCATCCATGATAAACGGGTTTTGAGTGTGCGGTCCACCGGAGGTTCCTTGCAGGGGTTCGTATGCTGGTGAGGCGCCGCAAGCATAGCATTTCCCCCGTGAAACGCGCAAAGGTTAACTCCAAGTTAGGCCGGGCCGCCCTAAAAACAGCCTGCCGAACTATGGACGCCGAATCTTTGTCAGAGTGACAGGACTTTGGATGTGTGGACAAGGGGGCGATGCGCATGGAAGGAGCCCTTGTTTTCCATTCATTCTCCCATAAACCCTTTTAGGAGATACGGTTGCGCGATTTTCCGCATTCTCGCGGCATGGTGCGGGGCGATGGCACGGCGGTTGCGTTAAGAGGTTGGGCTTGGCTTGATGGAGATAACCCAAGGAGGTTTGTGCGATGAGTAAACAATGGATACATACGATGGATGCGCACGGGGTAACTCCGTTGGACCGGGCTTTCAAAAGCGGCCATATGGCCCTGGCGGACATGATGTTGCGTCAGGATCGGGAAGATCAACGGGAGAGTTTGCAAGGTTCTTCGCCGTTGCACCGGGCCGCGGCGCTTGGGTTGACCGAAGCGGTGAAATCGCTGCTGGGCTATGGGTCCAAAGTGATGGCGGTGGATTATCAAGGCGAGACGCCGCTGCACAAGGCGGCGCGCCAAGGGCATAGGGAAGCGGTGGAGCTGTTGGTCAATGCCTCGGATGTGAACCAGATCAGCGCGGACGGCATGACGCCGCTGCATTGGGCCTGTGTGAACGGGTCGGCGGAGATTGTGCGCGTGTTGCTGGCAAATAACGCGGATCCCTGGATTCGCAATGAGACACTGGACGGGTTGAGCGCGGTGGATATT
This sequence comes from uncultured Nitrospirales bacterium, assembly GCA_964474205.1. Taxonomy (GTDB): domain Bacteria; phylum Hydrogenedentota; class Hydrogenedentia; order Hydrogenedentales; family CAILVY01; genus CAILVY01. The sequence continues at coordinate 78,450 of CAYYRW010000021.1, read as the reverse complement.
GCCGAGGCCATGGGCTATGCGGAATTGATGCAGATTTTCGGGGTGCGCGCGGCGGCGGTGTAATTCCCCGCGCGGCCTGCCGGAGCACGATTACGCTCTGTTTTCCCGGTCCCGGTCTTTTTCGCGGAAAGGGGTGACGGTGGTGGAGGCCAGGGCGATAATAACGCCCTCGGTATCCATCACACGGCCTTCCATGAAGATGACGCCGCGGGTTTTGGCCGCGAGGGTGGCTTCGATGACAAACTCGCGATCATCCGCCGGAAGGGGGTTGATATAGCGGATATCCAAGGTGATGGTGACGCAGGGCCGTTTCGCATACAGCAGGGCAAGGCTGCCGAAGGTGGCGTCCAGCGCGGCGGCGATGATGCCGCCCTGCAGCCGCCCCATGGAATTGGCGAAGCGTTCCAGGGCGTTCATCGAACCCGCCAGCGCCCGTCCGGGTTTATACGTAAGAAAACGCAGGCCCAGTTCCTTCAAGCTGTTGGAGGGGATGTCGAGGGACATCCCCTCCGGAACCGAACCGCGCATGGCGTTCAAAATACTTCCATTCAACTCACTCACAACGGCCTCACTACCATGCGTTTTGCAACGCGCTTATTTCTTGTTCAACACTTTCTTGGCGAGCGGGGCCGAGATGCGTTCCATAATGGGCATGCGGCCCACCAGCGGGCGGGCATAGTCCAGGAAGGCATCCGTGACGCCGTTGCCTTGTTTGTTGATGAATTTGTCGGGCATGCAGCGTGATTTCCGGGCCACGGTGCGCAGCGGGGTCAGGAAATACTCGACGGCGTAATTGCCGATGCGGCGGATGGCCACCGAGCCGTCCATGCTGTGCCAGATGGCGTATTGCGCGGCTTTTTCGCCGACTTCGCGCGCCTCGAACTGGTCCACATCGCTGATGCATCCCAGGAAACTGCGCTGCATATAGCCGAGCGTATCCGCGCGGACGCGTTTGATTTTCGTGCCGGCGCTCACCCAGTTGCTGAGCAGATCGCCCAGGGCGCCCGTGCCGGAAAGGCGGACATTGCCGTGTGCGTCCTTCTCCCCGCCGATAAGCTGCTCGATGACCGGGGTGCCCTTGGCGTCCACAATGCCTTCCGAGGCCACCACGATGCACCGCCCGTGCTTGTCATAAGTCTTTTGCACATCCGCCACGAATTGCTTCTTGTTGAAGGGGCGTTCCGGCAGATAGATCAGGTGCGGACCGTCGTCCGGATATTTTTTTGCCAGCGCGGAAGCCGCCGTCAGGAATCCCGCATGGCGCCCCATGACGATGGCGATGTAGACGCCGGGCAGCGAGCGGTTGTCATGGTTCGCGCCGGCAACGGCCTGCGCCACGAACTTGGCGGCCGACCCGTAGCCCGGACAGTGGTCCGTCACGAGCAGATCGTTGTCAATGGTCTTCGGAATGTGAATGACGCGCAGTTCGTATTTCTCCGTTTCGGCCTGTTCATTGACAATGCGGCAGGTGTCCGCGCTGTCGTTGCCGCCGATGTAAAAGAAGTAGCGGATATTGTGCGCCTTGCACACGGTGAAGATTTTCTTGCAGTACTCGATGTCTGGTTTGTCCCGCGTGGACAACAACGCCGACGACGGCGTTTTGGCCACGGCTTCCAGATTGTGCGTGGTGGCTTCGGTCAAGTCGAAGAATTCCTCCTTGACGATGCCGCTCACGCCATGAATGGCGCCGTATACATGGGTGACTTGTGGAAATTTGCGGGACTCTAACACAGCGCCCACGAGACTTTGGTTGATTACCGCTGTGGGACCCCCGCCTTGCGCCACAAGGACTTTTCCTTCCAGTCGTGACATGCTTAATCTCCTTTGCTTACAGGGTGACTGGGTTGACATGAACGAAAACCGCCTGAGAACCAAGCTGCCGTTATTATCTCACGAGCGCGGGCGCTCTATCAAACCGGCAGGTTTTTCAACTCTTCCAGGCCGCCCGCCGCATGAACGGAAGGCCCGCCCGGGGTGCGTTTGGCCAAGCCTTTCAGCACGCCGCCGGGACCGATTTCCAGGGCCGTCACCGGGCCGAGCGTCTGCATGACCTGCAGCCAGCGCACGGGCCGGACCAGTTGGCCAGCCAACCGTTGGCGGATAATTTCCGGCTCGGTTTCCTCGGCGCCCGAGACGGAAGATATAAAGCGCACACGGGGCGCCGCGAGGGGAATCTGGCGTAAAAATACCCCAAGCTGATCGGTGGCGGATTGCATGAATTTCGAGTGGAACGGCCCGGACACGTTCAAGGGCAACACGCGTTTCGCGCCGGCCTCCTTGAGCAGCGCGGCGGCGGCCTGAAGCGGCGCGCGGGCGCCCGTTATGATCGTCTGGTCCGGACTGTTGTAATTGGCGATCTGGACGCCGTCCGGCAATGCGCCCTCGATCTTCTCCGGCGCCAACCCGATTACGGCGGCCATGCCGCCCTCGGGGACATTTTCGCTCATCAGCCGCGCCCGTTCCCGGACCAGCCGGAGGGCGTCTTCAAAACCCAGCGCGCCCGCGATGACCAGGGCGGGGATTTCGCCCAGGCTGTGTCCCGCGCAGCCTTCAGGGTGAATGCCGGAGGCCACGAGGTGCCGGGCGATGGCCACTTCGACGGTCAACAGGGCCGGCTGCGCGACGCGGGTGTCGTTTAGTCCTTCCTGATCGCTGGTGAAGAGCGTGTCGAGGAATCCGGGGGGGCTCATCGCGGCGGCGCGGTCAAAGACTTCCCGGGCGGCGGCGGAGGCATCGTAAACATCCCGGCCCATGCCGGGCCGTTGACTCCCCTGGCCGGGAAAGAGGAAGAAACTCATTCGGGGGCTTCCTCCGGGGAGGATTCCTGGGACGCCTCGGAGGAATGGCGCAGCATTTCGATATTCTCGTGAATATGTTCGTTGAGCCTGGTTTCATAGGCTCTGCGCGCACCCAGGATGGCATTGGAAATTCCGCGCGGCGAGGACGACCCGTGCAGAATGATCACCACGCCGTTCACCCCCAGCAGCGGCGCGCCGGGATATTCGTTGGGATCGACGGTTTTTTTCAGATCGTAGAGGGATTTCCGCGCGAGAACCGCGCCGAATTTGCTCATGTTCGAGCTTTCGAGCTTCTCCCGCATCAGGTTGCCCATCTGGCTGGCCACCGCCTCGCTCGTCTTGAGAATGATGTTGCCGACAAACCCGTCGCAGACCACCACGTCGGCGTCGCCGCCGAACATGGCCTTGGGCTCGATGTTGCCGATGAAATTGACGTGCGGGGCGGCGCTCAGGTTCTGATGCACTTCCTTGGCGACCTGGCCGCCCTTGCCCACTTCCTCGCCGATGTTCAACAGGCCCACGCGCGGATTTTCCACGCCCAGGGCGTAGTGCGAATAGGCAATGCCCATCTCCGCGAATTCCGTTAAATGACGGGCGCTGCAATCCACGTTCGCGCCCAAGTCAATGAGCGCGACCCGGCCGGTGGCCGTGGGGAGGCACTGGCAGATGGCGGAACGCGCCACGCCCGGCAAGGGTCCCAGCACGATGCGCGCGGCCACCACGACCGCCCCGGTGTTCCCGGCGCTGACGACGGCGTCGGCCCGGCCTTCTTTCATGAGGCGCATGGCCACCATCAGCGAGGAATCCCGCTTTTTCCGGATAGCCAACACGGGGGATTCGTTCATACGAATGGCTTCCGAGGCATGGACCACCGTTATGGCCCCGCGCTTGGTGAACTTGGCCAATTTCTCGTTGAGCACCGCCTCGTCGCCGACCAATAAAATCTCTGTGTCGCTTGCAAGGCTCGCGAAAACCGCGCCTTCCACCTCGATGTCAGGCGCGCGATCCGAACCCATCGCGTCTAACGCGATTCGCATGGATCGTCTCCAACGCGGACGTTATCAATCTTCTTTCAGGTTGATCCGAAGGCGTTCTCTGTAATGGCCGCATTTCGGACAGACCCGGTGACGAATGGTCTTCTCACCGCAGTCGGGGCACTCAATAAGGGCGGGAGCGCTTAGCGCATGATGCGAACGGCGCATGTTTTGCTTTGCTCTGCCTGTTTTTCTTTTTGGTACTGGCACGAGACTCTCCTTTGTCCTCTGGGGCTGATTTAGGAAAACAGGCCCTTCAGCCCACGGAAAGGGTTATGGTCTTGTTCTTCATCCTGCCGGCACGAACATGTTTCCAGGTTGCGGTTCACTCCACACCGGGGACACAAGCCCTGGCACTCCGGCCGGCACACAAACTTCACGGGCAACGCCAGAACAGCCTCTTCCCAGACACAGCGGGACAAATCAATCTCCGCACCCTGAAAGAGAAAATGCTCTCCGGCTTCGTCCAATGCTTCGTCTATATCATCCCCGGAGACCTCTTGGAGGTTTCCCTCCTTCGGAACCGGTTCCGGGCCTTCTTCAAAGGTCCACACCACCTCCGCCGTGAACGGCGCCTGTGCACGCTCCAGACACCGGTCGCACGGATGCTCGAATACGCCCCGCACCTCGCCTTGGAAAAGGAATTCCTCGCCCATCGGCGACAGCAGGCCGCGCACGCTAACCTGTTCCAAGGGCAGCGCTTCCGCGTCTTTCGGCTGCAACGCCTTCACCGCCGCCACCGTGTCCACGCGGAAACCATGCTCCGTAATGTCAGCTAGGGGAATTCTTAAAGCGTTCACGTTTCCGCCACCTTCGCGCACTACGCGCAACTGATCGAAGTCTAACAAATTTTGAACAACGGAGTCAACCGGCCCGTGCCTGTTTTTGCGCGGAAGGAAGAAAATTGTGTATACTGGGCGTTCTCTGGAAGCAATTTCAGCGGTGCGCAGTCCGCGGAACAGGCAAGCAATAAGGAGCATAGGCGCAACATGAGTGCTGCAACAGCATTGACGGAAGCAACGTTTAAGGATGCGGTGGCCCGGGGCGTTACCTTGGTGGATTTCTGGGCGGAATGGTGCGGCCCGTGCCGGATGGTGGCGCCTGTATTGGATGATCTGGCGAAGGATTACGAAGGAAAGGCCGCGGTGGCCAAGATCAATGTGGATCAGGAGCCGGGGCTGGCCGAGCAGTTCGGCGTCTCGAGCATCCCCACGTTGCTGGTGATGAAGGACGGCGCGGAAGTGAAACGGTATATCGGCGTGACCGCCAAGACCGAACTGGCCAAGGCGTTGGACGCCGCACTGGCCTGAGCGGGTTCTTTCCGAGAAAAGCAGTGACCATTTGCGCCCGGCTGCGTGGCCGGGCGCTGTGATATATCCCGTGCCCGCGCGTTGCGGACGGGAAGTATGCATGGGCATGGGACATACAGGACCAACAAGCAAAGGAGCGCGAGCACTATGAATCCCAGAGTCGTGGCGGTGGCCGGGGCCACCGGCGTGGTCGGCAGGCAGATGCTGAAGACCCTCGAAGACCGGAACTATCCCATTAAATCCATTAAATTACTGGCTTCGGAACGCTCCAAGGGAAAGACGCTCACATTCAAAGGCGAAGAACTGCCGGTGGAAATCCTGGCGGAAGACTCCTTCAAAGGCGTGGAAATTGCGCTGTTCAGCGCGGGCGGCGGCACGAGCAAAAAATTCGCGCCCTGCGCGGCCAAAGACGGTTGCGTGGTGGTGGATAATTCCAGCGCGTGGCGCATGGACCCCGAAGTGCCGCTGGTGGTTCCCGAAGTGAATCCGCATGACATCCCCAAGCACAAAGGCATCATCGCCAATCCGAATTGCTCCACCATCCAGATGGTGGTCGTGTTAAAACCCCTGCATGACGCGGCGCAGATTACCCGCGTGGTCGTGTCCACGTATCAGGCGGTGTCCGGCGCGGGCAGTGCGGCGATCAATGAATTGCGCGACGCCACCCGCCGGGCATTGGACGGCCAAGACCCCGGCCATTCCGTGTTCCCGCATCCCATCGCCTTCAACTGCATCCCGCAGATCCCGCAGAAGGATGCCTTCACGGACAACGCCTACACCAGCGAAGAAATGAAAATGGTCAACGAGACCAAAAAGATCATGGGCGATCCGAATATCCGCGTCACCGCCACGACGGTCCGCGTGCCGGTATTCAATAGCCATAGCGAGTCCGTGAATGTGGAAACCGTCAAAAAACTGACGGCGGACGCGGCCCGTGCCCTGCTGAAGAACGCACCGGGCGTCGTGGTATTGGACGATCCCGCCAACCAAGTCTACCCGCTGGCCATTGACGCCGCCGGGAAATGGGATACCTTCGTCGGGCGCATCCGCGAAGACATCTCCCACCCGAGCGCCCTCGACATGTGGATTGTCTCCGACAACCTGCTCAAAGGCGCCGCGCTCAACGCCGTCCAAATCGCGGAATTGCTGTAAACAAAACGGAAAAAACTCCCTTCGCGCCCAGCCGTCCGGAGCGCTCCACGAGCGCCTTCGGCGTTTCCATGTTTTTTCTCTTGGGCCGCGATTGTAGTACACCGTTTACATTATCGCCATAAGAACCACCCCCATGACGCAGGCTTTGGCCCTGGAAAGGTATTGACAGGCAACCGGTCTGCACCTATAATCAAAAAAACGAATTTAGCGTTTTTCATCTGATAACCCGTCTGTTTTGGTTGTCTTTGAATGTAATTTGGGTTGTGCGCCGGTATTTTTTCCATAACGGGACAGGCGGGTGGCGTTGCAGGATAGCAATAAACGCAGGTAATGAACGTCTTGGGGCGACAGAATGAGGGAGGGATTTGCCGGTATGCGTCTTGATCGTTGTATCGTATGGGCTTTGTTTATTGTCATGGGGGGCTGGATGGCCGGGTGTCCTGCGCCAAATGTACCGCCGGCGGCGGCATTTTCCGCCAGTCCGTTGGAGGGGGAACCGCCTTTGTTGGTGCAGTTCACAGACGCTTCGGCGGCGGGTTCCGCAGGGATCACCGCCTGGAACTGGGATTTCGGCGATGGCGGGACGAGCACGCTGCAACACCCAACCCACACCTACACTGTTCCCGGCGAATACACGGTTTCACTTCAAGTCACTTCGCCCGCCGGCACGGATACGGAAACTACCAGTAATTATGTGAATGTCACGGCAGTGGGTCCTGGCGCGGCGTTTTTCGCGGTCCCGTTGTCGGGCACGGCTCCGTTGGCGGTGCAATTCACGGATTCTTCGTTCGCTGGTTCGGCGGCAATTACGGGTTGGAATTGGGATTTCGGCGATGGCGGGACGAGCACGCTGCAACATCCAGAGCACACGTATACAGTTCCCGGCACGTACACGGTGACGCTGCAGGTTGCCACCACCGTGGGCAGCGACACGCAGATGGTTACGGATTACGTGACGGTGAATGGTGTGGGGCCCACGGCAGGCTTTTCCGTCACGCCGGTATCGGGAACTGTGCCCTTGCCGGTGCGGTTCACCGACCTATCCGGGGCGGGCACTTCGGTAATCACGGCATGGCTATGGGACTTTGGGGATGGGGCAACGAGCACAGTGCAAAATCCCGAACACCTATATACGGTTCCGGGCACCTACACCGTGACACTGCGGGTCAGCACCGCCGTGGGCAGCGATACGGCGATACAACCCGCCGTTGTGACTGCCCTGGCCGCCGGGCCCACGGCGGCGTTTTCCGCCGCGCCAGTATCGGGCATCGCGCCGCTGGTGGTGCAATTTACGGACGAGTCCGCCGCAGGCACCTTCTCCATCACACAGTGGAACTGGGATTTTGGCGATGGCGAAACAAGCACGCAGCAACATCCAGCGCATACGTATGCTTCGCTTGGCACGTACACGGTTTCGCTGGAAGTCGCCACGGACGCCGGCAGCGATACGGAAACAATACCGGCGTGCATCACCATAACGGCGGTGCGGCCCACAGCGGATTTCACCGCCACCCCGTTGCTGGGAATAGCGCCGTTGACTGTGCAATTCACGGATGCCTCCGGAACGGGTTCATCCCCCATTACCTCGTGGAATTGGGATTTCGGCGATGGCGAGACAAGCACATTGCAAAATCCGGAGCATACCTACACGGAGGCAGGCGCCTATACGGTTTCGCTGACCGTAAACAATGACGCGGGCGCCGATGCCGAAACCAAGACAGAGTATGTTTTTGTGGTGGCGCTTCCCGGCGAGGAGGAGCCACCCTATGATACGTCGGTGATCTTCGACAACCACAATACCGGAACCGCTTCGGGGAATCCCGCGGCGGTCACCACTATCACCTTGGACGAGCCGGCCTACATCGCGTTGCTTTTCACCTGGCATCTGCCTGAATCAAAAGCAGTCTTGGCGGGTCACGTTTCCCTCCAGACCGAAGACGGAACGATATTGGGCCCTTGGGCCGCCCGCGCCGAACCTTCGGACCTCCCAGGCGCCGTGCTTTGGCGCGCCAGACCCAATATCCCGCTTGATGCGGGAACGTATTCCGTTATCGTTTCCCACCCGGACAGTTGGCTCCAGAACGCAGGCTCGGGCGGCGCGGGATTCGCCCTGGCCGAGGGCGTGCCGTCTGTAACAACCGGTACGGCCGTCCTGGATGCCGCCGGCGGCCTATTGGAGGCGGAGGGATTGCGCATCACCGCGCCGGCGGGCGCCTTTGCGGAACCTGCAACCTTGTCCGTGAGCCAATCCAGCCCCTATGAAGAAGATGCGGTAACGGCGCACTACATCATCCGCGGTCTTCCGCCGGAACACGGCCCGCTCACACTGGAATTGCCGTTACTGGAAAAAACCTTCGAGTACGACCGTGTTCAGGCCATAGTTGGCACCCCGGGGTACCAGGAATCCCTCCGAAAAACGGTCTTGGACCGTACGCCCATGCCCGCCACGATTGAAAATGGCAAGGTCCGCTTCGAGCTTGCCGCAACCGGGCTTGCGGAGGAAAAACGGGCCAAACAAGACACCCCGTCAAACTGGACCTATGTCTTTAGTTGGGGGCGCATCGAGGAAGGTTACTTAGACACGGCCCATTTCCGCCTGCAACCCGCCAACAACATCGCCCAAAGCAAGGAGTTTCTGCTCCGCTATAGGCCGCGCATCGAGGTATTGGGCGAATACTTGGAGAACGCGTACGACATCTTGACCGGCACCGGCGAGGGAAGGCTTGGGTTGGCGTTTCCCGGACGGACCCCCGGGCCGATTGTTGTGAATGTGGCCTGGTGGATGTGGGATCCTAATCACGGCTATGCGGTCCGCTCCCGGTGGGGCCGCAACTCCGACTATATGGACTTCAACATGTACAGCGTGGCTGACGCGAAGAATGAGGCCATGCTGCGCGCGGTGGCCATTCACGAATTGTTTCACATCGTCCAGTACAACTATGCGCCCGCCACGGAACGGGCGGGCGATCAGGGGTGGATGTATGATGCGTGCTCGACGTGGAGCGAATGGCTGGTGACGGACAATTCTCATTATCCGGAATTGCTTGAGGGCAACGAGGGCCGGTTGCCGCTCAACGGGCTGCTCGACGCCACCAATACCGAAACCCTCAACAACAACCAGCAGCGGAGCGCGGACTATCATGGCTACGTGGCCTCCCTTTTCATCCGGTATATGGCGGAAGCCCACGGCAACAACGCGGGGATGATTGGCAACATCTGGAAACTTATCGGCAACAACAACAGCCTCCGCATGGCTTTTGATTCGGCGACCAACGAACACTGGACCGGGGATTGGCAGAATTTCTGCCGGGACCTTTATGGCGGCGGATTGTTGTTGTGGCGTCCGGCGGGGTTTCAGGCGCCGTTTCAGGCGAAGGAGATGAGCCGCTTGGTGGAGGTGTGCAGGCCCAGCACGGTCGTCACGGTCAACAACGAAGACGAAGCTATCGGCTGGCACGTCGCGGCGGGTCCCCTTCCCCCCGTAAGCGCAACGTTGTTTCAGGCAAAAATAAACACCATCCCCTCCACGGATGGTTTTGCGTCGATTCAGATTGATCCCTATCAGTTGACATCCAAGACGCGTGTGCAGGTACGCTGGTACCGTCCCAAGCCCGCCGCGTATGCGGAATGGACCAGCACGATTCTGGGAGAAGTGGCCCCGAATACGCCCTTGACCCTCGATGCGGGGTGGCTTACCACACCCTTTGTGCTGCAGCTTGTGACCACCAATGCCGATCCCGCCATCGCCTGCCCCGAAGCGGGCGTGCGATGGACTTTTGGACATCTGCCCACGCCCGAAGAGCTTCAGCATTGCGCGACCGTTTCCGTAACCATGATGGGCGAAGTGAACGGGTCCATCGATTCCACGGTGGTTCAACGGCAGGCCCCGATTACGTGGACAGGCTGGAATTTCTCCGGAACCTGGTCTCATTCAGACGACGGGGGGCAAAGTAATTGGACGGTGACCGGGGAAATGGACCCCAGCCTGGACAAGGTAAAGAATCTTCACGCCCTTTGGAAATCGCACATCATCAATGAGGCGATTATCAAGGACATCGAGTATGACATTATTTTCGAGAACATGCCCTTTTCTTCTATCGAGCCGCGTTTTCACCAGAACGCGTATTACACCGTGGAAGGCGAGGGGGCGCGGCCCTATGTAAAGCAGGCGCGCTACACCTACCATTACGAATGGACGGAAGCCGGCCATGATCCCGCCACCGGCGGTACCAGTTGGGACATCGGCGACATGGCTCCGCTCATGCAGGCCCTTGTGGAGTTTTATGTTCTCCAGTAACCGGCACGTACAATCATGCCGCCATGCAGGCTATTCAGGGCGCATGCGGATTAATTGCCCGCGCCGTCCTGTCCGCACAGGCGGGCATCCGTAACGGCGGAGCATGTTGTTCGATATATTTCGCCATTGTCGCTGCGAATTTTTGTTCACGATACCATGGCACGTCCCTTGAACGCAGCGTGGAAACGTGCCCTTCTATCGAAAAACATTGAGGAGGAAACAATGGAAACAGCGCCCAGGAAACGAGGTTTTTTCCGGCGAATGCTGCGCTGGTGCGCATGTCTCGCCTTGCTGGCGAGTATAGTGCTGGCCGGTGCGTTTATCGGGTTGTTCGCGCCGCAACTCTATCACCATTTCTGGCTGTTCCCGAAGCAGGCGGAAGCCTGGAAGGAACTGAATGAACTCCGCATGCCGGTCAAGCTCTCCACGGGGTACACCGAATACCGGGGCGTGATGCACAGCCATTCGCACATCTCGCACGATTCCCTCGTGCAATTCCCGGAAATCGTGGACGCGATGCACAAGGCCAAGTGCCAGTTTATTTTCCTGACGGATCACGTGGTGGAGGGCAAGGCGGATTATTCGCTGGGCTGGAAGGGCATTCATGACGGCGTGCTGTTCGTGCAGGGGTTTGAAATGGAGGAGGGGTTCATGCCGTGGGGGCTCCCGGAGGGAACCGTGCTCGACAATCACGCGGACCCGGCGGAGTTGGCGAAGGAAATCCGGCGGCTGGGCGGCGTGTTGTGTTTTGGGCATTGCGAAGCGGGCCGCCCATGGGATATTCCTGAAGTCGATGGCATGGAAATCTATAACCTCCACACCGATCTCCTGGATGAGTTGATGGAAAAGCATTCGCGCCCGGAATTGGTGAAAGAGGCGCTCATGAACATGTATTCGTATGGCGACCAGACCCTGCGTCACATGTTTGACTGGTGGGTGCTGGGGATGCTGGTGCAAAAATGGGATGAACAGAGTCTCCACCGGAAAATCACGGCCATCGCCGCGAACGACTGCCATCAGAATGTCGGCCTGCAAGCATTCTATACCGCAAACGACACCTTGCTCCTGATCGATACGGGCCACGAGGACCCCAAGAAGAAAATAGCGGAATTCAACCTGAATCCCCTCACGCGGTTGTTGTTGCGGTGGTGTTTCGGGCCCCTGGAACCGCAGAAACGGCTGTTCCGAATCGATCTCGATCCCTATGAACGGTCCGCGCGTTTTGTCAATACCCATCTGCTCGCAAAAGAACTCACGGAGCCTGCATTGCTTGATGCGGTCCGGTCTGGGCGTGCATTTGTGGCGTTTAACCTGATAGCGGACGCCGGCGGGTTTGCCTATGTCGCCCAAGGCCATGGGCAACAAGTCACCATGGGTGAACAGATCGCCCTCTCGTCCGATTTGACGCTGCGCGCGGAGTCCCCGATCCCCTGCCACTTTACGCTGGTCCGAAACGGAAAAAAAGTGACGCATGGCGAGGGCCGGACCTTCGAGTATAGTGTGAAAGAGCCGGGGAAATACCGTATTACCGCGGACGTGAAGGTTCCCGGCGAGATTGCGGTATCGGGTGAGGATTTTGCCACAAACATGGCCCCGTGGGTTCTCACCAATCCGATTGAAGTTGTGGCCGCCGCGGCACAGTGAGTTGAACCAGCAATCCGCGGTAGAAGTGCAGGAGCAGAACATGGGAGGCTGAGCCTATGTGCCGTATTTCGCGTCTGAGGGCTTTGGGAGTGCTGACAGGGTTGCTTATCGTTCTTGGGGGCTGCCCCGATGAAAATGAACTTATTGACGGGATCGCGTTTGTGTGGTGTCCGGCGGGGAGTTTTGCGATGGGGCGCGCACCGGCGGAAACGGACAGTTCCCCCAATGAAGACCCCCGGCATACCGTGACCTTCGCCCAGGGATTTTGGATTTCCAAGTATGAGATTACCCAGGCGCAATGGGAGGCCGTGATGGGAAACAATCCCTCCGATTTCCAAGGCGGGCCGTTCGCCAACCGGGGCAACCGGCCGGTGGAGAACATCTCCTGGAATGACACGCAGGCATTTCTGGCCGCACTCAATGCGGCACGTCCACGAATGAATTACCGGCTGCCCTCGGAGGCGGAATGGGAATACGCGTGCCGGGCCGGTTCCACGACGCGGTTCTATTGGGGCGATGATCCCGATCTCGCCGAAATGGGCGATTATGCCTGGTATCAAGCCAACAGTAACAATGAGACCCATGATGTGGGTGGGAAACTGCCCAATGAGTGGGGGATTTATGATATGTGTGGCAATGTGTGGGAATGGGTGCAGGACTGCGGCCATTATGGATATACCGGCGCCCCCGCGGATGGCACGGCTTGGGAAACAGGGGATTGCGCCAACCACATGGTCCGGGGCGGCAGTTTTTATAATGGAGAAGGTTGCCGGCCGGCGTTCCGGGCCATTATGGCGGCCGCAAGCCTGTATGGCGATTACGGGTTTCGGATTGTGAAAATTCCGGACACGGAAGGCGAATAACACGGACGGGTTATCGAAAGGGACGTGAACATGGACCGGCGGAATTTTGTCAAAACACTCGCGTATGGCAGCATGGGCGTCGCGGCCAGCCAGATGGCGGCCTGTGCCACGTCACGCAAAGAAGCTCCACCAATGCTTTCTTCCCAGGCCTATCGCTACCGCATCGGTTTTGGGGCATGGATCAATGACATGCGGAACACCCCGTTGCCGGTGCAGAACTGGCCGGCCCCGCAGTTCGATGATGCAACACTGGAAGGCGTTGTGCGCGCCATGGAGGTCATGCGCGGGGCGGGGTTCGAGTATCTGGATGCGTTTGGGCTATGGGCCACAAACAATTATCCGCCGGACATTGTCAGTGCGTTTCAGGACAAAGAACGGCACGCCTATTTAACGAAACTGTTCCGGGCGGCGGACAAACTCGGCATCAAAATGGTGCTTCCGCTGGGGTTGCTTACGTGGGGGTATGATCGCATCATCGAGGAAGACCCCTCCGTGCGGGGCAAGGACCAGGAGGGCAAACCCCATCCGCACGCGATGTGCGGCGCGCAGGAAAAAACCTGGACCTATATCGAAAAGCTCATTGACTCGGCCATGGGCCAGTTCGAGTTCGGAGGCGTCCATATGGAATCCGCGGACTTGGGATGGTGCATGTGCCCGGAATGCGGCGGGAAATACGGCACGGTGGGCTACAACTGCCGCCTGAATATCCGTGCCGCCGATTATATCCGGAGCCGGTGGCCAAAGGTGCTCCTGTACTCGATCCCCATCAACTGGGTGCCGTTACGGTTAACGGACGCGGGAGTGCAGCAGACCTTTTCCCGCCCGGAGTTTGATGACGTACTGGAGTTAAGCAAACATATCGACGTATTCATGGACCAGGGCCACCGGGGGAATTTCACGCCGGCGGAATGGATTCCGGAATTGAAATGCGCCTACGGCACCTCGGGCGGGCTGTGGGTATATCACTCGGTCCGCATGCAGCGGCTGAGCTATTTCCTGCCGTATCCGATGCGCGCGGGGCAATACCTCAAGCGGGACTATGACAAGGGCGCGCGGGGATGCCTGTACTACCAGGGGCCGATGATCAATCCGGCGGTCGAGATAAACACAGCGGTGGCCGGGAGGATGATGTGCGATGTCACCCGCAACCCCCGCGACGTGCTGGAGGAAGTGATCGAAGAATATTATCGGCCGCGCACGGCGGAGGCGCGCAAGACCCTGGCGGAGGTCTTTTGCCGGGTGGAAGAAGGCTTTTTCGGGCGGTGGGACCCCAAGGTCATCAAAGCCGCGCACAAGGTGGACGTACCCGGCGAATTTGCCGGATGGGGCCTGTTCGGCGAGGAACCGGAGTTCCCGGCGCACTTATTTGACCCGTTTTTAACCAAAGAAGGCCGGATTGCCTATAAAAATGAACTGATTGCATGCTTGAAGGACATGGAAACCCTCCGGGGCCAGCTCGGGGACCAGGAACGCACGGGGCGCGTAATCGAGGCGCTGCTCCTCACCGTACAGTTTCTTAAAGGCTACATCGCCGTGATGCCTTAGCCAAACCCTGAACCCGGGTATATTTTCCGGGAACAAAAAGCCCCGGTGTTCAGGTTACTATAAAGGAAATAATAAGGCGTAACCTGGAGAACCGGCCATCGGCCCAAAGGGATGTTAGGGATGTTAATGAAAAACAACCTCGCAATGACAGGGAGGGCTTATGGGGGTTGGCACTATGTCAAGATTGCTTCGTCGAAGACTCCTCGCAATGACAGGAGGGGCAGTGAATGGGATTTGTTTAGGGGGTGTCGAACGATGGAGAGTTTGAAGCGATGAATGCAGCGGAACTTTTTGCGAAGTGCCTGGAAGCGGAAGGGGTGAAGTACATCTTTGGCGTGCCGGGGGAGGAAAACGCGCATCTGTTGCGGGCGCTGCAACACTCCCCCATCAAGTTCATGCTGACTCGTCACGAACAGTCCGCCGCGTTTATGGCGGAGACGTATGGCAAGCTGACGGGCGAGGCGGGGGTGTGTTTGAGCACGCTGGGCCCCGGCGCCACCAACACCGTCACGGGGGTGGCCAGCGCGAATAGCGACCGCGCGCCGCTGGTGGTGATTACCGGCCAGGCGGACATCAAGCGGCAACATAAGGAAAGCCACCAGAACATAGACGTGGTTTCCATGTTCCGCCCGGTCACCAAGTCCGCCGTGCGCATTTTGCATCCCGACAACATCCCCGAGGTCGTGCGTCAGGCCTTCAAACTTGCCACCCGGGAAAAACCTGGCGCGTGTCACATCGAATTGGCGAGCGATTTGGCGGCGCTGCCGGCCTCCGTTGGCCCCCTGGCCAAAAATTACATACGGCGGTCCGTGGCGGACGATAAAATCGTTGACATGGCCATGGACACCATCCGTTCCGCGAAGAATCCCATCATTCTTGCCGGAAACGGAGCCATCCGCACGCGCGCCAGCAAGCAGTTGCGCTTGTTCACCGAAAAAACCGGCATCGGCGTCATCTCGACGTTCATGGGCAAGGGCTGCGTGTCGCGGCATGCGCCGGAATGCCTGTTTACCATCGGCCTGCAGGCGCAGAGCCTCGCGAATTACGCCATCTGGAACGCGGACGTCGTGATCACGGTGGGGTATGACTTGGTGGAATTCCCGCCCCGGCTGTGGAACAAATTCGACATGAAGAAAATCGTCCACATTGATTTCCTGCCCGCCGTGGTGGACCGCGATTACCAACTGGCCGTGGAAGTCATCGGCGATTTGGCGCATACCCTTTGGATGCTGAACCAGCGTGTCGAGGCAAACCCCATTCATTTCGCACTGCCCGAACAACATAGAACCCGCGAAACCCTGCTGACGCTGCTCGCCCAGCATAAAGAGGATCGCACGGAAGGCTTGATTCGTCCGCAGAAGGTCCTCTGGGATGTGCGGCAGGCCATGGGCCCGCACGACATCCTCCTCAGCGACGTCGGCACGCATAAAATGTGGATCGCGCAGTATTACCATTGCGACGAACCGAACACGTGCCTGATCCCGAATGGATTCTGCTCGATGGGCGGCGCATTGCCCGGCGCGATTGCCGCCAAACTGGTCCACCCGGACCGGCGGGTGATGGCGGTCAGCGGCGACGGCGGGTTTCTCATGAACGTGCAGGAAATGGAGGCGGCGGTGCGTTTTGGCACGAACATCGTGGTGCTGGTGTGGGTGGACAATGGCTACAACCTGATCGAATGGAAGCAAAGCACCGAGTTCGGCAATCATACGGATTGCTCGTTCGGCAATCCGGACTTTCTGAAGCTGGCGGAGAGTTTTGGCTGGGAAGGCATTGCCGTGCGGAATGCCGTGGACCTGGCCCCGGCGCTCGAACGCGCCTTTACGGCCAACCGCCCCGCGCTGGTGACGGTGCCCATAGATTACCGCGAAAATGAACTGCTAACGGACCGGCTGCATATCGTGGCTTGAGTGGAGAACGGCCTATGTTGAAAGAAACGTATCCCTATTATCTGGCGAACAAAGCGGTGGCGCCCAATGCCGACTTGGACGTACTGGACAAGTACACCGGCGAAGTGGCGACGCGCGTGGCCATGGCGGGGGCCGCCGCCATCGACCGCGGCATCGCCAAAGCCGTCGAGGCCGCTGAACCCATGCGGCAAATGGCCTCCTTCCAGCGGCAGGCCGTCCTTGAACATTGCGTGGCGCGCTTCCGTGAACGCGCCGAAGAACTTGCCATGACGCTGTGCATTGAAGCGGGCAAGCCGATCAAGGACAGCCGCGGCGAAGTCGCGCGCCTTATCGACACCTTTAATGTGGCCGCCGAGTTGTCCGTGAATATCAAGGGTGAAGTGCTTTCCCTGGACCGCAGCCCGCGCGCCAAAGGCTACTCGGGCATGTGGAAAAGGGTGCCCATCGGTCCGTGTTCCTTCATCTCGCCGTTCAACTTCCCGCTCAACCTGGCCGCGCATAAAATCGCCCCCGCCCTTGCGGTGGGCTGTCCGTTTGTGTTGAAGCCCGCCAGCCTGACACCCCTCGGCGCGCTGATTATCGGTGAAATCCTCGCCGAAACCGATCTTCCCGAAGGGGCCTTCTCCATTCTTCCCTGCCGCCGCGACGGCGCGGAGTTGTTCACCGTCGATGATCGGCTGAAGCTGCTGAGCTTTACCGGTTCCCCCGAAGTGGGCTGGGACCTCAAGGCGCGCGCCGGCAAGAAAAAGGTCGTTCTGGAATTGGGCGGCAATGCGGCGGTCATTATTGATGAAGACGCCGACATCGAGGATGCCGTTTCGCGGGTGATTATCGGCGCGTTTTATCAATCCGGGCAAAGCTGCATCAGTGTGCAGCGCATTTTGGTGCATGAAACCATCTACGATGCCTTCAAAGAGAAACTCGTGGCCTCCGCAATGAAGCTGAAAACAGGCGATCCCAAGAACGAGGACACGTTCATCGGGCCGGTTATTTCCGACAAGGAGGCCGATCGCATGCAAAGCTGGATCAACTCCGCCGTAAAGGCGGGTGCAACGATTCTCTGCGGCGGACACCGGAATGGGCGCATGCTCGATGCCACGCTCCTCGAAAATGTCCCCCGTAACGAGCCCCTGTACGCGGAGGAGTTTTTTGGCCCGGCGGCGTTGCTCACTCCCTTTAATGATTTCGATGCTGCGCTTGCTGAAGTCAATGACAGTAAATTCGGCCTCCAGGCCGGCATCTTCACCCGCGACCTCTACAAGGCCCAAAAAGCCTGGGACACCCTCGATGTAGGCGGGGTGGTCATTGGCGATGTGCCATCCTGGCGCGTGGACCACATGCCGTATGGCGGCGTCAAAGACAGCGGCCTCGGGCGTGAAGGCATCCGTTACGCCATCGAAGACATGACCGAAATCCGCCTCATGGTGCTGCGAACACCGTAAAACGGGATTTTGATTTATACGCAGGCATTTGCGAAGGGGTCTTTTCGCAAATGGCCGCGTGGATGGGCTTTGGTTTATTGGGGGGTAGAATACGAGCCGCCTGATGAGCAGGGCAAGATGATTTTCGGGCCGGCAGACGACGCGCAAGTGCAATTCCGGACCTGCGGCGGTGGACGATGGAACATCCAACGAGCGGATTTTGGCCCATTCTTCCAGGAGTTTTCGGGGTGCCGCCTTGACTTTTAACCTGCCTTGGTGCAAAATACCAGTAGACTTGTTGCCCGCTGGACATGGTGAATAACCCTCTGGCGGGTTTATTTTATAGGGGATAGTGTATGTTTGACGAACCTGTACAGAAGCGTGTTGCAGCCTTTGTGGACGGGCAAAATTTGTACCATGCGGCCAAAGAAGTGTTCGCTTATACTTTCCCCAACTATGATGTAATGGCGCTGGCTCAAACACTCTGCAGACGTCAGGGGTGGGATTTGCAGCAGACGCGATTCTATACAGGCGTGCCCGCCAAAGAGGACAATGCATTCTGGAATCACTTCTGGATTGCGAAAATGGCTACGATGGGGCGTCAGGGTGTCATTGTTTTTTCTCGTCCTCTTCGATATCGGTATCGGCAATTTCATTTATCTGATGGAAATGAATGCCGTGTTCTATCAGGAGAGGAAAAAGGAATAGATGTGCGCATCGCCATCGATATGATCCGCTTGGCCCATCGGCAAGAATATGATGTGGCGTTAGTTTTCAGCCAGGATCAGGATCTTTCCGAAGTGGCAAAAGAATTACGAATTCTTGCCCGAGAACAGAACCGTTGGTTAAAAGTGGCCTCCGCTTTTCCTGATGGCACAACCGCCCGTAATCGACGTGGCATCGAGGCTACCGACTGGATTTCCATAGATAAGGCCACCTATGACGCCTGCCTGGACCCTCGTGATTACCGCCCATCAAGATAAGTCAATGCACTGAGTCATCATTGCGGGAATAAAAACTCGCTTTTTTTCATGTTTACGGCAATGCGACTTCCAGGATGAAAATGGGGTATACTGGTGTTCCTTTCAATACGTATCCGTTGGAATTTCGGCAGGTATGGCAGCAAAACAAGCGCATAATCAGATCATTATTCGCGGGGCGCGGGAGCATAATCTCGCGAACCTGAATTTGGAAATACCGCGGGACAGCCTTGTCGTGATTACGGGCTTGAGCGGTTCGGGCAAATCGAGCCTGGCCTTCGACACCATCTACGCCGAAGGGCAGCGGCGGTATGTCGAGAGCCTGTCCGCGTATGCGCGGCAATTCCTGGAACAGATGGACAAGCCGGACGTGGATTACATCGAGGGGTTGAGCCCGGCCATCTCCATCGAGCAGAAAACCACCCACCGCAATCCGCGCTCGACCGTGGGCACGGTGACGGAAATCTACGACTACCTGCGCCTGCTCTTCGCGCGCATCGGCACGCCGCACTGTTATAAATGCGGCAAGGTGATAGAGTCGCAAACCCCGCAAACCATCGTGGACCTCATTCTGGCGTTTCCCCGGAACAGCCGCGTGCAACTGCTCGCGCCGGTGATCCGCCAACGCAAGGGCACCTACCAAAAGGTCATCGAGGACATCAAGCAGCAGGGTTTTGTCCGGGTGCGCGTGGACGGGCGGTTCTACCATGTGGATGACGACATCCAAATGGAGCGGTACGTCAAACATGACATTGACGTGGTGGTGGACCGTCTGGCGGTGAAGGACGATATCCGGAAACGCCTGACAGACTCCGTGGAGATGTGCCTGAAACTCGGCAAGGGGTTGATCCGTATTTGGCATGAGATTCCGGGAGAACCCGCGCGGGAAATTCTGCAAAGCGAACATTTGGCCTGCGTGGATTGCGGCATTGCCTGCGAGGAACTCGAACCGCGCATGTTTTCGTTCAATAATCCGCACGGGGCCTGTCCGCATTGCACCGGCCTCGGTTCGGTCATGGAGATTGATCCGGACCTGGTCGTGCCGGATGCGGCGCTCTCGATTGCGGAGGGCGCGGTGCGGCCCTGGAGCATGCGCGCGGTGCTGGATGGCATGTACCGCCGGGCGCTGGTGTCGGTCTGCCGCCATTACAAGCAGAGTGAACGCACCCCGTGGAAGAATCTGCCGGAATCTTTTCGGGAAGTGGTGCTCTATGGCTCCGGAGAAGAAGAACTCGATTTTTCCTTCTCGAACGAGGAGCGGAAATATGAGGTGCGGCGCACGTTTGAAGGCGTGATTCCGAACCTCGAACGCCGCTACCGGGAAACGGAATCTCCCCGCGCAAGAGAGATGATTGACGAATTCATGGCGGCGAGGCCGTGCCAGGAATGCCGGGGCGCGCGGCTGCGCCCGGAATCCCGCGCGGTGAAAATCGGCGAGCAAACCATTATGGACGCCACCGGCATGACCATTGCCCGCGGCCTCGAGTTCGTGCGCACACTTAAATTGAAGCCTGCGCAAAAAATCATCGCCGAGCGGGTCATCAAGGAAATCCGCGAGCGATTGGGCTTTCTGGTCAGCGTGGGGCTCGACTATCTTACCCTGGATCGCCAGGCGGGTTCGCTGTCCGGCGGCGAATCCCAGCGCATCCGGCTCGCCACGCAAATCGGTTCGGGGCTCGTGGGCGTGTTGTACATTCTCGACGAACCCAGCATCGGTCTGCACCAGCGCGATAACGAGAAACTGATCTCGACGCTGCTGCGGCTGCGCGATCTCGGCAACACGGTCATTGTGGTCGAGCACGACGAAGGCACCATCCGCACGGCGGACCATGTCATCGATCTTGGGCCGGGCGCGGGCGTGCATGGCGGGCGCATCGTCGCACAGGGAAGCCCAAAAGAGATTTTGCGGGTAAAAGAATCCATGACCGCTCAGTTTCTCTCCGGGGCCTTCCAGATACATTGTCCGCCGGCCCCGCGCAAGCCCAACGGTCCTTTCCTGAAACTCCACGGTGCGAAACACAACAACCTGAAGAATATCACGGTGGAATTTCCGCTGGGGTTGTTTGTCTGCATCACCGGCGTGTCGGGTTCCGGCAAGTCCAGCCTGATTAACGAAACGCTGTATCCGGCGGTGCTGCGCGCGCTGCACAACGGCACGCGATTGCGCCCCGGCAAGTTTGAGCGCATCGAAGGGTTGGAGCACATCGACAAGATTATAGACATTGACCAGACGCCCATTGGGCGCACCCCCCGCTCGAATCCCGCCACCTATACCGGCCTGTTCGGCCCGATCCGCGACCTGTTCACGCAAACCCCCGAAGCGCGCGCGCGCGGCTACAAGCCGGGGCGGTTCAGCTTCAATGTGCGCGGCGGACGCTGCGAGGAATGCGAGGGCAACGGCCTCATCCTGATCGAAATGCACTTCCTGCCGGACGTGTATGTGCCGTGCGAAACCTGCAATGGTGCGCGGTATAACCGCGACACGCTCGAAATCCGCTACAAGGGCAAAAACATCGCCGAAGTGCTCGACATGACGGTCGAGGACGCCTGTGATTTTTTCAAAAACATTCCCCCGATCCACCGTCCGTTGAAAACCCTCCACGACGTCGGCCTGGGCTACATCAAACTCGGCCAGTCGGCCACGACGCTCTCCGGCGGCGAAGCGCAGCGCGTGAAACTCGCCACCGAGCTGGCCCGCCGCCAAACCGGGCGCACCCTGTATATCCTCGACGAACCCACCACCGGCCTCCACGCCGTGGACGTGGATAAACTCCTTCGCGTACTCCATCGCCTTGTGGAATACGGCAATACGGTCATTGTGATCGAGCACAACCTCGATGTCATCAAGACCGCCGATTGGATCATAGACCTCGGACCCGAAGGCGGGGACAACGGCGGGCGCCTCCTTGCCGCCGGACCCCCCAAGAAAATCGTTCAAAGCAAAAAGTCCTACACCGGCCAGTATCTTAAAGACAAACTGACATAACAAACCAGGTATTGACAGCCGCTGTCCGGACGCCTATCATAGCGCAAACCCTGCCCTAAGCAGTCCACACGGCAAGGTTCGTAGTGGAAGTACCGCAGTTCTCACTGGCACTTTAATCAACTGACGGAACAAGGGAGGGTTTCTTCCATGGCAGCTCTTCGTGATGTAGTGGTGGTGGATGCGGTCCGCGGCGCCATCGGCAAATCGGGCCGCGACGGCATGAAGAAGAACGGTCAACTCTGCCAGGCGTCCACCCAAGAATTGCTGGCGGTGATATTGCGCGGCCTGGTGGATCGGGTGAAAGCGCGATGCCCGAATTTCGACGAAGCGGATATTGAAGATGTCATCGTGGGCTGTCTGAGCCAGATCGGGGAACAGGGGAGCAACCTCGCGCGTTTCTCGGCCTTGCTGGCCGGCCTGCCGCAATCGGTGTCGGCCTGCACCGTGAATCAATTCTGCAACGCGGGCTTGAAATCGATCATGTTCGCCGCGCAGGGCATCCAGACGGGCAATGGCGACGTGATGGTGTGCGCGGGGGCCGAGATCATGTCGCACTACGGCATGGGCTCGGACGTGACGGCGGCGATGGCGGCGGGCCTGCCGGTGCGCTGGACGGAGCGGCAGGAAGAAATCGGGATGCATGTGTCGCAGGGGTTGTGCGCGGAGATGATATCCGCGGACGAGGGTCATACGCGCGAGGACTTGGACCGCTTCGCCCTCTCCAGCATGCAGAAGGCGGTCACCGCGCAACGCAACGGCTGGTTCGACAACATCATTCCCTATGAATACACGCATGAAGGCGTCACCCGGCGCGTGGACACCGATGAAGTATTGCGCCCCAAGGCCGTGGATGATCCCAAGGGGTTTCTGGACGATCTTCGGAAACTGCCCGCGCCCTTCAAGGAAGGCGGCATTGTGACGGCGGGGAATTCTTCCCAGATTGTGGATGGCGCGGCGGCGGTGATGCTGATGAGCGCGGACAAGGCGGAAACCTTGGGGCTGGAACCGCTCGCGGTCATTCGGGGCATGGCGGTGGCCGGCGGCGCACCCGTCCCGATGCTGCTGGCGCCGATTCCGGCGATGAAGAAAGCGCTGGCGCGGTGCGGCAAGACCATGGACGACATGGACATCATCGAACCCAACGAGGCCTTCGCGACCCCGTGCCTGGCCTTCGCCAATGCCTTCGGCTATCCCTATAACGATCCGCGGGTGAATCCCACGGGCGGCGCGATTGCGCTCGGCCACCCCATCGGCGCGTCGGGGGTGCTGTATTTCGGCGAGATGGTCCGCCACCTCAAACGGACCGGCGGCAAATTCGGCATCCAAACCCTTTGCGGCGGCGGCGGACTCGGCGTGGCGATGGTGGTGGAAGCGGTATAACACAGGGATGGCCGCATGCGGTCAGGGAGCATACGGGAATGGATTTTCGTCTGAGCGATGAGCAACTCGAATTTCAGAAGACGGTGCGGAAATTCGCGCGGAATGAGATCGCCCCGCTCGCTCCGGTTCTTGACGAAGAGGAGCGGTTCCCGTTTGAAACCTTTGCGAAAATGGCGGACCTCGGGCTGCTCGGAATCCTGGTTCCGGAAGAATACGGGGGTATCGGGCAATCCCTTCTCACCTTCTGCGTGGTGTTGGAGGAAATCGCCTATGCCTGCGGGGGCACCGCCATGAGT
This sequence comes from uncultured Nitrospirales bacterium, assembly GCA_964474205.1. Classification (GTDB taxonomy): domain Bacteria; phylum Hydrogenedentota; class Hydrogenedentia; order Hydrogenedentales; family CAILVY01; genus CAILVY01. The sequence goes on along the minus strand of CAYYRW010000021.1, from coordinate 54,834 downwards.
TATACCGTTTCCTCGGCGCTGTGCGGACACAACCTCGCGCGGAATGGAACAGAAGAGCAAAAGCGGCGGTATCTGCCGGATATGGCCTCGGGCAAGAAAATCTTTTCCATCGCCATGACGGAACCCGGCGCGGGCTCGGATGTGTTGTCCATGCAAACCTTCGCGGAACGGCGGGGCAATGAATATGTCATTAACGGAAGCAAAACCTTTATTACGAATGCGCCGGTGTCGGAAGTGTTCCTGGTGTACGTGCGGACGGACCGCGACGCCGGCCCGAAGGGGCTCAGCCTGATCCTTGTCGAAAAAGGAACGCCCGGATTCACCGTTGGCCAGCCCTTCAAAAAGATGGGCATGCACGGCTCGCCCACGGCGGAAATCTTTTTCCAAGACTGCCGGGTTCCCGTGGAGAATATCGTGGGGGAAGAAAATCATGCCCTTGGGATTTTGCTGGGCGGGTTGGATATGGAGCGGACGGCGGGCGCGCCGCTGGGCGTGGGCGGCGCGCAATGCGCCCTGGACCGGTGTCTTGCGTATGTTAAAGAACGGAAGCAATTTGGCCAGCCGCTGATGATGTTTGAAATGATCCTGGAAAAACTGGCCACCATGAGCATGGAAATAGAAGCGGCCCGGCTCCTGACCTATAAAGCGGCCTGGATGTGCGACCAGGGGATTCGTTGCAGCGCCGAAGCCTCGCAGGCCAAGCTTTTCTCCACGGAAATGAGCATGCGCGCGATATCCGAGGCCCTCCAAATTTTCGGCGGCTACGGCTACATGCGCGAGTACGGAATCGAACGGATGTACCGCAACGCGAAAGTGGGCGCGATTGTCGCGGGAACGTCCGAAATCCAGCGCCTCATCATCGCCCGTGAACTCATCAAGCAATCCATGGCGTAACTGAAGGACGTATTATTCGTCTTTGGACATACTCGGCGGTTCTTCGCCCGCCATGAAGGATAATTCACCTTGTATGGGCGCGTACTGTTCGGGACGGCTCTGAACCGCCAATGCCTCTGTTAATTCTTCCACCGTGGACGGGTTCGGCCAAGCCAAAGCGCCTTTTTGAAGGAGCGCCTTCAAGCCCTTCCCAATCTCACCATGAGAACGAACATAGACGGGAACGAACGACCATTTGTTCAGTTGCTCGAGGGCCCCGGCCCACGTGCCGCCCTTTTCAAAGTCCGAACTCACCACAAGGGCCGCGTCGGCCAACGCATAAATCAATTTATTGCGTTGCATGGCATTCCCCACGTTAAACCCCGCCGCGGGATCATACGGCGATATCAAAACCAGCCGGCCATCCATTAAAACTTCGCGATGTTCGCGGACAAGCGCCGCCCGTTCAAGACTGTCCGCCAAAACGCCTGATACACAACCCTCCTCCATCAACGCCCCGCGCATGGCCGCCTGATCAATGCCCCGTGCACCGCCGGAAACCACCGTGCGCCGTGCCCGCGCGGCCAGCCGTCCCATGCTCTCGGTATAGTCCGCCAGTGCGTTATCCACATGCCGCGAACCGACGATAGCCAAGCCGCCAGTATCCAGGAGGGTCTCATCGCCACAGCCATAGAGCACCGGCGGGGCGTATTCCTTAAGGCGCATCTTCAGCCGCTGGGGATAGTTCGAATCGGCCCGGCTCATCACCCAAATGGACCGCGCCTGCCATTGTTCAATGGACTGGCTCAAAAGAAACCCCCGCCCCAATAACCGTTTGAGGCGTTCACTATCAACCACCGGCTGACATGTCTCCATTAATTCAGAGGCATCTGGTCCCAGAAGGTCCGGCAGATGATGCCGACCGCCGAGCAACGTTTTTTCCAACCGGTTGAATTCGCCGGGTGTTAAAAGATCCGGGGAAGGCTCATTACGCCCGGCAATTAACGGCCCGGTGAGCAACAAGGCGGCCTGTGTGTCCAATGAAATCTCGGAAATCATTTATCAAATCCTGTCAGGGCAAGGGCCAAGGGATACACCTCGGCGCAACCTTTTGATCGTAACCGCCATGCGGCGGCGGTCATGGTCCACCGGGAATCCACCATGTCATCCACCAGCAGTACCGGTCCGGCAGGCATATCCACTGCCTTGACGGCAAGAGAACCATCGATGTTGCGCGCCTGTTGCACACTGTTGGCCATGGTTTTCTGCTCCGGGCGGTCCACGATCTTTTCCAACACCGCATGATACGGCAGATTCAGGGCTTGTGCAAGACGCCAGGCGAAATCCGAAACAAGTTCGGTGTGACGCCAGGAAGGAATGCAGGTTACCCAGGCGGGCGCAGGATCGGGATTCCATTCGCGCACCGCTTCAACGCACGCCTGCACCAATTCATCCGAAAAGTGGTGATCACGGTATTTGCCTTGCCGGACAAGACTTCCCCACCCGGCATCGCCCCATACACATAACGCCCGGCCCGGCTGAGCTTGCTGATCGGGTGGGATGTTTCCTTTCAGTCCATATTCCGGCATCCCGCCCACGGGCCACTTTTTGCGCGGCTCAATGAGCAGGTGGATGCGGCGCAAATACGCCACTGCATCCCGCACCAGCGCGGGGTCCGTGGTGGTGGGCAAAAGCGGCAATGGAGGCGGAACGATGGCGCCAGGCTCACCGTCCAGCGCCCGAATAAGAAAGTCCATGTGGCCGGTCTCAAGGCGCACATAGTCCTGCATTTGTTGTTGTTCTTCCCGCCGTAGCGCGGTGAGGCGTTCGGCGCGCTCCCAAAATGCCTCGCTCAGTTGTGATGCCGTTAATTGCCACTTCGTCCCTTGCTTCACAACAGGCGCCGGCGATTCCAAGGACAAGAGATCAATGGTTTTCTGAATCCGGCCCATGCTCAGGTTAATCCGAACCATCAATTCGGGTATCGAGAGCCCCGCATCGGCGGAGAGAAGCGCTTCGATCACGGCATTGACTTCTTCCCGCGAGGGGAATGCGTTTGCAATAAAGTACTCCGAAATCTCCGTTTCCTCTTCTCCGCTGAGCAATACGCCATAGGCGGCATCGAGCGCACGGCCCGCACGGCCCACCTGTTGATAATACGCCACCACGGAACCCGGCGTTTGATAATGAATCACGAAGCTCAAGTCCGGTTTGTCATACCCCATACCGAGCGCGGTGGTGGCCACCAGGGCTTTCACCCGGTTCTCGAGCAGCGCCTGTTCCAATTCCACCCGGCGCTCCCCGGTTTCGCTGGTATACGCCTCGACATTCATACCGCGCGATTGCAGCCAACCCGCCACCCGCTCCGCATCGCGCACGGTGAGCGTGTAGATGATTCCATGACCAGGCAAGGCGGGCACCTGTTCCGCCAGCCATGCCATCCGCCCCGGTTGTTGCGGCAGACGGATGGTTTGAAGCAACAGCGACGGACGGTTCAATCCGCCTCGGGAAACATGCAGATTCGGCCCCAGCACGCTTTCCAGATCAGCCATCACCCGGTTATTGGCCGTGGCGGTGGTAGCCAGCAGCCGGAGGCTGGGTGGCAGGGAACGGATAATCCGCTCCAACAACCGGTAATGGGGGCGAAAGTCATGACCCCAGTCCGAAATACAGTGCGCCTCATCGATGACCAGCAGTGCAATACGCGCCGCGATGCGCGCCAGCACATCCGTGCGGAAATGATCGTTGGCCAGCCGTTCCGGCGATATCAACAAGATATCCACCGTGTTCTGTTGAATGGCCGATTCGATGCCGGCCCAATCTCCCTGATTATCGGAGTTTATGGTAACCGCCCGCACCCCCATCCGCTGGGCCGCGGCAATCTGATTGCGCATCAAAGCCAGCAAGGGTGAAATCAATAAAGCCGGCCCTGCGTGAGCTTCCCGCAGCAACTTCGTGGCGATGAAATAAACGAAACTTTTGCCCCACCCGGTTTTCTGCACCACTAAGAGCCGCCCGCGGCCTTCCACGATATATCGAATGGCCTCCTCTTGATCCTCTCGAAAGACGGCCTCCGGCAACCCGGTTCCAAGACGGAGAAGTTCCACGGATCGTGTTTTGTTATAGGTCATGTGTTGTCTGCTTTATCGCGTAAATGTGATGGCCGCCCGGTGTAAAAAAAGATGCTCTTCTCGATTCTATTTATACCTTCCTTTTTGGTGTGTTCCCTATACTAGTAATCTTCGATAGGCAATGACAAGTTTTTTGGAACCGTTATTCTACAGCGCGATTCTCGCCCGGATTTCTCACAAGAGAACCACCTTGGGCAAACAATGCACCGTGTTTACTTGTCATTGCCAATCGTGAATGATGGTTGGTAAGAAATCCGGGCCAGAGGGTGCCATGCTTTGTACTACCGTGCCCGGGGAGCCTCGTTCGCGCAAAAACCATCTTCGGAGCCGGCACAGGCATGGTAGCCGCTCGAGTTGTAGAACAGGATGAGCCGCATCAGTTCCGACAGAGTAATCCGCCAATCCTGCGGGGCGTAATCGCTGTCGTGCCGGACACAGAACGTGCCGCCGGGCCCAGGGGCATATTCATCTTCCGTGTCCGCCTGGCAATGAAAGCCATCGGAATTGTAAAACTGAATCACGCGGAGCAGTTCCGATACATGGATGCGGCCATCACCATTCAAATCCGCGGAATGGATGTCCTCTCCGCCTTCTCCTTCCCGCAAACCTTCCTCGGCGCCTTCCAAAAATCCTTCGCCCTCCTCCATTCCTTCAACCGTGCCTTCTTGCGCGCCTTCGATTTGTCCTTCTAACAACCCCTCCAATTGGTTTTCCCCCTCTCCTTCGGAGCCCCCTTCACCCTCAACAATCCCTTCCCCTTCCTCTTCCTCTTCCCCTTCGCCGGATATCGAATAGTGGAAAACATCCGCCGAGGGAATATATACATTGGGCGCCATGCGTTCTTTGAACACCATGTGCACTTCGGGGCCATCCACATCCGCCACCACATATCCATTGGTTCTGAGATGCATTACACCGGTGACGCGCTCCGCCTCGGAATAGACCCCGGACCAATCATGCATGGGCGCACCCGCCGAACCCGCGATAAACTGATGGATGGGGATGTCATCCGAGGTATTGGCCCAGGCATGATCATAGAAATGGTCATGTCCGCAAAAATACACACGCCCCCCCGCATGCCCCACACTGTCCCAGAAAATATCGCGCTCGGCCTGAAACATCGCGAGACAATCGGGATGATTCACCGCAAACGCCGGGAGGTGCCCAAACACGAACACGTGCGGAAGTGTGTTGGACGCCAGTTGGTCATCCAGCCAGGGTTGATTAACCTTAAAGGGATGGGACGGAGTATATTCGTCGAGTGAAACAAACAGCGCGTTCTTATGCACTGCGGAATACGTAAGATTCACCTCGCCTGCCGGACCGTTCCCTGGCAAGGCATACGTCCCGGAAAATACCGTGTTCCAGGCGGTAATGTTCGAATCATGGTTGCCCCGGCAGGGATATACCATTATCCCCGCCTCGGTCAGGGGTTCCATGAATGTCTGTACCCAGTGCTCCAACTGGGTTTGTGTGCCGTCCGCCACCAAGTCGCCTGTAAAAACCACGGCTTCCACCCCTTCGGCAATCACCGCCGATGTCAGTTCGGTCAGGATTACCGCATTGATGCCGTTATCCCCGCCCCGGCTGTCCCCCGTCACAACAAACCGGAATTGATCGTCCCCGGCAATGGCCGCGCGCAAAAAAACCACGCAAAGAACGCATACCATAAGGATTGGTATATTTCGCAAGAAAAAACTCCTCATGAAACGGATGAAAAAACGTATTCCGGCACAATTTTACCCTATTCGCACGAAAAACGCACCTGGGCCGGAGGAACAGCCAAGGGGCGCGAAGATGACGGATAGTGCGGCGAAAATGCGGATAGTTTACGGCAGGAGTTGTTTCAGCAGAAAATCAAACACGCCGATCTTCTGGTCCTTCGGAGTATCGCGGTAGACCGCTACGCAAGGAATACCAGCACGGGCGCAGGCCTTTTGAAGCGTTTCTGTGTGGTTGGGGTGATGCAGGATGTCAAAATTGATCCGGGGTTCGGTCGTTACTTTGTCCGGGGCGATGTATTTTTGTTCTTTCACCATCTGCGCGGCCCAGGCATACCCCAGCTTGCAGAGGTTGGCGTAATTCATATCGGTGTTGACCTGATTGGACCACAGATACACCGGCGGGTCCTTGGGGTCCATCAGCGCCAGCATGTCGAGGTCCGCCCGCACTTTCCTTCCTTCCGGCTTGAACACGTCCAGTCCGGTCATGTGGTAGTACGAAGGGCTGACAAACCAATCCGCGCAATACCAGATGTAACGGGGGATATCCAGCACTTCGGGCCAGTTTCCAAAATCGTATGTGGCTTGCGGGGACTGTGCGCCCGCCGCGAAGAGGCGGGTGGATTCGCGCAACACGGGATCGGGGTTGCCGGGGTCGGCCAGATCATCGTGAAAGGCCAGCCACAGCGAGGTCCCCGCGCCCGCCGATTCGCCAAACGCCGCCATCCGCGTCTTGTCAATGTTCCAGGCCGCCGCGTTATACCGCAGAAACTGAATGGCGCGCGCGGAATCGCGCAGAATATCCTGCAACGGCGCTTCGCCGATAAACCGGTAATTGATCGAGGCCAGCGACACTCCGAGTGCAAGGCACCGGGCAATATTCTTGTGATCGCCCCGGAATCCGCTCTTGTCGCCTTCGTAAAATCCGCCGCCATGGATTTCCACGATTACAGGCGAGGGGGTATCGGAGGGGGCTTTCCAGAAATCGAGTTTGGTCTTTTCATAGGGACCATACGCCACATCCACAAACGTGGGCGTCGTATCCATTTCTTTGGCCGGAGGCGCGTTGTTTGCGGGACTGGTCAGCGCAGCCTGGACAATAGGGGCGTCTGCCGCCATCACTAATGAAACGCCAAAGGCGAGAAAAAGGGTTGCCGCAAGAATCACCACCCAATACTGGGAATTTCGACGTCTGTAATACACACCGATTGCCTTTGTAGTTTGAACAGTATTGGCATTTAGACTTTTTCCGTTTCAGTTGAGTTTCATCCACGTAAGGTGAAGAAAAACAAGGAGTTGACGGAAAGGGGTTCACTAAGGATAATGGCGAAGCTCCGTTATCCCCGTATATTGGGTCACTAAACCCAAGTAGATGCAACGCGTTGAAATCGGTATCGCATTACTCTGGAGGGAACAAGAATGATAAAGCCCCTGGAAGGCGTTCGGGTGGTCAATATCGCAATCAACGTTCCTGCTCCTTTGGCGGCGTTTCGCCTGGGCCAGTTTGGCGCGGAGGTTGTGAAGATCGAGCCTCCAGCAGGCGACCTATTGCTCTCTTCGTGCCGCGCGTATTACGATTACCTGTCGGACGGACATCAGATTCTCAAACTGGACCTCAAATCCGCCGCGGACCGATCACGATTGGACGAATACCTGGCCACGGCGGACATTCTGCTTACCGCCCAACGTCTCGCGGCGCTCGAACGGCTGGGATTGGATTGGAAACGTCTCCACCGCCAGTTTCCAAGGTTGTGCCATGTTGCCCTGATTGGATTTCCTGCCCCGAACGAAGAGCATCCCGGTCACGACCTGATGTTTCAGGCGATGTACGGCCTTATTGACCCGCCCAAAATGCCCAAGACCCTGGTGGCCGACTTGGGCGCGGCGGAACGGCTGGTCTCCGCCGCCTTGGCCCTGTTGCTGGCCCGCGAACGCACGGGCGAAGCCGGATATGCCCAGGTATCCATCGCGGAAGCAGGCGAATCATTTTCCCTGCCCGCCCAGTACGGGCTTACCATGAATGGTCCGCTGGGCGGGGCGCTCCCTTCCTATGGCCTCTACCGCGCGCAGGAGGGCTATGTCGCCCTGGCGGTTCTCGAAGCGCACTTCCTCGAACGGTTCTCGAAAGCCTGCGGCCTGCAGACCGTTTCTCCTGAAACCCTCGAAGCGCTTTTCCTGACCCGCACCGCCAAAGAGTGGGAAACCTGGGCATGGGAACACCGTCTGCCGTTGGCGGAAGTCCGGTGATTGACGCCCATCAAAGACCTCTCTCTTTCGCCCATTTGGGGATTGGTTCACCTCTTGCGGATTTTATGGAAAAGATTTCGTGCCTCTCCGCCGGAAATGTTCACTTGCTTTTTTGCATTGCCAAGTAAGTGCCATTCGGGCGTGATTCTGCTACACTAACACCCAAAAACAATAACCGGAGCAAAGCCATGCTGAACTGCCTCGAACTAGAATTTGTGGGACCCTCGCCACATATGCGTTTGGATTTTGCGCCTCGGCTTAACCTGCTCACCGGTGACAATAGCTTGGGAAAAACATTCGTATTGGACGTAGCATGGTGGGCATTGACGCAAACATGGCCAGGGAAAGATGAAAAGAGAAGCCTCGCGTGGCCATTAGCGGGACGGCGCCGAGAGGCTAAAATCAAATTTTCCTATAATGCAAAAACAGTCTCCGACGTCTCACACGAAAGCAATTTTGATCCAGAGAAAGAAGAATGGCCACTGCGCAGAGGCCGGCCGGGAAATCCCGGATTGGTTCTATATCTCAGGCCGGATGGGGGATTTTCTCTTTGGGATCCCGCACGGAACTACTGGAAACGGGTCGAGGCTCGGGAGTTTGAGGACTCCGATCGGCCCAAAGCATTTCATTTCGATATGGATAATATCTGGAACGGGTTGCGCGTGAATGGCGGCCCGGTGTTTTGTGAAGGCCTGTTAAGCGATTGGAAAACTTGGAAGGACCGACGTGGCGACGAATATGCACTTCTTTGTGAAATTTTGCGCGTGTTATCCCCGGATAACCAGGAGCTTATGGTTCCAGGTGAATTTACCAGTCTTTCTTTGACGGATGTTCGAGAGATTCCAACCCTAATGACGCCCTATGGAGCAGTGCCGATTACCATAGCCTCGGCAGGTGTAAAGCGCATCCTTGCTTTGGCCTATCTGATGACATGGGCGCATATGCAGCATTTGAGAGCCTGCAAGTTGCTTGGAGACGAACCTTCCGATCGATTTATTGTCCTCATTGATGAGGTGGAATTACATCTTCACCCGAAATGGCAACGGGCGTTCTTGCCCGCGGTATTAAAAGTTATAGAAATACTTGGGAATGAAGGCGCCATTCTTTCCGGCAGAATGTATCCTGATGTTCAGGTCATTGCATCCACGCATGCGCCTCTGGTTATGGCTTCCATCGAACCCGCCTTTTCGGAATCCCTCGACAAGGTATTTCATTTCAAGATTCAGGACCAAGAGGTGGCAGTCGAAGATATCGCGTGGTCGCGCCAGGGGGATGCAGCGGGCTGGCTTGTTTCGGATGTTTTTGGGCTTAAACAAGCCTATTCCAAGGAAGCAGAAAGGGCTATCGAAGCAGCGGAGACCTTTATGGCGAATGACATCTGTGCATTACCGGAAAACTTGCGGACTATGGAAGCCATTCACGCTGAACTATGCAAGACCCTTTCGGCGGATGATCCATTCTGGCCTCGTTGGCTTGTTACAAGGAGATGCAATGATCCACTTCGAGCCGGTTCCCGAACCAGCGGAATTTGACAGCCAGGCACGGCAGCCGGGGCGCCAATGGCTTTTAACGCACCCTACAGGCCGCATTCGAGATCTTTGGTCTCCCTTCACTCCAAATCTTGAACTGGGCTTCGGAAACCTTTGTGGTTATCTGGCCATGGAAATCCCTTTTGGCGAAATTGATCACTATTTAAGCAAATCGGAAGCCCGATGTCTCGCCTATGAATGGAGTAATTATCGTTATGTGTGTGAACGAATGAACAAAAGGAAGGGATCGCGCTCACCGGAGGGAATTCATGTATTAGATCCGTTTGGGGTTCAGGACGATTGGTTCGAAGTGGAATTGCCGAGTTTCCATCTTGTTGCCACGGATCGTATTCCTCCTGAGTATAGAGAACGTGCTGAGTATACAATTAAAAAGCTTCGCCTGGCCAGGGATCCAAGAATACTCCGGTTACGGCAAGCATGGTACAAGCGATATCAAGAAGGGCTGTCTTTGGAGGAATTGAAGAAAGCCGCACCTCTTATTGCGCGTGCCATCGAAAAACAAACCCGCCTTTCTTCCCATGTCAGCACAAAGACATTGAATGGGAGGTCGTGATGTTTGTTCTGTCCTAATAGCCCCCCTGGCACCCAAACTCGTTATTGTGAAGCCAAATCAAAAGGCCGAAAAGCGTTTCAAATCCATCGAAAGCAATAGAGCGGCCCTTCCGCATGTTTACAAGCGCATCCATGCGGAATGCCTGTCGATTCGGCAACTTTTTCACGGATGGCGCCTATCTCACGCGCCCCAGGGTTCGGAGACAAGGACACGGTAATATTCCTCGGGAAGACGCTCTATCATGGAGTCCAATACGGTTAAATAGCGGTTCATTTCCCGTTGCAGTCCGGGAAGGACCGGCCCGGCGGGCTTGGCCTCCAGCCCGGCGATGACTGGGGCAAGGGTATGGCGTATGGAAGAGAGGAGTTCCCCCCCGAAGCGGCGGTCAAGATGCACCATGCGCGCGAGGATTTGGTCCATCAGCGCGTGCGCTTCTCCAGGGTGGAGCAACCGGACCTTCACCGCTTGTTCCAAGTCACACAGCGGATCATGAATCAGGAGAACAAAGGCGATAGGCCAGAGTTCCCGCTCTCCCGTGTCAATCAGGCACTGCATGGAATGCGCGGCGACGTTAAGATTGTGCAGCATGCCATGGACAAGCTGTCCCACAACATTCCAGGCCTTTGCCTCCTCTTTCACCCAATAATGCCAGTTCCACCACGTCCGGAGCGCGCTTTGGAGGGTGTCGCGCCGTTGGTGATGTGCGCGCACCAGCGGGGAATAGCAGCACCGCTTGCCCGCTTTGGCCAGCATCTTGCACAGTTCCGTGTCTTCGCCGTTGGTCCGGTGGATTTCGTCATAGCCGCCCACCGCGAGGGCCGCGGCGCGCTCCACGCACAGGGTGGAGCCATACAGGAACCAGGGCGGGCACTGGCGCAGGGGGCCGTGATGCTGCGCCATGACACGGGCGCGCCACTTGTCCGGCGGGGTCTCCTGAAAATCCTCGATGAGCATGCCGCCAATCGCGGCGGTGGCCGGGTCGCGCGTTTCCACCTCCATCAATACGCGGCGGACATAGTCCGGTTCGGGGCGCGCGTCCGTGTCCACGGAAAGAACCCAGACGCCCGAAGCCTCGGCGAGCGCGGTATTGCGCGCGGCCGCCAAGCCCAGATTTTCCGCATGGCGAAGCAGCGTGACGGGAAACTCGCGCGCGATCTCCGCGCTGGCGTCCTTTGATCCATCATCAACAACAAAGAACTCCGCGATGGGAAAATCCTGCAGAAAGGCATGCTCGAGCGTGTCACGGATGTACCGTTCCACATTGTATACGGGCAGATAGAACGTTATGGGCGTCCACTTTGGCGCAACCCCCAAGTGGATTATGCCGGTAAACGGCTTGTCGTGGAGTGCGGCCATATCCTCTTGTTGCGGGGCAAGGGCAAGGCTTTTTTCGATGGCCTTCCGGGCGCCCGCATCGCCAGCATGAGAGAGGTAGCGCGCCAGAAGATTAATCGTGGTGACTTCCTGCGGTAATGTGGCGAGGCTTGCCTCGGCAACGGCCCACGCATCCTCCAGATGGGCTCTTCGGAGACAGCGCTTGAGAAGCGCGTGAAAGAGCGCGGGGTCATCGAGACCCTCCAATAGCCGGAGCCCGCGTGCGGCGGTGATATCTTCCTCAAGCAACAACGCGGCGAGCGCCTGGTCCGCGTGCGCATTAGGAGCCAGGCCGCCACGGAGCGCGTGCACTTCATTGAGACGGCCCTGTACGGCGAGAAACCACAAGAGGGACGAGTATTCCCCGGTTTCCTGCGCGCGCCCGCGAAGCCGGGCTTCCTGGCGCTCCGCCGGAGGGACAGTGGAATGGTCACGTTGGACGGCATGGCTTTGGGGATGGGGCTTGAACGGGGAGGCATACCGGAGCCGTTTGTCGATGCGCACCACTTCCATCAGCAATTCCGCCGCCTGCTTTTCGTGCTTCAGGCGGACGCATTTCTCGGCGAGCGAGAGGCGAAATTGTCCATTCAGTGGGAAAGCCGGTATTTGGCCCGACAAGAGTTCATGCGACTCCGCGTGCCGGCCAGCCTCCCAGAGCAAATCGGCGAGTGCGGCCGTGTGATCCTCGTTGTCAGGATCGAGTTCAACCGCTTTTTGCATATGCCGAATGGCATCGTCAAGAAGGGTTGCTTTTCGCCGGAGGCCGGCGAGGCGCGCGTGCGCCTCGGCATGAAGCACCGCCAGGGCAGCCTGGCCTTCAGCGCACAGGCGCAGCCATCGCACCCAGAAGGCATCCCCCCAGGAACCCATGAGATACGCGGAAGGCTCGATTGATTCCGTGAGAAGCGCCACTTGGAGGAAAATCTCTTCCAATTGATCATTACAGAGGGCCTTGGCGGTGATTGCGCCGTTCAGCGTGTGAATCGCAGACCGCTGGCTTAAGCCCGCCGCGCGGCGATGCAGATTGACACACCGTTGTATGGAGCCGGGCGGGGGCTGGATGGAACGGTAATAGAACAAACTGTGTGCGTGTGCGCTGAGGGCCCGCGGCTCGCTGGGATAGGTGCGCGCCAAATCCTCCCCGAGGCGTTGTTCCAAGGGGCCGTACTCATGCCGCTGGGAAACCATCACCATGAGGTGATCCTGCAGCGCGCGCTCCTTTTCATCCAGGTGCCGGAACGGGCGCCCGCTCCGGGGCTGTGCAAGGGCATAGTCAATCAAGGCATCGAAACGCGCTATGCCGGAAAACCCCTTTACTTTTTCCCGGCCGGCCGCAATGATTCGCTCGGCCTCGTCCCAGTGTGCAAGGTAGTAACGCACTTTCTCCCGGAAGTTGTCTTGATTATACAGGACAATATCCACCCCGTCGGTAAAGAAATCCTTCACTTCCTCATTGTAGTCTTCAAAAAAAGGGAGCGAACCACAGGCGAGGGTCTCGAAGACACGGAGGTTCAGTTCACCGCGAATGGAATGATTGAAAACGATGCGGGCGCGGGAGAGGGCGGTGGCATAGGCATCTCCCCAGATATTCGTTGTAAGCAACACATTAAGGCCGTCGGGCAGGTTGGCCACCTGCTGGAGAAAGCGTTGGCGGGGACTACGATGATTCGCGTTGAGGTTCCCGAGGTAGAGAACGTCAATGTCTTTGGGAACCGGCATGGGCCGGTGAAGCAACGGATTGTGCGCGTAAAGCGGCCCCCAGTAGGTGGGTGTGCAAAAGGTGTTGTTCAACAGGCGCGTTCCCGGCCGATCCGTGAGCACCACGTCATAGCGGCCAAAGTTCACCTCCTGTGCATGGTAGAAAATGTTCCAGTCACCCGCCAGGCATACCGTGGGCACGGGGCTGTTCTCGATGCCCAGCGGCGGCGGATCGTTCTCCGGCGTCCATACCAGGATCACCTCCGGCACAAACTCCGGAGCGATACGCTGCAGCACATCCTCGAGGGTGTCCACTTCGGGGCGAAAGCGGTAATCCGCCAGCGGCTGCGCGCTGAGGGTCCGGACCTGGTGCAACCCACGATACTGTTTTAATGTATCGTACGCACAAAAGAATGGAAGTCCATGGGACAGGATATTCATAAGACCACTATCCGAAATCCAGCCTGTGAAATCAAACCAAGAATGCACGCACCTGAAACAGAATCAACACCGGGACGCCCGTATTATCCGCTCGATCTTTTTGCCGCCGTCCGATTCCGCCCGGAAATCCTCCGCAACGCATGCGCCGGAATACTTCTCAAGGCGCCCCTGATGCAGCAATGTATCCAGCGGCGTGCCAGCCATCACCGCCGTGCCCGATTCCTGATAACTGTCAAACGGCAATGAGGCAATATACCGTTGGGTGTCCTGCATCTGCGCGGGGGTTTCTCCCGGAAGGCCGTAGGTGAACGTTCCATGCACGTGAATTCCGAGCCGCTTCAGTTCCCGGACCACCTCGGCGGCACGGGCCAAGTCAAGCTGTTTGTTGACAATGTGGTCGATGACCCATTGATTGCCGCTTTCAAAACCGAGTTTGACGCCAAAACAGCCGCTGTCCCGCATCTCCCGCCAGGTGTCCATGCTAATCGTGTCCGCGCGGCACATGGCCGCCCAGGGAAGGCCGATTTGCCGCATCACCCCGCACATGCCGAGCGTGTGTTTGTCCCCCAGGTTGAATGTATCGTCATCAAAGTAAATCGATTGATAATGGTACTGTTCGATGAGGGTGGACAAAAACCCAAGCATATATTCGGGGGTGTAGCGCCGCACCTTGCGGGTGTGGGTTCCGTCCGGATCATTCCCGGTCATGGTTGCCGGCCAGACACAGAAAATGCACTTATAGGGGCAGCCGCGGCTGCTCCATACCTGCGCATGAGGAAACCGCATGCCCACGGGACAGCCATCCCAATATCGCTTGGCGTAGGTTGCGTCATAATAGGGGTAGGGCGCGGCATTCATTTCCTCCACGCTAAGAAAATCAAAGTCGATGAGTCCCGATGCGCCGTTAATCACCCGGACGCTTCCCTTTTCATACTCACCACGAATGCAAGCGTGCACGGGCTCCGTATTCAGAATCTCTTCCCCTCGCGTTGCCGCAATCGGCCCGGTAACTATGATCCGGGTGTCTGGACAGCTCTGATGGATCGCCGCCAGGAGGCGCCGGTCATTGTCCCAGCTCGAACTGGCCGACTCCAGAAATATGTAGTCATACGTTTCACGTTCAAGGTGCGTAAAGTAGCTCTGGTACGATTCCCTCAAGGCAATACTGTCGCGGAAATGCACGTCGGCCCCGGTTTCCCGCGCCGCGTAGGTGGCCGCATACCCCATGAAGAAAGGATAGGGAAGATACCCGCGCGCCACAAAACGGTCCGGAGCGCCGCAGACAGGGGTCGTGAACGGCCAACGCGAACCGGCCCGTACGCCCGCCCGCCAATACTGCCGGGGCGGTGTGCCCTCCACACCTTCCCACCACGGCGCATTGCTGAACAACACTTTCATCGAACGAGCGCTTTCCTGAGTCAAACACACATACACACCCCTGACTCTGGTTATCGGCAGGCCACGGAAAATTCTTTATCGTAACGGATGGGTTTAAGCCCCCTCCTGCGCGGAGGGGACGTTTGCCTGCCCGACAAAGCAGGATTTGGGCGCATACCAAATCCAATCCATATAAACAAAATGTTGAGGGCACAATTCACGTACAGCACGCTTCACACCCCAGGTCCCTTCGTCAGAATAATCGTCACCTGCCAGCACACCGGAATCCGTGAGTCGCGGGAGTGCGGCAAGGATCGTGTCCCGTGTGGTCTCATAGTCGTGCGACGTGTCTATGAAAATAAGGTCAAACATCTGGCTGGCCGAACGAAGAAACGTGCAGGCCTCTTGTTTGAGTAAGGTAACGTGCGCGTCAAGGCCGAGCAGGCTCAGGTTTTTTCGACGGCCTCGATGGCCGTCGCCGGGCCAACGCCCCGCATGAAATCCGGGGCATTCACTTCCTCACTTCATTCAAACGCAATTCACCCTTTACGACGCCCCTGCATGGCAATAATTATACGAGTTTTTCAAATTTTTTACTTGCTCCACTTTCTCGCTGTGGCGGACCACCAAGATTGACCGCGCTAACGCTGTTGTGTGGGTTTCATTTCGGGTTTATGCATCCCTTACAAGGGGCGGCGATGAGGGGGCGGGAACGATGGATTGGGAAACGAGAAGAACGTTGACTCCTGCCGCCTTCGCTAACGTTTCGGCGGACAAGATGGCGGGGCACGCAAGCGCGTTCCCAAGTGCAACCGGGAACGAGAGGGAATCTCCTGGTTTGTTCCCGCGCCCGCACCGTCAAGGTGCATGGAAGGCGCTCTTCGTGATAGAGTGCTTCCATATTCTACTGGCAAACTTTGGGAAAACACGATGCCTGTAAGTTCATCCATACATCTTACGCAGTGTTTGGCCAAAATACGCGCCTTGCGGCCGAAATCCGTCTTGGATGTCGGCTGCGGGTTTGGACTGTGGGGTTTCCTGTGCCGGATGCACCTCGATGTATGGGATGGGCGTATTCATCCCGGACAATGGCGGACCCGCATTGACGGGATTGAACTCTTTGAACCCTATATTCAGGCGCATCAGCGTGCCTTGTATTCCAATCTGATACTAGCCGACGTCCGGGACGTGGCGGACACGCTGGATGACTACGAATTGATTATCGCGGGCGACGTTATCGAGCATCTCGAAAAAAAGGAGGGGGAGGCGGTGTTGGAAAAACTGTACGCCCGGGCCACCCGCGCGCTCCTGATCAACATCCCCATCGGCCCAGGCTGGGACCACCCCGAGCAATACGGGAATCCCGGTGAACTGCACCGGAGCCAATGGGAATGCTCCGATTTTCTGAACTATCCGTGTGAAATCACCTTGGCGCGGTTTGAGTTTGGCGATTATGGAACGTTTTATTGTCCCAAGGCGCCCCCGGCCGCGGGCCATGCGCAAAGTTGGCGCACCGCCGCAGAATGGGCCGAGTCGCGGGGAAATCTTCAGGAAGCCCTGCGCTGCGCGCGCCAGGCCCATCACCTCGAGCCCGGAGACGCCACCAACGCCTTGTTGCTGGCGGACCTCGCCCTCAAACAGGACCTGAAAGGCGAGGTCATCGACGTTCTGCAAGCGTTTTTAGCATACTGCCCGGACAATCCTTCCACGCGGTATTTGCTCGCCCATGTTCTGCACATGGCCCATCGCCCCGTGGAGGCCTGCCAGGAGGTGATGAAACTCCTTGCCGCGCCGGACGTGGACCCCGCCACCCGCGAAAAAACCCGCCAGCTTGCCGGACGCCTCGGTATGGAAAACGTGGACGGACCTGAATGGCGCTAACGTATGTCCGGCAGTGAACCTCCAGCATTGAATGCGGCCAAACCCAACGGCGCCCCTGTCTTGCAGCGCATGGCGGAAGCGCACAGGTTTGGCAAGCATGACCGCATCCTCTGCTACGGCTGTGGTTCCGGCGAGGAGGTGCACTGGTTCCGGGCGCGGAAATATCACGTGGTTGGATATGATCCCCATCCGCCCTTCGGATTTTCTGAACTGCCCAAGGGTAAATTCGAGTATGTGTTTCTGATCCACCTTATGACCGGCCTGAAAACCACGGAAAACCGCCGCGCCGCCCTGGCGCGCGCCGCCCACTACGTCCGGCCTGGCGGACATCTCGTTATTGTGACCCGAATCGGGACGCCTCTGGCGGAAGAAACCGGCTTGGACGGCCCCGATGGCGCCATCGCCTATTTTCAACGGCTGCTCGACGGCTGCCGGATGGATACTGCCGCCGTTAGCCCCGGTTTTGAGACCGCCGGCCAATCCCTGTGCCTGATGTTCCGAAAGGGGGGCGTGTATCAGCCGCGCCTCCCCATCGTATGGATTGACACCCCGGACGCCCTCCGGGAAACCGCCCGCCGGCTAAACGCCGAACCGCGGCTCGCCCTGGATGTCGAAACCACCTTGGGCGAGCCCAAAGCAATCTGCACCATTCAATTGGGCACTCCCGAAGCCACCTATATCATTGATGCGCTCGCCCTCCGGGAACTGCGGCCGGTCAAAGAACTCATGGAAAATCCCGGCATCGAAAAACTCATCCACAACGCCCAATTCGAAACCCGGATGTTCGCCCAATACGGCATTCGCATCCACAATGTTTACGACACCCTCATCGTATCCCGGAAAAAATACCGGAAGGGTGCCGAAGGCGGACATAAGCTTGACGACGTGTGCGAACGCGAACTGGGCATCTATCTCGACAAGTCCCTGCAAACTTCCGACTGGACCCGGCGGCCCCTGAGTCCGGAGCAACTCGCCTACGCCGCCGTGGACGCGGAAGTGCTGCTGGCGCTCCACCGCGCCTTCGAGCCGCCCAAGCCCCCGGAAACATTGCCGTTGTTTTAACACGGATTTCCATGTTAGAGAATCAGCATGACGTCGCCATACGAATAAAAACGAAATGCTTCCTTAACGGCATACCGGTAGGCCTCCAGAACAAATTCCGTTCCCGCGAAGGCGCACACCAGCGCCAGCAGGCTCGAACGCGGCAGGTGAAAATTCGTTTGAAGAATATCCACCCCCGTAAAGGCATACGGCGGATGAATATACGTATCCGTCACACCGGCGCCCGCGTAAAAACGGCCCTCCCGGCATTGGGTTTCCAGCACCCGCGCCGCCGTGGTGCCCACCGCCGCGACACGCCCGCCCAGGGCGCGCGTTTCGTTCAGGACCGCCGCAGTGGTTTCCGGCATGCTGAAATCTTCCGGGTCCACGCGATGTTCCTCAAGGGTTCCGGCCGTGATCGGCTTGAACGTGCCATACCCCACGTGCAACGTCACTTCGGCCCGGCGAATTCCCGCCTCCGCCAGCGAAGTCAACACCTCCTGGGTGAAATGCAGTCCTGCGGTGGGAGCGGCCACCGCCCCCGGATGCGCCGCATAGATGGTTTGATACCGGTCCGCGTCCCGGGCCTCCGGCGCTTCCCGGCGAATATACGGCGGCAGGGGAATCTGGCCGGCGCGTTCCAACAAGCCCAATACATCTGGCCGGTCAAACCGCACGCGGCGGCGGCCTTCGTCCAATACCTCCCCCATTTCCACTTCGATGTTTTCCGGAAGGACCACTTTTGAACCCGGCTTCACTTTGGCGGAGGGCCGCACCAGCGCCGTCCATACCCCCGGGGCCTCTTCGTGCAACAGGAAAATCTCGACGCGGGCCCCCGTGGGTTTATGGCCCATCAACCGGGCGCGGATCACGCGCGTGTCATTCACCACCATGCAATCGCCGCGCCGCAGGTACCGCGCCACGTTCCGGTATACATCGGCCCGGAAGGTTTTCGCCTGGCGGTCCAGCACCAGGAGGCGCGCCGCATCCCGCGGTTCGGCGGGATGTTGCGCTATCCGCGCTTCCGGCAGTTCGTAGTCCAGTTCATCCGTTTTCATGGGCGCGCCGGCTTATTGTTTCTTCTCCAGCAACCGCCGCATGACCTGTTGGTAGCCTTCCATGTCGTCCAGCCGCAACAGCGTCAGCCCGGCCAGGCCGAAGGCATTGAACTTCGGGCCAAGCGCGCGCAGGTTGGGGGAGTCTTCTTTCAGGCTCTCGAACCGCAACGTGTGTTTGCCCGCCGTGAGATCATGGGTATCGAGGCGCACCCAAACGGGATCAAAATTCGGAATGACGAAATCAAGCGGCGCGCCAATTTTCCGTCCGTCCAGGAAGGGTTGATACACCCCGGATATCAAACTGGCCAACAGCGCGCCGTCGAGGCGGTAACGGCCGTCTTTTTCCACCTCGAAATCAAATTCGATGGCGGCCTCCTTGGCATTGGGCAAATACCCCACAAACGTGTCCACCGGCACCACCAGAATCGGCGGTTCCGCCCGGAATGTGAGTTCGGCGCCTTTCAGCACCCGATAGGGCGGCAGCCTCTTTTCCAGCGGCGGCATCGGTTCCCCGGATGTGGACGGCGGGTATTGATACCAGAACGCCACGGAACTGATCCAATCCGGACGCTCTTCAAAACCGCCCAAATCCATTGTGGTAATGTTGCCTTTTTCATTGTAAATACTGCCGCAGTGCTCGATTTCCATGCGCAGCGATTGCTTGAACGGAACCGGGTCCTGTATATGCCAGCGGTAGGCGCTCACCCGGTCGCCCGTGAGCACGCCTTCATACAGGGTCACTCCGTGAAAAGGGGCGGAGAATTCACGAAAGCCCCACGCATCATTGAAATAGTCCTCCGTGCCCGTGCCCCGCAATTGCGGCTGGTCCGCGCCGTCAATGAAGAAAAAATCATCCCCCTCGCCAAACCACCCCGTTTCCATTTGAAACACGGAATATACCGTTCCCACGTAATGCCCCCGCCCTTGGGTGTCCAGCAGCACGTACCGGCCCGGTTGCGCGGGCATGGCCTGATGGTAGCGCGCATGAAAATAGGCCGTGTCCTCCGGCAGGCTGGTGTGTTTTTGCCAGTCCAGGTAGTAATAGAACGAATCCACCTTATGGACCGGCGATTCGTTGGTGATGGTGACCTTGATATGGCGCCGGAAGGGCATCCGCCAGAAACACACGCGGCTCCGCCCGTGCGAGGACACCGTCACCGGCATCGAGGCATAGTCGCGCGCGGCGGCAAACCCCACGCCGAAGAAATCCCCCAGTGGCGACTCGACACTGGGCTTTTCCCCGCCATCGTAATACACCCGCAGCACCAGCGACGCGCTTACAAAGGGGTCTTCCGAGCCGACGGTGTTCCAGAAATGCGTGATGACGCCCGGCCCGTCTTCGTCCATCAACACCAGTGTTCCGCCGGCTTCGATGCCGCGCGCATCGCCATTTTTCGCAATATCGGCATTTGAACTGCTGTTGCGCCGCGCTTCATAGTTCTGTTGACGGCTCAAGGCGTCCAAAGCGTCCAAGATTCCCGGCCCCGGCGCCTGAGCAAATGCCGGAAACGCCAAAACCACCATCCATGCCACGGTTGCGGCCTTCCACCACATCCCCATGTTCGGCCTCCCTTCTTCTTGTTACACCAGTCCTTCCAATTCTTCCACCAACGCCTTGAAATGCGTCATGGCATTGGCCACCGGTTCCGGTTTTTCCAGGTCAACACCCGCATCCCGAAGCTGATCCAGCGGGTATTGTGCGCCCCCGCTTTTCAGGAACGCAAGATAGCGGTCGCGTTCCCGCGGGCCGCCATGCAATACCTTCTGCGCGAGGGCAATGGCCGCCGACAATCCCGTGGCGTATTTATACACATAAAAGGCATGGTAAAAATGCGGGATGCGCAACCCTTCCAAATCGAGGTTGGGATCAATGACAAACGCCGGGCCAAAGTACTGCTTCAACAGGTTCATGTATTCGTTCCGCAGGCTTTCCAGGGTCAAGGGTTCCCCCCGCTCCGCCATGGCGTGAATGATCTTCTCGTATTCCGCGAACATCGTTTGCCGGATAAGGGTGCCGCGAATCTCCTCGATCTCGCGGTTAATCAAACGCGCGCGTTCCCGCTTGTCCTTCGCCTGGCGCAGCAGGTGCGCATTCAGCAGTTGTTCATTGAACGTGGAGGCCACTTCCGCCACGAAGATCGTGTAATGGCTGTAGTGATAGGGCTGGGCTTGGGCGCTGAAGTGCGAGTGCATCGAATGGCCCGCCTCATGCGCCAGCGTGAACATGCTGTCCTGCACCTCGCGCTTGTAATTCATCAGGATGTAGGGCGGGCTGTCGTAGCAGCCGTACGAGAAGGCCCCGCTCCGCTTCCCCTTGTTCTCATAGCGGTCCACCCAGCGCTGCTCGAGCAATCCCGCGCGCAGCGTTTTGCCATAGGCCGCGCCCAGCGGGCGCAAGGCCGCGCAAATCGTGTCCACCGCGCGCTCATACGGAATATTCACTTTCCCCGCCGGGAGAATCGGCACATAGGTGTCGTAGGCATGCACCGCCTCGATACGCAACGCCCGCTTCCGCAAGGCCATATACCGGTACACCGTGTCCAGGTTCGCGTGCACGGCGTCAATCAGGCTGTCATACACGGCCACGGGAACCTTGTCGCCAAACAAGGCCGCTTCGCGCGCCGAAGAAAAATTCCGGACCCGCGCGTGGTACACGTCCTGCAGCACCGATGCACTCAGCGTGGCCGCGATGGTGTTGGCATGGTCCGCGTAGCCGGTGTAAAACTTTACGAAGGCATCCTTGCGCACCGCGCGCTTCGGCGACTCGAGCAGGTTGCGGAACGAACTCTGCGTCAACTCCACCTGCACCCCTTCTTCGTTTTTCACAAATCCGAATTTCAGGTCCGCGTCGTTAAGCTGTTCGAAAATCCGCGAGGCCGAGCCCGCCACTTCCCCCTGCATCGCCAGCACCCGCTCTTCTTTCGCCGACAGGATGTGCGGGCGGAACCGCAGCAGTTTTTCCAGGTTGAACCGGTAGGGGGCCAGTTCGCGGCTTCGCAAAAACGCCTCCATTTTCTTGCGGGGGATCGCCTGGATTTCCGGCTCGATGAAGCTTGCCTTTTCCGCCGCGATGGTCGCCAGATAGGAAAACCGGGCTATCATGCCCTGATACACGCTGTTGGCCACATCCTCCGAGGACTTCAACCCCGCATACACGCCCAGGCATTCCGCCAGCCGGTTGAATTTCACTTCAAACTCGCAGCAGGCCCGCAACCGCCTTGCTGACGTCCCCAGCGTGCCCCGGAAGCCGTCAAATTCCGGAATCATGCGTTCGAGCTTCTTGTAGCCCCGTTCCCACGCGGCATCGCTCTTGAACAGCGGCGTCAAATCCCACGTGTCCTCCGGCTTCAACTGACTCCGCAACGGCACGGATTTCTTTTTCAACATGCAACGAATTCCTTTTTATTCACGGCCCCACAAGCCCCTAGTATAAAGAAATCCGCCCCGCGCGGGCCACTTGTTCATGAAACGTTCGCGTGAACCGTGAGTTCGCCCTTGGGATTCGTCCACTGGATTCCCTCGCCGTCCGGCAGCGCCGTGGCCGTGCAGCCTGCGCCAACTCCGGACACCTTCAGCCCTTTCGGAAGCCGGATATGCAATACGGCGGTCTTTGGACTATCCGCATGAAACACCACCTTGCCCTTCACGACACGCGCCGCGGAATCGAAAGCCATTTCATACGACACCGGCCCGAAATGCGTGTTGTGCCTTTCCACGCCAATCGTTCCGCCCGAGGCCAGCCATTCCCGGTCCGTGCCCCGCGCCAGATGCAGGCAATCGCCATCCTCCAGGACCAGCATGTCCCGCAGGGCGCGCACAACGGCCACGGGCGTCCACAAATGCTGGCGGTCGCCGGTGGTTTCCTTCGCGCCCGGCTGCGGCGCGCGCTCCTCGCACCACGTGAACAGCGGCGTGCCGTGATTCAATGTGGCGTAAAACAATCTGGCGGCCATGTCCCCTTCGTTCCGGAGCAGATGCGCCTCCGCAAGATTATCCAACGCAATCGCCACCCACAACCCTTCCGGCATCCACCCCGTGTTCAGCGGCAGGCCGCCTTCGCTCATTTTCGATTCCAGGAAACGCAGGGTGCCGGTGATCAATTCATGGTCCGCCGGCAGGATGTTGCACGGCATCAGCGCATTCAAGGCCCCCCACCGGCTCCCGCAGGTCTTTCCCGGCACGCCGGGAATCCACCGGTAGTCCTGTTCCTGAATCGCGCCCTTATCCAACACGTAAAGCAAATCCGTCAAGGCGGTTTCATGAATCTTGGCAAGTTCGGGAATATCCTCCGTCTTCCCCAGGATTCGCGCGGCCTCGAGCGTAACACGGTCCGCATAGACCGACCAGAAATTGTGCGGCAGAAATACCCCGTAGAGGCTGTCGCCATCCTTGAGGCCGCAATCCCCCATGCCGGGCGGCATCAGTCCATAGGTCAGCGGGCGCTGCCCGTCCTGCAACACGCGTGTCCGCGCGCGCATCCGCTCATTGAACCGCGTGCTCGCCAGCATGTGCGGATACACGTCTTCGAGATATTCCCGGTCTTTCGTGAATTTGTAATGTTCTATCGCCACCCACGACTTGAACCCCGGCACCAGCCACATCAAATGCCCCCAGCCCTGCGGATCCGCCCAGTCCCCATCCTCGCCTTGCGAATCGAAAAAGGCGCTGTAGCTGTCCGCCGATTTCTCATACAGCCCAAATGCGTCCAGCACAATCGAGAGGATGGCGGTTTCTCCCGCACTGGCCGCGCGATAGCCGTCCGTGCCGGGCGATGCGGCAAGCTGTCCGCCAGGCACCGGTTCGCGCATGATATACAGATCGCCCAGACAGGCGTTAAACGCACGCTCCACCTCCGGGTCCGGCACATGCAGCCGCGCCGCACGCCCCAACAACGTCTTCCATTCCGTTTTCGCCTCCGCCACTTCCTCTTCCCAATCACGCGCGCGCAAGGCATCCAGTTCCGCCGCATAGGCTTCATAGGGACGAATCAGCCAACCCACGCGCGTCTGGCCCGGCGCCACGTCCCATTCCGGACACACCGTCACCGCGCCTTTGATCGAATAATGGTCCGCGCCGGGCGCCAGCACAATAATGCGGTCCGCGCGCGCGCCCCAGCCTGCCAGCAAACAATCGTTCGGGCGCACCGCGTCCACAAAGGCCGGATTGTACCCGAAGAATCCCCGCCCCGATTCACACACCAGACTGAACTGCGCGGGTTCCGTCCCGGTATTCTGCATCGCCACCCGAACCACCGCCGCCGTGGCCCCGCCCGTCACCTCCAGCGTCATGTTCCCCTTTTCCGATTCATACGTGTTGCTCAATACCGGCAGAAAACCGTCCGCGCGCGTCCACACGCTCTTCTCATACGCCTGCCCATTGATATGCGGCCGCACGTTGACGCTCCAATTCGCGGGCGGGGTTTGAAACGCGCCAAAAGGCAGGCTCAACAAATTCTCATACGACCACGCGATTCTTAGTTTTCCCGGCTCCACGTCCAACAGTGTCTTGTCACTGCTGTCCGGACGCGCCACCGTCATCCGGTGCGGCGTACTGAACGCATACGAAAAATCAACCCCCGTCTTCACCGCCGCCGAACCGCCCTCCGCCGAATAGCCATTCCACCCCGGCATCAGGATCACCATGCACGCAACAAGAAATACCCGAAGTCTCATGTGTACCGCCTTTCTCATCATTAAACCGCTGTTCCGCCCAATAACACCGCGATGGATTCTATCCATCCTATAAGGCTTCCCCCGCCAATTACAAAAGGCCACTCATCCACTGTGTCCCCAAAGCTTTACTTTGTTTCACATCATTTAGGTCGTTTATGTCATTTACGTCCTTTTCTTCCTACGCAAAACCTCCGTGCGTTCTCCCCACCTCTGCGTTAAATAGCGGACCGCTGATAGCCCTGTTTTCCGTAACTTGCAGAGCGAAGGAGGATGGCCGCTAACAGCCCCCCTGCTTCCCCCACCCGTAAAACGACAACATCGTATCCCCGTACTTCGCCTGGCGGGTCCGCACCAGTTCCTCCACCTGCTCCGGCAAGTCCGTCTTCCGCCCATGTTCCAGGACAAACACCCCTTCCGGGGACAGCAAGGCAAATTGCTGCAATCCCTTCAGCAAGGCTTCATGTTCTGCGAAGGCATAGGGGGGGTCCGCAAAAATGACATCAAACGGCCCCTTCAACCGGCCCAGGTCCCTCGGAACCTCCAGCTTCAGGCACTCGGCCCCCCGCTCCAATTTCGCTCGCGCCACATTCTCCCGGACCAGCTTCAAGGCCCGCGCATCCCCATCCACAAACGTACATCCCGCCGCCCCCCGGCTCAACGCCTCGATCCCGTTCGCCCCCGTCCCCGCGAACAGGTCCAGAAACCGCGCCCCCTCGAGACGCGGCATTAAAATACTGAACAACGCCTCCCGCACCCGGTCCAACGTCGGACGAATCGCCAACTCCTTCGGAGGGGGTGACAGTTTAATGCCTTTCGCCAGACCCGCAATGACCCGCATGACCCGCCTCAACCTCGTTGTCAAAACAGCCTTTTTTTAGACAAATCTGAACTTACTATTACGCCAAAAATGAATTCCGCCCACACCGCCGCCGCCAGTCACACCCCCATAAACTACGCTTCTGCTAGAATCCTGTCAATAAATTCCCGCCAAGCCGCATGTTAAAAATCCGCCCATACCCTAAAAAGTATTACCCGCCCAACAGAATCCTTTTCACGCTTTATACGGTTAATTCCCGCCGCTCAAGCACTTCCTGATTCATCCCAGCCCTAAGCCCCGTAAACACTTACCCTCAAACTCCCCCCTTTCAGTAATACTGCTTCCCGCAAATACACGGTGGATTACTTCCCTGCTTCCGCTCCTCTCCAGTCGCGCCGCCCCCCTGAAACCAAAGAACTGTCTATGTACTAAATCAAGTCACAACAATACTTTATCGCCTATCAAGCACGTGTGCGAGGCCCGCCAGGAACCCGCTTCTCCTGCCTGTGGACAACTTGTGGAAAACCCCTCAAAAACGCCCAATCCCCGCCAAACCGAAAAAATCAATTAAACCAGAGCGGATTGACGCCCAAAACAACTGTATGCCGGTATTCGTGTGGGTTTGTGATGCCAGATGCGGAGTATCCTACGCGAGTTTACCGGCCATCCTGCGGGATTTGCGGACTCAAGCACATAGTTGAAAGCCCCCGCCCCGGCCCCCGTTTGCCCCATGTCAACAATTTTCCCTGCCGCCGTCCTTCACCCTCCATTCCTAAGCCCTTCTCGCATTATACCCACTTTGTTGACAGTTGACGCATCCGCGATCGTTGCTTGTCTTATGCCATCTTTGGCCGTAACAAAATGCGTGAAAAGGATTACTATTGAGGTAAGAGTTAACACACGCGGCGGTTTTGCAAGTTTCTGGACATTTCATCCTAATTTCGGTATGCTTATTTAAGGAAAGAGTTATGCTGGAACAATCCCTGGGGTAAGAAAAGGGTAAGGTTGACGATGCGGAAGAAGGTTTCGCCGTTGGAAAATACGCGCCGCAACAAAGGCGAAGAGATGTTTGTGTCCAAAGACGCAAAGTCCGTTCGCCGGGGTCAGCGGACCGCCCCGCGCACCGAAGTGTGCCGTCCCTGCCTGGTATGGCGCGAAGAGTTGCCGGAGCATACGTTGCAGGGCGTGATCATGGATTTGAACCCGTATGGGATGAAGATTCGGATGCTCGCCCCCGTGGAGACGGGGACGGATATCATGGTGCAGATGATGCGCGATGAAGAGTTTCGCGTGCCGTTATCGCCGCCCATCAAGGCGCGGATCGTGCGCATGACGAGCAGTATGGAAGGATTTGTGGATCACGGAATCAAGGTTCGCGTGGCCAAGATACGGCGGATTCAGGAGCAGCGGATGATTACCCGTGAGCCGCAGCGTCCCCGCCGGCGAATGGGCACGCGGATGTATTCCTTGATGGATTTAACCGTGGACGACCACGGCGTACGCCGTACCGGGAGGAACCGTGGCTAAGCCTAAGATATTGATAGTGGATGATGAACCGGATGTGGTGGGGCTGATCGAGCGCACCCTCAAGGTCTATGGGTTTGACACCCTCAATGCGTATGATGGCATTGCCGCGCTGGATTTGGTCAGCGCAGAAAAACCGGATTTGATCCTGTTGGACATCATGATGCCGATGATGAGCGGATACGAGGTGTGCGAGCAGATTAAGTCCAATCCCCAGACCCAGCACATCCCCGTGGTCTGTTTGTCCTCGGCGCACACACCCGATGCGCGGGCGCACAGCCTTCGCGCGGGGGCCGTGGAACTGATCACCAAACCGTTCATGCCGGCGGAATTGGTGGCGCAGATTCGCCGTCACCTGCGCATTGAAGCCCCCGTGGAATAATTCCCGGCAACATCCGTTGAAAAACCTTTTCGGGGGCTGAAAAGGCGCGGGTGTAGGCGTGTGCCACGGGAAATTTAACCCGATATGGGAGTGTTTACGGGGAAAAGGGCTATTCGGAATGGCCCGAAATATTGACCCCGGTCCCTCAAGAAGGTATAGTAGGCATACTTGAGGAAGTTTCAGTTTTATCACAGGCGGACGGTTCCGTGACGGTTGCAAACAAAATAACGATCTTCCGGGTGATGATGATTCCCGTGTTCATCGTGTTGGTGGCATGTTATACCCGCGAACGCGAATGGCTGCGGCATATCGCGCTGGCGGTCTATGTCACGGCCTCGCTTTCGGATATCCTGGATGGCTACGTGGCGCGGCGGTTCAATCAGCGCACCCTGTTCGGCGCGCGCCTGGACCCCCTGGCCGACAAGCTTATCGTCAATCTGGGTTTCATTTTCCTGGCGGCCAACGAACACTTCGAGCCGGTGGTGCCCTTGTGGTTTCCGGTCTTCATCCTTTCGCGGGACATTATCATCGTCTTGGGCGCTTACGCGATTAACGAGTATTTCGGGCCCATTCAGGTAAAGCCGCGCTGGAGCGGGAAGACCACGACCATTTTCCAGATGAGCACCCTGATCGGCTTCTTGCTGGGCGTGTGGTTCGCCCCCTATTTAATGATGGCCACGCTGGCCATAACCGTTTATTCGCTGCTGGATTATTTCTACGCGGGCTGCATGCAGGCGTTCGCGAAGGACCCGGCCTGAGGAGGCCGTTTCATGCCCCGTAAACACACGCTCCCCCTGGTGGCCGTTTGCGGCCGTCCCAACGTTGGCAAGTCCACGCTGTTCAACCGCATTGTGGGCAAGGCCCGCGCCATTGTCCACGATGAAGAAGGGATCACGCGCGACCGGTTTTTCGGGGAGGCCGAATACAACGGGCGCCGGTTCCGGATCGTGGATACGGGCGGCATCATGGAGCATCCGGAGGATTCGATTGCGCGCAAGATGCAGACCCAAGTGCGCGCCGCGCTGAAAGAAGCCCGGGTCATCGTCTTTGTGGTGGACGGCCAGCAGGAATTGACCCGCGTGGACCTGCAAATCCGCGATGACCTGTTCAAATACGGGAAGCCCGTGGTGCTCGCCGTCAACAAACTGGATAATTTCTCGATGCAGGAACAGTACGTCGAGTTTTATTCGCTGGGTCTGGGCGACCCGTTTCCGGTGTCCGCCACGCACGGGCTGGGCCTTGATGCCTTGATGGACGCCGTGACGGCGTCCTTGGCGGAACCGCCCGCAACGGAGGAACCGGAAGAGACCCCGGAAAAAGAAGTAACGCGGGTGGCGATGGTGGGCAAGCCGAACGTGGGCAAGTCGTCGTTCATCAACGCCCTTCTCAATGAAGAACGGACGATTGTGGATGACACGCCCGGCACCACGCGCGACGCCATTGACATTGAATTTCACTGGAAGGGAAAAGACTACCTGTTGATTGACACGGCCGGCCTGCGCAAGAAGGCGGGCATCAAAAAGCAGGTCGAGCATTTCAGCATTGCACGTTCCTTGCGGGCCATCCGCCGGGCCGACGTATGCCTGATCATGGTGGACGGCGTGGAAGGGTTGACGGACCAGGACAAGCGCATTTTGGGGTATGCGGGGGAACAGGGCACGGCGATGGTGCTGGTGTTCACCAAGTGGGACCTGGTGGAGCAGAAGGAAAAACGGTTCAAGGCGCTGGCGGACGAGATTGATCTTCGCATGCCGCATATCAAGCACGTGCCCTATGTGACCATATCGAACCTGTCGCGCCAGCGGTTGTTCATGGTATTCGAACACATTGACCGGGTGGCGGAATCGGCCAAATTGCGAATCAGCACGGGCGAATTGAACCGGTTTGTTGAAGCGATTCGCGCCAAACACAAGCCGCCCACGCAGAAGGGAAAAGCCGCGCGCATCTACTACGTCACCCAGGCCGGCGTCAAGCCAACCACCTTCGTTTTGTTTGTCAATCAAAAGCGCCTGTTTCATTTCAGCTATATGCGGTTTATCGAAAATGAACTGCGCGCGCGCTACGGTTTCGCGGGCGTGCCCATTACCCTCGAATTGCGTGAAGGAGCGCCCAAGGCATGAACGGGTTCTTGATTCTTTTGGCCCTGTCGCTTTCCTATGTTTTGGGCTCGGTTCCCACGGGGCTTTGGCTGGGTTTATGGTTGAGAAAAATTGATATTCGCGAGCATGGCAGCAAGAACATCGGCGCCACGAACACCATGCGCGTGCTGGGCAAAAAACTGGGCGCCCTCGCGCTGGCGGGCGACGTGGCCAAGGGCATTGTGCCGGTGTTGGTGTTCGCGCGGCTGGGGGACTGGGCGCACCTGCCGCTGGCGTGCGGCCTGGCGGCGATTCTCGGCCACACCTTCTCCCTGTTTCTGCGATTCAAAGGCGGGAAAGGCGTGGCCACCAGCACCGGGGCGTTTTTGGCGCTTGCGCCGCTGCCGATGCTGGCGGGCGCGGTGGTATTTGGCATTGTGGTGGCGTCCACCCGCATGGTAAGCGCCGGTTCGGTTACCGGCGCGGCGGCGGTCTGCATCGCGGCGTTTATCGCGCCCTTGTCCATGCCCGTTCGCGTTGTGGCGGTTGCCGTGGCGCTGCTGGTCATTGTAAAACATCGCGGCAACATCAAGAGGATACTCCGGGGTGAGGAAAACAAACTCTGAGGCAATTCCCCGGCCCGGTTCCGGCACTCCTCATTTTGCCCCCGCTGATTATGCCATCGCCCTGTCCGCCGCCTTCTGCGCCTTGATTGTTTACCTGTTCACCCTGGGTCCCACCGTCACCGGGGAAGACAGCGGAGAACTCATTACCGCCGCATGGTCGCTGGGCATCCCGCATCCGCCCGGTTATCCCCTGTGGTGCCTGCTCGGCCACCTCTTCACCCACCTGCCGTGGGGGACGGTGGCGTGGCGCGTCAATGTGCTGTCCGCAGTGTGTGGCGCCGGCACGGTTTTCTTGACCGCGCTGCTGATTATTCAACTTACCCGAGACCGGCGGGCGGCCTTGGCGGGCGCGCTGGCCTTGGCCTATTCCTGGGAATTCTGGGAACAGTCAGTCATCGCGGAAGTCTATACCCTGAACATTTTTTTCATCGCGGCATGCGTCTTGTTGTTGTGGCGCTGGCGGGACTCGCGCCAAGACGGGTGGCTGTATGGTTTTGCCGTGGCGTACGGATTGAGCCTGGGAAATCACAACACCATGATGGTGCTGGGGCCGGTGTTCGCCCTGTGGATTCTCTGCGCGGATTTTCCGCACATGCGCTGGAAAACCTATTTGGGCCTTATGGCTGTGGCGGCGCTGGGGGGCGTGCTATACCTTTACCTGCCTGTCCGCTCGAACACGAATCCCGTGATGGATTGGGGAAATCCCGAAACCCTTCAGAATTTTCTGGACCATGTGCGGCGCAAACAATACCTGTTCATGCTTTCGGATAATCCACGGAGCCTCCCGCGATTTTTTCATCAACTGTACGTGATGACCGGATTTTGGATTCAGCAATTCACGCCGTGGGTGACGCTCCTTGGCGCGGCGGGGCTTCTTGTATTGCTCCGGCGCCGCGCCGGCCATGGTCTCTTTCTGATCCTGCTGGGCGGTGTGGCGGTGGTCTCATTTGTGGTGGCGCAAAACTTCGACTTCGACAAACAATGGCTCTGCGTAATGAGCGTGTTCGGCATTCCGGGATACTGGGTCACGGCCCTTGGCGTGGGGGTGGCCGCCGATGCCTTGATGAAGCACTGGCCGAACCGGCTGGGGGCCACGCTGTTGGCGGGTGCTTGCGTGCTAAGCCCGCTGCTGGCAAACTGGCATGACAACGATCGCTCCGCGTATTACTGGACGGACGACTATGCGCGGAATGTGTTGAATTCGCTGGAACCCAACGCCATCTATATCCCCGCGGTGGACCACCAGAGCTTTCCCGCCCAGTATTTGCAAGCCGTGGAACAACTCCGGCCCGATGTCGGCATTGGCCGTAAATACGGCTATGTGGACATGGCGTTGGTTTCGGACATGCCGGAAGACCAGAAACAGGCCATCGGCGCGTTTCCACGCCGCCGCGAAGAACCCCGCATTTTTCTCTGGTTGCTCCAACATACCAACCGTCCGGTGTATTTCAATGAACCGCCCAAACTTCCCGAAGACGCCGGGATTCGCTTCGTGCAGGCGGGGCTGGTGTACCGGGCGTTGCGCGCGGGTGAAACGATGCCCCCGCGCAACTACTGGTCCGAGTATCGGTGGCGCACGCTCGATGCAAGCGATATCCGGGGCGACAATACGGCGGAACTTATTTTTGCCGAGGTGCATGTGGCCCAGGCGAAGGAGCTCTTGGCGCGCGGAGAGACGGCGGAAGGATTGCGCTTGCTGCAACGGGCGGTGGACGTTTATGGCCCGGACGTGGTGCTATTGAATAATGTGGGATCGGCCTGCGGACGCGCCGGGCTCTACAGCGAGGCGCGACATTATTTTGAAGAAGCGTTAAAACTTGATCCACGCTGTGAAACCGCCCAACATAATCTGCACGTTCTGAAGGATCACAAGGAGACTGTAAAATGAAGACCCCATTGGTTGCCAACAGGCACACGGCATCTATTCTTTTCCTGTCCATGGCCCTTTCCATGTGTCTTGGCTGTCATGCCGGTCCCGCGGCGGAACCCGCCCCCGCCAAACCGGCGGAACCCGCCGCGAAAGCCGATGTTCCGGAAAAGGCGGAAACCCTGGAGCCGGTGCCCGGTTTCGTGCTCCACCACAATATGGACAAAGAAGGCAAGGTCCAGCCCGGCCCGATGAAAGAAAGCGCGGAGTGGCGCGTGGCCGATTTTTATCACAAAGGGCTCGTCCGTGTGGACAAGGATGTCCTCTATCTGGAAAAAGGCAACGACATGACCGGCGTCACCTGGCGCGGACCGCTCCCCCGGATGAACTACGAGATTACGCTGGACGCCATGCGCGTGGACGGGGAAGATTTTTTCTGTGGACTGACCTTTCCCGTGAACGCGGAATCGTGTTCGCTGATCCTGGGCGGCTGGGGCGGCTCCGTGGTGGGCCTGTCCAGCATTGACTACGAAGACGCCGCCAACAATCAAACCACCCGAAGCATCAAGTTTGAGAGCAACCGCTGGTACCGGGTGCGCGTCCGGGTCTACGGAGAAAAAATTGAAGCCTGGCTGGACGGCGATAAAATCGTTGATATCGTCACCACCGGGCACAAAATTGGAATCCGGTGGGAAATGGAGGCGTGTGTTCCCATGGGCATCGCCACATGGCGCACCACCGGGGCGATTCGCGCCATTCAACTCAAGGGGCTGACGGAACAGCCGTTTGATTACCAAGTGAAGAAATAGACTATATCACGGCTGAAACAGTGAAAGAACCATCATGTTTTTTGGAATAGGCCTCTTGTGTTCGCTGGGACTGTTGGGCGCGCCCGCGCCGTCCGAAGCGCACTCCCTCGAACCCGTTTATGTGGTGGAAATCGATCCCGCGTCGCGGGACACCCTCGATTTTCTGGTGCGAAATCATTTCGACGTGGACGATGTGCGGGCCGGCACGATTAGGGTGTATGTAAGGGAAGAAGAACTCCGCCGCCTGGAGAAATATGGATTGACATACCAGGTGATGGAACGGCAACCGAATCCACCCGTGTTCGACGAACCTTCCAAGGCGGTGTGGGTGTATCACAGTTATTCCACGTTGACCCAGGCCTTGCAGGGGTACGCCGATGCCTATCCAACGATTTGCCGCTTGTCCTCGCTGGGGGACTCCGTGAAAGGGCGGTCCTTATGGGCCATGAAAATTTCGGACAACCCGGACCAGGAAGAAGACGAGCCGGAATTCAAGTATGTTTCCACCATGCACGGCGATGAGCCGGTGGGCACGGAGATGTGCCTCAAGCTGATCGAGTTTTTGGTGAGCAATTATGGCGCTTCCTCGGAGGACGGGGCGCGCGCCACGCACCTGATAAATGAAACGGAAATTTGGATTGTCCCCTTGATGAATCCCGACGGCCTCACCAACGGCACGCGGTACAATGCCCAAGGCAAAGACCTGAACCGCAGCTTCCCCAGTTACGTTCAGGATGGCCCCGCGGAAAACCTGCTGGACGGCGGGATGCTCGATACGCCGAACCGTCCTCCGGAAGTACAGCACATCATGCGGTGGACCGCGCACCACAGTTTCACGCTCTCCGCCAATTTCCACACCGGCGCGCTGGTGGTGAATTATCCCTATGACGAAGGGGATCATGCGGAAAACACGTATGAGATCGCGCCGGACGACGCTTTGTTCATCCAGGTGGCGGAACAATATTCACAATTCAATACGCCGATGTGGAACAACCTCTTTTTTGATC
Source organism: uncultured Nitrospirales bacterium (assembly GCA_964474205.1). Lineage (GTDB taxonomy): Bacteria > Hydrogenedentota > Hydrogenedentia > Hydrogenedentales > CAILVY01 > CAILVY01. The sequence goes on along the minus strand of CAYYRW010000021.1, from coordinate 21,107 downwards.
ATGGAATCACCAACGGTTCCGCGTGGTACACCCTGCACGGGGGAATGCAGGACTGGAACTACCGGTACGCCGGCAACAATGAGATGACGATCGAACTGTCCAACACGAAAAAGCCGGCCCAATCCACCTTGGGCACCTTCTGGTCCGACAACCGGGAATCCATGCTCGCCTACATGGAATGCGTGCATTGGGGCGTGCGGGGCATCGTCACCGACGCCTCCAGCGGCGCACCCGTCTATGCGAAGATCAGCGTTCAGGGAAACGATCAACCGGTGTTCACCGACCCCGATGTGGGGGATTACCACCGCATGCTCCTGCCGGGAACGTATGCCCTGGAAGTCTCCGCGCCGGGCTATGTTGCACGCACCATCACCGGTGTTGCCGTGGTTTCCGGAAGCTTTACCCGCCGGGATATCACACTGACCGGCGACGGCAGCCATCCCGCCTCGCGGCATACGGCGGATACCAGCGGCAATCACCAAATCAGTTTGTCCGAACTGCTGCGGGGCATACAGCTTTATCAATCCTATCCGGAGCGTTCCCAGGGATATCATTGCGATCCTGGAACGGAGGACGATTACGGCACAGGTGATGGAAACCGGTGGTCTTTTCCGCCGCACTCCAGCGATTACGCCCCCGCCGATTGGCAGATCAGCCTCTCCGAACTGCTCCGCCTCCTCCAACTGTACAACAGCCCCGGCTATCACGCCTGCGATGAAGGGGAAGATGGATTTTGCATTGACTAAAAAAGGACGTGCGCTTATGCGGACATGCCAGGCTCCATTCAAAACAGCACTATTGGGACTATTGATTATGCTGAACGCGAATTCGCTCTTCGCCGGAGAACGGCAAATCACCTTCTCGGCAAAAAACCACTGTCTCGACAACAACGACAACTTTTCCGCGGACGGCCGCTTTCTCTGTTATGACACCCGGGACGCCCAAGAGCCGCCCATCGGCAATTGCCGCACTATCGAGAACGTGGAAATCGCCACGGGCAAGGAAACCGTGCTGTACCAGACCGCGGAATTCGAGCAGGGGGACAAACCCTATCCCGGCGTGGGCGCGGCTTCATATTCACCCGTGGAAGACACGGTAATCTTTATCCACGGCCCGGTAAAGGCGGAAGTGGCCGCGCGCGGACCCTATGCCAAGAATAACCGCACCGGCGCGGAAGTGGCCGCGGATGGCTCCGGCAAACTCACCTGGGTGGACAAGCGCGACATCGAAACCGCGCGCGGCACGATCCCCGGCGCGCACCGGGGCGGGACGCACCGTCATGAATACTCCCGCGGCGGGAAACGCATCGGCTTCACCTACGACGATTTCCTCCTGCCGCAGTACGACCGCACCATCGCGTATATGGAGAAACATCCCAAGGCCCCGGAAGGCGCCACCCATTACTTCGCCATCCTCGTGCCGGTCGTGCCCAGGGAGCAGGCCAAACCGGGCGATATCATCAAAGCCGCGGGCGATTCCTGGGTCGATCCGAAAGGCACGCTGCGCGCGTTCATCGGCACCATCCGCGAGGACGACGGCTTTTTTCAAGATTCGCTCTTCACCGTGGAAATTCCCGAAACCACGGACATCACCACCGCCGATTCCGGCTCCGCCACACGATTTCCTTCGCCCCCGAAAGGCCTGAAGATTCGCCGCTTAACCCACGCCTGGGCCAACGGCGTCGTGCGCGGCTCCCCCGCCGGCGGCCACATCGCCTACTACGGGAAAGCCCCTGATGGCACAACCCAGATTTTCGTGATCCCCGCCAATGGTTCCGACACCGGCCCCGATCCCGGAAAACATCCCAGGCAGGTGACCCATCTGGCGACCAATGATATTGATGACCCCAACAACGTCTCCGGGCTGCGTTGGCACCCCTCGGGGGACTATATTCTTGGCGTCCACAAGGGCGGGATTTTTGTGGTTGCGGTTAAGCCGGGGAAATTATTTGGTGCGCTGGTGTTTATAACGCCTCAATGTTCGGAATTCGACCGCCGCGATTTGGTCATCGCTCCCGATGGCAAAACCCTGGCATACTCCAGGCTTGTCTCCGGCGGTGGAGAAAAGGCGGACGGGAAACGCTATTCCCAAATCTTTATTGCCGATTTCACCACAACCCCTTTTCCGGAACCCGCTGCGCAAGAAACGGGGGGCCGCTAATGCCCCCACGGCCAATCCACCTTCGGCGGATTGACCGTGCCACGTAGCAGTAAAAGGGTTTACTCGATATATCTTCCTCTCCATGTGGCACGGTCAAGGCCGTCCCCGGGCTTGGCCGTGGGGTCTTTTGTGAATCCCCGCGGAAAGTGGCCGGGGACTCCTTAGAAACACGGAAAAAGATGGAGTGATTATATATCTCTTTCAGAGAAGGTATTTTAGGGGACGAGTGTGCCCAGGGTAGCGAAGCGCAACCGCTGGGCTGGAATTATGTATCCACTTCGTGGAAAAACATGCGGGGCATCGGGGTCGCGGGATAGTGTTTCGCACAAACTTTTTGGATGTTTCTTTCCGAGCCACCCCGGCGCTCCGGCGGGTGGATAACTCGCAACGACAGGCATGATTCTGGGTTGGTGAAAAATCCGGATTGGTCCTTGATCTCTTGCTGACCGCTGACCGCTGATAGCTGATAGCTCCTTGCCGCCATGCCGCGTTGGGCGTTGCCGGTTATTTGTGTTTGATGCTTTTCCGGAGCGCCTGATCAATATCGTGAATAATGTCGTCTTGGTTCTCGATGCCGACCGCCAGGCGGATCAACGTATCGGTAATGCCGAGAGCGTAGCGCTCCTTGCGCGAGATGTCGTAATACGAGACCGTGGCGGGATGCGTAATGAGCGTTTCCACCCCGCCGAGGCTGGGCGCAATGTAGCAAAGCTTCAGGTGATCGAGGAAACGTTTGGCGTTGTTCAGGGTTCCCTTGATGTCGAAGCTGACCACCCCGCCATAGCCGGACATCTGCTGCTTCGCGATTTTGTAGTGCGGGTGGCTCTTCAGACCCGGGTAATACACCCGCTCGATCAACGGATGTTTCTCCAGGAATTCCGCCACCGCCATGGCGGTTTGGTTATGAATCTTCATGCGGACGGGGAAGGTTTTCAATCCGCGCAGCAGCAAGTAGCAGCAATGGGGGTCTATCACGCCGCCGATGGCCTTGTGCAGCGCGCGGATTTGGTCCACCAGTTCCTTCCGGCCCATCACCGCCCCGGCCAGGATGTCGTTGTGGCCCGCCAGATATTTCGTGCAGCTATGGAGTTCGAGGTCCACGCCCCATTCGAGCGGGCGCTGGTTGATGGGCGTGCTGAACGTGGCGTCAATCATGGTGAGCACATTATGCTTCTTGGCAATCTTTTTGAGAATGTTCAAGTCGAATATGTTCAAGTAGGGGTTGGTCGGGGATTCGGAAAAGATGAAGCGCGTGTTGGGGCGGACCGCCTGGTCAATGGCGTCATAATTTCCGAACGGCACAATGGTGCAGTCCACCCCGAAACGCTGGAGGTAACGGCTGCAAAATTCCAGGGTTTTCTTGTACGCGTCATCGGTAATGACGATATGGTCCGCGCTGCGCACGAACGCCAGAATGGTCGTGACAATCGCGCTCATGCCGGAACTGAACACCACGCAATCCTCCGCGCCGCACAGCGCCGCCAGCCGCCGCGCGGCCACCTGTTCCGTGGGGTTTCCATAGCGGCCATATTCAAAGCGCGCCTTGCCGTGCTTGGTGTAGTCCTCCACGTCCTTGCTGTTTTTGAACGCATACGTGGACGTTTGCACAATGGGGGTGGTGATGGAATCCGCGTAGCGCAACCGGTCCTCCCCCGCATGCACGGCGCGGGTCGAGAAACCCGCGTCCAGCAATAAATTATGTCCCCGCCCGGCGTTTTCACCCGCGGTCTTTTTCGTTCGTGCCATCGCTTAATCCTTTATAGGGGCGGCATGCAATGCCGGAGGTTGTTTTGTTTAGGGTAGCATATTTTCCCGGCGGGGGTGAAATGGGCCGCGGGAAAACGTATCACGGCGTATCGAGGATTTCCCGGATGCGGCGCAGAAGCTGTTTGCGGTCGTAGGGCTTCTGGATAAAATGCAGGCCCTCTTCCAGCACAAAATTGGCATGGATGGCGTTTTCGTTGTACCCGCTGGCGAACAGCGCACGGACCCCGGGCTTGCGCTGTTTGGCGTGATCATAAACGGCGCGCCCGCCCATTTCAGGCATAATGACATCCAGGAAAAGCAGGTGGATGGCCTCCGCGTGTTCATCAAAAAGGGCCTGCGCCTCGCGGCCGTTGGCCGCCTCGAGCACGGAATAGCCCGCGTGGTCAAGAATGGCCTTGGCCAGGGCGCGGATGCTTTCATCATCCTCGGCCAGAAGGATGGTTTCGTTTCCTCCGGCCTCGGGCGCTTCCCGTTTTTCTTCAGGAACGGGCGCGGGGGCGGCTTGCGCGGGAAGGCACACCGTGATGGTGGTCCCTTCGCCCGGGCGGCTCTGGGCATGAATCAATCCGTTATGCTGGCTGACAATGCCGTATACTGTGGCGAGCCCGAGCCCGGTGCCTTTGCCCACTTCCTTGGTGGTGAAAAAAGGTTCGAAGATATGCTCGAGGGTTTCTTCATCCATGCCATGGCCGGTATCGGCAATGGTGATGTAAACAAAGCGTCCGGGCCGCGACCAGGGATACGGTTCCTGGTCTTCCTCGGTGAACTCCCGGTTCCCCGTGGCGATGGTCAAGCGTCCGCCTTGCGGCATGGCGTCGCGCGCATTGATGCACAGATTCATGAGAATCTGTTCCATCATGCCCCGGTCGGCATAAATGGTGTCCAGCGGGTGCCCCGGCAGGAAATCAAGATGGATGTCTTCGCCAATCAGGCGTCCGAGCATTTTCAACAGGTGCGCCACGACCCCGTTCAACTCCAAATAGGAGGGGCGCAGGATTTGACGCCGCCCGAACGCCAGCAATTGGGCAACCAAATCCGCGGCGCGGGTGCCGGCTTGGGCCACTTCTTTCAGATAGGCGTGGGCGGGATGAGCGTTGTCGAGTTCGTCCAAGGCCATGTCGGTATAACCGTTGATGGCCTGGAGGAGGTTATTGAAGTCGTGGGCGACCCCCCCGGCCAGTTTTCCGATGGCCTCCATTTTCCGGGCTTGCAGCAATTGTTCTTCGAGCCGGTCTTTTTCCGCCTCGGCCGCCTTCAGGGCCGTTAAGTCAATGAAACTCTCGAGCAGGCACTCCTGCTCTCCCAACATCACGGGGGACATGCTTTTGAGCACGGGAATCCGCCGGGCATCCGAGGAGTGCAATTCCCCTTCCAGGGGCGCTTTCGATGCTTGCGCCCCGTGAAAAGGACACTCCCCTTCGCTGATGCAGAGCAATTCCTTGCAATGCCGGCCGATGATTTGGTCCGGAGAAAGTCCGAGCATCCGGGCCATGGCGGGATTGGTGTAGATGATGGTGGAAGCGTCCTTGCTCACGGCACAAACCCCGGTGTTCAGCGAGTCAAGGATACCGCGCATGCGTGATTCGCTCTCGCGCAACTGCGCCTCACTGTTCGTGAGTTGTTCAAAGATGGTGGAGATGCGGCGGGTCATGTCCTGAAACGTGTCGTTCAAGAGGGTGATTTCCCGGTAGGCCAGGGAGCGCACCGGCGGCGCGCTCAGGCCTTTTTCCGGCGACCAGTGCCCGATAAACGCGCTGAAGCGGTCCAGCGGCCGCAGGAAGAAGACATATTGCCAGGCCATTTTGAGGAGGAACAGCGCGAAGATGACGCCAACGAAAAACCAGGAAAACCGCCGCGCATTGGCAAGGAGACTGTCGGCAAGGCTGTGCGGGGTCAGAATGACGATGTCATTGTCCAGAATGGCGCTGCTCTTGCGCGCATAGAAATAGTTCTGATCATTGATGGCCACGTCCCGGGCGTTTTCCGGCAGCACCTGGAACGGAAGCGGCTCCCAGGAGCTTGATAGAACATACCCGTCTTTACTGGCGATGATGAGGATGCTCCGGGTGTATTCCGCGTTGCTCTGGAGGGTATGGCGGAGATTTTCCAGGCCGATGCGGCCCACCATCCACTCCGAACCGCTCTTGAGGGCCAGGTACGTGCTGAGTTCTTCGGTTTCCGCCGAACGGTACATCGAGGAAAAACGAGGGGTGGGTTCCAACACGGTTTTCAGGAAACCGGCGAGTTTGTTGTTGCTCAAATCCAAGCCGTCAAAAATGTAACTCCGGCCGGTCTTCTTCAGGATACGGGTCACCCTGAACATTTCATCAACGAAATAGACGTCGGAAAATCCGGTGAGGAGCACTGCGGCGGCTTCCTTGGCGGACACATTGGAAAACGACGCGAAGGCGGTTTTGTTGTCTTCGAGGAAGGCATAAAAAAGAACATCCATCTTGTCCAGTTCGAGAATCTGGTTTTGCTGGTACCGGTCTTTGATGTCCTGTTGAAACCCATCCACCAACAGGAAGATAAAGCCCGCCGCCGCCAGCAGGGTCAGACCCTCGCCCAGCACATACAAAAATCGAATGGACCGCATTCGGGCTAAAACTCCTTGGGAATGTCCGTGACAAAATAGAGGGGGATGGCGGCATCGCCGAAATGATCAAAGGTGGTGGTTCTGAATCGGGTCTTAAAGGTTTTTTGCTTCAGCACATGCGCCTTGATGGTATCCGGCGATGTGCAGCCGTTTTGGAGGGCCTGATGCAGGATTTCAAGCGCCGTATAGACATTCAGGCTGATAAACGTCGGGGCGTATCCAAACCGTGCCTTATAATTATCCACATAGGCATCAACGGCTTGATTCTCCCCCCGTGCGGGATAATGAGAAGGCAGCGTGCACTGGGCAATGGCGCTTCCGGCGGCTTCCAGAAGCACCGGACTTTTCACCCACGGGGTGAGCATGATTTTGGCCTGTGGGTTAATCTGCGTGACGATTTGGGCCAGGGTGCCCACCGCGCTGCTTTGATACCCCCCTATCAGAAGGTAAACCGTGTCAAACGGCGCGTCCCGGAGATAGGTTTGAACCGCTTGCGTATCCAAGGCCTCCGTGGAAATCTCCAAGGACCGGACCGAGCCTTTCGCGAGGTATTGTTTGAAATACTTTAACGCGGGCTCGGTATACGCGTTGTTAAAGGTATCCCGGATAATCGCAAGCTTGTCGCCCGGCCAGGTATTGATATGCTCCGCAATGCTCCTCTGCTCCGACTGCACGTCCTGAATATCGCGGAGAATCATGTCATCCTGGCCGGTCAAGGCGTCTGTTGTGGCGCCCGTGACAAAGGTGAGGATGTTGTCCTGATTGAGTTGATCCTTAATCGCCACCGCACAGGCGGAAACGTGGCTGGTAATCAGGATGGGGATTCCCTTGGCCCGGACTTCTTGATAGGCTTCCACCGCTTTTTCGGCTTTCCAGTCGTCATTGAAGGGGATCAAATCAATATTCGCCGTTTTATGATCTTCAAGAAAGAGTTTTCCCGCATTGAATTCGCTGGAACCCACAATCGAGCCCGACTCCAGCTTGGTCATGAGAGCCACCGGGATTTTCCCGCTGCTCGGAGTACACCCCATCGCGCAGAACAGCCCCATCAACAGCAAAAAAACGCTAAGTCGCTTTACTGCAATACGTTCCGAAATCATACCACCCTCCTTCCGTTTTTCGGACACTCCAGTTTGCCCTGGCTCGCCAAGGCAATGTCACCCAACTCTTTGGAGCGGCATGTATAGCAATTTAAGTATAACTTGGGAGACGCACAAAAACAAGGATTTTCCCGCGAGAACCCGCAAGCAGCGTTCATCGATTTTAATAAAATACGCATTTGGCGTAAATTTCTCTGTCCGAAGGTATTGTTTCCGGATGGAATTCTTGATATACTTCTTCCATAGCAGAAACAAGCGGATGGAACTTTTTAGCGGCCATCCGGTATGTTAATAAACGGAGAGCCCTATCCGGCGGGCGGCGGCTTCCTTTGGGAAGCGGCCGTTCTTGCTGGACCGGACCCGGGTGAAGGAGACCCGGATTCCGGGGGTGGAGAACAACACGAGGATATGGCTGAAGTAGTGAATAATGTAGTGCCGTTGCCGGTGGCTACCCGTTTGCGGGTGGTGGACCCGGACGGACTCCCTTTGAAAGAGCGCAGCAATGAAGCGTTGATGCTGGCGCATGGCGAAGGGAATGAAGAAGCGTTTGTGGAATTGGTCCGCCGCCACCAGAAAGGCGTGCTCAATTACATTTACCGGATGGTGCACAACCGTCACGTGGCGGAGGAGCTGGCGCAGGAGGTGTTCGTGGCCTTGGTGAAGAACGCCGGACGGTATCAACCCACGGCGAAATTCACCACCTATCTCTACACGATTGCATCGAACATCGTGTCAAAGGAATGGGCGCGCCAGAAACGCCGCCCGAAACTGTTCAGCCTTTCCACGTGGTTCGGGAAAGACGACGAGGACGAGTTCGATCCCCTCGAACACAGCGGCGACGAGAACGCGGACGTCGTCGAGGCCTTCGCGCGCGGCGAGATTTCCGAAGCGGTCAACACGGCCCTGAATCACCTGCCCGAACACCAGCGCGAAGCGTTCGTCTTGCGCCGGTTTCAGGATATATCGTACGAAGAAATTGCGGAAATTCTGGACGTGCCGGTGGGCACGGTGAAATCGCGCGTGGTGCGCGCGGAGCGGGGCCTGCGCCCCTATTTGGAGCGCTTCCGCGAATACGTATAGGACGGGACGCATGGGTTTGGACCAAAAGCTGCGGAGACATCCAACCCGGTATCAGTTGGTGGCGTTCACCGAGACCGTGGTGGACCGGAACGCCCCGGTATCGGCCGCGCTCGCCGCGCATGTGGCGGCGTGTCCCATGTGCGCCGCCGAGGTCAAATCCATCCGCGCGTCCCTGGAATTCGCGGCCCGGGCGTCGTTGCTCGAGCCCTCGAGCGACCTGACCGCCCAAATCCTGCTCAAGGCCAAGAGTAAACGGGAAGCGGCGCGCGGACACCGCAGGACTTCCGCCTTTGGCGTGGCCCTGCGCGCCCTGGCCTTCACGTCCGCCTTGGCGGCGGCGGCGGTGGTGGTGTTCGGCGCGGCCATCGGCGAGCCCATCTCCATGAAACCCCTGGAAACCGCCCTGCACCAGGTTTCCAATGCCATGCCCGCCGCCGACGTGATCCAGAAGGCGGCGGCGGAAGTCAAAGCCCTGGGCGCGGCCATGCGGACGGCCTCGTCCAAACCCCGGTCCTTAAAAGAACTCGAACAACGCCGCGCGGTCAGCGCGATGGATGCCGACATCGCCGCGGCCCAGGCCGCCCTGCAACGCAACCCCGGCTGCGTGCGCGCCACCCACATCGTAAACGCCAATATCCAGCGCCAGGCGGAAACCCTGCGGAATCTCTACGTCGAACGTTCCCTGTAGGAGGCGGGTGCGGGGTTTGGGAAAAACCAACCGCAAGACACCCATGCACGTTTCGTAAACAGGCAACGTGGGCATCCGCGCCGAATCCCGCCATCGTGTTGACCCAAAACCTGCACGATTGCCGCGCGGCACGTGTACTGTTCACACCGCATCAAACGCGCGGTCGAAGTCTTTCCAGACGGGATCGTAGCCGGCCTTCCGAATCGCCGCCACCACCTCCGCCGGGGGGCGATCATCCTCAATCTCAAATTGTTCCAACACTTCGCAGCCTTCGCGGTTGGGGCCCGCATACCCTTCCCGATGGGTGGAATAACCTCCCGGGCGCGTGGAAGAGCCTGCGCTCATGGCGGTGACGCCGAGTGAAATCAGGCGGTCGCGCAAGGAGGCGGGTTCGCGTGTGCTGAGATTGAACCCGGCTTCCGGCAAGAACAGCCGCATGGCCAGCATCATCTGCACCAGCGCTGTGTCGGATACGGGATATTGAAGCGCAAATCGCGCGGGCGCATGCCGCAGCCGCGGAAAAGACAGGGCCACCGCGCTTTGCCAGCATTCCTTCTGCAAATGCCGTGCATGCAGCCCAAGCCATACCGCGTCCATGCGCCAATCGTACAAGCCCAGGAGCGCACCGATGCTCAGGCGGCGCGTACCCGCCCGCCCCGCATGTTCCATGGCGTCCAGGCGAAACGCATAATCCATTTTCTGTCCGCTGAGATGCAGCTTCGGATAGGTCTCGCGATCATAGGTCTCCATGTACAACGTGACGCCTTCCAACCCGCGCGAACACAATACGCGATACCCCGCTTCTTCCAGAGCATAAATCTCGACGGACACGGAAGAAAAAAACTCGCGGGCGATGGAGACCGCCTCCGCGATATACTCCACCGGCACGGCGCGTGGGGCTTCGCCGGTGAGCAGCAGGACATTCTGATATCCCATGGCGGAAAGCGCCTGGCACTCCCGCCGGATTTGTTCAGGGGTGAGCGTGGTGCGTTTTTCATGGCTCCCGGAATGCGCGGCAAATCCACAGTACACGCAATCCGCCGCGCACAAATTGGAAATGTAAATCGGCGCGTACAGGTTGATGGTGCGGCCGAAATGCCACCGCGTGAGCCGTTGCGCCTCCCGCGCCATGGACTCCAGATACGGAACCGCCGCCGGAGACAGCAAGGCCGCCAGATCGCGGATCGAGCGCTCCTCGCGGGTTAGCGCCGCCTCCACATCCGCGGAGGTGATTCCGTCATACAACGCCTGAACCCGTTCCCGGGGCCACGCTTCCATGGTTGGTAAAAAACTCATTTGTGTATGTTTTACTATCCGTAAAGTTCAACCGTCTTTTCCGCGAATTTTTATCGCATGAATCCCATGGGTCTTACAGGCCCTAATGGCGCGTAGTTCGCCACGAACAGGAAACAAGGCGAAAAACAGGGACTGACGCAAGCGAGACCGCCCATGCGTTAACCCTATGGCCTGCAATGCATTTTAAGGATGGGCGGGCGAGACGTGTCTGTCCCTGCTTTTTCGCGCACCACACCGCCGCGCGCTTAACCCAATGCGATTCATGTCCTGCTTTTCGCTCAGATGTCATTTCAATAAAAACCCTACATCGGGAATAGCCGGTTATTTCCCCTGCGGAAAAAGAAACCCGGTCAACGGCGAAGAGGCTTCCGCCGTGTCGCGCTGGGGTCCCAATCCGGCCCGCCATGCCATCCGCCCGGCTTCCACGGCCATCGCAAACGCCCGCGCCATCGTCTGGTGATCCGCGGCGTCCGAAAGTGCCGTATTCACCAACACCGCATCCGCGCCCATTTCCATGGCTTCCGCCGCGTGTGACGGCGCGCCCAGCCCCGCATCCACCACCACCGGCACCCGCGCCTGTTCAATAATGATCCGGATCATGTCCTTGGTGCGTATCCCGCGATTGCTGCCGATGGGCGCGCCCAAGGGCATCACCGTCGCTACACCGAGTTCCTCGAGCCGTTTGGCGAGAATCGGATCGGCCTGAATATACGGCAACACAATGAACCCGTCTTTAATCAATATTTCCGCTGCTTTCAGCGTCTCGATGGGGTCGGGCAACATGTAGCGGGGTTCCGGGGTTAATTCGAGCTTGATCCAGGGGGCGAGTCCGGCGGCACGGGCCAATTTCGCCAGACGCACCGCCTCCTCCGCATTTCGCGCGCCGCTTGTATTCGGCAACAGCAACTGTTTTTTCGGATCTATCGCGGAAAGAATCCCTTCGTCGTCCGGACGCGACAAATCCACCCGGCGCAACGCCACCGTCACAATTTCCGCGCCGGACGCTTCGATAGTCGCGCGCAAGGCCGCCGCGGACGGAAATTTACCCGTGCCGATCATCAGGCGCGATGTAAAAGTACGGCCCGCTATGATTAGGGGATCACCCATGGAGACTCCAGAAGGTGTGGTGGTTCTGTAAAAGGCGTGCAAAACACCTTTTCCACACGTGCTTATATGATATCAAATATGCGGCAACGCCACAAACCCTGCTTTTCACACCCCGCGAATTCGTTGGAATTTCTCCGTGCCGCGGTGTCTCTGCGGGAGAGAATTATGTTCACTCGTAGGGTGCCCCGCGCGCACCGGTCTCCTTCACACGGAGCCACGCCAACCCTCCTGTCATTGCGAGGCGCCCCGCGCCGAATCAATCTCGGAGCCACGTCAACCCTCCTGTCATTGCGAGGCGCCCCGCGCCGAAGCAATCTCGGAGCCACGCCAACCCTCCTGTCATTGCTGCCCCCGGCCGCCTTCGGCGGCGATTCGCAGAAGAAAAGACCTTGCGGTTGGGAGTGCGAGGCTCCTGAGGCTGTCTGAGAATTTAAGAAGTCCCGCAGGGACGATTGCCAATAGCCCAGGATGGAAATCCTGGGATTAAAGGTCTCCCCAAAATCCTGAGTCCCGTAGGGACGATTGAGTTTAAACCGCATAATTGTTTCAACCTTCCCTACGGGACTTCATATTCTGGGAGACGATCCTTCTCCCAGGACTGGCGTCCTGGGCTACTTTCAGACGTCACTACGCGACTGTTTGTATTTCTCAGACAGCCTCAGGAGCCTCGCCCTCCCAACGGCTGGCGGGAACAAAATCCGCCCTACTATTTTTTCCCTGCCTTCGTGGGGCATTTAGTAGGTCACATCTCCAGGTGGGACATTTTTTCAAGATGCGTGTGGAATAGAGATGAAAAAACTCCCACCTGGAGATGGGAGCTACTATGGGAGCTACAAACAGAAGACTATCCAAAAGCTGTGCTTTGGCAGTCCTGACTTTCCCGCCATTTTGCACCAACCATTCCCTGTGTTATACTCGACACAATAGGAGCCGGTGCGTATAAAAACCAAACAGTATGTACACACAGTACGAAGGAGGCATTTTTCTATGGGCAACCCAATTCGTTTCCACTCACCAATACCGCGTACCATCATGACCGCACTAGTGCTTTTATCCATTCTCCCCAGCGCCTTTGGCGCCACCTTCGTTGTCAACGATATAGGCGACGCCAGCGATGCCAATCCCGGCGACGGCATAGCCGCGACCTCCGGCGGCGTCGCCACCCTACGCGCGGCCATTGAGGAAGCCAACGCCCTCTCCGGCGAAGATACCATTACCTTCGATACAACCCTCTTTGCCTCACCCCAGACAATACTTGTCGGTCAGAGACTTTTAATAACAGAAAACATCTCCATCGTAGGCCCAGGAGCCGATAAAGCCACCCTGGACGCCCAATCATCATGTCAAATACTTTATATAGAAGGCAGTATCACCGCAAATATTTCAGGACTGACATTTACCAACGGCTATGCGAACCAGCCCACCGAATACTTTGGTGGGGCAATATATGTTTCAAACAATGGATTCCTCGGAATGAGTAATTGCATTTTATCCAATAATGAAGCAGAAAGTGCCGGTGGCGCAGTCTGTTGTGATGGGGCGGATGCACATATGAAAAATTGTCAGTTTCTCGAAAATACTGTAATCACTGGATTTATTGCGGGAGGCGGTGGTGGCTTACTGGGAAGTTATTCAACAATAACCTTAAAGAGTTGTATATTTGATAATAACACATCTGCCGTGCAAGGGGGGGGGATCGATGTTACAGGAAGCCTGACTATGGTTGATTGTGTCGTAATGAATAACAAAGGATCTGATGGTGCAGGCGTTTATACAGAAAACGGGATATTTTTCGCCAGTGGTTGTGAGTTTTCAGGTAATACTGCCAAATTAGATGGCGGTGGCCTAATGATTTGGCGCACTATTACAGAAGCGGCCGTTTTAAATTGTACCTTTTACGGAAACACGTCAAAAAAGAATGGTGGTGGCTGTAGAATCAGTGTCGGAAGTGAAAACATTCAAATCATCAACTGCACCCTCTTGGCCAATCAATGTGATTCAGACCAAAATGGAACTGGAAAAGGCGGTGGTCTGGCAGTACTTTCAACCTCCTATTTCCCGAAAATTGGCAACACCATCATTGCCGGAAATATCGACCATAGTAATCAGGCACAAGATGTCGGGGGTACAGTAGTCAGCTTAGGCGGCAACCTGATAGGCATCGGCGATGGCAGCACGGGCTTTACCGAAACCAATGACCAACTCGGCACCACCGCCAGCCCCCTCGATGCCAAGTTGGGTCCCCTCCAAGATAATGGCGGCCCTACCCTGACCTGCCTACCGCTAGACGGCAGCCCCGCCATCAATGCCGGCCTCAACGCCCTTATCACCAATCCTCCCTTCGACGGCCCGCCCTTCTACGACCAGCGCGGCCCCGATTACCTCCGCATCTACGACGACATCGTGGACATCGGCGCCATGGAAGTACAACCCACCGCCGAAGGCGAAATCGAAGGCATGCCCTCCGAAGGTTCACCGGAGGAGGGCGAAGGCATTATTGAAGGCGAAGGCGAGGGTATTATCGAGGGCGAGGGCATTATTGAGGGCGAAGGGGAAGGGATTATCGAAGGCGAAGGCACACCCAACGAAGGCACTCAGGAAGAGGGCGAAGGCACACCCAACGAAGGGGAAGGAGAGGGCATTATTGAGGGGGAAGGCGAAGGCGTGCCCTCCGAAGGTTCACCGGAGGAGGGGGAAGGCGTACCCAATGAAGGTGAAGGAGAAGGCATTATCGAAGGCTCACCTGAAGAGGGAGAAGGCATTATTGAGGGTGAAGGCGAGGGCGTGCCCTCCGAAGGCGAAGGCATTATTGAGGGTGAAGGCCAAATCGAACGCCACACCGCCGACCAGAACGCTGACGGGCAGATCAGCCTCTCCGAACTCCTCCGTGTCATCCAATTCTTCAACTCCGGCGGCTTACACTGCGAAACCGGCACCGAAGACGGTTATGCCCCAGGGCCAGCGTCAGACAAGGGGTTGCTACCCCTTGTCTCGAAGCCGGACCTGTCTCGGCGAAGTGAAACGAAACCGGATACGGCCCCAGACAAGGGGTTGCTACCCCTTGTCTCAAAGGCGGACTGTGCTCCCCACGCCAGCGACTACGCCCCCCATGACTGGGCCATCGGCCTCTCCGAACTCCTCCGCCTCATCCAATTCTTCAACTCCGGCGGCTACCACCCCTGCACCGGCTCCGAAGACAGCTTTTGTCCGGGTGTATAAGAGCATCATTTATAATATTATTCGCAGATATGTCAATTAATTTACCCTCGTCTCCCAACGTATGGGAGATCCCGTCCCTGCGCACGTAAGGGATTGCGTCCCAATCGGTTGGTGAAGCCCCCCCCTCGTTTCCCATTCCTCATTTCCCCGCATTCCGCAATTCCGCCCCCCCTGATTTCCCAACCCTTGTTCTGGTTTTTGCCTTTCCCGTTCCGCAGCCGCAATCTGCAATCCGCATTTGGCTCCCCCCCCTCGTTTCCCAAACCCGATAGCGATACCGATAGCGATACCGATTAGAACGGATAGCTGACAGCCCCTCAAGTCTCAAGCCTCATATCACTTCGCGGGCTTCAATAACAGATAATCCAATCCGAACATGTGGCGCGGTTCGGCCTTGGGATTGGCGCCGGTAATTTTCACCTTGAGAAGATTCTCCCCGGCGTTCAACTCCGCGATGCCCAGGGATTGTTCCGGTGTGGCCACAACGCCGTCATTATAGAAATCGAAAGAGCGGGCGCTTCCATCATTGATCGAGACCTCGGCAATGCCGTAGTCCCGCGCCTTGGTGAACACCGCCAAGACTTCATAACGACCCGCCTGTTCGACCGGAAACCCCAGGGTAAGGATATCGCCGGGGTTCGCGTCGATCCACCACAGTTGCGCCATGTTGCTCCAATTGCCCATGCCGCCGGTTTGCGGGGCCGCCGACCCGCCGCCCATGGAAATCACCTTGAGGGTTTCGCCTTCCAGCGCGCCCTCCACGCGCTTGGGTTCCGGCACATTGGCCACGGTCATGGCTTCCCGAAGCGGAGCCACAAAGGTATCGGTACCACCCAGTCCGGAATACCAATAGGCGGTGACCGCCTGGGTGATTTTGCAGTCTTCCCAATGCCATATCTCGATATCCATGTTATAGACTTGATTGAACGGGATGTTGTCCAGGATATGGAACCGGTTTACGCAGGTATGGCCCAAGTTGCCCGGCCCGTCGCACCGGGGCTGGCTGTGATACGCATGCGAATACACTTCCGGGCTACCCCACGCGTAGCAGAAATAATCCTCCGAACCCGTTCCGAAATGACTGGGGAATTTCTCGCCGTCCACATAAATCTTCTCATCCCCTTCGCCCCACCACGCGCCCACGGGATTCATCAGTTGCAGCATGCAGCCCACGAAACGCCCGTGTCCCTGCGCAAACAGGATTTTCCAGTCCTGTCGCGGGCGCGTCGGGATATCACTCTCGATCCGCCATTTCGCGTTGAAATACAAACTGTCCGCGGTCCAACGCCGGTGCGCCATCCAGACCGTGCCCCGCAGGGAAACCCGTTCCTGGGTTTGGTTCACGAAGCGCAATACCCCGCCCACCTTGAACGGCATCACCCAATGCGAATAAAAGGTTCCATCCTCCAGCACGCCGCAGGGAAGCCCCTTGTACGGTTTGTTGCCGGGGGCCGAACCGAAGAAATCGCCGATGGGCGCCATCACCACGGGAACCGCCACGTCATCCACGGCAAACGTCATCAACACGCCGCGCAACGCCGCCTCGAGATTCTCCGCCTGCACCTTCATCGTGAGTTCATACACCGCGCCCGGCCCCGGGAGCTTTGCCATTTGAACCGACTTGCCCGGCGCAAGGTCATACCCGTAATCGCCGCCTTTCACGTGCTTCGGTTTTGACCACGCCGTATCCGGAGCCGCGAGCGCCGCCACCACCACATCGAGTTCCGCGGTGCATGCGCCTACATCATCCTTGCTCAGCGTTTCCACCTTCGTCTCTTTGGCATACGTGCGGTAATTGATGTGGTAATAGAAATCCGGCAAGCTGGAGGTCACTTTGCAATGTTCCGCGTAGGGAATCGGCAGATAGGAATTCCACCCTTGCGCGCGCATGCAGGCAATGGGTTCCACAAACGGGGCGGTCTGCCCGCGCAACAGGTCCTCCAGCGGCATCTCGATGGCGGGCGTTTCATTGTTATCCAGGTAGATTCGCACCATCCCCGCATCCTTGGGGTCCGCGGACCATATCCGCACAATCGCCCCCGGACCCTCCGCATCCATCAGCACGTATTCCTTCGCGCCCGCGCGTTCCTCCTCCCGCAGGTATTTCCCCCGGTCGCCGTTCGCGAACCAATTGTCGTCCGTGAGCGCTTTGGGATTCGTCGAATTGCGGTCATAACTGGAGAATTGTTTGCAGGTGTAGGCGGGGTTGGGCATGTGGGTCAGCCCTTCCAGATCCGTCATTTCCTTGAGGAGGGATTTGAACGTGACGTCCGCCGCATACACCGCCGGCATCATAAGCACCACGGCCACCATTGCCGCGGCTACTGTGCATATCACCCATCTTGAATTTCGCATGGCGCAAGCTCCCGTTGTTCCTGATTCCGAACTCTGATAAGCATGGTACCCCTTCTCACCCGCAGGATCAATGGGATCGTTTATTCAGGACATCACAAAAATCGGACAGGTATTTTCTGTATGTACAGGCAGACCTATGATATGTATATAAGCGAAAGGGTCCGGAGAGAAATTTCTCTTGAACTTTTTTCTGTTGACATTTCCTCCATATAGGGATACAGTAGTGCATGCGTTGAAAGTCCGTGCGGGGCGCGGGCGCCTTTTCCAGCACGGTGGAAGTTTGAAGTGGCGGTAACCTTAGGAGGATGCGTTGTTATGCGAAATTCACACCTTTGTTTCATGGGCGTTGTGGTGTTTGCCGTTGGGGCGTTTACCCTTGCCCCCCCCCCCAGTGTTCGCGGCCGATATTAGTCTGCAAATTCAAGGGGATAGTATTGTGGACGAAAATGCCATAGTCACGGGAGACCTCGCGGTAGGCGGCCAAATCACCGCCGGTTCGGGAGAGAACATTCTCACCAATGCCGCCGGGCTTATTGATGGGACCAAACTACAGTCCGGCACCGTAGGCGCTTCGCAATTGGCGGCGGGCGCCGCGGGCGAAAGTGCCCTCGCGGACGGCGCGGCCACCGAAGCCAAAATCGCGGCCAATGCGGTTACCGCCGGGAAAATAGCCGCCGGGGCCGTAGGCACGGCCCAACTGGCTGCGGGAGCGGTGGACAGTTCAAAAATCGCTGATGGCCAGGTGGCGGCCGCGGACCTCGCCAGCAATTCTGTGAGCACGGCAAAAATCGCGGATAGCGCCGTGACCAGTGCCAAGATAGCCGATGGACAGGTGGCCGCGGCCGATCTGGCCAATGGCGCGGTTTCCACGGATAAAATCAGTGACAGCGCCGTGACCAGCGCGAAAATCGGTGATGGCCAAGTGGCCACGGCGGATTTGGCCAATAGTTCCGTCATCGCCGCCAAGATCGCCGATGGCACGGTCACGCCGGCAAAACTCAGCAGTTCCGGCACCTACTGTGTCGGGAAAATGGGCGTGAGCACCACCGCCGTTCCGGTGGGCGGGGTCGGCTATTGCAAAATGGCGATTCATGGCGCCTCGGATATTCTCAATTCACCCTATATGCAGTGGACCTCGGACGTCAATAATTACCCGATAATGCTGGTGGGCGGCGATGCGCACAACAGCTCGGCGGTTCGCTTTGACTGCTACGTGGGACCCGCCGGGCAAGGGGTTACCTGGCAACGCAGCGCCTGCGCAACCTCCAATGGCATGTTGGTCAAGTACGATGATGCATTGATTTTCAACTATGCCAGCGGCGTGGCGCTGGACCAAAGTTTTTATTGGCTCACGGGATTTCAGATGAGTTGCATAGACGGTTCCATCAAGATGCCGCAAGTATATTCACACGCCGTGAGCGCTCCGCGCCGCGCCCTGTATATCAGCGAGACGGGCCAACTCGGATATGCCTCCAGTTCCATTCGCTACAAAGAAAACGTTCGAGACACGACGGATTCCGATACCGGGTTCATTTATGAGTTGCGGCCCGTGATGTTTGATTATAAAGACCCCGCCATGGGGACCAACCAATGCGGACTGATCGCCGAAGAAGTGGACCAAGTACGCCCGAGTATCGTGTCCTATGAGCGCAAGGTCACCTACGAGCCGCCCTCCGATCCCAATGACAAATCGGACATTCTGCAACCCACGGTCACCACCACCAATGTCCCCGAAACCGTGAACTACGACCAGTTAATCGTCCCCATGCTCGCGGAAATGCAAAAACTCAAAAAACGCGTGGACGAACTCGAAGCCAAACTCGCCGCCCTCGAACCGAAAAATCCCTGATACCGATGATTCCTGTTCCAGTTGGAGGGATACTCCATGACGGACATTTTCACAACTAAAGAGGTTAAGCGTATGAATATAAAACGCATCCTTATGACAGCCTTTGTGGCATTCTTCATGCTGCTAAACATAGGCTTTGCGGATACGGCGGAAGAACGCGCCGCCATCCAAGAAGGCATTGACAATCTACTGGCCACCGTGGACATGACGAATGCCACGGAAAGCCCGCGCCTCGGCAAAATGGATAATGGAGGTCTGCGCTATTTTGGCGCGCCGCCCAATGCTTTCGCGCAAACGAATCCCACGAAATCCACGGCGGAGGAAAAGGCGCGTGCTTTTTTACAAGACAATGCCATGGCCTTTGCCGTGAAAAGTGCCAGCGTCAATTATGAAATGAAACGAAACCGCTCGGTGGATACACGGCGGTATCTGCGTTTCGAGCAAACATATCAGGATATCCCTGTTTTCGCGGGCGAGGCCATTGTCCAAATGGACGAGGACGATAACGTGTCCGCGGCTATCTTGGACCTTATGACCAATACCGATGACCTGGATAATGAAAACATATCACTCATCCCGGAAATTACCGCCATTCAAGCTGAAGCCGCAGCCATTGACGCCGTTGCGTATAGTTACGAAGCCAGGGTTGAGACCCAAGAAGGTGAACTTGCGGAAGGCGAATTGGAAGCCTTCCGGGATGATCTGATTACCCTGCCATGCACCAGCTTATTCATTTATGATCCCCAGGTGGTCGGAAACACCGGCCCGGTCTGTCTTGCCTGGAAAGTCACCGTGGCCGGACAAACCAACACACTTGAAAAAGAAGTGGTGCTTGTGGACGCCGCCTCGGGTACCGCTGTTTTGGAATATCCCCTGGTGCATTCATCCTTAAATCGCGTGATTAAAGACCAACAAAATAATGCGTCGCTAGAACCTATTGTCGTTCGAGAAGAAGGCGATCCTCCAATATCCGAAGGCGAGGATGACGGAAACCGTGCATACGATTACTTAGGTGATGTTTATGACTTTTACAGTTCGCATCACGGACGTGACAGCATTGATAATGCTGGCATGACACTTGAGGCGATTATCCGAATGTGTTCTGTAGATGAGTCGACATGTAATTCTAAGTGTCCATGTCCAAATGCATTCTGGGATGGAGAAAAAATGCAATTTGGCGAGAATTTTGTTGTTGATGATGTTGTTGCTCATGAATTAACGCATGGTGTTACTGAAAATGAATCAGGTCTTCTTTATATTAATGAATCCGGTGCTGTAAATGAATCCTTATCCGATGTGTGGGGTGAATTTATTGATCAGACAAATAATTCTGGACTTGATAGCGAAGAAGTAAAATGGCTTTTAGGGGAAGAAGTAGATAATATAAATGCCTTTTTGGTGGGGACGATAACGCCAGCGCCAGCTATTCGGAATATGAAATCCCCTTCTGATTATTGGACGGTTATTGGTTCCGATATACTACATTGGGTAATTGTTGTATATCCGAGTAGCTATGATAGCAAATATTTTTACAAAGGAACTTACGATAATGGTGGTGTTCATGTTAATTCCAGCATTAACAATAAACTTTGTTATCTATTGACAGATGGTGGTTCTTTTAATGGACGAGTGGTGACAGGTATGGGCATAGACCTTGTTGCTAATCTCTATTACGAATGCCAATGTAATTTGCTTGTAGAAGGATCGAATTATGCCGATCTTTATTTTGCATTGTTGCAAGCATCAGTGAATCTTAACTTTACGCAAGAACAAAGAAATAATATTGAAAAAGCTTGTCGGGCTGTTCAAATCCGCCCAACAGCATATATAAATATTTTCACTGTTGTCCCAACGTTTTGACCGAGCAAGGCTGAAAGACATTGGAAGCGC
>CAYYRW010000020.1:0-107780 GCA_964474205.1 uncultured Nitrospirales bacterium | reverse complement strand
TCACCTCCACTTACTTTAAACGAAAAACCAAACCTCCGCCATCATTTTCGCCTGAATATGTTCCTCTTTCCGCTATTAAACTTAAGGTGTCGCTTTTGATGGTCAGAACTCCCTGGGTATGGTTCAAGTTCCACTGAGGCCCCAATCCGGAATTTGGATCGTAAATATCGCTGAAAGAACTCCGGGTGAAAAACACAGCGCCTGCCAACAAGAGAAATAACCACCGCGCCGTACTGTCCCTGTGCACCATCGTTGATGACGTTTTCATCACACGCTCCTTTGGTCCATCCCCACGGTTCAACGCCTAAAGTCCTGCGGCAAAACGTTGGGGGTTTGTTTTCCAAGACTCTTCAATCAGTGTGTCAGGGGGAGGGGCAAACACGAAATTAACCGGATCCACTGCCACATCAAACTCAGGCGGCGCTATCTCTATTTTCCACGTGTCACCGTTTGCCATCGATACGGCTTCTAATGAAACCAGGCAGCCTTTTTCCTTATTGATAACGGCCCGTAACTGATTAAAACCGAAGTCTCTTCGAAGATCTTCTTGGGCTTGTCCCTCTATAACCAGTATCCGGCCTTTATCATCGCCAGACGCCCTGGGGACTTCACTTAAAAGATAATCACGCCGTAATAGATCCAATAAAAGACGGCCGCCTGGAGGCGGAGTCGGAAACAGTTTTGGATAGGTGATTTCCACACGTTTTGAATCGTCCGGCATAGTAGCCAGGGTATGAAACAATACACCGTCATATAGTGCCATGCCCTGAAGCTCGCGGAGTGCCCCCCCAATAGTGATCCGGCCTGTTCCCTCATATTTATATTTTCCGGTATCCCCTTCATTAATATAAATTACTGTGCCGGTATTATTCATCGGAGGCTGTGTCATACTTTCAACAGTGAATGTAAAAGATGCCTGCATGCTCTTGACGGATTCCCAGGCCTTTTCCAATTGCGCAATCACCGTGTTCACATCCTGGGGAGGGTTTGCGGCTTCCGCAGGCGTGGCGGGGTTAGTGCTCTTATTTGGCAAGTCTTGTTGAATCGGATTCGCTGCGGATTCGGGAGGAGGGGATATTTTCTCTTTTTCCTCCTTATGACATGAGGCCAGAAGAGCAATCCCTGCCCCCGCCCCGATAACCAGGAATATGTAACGTACACGCCTCACGCCGAATACTCCTCTAGCATGAAATGGCAAAACTTCCGTTTATCTATCCCAAGAGTATGCACGAAACTACAAAGTAAGTACATAATATTGCATCACGTTTTACGTAGAGTACAATAATCACAACTTGTAATACATATACTCTACCAAAAAGAGGCCATGCTGTCTATACGGAATCTTTTTTCAGTATATAGGAGAGGGAATATCCAGAGAAGCGATTTCCAAGGGAAAAGGTGATTAGCGGGAAATCCCTTTAGCGATGACGTCCAGGAATTTGGGTTGGTATTCGTGGAAGAGGGGTCCGCCGGTGTTTCGGGTGGTGCAGAGGACCAGTTGGTTTTCCGGGTCGACCGCGAATAGTGCGGAAGAAGCGGCCCCATGCCCGAAGGTGTTTTTGCTGAGTCCCGCCGGCCGCATCCACATGGTTCCGATGCCCCATTCGATGTCGTTTTTTATGGAGGTGTAATTTTGCAGTGGCTTGGGGAGCATTTGTTCATAAGCGGCTTCAGTGAAGAAGCGTTTATCGCCATAAGCGCCCTTGTTGAGGAGCATCTGGCCGAGGATGGCCATGTCCATGGGGATGCTGAAGGTGTGGGCACTGGCATCGGTAACATTGGTATGGTTCATTCCGAGGGGTTCCAGCAGATGCTTTTTAATAAGTTGTGGCAGCGCTTCGCCGGTCACGGTTTCCATGACTTTTCCGCCCAGTGCGTATCCGGCGCCGTTGTAGCCGTGTGTCTTTCCAATGGACATATAGGGATAAAATTCCGCAACCCGTTCGTCGAAGTCGTGCATTTCGTCCCCCCAATGGTCCATGTAATGGAGGGGAAGCAGAATGCCGAGATTGAGGCCGTTGGTGTGGGTGTAGAGACTGCGGAGGGTCAAGGGCGTTTCCACTTTAGCGGCGCGGAGCGGGGGCAGATAGTCCGCCACCGGCGTTTCCAATCCGGTGAACCCCTGATCCACCAGCGTCATCATGGCCACCCCTGAAACCAGTTTCGAGATGGAGGCCATCCAGCTTTTGGTGGTCACGGTCATGGGTTGTCCGTCACGCAGCCCATAGGCCTTGTGGAAAAAGACCACACCTTTACGGGCCAGGCAGACCGCAAAGGGTTCCCCGCTCTTTTCCGCCCATTCGGCCAGCAGGGTGTCCAGGGTGTTCACCACATCGTCGTGCATCCCGGCCTCTGCGGGAGTGCCTTCCCGCAGGACCGGTGCGGGAGTGCTCTCGATGGGACGCGGACAGATGAAGGGCCGGTTGAAGGCTTGTTCCGTCCCGTAGAGTTTGCGTTTCAGGCCCACCCACCATTGACGGTCCCGAGCCCAGGCATTGTTCGCGCAGTTCGCCGGGCCCAGTTGTATATCGCGTTCCGACAGCCCCGCCACCAGCGAGGCATTGGTCCAATCGCTGTCCCACAAGGTTATTAGTTGCTGGCGTCCCAGCAGGTCGAGCGCGCCGGATTCCTGTTCGAGTACGAGGGGATGGAGTCCAAGATTGGCGGGATAGGGGTTGGTGAAGGAGGGGGTGAAAAACCACCATTTGAAGGGATCATAGGAATCCGGCGCCCGGTACAAAGACACGAACCGCGTAAGGGGCGTGCCTGATTCCGGGATAATGTGCACGACGGCGCCATACCGGCCGGGAGTTCCCGCGTTTTCCACGCGGTTGTAACGGGCGTCATAAAATTCCGTCTCCAGGCGGTAGGACCCGATGAAATTTTCCAGTGCAAGCGGGTCTTTCGGCGCAAAGGAAGGAAAGGAAGGCCCTGAAAACACGGAAGTCTTCACGGCGATCTCGGTGGTCAATAATGCTTTGCCCCGTTCCACATCCGCGTTGGGCAGGGCCGGGACCGCCAGTTTCCGGCCCCCGGCGTGTACGCGCAAGGAGCCGTAGGTGTGGCCGGGTGACGGCATGGGGAATACCAATTCCGCCACGGCCCAATCGCCTTGCCGCTCTAGCGTTCCCTTGGCCAGCAGATGCCTCTCATTCCGCACTTGGAGGGGTTGAGCCACAAAGGCATCAGTTCCCACCGTCCGCACCCAAGTCCGGCCCTTGCCGTCATACCGTGCGAATACGCGCGCATTCTCGGGCGCGCAGGTTTTGCGCGCCAGCCGCACCACTTGCATCTGCGTGCTGTCGTCCGCGGTACGGGTGGAGGGATACCAGGCAGCCTGAAAGCGGCCGCCATCGCCGTCAGTGTCATTGACGATGACCTGCAGGGCGATTTCATCGTTTTCCTTCGGTGCGCGCCGGAGAACCGTCCAGGGAATCCGCCCTTCGATCCGATACCCTGTTGCGGTTTTTTGGCTGGCCACTTGCGCCGATACATGGCTTTTTCGCGGCAATTTTGAAAAATCCGTGAACCATTGCCCCGGAACCGCCTGCCCTTCCGATATCCCGGGATGAACGGCCAGCCGGCCCCACCGCTTTGTTCCCGGTTGCGGTCCTATATATACCTCCACCGAATCCCGGTCCCAAATGGAGGATTCCGGCGTTTTTTCGTCCAACATATCGTCGTCCACCTCCGCCAGCACCAAGAGCCCCTGTTCATCCCAGGCCAGCCGGAACCGGGGATAAAAATCACACTTGGGTAACAGACGCCCCTCTTTGTCCGGCAGAATGTTTACCTGGAATCCGCGCGTTCCCCAATCCACGGGATTCCCATCCGTTGTGATACCATCCAGCCGGGGGATTTGGCATGGGGGAGCCGTATCCGCGTCTGCGGACAGGAATGACATCCCAATCAGGAAGCCCAGCATGATCAACCGCGTATATGACGTCATAAAAAATCCCTTCTCTTTTCACCGTGCCCTTTTATAATGACAAAACAGGGATGAAATCAACTATGTGCATGGGCGATTTCCGCATGAGGTGTTTAGGTCCTTCGCGTTCTTGAACCATCCGGTTCTGTCGGTTATGATACGGGTGTTGATGCCATGCAATATTATGCCTGCATGGAGTGTTTTTTAGTAAGACGGATAATTAGGAGCGCCGCACCCCTTGCGCGTCATGACACGTGAGGCGTTCGCAGGGGCGTTTAACGCGGATAGCCGTGGCCGATGGGAAGAGTATAACGATGATGGATGTACGAGAAAATGGGCTCAGCACGTACCTTGCTGAGATTTCCAAAATCCCGTTGCTCGCCCCTTCGGAAGAAATCCGTCTGGCCAAACTGGCCCAAAGGGGCGATGGCGGCGCGCGCCGCAAACTGATTGTCTCCAATCTTCGTTTAGTGGTCAGCATTGCCAAGAAATATCTGTACTACGGAATGCCCCTGCTCGACCTCATCGAGGAAGGCAATTTGGGGTTGATGAAGGCGGTGGACCGTTATGACCCGGACCGGGGCTGCAAATTTTCGACCTACGCCACGTGGTGGATTCGCCAAGCCGTCACCCGTTCCCTTTCCAATCAAGGCCGGACCGTCCGCATCCCGGTGTATATCACCGACAATGTGGCCCGGTACAAAAAAGTTTCGGAAGACCTTTACATCAAAACGGGGAAGCAGCCCGAACTGGAAGAGATGGCGAAGCACTTGGGCGTGAAGGTGCAGGAGGCCAAGCGGTTGAAGGAGTTCGTGGAGGTGGTGGCCCCGCTTGAAAAAGCGCAAAGTACCGATGGCGCGGAACCCATGAACCCCACGGAAAATGCCGAACCCCGCCAGCGGGACAAAGCCATCGAGCAGATCGAACTGGACCAGCAAATGGACGAGCTGATGAAGCAGCTCACGGACCGGGAGGCGAATATAATCCGGTACCGTTACGGACTCTCGGACGGCATGGTGCACACGCTCGAAGAAACCGGGAAGACCTTTAATCTTACCCGCGAACGCATCCGCCAGATCGAGAAAGATGTCATGAAACGCCTGCGGATGTTTGTCGCCACCCACCAGGATGATTTTACGCCGTGAGCGCGGTTTTACTTCAGGAGTGATTCATGGACCTTGCCTCCGCCATTCGCATCGTTCCGGGCTTCCCAAAACCCGGCATCCAGTTTATTGATGTCACCACGTTGCTGTTGGACCCCAGGGCCCTGCCAAGCATTATTGACGGATGGGCGGAACGCTACCGCCACCGGCATATTGACGCCATCGTCGGCGTGGAAGCGCGCGGCTTCATTTTCGGCGCCGCCCTGGCCTATAAAATGGGGCTGCCGTTTGTGCCCGCCCGGAAAAAAGGCAAATTGCCCGCCGAAACCATCGAGGAAGAATTCGATCTGGAATATGGGAAAGACACTGTAACCATGCATGTGGACGCCCTGAAAAACGGGCAGCGGGTGGTTATCGTGGATGATCTTCTGGCCACGGGCGGCACGGTGGAGGCGGTGGCGAAGCTGGTCCGGCGCTTGGGCGCGGAGGTGGTGGAGGCCGCGTTCGTGGTGGAACTGCCCCCCCTCAAGGGCCGGGAACGGCTGCAAGGAATTCCCATCCACCGTGAAGTGGAGTTCATGGTGGAATAATTTATCCTCCCTTTCAAGCATCGAAAAAGTTATGGAGCACTATTACATGGAACGTCGTTTTTTACCGGGCACGCAGATTGAAATCGTGAATGAAGTCCCCCGCGGGCAATTCAAGCACGTATTGTTTGATTTCGACGGCACCATCAGCCTGTTGCGCGAAGGATGGCAGGGCATCATGGGGCCGGTCTGCGTCGAAATGATCTGCGGCGATACCCCCCCAACGCCTGAAATCGAGCGCGAAGTCGAGCAGATGATTGACGAAACCACGGGCATTCAGACCATTTTCCAAATGCAGCGGCTGGCCGAGATGGTGCGGGCGCATGGATTGGTCCCCGAAGAGAAAATTAAAGACCCGTATGGGTACAAGGAAGTGTACAATGACCGTCTGATGGTGCCGGTCCGCGAGCGTATCGCGAAACTGCAAACGGGCGAAATGACGCTGGAGCAGGCCACGCTGCGCGGCGCCCACCGCTTTCTCGAACTGCTCGCCAAACAGGGCGTGGTGATGTATGTGTTCAGCGGCACGGATCAGGACGACGTGCGCAATGAAGCGAAGGTGGTGAAGGCCGCCCCGTATTTCAAGGAAATCTGGGGTGCGATCCGCAGCATCGAAGACTACTCCAAGGAAAAAGTGCTTCGCGAGATAATCGCCCAGCACAATTTGCATGGCACCGAGGTGCTGGTGGTGGGCGACGGTCCCGTGGAACTCCGCAATGTCAAGGAACAGGGCGGGGTGGCGCTGGGCGTTGCGTCCAACGAAGCCCAGGGCACGGGCTGGGACGAACACAAGCGGCAGCGGCTTCTGCGCGCGGGCGCGGATATTCTCGTGCCCGATTTCAGCGAAGCGGAGACGCTTGTCGAGTACCTCTTTCCGAAAAGGACGAAGGAATGAAAAAATCCTTGAAATACATTGTTCACATGATTGGGCATGCCCATATCGACCCCACCTGGCTTTGGCGGTGGACCGAAGGGTATGAAGAAGTGCGCTCCACGTTCCGCAGCGCGCTGGACCGCATGAACGAGACCCCGGAATTCAAATTCACCGCCAGCAGCGCCTGTTTCTACCGCTGGGTGAAAAATGTGGACCCCCAGTTGTTCCGGGCCATTCAAGATCGGGTAAAAGAGGGCCGCTGGGAAATCGCCGGGGGCTTTTGGGTGGAACCCGACTGCAACATCCCCTGTGGCGAGTCGTTTGTGCGGCATGGGCTCTATTCGCAACGGTTTTTCATGCGCGAGTTCGGCCTGCGCGCCCGGGTGGGATTCAATCCGGACAGCTTCGGCCACACGGGGGTATTACCCCAAATTCTGAAAAAACTGGGCATGGACTATTACGTCTATATGCGCCCGGCGCCCGTGTTTGAGATGGACTATCCCGGCGGCACCACGTTCTGGTGGGAGGCGGCGGACGGTTCGCGCGTATTGGCCTGCAATCTTCAGGAAACCTACAACGCGGACGACAATGTGCGCGAGCGCATTCACCGGCTGGTGCAATCGCCGCATTTGAATCCTGATCAGACCCATATTCTGGGTTTTTACGGTGTGGGAAATCACGGCGGGGGGCCCACCAAGCGCATCATTCAGGACCTCAAAGACCTTCAACGGGAAAAGGATGCGCCCCGCGTGGAATTCTCCACCCTGATGGCCTATTTTCAGGGCTTTGAACAAAGCATGGGGACGAAAGAACCGCCCGTGCTCCGGCGTGAACTGCAACATCACGCACGGGGCTGTTACAGCGCCCACGCCGGGATGAAACGCCTTAACCGGCGCGTGGAACATGCCTTGATGACCGCCGAACGCTTCGCCACCGCGGCATGGTTGTTGGATTCGCAAACGTATCCGCACGATCAATTTGAAAAAGCATGGACCGACCTCCTCTACAACCAGTTCCACGATATTCTGGCGGGGACCAGCCTCGAATCCGCCTATGAGGACAGCTTCGATCAACTCGGCGCGGCGCGCCATCGCGCGGACGCCATCATCAACCAATCCATTCAATCCATCGCCCGCGACGTGGATACCACGGCGGAAGGCAATACCATCGTGGTCATCAATCCGCTCACATGGGACGTTTCTCAGCCGGTGGCGCTCTCTTCGATTATCGAGCGTTCGCTGGAACAGCCTCTGCATGTGGTGGACGACAACGAATTGCCCGTCCTCAGTCAGAAGATTCGCGGTGAGCGAGCGGGGGGGAGGCGCTATGTGTTCACCGCGGAAGTTCCCGCCATGGGATACCGCCTCTACCATGCGCGGTCCGGCGCACAAGCGCCCGTCCTGAAACAGGTGTTGGAAGCGGGAAAAGACTTCCTCGAAAATGAGTGGTGGCGTCTCGAATTTGATTGCGTGGACGGTCATATCAGCAAATTGTTTGACAAGCACCGCCGCGTGGATGTGCTCCGGGAGGGCAACATCCTGGCTTGCCTGAACGACATGTCGGACACCTGGAGCCATGATGTCCAGGAGTACCGGATTGAAGCGGGCCGCTTCGGCCAGGCACGGATGAAGGTGGTGGAACAGGGCGACGTATTGGCCACCATGCAAATCGCCTCTTCGTTCGGGGCTTCTTCCGCACTTCAGGAAATCACCCTTTACCGGGACTCCGATCTGATTGACTGCCAACTGCGGGTGAACTGGCAGGAGCAGTACCGCCTGCTGAAACTCGCCTTTGACACAAACATCCAAGACGGAAGCGCCACCTTTGAAACCGCGTATGGCCATGAAACACGCCCGGCGAAGGGCCAGGAAGAACCGGGGCAGCAATGGTTCGATCTGACGGGAACGATTGGCGGGCTGCCCTACGGGCTGGCCGTGCTGAACGACGGCCAATACGGGTTTGACGTGCGCGGCGGCGTTATGCGGGTCACCCTGCTGCGGAGTCCTGCGTTCGCCCATCATGATCCCGAACGGTTCGATGCTTCCGCCGGATACCCCATCATGGATCAGGGATGGCACCGGTTCCATTTCCGCTTGGCGCCGCACCCCGGCGCGTGGCAGGATACCCGGATCATCAAGCAGGCCTGGGAACTCAATGCGCCCCTCTTCGCCCACGTGGAATCGGCGCATCCCGGAAAACGCCCGCCCAAACCCAAGACGCTGGTCGGCACGGAAGCGGCCAATGTGCTCGTGAGCGTCGTGAAACAAAGCGAAGAAGGCGATGACCTGATTGTGCGCGGCTATGAAATCGCGGGACGGCCCGCCGAGACCACCCTGCACATCCCCCTCTTCAATCAATGCTTCAAAACAAGTTTTGCCCCCCATGAAATCAAAACCCTTCGCATCAATCCGCGGACGTGGACCTTGCGCGAAGTTAACCTGTTGGAAGAATAGAGGATGCATGATCATTCCTTTTCCGAGGAGAGCCGGCATGAAACTGGAGCGCGTGGAAGAACTCTGCCTGAATTACCTCACCCAAAACAGCGTCGCGCTAGTCCCCGTGAACGCGATGCTCGAACATTGCCGACGCGATCCCGAATGCGCCCAATTGAGCTTGGACGAACTGCTTGATTTCCTCCGGCATCACGAACTGGTCCATGTTGTGGAGCGGCCGGCGTTAGATTCGGACGAAGAACAGGAACTGATCTCCGATACGGGATTCGACCTGGGGCCGCGCGCCATTTTGCACAGCCGGATGCCTTCAAGAGAAGAAATCGCCGCCGCCATGCAGGAAAACCTCGAAAGGATGTCCACCGCCCTGGCTTCGGCGCTCCGGGAAGCGGAAAGAGCGGAGGAAGACCCCGCCACCCTCCGGCAAATCAAGGAGGCCATCGAAAAAGCCTCCGCATTGCGGGGGAAAATCGAGGAGATGTTTTGACAGTTTGAATAGTGTATCGTCCAGTGCCGTCTATCAAACGTTGTTATGAAACAGGTTGTTTCTTGTACAGTGAGTAATGCCGGCTAAACAAAGGACGCCCAATTCATGCTGACGGTCTGTATGTTGATTATATCGGTTGCCGCGGACCCCGTTCCGAAAACCTATGTCGTGAACACCGCGCTCAATGTATGGGACGTTGCCGCGGAAGATATCACGGGTGACGGGATGCGCGAAGTGTTCGCGGTGACCTGCGATGAACTCAGCCATCCGCTGAAAAAGGCCGTGGACGTCTTTTCTCCCGATGCCGCCGGGGCCTATGCTTCCGCCCCAACCATTACCTTTCCGCTCCCGCCCTCCATAGGCGCGCTCTTTTTCGCGGAAGTGGATGGAGCGCCGCCCCGGGAATTGATTGCGGGGGATGCCACCGGAGCCACGGTTTATCATTTCAACGGAACCGCCTTTGACGTTCTGGCGGAGCCGCGCTTTTCATCGCTGTTGCCCTCCGGAGGCAAGGAACCCCTGTTCATCAAGGACGGCGCCATCGATCTCGACGGGGACACAATTGACGAGTGGCTCATTCCGGTGGCGTCCGGTTTTGAACTGCGCCACGCGGATGCCAGTATCATCACGCTGCAATGCGATGTGGTCAGCAACATTCGACGCATGAACAGCACGATCATCACCCATCAGTTGCCCGCGTACACCCCCTTCACCCTGAACGGCGGCAACCCCAAGGCCCTCGCCTTTTGCAGTGATGAATTCGCCGATTTCTGGTACGGCGAACACTGGGGCAGCCACCAACAATACAAAATCCCCCTCAATGTGCAGGAAAAATGGGACGCCGGCTCGAAAATGGTGGATGTCAACAATGATGGGTTTCCGGACCTCGCGGTCACCCAAACCCGCGGCACCGTGAACCTCGAATGCGTCAACCACCTCTATATTGCCTCCGCCCCCTTCACCTTTCCCGAAAAACCCACCACCACCATCGCCACCAAGGGGGGCATTGCCGCCCCGGAACTCCTGGACATTGATGGCGACAAAACCCGCGAGATCATGCTCATCAGCATTCCCATCGGCCTGAAGAACTTCATTAACTTCTTTCTGCGCGGAAAACTGTCCGTTAATGTGGATGTCTACCAGTACAACGGCAAGGATTTCGGGCAGAAACCCGTGTACACCACCTCCATTTCCATGGACGCCCCCGAAGGCCGGGAACAAGTCGCCTATACCATGGAAGACTTCAACGGCGATGGCCGCATGGACGTCGCTTTCGGACAGGCCAGCGACAAACTCGGCATTCTCGTCTCCGAACCGGGCCAACTCGGCGCCTCCAAGCCGTGGCTGACCCTCACCCTTCCCGCCTTCGGCATCGCCCGCCCCCACGACCTCAACAACAACCCCGCCAAAGACATCGTCCTATTCCACCCCAGCGGCAAAAACAGCAAGCGCATCGAAGTGATTGTGATTTAATCATCGTGAGTTCCTAACCGGGTTTAGTTGAATTTAATCCGAGGTTGGGAAATGAGGCTCCCTGGGCGGTCCAATAATTGTTTGATGCCGCGCATAATGGCGAAGATATCCCGAAGGGATTATACAACCCAGCCCAGGATCAGCGAAGCGCCATCCGGGGCAGGGAGTATTACCCCGTTGACGATACTCTGACAGAGTTATACAAATTACTTTAGCTTTTTGTTCATTCAAACGGATTATCCGCCCAGTATTTTTTGTTATTCCTTATCAAATAGATGAGAATTTCAGCTATGCATTGGATACTTGACATAGCCATCACCTGCTGGACGGTACTCGGGCAAATGGCCCCGTATCTCCTGTTCGGATTTCTGATGGCCGGTGTTTTATCCGTCTTGATTTCCGCGGAGTGGGTGGGGAGGCATCTTGGCGGACGCGGCATCGGCCCCGTGATTAAAGCCGCCTGCCTGGGCGTTCCGCTCCCCTTGTGTTCGTGCAGCGTCATCCCGGTCACCGCTTCCTTCCGCAACCACGGCGCAAGCCGGGGGGCCACCGTGAGTTTCCTGTTGTCCACCCCCCAAACCGGTGTGGACTCGATTATGGCCACCTACGCGCTATTAGGCCCCGTTCTGGCCATTTACCGGCCCTTGGTGGCGTTTTTCTCCGGCATTATCGGAGGAATTGTTGCCACGCTCGTGAAACCGGACCCCAAACATGCCGAAACAACCAAAACCGCCACCGCCGAATGTAATGCGTCCTGTTGCACGAAATTGCCGGGCGAAAATGCCGTCCAGCGTGCATTCCGCTATGGATTCGTCACCCTCCCCCGCGATATTGCAAAAGAACTCATCATTGGCATCGTGATCGCCGGGTTGATATCCGCGGTTGTCACCGAAAACTACTTCTCCGCCTATTTGGGCGGCGGGTTGTTAGCCATGCTTGCCATGTTGGCCGTGGGTATTCCCATGTATGTCTGCGCCACCGCCTCCATCCCCATCGCGCTCGGCTTTATGCACATGGGCGCGTCGCCCGGGGCCGCCCTCGTGTTCCTCATCTCCGGCCCCGCCACCAACGCCGCCGCCATTGCCGTACTCTGGCGAATCCTTGGACGCCGCACCACCATCGTCTACCTGCTCACCGTCGTTCTTGGCGCGCTCGTTTCGGGCTATTCCCTCGATCTTCTCTTCACCATGTTGCCCGCCCATTTTTCCGAACTGGCCCCCCACATGCACGAACATGGCATTCCCTGGCTGGGACATCTCAGCGCCGTGGTCCTTCTGGCGGTCCTGGCCTTCAGCGTCCTGCGGAAGAACGCGCCTGTGGAAACGCCCGCCCCTGAACCCGCCCCCGAAGAAGAAACCCTCCTCCTCAGCGTGCGCGGGATGACCTGTGCCCATTGTGCGGGCGCCGTCCAGCAAACCTTGCAAAACACTCCCGGCGTCCGTCATGCCCACGTTGATCTGGCCCGCGCCCAGGCCCGCATCTCCGGCGAACATCTCGATTCGCGAGCCCTCATCCAATCCCTCCGCGCCCTCGGCTACGAAAGTTTCCGGATCGAAAGCGAAGCACGCGCGGAGCCACGAATAACCGGTAATCAGATTACTCCAGAGGATCCACCATCCCCGCACTCCTGAACGCATTCAACCGCTCGACGCACGTCGGACAGGTCCCGCACGCCTTTTCCTCCCCCCGGTAACAACTCCAGGTGTGCGAAAAGTCCACGCCCAACGCAATGCCCATTTCCACGATCTCCGCCTTCGATTTATCCACGAAGGGCGCGCAAATGTTCACGGCCTCCTTACGGTTCAACGCCAGCACCCCATTGATGCGGTCCAGAAACTCACGGGTGCAATCCCAATATCCATATTCATCCTGGGCCTGCGCCCCGTAATACACCTCGCGCATCCCATGCGCCTCCGCATACGCCGCCGCCATCGCCAAGAACATCATATTCCGATTGGGCACATACGTTGGCGGCTGCACAAGGTCTTTCTCCGGCAGGTCCTTCAAATCCGGCACCGCACCGCCCCCCGCCAGCAAAACCGACCCCTCGCACAGCAACGGTCCTAAAAACGAAATATCCAGAATCCGGTGTTCCACCGCTCCCGCCGCCTTCCCCTGATATGCCGCACACACCAATTCCCGAGAATGCCGCTGCCCATAATTGAAACTCAGTGCATGAATCCCCGTTTTCCCCAACTGCTTTGCCACATAATGCACCAACACGCTCGAATCCACACCCCCGCTCACCAACACCACAACACCATCGCTAACACCTGTCATTTATGGATGCCTTGATACTTATTTTTCGGGATTCTCTGATATTGCCAGCCAATCTTCCAGTTCCAATCCTTCAATAATTTCAAAATGCTTTATATTATGCGTTACTAGTATGCTGCTTCTGCTGTATGCAACCGATGCTATCCACAAATCCGAATTGGCTACCGTTCGTCCAATGGCTCTAAGTCTGGCCCGTAATACTGCATAAGCTTCAGAACATTCTTCATCAAAGGGAGTAACGTGGACTAAAAGAAGAAATTCATTCAGACGTCTCAAGTTTTTCTCATAATGACCGGAACGTTGTACCCCATATAGCAATTCCGCCAATACAATGGTATCGATAGATACATCAGGAAGGTGATCCGCAACTTGTGCAATAACCTCTTGATCTCCACGAAGATGAGCAATCACAATATTAGTGTCTAAATGCCACCTCACAGGTCTAGGTCTCTTGGAAGAGTATTCTCACGCTCTTTTTGAATTTCATCAAAGATGCCTTCTATCGTCGCATCATCCGACCAAGCGCCGCCAAGTGCGCGTATTCTTTCTTTCCGTTCTTCCAGGCTAATATCGGTCGATTCAAGGATTATTCGGAGATATAGACCGTCAGGTAAGCCCGTGTCTTCCTCTAGTTCGATCGTTCTCCCGTGAAGATATCCACCTCTAATTACTTTCATGGCCATTTCTTTCATTATTCTCGTCTATCACCATTCTACAATACACACGCCTTTTCAGTCCACTGTCATTTTGTTTCAAAGTGCTTCTAGAGAATACTCGCCACCAGCGTCTCGGCGGCGCGAATAAGCGGGGCGGGGAAAATCCCAACGGCCAAGAGGGCGATAAACAGGCAGGAAAGCACCACATTCTCCGTCAAGGATACCGGTTTGGCGGGTGCGGCCTCTTTCTCCGAGATATCACACATCGTCAGAACGATGCGCAAGTAATAGAACAAGCCAATCGAACTGCTAATGACCAAGGCGGCAATGGAAATCCATACGGACGACTCTTCACCGGCTTCCAGCAATAAAAACTTGCCGATGAATCCAGCCGTTAACGGAATCCCCGCCAGTGAAAGCAGCATCGCGGTAAAAATGGCCGCAAGCCATGGCGATTTCCAGAACAGGCCCCGGTAATCTTCAAATGAATCCGCGTCGCGGTCTTTTCCGCTCAAGGCTGTGATAATCCCCATGGCGCCGAGGGTAGTGATGAAATAGGCCGCGAGAAAGACCGCCGCGGCCGTGGCCGCAATCTTGCCCGAGGCCAGAAACGCCACCATTACATACCCGAGATTGCCGATTGAGGAATAGGCCAGAATCCGCTTGATATTGTTTTGCAGCAACGCCAGCAGATTTCCGAAGAACATCGAAACCACCGCGATTAGCGTGAACAGGAAGATCAGCGAAGGATACTGGTGCATGTCCACCTGCGCGAAATACCGCATCAACAATGCAAACATGGCGCCTTTCGACACCGTGGCCACATACGCCGTGACCGGCGCGGGCGCGCCTTCATAGACGTCCGGCGTCCACAGATGGAACGGCACCAACGCCAGTTTGAATCCAATCCCCACCACCATCAGCCCACAACCCGCCAACAACACCAGCAGATTCCCTTGCGGCATGTCCAGCCGCACTTTCGCGATCTGGCTGAACTCCATCGAGCCGCTTTCCGCGTAGACCAGCGCCATGCCGAACAACAGAAATGCCGCCGAGGCCGCCGCCACCATCAAATACTTGAAGGCCGCCTCGATGCTGTCCTGGCGCGTCCGGGTATACGCCACCATCGCGTACAGCGCCACACTGAGCGTTTCCAGCCCCATAAAGAACGACACAAAATGGCAACTGGCCGCCACCACCCCCGCGCCCAGCGTGGCCATGAGCAGCAGGGCGTAAAACTCTTCCTTGCGCCCCTCCTGCTTCTCAAAATACCCATAGGACATCGCCGCGATTACAAAACTGGATGCAAACATGATGAGCATGTAGAACACCGCATAGGTGTCAATCATCAGCACCGGCGTCACCTGCCGGTTCACGCACACAAAAGGCAGCAGCGCCAATGCGGCTATCGAAAGCCCCACTCCGATCAGGGTGACAAGGACCGTCGTCCGGTGGCACCGGCGGAACGCCATCAGCAACACCACCGCCACCGCGGTCAAGGCCAGCAGCATCAACGGCAAAAGCGCTACCATGTCCATGATCGTCATGACTTATCTCCACCATCCGGGAGGGCGGGGGGTATCACACGCCTTGTGTGACTCCCGCCGAGCCGTAAAACAAGATCGGGATTATCCGTAGAAGCAGAAAGCTGGTCAGACTTCAAAACACAGTTTTTGGTACAAGTGCGTTCCCAAGTGCAACTTGGGAACGAGAGGATTTTGTCATTGCGAGGAGTCCTGTTTCTGTCATTGCGAGGAGTCTTCGACGAAGCAATCTCGTTCACACGCCCACTCGACATCTTCTCTATACCCGTCACCTTCACCCCGCCCTGCAATTGCTTCTCGACGAACTGCTGCACCTTTGTCAACGCCGGGTCCGCCGTCCGCAACACCGGATTCGGGTACAGCCCCAGCCACACCAGCGCCACCATCAGCGCCGCGAACATCGCCAGTTCACGCTTCACCAAGTCCGGTACATGCGCCTCGTTGTCCTTCGGGCCGAAAAACGCCTTTTGGATGATCCAGAGGGAATAAATGCTGCCCAGCACCAGGCCCAGCGAGGCCAGCGCGGTCCATGTCACGCTCGCTTTGTAACTGCCCAGCAGCACCAGAAATTCACCAATAAAATTCCCCAGTCCCGGCAATCCGAGCGACGCCATGGCAAAGAACATCGCCACCGCCCCCATCTTCGGCGCCACCGTCCAGAACCCGCCCATAATCTCGATATTCCGGGTATGGGCGCGCTCCTGTATCGCGCCCACCAGCATGAACAACGCGCCGGTGCCCAGCCCGTGGCAAATCATCTGCATCACCGCCCCCTGCAAGCCCAGCGTGTTCCACGCGAAAATCCCCAGCAACACAAAACCCATGTGGCTGATGCTCGAATACGCCACCAGGCGCTTCAGGTCCGTTTGCGCGAATGACAGCACCGCGCCATAGATAATGCCCAGCACCGCCAGGAACATCGCCACCGGCGCGAAATCCATTGCGGCCTGTGGGAACAGCGGCACCACGAACCG
Organism: uncultured Nitrospirales bacterium; assembly: GCA_964474205.1. GTDB lineage: Bacteria > Hydrogenedentota > Hydrogenedentia > Hydrogenedentales > CAILVY01 > CAILVY01. The sequence goes on along the minus strand of CAYYRW010000020.1, from coordinate 91,427 downwards.
GATCAACCCGTACGCGCCCGTTTTCAACAACAATCCCGCCAGGATGACGCTTCCCGCCGTCGGCGCTTCCGTGTGCGCATCCGGCAGCCAGTTATGCACCGGCACCGCCGGCAGTTTCACGGCGAAAGCGATAAAGAAACCCAGCATGATCCATTTGGCGGCGGAAGAGGTCAGCGGCGTGCCCAGGAGCACCGCATAATCAAAGCTGTACACGTTCGTGGCATGGCCGTGAATAAAATACAACGCCAAAATCGCCAGCAGCATCAGCAATCCGCTGAATTGCGTAAAAATGAAGAACTTGATGGCCGCGTAAATCCGGTTCTCATGCCCCCAAATCACAATCAGGAAATACATCGGCACCAGCATCAGTTCCCAGAAGCAATAGAACAGAAACAGGTCCATCGCGAGGAACACGCCCATGATGCCGGACAGCACCCACATCAAATTGAAGTGGAAAAACCCCACCTTCTCCTTGATTTCAGTCCAGGAACAGCCGACCGACAAAATACCCAGAAATGCCGACAGGATCAGCATCAGCAGGCTGATGCCGTCCATCGCCAGATGAAATCCAATGCCCAGGCTTGGCATCCACGGCAGATTCACTTCCATCAGCCAGGGCCCGCCCGCCGCCAGTGCTGAGAAAGCCTCCCGGCCATTCCATAGGGTCAACAAAATGGTCAGATCAATCACCATGGCCGCCAGCGAAATCCAACGCGGCGCGTTCGGGCTATGCTTCCCCGCCGCCCACGCCAGCAGGCCCGCGACCATCGGAATAAGCACTACCGCGATCAGCATCATAAGAGCACCACAATCATCAGCGCGATCACCGCGCCCGCCGTTACCGTCATCAAATACCACCGCACATGTCCGCTCTCGGTTTCACTCAGCAGCGAGTGCAACCCGCGGCAGAACGCGGCGATCCCGTTATAAATCGCGTCAATGTAATCGTTCTTGTTAAACCGTGCCGTCCACAAAAACGGCCGAATCAGCACTTTGTCATACACCCAGTCGAAACCCAGTCCGATAAACGAGAACCGGTGCAGCTTCGCGCCGAACGGCGTCGCCACGAAACTCTTCACCAGTTCCGGCTTCACCCCGAACAGCACCACTCCGATCCCAATCCCAATGAACACCGTAATGACCGTGATGACCTGCAACACCATCTCCATCGATTCCACTTCGTGCGCCACTTCGTGCGGGTGGCCAAACGCGGACTGCATGAACGTCGTGAACAGCGGAAGATGATGAATGCTGTTCGGAATCTCCAGGAATCCGCCAAAGGTCGCCAGAATCGCCAGGATCACCAACGGAAGGGTCATCACCCAACCCGGTTTGTGATGCACATGGGTCTTTTCTTGTCCGAAGAAGGTCATCACCAGCATCCGGGTCGTGTAAATGCCCGTGACAAACGCCCCGAAATAGCCTGCCGCCCACAACGCCTTCCCGCCAATCGGCGAGGTCCACACATCCCACAAAATCAAATCTTTACTGTAAAAACCCGACGTAATTAACGGCAGTGCCATCAGCGACATCGAGCCAATCAGAAAGGTGATAAACACCAAGGGTAATTTTTTGTACAGCCCGCCCATCTTGAACATGTCCTGTTCATGGTGCAGCGCCACGATGATCGCGCCCGCCGCCATGAAGAGCAGGGCCTTGAAGAACGCGTGGGTCATCAAATGGAAAATGCCCGCCGAATACGCCCCCACGCCCAGCGCCAGGAACATATACCCGATCTGGCTGATCGTCGAGTAGGCCAGCACACGCTTGATGTCCCGTTGCGTCAGTGCGGCAAACCCGGCAATCAACAGCGTCAGCGCGCCCACCCACGCCACCAGCAACTGCACCGGCGGGGCCAATTCAAACAACACATGCGTTCGCGCCACCAGATACACGCCCGCCGTCACCATGGTTGCCGCATGGATCAGCGCGCTCACCGGTGTAGGGCCCGCCATCGCGTCCGGCAACCACACCTGCAAGGGCAACTGGCCCGATTTTCCGACCGCGCCGCCCAGAATCAACAGCGCCGCCGCAATCGCGACCCCCGAGCCTACCGCCCACTGCTCATGGGCCTTCGCCATCAGGGCTTGAATATCCAGCGTGCCCAATTGCCAGAACAACAGGAACAACCCAATGGCCATCGCCGTGTCGCCCACGCGCGTCACCAGAAACGCCTTCATGGCCGCGTGGCCGTTCGCCGGAGTCTTATACCAGAACCCGATGAGCAGATAGCTGCACAGTCCGACGCCTTCCCACCCCAGGTACAGCAACACCAGGCTGTCCCCCAGCACCAGCATCAGCATCATCGCCACAAACAGGTTCATGTACGCGAAAAACTTCGCGAAACACTCATCGTCTTCCATATAGGCGACGGCATAGACATGAATCAGGAAACCCACCCCCGTCACCACCAGCAGCATCACCATCGAAAGCGCGTCCAAATACAACGCGAACTTGGGCGTGAAGCCCATCACGTCCACCCAGTTCCAAAGCACCTGCGTGTACGCATGCCCTTCCGGCGGGGCCGTAATGAAGCGGTAAGCGATCAAAAAACTCACCAGCGCGGCCAGCCCCACCGACCCCGCGCCTATAAATGGCACCACGCGCCGGGGCAGGCTCATGCCAAACAAGGCCAGCACCAGGAAGCCCAAAAGGGGCAACGCGGGAACCAACCATAGCAGCTCGTACATGTCTACCCTCGCATACCTTCGGCCGCGTCCGCGTCCAAGGTCCTAAAGTGATGATAAAATCCCAATATCAATGCCAGGCCCACGGCGACCTCCGCCGCGGCCACGCTTAAAATCATAATAAACATCACCTGTCCGTCCGCCTGTGCCCACCGCGACCCCGCCGCGATAAAGGCCAGCCCCGCCGCGTTGAACATGATCTCGATGCACATCAGCATCAACAGGATATTCCGCCGGACCAGCAGGCCCGCCACGCCGAGCGCGAACAGGATGCCCGCCACAATCAGTGCATGTTCCATCGGTACCGAGGCCATTAGTCTCTCCTCCCCGGACGCCGGATTGGGCCGCGCCACACCAGGTAATACGCGCCCACCAGCCCCGCCAGCAGCAGAATCGACGCCAGTTCCACCATCAGCACGTAGGGGCCGAACAATGATGCCGCCACCACCTTGATGTCCACCACCCGGTCCACCGGCAACCACCGGTCCTCCTGAAATAATGTATACACCAGCAATCCCGCCAACAGCAACGCCAGAATGCCCGGCACGCGCCAGATGCCTGGACTCAGCCACACATTCTCCTGTTCGCGCGCCACCTCACCCAGATTCAGCATCATTACCACAAAAATAAACAGAATCACGATGGCCCCCGCGTATACAATCACTTCCAGCGCGGCAATCAGCGGCGCGCCCAGCGTGAAAAACACCAGCGCCACGGCCAGCAGCGACACAATGAGATACAGCAGCGCATGCACCGCCTCGCGCCGGCTAATGGCGAGCGCCGTGGCGAGTATCGCCACCGCCGACGCCATATAAAAGACCGCGTTCATTCCATCGTCACCTTTCCTGGCCTATAACATCAGGCTGCGCACATCCACCGGCGGCGTCTCGTTTTCTGCTTCGCCTTTGCCCTTGCCGCCGATGGCCAGTCCTGCCACGTTGTAAAAATTGTATCCGGGATATTTGCCGCACCCGCTGATCAGCAGATGCTCTTTTTCATACACCAGATTTTGCCGTTTGTACTCGCACATCTCGAAATCAGGCGTGAGCTGGATCGCGCATGTGGGGCACGCCTCCTCGCACAACCCACAGAAAATGCACCGAGAAAAATTGATCCGGAAAAACTTCGGATACCGGCGTCCCGTCTCGTCTTCCGTCGCCTGCAATGCGATACACCCCACCGGGCACGCCACCGCGCACAGATAGCACGCCACGCAGCGCTCCTGTCCGTCCGGATCGCGGCTCAACACGATCCGGCCGCGCCAGCGCGGCGGAATCTTCGGCTTCACGTCCGGATACTGGACCGTCACCCGCTTCTGGAACGTGTGCAGGAACACGATCCACAACGTTCTCAGATGACTCCACATGGTTTCTGTTTCCTATCGCATCGCCAATACCACCCCGCCGGTGACCAACAGATTCACCAGTGACAGCGGCAGCATGTATTTCCAGCCAATTTCTATCAACTGATCATACCGGAACCGGGGCAATGCCGCGCGGATCAGGATGAACAGGCACAACAAAAAGAAGGTCTTAACCGCGAACCAAACCACCGGCGGCAGCCAGGGCCCCAGCCATCCGCCGAAGAACATCGCCACTGTTATTGCGGAGATCAGTGTAATGCCCAGATATTCGCCCACGAAAAACATGCCGAATTTCATCCCCGAATACTCGGAATGGAATCCCGCCACCAGTTCGCTCTCTGCCTCCGGCAAGTCAAACGGTATCCGGTGGGTCTCCGCCAGTCCCGCGATGAAAAACACCACCAAGCCAACGCATTGCGGGATGCAATACCACAGTCCGCGCTGCGCTTCCACAATATCGGTCAGGCTGAACGACCCCGCCTGGATCACCACCCCCATCATCGCCAAGCCCATGAACACTTCATAGGCCAGCATCTGCGCCGTCGTCCGCATCCCGCCAATGAGCGAATACTTGTTGTTCGAGGCCCATCCCGCCAGCGCCAGGCTGTAGACGCCCAGCGACGACATCCCCAGGAAAAACAGGATGCCGATGTTGATGTCCGTCACAATCACGCCCGGCGCGAACGGCACCACCACAAAACTCAGCAGCACCGTTACAATGATGATTGCCGGGGCCATCACAAAGGTGGCCTTATCCGCGAACGGCGGCACCCAGTCTTCCTTAAAGAAAATCTTCACCATGTCCGCCACCGGCTGCAAGAAGCCGAAAATGCCTACCCGGTTCGGGCCATACCGGTCCTGCCACAGCGCCAACAGGCGCCGTTCCAGCCAGATGAGCGCGGCGGCGAGATTCAGCACGACAAACAGCACGCCCGCCACGACCACCAGCGGCCAACCGATTTCCGTCCACATGGATGACATGGCTCCCATCATCCCTCAATCCGTTTTTTCACCACGCCCCACGCTGGCAACTGTGCCGCGGGGACGTCCACCACGCCCGCGGGAACTCCCACGAGTCCCGCCGCCAATCCGGGCCGCGCCTGCACCGGCAACGCCAGCGCCGCGCCCGCCACGGTAACTTCCACGATATCGCCGTCCTGCACGCCCAACGCGGCGGTATCCGCCGGATTCAGCGCCACATACGGCTTGGGCGCGCGTTCCGCCACGGGGGCCGACAGCGCGCTCAGTTCATCCGACCCGAATACATGCGCCAACGCCACCACCAGCCGCTCTCCGGCCCGGGCTTCCGCCTTGACCAGAACATTCCCCGCATACGCGGCTTTCTTATCGGAGACGATCAATCGAACGCCCGGATCCCCGCCACACAACGCACCGCCCACTTCTTCCTGAAACTTGCTCAGGCCCTGCACGGAATTCCATCCAGGAGCCCAATATGATGGAATCACCGAACCCGGCACCTTGCCCCGGAATCCTTCCATCGAAAATGTGAACAGTGAATCGGGATCTTCCGCGATCTTCGGCTCGTGCACATTGATATTCGCGCACATCGAGGTCCGCCCGCTGTACCGGTGCGGCTGACGCGGCAGGCGTTGTCCCACAAACCGTGTATCCGATCCCGGAACCACCTCCACAACGCCCGCAAGTTCCGGCAGCGCCTTTGTCAACTCCGCCTGCACCGCGTCTATGGTTTTCCAGGGCGTACCGTTCACTTCGCCCAGCCACCGCCAACTTTCCTGGATATGTTCCTGAGGCGGCATTACCTGGATGCACCGTTGCGCACGCCCTTCATTATTCACCAGCGTCCCATCGCCTTCCGCAAAGGTCGCCGCGGGCAATACCGCCTCGGAGCGTTCCAATACCGCATTTCGCGTGTGATCAAGCACAACAACATGCTTTGCTCCGGCCAACAATCGGTCCACCATCGCCCGCTCCACACGCCGGCATAGATTATTCTCCAGTATGACTACCGTATCCGCCGCCCCCGACTCCACCGCCGTCACGGCGTCTTCCAAGACTCCACCGCCCATCAGCCCCGCGCCCACGCTGTTGCATTCGGGCATCACAAAACTCAACGCCGCATCCGCGCCCTGCTTGCACAACGCCGCCGCCACGTTAAACGCGCCATTCAGCACATCTTCACTCCCGCACGACGGCCCGGTAATCACCAGCGGACGCTTCGCCTTCTTTAATCCTTCCGCGATGGCCTGTGCAATCCCGCGCACTTCCTCCGAAAGCCCTTCCACCGAAGGCGCGGATGGATCAATATCATGCGCCACCGCAAACCCAAGCCGCGCCAGATCATCCGGCGCGCCACGATGCGTCACCGCCGCGAATGCGTCCAGTTTGGTGTCCGCGAGGGCCGCCACCGCCATGAACCCGCGCCGGTTCTGTATCAACTCACGCGCGGGCGCGTCATTCCAGGCCGGGATGCCCGCTTTTTCCGCTTCGGGCAGCATGGCGCGGTACAGCGCCTGATAGACCTGCAGCGCCATCATCGGCGCGGTATTCGTCACATCCTCGCCCAGCACCAGCACCGCATCCGCCTCGCCAACCTCGCGCAAGGAGGGCACGCGCGCCGGACTGTGCCGCATCATATCAAGCATCGCCGCAACCAGCGCATGCTCCGCCTTCGCGGAACCTGAATAGAACTTGTCCGCGCCCACCAAGGCGCGCAAGGCGTAATTCGATTCCAAGGAAGCGCGCGGCGACCCGATCCCAATAACCTTCCCGTTCCTCATCAAGCCCCGCACATGGGTCAGCGCGTCTGTCTTCGACACGGCCTTCAATGCATTATTCTCTTTATCCCGCACCAAGGGCTCGCGCACGCGCGTTGCGGCATTCACAAACTCATACCCGAACCGGCCGCGGTCGCACAGGAAATAGCCGTTCACTTCGCCGTTGTACCGGTTCCGGATGCGCCGCAGTTCGCCGTAGCGTTCGCCCGGCGTCACATTGCAGCCCAACCCGCAATGCACGCACACCGACGTGGCCGTTTGGAGGTCCCATGCGCGGCTGTGATGTTTTTTGAAGGTCTTGTCCGTGAATACGCCGGTCGGGCAAATCTCCACCAGATTCCCGCTGAATTCGCTCTCCAGCGCGCCGTCCTCATGCCGCCCGAAAAACACGTGATTGTGCGATGCAAACGGCCCGAAATCGCGCCCGCCCGCATAATTATTGTAAAACCGCGTGCACCGATAGCACTGGATGCACCGGTTCATTTCATGATGAATGAACGGCCCGAGATTTTGGTTGTTGTAGGTCCGCTTGGTAAAACGATATTCGCGGTAATTGTGCCCGCTCATCACCGTCATGTCCTGAAGATGGCACTCCCCGCCTTCATCGCACACCGGGCAATCGTGCGGGTGATTCGTCATGTACAACGCGATCATCCGCGCGCGGAATGCCTGGGCATCCTTGTCATCAATCGAAATTCGCGTCCCGTTCGTGGCCGGCGTCATGCACGCCATCACAATCTTCCCCACGGTGTCGTTCTCGTTCTGGAACTGTTTCACCGCGCACTGCCGGCACGCTCCGACGCTCTGCAGCGCGGGATGCCAGCAGAAGTAGGGGACGTTAAAGCCCAGCGACAGACAGGCCTGCAACAGGTTCTGTCCGTCCTTCACTTCGTACGCCTGGTTGTCAATATAAATGGTCGCCATGCTTCACACCGCTATTTCCACGGACACCGCTGCTCGCGGATATGCCGTTCAAAATCGTTCCGGAAATAGTTCAACCCGCTGCCCAGCGGAGCCATCGCGCCGGGGGCCAGCGCGCAAAAGGTCATGCCCGGTCCCAAATCCTGCACAAGACGCTCCAGCACCTCCAAATCCTCCATCACACCCTTGCCTTGTTCGATGGCGCGCAGGCTCTTCTCCGCCCACGGAAGCCCTTCCCGGCACGGTGTGCACCAACCGCACGACTCATGCGCGAAGAAGGTGATCAAATTATGCACCATGCCCACCGGGCACGTCTTGTTGTCCATCAAAATCATGGTTCCCGTGCCCAGGCGGCTTCCCGCCTTCGCGACGGCCTCATAATCCATTTCCACGTCAAGATGCTCTTCCGTTAAGTAGTCCGTCGAGGCGCCGCCCGGAATAATCCCGCGCAGCGAAAGCCCGTCGCGCATCCCGCCCGCAAGCCCGAAAATCACCTCGCGGAATGTCACCCCCAACGGCAATTCCCACAGCCCCGGATTCTTGACCTTTCCGCTCACGCCAATCAGCTTGGTTCCGCCGTTCTGGGTCTTGCTCAGGCCCTTGAACCACTCTGGACCCTTCGCAATAATCCCCGGCAGATTGCACAGGGTCTCCACGTTATTGACGATGCTCGGCTTGCCCCACAATCCGCTCGTCTGCGGGAACGGCGGCTTGGTCCGGGGATTCCCGCGCTTGCCTTCCAGGGCGTTCAACAGCGCGGTTTCTTCGCCGCAGATATACCGTCCGCCGCTCATATGCACATACAGTTCGAGGCTGTAACCCGAACCCAGAATATTCTTGCCCAGATACCCCTTCGCATACGCGTCCGCAATCGCTTTCTTCATCTGGCGCTCGGATTCCAGGTATTCCCCCCGCAGGAACACAAATGCCACGTCCGCGCCGATGGTGTATGACGCCAGAATCACCCCCTCCACCAGCAAATGCGGATCGCCTTCCAGCAGCACCCGGTCCTTGAACGTGCCCGGCTCCATTTCATCACCGTTCACCACAAGGTACTTGGGGTGCGGATTTTCCGGCACGAAACTCCATTTCATGCCCGTTGGGAATCCCGCGCCGCCGCGTCCGCGCAGCCCGGAGTCCTTCACCACCTGCAGCACATCCTTCGGGGACATGCCGCCCAGTGCCTTGCGCACCGCCTGATAGCCGCCCGCCGCCTCGTATTCGCTCAGCGTCACGGGCGCGCCGTCCGGTCGAATGCGTTCTGTCAAAGGCCGTTCGTTCAAAACTCGTTCCTGCCTATTGATACTGCGCCAAAATCTTCTCTAACTTTTCGGGATCCAAATCCCGGTGCAAATCATCGTCTATCATCAGCGCGGGCGCATGATCACACGTGCCCAGGCATTGGCTCTGAATCAAAGTGAACCGGTTATCCTTGGTCGTTTCACCCAACCCGATGCCCAATGTCCGCTGCAAATACTCCACCAGCATTTCCGACCCCATGATCCAGCAACTCACGCTGGTGCAGAGCCGGATGACGTGGCGGCCCACCGGTTTCCGCAAAATCAGGTTGTAAAACGTCGCCACGCTGTCCACTTCATCCGCCGACATCCCCAGCTCCGCCGCGATATCCTTCACACTCTCATCGTCCACCCAGCCCCGGTGACGCTGCACCAGGCGCAACGCGTCAATGCACGCGCCCCGGCGTTGTTCGAACACCGCCGCTTCATGGTCTATTTCGTGTTTCAGTTCTTCCGTTAACATGCGTCTACCGGTCCAAATCCGCCAACACAAAGTCCAGGCTGGCCACAACCGCCAGCATATCCGCCACCAGATGCCCCCGGGTGATATAGGGAAGCATCTGCAAATGCGCGAACGAACCCGTCCGAATCCGCGTCCGGTAGGACATCGTCCCGCCGTCGCTCACGCAATAGTACCCGTAGTATCCTTTTGCGCCTTCAATCGGGCAGCACGCTTCGCCCGCCGGAATCACCGGGCCCCAGCTCACGCCCAGGAAATGATTGATAAGCGTGTCAATGTCCTTCAGCGTTTTTTCCTTGATAGGCGGGGTCGCCAGGGGATGGTCCGACTTGTACGGGCCTTCCGGCATATTTTTCAAGCATTGCTCGATGATTCGCAGGCTTTGCCGGATTTCTTCCGCGCGCACGCGGGCACGATCATAGCTGTCGCCGTTGTGGAACACCGGCACGTCAAATTCAAAATTCTCATACCCGGAATACGGGCGCGCTTTCCGCGCATCCCACTGTAAACCAGCCGCGCGAAGCCCCGGACCCGTAATTCCCCATTCCAGCGCCTCTTCCAACGTATACGCGCCCACGCCCACGGTCCGCTTTTTAATGATCTGGTTCTTCAGCATGGCTTTTTCATAACCATCCAGGCGCGACGGCATGTATTCCACAAAATCCTTGATCAACTTTTGCCAGCCGTTTGGCAAATCGTGCGCCACGCCGCCGATGCGGAACCAACTCGGATGCATCCGCCCGCCGCACACCGCTTCAACAATTCCGAACGCTTTTTCACGGTCATTAAACAGGTACAGCAGGGGGGACATCGCGCCCAGGTCCTGCACAAAGGTGCCATACCACACGCAGTGGCTGATCACACGGAAAAGCTCGCTCATCATCACCCGGATCACCTTGGCGCGGTCCGGCACCTGAATCCCCGCCATCGCCTCCACCGACTGCACATAGGCCAGGTTATTGAGCACGCCCGCCAGATAATCAATCCGGTCGGTGTAGGGAATATAACTGTGCCACGACTGGCGTTCGCCCATCTTCTCCGCGCCGCGATGGTGATACCCGATGTCCAGCACCGAATCCACAATCTCTTCACCATCCAACTGAAGAATGATGCGGATAATTCCGTGCGTTCCGGGATGGTGCGGCCCCAGGTTCAAAAACATGTAGTCCGCGTCCGCGCTGTGCCGTTGCATTCCCCACTCTTCCGGCACAAACCGCAACGCTTCCTGTTCCCGGTCCTGCTTGTCGTCCGGAAGCGTGAACGGGGCCATTTCCGTTGCACGCGCGGGATGTTCCTTGCGCAGCGGATGCCCTTCCCACGTCGGCGGCATCAATAACCGGACCAGATGCGGATGCCCCTCAAATTTCACTCCGAACATGTCGTACGCTTCGCGCTCGTACCAGTTCGCGTTCTGCCAAAGCTGGGTAATAGACGGCACCGACGGATATTCCCCCTTCAGCGGCACTTTCACCCGCACATCACTGTTCCGGTCGAACGAGATCAGATGATACGCCACGGTAAAATCGCTGGCCGGCTGACCCTCGCGATGCACCCGCGTCCGTTCGTCAATGGCCGTCAAGTCATAGAGCATCTTGTACGGCTGATGCACGTCATTTTTCAGGTACCCGAGCACTTTCGTAACCTGTCCGGCGTCCACCCACACCGTGGGAATGCCGTCCGCCGTCGGCTGCACGCCCAAAACCGCGCCGCCGAACCGCTCGCCCAGGTCCTGAACTATGTTCACGCTTTCCGCCATACCGCTCGTCTATTCCACTTCGTTCTGCGGGCGCAAATCCGTTGCCGCGCGCCGCAGTTCCGCTTTCAAATCACGCATGCACGGGGGCTCGCGGCGGTATACGCCCTGCGGCCCCACCACCCAGCTCAACGGACGCCGCTCATTGCCCACCACATTCTGGAGCAGCATCAACGCCTCTTCCACCGCTTCCGGGCGCGGCGGACATCCGGGAATGTACACATCCACCGGCAAAATCTTGTCCACGCCCTGCACCACGCTGTAAATATCGAACATGCCCCCCGAATTTGCGCACGAACCCATGCTGATCACATACCGGGGCGCCATCATCTGTTCATACAAGCGCTTCACCGCCGGGGCCATCTTGATGAACACCGTCCCCGCCACAATCATCACATCCGACTCACGCGGCGTGCCCCGGATAACCTCCGCACCGAACCGCGCGATATCAAACTTGCTCGTGATACTCGTCGCAAACTCGACGAAACAGCAGGATAACCCGAACCCGAACGGCCACAGGGAATTCTTCCGCCCCCAATTCACCAAATCATTCAACCGCGCCAGAATTACATTCTGCCGCAGTCCTTCCTCCACGCCGCCTTCCGCGTCATGGAACGGAAACACCGGATTTGGCTTTCCCAACAACCGCTTAATCACAACATCTATTCCTACTCATTCGCTCTCAGCCTCAAACTTTTTGCTGACCGCTCTTCTCTTTCAATCCGCAATCTACAATCCGCAATCCGCAATCTCACGACTCCAGCGCCCGGTCCCGCCACAAATACACCAGCGCCGCCAACAGCACGCCGATAAACACGCAAACCTCCGCATAGCCCAGCCAGCCCAGTTCACGCACCGACGTTGCCCAAATATAAATAAAGACCGATTCCAGGTCGAACACCACAAAGAAAATCGCAATCATGAAATACTTGCTGGAAAAACGGACTCGCGCCGACCCCGTCGAAACAATCCCCGACTCATACGGCTCCCCCGTCGCGCGCTCCTTATGACGCTCCCCAATTAAAAACGAAACGACAATCATGCCGATAGGCACCGACAGCGCGCCCAGAAAATACACCACAAACGGCCAAAGCGCCGGAGCCTGTGTCGCCGTTTCCGCCACTGCTGCACTCTCCTTTACCGTTGCCGGGCTAACCCATCGATCCGTCCGGCGGGCTTCACGTCCGCCCGTTTGGAAAAAAGAACCCAGTTCGTGTCATTTTCCAAGCTGTTGGCATGCCCATCGTGACCGCCGAGCCTTTTCCCGCTCCCAAGAGCAGCCTTCATCGTGAGCCCGGCATCAAAACTTCGGGGCCGATTGTACTCCACCAAAAAACCTTGATGCAACTCCCGAACGACCGGTAAACAGACCTATTATACCTACCGTTCGTTAGGCATAAGTTAACATATCTTTCTTAGTTTGTCAACCGTGATTTTTTTACTGAGAAGAACGGCCTTCGTCCGACTACCTAGCCAAATCATGTCCAAGACTGTACTGTACGACGTAATTCTCGGAAAGAAAGACATATGGAATTAAACAAAAGCACGGACACGGGCACAAAAAAAGTCAAACTTATTTCCTAAATCAGCCAAATTCACAAACCGGCTGTACCCCAAAAATACAGTTTGGGATACCATTGAAGGCATGTTGAATATTTCATTCGATGGCTGGAAAGAAAATCCGCTTTTGCGTCATATGGAGAATCTCGCACTGCCCAAGCAGATTCATCAATCGTATGAATTGAAGAGTAGGAATACCAAAATTACCAGCATCTAATCTTGCGGATATTTCAAATGCGGTGGGTGGCACTGGGTTTCTTGACAAATGTCGAGGTTGACTATGTGCGCACGATATCATCAGCCTTGTCGACGTTAACGGCGAAGGAGATTCGAGCGTTAGGAACGCATTGCTCGGCCTATGAAACAAAGGAAGACATCCTGTTCAACTTGGGACATTGGAAGGCCTACCATGGCCATATAGTTGATTCATTCGGTAGAGGTTCCCAAGTCAGTAGACCAGCATACAGAATTGTGACGACGGCACGCGAAGTCGTTAACAAGAGTTCGGAAAATAGACAGGTGTATGAGTCTGCCTTTGCGAACTTTTCAAGGGGGATTTCTGGTGGTGCCGCGAGATCAGACATAAGTGATGCATTTGCAACAATTCAGCGTCCAAGTGGGGATATATGGAACGATGTTGTTTACCCGTTTGCGAGAAAAGGTCCCCTGTTGCTTGCTTTTAGCTGTTACTGTAGGCACGGCCTTTCTGTACGCGAGGTAATACCTAAGCTTGGGAAGAAGGAGATTGAAGAGGCAACAGCATCTTTCGATTTGCTGTCGAACAATCTGTCTGGTTTAACGGATAATCTGTGGGATATAAAGCGAATAAAAGAAGGAAATGGGCATGATTGGGTGGGGCATGCTCTACGAAAAATCCAATGAGACCATCACCGGTGAATACCCCTCGAACAATCTGCCCATGCAACTCATGTTACTCCACGAACAGGAACACGGCCTTTATCTTGCCGCTTACGACACCCAGGCCCGCTACAAACGCTTTTCCTTGAAACCCGGCGCGGAATTCCGCGTCGAGACCCGCGCGGAAAACATGGGCGTCCCCGGAAACACCTGGAATGCCCCTTACCCCTTCGCTCTCGGTGTATATACCGGTTCATGGGTGGACGGATGCAAACGCTACCGAGCCTGGGCACTCAAAGAAACGCCTTGGACCCGCAAAGGGCCGCTGGCTATGCGCACGGATGTGCCCGAAAACATTAAGAACGTCTGTGCCTGGCTTCTGGACAATGGCACGGTGGAGGCGGTCAGTCCTCACATGGATGACTTCGCGAAGGCCATCGGCGCGCCCATCGGGGTGCATTGGTACAACTGGCACGAGATTCCCTTCGACACCTTCTACCCCAATTATTTCCCCACCAAGCCCGGCTTTGCGGAAGGGGTCCAAGCGCTCGTGAACAAAGGCTATACCATCATGCCCTACATCAATGCGCGGCTCTGGGACACCGGCGCGGAAAACTTCCCAGCCGCCAAACCCGCCTCCTCAAAAGATGAACACGGCGAAGTCACGATTGAAGAATACGGGTCCGGGGCAAAACTCGCCGCCATGTGTCCCACCCAAAAACTCTGGCAGGACAAAGTTCTGGAGATCATCCGGCGTCTAGGCGACGAGTGCCACGTGAACGCTGTCTACATGGATCAAATCGCCTCAGCCGCCCCGCGCATGTGTTTCGATCCAGCACATGGGCACCCCCTGGGGTCCGGCGCATGGTGGGTGGACGGATATCGCACCATGCTCACGCCCATCAAGCAATTTTGCACCAACGACGGCCACGCCATCGGTCTGACCACCGAAAACGATGCGGAGCCCTATATGGACAATGTGGACGGACTGCTCATCTGGACGCCCCGCAGCGATCACGACATCCCCATGAACACCGCCGTCTATAGCGGATACACCCTCTACTTCGCCACCAACCGAGCCTTTTTCGACGATGTTTCCTATTGTTTATGCCAGGCCCGCGACTTCACTTGGGGCGCGCAGCCCGGCTGGGACGGACCGGACATCCTGAAACCGGAACACAAGGAAAAATTGGCGTTCCTCGCACAAGTGGCGCAACTGCGGGCCAAAGCCTATGACTTCTTCGTCTACGGCGAGTTACTCGATGTTCTCAACCCCGAAAACGACCTCCCGAAACTCAAAGGCAAATGGAATACCCCGAAGGGCGACGCCGAAGTCACCCTGGCCGCCGCGCACGCGGCCCTGTGGCGCAGTGGAAAGGATCAGCGCTTGGCTGTCGCCCTCGCCAATGCCGGCACCCGGCCCGAATCCTTCGTATTCTCCCTCAATCTGCAAAAACACGGTGTTCCCGCCGATCAGGAATTTCAACTGGACCAACTGTCCATAGGCGAAACACACTCCCTCGGAATCCGAACCGGCACTACCCTTACGGAAACCATTGAACTCCCCGCACGCGGCGCCTGCCTGCTCGTGCTCACACCAAAATCAAAAGGATAAATGTTTGGCATGACGTGCCACTTTAGGTAGAATACAGGTCTGTACAAGCAAGGAGAAACTCAGGATGGTAGACCCCGAACTGCTCAACATATTGGTATGCCCGGAAAATAAGACTCCGGTGGTGCTCGCGGACGATGCGCTCGTGGCCAAGCTGAACGCGGCCATCAGCGCGGGCACATTGAAAAACCGCGCGGGCGAAAAAGTGGATGAGAAAGCGGACGGCGGCTTGGTCCGTGAAGACAAGCAATATCTCTATCTCATTCGCGACGACATCCCCATCATGCTCATTGACGAAGCCATCCCCCTCGAACAACTCGCATAAAAAAAGCGGGGGCGGACATGGCAGAGATATAACCACTGATGCACACTGATAAACACCGATAACGCCGCGCCGGACGTATCGGTGTTCATCGGTGTGCATCGGTGGTTATTTGCCTTATTCGCGTTTTTCTATTTCCGCACGGGCCGGTGATGCACCACATAATGAAGGTATGCATACGTGATGTGACCGTGCACTCGCCGCATCGCCTCATTCAGCAAAAAAGGAATCCATCGCCGTTTTAGCGGGAGAAATCGTCCATCCGCGGAATAACAATACCGTTGTGAAGCCCCGCTGCCACTGGCAAGCAATCGCAACCGTGGACTGTCAAACATCACCGCGATCAGACCAAACCGTTGGGCGCGCAACTGCCGAATAACCCCTAAAACCGCCGCAACCCCTTGCCGGGAGGCGGGCGTCTCAACAAGTTCGTCCGCCAGCCCTTCTATAAACTCACGTGGATACGCGGGGGGAACCATCGCGGTAATACGCGCAGCGGGATAGGCCTCGCGAAGATATTTCAGCATCCGCACATAATGGGGTCCCCGGCTGTAAAACGCGCAGATCGTGTTTACGTCGCTCATGTAACAAGCCTCTCGATTAACGGCAGGTAATGCTGTTCAATAATACTCCGCCAGCCATAATGTTCTTCCACCCGGCGGCGTCCCGCCGCTCCCATGCGCGCACGAAGCGCATTGTCATCTAATAATTGCCGGAGCCGTCCCGCCAATTCCACCGCATTCCCCCGGTCAAACAGAAAACCTGTTTCTTCATGCCGCACAATTTCAGCCAGGCCCCCCGTACGGCTGGCGCACACCGGACGTGCGGCGGCCATGGCCTCCACCGCCGTAAGCCCGAAGGGCTCCTCCCAAATCGAAGGCACAAGGCAAACATCGGCTTTTCCGTAAAGTGCAAGCGCCGCCGCATGGTCCTGCCATCCGATGGCCTTGACGTTTCTCCGGCTCAGCGTGTGATCAAAATGTGTGATCCATACTTCAAAATCATTCCGCTCCCGTTCCAATAGATGAACCGCTTCCAACAGCACTGCCAGCCCTTTCAAGGGATCGTCCACGCGTCCCGGCATATAGATGACCTTGCGGTCCTCCCGGCCCTTCGGCGGCATGGCGGTCAAAGGAATTTGTTCCACATGCACCCCCCCGGGAATCACGCACACCTCCGAATGAAACCCGTCAAGATCTTTCTTCAACCCCGGATTGCTAACAATAACCGCCCGAACGGATCTGAGCGATTCCAGCAGGAGGGCATGATACTCCGGCGCATAGGCGTGCGCGGCGAGATAATCCGCGGTCCATGTCCGGTAGTCTCCCTGCTGAATGCCCCGTTTTTGTGATTCCAGCGCGCATCGCCGGCAATCCTCCGGCGTTCGCAAAAAGTTCTTTGGGCAGGGCGCTCCCTCCTTAAACCGGAAGGGATCACGGGCGCAAGTGAGTTCATGGGCATAATACCGCGCCACCAGCCGGTGATGCCGCAACGTCTGGGTGAGATAAGGCTTGAGCGTAAACCCGTGCATAAGGAACACCAGGCCGGGCTGCCAGGCATCTATCGCCTCGCGAAACGCCTTGCCCAGCGCCTCCGGCTTCAACGACTGCCGGGTAAAATCAAGCCGCGTGCAGGGAAAAGGCAGGAATTCCGGATCAACCCGGCCTCGCTCGCAGGAATCCTGTTCATGGGCCACAAAAAGACACGTCTCCATGCCGGCATGCTGGAGTTCGGAAACCACATTGTACAGATCGATATCGGCCCCGCCGTTCGGCGGCCACGAAAACACCAAATCCGCAAACGCAATACGCATGGTTCAGGTTCTCCGCTCCGGCTTCAGGTGTTCAAACAGTTCCGGGAAATACCGGTCAATAACTCGTTTCCAGGTATACGCTGTTTCCACCCGTTCGCGCCCTGCCCGGCCCATGCGCTGACGCAATCCCGAATCATCCAGTAACTGCCCAAGACACTGCGCCAATTCCCGGGCATTGCCCGGTTCAAAAAGCAGTCCCGTCTCTCCATGAACCACTATCGTCTGTAAGCCTCCCACACGGCTGGCGCACACCGGGCGTCCCACCGCCATGGCTTCCACCGCCACCATCCCGAAGGGTTCTTCCCAGAGGCTCGGAACCACGCAAATATCTGCTTGCCGATACAGGCTTCGGACCTCCTCGCGGTTGCGCCAACCCATCGGACGAAGCCACACAGGCCCCGCCGTGTCCTCCGGCGCGGTCACCCAAATCTCAAAATCGTCCCGTGTTGCCCGAAGGCATTCTCCGGCCTCCAGCAAGACCTGAATTCCCTTCACAGGGTCTTCTCCCCGCCCCGTCATCAAAATAATCTTGCGCTCCTCCGCGGATTTCTCCTGGGGTTCGGCAAACGCATAATATTCTTCATCCACACCGCCCGGCATAACAATAACGCGGGAACAGTGCGGCGCAATCAGTTCTTTTATGCGGTCGTTATAGACGATTGCGGCGGCAAGCTGGCCCAGGGCGCGAATCTGCATGGCATGGTATTCGGGGGCAAAGGCGCGCGCGGCAAGATACTCCTGCGGCCAAGCCAATGAGTGACCGCTACGAATATCCGGTTTCAAGCGGTCCAAGGCACATACCCGGCATACATCGGGCGTTTCCAAATAATTATTCGGGCACGGCGCGCCGTCTTTGAAATGCGTAATGTCCCGGTGGCATACCGCCTCATGCGCATAGTACCGTGAGACCACCGGATAAGGTTCCAGCGCCCTAATTACATACGGCTTCAGAAAAAATCCGTCGCACACCACCACGGCCTCCGGGCGCCACAGGTCCACCGCCTCGCGAATACGCCTTGGGATGGTTTGCCATGTAAATGCCTTCCCTGCGAAATCGATCCGCGTTGCCGGGAACGGCAACTTCTCCGGTTCAAACCGCCCCCGGTCCCAGGTCACCCCATCATTCACGCCAATCAATTGCACCTCATGCCCGGCCTCTTTTAGCCCCTTGAGCACATGATACACGTCCACATCGGCCCCGCCATTGGGCGGCCAGGAAAACAAAAGGTCTACAAAAGCCAGGCGCATGCCTTCAGATTATCTTCATGCACCCCGCCCCAATCAATTTCTTCCGCGCGCGGCTTACCCATCCAGCGCGCGGCGGAGTTCGGCGGCAAGCTCCGTGACGCGCACGGGTTTTCGGAGAAAGGCGCGGGCGCCTTTGTCCAGCAGCCGCTGTACCGCCGGACCGTGCTCGTATCCGCTGCATATCAGGATTTTGGTTTTGGGACGCAGCCGGAGAATGGGCGCAAAGGCTTCTTCCCCATCCATGTTCGGCATGGCCATGTCCAGAATAACCGCATGGATGGGCGCGGGATGCGTGCGCGCGGCTTCGACCGCCTGCGCGCCGTCCTCGACCGTAATCACGGTGTACCCAAGCCGTTGAAGGACTTCCCGGAAGGAATCGAGGACCGCCGGCTCATCATCGGCGATGAGAATGGTTTCACTGCCGCACGGCAGCTTGCCCTGGAGCGGCGGTTTAACGGGTTCCGCCGCCTCGGTGGCGGGCAGCAACACCTCGAACAGGGCGCCCTCGCCTGGCGCGCTGCGTACGGAAATATACCCCCCATGATTTTTCACAATGCCATAGGCCGCCGCAAGCCCCAACCCCCGGCCCTGGAACTTGGTGGTGAAGAAAGGCTCGAACACCCGCGCGCGGACACTCTCGTTCATGCCGGGGCCGGTATCTTGAACCGAGACCAGAACATAGCGTCCCGGTGAAATCGGCCCCGGGCAGTCGTCCTTGGTCAACACCTTATTACGGGTGCGCAGGATAATGGCGCCCTTGCCCTCCAGCGCTTCCAGCGCGTTCATGGTCAGATTCATGACGACTTGTCCGATTTGGACCGCGTCCGCATACATGTTCCAGAGTTCTGCGTCCAACTCCCGCACCACCTGAACGTCCGGGGGGATGGTGTGTTCCTCAAAACGCATAACGTGTTCGATGACCTGGTTCAGATTGGTCACCGCAGGCTGGTATTTTCCCCCACGGGCGAACGCGAGCATCTGTTGCGCCAGCATACCCGCCTGCACCGCCGCCTCGGAGATGGTTTTCAGTTTCTTCAACACGCCGGGGTCATGGCTGAATTTGAGTTCAAGCATTTCGGCGTTTCCGAGAACGGCGGTCATGAGGTTATTGAAATCATGCGCAATGCCGCCCGCCAAGGTGGCGGTGGCCTCCATGCGCGAGGCGGCCCGCACGGCCTCGTCCGCCTGTTTCCGGTGCGTAATGTCACGCAGCGTGCCCACCCGCGCGACGGCCTCTTGATGTTCGTCAAGAATAAGCGAGGCGTTCTCTGAAAACCAGCGGTAGACCCCGTCTTTGCGCCGGATTCGATATTCCCACGGACCCACCGCTTCTCCCTGGTGGACGGATTCCTCCAACCGGACATGATGGGCGTTGTACCGCTCCAGGTCCTCGGGGTGAATCATGGCTTCCACGCCCGCGATGCCGCCGGCGATGATTTCCTCCGGCGTGCGCTTGAGCAACGTGGCCACCGACGGGCTCAGGTATTCAAACTGCCCGGTGCGCAGATTCACCTTGTAGGCAATGTCACGGGTGTGGTCCAGTATTTCCCGGAAGCGCTCTTCGCTCCGGCGCAGCGCGGCCTCGGCTTCCCGTTCCGCGGTGATATCCCGGCTGATGCCCACCATCCCAATCACCGCGCCGGAGGAATCGCGCAAGGCGGCCTTGCTGCTCAATTCCCATACGGGGGGGGCGCCGGGATGTTGCACACACGCCAGAATATTCCGCCGGGATTCCCCGGTGCGTATGACAGACAGGTCTTCCTCGTGAAACTGCCGGGCCTGTTCCTCCGGGAAAAAATCAAACGCGGTCTTGCCCAGCATTTGTTCGGCGCATTCAAGCCCCATGGCGCGCACCTTGGCCTGATTCGCCTCCACATACCGGCCCTGTTCGTCTTTTACATACACAGAATCGGGAAGGTGCTCCATGATGGTCTTCAGGCGGGCGCGTTCCCGTTCCAGCGCCTCCTCGATTTGGATGCGGGCCGTCAAATCCGTGATTACCGCGAAGGACCCCCGGTACTTGCCTTGATCGTCCAGGATGGGGGACGGCGCCACCAGGGTGGTCAGCGCGGCCCCGTCTTTTCTGCGCCAAACCATCTCATAATGCTGGCGCGCCCCATTTTTCCGCCGCCGCATTTCCTCCCGAAGCCTGGCCTGGTGTTCCGGAAGGGCAAATTCGAGGGGACTATGCCCCAGCACTTCCTCCTGCGAATACCCCAACATGCCCAACAACACATGATTGACGTAGCCGAAACGGTCCTGTTCATCCAGAATCACCAACCCTTCGGTCAGCGATTCCACCAGCATCTGATAGAACTGCGCGTCCTGCCGGTGCAACTCCGCATGCGTGGCGGCACGGCGGCGCAGCAGTTCCACCTCCGCGCGCAGCGCAACCAAATCCGCCGGTGGTTCGTTTATGGGATTACGGGCATTCGACATGGCCTCGCACCTTAGACCACTCCTCTGAAGACCATTGCTCGGACCATCGTCCGATGCCCATATCCTGCAACGGGCCGGCCCCCAAAGTCAATTTACACTCCAGGCAATTGCGAAATCGCCCGTTTTCGTGCGAAAACGCTGCATACAGAGCAAAATGCCGGGGTTTTATTGCCAAACCGGTGCAGCGAAGGGCGGTTTCGCAAATGCCTCCACTCCCGCAGGGCCTGAAAAGGATGAAATGCGGATAACCGGCCTTCCATGGCCTGGCACGCGCGGATTGATCGAATTCACACGGATACGAAATAAGGTCTTTGTAGGAGCAGGCTTCGGGTTAATCCGTTTAGCGGTTGTCCTCATGCATAAGGGCGGCCAGGGTTTTCAGGCAACGCGGGTAGTGTGGGGGAGAGGCCAGCAGGGATTCCGCAAATTCTTTCAGCGCATCCGCTGACAGGCTTTGCGTGCCCAGCGCCTTGCGCGCACGGTCGTTCTGGCGGAAATGCCAGAACAGTTCGCCGGCATAGGCGGGGCCACAGAGGTCTTTTTTTGGTTTCCCGCGTGTAATCGGCGCGAGGGCTTTTTTCAGACGTTCCGGGTCTGATCCGGGCAATTCTGTTTTCAACGGCGTTAGTTCATGAGCGAGGTTTTGCGCCAAGGGAGCCGCGAGCCGCGGCATCAGCCAACGTTCCAGTTCATCTTCCAGAACCCCTCCAAGGATGAATTCTTCCGGCAGGGGGGAAGCCCCGCTCTTAATCAAGCGAAGCATCTGCTGCGCCTTTGCGGAAAAAGCCTCCCAGCCGGGAATCCAGGCATCCAGTTCGGCGCCCGCATGGTCCGGAAACAAAGCATGGATAGTCACCTCGGACTTTTTCCGTTCCGGCGGTTGTGCCGGAAGCACGGTTATGTCCAGGATACCGCCTTGCTGCTCCATGATGCGGTGGAGAATGGAAAATTGAATGGTGGGAATGTCCGCCCGGGGAATGTTGAGATTGCATTGCATCATCAGTGAACGCGATGCTGCTTCATACTCCATCGTGAGGGTTATGCCGCCTTCCGGAGACATTATCCATAGAGCATATTCACATAGATTCGAGAAAAATGTCTTTACCCGTGCGCGGCATACGAGAATGGGGGGGATTTCCGGTGATACATGGGTTTCCACGGAGAAAGAAGCGCGGTCAAACGCTTCTTTTCGCTCCTGGAGCACCTCTTGCAGAAGTATCCGCAAATCGCAGGCTTCTTCGCTGCGGGGACCTTCGATATGCTCCAGTATCTGCAAGATATTTTCTCTTGTCGAGGCGTTTTCGAGCAAGGCAAGCAGTGTATCCGCCTCTGGAAGGGGAGCAGGCGTCAGACGCATCCCCTTTAACCGCAAGTCCAGCCCATTGGGGGTGCGGTCGATGCGGCCGCCGCGCGTGGCCAGGGTCCAGCAGTCGTTGAGTTCCTCGAAGGGTAGCCGGAACACCCCGTCCAGAAAAAAATCATTGGGGATGTATCCGGGGCCATTCAGGCCCAACCCAATGCGCGGGATTTTTTCCCGGCGTTCCTCCTGCTCAAACACCTCCAGGAATAGCGCCGCGTCTTCTTCCAAGCGCGTGGAACCGATGATGCAATGCAGGCAGGATAAGAGGCGTTCCGGGATTCCCGAACACTCGGAAACTGGTTCAAGCCGGAGTTCATGCCGTCCCGCCCCGATTTCCGCTTTGTGTTCGGATAGGAACGCACGGGGATCATAAAAAACGGGCGTGGGGGAGGTGTAGAGAAGAAGGAATGTCCGGCAGACCTGAAGAAGGCGCTCCGTGTCTTCTTCCAACGCGTGCGTTAATACGGCTTCGAGCCGCTCCAGCACCTGCCGTGGATTGAATATCGGTTGTGTAATCTCCATGGCGCGAAGCGTACGGGAATGACCCCTTCAACCGCAAACCGCCTCCAAATGGTTCCCCCTTTAGTGGAAAACCCAACAGGGTGTGCCGTGCGCACCGATGTTCACTTTACCGCGCAGCAGGGCCGTGACCAGAAAATGGGGCTTTCAGCGGTCAGCTTTCAGCAAAAGACATCAAGGACAGCAGGGGCGAATAAGACCAATAGGACCAATGAGACCAATTGGACCAATGGGACGGATGGCGGGATGAATTTCTTTGAAAAGAGAAGGAAACTCGCTTACCCACCGCAGCGGTCTATAGAATAAGAGACTTATCCACGGGGCCGGAACTTGGGAGGACCTGAAAATGCGTACAATGTTGTTACTAGCGGCGAGTTTGGCGGTAACGGGGGTTGCTTACACGTCCGAATCCTGGCGGCTGCCCCTGGCGGAAAAGGAGAGAATCCTCGAAAAGAACAATCAGGAACGGCACAACATTCTCGGATTGTATCCCTCGCAGGTGGATATTGCGCCCGGGGGCGGGCCGGTGGACAATACGACCCTAGGCAACAACAACATTGCGCATGCGGTGTGCTGGACCGCCAATTATCTCGCGGGCGCTTCTTATCGCTATGCATTTTTGAAGAAGAGCAATGCCCCAGCAGAGGAACTGGCGGCGGCCAAAGCACGCGCGGATGAATTGTTTGAAGCGGTCTATCGCTGCCAATTGGTGACGGGGGTCCGGGGGCTCCAGGCGCGGGGCTATGCCTTTGGTCATGGGGAATCCTATGAGGAGCGCTTGAATCAGGGGCCGGGCCACGCCTGGCATCAGGGGGTGGGGGAGTATAAAGATATGCGATGGTGTGGCAGCCCCAGCCACCACAATTACAGCGATGTGACCCATGGCCTCGGTCAATATTACGATCTCGCCGCGGAAGGCGTTCAGAAAGATCGATGCCGCGAGGCCATTGACGCCCTGGTGGGGTATTGGGCCTTCAACAATTTTAAGATTATGCACATCGATGGAAAGCATTTTACGGAAATTCTCGGATTTCATGACGGGAAAACGTTGAACACCCGGATCATGATGGCCATTGCCGGGGTCACCACGGCCTATCATGCCACGGGCAATCCGAAATACCTGGAAGTCCGGGACCAATTGCTGGAACGATTTCATGTGCGGGGGATGGCCACGTTCAAGACGGACAAGGATTTCGATGACGCCGAACATGTGTTCTGTCATCTCGAAAACCTGTTCCGCATTGAAAAAGACCCGGAACTCCTGGCGGCCTACCGTGCCGTGCTCGATGGGCTGTGGGTCAATCACAAGGACGATGCACAAAGCCTGTTCACGTACATCTACATGGGCCTGACTCCCAATGCGCCGGATCGTGACAAGGCCTTGCGGGAAGCCCTGTATTCGCTGCAAACCTATCCCTCGGAAACCATTTTTCAGCCCACCATGAGCAGTTTGCGCAAGGAGCTCAAACCGCCCTATCCGGTCTATGCGGCCTGCTGGGATAATGAATACCTCTGGAAAGGCCATCTGCTGAATCCGGACGGATGGTTGAGCCGGATAGTTACTGCGGTGTCGGTGCCCGCGGAGGATCCGATGGTCATTTATGCACTGGACACGAAAGGAGATGCTTACCAGTCACGGGATGGGGCCGCCACGG
This sequence comes from uncultured Nitrospirales bacterium, assembly GCA_964474205.1. GTDB lineage: Bacteria > Hydrogenedentota > Hydrogenedentia > Hydrogenedentales > CAILVY01 > CAILVY01. The sequence continues at coordinate 66,803 of CAYYRW010000020.1, read as the reverse complement.
AAGCCGGGTGGCATTGCATCAGCGAAACGCTTCCGGGGCCGGTCCGAATGTTGGTATCGGGACCGCGGGTGCGCATGCTCTATGCCATCTGCAACGAGGCGTTTTATGCCTCGCTGACCGGCGGCCATACGTGGATGAAAATGGACGTTCCCGAGGAAGGCGGCACGCCCGTAAACATTGAATTGGGGGAATTCATAACCGGCGAGCCTAACACCGTCTATGCCGTGCGTGAGAAGGCCGCGTATCGAACACAATTCACAAAGAACAAGGAATTCAACCGAAAATGGGACAAGGTCTCCAAAAAAGAATTGCCCAGCCATGGGTTCAAACCCGCCAAAGTGCAATTTAAGCCCGGTGAGGGAGGGGTTTTGAAAAGCACCGATGGCGGCGATACATGGGAGGTGAAATCCTCCGGTCTGGACATTCTATTGTCCCAAACGGTGTTCACACCGCGCAATACCACCTGGATTTTCGCGGGAACCCCGGCGGGTCTTTATCTCTCGAAGGACGGTGGTGAAACCTGGGAACCGGGGCATCTGGTGCTGCAATTCGAGCAGAACGAGCGCCGTGATCTGGGCGGGGCCGCCTTTATAGATGCCTACTGGCGCGCCCGATACTATGGTTTCATTGACGAATCCCTCGCCAACATCCCCTTGACCGGAAACTGATTCATCCGGATGTTCTTGCACATAACCGCCAGGGCGCAAAGACGCGGCCCCGAAATCTGTTCGGAGAAAATAGAGGGATACCATCCGCTTAAATCCATGCAATCCATGTAATTTGTGTTTTCGCTAAAAGCCATTCCGCACCTTTCGCCTGAACCCTAACTATCTTGCCCAGGAGGGCAAGACACCGTCGGAAACCTGCCACCCTTTTGATAAGTCCATTCAGCGTAGCATATACTTATACCCCTTGTGATGGACATGGGAAGGCAGCTTGTGCAACTGAATATCGGCGAAATATTGTTACAATACGTATGCCTGCTTTTTTCACTGTGTGTGCATGAAGCGGGCCATGCGGCCATGGCGGACCGCTGCGGCGACCCGTCCGCCCGGTTTTTGGGCCGCATGACCCTGAACCCGTTAAAACACATCGATCCCATGGGCACGGTCATCCTCCCGTTGCTGATGATGGTGACCCATTTCCCGTATATGTTCGGCTGGGCCAAGCCGGTGCCCTTCAACCCCCGCAACCTCCACAATGTCCGCCGGGACCCCATGCTCATCTCGCTGGCGGGGCCGGGCTCCAATTTCCTTATCGCCCTGGTTAGCGCACTGGTGCTGCGGGTGATTGCCGTGTTGATGGGGATGTCGCCGGAGGCGCCTGCCCTGCACATTCTGGCCATGGTGTTCATTTTTCTCATGATCATCAACATTCTGTTGATGTTGTTTAACCTCCTGCCCGTGCCACCGCTGGACGGGCACTATATTCTCGGCTATTTCCTTCCCCCGGGCGGACAACGCATGCTCGAACAAATCGGCCCCTTCGGCATTCTGATTGCCATCGTGCTGGTGAATCAGTTGGGCGTTCTCGACATGCCGATGAAATGGATGGGCGCGGGCCTCATGTTCATCGCGTTTTACGGAACCCCCGTCTGGGGCACCAACCTGTCCCTGTAAGCAATTCAACTTTGCCCCGCCGCTTTTGCTATAATCCAGCCGATTGCTGACGCGTTCGCTCAGAATCCCCCAATCATTGGCATGAAAAATGTATTTTTCGAGGGGATATACAGGAGTCTGACATGGAACTGCCGAAAAAATACGAGGCGCACGAAACCGAAAACCATTGGCTGAAATATTGGGAAGACCGGCGGATTTATGCCTACGATCCCAGCCGGGGCCGTGACGAAACCTTTGTGGTTGACACGCCCCCGCCCACGGTAAGCGGCTCGCTGCATGTCGGCCACATGTTCAGTTACTCCCACCAGGATTTCATCGTGCGCTTCCAGCGGATGCGCGGCAAAAACATCTTTTTTCCCATCGGCTGGGACGACAACGGCCTGCCCACGGAACGGCGCGTGCAGAATCTCTACGGCGTGAAATGCGAAGCGCACCTGCCCTACGACCCGAATTTCAAGCCGGAGCGCGGCCGCAAGGGTGATCCCATGCCCATCAGCCGCCGCAATTTCGTGGAACTCTGCGAAGTGGTCACGGTCGAAGACGAGGCCGCTTTCAAACGTCTCTGGACCCGCCTCGGCCTCAGTTACGACTGGAACGAGGAATACGCCACCATTAACGACCATTGCCGGAAACTCTCCCAGCACAGTTTCCTGACGCTCATGGAACAAGGCGATATTTACCAGGACGAGCGCCCGGTGCTTTGGGATGTGGACTTCCAGACCGCCATTGCCCAGGCGGAACTGGTGGATAAAGAGGTCCCCAGCGCCTACCACCATCTGCGCTTTGGCATTGAAGGTTCAGATGACTTTCTGGTTATCGCGACCACCCGCCCGGAATTGCTCGGCGCGTGTGTGGCCGTGTTGGTGCATCCCGAAGATGAGCGCTATAAAGCCTATGTGGGCAAGAACGCTGTCACCCCGCTGTTCCATGTGCCGGTGCCCATCATGACCGACGAAAAAGCCGATCCCGCCAAGGGCACCGGCGTGGTCATGGTTTGCACGTTCGGCGACCAGACCGACGTCGAGTGGTGGAAAACCTTCAATTTGCCCCTTCGGCAGATTGTCGGGCGCAATGGCTGTCTCCTGCCGATCACGTTTGGGACTCCGGGGTGGGAAAGCCTGAATCCCGAGGCCGCAAATGCTTTCTACAGCCAGATTCAGGGCTGCTTCGTCAAGAAAGCACAAAAACTCACCGTGGAAATCGCTGAGAGCATGGACGGCGTGATTGTGCGCCCCTCTGAGCCAATTACGCACCCCGTGCGGTTCTTCGAGAAAGGGGACAAACCCCTCGAAATCATCCCCACGCGCCAGTGGTACACCCGCATCATGGACAAGAAAGAGGCGCTCATCGAACAGGGCCGGAAAATCCAATGGCATCCCGATTACATGGTGAAACGGTATGAACATTGGGTGGAAGGGCTGAATCAGGACTGGTGCCTGAGCCGTCAGCGCTATTTCGGCGTGCCCATTCCGGTATGGTACAAACTCGACGCCAACGGCCTGGTTCGCTATGACCAACGCCTCACGCCACGCTTGGACCAACTGCCCGTAGACCCGCTGACGGATGTCCCGGAGGGCTACACCGAAGACCAGCGTGACAAACCCAACGGTTTCTGCGGCGATCCCGACGTGCTGGATACTTGGGCCACCAGTTCCCTCACCCCGCAGGTCGCCTCAAAATGGTTCACCGACCCGCAACGCCATAAAAACCTGTTTCCGATGGATATCCGCCCGCAGGCGCACGACATCATCCGCACTTGGGCGTTCTATACCATCGTCAAGGCGTATCTGCACGAAAAGGAAATCCCCTGGAAAAATGTCGTGCTCAGCGGATGGATTCTCGATCCCGACCGCAAGAAAATGTCCAAAAGCCAGGGCAACGTCATCACCCCCGAACCGCTGATCGATAAGTACGGCGCGGATAGCGTCCGCTATTGGGCGGCGCGCGCGCGGCTGGGCGTTGACACCGCCTACGACGAACAGGTCTTCAACGTCGGCAAGAAACTCTGCACCAAACTCTTTAACGCGAGTAAATTCGCCATCGGACGCTTTTCCGGGGTGGATGCCTCTCTACTGACTCCTGATAAGATCGTCTGTGAGAGCGACCGGGCCGTCATTGCGGAACTGCGTCCGTTAATCGAACGCGCCACGGCGGCGTTTGACGTGTTTGACTATGCCCAAGCCCTCAGCCTGACCGAAGAATTCTTCTGGGGCACGTTCTGTGACAACTACCTCGAATTGGCCAAGCCCCGCACCTACGATGAAACCCTCACCGAAGGACGGCTCTCCGCGTGTGCGGCATTACGGCTCGTGCACCGCGCCCTGCTGCGCCTGTTGGCCCCATTCATCCCCTATATCTGCGAAGAAGTCTGGCACTGGGCCTACACCTCCGATGCGGACATGCACGAGGCGATACACCGCAGTCCCTGGCCCACGCTGGCCGAATTCGCCGCCATTCCCGCGCCGAAACACGAACAAGCCTACAAAGCCACCGTCGTGGTGCTGGATGCCGTACGCAAAGCCAAAGCCGAAGCTAACGTCAGCATGGCCGCCCCCGTCGCCCTCGTGACGGTCACGTGCGCCGCCGACGTGAAAGCCGCCCTCGAAACCACCCTCGACGACATCGCCCGCATGCTCAAAATCGAGAAAGTGGACCTCGTGGAAGGAAAACCCGCCGAAGGATTGGCAGAGGTGGTCACGAAGCTATAGAGCAGTTTCCCCTCGTTCCCAAGTGCAACTATTCCCCTCGTTCCAAAGTTGCACTTTGGAACGGGCTTGTCTTCAAAGTTGTACTTTGCTACAGTACGCATTATGCGTTGCCGATACACCTATGTAGAATCCGAGGGCATCTACTTCCTCACATCGACCATCATTGAATGGTTACCCGTTTTCACTGATCCAGATGCCTTTGCCATAATCACAGACTCACTTACGTACTGCCGCAAAAACAAAGGGCTCCGGCTTTATGCATACGTTATCATGGATAACCATATTCATCTTATTGCCGAGGCCCCTGATCTTGCTCGAACGATTCAATCGTTTAAACGGCATACTTCAAAAGAATTATTGCAATGGGCGGGAAGAAAGAATAAAACGTGGCTGATAAATCAGTTTGCCTATTTTCGGAAGAAATACAAATATACCAGCATACATCAGGTATGGCAGGAGGGTGTTCATCCAGAACTTGTTCAAGATGACAAGATGCTCCAACAGAAGATGGAATACATTCATGCGAATCCTGTTCGACGCGGGTATGTGGATGCGGCGGAGCATTGGCGATATTCATCGGCACGGAATTATACCTTGGAAGACCATGAGGTGATGGAGATTGATTTGGTCCCATGGTGAATACACAGATGAAGACAAAGCACAGCTTTGAAGACAAGTCCGTTCCCAAGTACAACTTGGGAACGAGGGAACCCCCATTTCATTAAAAAGATTCCATGCCACGCGGAAGATGAATTCCGGCGTGGCACGATGTTTTTGTGAAAACGATTAAACGGCCTTGCGTTCTTTTTTGGGGTGTATATCGGTGGCCGGTTCGGAACTGGCGCTGAGCGTTGGCTGGGGTTTGTTCTGATATTCGGCCAAGCGGGCAACGTTCTCAAAAACCGGAGCAACTGCGTGTTTCCGGGAGAACCGGCGGCGCAGGACGTTCCAGGCCTTCGTGAACAGGCTTACCCGTTCTGGAACGGGCTTGTCCGACGAAAATTCCGGAAAGTGCTTTTCTCGCAAGGCTTCCAACAACACCAGGGCACAGTAGGTGTCCAGGCTGAAATTATTAAACTGCATCTCCATTGTCTCGGTCTGCCGCTCCACTGCACTGCAAACGGGCACAAGCCCGTGGCGCGTTGCGTGTACGGGGTGCGGCATACGCATCATTCTCCGCTGTTTATGCACTTCGTGCGCGAATCGTTCCAAGGATGGGCCGATGCACTTCACCTGACGTGAGGAGGTTGCCGTGATACTAAGACCCCATAAACCATTGGCGTTCATGGGTAAACATCGGCAGGCAGGGGCCGGCAAAGTTCGAAATTCGCGTCACGCTCCAAAAAACAGCGTATTTCGGGTACAATAAGTATACCAAAATCACAAGCATTTGTCACATAGCGGCAATAAGGCAGTGGCGCAATGGCTGAAATCAGTGTTTCAGCGATACATACTGTTTCCCCGTATGAACAGGACTTTCACGGCCCGAATGGGTTGCGTGGATTGAAACCAGCGGTAAACGATGCCTCTTCCGGGAGCATTGCGGAACGATACGCGGGAAAGGGTTTTTCCGGACAGGACCCCGCGAAGAATTCGACGTTGCAGGGCGCTCACGAGGGCGCTTCACAAAAGCCAGCGGACACTTCTCCTCTTTCCGCGAAGAATCGCGTTGAAAAACGGGGCCAGGGCGCCATCGGGGAACTTACGGAAGAGGAGAAAAAGGAAGTTCAACAACTGAAACAACGCGATACCGAGGTGCGGCGGCACGAGCAGGCCCATCTTTCGGCGGCGGGCCGGTATGCGCGGGGGGGAGCGAATTATACCTTTACCCGAGGGCCGGATGGCCGTCAATACGCCACGGGGGGCGAAGTTTCCATCGATGTCAGTCCCGCTAGAACCCCCCAAGCAACCATCACTAAGGCACAGGTGGTCAAGGCGGCTGCCCTGGCGCCTGCCGAACCGTCTTCGCAAGACCGCGCGGTGGCGGCGGCGGCCGGGAAAATGGAAAATGAGGCCCGGGCGGAATTGGCGAAACAACGCATTGAGGAATCCACTCAACAGGGCAAGGAAACGAATCCCCTGACTCCCGAGAGTGTGGCGAAGCCCTTCAAACAGAATCCCTTCACCGCCAGTGAATCCAATTCAACCCTCCCAAGAGGGCCACGTCAACTCGACGTGCGGGCCTGAAAAATTTCCTGCTTGTTATTCGTCTAGCAAAGGTGTATAATAAAAACATAGTATAATCGGTTTTGTGACTTGTTAAACACGCTCATTTCCACCCTGAAGACTTTCAAATCCCGTCGATTTTTCACTCTCCTGGCCTGGTCAAGAACGCTGCGCCAGTGACATGACCGCCAACCCTCCTGAAAGGAGAGCAGCATGAATATTTTTGTGGGAAACCTTTCGTACGACACCCGTGATTCGGACCTTGAACACTTGTTTGCCGGTTTTGGCACGGTTGATTCGTGCCGGGTCATCATGGACCGTGACACCCGGCGTTCCAAGGGGTTTGGCTTCGTGGAGATGGAAATCGCTTCCGAAGCGGAGGCGGCGATTGCCGAGCTTGATGGCACCAGCCTTCATGACCGCACCATCAAGGTGAATGAGGCGAAGCCCCGCGAGAGCCGTCCGCGCCGGTAAGTCCTGGACGGTTTGACAGATTCCGCTTAAAACCGGTATCATAAACACACAATTGGCCTTCAGGGCAGGGTGTAATTCCTGACCGGCGGTAGAGCCCGCGAGCGTGCAAGCGCAGACCCGGTGAAATTCCGGGGCCGACGGTAAAGTCCGGATGAAAGAAGGTCATGACAAGCCCGTTGCGGTGGAAGCGTTCTTCCGCAAGGGGCGGCGATGTATACCCAACGCCCTGAAGTCCCAACCCGATTCAGGGCGTTATTGTTTTAATGCATGCTGACATAACCTATATGCGGCGGGCCTTGGCGCTCGCAATGAAGGGACGCGGACGGACCAGCCCGAATCCCATGGTGGGGTGTGTGATTGTCCGCGAGGGCCAGGTGATAGGGGAGGGGTACCATGTCCGTGCGGGGGAACCGCACGCGGAAGTCAATGCGATTGAGGCGGCGGGCGGTGATATTTCGGGGGCAACCGTGTATGTCACGCTCGAGCCCTGCGCTCATCAGGGCAAGACGCCGCCTTGTGTGAGTTTGTTGATTGAAAAGAAACCCCAGCGCGTGGTGGTGGCGGTCGAGGACCCGAACCCGCGGGTGTCGGGAAAAGGTATTGCGGCCTTGGGGGAAGCAGGCATCGCCGTGGATGTGGGGGTGCTCGAAAACGATGCGCGTACGCTGAACGAGGCATTTTTCAAATACATCACAACGGGCCGCCCGTTTGTCATTGCCAAGTGCGCCATGACCCTGGATGGGAAGATCGCCACGCGCACGGGGCATTCCCGGTGGGTAACCAGCGATGAATCCCGGCGGATGGTGCATGAACTGCGCAATGAGGTGGATGCGGTACTGGTGGGGAGCCGGACGGTGATGCTGGATGATCCCAGCCTGACTACGCGCCTGGACCGGCAGGGCACCCATGATCCGGTTCGCGTAATTCTCGATGCGGGGGAGTACCTGGATGAAGGGCGCCGGGTTTTTCATGGGAACAGCCAAGCCCCCACCTGGGTGGCGGTTACAGAACCCCGGAATTATCCCTGCGCGAACGATGTTATTCGTGTGCCCCGCGGGAAAGGGGGCGTGGATATCGATGCGCTCATGGAAGAATTGGGCAAACGCGGAATTACCTATTTGCTTATTGAAGGCGGCGGAACGACCCACGCTTCCGCGTTTGAAGCGGGCGTGGTCGATAAAGTCTGGATTTTCATTGCCCCGAAAATCGTCGGCGGACGCGATGCCATCACCCCGGTGGAAGGCGAAGGATTCGCCACCATGGACGAGGCCATTGAACTCACCAACATGCAGGTGCGGCCTATCGGACCGGATTTGCTGGTGGAAGCCTATGTAAAGAAGAACCATGTTTACGGGAATCATTGAAGAAATCGGCGTGATAACGCGGCGTTCCGGCGCCGATCTGGCCATTCTGGCCAAGGAAATCATGCCTGGTCTGCATCTGGGCGACAGTGTGGCCGTGGACGGCGTATGCCTGACAGTCGCGGCATTGAATCACGACAATTTTGTGGTGCAGGTGTCCCCGGAAACCTTCTCCCGCACCACGCTTGGAAACCTGAAAGCCGGATATGCCGTTAATTTGGAGCGGGCCATGAAAGCCGATGCGCGATTTGGCGGGCATTTCGTTCTGGGCCACGTGGACGGCGTGGGCAAAGTGGAGAGCATCAAAGACCAGGGCGATTTTGCCTTGTGGCGGTTCCGCGCCCCCGCGGACGTGGCCTGCTATCTGGTCCCCAAGGGTTCAATCGCCATAAACGGCATCAGCCTGACGGTGGTGGAGCCGGATCGGGACACCTTTGGCGTGGCTATCATCCCCACCACATTATCGAAAACCACCTTGTCCGGAAAACACATTGGCGATCCCGTAAATCTTGAAGCCGACGTTCTCGGAAAGCATGTTTACCATTACTTGAAAGGCGGAACAAAAGAGAGTATCACGCCGGAATTCTTAACCCGGCATGGATTTTTATAGGAGCAACGGTGTGTTAAGTTCAATGGATGAAATTATTGAAGATCTAAAGCAAGGCAAGATGATCATTCTTGTTGATGATGAAGATCGGGAGAATGAAGGGGATCTGGCGATTGCCGCGGAATATGTCACGCCGGAAGTGATAAACTTCATGGCGAAATACGGACGCGGGCTGATTTGCATGCCCATGACGCCGGAGCGGATCAAGGAACTGCAATTGCCGCCGATGACCTCGGAGAACACTTCGCCGTTCAATACGGCGTTTCATGTGTCGTTTGAAGCGGCCAAGGGGGTTTCGACCGGCATCAGCGCCTATGATCGCGCCCATTCCATTAAAGTCGCGGCGGACCCCGCCGCGACCGCGAAAGACATTGTGCGCCCCGGCCATGTATTTCCGCTGCGCGCGCGGTCCGGCGGCGTGCTGGTGCGGGCGGGGCAGACGGAAGGCTCCATTGACCTGATGAAGCTGGCGGGGCTGCGTCCCGCGTCGGTGATTTGCGAGATTATGAACGACGATGGAACGATGGCGCGCATGCCGCAACTCGAGGAATTTTCCAGGGAGCACGGCATCAAAATCTGCTCGATAGCGGATTTGATTGTGTACCGGCGCATGAAAGAGAAGCTGGTGCGGCGCACGGCGGAAACGGTGCTGCCGACGCGCCACGGTCAATTCCAGTTGATTGTGTATGAAACGGACATTGACGATTACCAGCATATCGCCATAGTGAAAGGGGAGGTTGCGGGCAAAAAGGACGTGCTGGTGCGGGTGCATTCGGAATGTTTCACGGGCGACGTGCTGGGTTCCTTGCGGTGCGATTGCGGCAGTCAGTTGCATCAGGCCCTCGAAATGATTGAGAAAGAGGGGTATGGCGTCGTGGTGTATATGCGGCAGGAAGGCCGCGGCATCGGGCTGGTGAACAAAATCCGGGCCTATCAGCTTCAGGACAACGGACTTGACACCGTCGAGGCAAACAGGCATCTTGGCTTTGATCCCGATCCCCGGGAGTATGGGATTGGGGCGCAGATTTTAAGCGATCTGGGCGTGCGCGAGATGCGCCTGATTACAAACAACCCGGTGAAACGCGCCGGGATTGAGGGCTACGGCTTGAAAGTGACGGGCCGTGTGCCCATCCAGGTGCCGCACAACGAACACAACCGGAAGTATTTGGAGACGAAACGAAAAAAAATGGGCCACCTGTTAGAGGAAAAATAACCGGATGCGCCCTGGGAGGAAAACAGATGAGTAATGACAAGGAAGATCATGAACTGGTGTCCGTCCATGAATGCGAGAACGATGACGAGGCCGATATTATCATCGCCCTGCTGGAATCCAACGGCATTGAGGCGTTTCTCAGCACGGAAATGCCGCACAGTGTGCTGCCGGTGTCGGACGATGCCCATGTGTTGGTCAATCACGAGGATGAGGAGGAAGCGCTCCGGATCATTGAAGAAAGCATAAAAGCCTCGGATGAGGAAGAAGAGGAATAAACCACATGGCAAAAATAATCGAGGGACATTTTGACGGCGCGGGCAAGACGTTCGGCCTGGTGGCCAGCCGGTTCAATGAATTCATCACCCGGAAACTGCTCGAGGGCGCGATTGACACGCTCAAACGCCACGACGTGCCGGAAGAGAATATTACGGTGGCGTGGGTGCCCGGCGCCTTCGAGATTCCCTTCCTGGCCAAGAAGATGGCGGCCTCCGGGCAATTCGACGCCGTGATAGCGCTCGGTTGCGTCATTCGCGGGGCCACCCCGCATTTTGACTACATCGCGGCGGAAGTGTCCAAGGGTGTCGCCCATGCCGGCCTGGAAACCGGCGTGCCCGTTTTGTTCGGCGTGCTCACCACCGAATCCATCGAGCAAGCCATCGAGCGCGCGGGCACCAAGGCCGGCAACAAAGGCAGCGATGCGGCCATGGGCGCCATTGAAATGGTCAACCTGCTGGGACGGCTCTAGCGTGATGAATCCACAACAAACCAAGCGACAAAGGGGGACAGACCTGAATGGCGCTAGTTTAAGCCCACAGTACGCGAAAAACCTGGGACAGACACGTCTCGCCCGCCCATTTTGGGAAAGGCTTGTGAGAAGCGGGTTTGGCGCGCGGGCGGGCTCGCTTGCGTCAGTCCCTGTTTTTCGCTTGGTTTGTATTCTTTGGAAGTGTGGTCTTAAAGTAGCGCCATTCAGGCCTGTCCCTGTATTTCGCATCTCGGATACTTGGCCAACAATATGATTCACCACACTAGCATGATTAATCCACGAGCACGCCGCGGCGCCCGGGAACGCGCGGTTCAGTTTCTGTTTGGCCTCGAATTCACCCAGTATGCCTGGGAGGACGCCATCGAGGATTTTTGGACCGTGTGTTCTTCGCGTCCTTCGGTCCGGTCGTATGCCGAGCTTTTGATCCGGGGCGTGTGCGCCCATCAACAGGAACTGGACCAGCGCATCGCGGAAGCCCTGGATAAATGGTCGCCGGACCGCGTGGGTTGTCTCGAACGCGCGGTGGTCCGGGTTGCCTTGTTTGAAATGCTGCATGTGCCCGATGTCCCGCCCGCGGTGGCCATGAACGAAGCGATTGAAATCACCAAACGGTTTGGCGCGGACGACGCGCCCCGGTTCGTCAACGGGGTGCTGGACCGGCTTTTTCGCAGTGTGACTGAGAACCCATAGGATGCAGTACGTTGATTTGCATCTTCACACCCATCATTCCGACGGTTCCGATTCCCCCGCGCGGGTCGTGCAACGCGCCGCGGCCCTGCCTATCGCCGCCATTGCCCTTGTTGATCATGACACCGTATCGGGGGTCATTGAGGGGCAACAGGCCGCCCATGCCCATGGATTGGGCTTCCTGACCGGCACGGAGATCAGCGCGCGCTTTGAATCCAACGAGGTGCATATTCTGGGCTTGGGGATAGACCCCCTGCATCCGGTTTTACTTGGCGCCCTCGAGGAGTGTGTGGCTGCACGGAAGGAACGCGGCCTGCGCATGCTCGAACGGCTGCGCGATTTGGGGATTGGGCTGGATGAAAACGTGTTAAACGCCCGCGCCGCGGGCGGAGCGATTAGCCGCATGCATATTGCCGCTGAACTCCGCAACCAAGGCATCACCAAGAGCACCCAGGAAGGCTTTGATCGTTTTCTGAACACGGGCCGGCCGGCCTATGTTCCGAAAACCCTGTTGCCCGCGCCCGCCGCCATCGAACTCATCCATGGCGCGGGCGGATTGTCGTTTCTGGCCCATCCCGGGCTGAGCAGGAGCACCCGCCGGTTGCTCCCCAAACTATTCGCACTTCCCTTCGATGGCATCGAGGCCTATCATGTAAGTCATTCAAAGAGTGATACGGGTGATTTCCTGGCTTTTGCGAAAGCACGCCGGTTGCTGGTCACGGGCGGAAGCGATTGTCATGGCGCCATGAAAGGCGCCCCGGAAATGGGGAAAGTGAAAACCCCCGTTTCCTGTTATGAAACGATTTGCGCCGCGCTGAAAAGGGTTATTTCGATTCCGGGAGCGGGGTGATTTCGCAGAAGGGCATGTCATATTTGAGAATGACCAATCCTTCAGAGGAAATGCCGGCATTGGCCAAGTGCAGTCTTCGCAATGAACTCATGCCTTTGATTTTGGCGACGCTGGCGTTGGTGAGTTTCGCGTTCACAATCCACAGCCGCTGGAGATGGGACAAGTTCACCAGCACCTCAAATCCGGTGTCGGTGAGGGCCACATCGTAAAACTCAATTTCGCGCAAGCCTTGCAGGTCTTCCAAGTGCTTGATGCCATTGTCGGTCACGGCGGTGTGAATAAGGTTCAGGCTGCGCAAGCCGGAAAGGTTGCGGACGTAGGCCATGCTTGCATCGGAGACCTTGGGACCCACCAATTCCAGGGCCTGGAGATCATTCGTGCCCAGGGAACTTAGCGCGGAAAGATCGGCCCCGGCCTCCATGTCCACGGCCAGTTTTGCATCCACCGAGCCGGTCACCTGCACTTCACCTCGCGCCTTGGTGTATTCCCTCCAAGACTCCGTGCCGGTTTCGGTCCAAGGGCGGGTAAGAATGCGCCCGATGGGATTGCTGGCGGGGAAATGCAGCACGCGCTGGGCGGGCGGTTTACTGAGTTCCGCCTCCAAAATGGGGGCGGGGGGTTTTGTGGTAATCGCACAAAACGGCAACACGGTTTGCATGGCGGTCTTGTCGCGCTCGGGCATGGCCGCATCCACATTAAGCTCAGTCAAATCCTTAAATTGGGAAAGGATTTGGAGATTCTTTTCATTTACCACGATGCGTGGAAGCCAAAGCGATTTGAGCATCGAGGCGGGAATGGCAGCGATGGGCGACAGATCATCCGCTAAAGAATCGTCGGCTTTCAGGTAAAGCGCCAACCCGGTCCGTAACTTCACTTCACCCTTTGCCGCCTTCTCATAGGGCTGCCAGTCCTTGGCGTCCCGGGAACCGGCTTCCCGCGTAAACAGGCTGCCCACGGAGCGGTCTTCGGGAAAGGTAATGGAAATGATGTTTGACGGGACGTCTGCTTCACGCATGGTTTTCGACGAAATCCAATTCCAAATCAATGCCCCCAGGCACACTACAAGAACGGCCGCAAGAAGGTAGGTGGTTCTATGCGGATTCTTGACCTTTTCCCGCGCCCGGTTCAGCAGGTGCTCGGTGCGGGCCAGGGCCTCATCGCGCTCTTCGAGGGTTTGGCGCAGCGCATCCATTTCCTTTTGCGCCTTTTCAAGAAACTCCGCCTTGTCATCGGCCTGCCGGCGCAGTTGTGCAATTGCGTTTTCCAATTCCTCATGGGAGGCGCTGGTGTCATGGGCCGCGGATTGTATTGATTGGAGTTCCGCCTGGAGTTTTTGGATCATCTCCTCGTTGCGCCGTTTTTCCTCCGCCGCCCTGGTGGCCGCTTCCTCCCGGTCCTTCAGGGTGTTTTTCAGCGCATCCAATTGTTTCCGGGCCTGCTCCAAATCCTGGTTTTTGGCCGATTCGTTTTTCCGGAGATGTTCCAATTCCTGCGTAAGGCGTTTTTCGGAATCCGAGGCCTGTTTGGTTTGTTCATGAAGCGCGACCAGTTCATTTTGCAGGCGGGTTATTGCTTCCTGGTGTTCGGCGCCCGTTTGCGAGGCCTGTTCCATGGATTGCTCCCGCTGTTGAAGGGCGGCACGCAAGCGTTCCATTTCCTGCCGGGCTTCCTGAAGGGCGTTGGACTTCTCGGCTTCATTGGCGCGGAGTTGCTCCACTTCCTTGGCCAGCGCGCTTTCCGAACTCGATGCGTGCGCCGCCTGCCGGCGAAGAATGTCCAGTTCATGTTGTAGCCGTTCCATCTGGGCGCTTTGTTCGGAACTGCTCTTTTCGGCCGTGGTCACGGCGGTTTGTTGCGCGTGCAGTTGATCGCGCAATTGCGCCAGTTCACTCCGGGCGTTTTCCAGGGCCTTGGATTTTTCCGTTTCACTGCCGCGCATGGCCTTCAACTCTTGGTCCAGCAGCGTTTCCGACTCGGAAAATTCATGCACTTTCGCGTGGAGGGAAACCAACTCATTCTGCATGGCCGCAATGGCTTCCTGGCTCATCGAGCTGCGCTGCTTGGCGTCGTCAAGCTGGGCTTCGCGCTGTGCAAGAAGTTTTTTAAGCTTTTCCATCTCCGAACGCGTGGTGTCCAGGGAGGCGGATTTAGCGGCCTCATGGGCGCGCAGTTGGGCCACTTCCGCCGCCAGGGCTTCTTCGGAGGAGGAGGCGCGCTCGGCCTGTGCATGCAATTGGTCCAATTGCTGGCGCAAAGCCGCCATGGCATGTTCGTGCTCCCGGCTCCGGGCTTCGGCCTCGCGGACCGCGTTTTCCCGATCATTCAGCGACTTTTTGAGCGTGTCCAGTTCCACACGGGCATTTTCGAGCGCGGCGGATTTATCCTTTTCATTCGATCGAAGCTGCTGCAATTCGGTCTGAAGGGCCTCTTGCGAGGAAGACGCCTGCTGCGCCTGGGTGCGGAGGGCGTCCATTTCCCGGCGCATGTCCTGCATGGCCTGTTCGCGTTCCGCGCTCTTTTTTTCCGCTTCCGCGACCGCCTGTTCACGGTCTTTCAGCACGTCCTGCAGGCGGGAAAGTTCCCCGCGCGCGTCGGTCAGCGATTTGGCCTTGGACTCCTCCTGGGAACGCAGCTTTTGAAGCTCTTGATTCAACAACACTTCGGAGGCGGCGGCATTTTCGGCCTTTTCATGCAGTGTAAAGAGTTCCTCCTCCATCTTCTCCAATATTTTTTCATGCGCTTCCGTTTCATGCGCCGCCTGCGCTATTGCCGCTTCGCGTTCTTCCAGGGTGGCCCGCAAACGGTCCATTTCCGCGCGCGCGGCTTCCAGGGCCTGCGCCTTTTCCTGCTCTTTTCGCCGTAACGATTCCATCTCCGCCGCCAGGGCCTGCTGCGATTCCGCGGAGAGTTCGGACCGGTTCTTGATGCTGGCCAGTTCCCGCTGCAGTTCGGCAATGGTGCTTTGCAACCGGACATTGTCCAGGGTTTCGGCCTGGCGCGCATCCAGGGTGGCGCGGAGGGAGTGCCCCTGATGCAGTTGCACGGATATTACCTGCTCGATGCTTTCCCGCTGGGCGGGGTCCAGCAGGGCGGATAATTGTTTGACGTTGCCGAGGGTTTCTTCGAGCAGCGCCTGTAACCGGGAACACTCTTCCAGGGCCTCCTGGGTGCGGCCGAGGGCGGCGAGGTTTTGGGCGCGCAAGTAGAGCACGGACGGGCTGTTCGGAAGGATGGGCGCGAGTGTATCCGCGGCGGCCAGCGCTTCCTCGTGCCTTTTCTCCCGGTACAAGGCAACACATTGCTTATGTAGGTCTTCAACCGCTTGAGGGTGCATCGTATAGTTACCCTTGCCGAAATCCTTTTCCAGCAACTCCTTCCCCAACATGGTATCGCACTGCGTCCTTAGTGTACCATAAACAGGCATCCGGGCTTCCAGAAAAACTTTGCCCGGCGCGCGGAGGTCTCCATGGCCGATGAACAGACCCATTGGATTATAACGTGCCAATGCGGCCAAAAGATGAAAGTGCCCATTGACGCGGCAGGCAAGACGTACAAGTGTGTGAAATGCGGCGAACGCATCAAAATCAGCGAATCGTCCGCACCGCCCCCGGCCCCCTCGCCCGCCGACGCGCCCAAGGCGCGCGAGGTTATCGGGCAAATGCTGGTGGATGCCGGCCTCATCACGCCCGCGCAATTGCAGGAGGCCCTTGAACAACAGAAAAAGCAGGGTGGGAAAACCTTCGAGAATCTCATTGGACTCGGGTATTTGAAGAAAGAGGCGCTGCACGATTTTCTCTCCCGGCAGGCCGGCGTGGCCGCCATTGACTTAAAGCGCGTGCAGATAGATCGGAAACTCATCGAATGCATTCCCAGGGAACTTGCCCTGGAATGCTCGCTCCTTCCCATTGATAAACTGGGCAAATTGCTGACGGTGGCCATGGCCTGCCCGCTGGACAAGGACACCATTGAAAAAATGGAGCAATTGACCGGACTTAAAGTGAAGGCGGTGTTGTGCAAGCTGGACGACATCGTGGCCGCGGTTAAAAAGTATTATCCGGATTCCTCGGCCCCCGTCTTCAGTGAAGAGACACTCCGTGCTCTGCCCAAAGCACATGCCGCTCCGAAACTGGAGGTGAACGAAGGACTCAACCGGCTGGAGGATATTCCCAAGAGCGCGGCGGTTCTGCAAAGGTTTCGCGCCCTGTTGGATTCCCCCGCCAGTGGGCTCGGCGAACTCGCCTCCATCATCAGTGAAGATCCCGCGCTGGCCGCCGGCGTGTTGCGCCAGGCGAACCATGCCGCCTATGGCCTGCCCGGACAGATCGACAGCATTGCCATGGCGGTGGCGTTGCTGGGCCGGGAAGGAAGCGCGGGGGGGATGACCGCGGCGGGCGCCTATCCCTTGGCGTGGCTGGAAGAGTACCGCCGGCGTTCCGTGCGGTGTGCGCGAATCGCGGAAGGCCTGGCGCAGGCCGTGGGCCAAGTCAATCCGAATGCCGCCTTTACCGCCGGATTGCTTTCCGGAATGGGCGTTTTTGCCTTGGCGGCCATCTCCAAAGAAGGGTACGCCGGGCTGGGGGAGACCCTTGACGGGGAGGTACTGAATGCGCACGAAGCGAAAGCATTTGGCCTGACACATCCTGAGGCGGGGAGGATGCTCGCCGTGCGATGGGGGTATCCCGATGTCCTTGCAGAGGCATTGCGTCACTATCTCGAACCTGAAAAGGCCGCCACGGAGAAAACATTGCCCCGGCTCCTGCATATTGCCGCGCACCTCGCCTGCCTCGACGAAGAGGCCGCCGGGAAACATCTGGAACCGTTGCGGCCAATGCTCAATGAATTGAAACTGGATGTTGCAACCGCGCTCCAGGTCGCCCATCAACATCCCTTACCCGTGTGAAGCAACAAGCATGTCTGAACAAGAAGCCTTGCGATTCCTGAAGGAAATCCCGCGTTACCCGGATGCACAACGTCAACTGCAGAAACTAACGGGGCGCCGTGCGGTGCATGAATTGACGGTGCTGGCGGAAACGCTGGGATATCATTTCACCGAGACGGAATACCGGGCCGCCGTCGTAAGGTTGTCCAATGGGGAATTGTCTCCGGAGTCGCTCAATGCCTTGATTCAAGAAATGACCGGCAACCGGTAACATCCCTTACGAGTTCGTGAAGTTAATCATCAAAGAGGGGCACCCATCACATCCCTCGGAGACGTGATGCATGGCTTTGGGGACCGAGTGGGGGAGATTGGGGTCTTGGAGCACCTGCTTGAACGATTTTTCAAAAATCGTTCCCAAGCGGAAGGCCGTATTGCCCTCGACCAGCCCGCAGGTGTACAAGACGCCTTCCGGATCGGCAAATATCATCCGGGCGGGGCCGTTGCAGTGGGGAGTCTCTCCATAGGTTTGCGGGTCCGCCCATCCCACCTTTATCCCTTTCGATTCGAGAAACGCCAGCCGATCACAAAGGTCCCGTTTCACATAGACCGTCATCTTCTTCGAATCCAATTGTTCAAGAGATTCGAGGTCGTCCCCGGTCAATGTCTCCGTATCGAGATGTATCCCCAAGGTCATTCCGTGCGCTTCCTGCGCCCATTGCGCAATCTTCCAAATATCAGGATAATTGGAAGGCGCCGTCCGCAGGGTCAATATCAGCCAGGAGACCCCGTATGCCGCCGCTTCATCAATCACATTAAGCCAGTCGTCCACCGTTAATACTCGGGCAGGCGCCGGCGCATTTTCCCGGCGGGCAATGCCTTCCGATGAAACATCCATCCACAAAAAGGTTATCGGGGATTGTGGCTCATCCTCGGCTTCCGCCACCGTTTTCAGCCCTTCCCGAATTCGGCGCACGACATGAAACGGATCATCAGGGTTCATTCGGTCTGAATTCTCCACATTGCCCTTTATACATTTGCACACCCCCGTTGTCGCTGGGGTTCGATCAGAATTGTAAGGTAAATCATGCGCCATATCAAATCCTTGCGTCCAAAGTACTTGGCTTTCCAGTGCAGTGGAGGTTCCGTCCACATACGTTATAACAACCGAAAGCAGACGTTAATTTCCGCAATGCGCTCTTCAGCCATAAGCGGGGTGCATGGGGTATTTCGCAATAATCGCACTTGTCCGTTTTCCTCTAATTTGGTATACTTCAAAATGCCCTGTGCGGCATGAATTGAATCCTTTTTCCCTGCTGTGTGCGATTGGGCCTAGAAGCGTTGATCCTTTTCGTATCGTCCGGGAGTTCAAAATCCGAGTAGCCTACGACAGGCCGCCCAAGGCGGAAGCCGGATGGCTACCGTGAGAACACCCCCCTGTTGAGGCAGAGGTTCGATACGCCCTATTGGCCTGCCGGCATGTGCGGGGCTTTTTCAGGAGCGGATGTAACAGTCCGCTTCTTTTTTATTTTTCGGAATGCTTGGCGGAGGGCGTGAAATGGGGCGTAATAAACACTTGACATTTTGGCTAGGAATACGTAAACTACATAAGGATTGGATGCTTCCATCCGAACGGGAAAGTAAAAAAAAGGTTGTGGACACGTTTATTCGCGTTATTTTCAAGGGTTAATGGAGATGGCGGGCGCAGAGAAGGTGGTTGTGCTAAACCTAATAAAGTGTTGACAGAAAATCAGATTTATGATAGCCTCAACAAACCCAGGGCGGGAAGATGTAAACATGATTGGCGTGGTGTCCCGAAACGGCAAAGTCCTTCCCCGGTGCGGGAGCGCTTCGCTGGTTCTTGGCCTACCCAAGGTAAAGGAGTTTGAGTCCTTTGTGGTTCACCAAGCCTAAAAAGGCCATAGGTCTCGATGTTGGGACCCACTCCGTGAAGGCGGTGCAAATGTCGCGGGTGGGCGGACGGCTGTGCCTGGACGAGGTGGGGTATGCCTTATTGGACCGCAATCAGGTGAATGCCAATCCCATCGCGGCCAACGCCAACGCGGTGCGTCAGGCGTTGACGGCCATGAGTTTGAGTGATGCGTTGCTGGTGGCGGCCCTGCCGGGTCAGACCGCAGTGATCCGGTATCCCAGAATTCCGGAGACTCCCCGGGACCAAATGGCGTCCGTGGTGGAACGGGAAGCAGGGCAAAACATCCCGTATGATCTCAATGAAGTATTTTTGGATTGGGCGCCCTTGGAAGAAACCACTGAAGGCGGCCAGAAACAAATGAAAATCCTGTTGGCGGCGGCCAAGAACGATGTGATTAGCTCCCGGCTTCAGGTTTTGGAGGCGGCGGAAGTTAAATGCGGGCTGATGGGGGTGGATTCCCTGGCCTTGGCGGATGCCGCGGAAGCCTGCAGCATGCTCCATGTGGGTGAGACGGTGGCGCTGGTGAATATCGGCATGACCTCCGCCAGCATTCACTTTGTGAAGGACGGAATATCCAATTTTATCCGGGATGTAAGCTGGGGCGCGCGGGAAATGATTCAGGCCATTGCCAAAGAACGGCGTTGCGATTTGGATGAAGCGGAACGATTGCTGAAAGAATCGGTTACGGCATCCGCGGAAGCGCCTCCCGCCGCGCAGCGAGAAGAGGAGGGGGCGGAAAATCTTGTTCCCCAAGGCCCTGCAGGCGGGTCCCCGCTCGATCCACTGGACAGTGAATTGGGATTGGGCGGTCCATTGGGCGAACCGGCTCCCCGGCCTATAATGGGCCTGGAAACGTCGGCCAAACGGGACGTTCGCGACATTATCACGGCCCCGATGTCACGCCTGATTTCCGAGGTGCGCCGGTCTTTTGATTTCTATGAACACCAACTGTATGAACGCCCGGTCGACCGGATCATCATCAGCGGCGGCGTGGCCCGCCTTCCCGTGTTGCGCGCCACCTTTATGGATGAGCTGGGGGTTAACAGCGTGGAAGTGGCGGACCCCGCATCGGGCGGGATCATTCTTGGCGATGATGT
Source organism: uncultured Nitrospirales bacterium (assembly GCA_964474205.1). GTDB lineage: Bacteria > Hydrogenedentota > Hydrogenedentia > Hydrogenedentales > CAILVY01 > CAILVY01. The sequence goes on along the minus strand of CAYYRW010000020.1, from coordinate 46,446 downwards.
GTCGATAGGAATTCTGCGTGAATGCCCGGCGCAGTTTATGGTGGCGATTGGGCTTGCGGGAAGGGGGATGGCGGACCTATGATTCGGATCAATCTGCTACCCCATGAATTGCGCCCCATCAAGCATTCGGCGTTGCCGCATTTTGTGAGCAGTCTCGTCCTCTTCCTGGCCATTGCGGGCATGGCCTACGTATTTATGGTGCTGCATGGACACGTGGCGGGGGCCACGGAGGAATTGGCGGCCAAGAAGACGGAACTGGCTTCGCTGGCGGAGCAGGTCAACAAGTACAATGAGTTGAGCGAACGCAAGATCACGCTGGAGAAAAAGGCGCAAATCATCAAGGAAATTCTCAGTGATCGGGTTATTTGGTCGGAACATCTGAATCAACTGGCCAAGCTTACCCCGGGCAATATCTGGTACAAACGGATTCGGGTGGTGTGGCAGGGCTTTAAGGAACAACAGGTCAAGACCGATCCCAAAACGGGGAAAACGGTTCTCGATCCCAAGAACCAGCGGCCCATGCTGGAAACCAAAACGGTTCAAAAACCCGTGTTGGAGATTTCGGGATATGTGGTGGCGGACGAACAGGGCGAACGTCAAGTGTCGCCCTTGCTGGAAGCGACCACGCGGCCGGATTCCGATTTCGCCAAGGTTTTCGTGTTACAGCCGCCCAAACTGGAAGACACCGAGTTCAAGGGATTCAAGGTGCGCAGTTTCACCCTGAATTATGTGATTGTGACCGGAGGGCAAACCTGATGCTGGACCTGTTCAAAGGCAAGGTCACTCCTGTGGACTGGGCGATTGCCGCCGGTATTGTGGGGGTCACGGTTTTATTGTGCGCCGGGTTTTATTTTGGCGTTTATATGAACCAACAGGCCAAACTGGCCGGCTTGAACAAGCAACTGGCCGACATTCGGGGACAACTGAAGACGGCCTACGATATCAAGACCAATTCGGAAAAGCTGCAAAATGAAGTCAACAAGATGGACGATTTGGTGAGCCGGTTCCAAAACCGGCTGCCGGATGAACGCGAAATTCCGCAACTGCTGCGAAAGTTCGAGGCGCTGGGCGACAGCCTAGGATTGCAGGTGGAACTGTTGGCGCAACCCACGTTCCAGGACTCGAACAAGGAAACCATTCCGTACAAAGTCACGGCCCGCGGGAACTTTCACCAGATTGCATCCTTCATCAATCTTCTGGAACGTGACGAACGGTATTTGAAAGTATCCGATATTGATATTGGCGAACAAGACGCCGGGGTGTCCGAGTGCACGTTTACCCTGAGCACGTTCCGGTTTATTCAATCCGCAATAGGCCCTGAAGCACAGCCATTAACAGCGGGTGCGAAAAAGTGAATCCGCAAAATAAAAAACAAATCATTGTCGTCGCCGTACTGGCGGTCGTGCTGCTGGGGGTGTTGTTTTTTCAATTGACCCGGGGCGCCAAGCCCCCGGCAATACCCGAGCCGAAAACCACACCGGGCGGTCCGGCGGGAATCCCCGCCGCTCTTCCGGGGAAACTTGCGGCCGCCCCGCAGCCCGTTGAACTGAAAACGGTGGCCATTGATCCGGATGCGTTGCTGAAGGACATTGAGGTAGTGCCGTTCGATTATCAATCCAACCGCATCGAGCGGGATCCGATGACCCCGCTCATCGGGATTATACGCGCGGGCGAGGCGGTGAAGGCGGTTGTCCCGGGAACGCCGCAGGATGTGCTGCAGAAAAAAGTGACGGGAATCATTTGGGATCGATACAATCCCATGGCGGTAGTGGATGATGAAGTGGTGGGCCTTGGACATGCGTATTCCAACGGTGTGCAGGTGTATTCCATCGAACGGGATCGCGTGGTTTTCAAAGTGCGCGATTCTCTTATTCCTGTGCCAATGAAGGAGCTCTAAAGTATGCGCTGGTTTAGCCGCATTCAAATGCTGTCCGTGGTGCTGGCGGGGGCGCTCTGTCTTGCCGCCGCCTTGTTGACCGGAGCAGGACTGCCGGACCACAAAGTACCCTCGGGCGCGCCTTCCGCCGCGACGGATTCGCTGGACCACTTGACACAGCAGTTGACCGTGCTGCGGGATGTTCCAATGCACGCTTCCGAGCCTTTTCCCCTGCCCAAAGCGGGCGTTCCGGAAGATCAAAACTTTGTCACTTTGACGGCGGGGCTTCAAGCCGTGGCCGAGGCGCAATTTGATCTTCGTGTGCTTCGGTCGGGCATGGATGCGGCGGAAGCGGCTCCTGCCGCGCCCGCGGCGGACGCCCAGCCGCCGGCGGCCAATGCGCAAGCACCCGGCCCGGAGAGCGAAGAAGCGAAACGGTTGCGGGAAGCAGGTTTGCTCCCCCCCATTCCCCCTGACTCCCAAAATGCCGCCGAAGGGGAAAGTGCCGCCGTACAGGAAGGGGAACAACCCGTTGCACCCACTCCCGGCGCGCAAGAACCGCCCATTGATTCCTCCGCGCCGCCGCCCCGGGAAGAACCGGCGCCGGACACCCGTGAATCGAACACCGCAATCGTGAGCAAGATACAATCGCTGGAGGCGGAAGAAGAAAAGGCGGTTACCGCCGTGGAAGCGCCCGAAGGCGGCGCGCCTCAACCCGAACCCTATACGGGAGACCCGCTGCAGCAAATTGTCAACGTTGATTTTCGCGAAATGGAACTGGCGAATGTGGTGGCCCTGCTGGCCCATAAGGCGGGCATCAATATTATCGCCGGGGCCGATCTTACGGGCACCGTCACCGCCAGCCTCAAGCAGGTTCCGCTCGCCCAAGCCATGGAAACCGCGTTGCGCATGAACGGATTGGGCCTTGTCGAGGAAGAAGGCATTTACCGCATTGTCCCGTATGAAGAGGCCGTAACCTCCCAACGCGTTTCCGAATTGGTGACCCTGAAGAACGCGAAAGCCGAAGATGTGGAAAAGGTGTTGAAAGACCTGCTCCAAAATTCCAAAAATCAAAAACTGTTCACCATTTCCGCGAATAAAACCACGAACGTGCTGGTCATTTCCGGGCCCAAGGGTAAAATAGAATCGTTTTTGAAACTGGCCCATGATTTGGACATTGAACAACCCGTGTTGCCCACCGTCACGGAGGCCATCAAACTGAATTATTCCGAGCCGGACAAACTGGTGCCCATGCTCGAAAAGATGCTGACCCCCTCGGTGGGGAAACTGGCCGCCGACATCCGGGCGCGCCATCTCATTGTCACCGATATCCCCGTGGTTGTCGAGCAAATCCGTGAAATTGTCAAAGACATGGACATTTCCGTGAAACAGGTTATTCTGGACACCATGGTGGTGGACGCGCTCATGAGCGATGCGGCGGAAACCGGGGTGAAATGGCTGATCAAAGCCGTACAGGACCAGAACACCCGCCAGGCCGCCCTCGGCGAAAATGGAAGGGCGATTGGCACGTTGCAGGATATGGCCGCCGGCGCCGCATTGGTCACGGGAAGCCCTGCCTCCTCGTTAACCTATTCGCTCTTGACGGATGATTTCGACTGGCAGGGGGCCATTCAGGCCGAGATCAGCAACCGTAACGCCAACCTGATTTCCAATCCCGTCTTGGTGACCGTGGAGAACCAGGAAGCCAAAATCGCCATTTCCCAGGAAATCCCGTATATCGAACTTACCCAGACCAGCGCGGGCGGCTCGCAAACCAACACCCGGTTCAAAGACGTCGGCACCGTCCTTTCCGTCACCCCGCGTGTGACGCATGATGATCACATCATCTGCCTGTTGGATGCCAAGGAAAGCAGCAAAGCGGGGGAATCCACCTCCGGCGTTCCCATCGAATTCAAGCGGCAAATGAGCAGTTCGGTGCACATGAAAAGCGGCCAGACCATTTACATCGGCGGCCTTCGTAAAAAAGACAGCGACAACACCATTCGGAAGGTTCCCGTGCTGGGCGATATCCCGCTTATCAATTTTGCATTCCGAAACAACAAAGGCACATCGCAATTCAATGAACTCATGATCTTCCTCACCTGCCGTGTTCTCGAAGAGGAACACCCGGAACTCACCCCGTACAAGCAAAAAAAGTACGACGCGGCGGTGGGCATGCCGGCCAAGGTGGATTTGCAAGGCGATTATGTCCGCGATATGCTCCGGCCCGACAAGACCCGGGACCCCCTTTGGAAGTGGCGCCGCGCGGAATAATCCCTGAACATGCTATGATTAGGGCCACGGACCCAGGGTCCGTGGCTTTTTATCTGTCTGGATGTGTTTTACCATCATGAGTTCCCCAATCCCTGCGAAAGTCCTGGTCACGGCCCAGAATATCATCATGAGTTACGGCGGCCAGCCGGTACTCAATGAGGTCTCCCTGACCATTCATGAAGGGGACCGCATCGGCCTTATTGGGCGCAATGGCTCTGGAAAATCCACCCTGATGCGCATCTTGGCGGGTTTGGCCGAGCCGGACGCCGGACAGGTGACCCGTACCCTGGGCACGCGGATGGCCCTGCTGCCGCAGGAATCCGACTTGGACCCGGACAAATCCGTTGGGGAAGTGCTCCGGGAGGCCTCGGCGGATATCCGCGCCATGCTGGACGCCTATCACCACGCCATGGAACGCCTCGCCAAAACCTCCGGTGAGTGCTGGGAGCACCGCGAGCTTCAAGCGGAATGCGATTCCCTTCAGCATGCACTGCACATATCCGGCGCCTGGGATTTGGAACAAGAGGTTAAGAAGATATCCCTCTCACTGGATTTGCCGCCGCAGGACCGCCTCCTCAATACCCTGTCCGGCGGGGAATTGCGAAGGGTCAATCTCGCGGTGAAGATTATCCAGCGCCCGGATGTCCTGTTGCTCGACGAACCCACCAACCATATCGACACCCGCAGCGTCGAATGGATTGAAGAATTCCTGGAAAACTATGACGGAAGCTGCGTTCTCGTCACCCACGACCGCTATTTCCTGGACCGCATTGTCAACCGTATCGTTGAAATCGAATTCACCAAACTGCTGGCCTTCCCCGGAAGCTATGAGCGGTTTCTGGAATATAAGGCCGTGCTGGAAGAAACCCGGAGCCGCACCGAGGAAAATCGCCGAAGCCTTATCCGCAGGGAATTGGAATGGTACAAACGCGGCCCCAAAGCGCGCGGAACCAAGCAAAAAGCCCGCATTAACCGCTTCCTTGAAATCCGTGGCCAGGGACCGCCCCCCAAACACCGAGAATTTCTCTTTGAAATCCCCGAACCCCAGCCCTTGGGAAAAACGATTCTCGAAGTCAAGGATTTGGCCTATGGCTATGGAGACTCCCTGCTGTTTCGCAACTTTTCCCTCATCATGCAGAAAGAAATGCGCATCGGGATTCTCGGGCCGAACGGTTCTGGAAAAACCACCCTCCTAAAAGTACTCATGGGGCTTGAAGAACCCCGGCGCGGGAAAATTTTCCGTGGTGAAACCGTCGAGTTTTTATATGTAGACCAAGCCCATGAAGAAATTGCACCGCATAAAACCGTCATCGAGTTTATTGCGGGCGGCGCGCGCTGGCTCGACATCAACCGGCGGCGCATGTATATCCCTGCGTACCTCGAAAAATTCCTTTTTGATAAAAACGCGGTGGACGCCCCCGTCAGCAACCTCTCCGGTGGGGAGAAGAACCGGTTGTATATGGTCAAACGCCTTTTGGCCGGCGGCAACTTCCTCATCCTCGACGAACCCACCAACGATCTCGACCTCTATACCCTCCGGATCCTTGAAGAAACCATTGAGGCCTTTAACGGGTGCGCGCTCATCGTCAGTCATGACCGGTATTTTCTTAACCGCATCTGCACCCACATGCTTGTTTTTGAGGACGGCGGGCGGATTGTCCAGATTGCGGGCAATTACGATGATTATCTGCTGTATAAAGAACGCCGGGCCGCCGATGCCGCCGCCCAAAAACCTGAACCATTGGCCAAACCCGCCAAAAAGACGGAGGTTGCATCAGGACCCCGCCGCCTGACCTGGAAAGAGAAACAAGAGCTTGAGGGCATGGAAGCCGCCATCCTGGCCGCCGAAGCGGAAGCCGCGCGCCTGGAACAGGAAATCCTGCAGCCGGAATTCTATTCCCAAAATCACGAACATGTCCAGGAAATCCTCCATACCCTGGATAGGGCCAAAGGCCACATTAATGCTCTTTACGTCCGTTGGGAAGAATTATTGAATTACACGAATTCGTGCATGTAGTTCAGGCAATGGTGAAATACTCCCTTTTCCGGAGGAAAGTCCAATTTCTGGTCAAATTATTTCATCTCAAGCCGAAGCCGGCTATTTTTCACCCTGCCCGAAAACGAAAAGAGTTATTTCGCAAGTGTCTTTTTTGTTCTTTACAGGCAAAATTCTTTCTGCTAGACTGTGCATTGTCGGACGTGAGTGGGAGTGTATCTAGACGCAGCAGGTTTATTCAAACATGCATCCCATGCGGAATCGGATGTAGTTTGATGGAAATTGTCAACTATCAGGAGGGCGAAGTATGCGATCCAAGAGATTCAGTGGTTTATTGCCTTTCTTTAGTTTGGGGCTACTGATTATAACGGCCTGCGGATGCAAGCCGCAGATAACCATTACCCCGGCAACCGCCACCATCGAAGTAGGGCAAACCGTGGCGTTGGCCGCCACCTCCACCTCGGACCAGGATAGCGCATTCACCTGGGACTCTGACAATGCCGCCGTGGCTTCTGTGAATCAAAACGGAGTGGTTACCGGCAATAGCGTGGGGCAGGCCCATGTCAGCGCTACAGGTTCATCGAGCGGCCAAACTGGTACCGCAACCATAACCGTGACCCAACCCACCGTCGAAGGCGAAGAGGAAGGTGAAGGTGTTATCGAAGGTGAAGAGGAGGGTGAAGGGATTCCTGAAGAAGGTCAGCCTGAAGGCATTGTGGAAGGCGAAGGCGCTCCTGAAGGCGAAGGCGCTCCCGAAGGCGAAGGCGCTCCCGAAGGCGAAGGCGCTGTGGAAGGCGAAGGCGCTGTGGAAGGCGAAGGTGCCGTGGAAGGCGAAGGCGCCGTGGAAGGCGAAGGCGCTCCTGAAGGCGAAGGCACTCCTGAAGGTGAACTTCCTCCTTGGCAGAACTCAGCAAACGCCCTGGATGTGAATAACGATGGTTCCGTATCTTCAACCGACGTATTGACGGTTATCAATGAAATCAACTCCAATGGTTCGCGCTCGCTCCCAATTCCTCCTGTGGACCCATTTGTTCCGCCACCCTACCTTGATGCTAATGGTGATGGATTCCTTTCTCCCATTGACGCATTGCTCATCATTAATCATTTGAATGGGCATCGGAAAAATGGAGTGGCTCCACTAGAAAGCACATCAACCGTTTTCCGTTTGGAAGCACGGGATCATGATGGAAACCTGGTATCCGAAGTTGACTTGGGCGAGACATTCACTATTTTAGTCTATGTTGCAAATAGCGTGCCGGACGCGGAAGCTGTATTTGCCGCCTATTGCGACTTAACCTACGATGCCAGCCGTCTCTGGATTCCCGGCAACATCGTGTTTGGACCCTCATTCCCCAATGGTCAAACGGGCGATACCTCCTCGGCGGGACTCGTAAATGAAGTGGGCGCTTTTGATGGCACGAGTTTCCTTGCCCACGGGGAATACCTCTTGTTCAGTGTTCCCTTTAAGACGGTGGAATCAGGATTGGTCACATTTACTACTACCCCATCGAACAATTTGCCGGCCGGTGATGTTCTGATTTTTGGCCAAAACCAACCTGTGAACCAGTCTTCCATTGGTTATGGCACCATAGGTGTTAACATCCTCACGCCCCCCGAAGGCGCTATCGAGGGCGAAGGCGCTATCGAAGGCGAAGGCGCTATCGAAGGCGAAGGCGCTATCGAAGGCGAAGGCGCTGTCGAAGGCGAGGGCGCTATCGAAGGTGAAGGGGCCATCGAAGGTGAAGGGGCTATCGAAGGTGAAGGGGCTATCGAAGGCGAGGGTGCTATCGAGGGTGAAGGGGCTATCGAGGGCGAAGGCGCTGTCGAAGGCGAGGGAGAACTCTCCTTGCTGGAATGCGCGGCGGATTCCCTCCTTGCACAGTTGCCATTCACCACGTCCGAATACCAAATAAGCGCACAGGGTTCTTACTATATCGCCTATGAAAACTTCGGCGGCCTCTCCGCACCTATTGGAAAAGTTCAGTGGTGGGGGGCAACCATGGATGAGAGCACTGTGCCTTGTACCGCTAATCCCAATAGTTTCCAGGTAACCTTTTTCATGGATGATGGAGGACAGCCCGGAGAGGAAGTCGCTCTCTTCAACCTTACCGCGCTGGCGGAAGATACCGGTGAAACCATCAATCTCGGGGGTGGAGCGTCGCCTGTGTATCGCTATTCCGTTACCCTCCCGTCCGCAGTGGACCTTGCCTTCGGCTGGATTAGCATCATTTCCACCGGTGAAGGAAACTGCTGGTTGCGTTGGGCGCGGTCTTCCACCCCCGGCGACGGCAGCCTGACGTATTACAATTCAACATATAATCTTTCCATCAACGATCTCAGCCTGTGCCTCGGGCCTGCTGAACCACGGGCTCCGCTCTCCGAATTCGGTATCGAGGTTGACCCAGCCGTCATTCCGTCAACGAATGAAATTCCCCCCGCTGTCGAAGGCGGCCTCGCGCGGCCCCTTGCGGCCATTATCGACGAACATGGCCGCCAGGCGGAATTCGTCGAGAATGAATTAATGCTCATGACGGATGATTTAAGTGCCTTAAACAATTTTATTGCACGCTGGGATGGAACCCTTATTCAGACTATATCGCCTTCCTCTTCCGGTATTGATATGCCCTCGGTGCACCTGATCCGGATCAACGTCAACCTTGCGGATGCCTCCAAGCTGAAAGAGGATACCCTCGCATTGGATCCGAACAGCCGCGGAGCGAGCCGTGTGTCCAGTGATGCGGGCCTCAAACTGCTTGCCGCCGGCGCCCATGAGGCCGCCGCGGGATTGGATGCGGGCGTCAACTGGGTCGGAAAAGGCGATTCCATCGCCGAGCGCTTTACCCACGAGGCCCCCTCTTGCGTTTCGGGGACGAATGGATTCAACTCAAGCGTCTCCTATTTTCTATCGAACGCATTCGATTGGAATTTCCTGAATGACGGCAGCATTCAGGATACCGGCGTGACCGAAGCATGGTGGCTCTTGCAGCAAAGCGGGCGCATCAACAATAAGGTCAAAGTTGCCATTTTGGACATGGGATTCGCCTTGTCCGGCAATCTCGATGTCCCCTCCGGATGGGAGGCTTACTCCAATGTGCCCTTTACCGAGGCTATTGGCACACCAAACCTCGGAAGTTGCGGCGGTTCCAGATGCCCCTGGCACGGAACCGGCTCCATCGGCTCGGCCATGGGAGTTCCCGACAACGGATACGGCGGCGCGGGGCCTGCGGGGCCTGTAGCGCGGCCGGTGCTTATCTTCACTTTCTACGACTTCTTCACCAGTATTCGCGCCATCTCATTGGCCATGTTTCATGGCGCACGCATTATCAACATGAGTTACGGTGCCACCGTTCCCGCGGCAGTCTCCTGGTCGGTGATTCCCTTTGAAATTTGCACAGTAGCCGCCAATGCCGCGGGAGCGCTGCTGTTCGCCTCCGCCGGTAATAACGGCTGGGATGTTGACGAAGAAGATTGCTTCATCGTTTGCTGGGAAGAAGATTGGATCACCCCCTGCGAAAATGACGGCGTGATCTGTGTCGGAGGGCTGGCGAAAAACTCCAGGAATCGCGCTGGCGGTTCAAACTATGGCACGGACGGAAACGTCGACATTTTCGCTCCTTATACCACTATTGTCGCAGCCGATCCCAATACGCAAGTTCCGGAACCGGGGGTCTATTGCCAACCCATGAGCGGCACCAGCGAATCCTCCCCCTTCGCGGCCGGGGTGGCCGCCCTGATTTGGGCCGCTAATCCCGGTTTAAGCAAGAACGAGGTGGGGAATATCCTGTTTAACACCGCTCATTCCAGCCCGGACGGTAATGTGCCCCGCTATGTAGATGCGCAACAGGCGGTACTCCAGGCATTGGGAACGTTGATCAACATCACGGCGCCTAATGATGCCTCCTCTATAGCGGGCGGAGCCAGTATCGGGTTCCAGGCCTTTGTTCTCGAAGGCGGACGCGGAACCCCCGCCATCACTTGGACCAGCAGTATTGATGGAACCATCGGCACGGGCGCGAACATCTTTCTCACCAGCCTGTCCGTTGGAACCCACACCATTACCGCCACGGCGGTATTCACCGGCTATACCGCCTATGACAGCATCTCGCTCACGATCACAAACGATCCGCCAGTGGTCCATATCACCTCCCCGGCTAATGGGTTCAGCCATTACCAGGGTAGTCCGGTGACCCTGTCCGCCACCAGTACTGATCCGAACAATCTCCCGAATCACACCCTGAGTGACGCGCAAATGTCGTGGTACATTGATGGCGTTTTATTTGGGACCGGGCACAACCGTGCCATTCCGGCGGGAACCCTCAGTGTTGGTTCCCACACCATTCGGCTTGATGGGAGTGACGGCATCGCCACCGATTCAGAAAGCGTGACGATTACCACATTGACAAATCCAGCCGATTTGCCGCCGGACTCCGTCAATATTACCGCACCCGCAAATGGCATCCAAGTATACGCCACGGAAATTACCCCGGGCGTGTGGGGCTATCAGCTCCAACTTCAGGGCAATGCCCACGATCCCGAGGACGGAAATCTCACCGGCGCCAGTCTTATGTGGAGCACCACCATCGAGGGAGTATCGGGTGAAACCAACCTCGGAACGGGTTCTCCTTTGAATGTTAACCTGAATGCCCCCGGGTGCGACAATTTCCACAACATCGAATTAACGGCACTGGATAGTTATGGAAATACCTCGTCCACCACAGTCCGGATAAACGTCACCGTGCTCTGTAAGTGACAAAAACAACCTGAAATGACCCTTGGCGGCGCGAAAAAATGCTCGCGCCGCCAAACTTTCATTTTTCGTACCGCTTCATTAAAATACCCGCACAGGATAAATGCCGGGGAGGTTATGAACTCCGAGACCAATATATCGCCCATTCGGGTTCTGCCGGACGACGTGGTCAATAAGATCGCGGCCGGGGAGGTGGTGGAGCGTCCCGCCTCGGTCGTCAAGGAACTTCTGGAAAATTCCCTGGATGCTGGTTCAACCCGTGTCATCGTCCGCGTGGTCGCCGCCGGCCGCCGCCTTATCGAGGTATTGGACAACGGCCACGGGATGTCGGAACAAAACGCATTGTTGGCCATCGAACGCCACGCCACCAGCAAAATACGGAAGGCCGCGGACCTGGAATCGGTCAAAACCCTCGGGTTCCGGGGGGAGGCCCTTGCCAGTATCGCCTCCGTTTCCAAATTTGAATTACTCACCCGCCGTGCGAAAGACACTTCCGCCACCCGCATCCGCATCGATGGCGGGGTGCTTCGCGACGTGGCGCAGGCGGGCGCGCCGCCCGGAACGCGCGTTACGGTCAACCGCCTGTATTTCAACGCCCCCGTCCGCGCAAAATTCCTGAAAGGCATTGCCACGGAACTCAGCCACTGTATCGACGTGGTGCAGCGTCATGCCCTGGCCCGTGAAGGGGTGGGGTTTCAGTTTTTCCATAATGACAAAATGCTGTTAGACATACCGGAACACGCCTCGCTCCGGGAACGGGCCGCCCTCATCTGGGGACTCAATTTTATTCACGATATGCGGGAAGTCAAGGGCGAACAGGCCGGGTTCAAACTCCATGGCATCATCGGACTGCCCAGTCTCACCCGGTCCGCGCGCTCGCATCAGTTCTTTTTCATGAATACACGCCCCGTGGTCAACCGCGCCCTGCAATACGGCTTCGAGGACGCCTTCCGCGAGTTGGTGACCGTGGGCCGCCATCCCGTCGGGGTGATCCTGCTGGAAACGCATCCCCGTTTCGTGGACGTGAATATCCACCCCACCAAGCGTGAAATCCGGTTCCGGGACGAACGCGCGGCGCGGGATGCCGTCCGTGACATCATTCGGGGCTGCCTGCATGATCTCGCCCCGAAGGAACGCCGCCCCGCCGTAAGCCTTCCGGAACCTCCCGCACAAACCGATTTCATTGCCCCTGAACCCCCTCCGCCGCAGGAAATGCCCCAAGATACGCCCCATGCGCCAATACGATCAGTCACTCCGGCCCCTGTAAAGGCGGTCCCGGCTTCCATACCTTCAAAACCCGCCGAAACACCTCGGACAAAGGTGGTTGCTTCCCTCCTGCGAAAAGAGGAACCCCCCGAAACGCTCGAACTGGTCCCGGAAGCCTCGTATGAACGGGTGGGGGGATTGGCCGACGCCCCCCTGCAGATTTTCGACTCCTATCTGGTGGTACCGGATGAAGAACGCCTGCTTATCATCGATCAGCACGCGCTGCACGAGCGTCTCAATTACGATAGCCTGTCCGCCGAGCTTCAGGACAACTCCTATGAATCCCAGCGGCTGGCGGTGCCCCTCGTGATAGAAGTGGCCCCGTCTCAGGTCCGCCTGATGGAGACGAATCTGGAACTCTTCGCCAAACTGGGCATCGAAATCGAACCCTTTGGCGGGAACACGTTCCAGGTCACCGCCATCTGCCATCTCTATGAGGAAGCCAGGGTCGCCGATGCCATCTACCACATCCTTGATGAATTGGGTCAGGGTGATTTGTTTGATCGTGACAATCTCCTGACGGATTTGCTGCGCTCCGCCACCACGGCCTGCAAGAGTTCCATCCGGGCGGGGGAACGCCTCACCCCCCAGGAGCGCACCGCCCTTCTGGAAGGGTTCCGCCGCCTGAATCCGCCCTACACCTGTCCGCATGGCCGGCCCATCATCATCGAGATTACCCAGCACCAAATGGAAAAAAGCTTCCGGAGAATCCAGTGATCCCCATCCTTGCGGTCGTGGGGCCGACGGCCTCGGGAAAGACCTCTCTCGCCATTGAACTGGCCGAACGCCTGGACACTGAAATCATCTCCGCCGATTCCATGCAATTTTACCGTGGCATGGAAATCGGCACGGCCGCCCCCACGCCCGCGGAGCAGGCGCGCATAAAGCATCATTTTGTAAGTATTCTCGATCCTGGAGAACAAATGGCCGCCGGGGAATTCGAACGCATGGCGCGCACGATCATCGCGGACCTGAACAAACAGGGGAAAACCGCCGTGGTGGCGGGAGGTTCCGGTCTGTATATCAGCGCCCTGGTGGACGGCCTCTTTCAAGGTCCAAAACGGCAGCCGGAACTGCGCGAACGCCTGAAGGCGGAGGCCCATGACTTGGGTAATGCCCATCTTATGGCCCGGCTCCGCGAAGTGGACCCGGACTACGCCGCGTCGCTGACGAGTGAAAATGATCTCGTGCGGATGGTACGCGCCCTCGAGGTCTATGAAACCACCGGCCAGCCCTTTTCTCGCCTCCATCACGAACATCGCGCCCAGGCGGAACCGATGGATGCGGTGTTCGTGGGCCTCGACTGGGAGCGCGAGGCCCTCTATGACCGAATTGCCCGCCGCGTTGATCAAATGGCGGCCGATGGATGGGTGGAAGAAGTGCGCGCGCTTATCAATAATGGATACGCCCCTCACCTTGACCGTCTGAAAGCCCTGGGATACCGTGAGATCGCCGCTTTTTTGCGCGGCGAACAATCCTTGGAAGCAGCCCTCGAAGCCGCCAAAATGCATCATCGCCGCTACGCCAAACGCCAACTCTCCTGGTTCCGGGGCGATGAACGGGTTCACTGGTTTCCCGCCGCTCCGGAGAAACGTTCCAATGCCTATGTGGAAGAAGTTCTTCCCTTGCTCGATACAGGTCTTCTCAGGCCTGCAAATCGTCCGAAGCTGTTGCCCAGAAGCCGCTCATAAAAGAGGCATTCCCAGGCAATTGCGAAATACCCCTTTTCCCCGTGAATACTTCGAGTTCCGGGCAAATAACCGCTATCTTAACTCAAAACCGGCTTCTTTCTACCTCAACCGAAAAGGAAAAGGGCTATTTCGCAAATGCATCATTCCATCATCCATTTGGCGTATGGCGGTGATTTCAAGTACCATAAGAGGGAACAAGGAACCCTGAGGGTTACATGAGCCAATATCAATACTACCGGGAGAACACCGGCGTTGCCATGCCGCGCATTACATGGGCGGTGCAGCGCCTGATCCTGCTTAATATCGCCGTGTTCGCCCTTCAGCTTATCGTGGACCCCCTGGAGGTCTACCTGCTCAAGAAATACAGCTTGGGCATGGGCTCCGGCGGGCTGATGAGCGCTCTGTTCGGGTTTCAGCCTTCCCTGTTCCTTCATGGGTTGGTGTACAAGCCGGTTACTTATCAGTTTCTCCACAGCGGACTGCTGCACCTGACCATGAACATGCTTTGGCTCTTTTTCTTCGGGCCGGATGTGGAACGCGCCCTCGGAACGCGCCAGTTTTTCAAATTCTATCTTACCTGCGGCGCGTTGGGGGTATTCGCCACGTTGATCCCCTTCCTCATGCCCGGCGGGGCGTCTCCGTCCGTTATCGGGGCCAGCGGGGCCGTCATGGGGGTGCTGGTGGCCTTCGCCATGATTGACCCGGACCGCCAGTTCTTCATGTTTCCCATTCCCACCCCGATTACCGCCCGGTGGCTGGTGATCATCATCATTTTCATGAATGTTATCACGGCGCTGGGGGACAGCCCCGTTTCGGTGACCACCCATTTCGGCGGCATGGCCGTGGGGTACGCCTACATCAAGCTGTTGCCCAGGATCAATGCCTGGCAACGCGAACGCCGCCGCGCCGCCTCCTTGTCGAAAGAATCCCCAAAGTCCCCCTTGGACAAAGTGGGGGAGGCTGTGGATAATATCTTCAAGTTTGAACCAAGAAACAGGCATTGAAACGTCATGATGGGACTACAGGAATTCCTCGTTATCGTGCTCATCATTGTGGTGTTGAGCTGGAGCGGGCTGTGGCCGGTCGTTATCCGGGGGCTGCGCGAACTGCGCGGCGAGCATGTCGAAGACCCCAAATCCAGCCATGTGAATTTTAATGCACGGGACATAGACCTCAGTTTTCGCTTGCTGGGCCTGTCACCTTCCGCGCCCTGGGAGGAAATTGAACGCGCGTACCGTCAAAAAGCCAAGATTCATCATCCCGACCGGGGGGGGGATGAAGACACCATGCGCGCCCTGAATGAGGCCTATTCGCTCATTAAGAAGGCACGGGGCAAATAACCCGTCCGGGCCGGCCCGCGTCCCCTGTATCCGGGGTTTTCCCTGATGTGAAGACCTCTGTTTTCTTGTATCCTGAAAGCCTGTTGTGTGTTATGCTAACGATGCTTAGGGTATGTGTTCTCAAAGAAAGCAGACCGGGAGGAGAACCGAGTGAGCGAACGACGCCACACATGGGCTGGAAAGAGGCGCTTGACCTTCGGGTGCGGGGGTATCGCGGGAATGCTTGTTTTCGCCCTGTGCGGCTGCCAGCCCCTCGGCATCGGCTATGTCGGAACGGAAACCTGCTTGAAATGCCATAATGGTTCATTGGCCATGGACCGCTCCGAATTCCGCGGCAGCAAGCACTTCAATAACGGCTGTGAAAGCTGTCATGGCCCCGGCGCGCTCCATGTCCGGAACGGCGGACGCTTCGGCATGTTCATTATCACCATGTCTTATCCCGCGCAAGCCTGCCGGAAATGCCACGCCACGGAAGTCAGTGATTTCAAGGCCAGTGTCCACGCCATGGAAGGAGGTATGTCTTGTACCGAATGCCATGAGGTGCATTCAGGACAAAAGACCGTCCGCGCCTTTGACGACAATCAACTGTGCCTTCAATGCCACGCCTATTCGGGATTCGCCACGGAAGCGGATATCAGCGCCCACACCTATCATGCGGTTGATCCCAAGGGCACGGGGGAGAGCCGGTGCGTACTTTGCCACATGACGCCCCTGCGCCGTGAAGCGCAGGCCACCGGCAAACACGGGCATTCCATGAACCCGTTGCCGCCCATTTCCTCCAATCAGTCGAATATCATCCCCGCGCCCCCCAATTCCTGCGCGGGCATCACCGGCTGCCATGACGGTTCCATTGCCACGGCCCCGGTGTTTAATGTGGATAATCCCGGTGAAAATGAACGTTTGCAGATTCTCTACAATACCCGGTATGGATCATAGAATGGAACAGCCTATGAAAGGACAGGAGGGAGGAACGCGCGTGAAAAAAGTAGCAGGGCGCCTGTCCATACTGTTGGTGTGCGGCCTGTGCATTTTAGGGCGCGCCGCGTGGAGTGATGACCCGGCCCCAAACGCCGAGTCCGCCGCCCCCGCCGCCGTGGAAAACAAGGAGGCCGAGGCTCAGCCGGAGGCCAAACCGGCGGAAAAGCCCAAGTGGTACAAAGGCAGTTTTTCCACAGGTGTGGACGGCGTATGGGGGCATGGCGGCGATATGGACCTCTCGCTCGACCAAATGCTGCAATTCCAGATTGATCCGCCGCAATGCCCGAAGATTCACGTGCGTGGCTCGCTTTGGCTCCAGGAAAACCTCGATTCCGGCGGCTCCCGGCACAGCACTTTGCGCGATATTGACGATTCCTTCCAGTCGGAAGTCCAGTTGCGTCCGAATTATCTGTACATGGATGTGGACGACCTCTGGCTCAAATCCACCCTCCGCGTGGGACGGCAGCGCATCATGGAAGGCGTGGCCAATAACCGCATTGACGGCGTCTATTTCAAACAACGCCTGAAACTATGGGATTGGTATCTGTTCGCGGGTACCCGCGCCACGTTCTACGGGGAAAACTTCACCAATCCGGTGGTGGGCGGCGGAGCCTCGTATCGCCCCTTCAGCAAAACCAAGATCGCCATCGACACCTACTATGGCCACGAACGCCGCGATATTGACCATACCTGGTCGCTGCACAACCCCGTCGCCATGCTCATTTACGGCTGGGACGAGCGCGACATCAAGGAAGAAATCAATGATGTATCGGTCTCCCTCAGTGCTTGGCAAACCGTCTGCCAATACCTGACCCTTTTCGGGCGCTTCACCTGGGAAGCCGAAAATGGCGATGAGTTAACCTTGAATGCCACGGGCTATTTCCCCGAACCCTGGGATGTCACCTACGAATTCACTTACCGCCATCAGTTCAATTCCATCGGCGACCGCACCAACGACCTGACGGCGTATTACCGCACCCTGGGCGCGTACGAGACCTATGATCACCTCCTGCTGGCGCTGCACCGGCCCATTATCAAGAACATCGTGTTCAGCCTGGAAGGCGAACTCCATGAAGTCCACGGAAGCGTCTTTTCCAACCGCGATTATCAGCGTTTCGCCGCCATCCTGTCCGGGGAGAAACTCCTCGGGAAAGCGGTCTTGGATGCCAAGATTGGCATCGAACACTGGAATGTGAGCGAGGGCGAAGGCGCCTGGACGGTAACGGGCGAAATCGGACGCCGCTGGAAGACCGTCGAAGCGGCCCTGGGCACGGATTTTCAGCGGTACGAAGACCGCATCACGAAATACAACACGCCGTTGAAAGCCCTTGACACGATCCGCGTCTGGTTTTCCCCCGGCGCCATGCAAGTCTACAATCCGTTCTTGTTGTTTTACGACCATTACACGGTGGAAATGCACGAGAATGTGTATTCGATATACGCGAAGACCAAGTGGGCCATCACGAAGTATCAGGAACTGAACGCGAAACTTACATTCGAGGAAGATGACGGGCCGGACGCGCCGTACTGGCGCGTGCAGGCCGGCTACACGATCCGCTTTTGACGGGTAGGAGAACTGGTTGATGTTGCGGCAAACCAGAAAATACGGACTCGCGATGCTGTTTGTAAGCGTCCTGCTGGGCGCGTGCATCACGGCGGGCGTGAAGCATGGCGCGGGGGATAGGGGACTCAAGCCGCCGCATACGGCGCATGAGAAGGAAGGCTTGGCGTGCACCGACTGCCACGCCCCTAACGAGCAGGGTGAACCCGGCATGCCCAACCACGACATGTGCGGCACCTGCCATGACTTTGATGTGAACAAGGCGGATGAGCGTTGCGCCAAATGTCACACGCGCCCGGAACAGCAAGTAGACCCCATCAAAAAAATTCTGAATACCGAGAGCAAGTTCAATCACAAGGCCCACGCGGAAAAAGTGGATTGCGCCAAATGCCATGAAAATCCGGATAGGTTGGTCATCCCCAAAGGCAATAAAATGGCGTTCTGCATGGTGTGTCATGAAAAGACCCGTCCGGAACTCACCGAATGCTCGGTTTGCCACAAAGAACTGAGTAAAGACGTGCGGCCGGGATTCCATGAAGGCGTGCGCATTCCTCACGATAACCCGCAAATCTGGGAGACCCTTCACGGCCAGGAATCGAAGAAAGACCCCGAATTCTGCCTCATTTGCCATGACCGCGAGGACTCCTGCGAGAAATGCCACCGCACGAATCCCCCCAAGAGCCACACCGTGGCCTGGCGGGGACGCCCCCACGGCATGCGCGCCGCGTGGGACCGCGAGAAATGCAGCGCCTGCCACGAGGAAGACTCCTGCGTCAAATGCCACCGGCACACCCAGCCCGACAGCCATCGCGGAAGTTGGGGAGGGCCCGTCAACCGCCATTGCGTGTCCTGCCACTTCCCGCCCTCGGACACCCAATGCACCGTGTGCCATGAAAACATGGACCATCCGAAGGCCGTGCCGTCGCCGCACATCATCGGCATCTATCCCGGCCAGTGCGGCGCATGCCATCCCGGCGGCGTGCCCTACCGCGCCCCCCACATGATGAACACCTCCATCCGCTGCTGGGCCTGCCATTAGTTGTTGAATGAAATTTTTTCGTATGGGACCTATAGGCCCTATACGTCCTATAGGTTCAGCACTCTAAAGTTCTCCCATTTCCCCGTTTCAGGTTCTGCATTCGTTTACACACCCGGCACTCGATGCCCAGAACCCGATACCCGCCACAGAGATGCATCATTTCCCTGAAACGTGCTATGCTTATAACTCCTTCAATTTACAGGCTATTTACAGGAGTATTCATGGGTACGGTTCGTTGTCGCATAGCGCCGTCGCCATCGGGGTTTCTGCATATTGGCACCGCGAAGACGGCGATGTATAACTGGTTATTGGCCCGGAGCACGGGCGGTTCGTTCATTTTGCGGTTGGAAGACACGGATGCCGAGCGCACGGATGAAACTTACGTGCAAGCCATGTGCGAAGGGTTCAAGTGGCTGGGGATCTCGTGGGACGAAGGCCCGGAATTCGGCGGGGAGCCGGCCCGGGGAGACTATGGTCCGTACCGTCAATCCCAGCGCCGCGAATTGCATCGTAGTGAGGCCCTGCGCCTGTTGGCCGAAAATAAAGCCTATAAGTGCTTCTGTTCCAAGGAGGAATTGGACGCGGAGCGCGAGCGCGCCACGCTGGAGAAGCGTCCGCCGCGCTACAGCGGCAAGTGCAAGAACCTGACCCCGGAGGAAGTGGCGGAACGGGAGGCGAAAGGCGTTCCATACGTCGTGCGGTTCCGGGTGCCGGAAGGGGAGACCGTCATCCACGATCTGATCCAGGGGGATGTGCGCTTCGAGAACAAAGAATACGACGACTTCATCATTTTAAAGGCCAATGGCGATCCCATTTTCCATCTCGCGGTGGTGGTGGACGACGGGCACATGAAAATCACCCATGTCATCCGCGGCGACGACCATCTCACCAATGCCGGGCGGCACGTGATGCTGTTTACCGCGCTGGGGTATCCCGTGCCGAAGTTCGCGCATCATCCGCTGGTGCTGGATGAAGTGGGCCGGAAATACAGCAAGCGCCTGCATGGCGCGAATGTGCTGGATTGGCGTGAGGACGGTTATCTCCCGGAAACGCTGATCAATTACATCGCCCTGCTCGGCTGGACCTCCGAAGAAGCCAACCGCGAGTTTTTCACACTCGATGAACTGATCAGCCTGTTCACCATCGAGCGATTGAGCAAGTCTCCATCGCGTTTTGACCGCAAGAAACTGGACTGGCTGAACGGCCAGCATATCCGGCGGCTGACCCCGCAGGAACTGTGCGATCGCGTGTTGCCGATCCTGCACAAAAACGGCCTCGACACCAGCGGCAAATCCCCGGAATGGCTGGTGCATATGGCGGCCATCTGCCAGGAAAAAATCCCCACGCTCAATACCATCGTCGAGTACACGGATTTCTTCTTCCAGGACATCACGGCCTACGAGGAAAAGGCAGTGGCGAAGCTCTGGAAAGATCCGGTGTCGGCGGAGCGCCTGCGGTCCATTGAAACCGCAATGCAAAACGTGCCTGCGGATCAGTGGAACCACGATGGAATCAAGGCGGCCTTTGATGCGCTGATGAGTCAATCCGGCGAAGGGCTGGGCAAATTTGTGCATCCCACGCGCCTGGCCCTGACCGGGAAATCCGTGGGGCCCGGCCTCTTTGAACTTGCGGAACTGCTCGGCAAGGATGAATGCGTACATCGTATCGCGAAAGCGATTGCGTATATTGAACAGCAGGGAGGAAAACAGTCGTGAGTGAAGTAATTATCGGGGTGGATTTGGGTGGGACAAATGTCAAGACGGCTATTGTGTCGCGGGATAAAAAGGTCCTTGCGAAAGATTCCCGGCCCACCAACGCCGAAGGCGGCCCGGACGCTGTCATGAACGTCATGGAACACGCTATCCGCGAGTTGACCGCCGCGCAGGGCATTGACCTGAAGAATGTGCTGGCCGTCGGATTCGGCGCGCCCGGCCCCATGAACTGGCAAACCGGCATTGTGTACAGTCCGCCGAATTTGCCCGGTTGGAAGAATGTTCCCCTGGCCGATGCGATGAGACAACGGTTGGGCGTGCCCTGCTTTGTGGATAATGATGCCAACGTTGCCTGTTATGGCGAATATTGGCTGGGCGCGGGGCAAGGCACGGAAAACATGGCCGTGCTGACCCTGGGAACCGGTGTGGGAGGGGGGGTGGTCGTATTCGGAAAACTCCTGCGGGGCATTGATGGGACGGCCGCCGAATTGGGCCACTTGAAAGTCCAACGCGACGGGCGTATGTGCGGCTGTGGGTCACGCGGCTGCCTCGAAGCCTACGCTTCCGTAACCGGCATGGTACGCACCGCCGTTGAAGGATTGGAGCAGGGAAAAGAATCCACCTTGAAAGTTCTGTGCGGCGGCGACCCGGAACAAATCACCGGCAGGATGATTTCCGATGCGGCCAAGGCGGGCGACGCTTTCGCGCAATGGGTGTTTAAGGAAACGACTACCTGGCTCGGCCTCGGCATCGCCAGCATCGTCAATTTCCTGAATCCGGAAAAAGTGGTGTTGTGCGGAGGCATGATTGCGGCGGGCGATATGCTGTTCACTCCGGTCCGCGAGACAGTCCTTGCCAACACCTTTGAAGTGCCGGGCAAGCGCTGCCAGATCGTCCCGGCGGGCCTGGGCGCCGATTCCGGCGTGATTGGCTGTGCCGGATGCGCCCTCGCCCGGTATCAGGCGGAATAACCATGGATTCAAGGGCCTAATCGCCTATGATTCTGACCTTCACTCCCAATCCGTGCGTGGATAAAACGGTCTTTATCGGTTCGCTGATCCCCGGCGAGAAAATCCGCTCGCAGAAATGCACCTGCATCCCCGGCGGCAAAGGCAACAACGTTTCCCGCGCCGTGAAAGCCCTCGGCTTTGACACCGCCAGCATGGTGATCGTGGGGGGGAGGCCCGGCCAGCATGTGGTGGACATGATCGAACAACAGGACGGCGTCCGCTGCATTCCGCTGTGGGTGAGCGGCATGACCCGCACTATCACCACTGTGTTGGAAGAGCCCCTCCACCGGCAAACCGCCTTTTTCGAGCCCGGTTCCCCCGTTACCGCGGAAGAAGTGGAACAAATAATTGCCACCTTCACCCAAACCATTGTCGAGGCCCGCGTGGTTACGTTTAACGGCGGTGTGCCCGAGCCGCTTCTTCGTCCCCTCTATGAGCGGTTGATCGGCATCGCCAAAGAAGCAGGCGTGCTCACGATTTTGGACTCGTACGGCCCTGAATTCACGCAAGGCCTGGAAGCCGTTCCGTACATGGTCAAGCCCAACCAACAAGAAGCGGAACTTTTTACGGGCTGCTCCCTGGATACGGACGAGGCCCGCTGGCGCGCCATTGACGCCTTCCACAAAAAAGGCATTTCTCTCGTGGTGATGTCGCTTGGGAAGGATGGCGCGCTGGTTTCCCGGGATGGGGAGCGCCTGCGGCTTATCCCTCCTGAAATCAAGGAAGTGAATCCCGTCGGTTCGGGAGACGCGCTGGTGGCCGGATTTGCCATCGGCCTCCATGAAAACTGGCTGTTGGAACGCATGGCCCGCCTCGGCGTCGCCGCCGGAACCGCCAATGCCACCTCGTGGGACATCGGCCACTTCACCCGCGAGGAAGTAGAGCATTTCGCCGGACAGGTACAACTCCAGGTTGTGCACTAGCCTGTATTTTTCTTACGCTTCGGAAATATTGTCCCACGTGATGCCGATGCGCGGAGCGGCATACCCGATTTCATTGAGATAATCACCGTAGCACATCATCCAGTGGGAATCGCGCACTTCGCTCAGGAGTTTTTTCCAATTGCCCTGGATGCGCACATCCTGCTGGGACCGGCAAATATCCAGGAACGGATTGCCTTCCACAACGCCTTTCATGCCCACCCAGCGTCCCGTCGTATATTCGGGATCGATAAAGGTCACTTCCTGTCCAACGGGCATTTCCACTTTCGGGGCCGCGCCATATTCGGATTCGTAATGGGTCAGCAGACGCACAGGGTCATAGTTCGAGGCGTCCATGCGGCGCGGACCGGTGCAATGCGCGCAGGTCACGATGCCCTTATGCGGGAACGTGGAATTGTGCATAAAGACCGGCTTGCCGGAGACGTAGCGAAGAAAGATACCCGCCGGCACGATGACAAAATCGGATTCGCAATAGGCGGGAAGCCCTTCATCGTTCAGGAGCCCCAAGGTGAGGCAGGCGGTCGTTTTCGACATCGGCAGGATGGTGCTCATGCAGCCCTGGATGGTAAAGGCGGCGGCCTGCTGTTCCTGCATGATTTCCTTGAACAGGCCGTATAACACGAAGGCATTGACGACGAAACTACGTTCCGTTTCCAGGGTGGTGTTGGGAATGGCAAGATACCGGTTCGTCCATTCTTCCGCGCGTTTCATGCATCCGGGATCGGCAAAGGCGTTTTGAATTCTTTTGCCAAGGTCATCATAGGAGATTTCCACGATATCCAATTTGTGGCGTTCACGCGCTATCCGCGGCGCATCACCCGCATATTTCCCGGCGGCCCCGCCCATGGCCACCACGCGCGCGCCCATGAAGTTTTTCACGCCATACAGCGCCCGCAAGCGCCACAGCAACTCTTCGGGATCATCCACCACCACGTCATGGATGGACACCTTTTTGCCAGGGTCTTTGGGCTCCTTATCCGTGTTCAACATTCGCACGCTCAGGGATTCATAAAAGTAATAGACGGGTCCGGAGAGGTGCCGCACGAAAATAATCCCGCCCCGATCCGGGATGCAGGCTTCCAGGGTTCCGCTGGACCCTGTTGCGGGATACACTATCGTCACATCGGAATCCGCCGGATTAACCTTGCCGGCCTCCTCCTTCGAGGTAACTTCCAGCACCGGCAACACTTCCATGGGGAATCCAGCCCCCGCCGCCAGGGTATTCAATTCCTCCGCAATGCGGTTCTTCTCTTCCGCCACCGCCTCCTTTGTCTGGACCCCGCCCCAGGACTTCCACGAGGCCGCTTCCCGGCGCAACGGGAGACTGTACATCAGAATCGGCTGCACCCGCAGGGATTTGCCTATCGTGTAAAAAGCGCGATCCGGGTCCCATAGGTCCCCCTCCCAAGCCGCCAGTCCTGCAGCCTGAGCGAAGGTGGGGGTGAGAATGGCGGCGCCCACGGCCATGGCGGTCGTGGCGCCCAGAAATTCGCGGCGATTCATGCACTGGCAACACATAGGAAATCCTCCTGTGGAATGCTAATTTCAACATTTACGGTACTCTACACTGTCAAAGGATGGATAAATCAAGATTTTAGTGTATCTTTATGAATGGTGAGTATGGTATACTTCTTACAAGTAAGAGTAATACTCAAAGAAGGGATATTTGTAATGAAAGTCACAACTAAAGGACAAGTCACCATACCAATGGATCTTCGCGAAAAAGCAGGCATTGTACCTGGTAGCGAAGTTCGGTTTTCGATGGAAAAAGGCAGGTTATACTTGCACAAAGTCAAAGGCGAAGGGCGTGGACGGGATTTAATCAGGAGGATGACGGGGCAAGGCAGCATAAAGATGACTACCGATGAAATCATGGCGCTTACCCGGGGAGACGATTGATGGCCATTATGGCTGACTCGTGTGTTTTGCTGGATATATTCAGTCATGATGACATGTGGTATGAATGGTCGTCAAACGCAGTAGCCCGTGCCGCCGACAGGGGGCGCATCATTTTGAATTCCATCATTTATTCTGAGATATCCGTTCGTTTTCGACGTATCGAGGATTTGGAGAGACTTCTTTCTCCTGATATCTTCGAATACCGCCCCATCCCCCGGGAAGCAGCGTTTCTTGCAGGAAAATGCTTTTTAAAATACCGCCAACGCGGTGGGAAAAAAACTTCTCCCTTGCCGGACTTCCTCATTGGCGCCCATGCTGTCATTGAAGATATCCATTTGATCACACGCGACCCCAAGCGTTTTCGCCAATACTATCCGGGATTGCAGCTAATCTGTCCCTAGTCCTTCTTTATTTCCTTATCCTGGGTAGATGCGGCGTTGTTCGCGGTCATAGCGCATGCGCTGGCCGGATTCGAGGGCGGCGGCGGCCATAATCGTGGCCACGGAGTGCTGATGGCCGAACTCGATATCCCCGTTGGGGCGTTGCCGGCTGCGGATGCAGTCCAGCCAATTGGCCATGTGGTTTTCGTCGGGAATGGCTTCCAGGGCGCCCGCCGTGATTTCCTTGCCTTCTTCACCGCCCTCGCCGGAATAGGTCTTCTTCTCCATATCAATGGTGCCGTAAAGTCCATGCAGGGTGTAGTGAGTGCCCGATGCATTTCCGAGGCCCATGCCCCAGTTAAAGAGAAATCCTTCGGGATAATCGAGCAGCGCATGGAATGTGTCGGTATGCTCGCGTCCATCTTTCCACACATAAACACCGCCCAGGGCCACGGCGCTGTTGGGATACGAGGCATTCATAACATTGTGGCAGGCATCAATCAGATGGGTCATCCAGAGCCCGGAAATGCCGTTGGTGCACATGCGGTACAAGTGCCAGCGGCGCAGTAATTTCGGATCAAAGGGGACCATCGGGCGGTTAAACAAGTAGGCCGCCCAGTCCACATCCTCTTCCGTGCAATTATCATACTTGCGCGCCCAGCGGGGATGATTGAAATTGTTGGCGGCGGAGACCCGGCTTACCGTGCCCAAGGCTCCCGTCGACAGCAATTTCCTGGCGGCCTTCCAACACCCTTCGCTGCGGCGCTGCGTGCCCACTTGCACCACCCGTTCATTCGTTCGGGCCAGGTCGAGGGCTTCATTGGCTTCCTCGACGGTCTGCGCCATGGGTTTTTCCACATAGACGTCTTTTCCAGCTTTCAATGCCTCAATCATGATGGGGGTATGCGAAAAATCCGGCGTGGCAATTACTACCGCCTGCACGTCCTGCCGCGCCAACAGTTCGCCAAATCGGGAGGTCTGGAAGGGTTTCTTGCCGAACAATTTTTCCACACCCGCGGCGGCTTTCTCCCGGTTCGGCTTCCAGACATCGCACACGGCCGTAACTTCGACATTGCTCGACTCGCGGAGTTTGCCCAGTTCGGCAATATGGGAACCACAGCGGTCCCCCGTGCCGATCAACCCAACCGAAATACGATCATTGGCCCCGAAGGCTGATCGGTTGAGTATCATCCCTGCCCCCGCCGCCAACCCCGACGCCGCCAAAAAACCCCTGCGTGATAGACGTGTCTCTGCCATGGTATGTCTCCTTCTTTGCAGTTATCACCAAAAAAATTCGCAAACTGCCAGCGTCGCTATAATAGGCGGAAAAGAAGGAGTTGTCCAGTGCGGCGCATAAAAGTGACTACTGCAATCCCCATTAGGGGGTCAACCCCGTAATCGGACACCATTTCCCTGAGGTGAGTAGACAAATCAGCGTGTGCCGGAGGTATTGCGCGATACACGAAAATATGCCGCCATCGCTGCAGCGTAACCCAATGCGGCGAGCAGCAAAACGGTGGTAAAATTGAATCGGATGGCCAATGAGATCGCCAGAATGGAACCCACGACCGTGGCTCCGCCATTCACGCCCCACATCCATGGAACGGCATCCCGTGCTTCTTCTGATACTCTGCGTATGCCATAGGGGAACGGCATGCCCATAAAAAGCGCCAAGGGTGCAACCAGGAGAACCGTGAACACGCCTCGAATCCACAGAGGGAATCCCAACAATCGTTCGATGATCCAGGGGTATGCCAGCGCTGCAACTGTTATGGCCACTATCAGGAAAATCAGTGCAACGCCCAGGTGGAGATTCAACCGTTCCTTGACATAACTTCCAATGCCAGCAAACACCAGCAGGCACGCCAGTACCAGTGCGAGGGAACGCGCCGGATGCCCCAGCAACAGGGCGAATCGTTGCATGAGGCTTATCTCCACAAAGATAAAGGCGGTTCCCAAACAACAGAAATAGACCAGCCACAGCCCAAAGTGGGACAAATCGCCCCGTCCGCGCCGTGTCAACGGGAGAAAAATAAACAACACCAAGGCGGTGCTCATCAGTATCATGAGTACAGAGAGGGTAAAGGCCGGCCAATGACCGCGCACGTAATCCACAAGAGCGTGCTCCCGTGTCACCCGGACTATATTCTTTAGTTTTTCATAGTGAAAGAAAAACGGGCTGTCGTCAGAAACAGGACGTATATTGTAGGTGTATGATTGGAAAAAGGCCTCTTGTTTACCAGATTCGCGCGCCAGTGCATATTCATTCAGGTCATGTTGAAACGGGGTGGAACAGTCTTGCGCCGAAAGTGGAAAATAAAAAGCACCCTTGTGTTTTATGGTATGCGTTTTAAGCCGTTCAATTTCCGTCTCGGAAAACGGTGCCGGACTCACCATAATCGCCGTCCAAAAATTACGCGTCTGGGCAACAATATGGCGATTGGGCTGTGAATAACCAAGGTCATACAGGGCCTCCAGCATGGTGGTGAACAGGCGAGGGGTCTCGCCGGCATAATCCCATCGTGTAATACATAGTATTCCGTCGGGCGTGAGCCGGGAGAGGTAGTCCTTGATTCCATCAATGGTGTACAGATAATTTTCCGCAAGCATGTACGCGCCCGCATCCAATGCCGCAAAGGTATCTATCGCATTGATCATGATTACATTGTAGCGGGCCTCATGGCTGCGTACAAAGCTCCGCCCTTCTTCATTCCATAATGTGACATCAGAACGGGAAAACAGGCCATGGAGATTGTTGCGGTATTCCGTTTTGACCAAATGCACCGTGGTGGGATTGATCTCGACCGCATCCACGCTCTGTGCACCGGCCCGAAGTGCAGACCAAACATCCCGTCCCCCGCCGGAGCCAATCACCAGGACCGAATTAAATGTGCGCGCCAGCACATACGGTGTCATGTGCGGCACTAAGGCTTCCTTCTCAAGATCATAGGGCGGTGGGACATCCGATGAGGTTACTTCCATCCCTGTAAAGGCATCGCCATCAATAAAGATTCTTTTCCACGGGGTCAGCTTTGTACCCACGACATCAGTTCTGGCAATCGAATTCCATTCACGGAACTCCACCACTTTTTCATCATGTGGGTCCATATCCGCATACACGGCATGAAAGCCCTTGGTGCGGTCCGGTACAATGCGTGCGTCTATTGCGTTCCGGCACGCGAACAGTGCGGCCAATGTCACCATGACCGCCGCCAGAAATATTGCAGGGATGATTATTGTTCTTCTGGAAAACTCTCCACACAAGAGCGGCATGGCTACAAAAGCGCAGGCCAGCAGAATCAATCCGACCGCCCCAACCGGGCGAATTAGGGCGAGAAAAAGCATGCATCCGAAGCCTGCGCCCACAAGATCGGCAAAATACAAGAAATGAATATGTTCCGCATAGTCCCGGTATAGAATCCCCAGAATCCACCCGGAAAAGAAGTAAGGGAATACAGCGGTACCATAGGTCGTCATTAACCGGAGCAGATGCCATCTGCTGGTGAAGACCACTCCAAAGGAAGTCCCCCACTGAGGTACGAGTAAAGAAGAAACGATGGTGGTCACCACAAAACAGAGCGCCGCATTGCGCAAAGTCAACCTTCGCGCAATCCAGGTGGACCTTCCAAAAGAGAGCCATGTTCCGCTGATGCCAAAGCCCAATAATGCCACCGAGATGATAAAGTATACGAGGTGATTCCAAAATACGACAGCATAGATGCGTGTTTGAACAATCTGAAGCAATAATGTCGCCGCGGCGATGCTGAAGGCAATTAACGCAGGATATAATGAACGCCAACATTCTTTCTTCCCGGAAGAAAACAGCACTATCAACTCCCTCATAGGATTCCTGCAACCATTCATGAAGAAAGCCATAGTATACTGTGTGCGCCACCACAAAAAAAATAAACATCTGGACAGCGGGCTACTCCGGAACGTACCATTCAGCCATGGCAAACAATGAGATATTTTTTACCTCTGAAACGCGGACCCTGGCATTCCATGAACTGGTGGAGGTCGTTTCCATCTCACGGGCGGACGAGGTGATGGCGGCATTGCGTCAAATAGAGGCCAGAGTCAATTCGGGGCTTCATGCGGCGGGATTTCTGGCCTATGAAGCCGCACCGGCCTTTGATTCGGCGTTGGTAACACACGGGCCAGGCACACTTCCTTTGTTGTGGTTCGGATTATATAAACATACTGAAGTCAAGGGGCCGGAGAGGGATGAACAGGATTACTACGCGATAGGCGGCTGGGAACCTTCTGTAACGCCGGGGGAATATGCCGCCGCCATTGGCAAAATTCGCGAATGGATTGCCGCGGGCGATACCTATCAGGTGAACTACACTTTCCCCATGCACAGCCGGTTTCAGGGGGATGCAGGGGCCTGGTTCCGGCACCTCTGCCGCGCACAACGCGCGAATCATTGCGCCTTCCTGGAAACAAACGAATTTCAAATCCTATCCATATCCCCTGAACTCTTTTTCCGGCTCGATGGGGAGCATATAGAAATGAAACCCATGAAAGGCACCCGGCCCCGCGGGCTTTATCCCGAGGCCGATGACCGGGCCGCCAAAGACCTTGCCGCCAGCGGGAAAGAACGCGCCGAGAATCTGATGATTGTGGACCTTATCCGCAACGATCTGGGCCGTGTCAGCGAAACCGGTTCGGTTCACGTCAACACCCTTTTCCAGGTGGAGCGCTATGAAACGGTGTGGCAGATGACTTCCACAATCTCCGCCCGGACCGCCGCCCCGGTCCCGGAGTTGTTTGCCGCCTTGTTCCCCTCCGGTTCAGTTACCGGCGCTCCCAAAGTGCGGACCATGCAGATTATCAGGGAACTGGAGCAGGGGCCTCGCGGGATTTATTGTGGCAGCATGGGTTGGTGGTCGCCAAACCGCAAAGCGGAGTTCAATGTGGCCATACGTACCGTGACCATTGATCGCAAAACCGGTCTCGCTTCCTATCATGTCGGCGGCGGTATCACGTGGGATTCCACGGCAGAGGGGGAATTTGAAGAATGCAAGACGAAAGCCGCCGTGCTCGCTTGCCGGAGGCCTGAGTTCGAACTTATTGAGTCCTTGAAGTGGGACAACGCATATTTTCTATTGGAAGAGCATCTTCAACGGATCCAAGCCAGCGCACATTACTTTGGATTCAATTTTGACCGGCATGGCATAGAAGAGGCGTTTAAGGAAAAAGCACAGGAACTTGCACAGAACACTCAACCATCCAAGGTGAGGCTATTATTAGCGCGAAATGGCACTTTCAATCTACATGCAGAACCTCTTCCCAACATGAACACCTTGTGTGTCACCTGGGCGGAATCGCCCGTTTGCGAAGAGGATGTTTTCCTCTATCACAAAACCACCCATCGCGAGATTTACGATCGCGCGCGGGCTTCCCGCCCCGCACACGATGATGTCCTGCTTTGGAATACAAGGGGCGAGGTCACGGAAAGCACTATTGCCAATATTGTAGTGGAAAAGGACGGGCAACTATATACTCCTCCTGTATCCTGCGGCCTGTTGGCCGGAACACTTCGCGCCCGTCTCCTCGCCACAGGGAAAATAACCGAACACTTTCTTAATAAAGACGATCTTGTACGTGCGCAGGCTGTATATCTCATCAATTCCGTGCGCGGGTGGATATCCGTTCAATTCACTTCTGAATGAGTGGCAGTAGGGGGATTCGGTCAAAATACACCTCATTGCGGATGATTTTGCCATCGTGCAGCAAGACAAGATCCATTCCATCCACTTCAATTACTTCACTTCCGTCCGTTTTTTGAAAGCGTGCATGCCATAACAACACCGCGCCCTCCTGACCGGCAAGAGGGTAACCCTCGCGAAATGTCCAGTGCATGGTCCACTTTGCGAAGAGCTTGCTCAGATACTTCCGGAACGCCTCCGCGCCGTGTATGGTGCCACGCGTGCCCGGATCACGATACATCAGATCTTCCGCATAACATTCCAAAACCCGGTCGATTTCCTGGGTGTTCCATGCGGATAAGAAGCGTTCCGCAAACGCTGTCCCTTGATCTTGCTCCATGATGCCAATTCCTTTTTTACTGCAGTTCCCGTTCAAAAATAAGGTCGGCCTGGGTTGACATGCCTTGTCCCGCAGTGGCGGGCGCATAGACTTGGACCAAGCGCCATCCTTCCTGGGCGTATCGTCGGATTATTTCCTGGTAATCCGTGGAAAAGCTGCCGCCAAAGAATCGTCCTTTTACCTTTACCCGTTCGAAGTGGTATTCAAAACGTCTGTTCATTACCTTGTCTCCTGTTTCTCGTTCCTCAGATGAACATCTTCATATACCGTTTTCCCGCAGGAATAATTCAATTTTGGCGCAATGGTCGCCTTGGATCTCCACGGAATCCTCGAACGCCTTGCCGCCCGCGGCGCATTTTTTCTTGAGCATTGACAACAAGGCTTCCAGATCCCCGGAGACATTCCGGATAACCGTGACCATTTTCCCCGCCGCGCGTTTTTCGAGAAAAATCGGGTAGTTGCCCTTTTTCGTGCGTGTGATGCGAAAGGCGGGGGAGACCTTGGCGGCCGGCGGCACAGAAGAAGGAGAAGGAACCGGAACATCCGCATCTGACACTGCATCAACTGGTGAAAGCAGGTGAGCAAACGGAGAAGAGGTTAAGGATGTGGGAGGTCCTGAAGTACTGATGCGTTTACCTTTATCGCCCATGGTGCGTTTCCTTATTGTCAATGGCGCCGTCTATAATGTATATACAGGTTTAGAAGGATGGAAAACAATGCAAAGAGTGAAGGAGGGCAAAAAACATGCGGGGCTTGACCAAGTTTCAGATGACGCACAGGTCCTTTTTCCGTATGGCGGTAATAGTGGGTACGGGAATATTTCTAGCGGGATTGTTTTTTCTTGTTTACTATTTTTTCCTTGCTTGGCCTATGGGTATTGGCCCCGCAGGACCGCCCGTTCCAAAAGAACCTTTCACTTCTGTATGGTCTGAACGTGAAGTGGTGTTGTTGGGTTTTGGGGATAGCATGACGGCGGGATACGGCGCATCTCCCGGAAAATCCTATATAGCGCGGCTATATGAAAATCCACCGGATGAATTTCCGGAAATGAAAGACATCTGTCTCAAGAAGGTCTTGCCAAAATTACAGATCAAAAACGCCTCTGTTTCCGGTTCCAATTCCATCCAACATGCGGAAAGTCATATTCCCGCATTCAAACCTTTCCCGAAGGAAATATTTGGCATTGTGGTAATGACCACGGGCGGAAATGATTTGATCCATTGGTATGGGAGAAAACCACCGGAAGAAGGCGCCATGTATGGAGCCACTTTGGAACAGGCGAAGTCATGGATCGCGAATTACGAAGCACGTCTGAATAAGATGCTGGATGACATTACCAGACTATTTCCGGGAGGATGTAGGATTTTTCTTGGCACTATTTATGACCCTTCTGACGGTGGGGGCAACCCACGCTGGGCAGGAATGCCCTCCTGGAACGATGCGATGGCGATTCTCGACGCCTATAATGACGTCATCTTGCGAAGCACAAAAAAGCACGTCAACGTGGCGGTGGTGGATATCCATAAAGCCTTTCTGGGACATGGGGTCCGCTGTGCACAATTTTGGACTCCAACCTACCATCCCGAAGATCCCCATTATTGGTATTTTGGCAATATTGAAGATCCGAATGAACGCGGGTATGACGCTCTCCGCCGATTATTCTTACTTAAGATTCTTGAGGTCTTTGGCACTTCGCCTTCATCGATACTGGCTGCTCCAGCCCCATGAAACAGGTACAAGCTATTTTGGATTAATGGCTTCCACCGGCGGGAATGTTTTCTGTTCCAAGACTTTTCCATTTCCGTCAATGGATTTCACCGCGATGTTTTCGGGTGTAACCGTGACGATGCCCACCACATATTCATCGAGTCCGCCCCGTGCATCGCCGCTGATAACCTGGATGGGAAACCGTCGATCTTCTGAACCCAGACTGTTTGTAGAGGAGGGGGGAGGCATCGTTTCCAGGCCATGAAAATGCCCTGCAATATGCAGATCAATCCCCGCCGAATTAAGTTGTGTATTCCATCCCGAAGCACTGAACCCTGGAATATGCGCCAGTAAAAGTTGGAATGAGGACGACTTCCATAAATCCGTACTTACAAGCGAAGGCAGCATCTGAAGTTCTTCCGCGCGCCAGGCAGTAAAATCCGCCAGCCCGAAATACTCCACATGATCATCCGGCTTATCCTCTCCCGTGTCCACCACCAGGAACGAAGCGGGGCCAACCCGAAAGGAGGAAAGATAAGGATGGCCTCCCGGCAGACTGATATACTCGTGTAGATGCCGTGCATAGGCGCCGCGCGCCTCATGATTGCCACGAACAAACACAAACGGCACTTCCGCCGCAAAGAGTTTCGAGGCGGGACGGAGCAGATGGGAGATGATCTGATATTCATTGTTCACGTGGGTAAAGGTGTCGCCGTTAAACACCACAAAATCGCGCTTTTTAATATCCGTCACTTGTGCGAGTTGAGGCAGAAGTTTCGCGCAATCATGCAGGTCGCTGATAACGACAAAGGATACTGTGCTTGCGGAGGGGTCAGGGACATGGAACGTATGGGCTGCATCGTGCATGGATGCACCGAACCGGGCGCAGATGGGATAGATGCCGAAAACACGTTTGGCCGCCACACGATATCGTACGGTAGTTCCAGGAGTAAGCCCTTTCATCGTGACACGATGGATATGGGTCATGGCATCAATCAAACCATACTGCGAGGCGTGCGCACACATTGAAAGATCATTTCCATACTCCACCCATCCGGTCGAGGGTGCATTGGTGATCCAGCATACGGTCATTTCGCCGGGTTCAGCCAATTGCAGCCATGGTCCCGCCACGATCTTGGGGGGGCGCGGATCAAACGCCAAAAAAATCACCCATGTAACTACCCCGAAAAAGGCCAATACCCGCCACCGCACGCGCCCCCAGCAGCGAAACCAAGGCAATACAAACAACAGCAGCGCCAATACCGCCAGCATGCCGGCCAAGGGAATAAATTCCATCGCCCGATAAATGAACAAATTCATTTCTCCCATGGCCTTTGCTGAAGTTACCAGGGTATATACCAGCATAAGGAAGGCCGCATCAAGCAGGAGCGCCAACACAAAAGCGAAGACATGAAAAAGACGGTTTTTCCCTTGCAACACCCATTTTCGCCGCCGCGCCAACACGATACAGAAAAAAACGAACAACGCCATCACCAAGAGTATCAACGAAAGACTGATGGGAAGCAGTTTATGTGTATAACGCTGGAGATAATCGTCCGCCAAAGGCGAAAAAGGATACAATAGTATAAGTAGCCCACCGATTACCG
Source organism: uncultured Nitrospirales bacterium (assembly GCA_964474205.1). Lineage (GTDB taxonomy): Bacteria > Hydrogenedentota > Hydrogenedentia > Hydrogenedentales > CAILVY01 > CAILVY01. The sequence continues at coordinate 12,371 of CAYYRW010000020.1, read as the reverse complement.
CCAGAGCGGCCAATACCGAGCCATACACCACACATAACACTCTGCGCATTATGTTTTCCTCACTTTTCCTTTTCATTCCCAAATTGGGAACGCGCCTTTCTCCAACACTCTACTTTGAATGGCAAGTTTATCCAGGAGTTTTTGTACGATTCAGCACATCCGTGTATGGATGCAGCGCAAACCACCGCTTGCTGCCGGACCCGAGCGACGTGACACAAAGGCGGCAGGGTTCGCCCGGTTTGACGAGATCGCGGGGGATTCCCAGATAAAACAGACCGGCGGCATCTTCGGAGGTCATTCGCTTGGGCACAAAGCTGAGGGTGATGCGTCCGGAGGCATCCCGCCAGAGGCCACGCCCGTTGCACACATCAAATTGAAGCGCCTCCTTTCCATTAACGCTGAGCGAAAAGCCTTTGGTGGCGGGTTGTGAAAGCCAACCCAGCCCGCCGGCGAACACAATGCTGACGGAGATTTCAGAAAAGGATTTCGGCAGAGGCGCGGTTTCCCATTCAATCCCCCGGCCCGTTTCGGTCTGGCGCAGCACTTCCGTGCGGTCGTGTTCTTTACGGAAAGTGAACCATTTGCTCGATTCGCCTTCATTGCGAATGAGTTTCGCAAAGCCCTCGATAAACGGCGGACCGAAGTGCGGCGCGTCCAGTGCACGCGCCCGAAGGAAATCTTCCGGGAACACGGTTTTGGGGTGGGGGAAGGAGGCGGCATACTCAATCATGCGTGCCGTAAGCCATTCGGCTTCGGGAAAAGGTCCGCCGGTATCGGATAATGAATCGAGGTTAAGCCCACAGGCCAACAGGCTGCCCTTGCCGACAGACGCTTGAAACAAGAGGGATTTGTTGCGGCAAACGCAGGCTACTTCCACGCCCCGGACAATCGGCTCGGGCTGCACAGGCAGGCCGTCGAAAAGATAACCTTCACTATTTTCCAGAAGATGGTACCAGGAGGTATCGCACCAGCCTTCCGGCGCCATGGCGCGTGTGATCGGATGATCGTAGACGACCGTTCCCGCGTTATTATCGTCTTGACTGCCAAGCCACCATGCGGTTTTGAAACGCGTGCGCGCCGGAGTGAAAACTCCCTCGGGTTTGTAGAGAACAAGTGAAGCACCCGCCAGCGCGGCATCAAGCAATTCCGGCGTCAATTGATTGCTAACATAGACCGCGGCAGGAGGATACGTTTTCTCCTTGGGAAATGCCTTTGCACCGTACGATTCCAGCCATGGCAACAGTTCACCACTTGCATACATGGGCGTTTGGGCAACCTGTTTTGAAGAATGCTCGGGATACACCCACGTGAACCATTCATTCGCATAGGCGGCACCATTCGTTTGAAGTTGTGTTTTGACGGTCACCCGCGCGGGAGCTTCCACCTCCGGCAAAGGAACATCTATTTTTGCCAGTTCCGTCAACGCGCCTTGTGCCGCCGCGGCCACCTGCCGGGATTGCTCCACAAGCGTCTTGCCTTCCATTGTTATTGTGTACAAAAGGGTTGGCTGAGTAATTTCTCTTGGCCCAAAATTAGAGACCATCAACGCGGTCTGCAACGATTCTCCCCCCCGGTACACCCGCTGAAGTCCGTTCTCAAGCAGGACAACGTCATTGTTGAATTGCCGTATGGATTCCCGGTCTATGCCCGGTTTGTACCGAAAATAGAAGTCAATAATCCCGTTGGAGGTGGTCCAATAGTCTTGCAGCAGCCACCAATGATATCCGGAGATTTTCGGGCTTTTGCGCAATGTTTCGATGTCAATTTTACGCAACAGCGTGTATAACTTCCCGGTATTTTCCGCCCAAAGGGGTATTTCCGCCATCAAGCCCATTTTTTGGACTTTATCGCGCGCCTCATTGAGCCAGAAGGGGATGAAGTTATCCTTGAAGAGGTCTATTTGATCAAGAAGGGGGAATGTCACGTAATTTCCGGTTTCATGCGAGATCACCGGCTTGATGGGCGCGGGGCAATCATAAATCCGCGGATTTTCCAACTGGGTTTCCCACACATTGAATTGGACAAAATAAAGGTCGAGGGTGGGACGGTCCATGGTCCCATCCAGGAATCCCTTGGCGGGCATCAGCCCATCGCTATCCACAACCGGGCGCGTCGTATCGAGGCTTTTCGCGATTTGATACAGATCAGGGGTAATGGATACGCCCTTATACATTTCGTTCCCCATGCTCCAGTCAAAGATGGAGGGGTGATTGCGGAACCGGCGTATGGCGGCGGACCATTCCGTCTTATACAGATCAAGTGCGGGACCTTGCGCTTTTTTATAAAACTGCTCATACCCAATGGGCAGTTCCGCGGACACAAGCATGCCGAGTTCATCGCATACATCGTAATATTCCGGCGGAAGCATGTGGCTGTGATGGCGTACATGGTTAAAACCGCAGTCCTTGGCGATGGCGATTTTCTTTCGGTACACCGCTTCGTCCGACGGGGCCGCCATAGTCTCCGGATAGATGGCGTCATCGCCATAACCCCGAAGAAAGAAAGGCTGGCCGTTCAGCAGAATGCGTGAACCGTCCAGAGTGATTTGCCGGAAACCGAATCGGGTATCACACAGATCAATGACCTCATTGCCCTTCAACAAGGATAACCGGGCCGTATATAAATTCGGCGCATCGGGCGTCCAAAGTTGGGCCTCCGGCACATCCAGTTGAAGCGCAACACGTTCTTCCGCCGAAACCACGGCACCATCCGTTTCTCCCACTATCTTGCCGCTTTTATCAAGAATGTCGAGATGCAGGGAAACGCCTTCAGGAGGAGTGCCTTTTACCGCCGCGGAAACACGGCAGTGGGGAGGAGCAACAGAAGGTTCCACAAAAAGGTCTTCAAAGTAGGTGGCATTGCGCGCTTCAAGACGCACATGACCCCAGATTCCGCCCCAATAGGTATCCATATAATCAATCAAATCAAAGGCCCCTAAAAGCGCATCAACATCCCAACGCTGTTCGGAATCCACCCGGACGGCGATCATCGCGGAAGTGCCGGGGGCCGCGCAGTCCGTGATATCGAATTCAAAGGGGGAGAGATACCCGATATGTTCTCCGAGAAACTTGTCATTCACCCACACCGCGCCATACCGGTGTACTCCGCCAAAGCACAGAAAAACACGCTTGCCCTGCCAATCGGCGGGAATATCAATCTGGCGCTTATACCATCCTTTGCCGATGAAATGATGACGGAGTTTTTCCGTGGATGCGCCAAATCCCTGTGCCTCCCAAGCACCGGGCACCTGAATAGAATCCTGAAAGTCAACGGCAGGGGAGAACCATTGTTCGGTTTCACCCACATTCTGCGGGTCCATGCGAAACGACCACGCGCCATCCAACGAAACGATGGGACGCCCCTCGCCGAGCGCTGCCATCGCCACGGTGCAGCAAAATAATGAAATAAACACCCAACGCGGAAACATGCGGCACATAGGGTCTCTCCTCCTGTTCGTTTACCCAAGGACTATTGTACAACAATCGTTTTCTTGACAAAACACGACCTGGGGGGTATATTCATTGTAGATACATTGGAGATGAAAGATATGCAAACAAAAGTCCAAAAATGGGGGAATAGCCTTGCCTTACGCATTCCCCGCTCTATGGCCGCGGACTTGGGTTTAACGGTGGAAAGCACCGTGGACTTGAGAATGAAATCTGGACGGTTAGAGATAACCCCGGCGGCAGAAGAACTCGATTTGGCACATCTGTTAGAGCAGATAACCGATGAAAATCGTCATGAGGAATGTGATACGGGTCAACCGGTTGGCTGTGAGGAATGGTAGTTATGGATTATATTCCGGGACGTGGGGAGGTTATTTGGATTGACTTTAACCCTCAAAAGGGCCATGAGCATTCCGGGAGACGTCCTGCCATTGTACTCTCTCCAGTAGACTACAACCGGAAAACAGGGTTGGCATTGCTATGCCCAATCACCACAAAGAAGAAAGGATACCCCTTCGAAGTTGAGATTCCCGAAGACCTGCCCGTTAATGGGGTTGTTCTCTCAGATCAACTTAAGAATCTTGATTGGCGCGCGCGGGAGGCGAAGTTTGTTTGTGCCCTGCCCTCGGAAATTGTGGAACGCGTTCTCCGGAGGATCAGGATTCTTCTGGCATGAACGCGCCTTGCGGGTTGTCTGGTCCCGCCAATGTGGTCATTATCCCGTTGTACGGCGTCTCAAAACCATGGACCCGATAATCAACACGATCAATGCCAGCAGCCAGAAAGCATCCACAGGCGAACTGGACACTGTAAGCGTTACCGTCCCTTGGGTGTCGTTTGCGGTGAACGACAACACCGCCGGGGTTTCGGAAATCTCTATCGAAGAGTCCAGCCACGCCTTACTGTAATCCGAAGCAATATCATGCAGCGTTGCGGGGCCGCGGATGGCGCCCAAATCAAGCTTCACATGGGCGCGCCCCCAAGGACGCAGCATGGGTTCAAACCACATCACCAACGTGGATTCCCCGTTTTCCCGACGGTACAAGGTGGCGCGCAATTGCCGCGCCGCCAGCCCGCCTGAAACATTCAGCAGATCATTGCGGATTTCACACTGGGTGCAATGCCGGCTGAAAAGTCGATACGCATAGGCGGAAGGCTTCCAGGAATTGTCGGGACGCACCAAGCCAAAGAAATGTTCGGAATTCAATGGATGCGCGGATTGGTCCTCGAAAGAATCATCTTTAAGGCAATACCAATTCATCATGGTCACTCCCAAGGAAGTGCCAATGGTATAGGCCTTAATGGCATGACTGGCAAGCAGATCGCCTTCGCTGCGCCAAGGATACGCCCCCCCGTCCGGTGATCCCATTTCCGTGATGCAAAGCGAGCCGGGGTGATTAAAACGCCGCGCCGCCCCGATCAGTTTGTAGAACTCATAATAATAATGGCGCGGATCGGTGAGATATAAATGCCCGTTCGGATGGTCCACCTGTTTTAACGCACCCGAGGCATGAAGCGCCTCAATGCCGCTTGGCGTCACCACGCCAAGGGGGCCGGTCATGGGGGTACCGATGATGGAGGATGACGGATCAATCTCCCGGATCAATTCCGCCGTGCGCCGCGCCAGCACGCAAAATTCGTCCATGGTCCCGGTCCAGAACCGTGAAATATTCGGTTCGTTCCAAATCTCCCAAGCACGTATCGTATCCTTGTGCCGTTCCACCACATGCCGGACATAGTCCAAAAACAGGGGAATATCGGATGGCGCGATATATTTATCGCGTGTCCTGCCGTCCGGGTTCTGCTCGACATTATCATTGTCATAGTCGAAAACACCCGCCACGATTATTCCCCGTTGAATAGCCCGGATCAACTCCAGATCGAACGGTTCATCCTTCCAAACGCCCGGCGCGGGCTGGATGCGCCCCCAGGCGAATCCCATGCGGATGGACTGTACTCCGAGGTCATTCAACAATTTGCCCCGTTCCTCGTCATGGCCCAGACCCGCGTGACAGAGCCCCATCGGCGTATCCACGGGTTGGTGCAGCGAACGCTGCATGCGGAAGGGCGGCCACGCGGTTGAGACCAGAACCGCGATCCCCGGCGCCACCGCCATGATGAGAAGGAGGCAAAACACCCATGCCGGGGCAATGGACCGTATGGCGCTGTTTTCATTTGGTTCACGCGGTTCCCGGCGAATGCGCCCCGCCCACACCCAAAGCACGAACAATACCGCCATCAGAATGCTTGACCCGAGCTGGAGAATGTGCACGCTCGCCTGGGCCGCTTTATAGTCCGCGATCAACCCGCAAAACGTGAAGCCCGCCAGACCAACCATCCAAATGCTTGAAATGAGTGCGCAGGACAGCGCATACCCCAGCGGCCCTTGACGGCGCGTTACGCGGTACAGCGCGGGAAAGGCATACCCCGCCCCAAAGGCCAGCATCCCGCCCGTAACGGAAGGCGCCATTGCCAAGCCCGCCGCAACAACAAAATGGACCAAGGGGGAGAGGCCCCCGCGCGCCGCCAGAAGAAATAATGCCGCCCCCGCGAGAAATTGCGGCCCGCAGAACAGGCCCACATACAGGGCGGGTTTCGTTTCAAAGGTTCCTGCCGGCGCGCCAATACTGATGGCCCGCACCTGAAACAGCAGCAGAAACGCCAGCCAGAACAACGCTTCCGCTTGCGTGGACACCTGTTCTCCCCGAACCATTCCCCTCATCCCGCACATCCCCTCTTGCGGCTGTTGGCGCGGCGCCATGGAAGCCCAAATGGCATGCAGCACTATCGAGGCGGTCCAGAAATACACCACCCACGCCATGCCGGACCCCAACCACACCATCGCCCCCCAACACAGGACAATCATTGCCGCCGCGGCAGGCCCGGGAACCGCCATGGGCGTACTGCGCGCCACGGCCTGTTCGCGCAGATGGGTAACCATGTTCGCCGCCAGCGCCATGCTCCACCCGGCGCTCCATAGCACCATGGGCGTGCCCAAGGGAAACAAACCCGAAAAAGGATCCTTCACCACCACATAGAAGAGCAAAAGAAATTGAACCAAACAGGCCATCCAATGCAGCGGCGCTTCCACCTGTGCAAACGCACGCCGAATCCCCGCGATTTTCGCCAGAACCCCTACAAAAAACATGCACAAAAAAGGAAGAAGCAAATACAACACACCCCAGGCATTATCCACCGCCAGGGGCGTGCTCTTTGAGAACAACCAGAAACAGTGAAGGCCAAAACCCACAAAGGTTTCGCACCACAAAAAACCTGCCAGCACCGTCTTAAACCTGCCTGAGTTCGAACGCATCAGAGTATCCATTCTGGCGTAAACCAACATCATTGGGCCGGTTTGGCATTGGCCGCCGTGGCCGGCATGGCGATCAATGCCCAGGAATGATTGATGGGAAACATGTCATACAGGCTGGGATCAAGAAAAGATCGAGGTCCTTTCAGATATTTGGTCCGCAGGAGGGTTAACTGGGGAGTGCCTGCTTGCGCTTTTGTAATCAAATCCCCTGCATTCTCAAGCTTGACCTTGCCAATACGTTCGTTGTTCAAGTAAAACTGAATGCCATACAGTGGATTTTGCTTGAGTACATACAACTCGTGTTTCGGATACCGATCAAGCACACGTTTCACATCCCGGGCAAGGCGCGCCATATCGTTGGGGGAATCAATATGGGAACCAATGCCTTTGACTGCAATCAAAAGAAGCGCCGTGGCGCAGGCCGCCGCAAGAACCGTGCGCAGGCGCAAATGTCCCTTTTCCAACAAATAATCGAGCCCCTTGCCCATGGCAAGTGCGATGGGTACAAACAGGGGCAGTACATACATTGGCAGGCGCGACGTGCTCAGGCACAAAATCAAGAGGGGAATAAAGAGGCTGGTTAGGATAAACAGCCATTCAGCGGAACACGGCCATGCGGTCACACGCAGCCAGCGCCCGCCCGGCCAGGGGATGCGTTTATAATGCCACGCAATCAATCCCGCCCAAGGAAGCACCCCGCCCAACAACACGGGTCCGTAAATGGTCAGGGGTTTGTAAAACTGTGCGTTGCGGTTAAATTCCCCCCAAACATTTCTACCGACGCCTTCCTCCATTATCCAATAATGAAACAACCCCGGATGCGCGGCCGCCTTGGCAATATACCAGGAAAAACCCACCCCCAGGAACAGCACCACGCCCAATGGATTCAGAAAACGGGGGAGCGGTTCCCCGGAACGGCGCATATATACATAGGCCACCACCGGCGCCACCATACAGAGAACGGACGGAAATCCTTTTGTCAGAAAAGCAAGTCCGAGCGCCAACCACATCAACACCACATATCTTCCCTGATTCCGCCGCACCGCCGCCCAAAAAGCCCAAAACACCAACGCTTCCCACAACGCCAAATACGTGTCTGTGGATACTATCCATGCGGCTATGGGAGGAAAGAAAGACAGGCCGTACGCGATGGCGCACAAGAGTCCGGCCCGTTTTCCCCAGATCAATCCCCCCATCCCATACACCGCCCACACCGTGAACAAAAAGGCAAACGAAAGGCCAATCCGCACCCCCCAGGTGTTCGTACCCAACACCGCCATCCCCGCCGCCATGCCATAATATGCCAGCGGCGGTTTCGTCCAATGATTCTCCCCATTGAGCACTGGTTCGTCCAATGTCCCCTGTTCCATGCTCTGCCGGGCGCATTCCGCGTAACGGCCCTCCGTGGATTCATACAGTCCCCGGCTTCCCTGAAAACTAAACGCCACAAGAACTGACAATGCTCCCACCAACAGGAGCAGGCGTTTGGGCGGATGGACGTTATTTTCGGATTCTGAGTCTATGGGCATGCATTAACCTTGATTGCGTTTCGTAACAGCGCCGATACGTACATTAACGGAAACATTATGGCCATAGACTAACCCAAAAACAAAACTGTTTTACAAAGCATCTCTTGCTTGACATATTAACAGGCTCCGGGTAGCATTAGACGCTGCCGGTATTACGTCATGATTGTTCAGCATGTCGAGTGAAAAAGACGCCAGTAACAGTGAATCGAACCGTTTTGGGAGAAAACTCGTGAGATCTCACGATATACGATGGATTCAACGCTTGAATCATTTTTCCAAAGCATTACACCAACTTCAAAAATTCCTGGAGAAAAACACCTTGAATGAACTCGAAAAACAGGGGTTAATTCAGGCGTTTGAGTATAATTATGAACTCGCATGGAATACCTTGAAGGATTATTTCGAGGATCAGGGAGAAACCAACATCCACGGCAGCCGGGATGCCTTTCGTCTAGCCTTCAATCGCGGTTTGATTGAAAACGGCGAAATCTGGATGGATATGATCACCAGTAGAACCTTGACCACTCACACCTACAATGAAGACGTGGCAGGGCAAATAGTAACGGCCATCAGCACCCGGTATATTTCAGAATTTTCCAAATTACATGCCAGACTACTTTCTTTACGAGAAGAGAATGCATGATGCCCAGCTTTGGCATCGAAGAAGATACCCTGCAAAAAATCCGCACTGTTCTTGCGCATCATCCGCAAGTGCAAAAGGCCACGCTCTATGGGTCGCGCGCCAAAGGCACTCACAAAGCCGGTTCGGACATCGATTTGACGCTGCAGGGAGGAGATGATCTGACCTTGCAGGTTCTGTACAAAATCATGCAAGAACTCGACGACTTGCTTCTGCCCTATACAATCGATCTCTCCATTTGTTCCATGATTAACGATCCGGCCCTAACGGAACACATTCAGCGCGTGGGCATGACATTTTATGAACGCGCGGGGGAGACCCCCTCCCACTGAAATGTTTTCCTTTCATCAATAGGCGTATCGCCGGAATATGCAGTCAATACTGCTATCCGTCATCTTTCGTCATGTTTTTGAAGAAATTCATCCCGTCACTTCCATAAGCCATTTACCTTGAATGCTATCGGTATCGGCATTGGCATCGCTATCAAATCCCGGCCCCCGTCTTTCTTTGGTGCGGCAACGCCATGCTGGATTTGCCCGTGTTTGTCCGTGCAGGTCTGTGCTTGTCAGTGCATGTCCGTGCCCTTACCTGATCCGCACCTCGAAAACGTGTTCCACATCCATATCGCTCGTGATGGTCAATTCAGCCCCGCTTTGCGCAAACGACGTCCACGGCGCGCCATCGCGCAACACCGAAACCGCGCCCGGAATCCGTGTGCAACGAAATTCGGTGGCGCCGGAAAAACCGGGTTTTCCCTTACGCACCACAAACCGCAGCACCGGCGCGCGGTATTCCGCGGCGCACACAAAGACATTCGGGTAATCCACATGGACCAGGGCGGGTTCGTCAAAAATGGATTTGCGTGACGTACGGTAGAGTTGGCGCATCGAATCGCCGTCCGTGGCCAATGCGGTGGCGATAACGCCCGTCGCGGGAATGCGGTGCTTCGGGCACACCGCATACGCATAACTTTCCGTATGTCCGTCTCCATCCGTATCCAGCGCTTTGCCATACGCAGTCTCAAGCCATTTCAACAGCTTATGCGCCCTCGGGCAATTCTTCCCCTCAGCCTGCACCCCCACTAACGGAATAAAACTGTTGGCCATCCCCAGCGAACTGCCGCCACAACAGCCGACCACAACATTGTTCTTGACGTAGCACTGGCCCTCCTCAGGTTCTATCCATTTGTTCCTTCTGCAAATGGAGTTCCAGCCTTCCTCAAGAAGCTGCTTGTCCGGAAACCAGGGATATCCAAAACCCAACGCCCAGCAATCCGCCCCCACATCCCCCGCAGGGTAAAACATCTCTTTTTTCTGGTCGTAAATGACATAAAGGAAGTCGGGCGTAAAGGGGACCTTGTTGCGGAAATGAACCTTCATCCAATCGAACCAGCGTTGATTACAATCACCATAAGAGGTACCGTGCACCAAATCGAACACCACAAACGACGCAGCACTGTGCGAATTACAGTCCGCGAACACCAGCCCCGGTTCGCAACAAATGCCCCCAGTCGGACTCGCCACACTCTGATCATGCAATCCGCGAATGGCGTCTTCCAGGCGATAGTGGACCGACCGCCCATCCTCCCACGTGAAATCCCATCCCGCCTCTGAAAATCGCATATCGCCGGTCATCAATTCATAGAGGCTCATTAACTGCGTCAGATGCCCCGTGTACATCACATTCTCATACTTGCAGGGGTCCGGAGGCCCCTCCCCATAGTTCCAATACCCCACCACATACGGCCACGTCCGCCGGTCAATCATCCTTAGACACAAATCCAGCAACTGCTTCTGGAGCAACTCCCGGTACGCCGGTGTCTTTGCCGCCATCGCCACACACCCATACCCGCAAAACGCGAACTGATACCGGAACGCCGTCACGCCGAACTGATTTCCATCGTCAAACCACTCCGCCCACGGCTTCGCCTCATGCCCCTGCATATACGTCAACGCCGAAAACCACCGCTGAATCGCCAACTCACGGTCCGAAAGGCCCGGCTGCCAACTCGTTTCCTCCGTCCATACAGGACACGACACACCCGCCAGAACAACAAACAACATCAAGTAATACACACGCATAAACAGGCTTCCTCCATACTTCCGGCCATTCTGGAGAAGCACCCAACAAGTTGTCAATAATATTATTTCTAAGACGAAACAGCCAGTTCTTTTTTACAGAATATTTTTTGAGGCATTCTCTCAGTTGTCCTGATTATCACGTCATGAATCAACATAATCTTGGTCAGGCATTTACTATGGATGGGGAAGTTCGAAACGCCCTCAAGGCGATTAGTGTCCAAAGAAATTCCAACGCATTACTCATGCCATATCGCCGAAGAGATCCTTGATAAATACGTTCCAACTCCGTTTTCCGGTTATCGCTAAAATCAGAAATTCCGCGAATTACCAAGGTATCGGTAGGACGCGTATAAGCGGCAGCCATTACACCAACGGCTTCCATTTCAATAGCGAGATATTTGCGGTCTCCTCGTTCCTTTAACCATGTGGCGAACAATTCACTTGCACCAACAATTGTTCCTGAAGCAATGTTTCCTTCATGAAGGCTGGGAGTTTCTCTAATTAATCCCTGGTCCTGTAAAGTTTTTAGCTCTATTTCCTTTACAATTTTGGTCAGATTTTGAGAGCAAGTCGAACGCCATGCTTCCATGCGGTCTGGATGTGCAAATTCAAGATTCTTGGCGTCGGTTACATATCTGGGTGTACTCTTGTAAGGATCCCCACTAAGCTGAAAATTCAACGTTGCCGCATAAGGACCCTCAATAGTTTTTGCATTGGCAAGATAATTGTTTGCTTGTTCTGCTATTACAACATCACCAACACGCACATCAGAGTCCATTGAACCTGCAATACCAATGTTTATTATTGTATTGGGATGGAACTGTGCCATCAGTCGATCTGCCGCCAATGCTGCCTTGTCTATCCCCATCCCACCAATAAATGTCGCAGCACATTTATAGGAATTAGGACCACTGCCTGTTTCAAAAACATAGTAGTACTGATTAATATCTTCCTTGACAACAGGTTTTGCGTGGCGCTGGATTCGTGCGAACAGTTCCCGAAACTCTTCTTTTAATGCAACAACTATCCCAATTTGAACTGGAGAATCAAATGAAACCACCCTCCTTGTCACTTCAACATCTTGTTTGGAAAGCTCGTCTGTATTACGGATTGCTTCAGCGAGTTTCAGAAGATGTGTTGAATCTCTAGCGATAATCTGTTCTCGATGGCTTTTGCAAAATTGTGGACCGCCATCGATCCCCTTAATAATGTCTGGCATGTTGTCGCAGAAATCAAGAATACATCCCCTTGTTTCATCATGTGTTCTAAAACCTTCGCTTTGTGCTAGTGCGGATAGAATGTTAATTCATTCGTGTTCGGTTAAGAGCGGGTCCGGGTATTGACAAAAGGCCAAATGATTGC
>CAYYRW010000019.1:0-110717 GCA_964474205.1 uncultured Nitrospirales bacterium | reverse complement strand
TGGATGCTACCTTAAACTGCTACTCTACCCACAGATCCTCGCGAAGACCCTTTTTTCGGGACAATGTCCGCCCACACGCCCGCGGTAAGGGGCTGGGAGGGATTCACTTCCCGTGCCCAATCGAAAAGTTTGCCCACCAGAATCCCATGTGCGCGTTTCTTTTCTTCGATAGGCCACTTTTCACCCTGCGTTTCATTCCCATTGCCCGGTTCATTCATCAGGTCCCATCCCAACACGCGGGGGTCGTCCTTGAATCGTGTGAGGAGCGCCGTGAGATAAGGGTTAAGTTCGTCATAGCGCGCGGGGTCTTTCTGGATATCAATATGCGGTGACTGCACCCACCGCGAATTATGCACGCCGGGCATGGGTTCTTCCTGCGGCCCCAGTTTGGGAAAGGGATTCCAGCAACTGTCGAACAATACGAACAGGGTGCGGATGCCATGCTTGTCCGCAATTGAAAGGTATTGATCAACCCGCTTCTCGAACCCCTGGGGATCGGCCTTCCATGCCATGTCGTGGAGAAAGACGCGCATGACATTGAATCCGATGCCGGCGGCCCACCCCAATTCACGGTCAATGGTGGTTGGATCAAAGGTTTCCGCCTGCCACATCTCAAGCTGGTTCGAGGCGGTGCTGGGTACAAAATTGGCGCCCGTCATCCATTTCTGCCGTGCATACCATTCTTTGGCGCGCGCGGCGCTCCAGCGGCCCTCTTCGTTCTTCCAGTTTATGCCGTCGGCGCTCTGCGCGCTTCCCCAGGAGCAGACAAGGAGCATTGAGCAGGAAAGAACCCATATTATGGCTTTTGGGGCGGATTTCATGAATGCGTCTCCTCTATGGTTTCCGTTTTACTTTATATCCGACTCGATGACCGCCCCTTTGGTTATTTCCGGCAGTTCATCCCCTGCGAGAAGATCGAGCGGCGTGAGAAGCCCGGTATCCCGGATTTCGCCGCGCAGATAGCGGTCCGCGACATAGGCCGGGAAGCAGGCGGTGGCAACGGCCCCATCGCGGAACAGGATACTACTGGACTTGGTTTCGCGTTGATTCCGTGCTTCGACCCATAAGAGGCACTCCGGCCCCACATTGGAAGCAATAGCCTTTCGGGTTTCCTGGTCGTTAATGCGCCGCATGATGGCCTCGATGAATCGGTAGGCCCAGGGGCGGCGATTGGGTTGCAGAAGGCGCACAATTCCCAAGAGCCATGTAGGGAGATCGCCCATATAAAACCAAGTGTGCATTTCCTGTAATGCGAAGTGTTTGGGAAGAGTAAGGCTGTCAATGGTGGGCACTTCCATAAGACGTTTACGCCCGAACGGTTCTTGCAGATCGAAGAAGCGGGTGGAACGTCCGATAACAACGGGAACCAGCTTTCCGTGGCGCATGGTCTCCGGGCGATCGGTAGCTTCGAGGATGCCGCCCATCACCGAGGCAAGGCCGGCGCCGGCGTAGGCATGCCGGCACTGCGCCCAGCAGCAATCCATTTCAGCGGCTTCGGGGAAATGGTGCAGTACTTGTGCCATCAACAGGGTGGACACTCCAGGAATGGCCCCGGCGGCGGTTATCATGGGGACATTTTTCCGCCGGGCCAACGCGTCGAGTCCGGTAAGCCTGCGGTAATGACATTGTTCATTCGCGCAGTCGAGATAGGGGCGTCCGCACTCCACCACGGTGCGCGCAATGCCGGCCCCATGTTGAGCAAAGGGTCCCACCGCGTTTATGACAAAGGAGGCATTGGCACAGGCATCGCGCAACGCAGGCGGATCGGAAACGTCAAGGATACAACGGTCTACCCGTTCGTTATTGAGAATGTCCCGCAGCGAGTTTAATTTTTCCGCATTCCGTCCCGCGGCAACGATGGGATACGGCGTGTGTTCGGCCAATCGTTCCACAATAGCGCGGCCGGCAAGCCCATACGCGCCCAAGAGCAGTATGGGGGGGGTGGCGCTCATGGCTTCCGGGTTTCCGGGAGTGCTTTTAGCAGGGCGTCTATCTCGTCCATTTTGAACCGTGTGCACACCACGGAGTGTTTTGAGTTTCCCTGACGATACTTGATGTAGGTCGTGGCGGCGAGGGTTCCATCCGGAAGCAGTTCCAATCCGGGATACCCGCAATCCCCCCCGGCGTGACTGTGCAGCAGCTTGACGCGGCATTGCCCCGGCTTACCTTGGCGGATATCGTCATATGTGCCCACCCAAGCAATGAAATGCCCGGAGGCAGGGCTTTCAATCGCCTTGTCGCGGAATGCGATGACCAAGCGTCCGTCCGGGGTATAGACCCCCATGTGGCGGTCGCCGGTCAGTCCCCAGGGGGTGTCATGGGGCGTGGTCCAGGTTTTCGCTTCATCGGTGCTGAACATTACCAAGCTGCGGCCCTTGTGCGTGTTCTCGCGCATGAGACAGCAAAGCTCATTGCCATCGGGCGCACGGAAGACGAACGGTTCACAGGCCATTTTGCCGGGAACCTCCGCGGCAACGGTTGGCGTGGACCACGTTAGCCCTCCATCGGCGGTGAAGGTCTGCATGACCTGGAGGGATTTCTTGTCCGGGCCGCAGCGCCGGTGGTACATGCCAAGATAACGTCCATCTTTCAGGCGCGACACGGAGCTGAAAGTCATCACACACTCGAATGCGTCTCCGAGCGGCGGCATCTCGCGCCACGTGTCGCCGCCGTCTTCACTGACAATGCGCGGCATATACGGCGGATGGTCCCGTCCGCCGGTCCAGGCGGAAAAGACCCAGAGCCATTCCCGGCCATCGGGGCCGGTCATGCGGTAGATGCTGGGGCAGTTCATGTGTGTTTTGAAACCTGTTGGGAGTTGATCGTCAAGGCGCGTCCATGTCAGGCCGCCGTCCTTGCTCCGTGCCATGGGCCCCGCATAGCCGCCGTGCTCGATGCACCAAACCGCAAACATCGTTTTGCCGTCCGGCATCAGCACCGTGGTGGGATGCCCTTGGTAAACCTCTTCCGTTCCGGCGGCAATAATGACGTGCCGCCGGGTTTCCCCGGAGATATCCACCAATGGCAAGGAGGCCGGGTTGTCAGGGGCTTTCGACGGAAGCAGTTCTTGGCGGAGTGCCGCCAGTTCTTCGGCGGGTATTTTCGCCGCCTCACGGTCGTAGGTGAGCAAACCGTTGATTTCGCTTTCCACATCCGTGGTCTGGGTGTACACGCCCGCCGCTATGCCTTGCGCGCGCAAGTCCTTAAGGTGTTCGAGAGAAACGCGGTAGCGCTGCTTGTACTCGTCCAGTGTTTGCGGCAGTTGGCCGTAGCCCCAGTTTTTCTGGTCCGGATTCCAGAGATGGCCTTCCACCGGGAATCCATGGCCGCCGAATTCGCCCACCACTTTGATGAAGGATTCATAGCGCGCGGCGTCGAAGGGAAAGTTGGGATGTGGATAAGCGTGATTGTCCGCGATGTCTCCCACGGGCCAGAAGTTCCCCCCGCTGGCGATGTTCACGAGGCGGGACGGGTCCCGTTGCGCGAGCCACTGGCCCACCTCCATGGAACGGTGCTGGCCCCACGCCTCGTTGAACGGCACCCAGACCGCGATGCACGGATGGTTCTCCAGCGTGTCAACCATGCGTTCCAGTTCCAGCATATACTGCGAGTGGTGCTCGTCCGGCCATTGGGCGTCCTCTGGCTCAGGCATCATGAACGTCCATTTCGGGCCGTGCCCGGCGCTGGGCTGGTCTTGCCACACCATCATGCCCAGGCGGTCACAATGATAGTAATAGCGGCGCGGTTCCACCTTGATGTGCTTGCGGATCATGTTGAACCCCGCGGCTTTCAGGTACTCGATATCGTAGCGCATCGCCTCATCCGAGGGCGGGGTGAGCAGGCCGTCGGGCCACCAGCCCTGATCCAGCGGCCCCCAGTGAAAAACCGGTTCCCCATTCAGGGTGAAGCGCAGATGCCCGTCCGTGCCGCGGGCCTTGCCAATGCTTCGGATGCCGGTGTAGGACGTCACACGGTCCACGGTGTTCCCGCTTTTATCCAGCAATGCAATGTCCAGGGTGTACAAGTGGGGCGTGTCCGGCGTCCAACGTATCGGGTTTTCCAGGGGGATATCAATCCCCGCCGCGGGACCCTCCTTGGAGGCCACAGTGCGTTCCCCGTCTTTCACCGTCACCCGAAGCGCCGGGCACTCTCCGGGGCCGTTTATTTCCGCCCCCAGGCGCACGATGCCGGCCTCCGCATCCGTGTGAATGCACAGGTCCTCGATATAGGTCTTGGGCGCCTGCTCCAGCCACACCGTTTGCCAAATCCCTGAAACACGGGTATACCAGATTCCCTTGGGCCGCAGGACCTGCTTCCCGTGAAGCTGCCATGCCTCCGTGGCATCCTCCACGCGCACCACAATCTCGTTTGCGCCTTGGCGCACGGCACTCGACACGTCAAGCGTAAACGGCGTGTTGCCGCCCTGATGACTCCCCACGGGGAGGCCGTTGAGCCAGACTTCGCAGCGGTAGTCCACCGCTTCAAAATTCAGAAGCGTCCGCTGCTCCGCCGTGGAGGCAATATCCAAAGAACGGCGATACCACAGCGCTTCGTTTGGCTGAAGCAGGCACTGGACCCCGCCAAGCTTGGATTCCAGGGAGAAGGGAACCAGGATTTTACCCGCCCAGTGTTCCGGCGGGGCCGTCTGGGTAATCGGCGTAATGGCGTAGTCCCATAACCCATTCAGATTTTGCCATGCGTCCCGCGCCAACTGGGGGCGCGGGTATTCGGTCCAGGCATTTTCCGGGGTGACATTGCGCCCCCAGCGGGTGACCAGCGCCGTCTTGAAGGGGTACCGTTCAACGGTCTCCCGGGCCTTCGCGCCGGGTTTTTCCTCTGATTTGCCGGCGGAGGCGCAACTGGGCATCATCGTCAATAAGCAAGCAAAAACAAGGGCCGCAAGGCTCCCTGTGATTCCAATGTGGCGCGAAATGTGGTTCAGCCTCTTCATGGTCGTTTGTATCCTCCGTTGTTTGCCGGGAAAGTGCCGCGGCGGCCTCCTGCTTTAGCCGCCGTTCCGCACCGGCATCCCTCATCGTTTGCGTTCGCCCAGCGGGCGGTGAATCGTTACCGGGGTGGCCATAAGTGCTTCAAGATCGTGGCCGTTGGCCAGCCAGGCCAGATCAAATCTGACAAAGGCCACCGTCTCATACAATTTTTTCACGCCCTTTTCAAAGAGCAGATAAATGTTGCCGTTTTTGTCCACCGCAAGCGACGAATAGGCGCTGGGCCCTTCATAGACCAGCCGTTTCACCGGCCAGGTTTTGCCACGATCGAAACTTGCCCACACCGACATGCGAATCCGGCTCTTGCCGGGATTGTCGGGCGTGCTGAAGACCATCACATCCTTGCCGCCGGTGCATTCGAGCGGCAGCCGCACCAGCCCCGCATTGCAGCCGTAGCTGGGCTCCGAGCCATATTTGAAATAAAACGGTTCGCCCACCTCGCGCAGATCGTTGCACACCCGCCAATCCACATACATCGCGCCGCCATCGTAACTCCAGGAGATTTGGCGGCGATGGTCTATGGACAAGTGCGAGCGGGCGTTGTAATAGATGTCGCCGTTTGACATTTCCGCCAGCGTGCCCTCGCCGGTTCCGCTCTGGACAGGGCCGCTCACCTGCCATGTCCCGCCCCCATCATCGCTGTACATGGAGGTGTCGTAGTGATACGGCCACCATTCCTGATCATTGTTTCCTTTCGGGGGCATGATGCGTCCGGGCATCAACAGGCGCCCCGGATAGTTGCCATGGCACAGGGTAACCCCGGATTCCGAGCAACTGGTGTCCATCGGGATGCCGTCCGGCGTGCCATGTCCGTACGGGTTGGGAAGGATTGTGATGGTTTCACGCGCCCAGGATTTGCCATGGTCTTTGCTGCGCCAGAGATAGCCTTTGTCGGCCCGCACCATCAGCACATCGCCGGAAGTCCGGTCAACAATGCAACTGCCGCCGCCGTCCTCGCCCACCTCCTGCGGGTGACTCCATGTTTTGCCGCCATCCTCGCTGCGGCGGAGCAAATGGCCCGATTTCGCGAAGGCGAGAATCGTGCCGTCCATGGCCACATCAATGTTCGGGATGCGCACGCCCTCGAACAGGTCCTGTATTTCAAGGTCTGGCGCGCGTTCTTTTGCTGTTGAGGGCGTGGTTTGGCAACCCGCGCCAAGGAGGGCCAGGACGAGTCCTATGGTCAGGAGCGTGCTTTTACCGGATTCAGAAAATGCGGAAATAGTGAACAAATGCATTTTTGTCTCTCCTTGTTTGCGAATTATTTGAACAGGACCCAGGTGAAGCCTTCCGCCGGGATGTTCAGTTCCACATCCACCTTGTACTCGCGGGTGAGCGGGACCATGCGGGCATCCTTGTCTTCAATACGCACTTCGGCCTTGTCCGTCAATCCGGTGTAATAAAGGGGAACGGAAATGGTTCGCGTAATGGATTCGCCGAGTGGATTGAAGGCAATTAACATGCCTTTGTGTTCGAGGGCGGGATTGACATGCAACATCCAGTCCACGTCCCGCGCGTCGGCGCGCCGCCCATGGATGAGATCGCTTTCGAGAATATCCCGGTATTCTTTATACCATGCCACCCATTTTGCAACCATGCGGCGGGTGCGGTCCGTATCATACAGGCGCGGCCCCCGGTAACAGGCCTGCACACCGCACGCGAGATTGCTCACCAGCATGCGTTCGTAGTGATCGAGGTGTTCGTCGAGCGGCTCGATGGTGGCCGCTTCGCCGCCGCCGTGGTATTCGGTGAGCGGCACGAACATCCATCCCATGGACGGGGTCTTTTCCCAGGTGCCGTCGAAAATGTTCTGGCGCGTATGGATGACCTGCTGTGCGCGCGGGAGCGACCAGTTGGTTTCCCGGTAGCCCATGCCGGTCTTGTTCGAGCCGGAGAGAAAGTAATAATCGGGCACATTAAGGTAGATGCCCTTTTCCCGGCACCAGTGGTAAAACGAGGTGATTTTGCGCCATTGTTTCCATTGCGAATCGGCAAGGCCCGCATGGCCGGGGTGGACGGTTGACGCGCATACGTCGCCGGGGTAGGAGCCGTCATGTTCAAGCAGCGAGAACCCGGTTTGTTCAAAAAAGGAAGTCAATTTGGTGAAATACGCGTTGCCCCATTCGCTCAGCAGACAGGGAGAAGCGCCGAAGGCGGGCTTTTTCCCTTCGGGCATGACGACATCGTTCTTTTCATCAATATGCCGTGAGGCCAGAAGCGAGTAGCCGCCTATCTCGATGCCCTTTGATTTCGCGTACTCATTGTATTCCTTCATGGTGGTTAAGTTGCGGTCCGAATCGTCTTCGGGATCAAAACCGCTGCCGAACGTGAGGATCACCATCTCGAAACCGGTTTCGGCGCATTGGTCAATGGCGTTGAAGACCGTTTTGCGGTCCGCATAACGCACGTGCATCATCAACGGATTTTCCGTGGCCCATGGCGCCACGGTACGGTAAAAGCGGCGTTGCGCGAGGCCGTTGCGCTCGCGATCATAGCTGTCGAGGGGCATGGTGAAGGTACGGAAGGAGATGAAATCGCCGCCCGGTGCAATGGTTTCGGCGGGGCCGAATTCCGGGCGGGTTTCCAGCAGGCAGGGGGTTTTCAATTCGTAATTGACCTGGGTGGCGTATTCCGGGTCGTTCATCCAGAATACGGAGTGCCGCGACGAATCGGAAGCCCCCATTCCGAGGAACGCATATTCGGTTTCGACGAAGAGATTGGGCGTTTGGACGGCCATGTCGCGGCTTTCGACGGTGGAACCATGTTCCACCACGGCCAAAATTTCGTTCGAGAAGGAGTCGAGCACGATGGGGGCGCCGCTGTTGTTGTGCAAGGTTAGCCATGTGCAAAACACGGGGATGCCATCATACAACTCGTAATGGACCGAGACTGTGAATGGTTTCGCGGCCCCTTCGGGCGGCGCATACTCAAACCGCAGATGCACGCCCTTGGGCGGCCACACGCTGCCGGGCGCGCAATGCCGCACGTGGTTCCAGCCCATGCGCGGTTCGACGGGCAGTTCCTCCACCTGGACGCATTGGAGCGCCCCGGGAGCCGCCGTGAGCGCGTCAAGGAACTCCTCGCTCAGGTAGGCGTTGTTGGGCTGTCCCGCCAAGCCGCCGACGGTGTAGTCCACCCCATCCACCCGCACGCGTGCCTCGGGTTTGACCGCCCGCAACAGGGACTTGCCCGTGCGCAGATCATCCAGGGCCGCCGTCGCGGCATTAGGAGACATCCGGAACCGCCGCGCCACCAGGCCGTTGACCAGAAACAGGTCGCGGCCACCGGCACCGCGCACGATTCTTGCGGGCTGCGCTTCGCCCGTCACCAGCCAATCGCCCGCGGAGGCGCGCAGTTCCGCCGCCCCTGCCACCGGGAAACGCTCAACGCCCTCCGCCACCCCGAAAAAAAGCACGCTTGACGCCAACAGCAGGGTTCCCAGCATCGTTCCGCTCTCCTTGTTCTTCCATGGCCGGCAAAAAAGGCCCCAGAAATGCTCCGTGTCATGATAGAGGCTGGGATGCCGGCATTCAAGGGGGTGAAAAAGGGGCGGCGGGAGTTTTTGAAGACGGAGGACCCCTTTTACGATAATGGGACGGTTGGGCTCAAATTAAGGCTGCTGAGTCCCGCCTAGGATGAAAGAAAACGCGTGACAAGGAATATCCATCCATGACCATGACCTTTATTGATTATCTGTCCATCCTTCTTTTTGTGGCGGCGGTGCTGGGGGTGAGCATGTACAAGAGCCGCCGGGAAAAGAACAGCGCGGACTATTTCCTGGCGGGGCGCGGCGCGACCTGGTGGCTGATCGGCTTTTCGCTGATCGCGGCGAACATCTCGACGGAGCAGTTTGTCGGCATGAGCGGCGCGGGCGCGGGCAATGTGGGGCTTGCCATCGCAAGTTACGAGTGGGTTGCGGCAATCACGCTGGTTTTCGTGGCCGTGTTCTTCCTTCCCCGTTTTTTGAGCGCGGGCATTTTCACCATTCCTGAATACCTTGAATACCGGTACAATGCCGCGGCGCGGACGATCATGTCGCTGTTTCTCATGGTGGTTTATGTCTGTGTGACCATCGTGGCGGTGGTGTATTCCGGGGGGTTGACGATACATGCCATTTTTGATTGGCCGCTGGTGGCCAGCATCTGGCTCATCGGCATCCTGGCCGCGGCCTATACGGTGTTTGGCGGGCTGAAGGCGGTCATCTGGGCCGACCTCATCCAGGGTTCCGCCCTGATTCTGGGCGGCGCCATCGTGTTGTTTTTCGGGCTTCAGGCCATGACGCCCGAGGGCGGACTAATCGCGGGATGGGGCTCGTTTATGGCGCAGGCCGGCGATAAGATGCACATGCGCCTGCCCAACGATCACCCGGAGCTTCCGTTCACGGCATTGTTGTTCGGCATCTGGATTCCCAACTTCTATTATTGGGGGCTGAACCAATACATTACGCAGCGCACGCTTGCCTCGAAGAGCCTCGCCGAGGGGCAAAAAGGCATCTTGTTCGCCGCGTTCCTGAAACTGCTCATCCCCTTTGTGATCGTCATTCCGGGGATCATGGCGTGGATTCTTTTCCAAAATGAACTGGGCGGCGCGGGAGGCACGGCCAAGGATGCGGCGTATCCCGTGATGGTGCGTCATTTGATTCCTCAAGGCCTGAGAGGCTTTATGCTGGCGGCCCTGGCGGGGGCCGTAATGAGTTCGCTGGCCTCGATGCTGAATTCGGCTTCGACCATATTCACCATGGACCTTTTCAAACGGTATATCCGGCGCGATGCCAGTGAACGGCAACTGGTCTTTACCGGGCGTCTGGCCACCATGATTTTTGTGGTCATCGGATGCCTCATTGCGCCCATGCTGGCGGACCCGCGCTTCGGGGGCGTGTTCCATTACATCCAGGACTTTCAAGGCTTCATTTCCCCAGGAATTCTCACAGCCTTCGTGTTTGGCCTGATTGTCAAACGAACGCCGCCCGCGGCCGCCATTGCGGCAATGCTCGCCAATGTGCCGATCTACGGCGCGCTCCACTTTGGGGCGGTGCAGACGGCCATCGTAAGCGCATTGCCGTTCCTGGGTTCGATGAGCGCGGAAGGCGCGGGCAACATCGCCTTTCTCAACCAAATGGCCATCACGGCGGTATGCCTCACCCTCGTCATGATTGTCTTCACGGTCATCAAGCCGCTGAAGGAACCCGTGCTCATGCCGGTAAACAAAAACTTTGACATGAGCCACTCGCCGGTGGTGCCTGCGGCCGGCGCGGCCATCATCGTGGTAACCTTGTTGCTGTATTACGTGTTTTGGTGAAACGGAAAGGACGAAACAATGATCACTCGAACAGCTTGGCTCATGGCGTGGACCGCTGCGGTGGTGATGGGTGTTGGGGGCCTGGGGTGCGCGACCAACTCGGGAACGTGCGAGAAAGGGTTTGTCTCCATTTTCAACGGTAAGGACTTGAGCGGCTGGGTGGGGGACCGGAACGGGTATAGCGTGGAGAATGGCTGCATGGTGTGCAAGCCCGGCGGCAACATTTTTACGGAAGCGGTCTACTCGGACTTCGCGTTCCGCTTTGAATTCAAACTCACGCCCGGGGCCAACAACGGGGTGGGCATCCGCACGCCGCTGTCGGGCAATGCCGCGTACCAAGGCATGGAAATCCAAATTCTCGACGACCGGCACCCGAAGTACAAGGAGATTCACGATTACCAGGCGCATGGCTCGATTTACGGGATCGTGCCCGCGAAACGCGATCATCTCAAGCCCGTGGGCGAGTGGAACGCCGAAGAAATTATTGCCCAGGGCCGGCGCATCACGGTGATTTTGAATGGCGTGACCATCGTGGACGCGGACCTTGACAAGGCCAGCGCGGCGGGATGCCTGGACGGCAAGAAACATCCCGGCCTGAAAAATGCGAAAGGCCATATCGGCTTTTTGGGGCACGGCGACAGGCTCGAATTCCGCAACCTGCGCGTCAAAGACCTGACAAAATAACAGTTCCGGCCCGAAGGGGCTTGAAGACACATGGCGCGCGCCCGCAAGGATGCGCTACCATGGGAGCGTTTTGTAAATGACATTGCTTGCAACCACCGGAGAGACTTGGCGATGAATCATACGCCATGGGAGGAAACATGAAGATTTCGCGCCGTTCATTCATTACAAAGGCCAGTGCCGCGGCATTGACCCCGTTGGTTCTGCCGGGATGCGCCACCACCGCGAAAACCGCCCCAAAAGAACCGGCCGCTCCAAGCAGCGTCACCACCATGGGCTTCATCGGCATGGGCATTCAAAACAGGGGCCTGCTGGACGCTTTTCTGCATCACAAGCGCGTCCGCGTACTGGCGGTGTGCGACGTGGACACGACGCGCCGGACCGCGGCGCGGGAGCGGGTGATGGCGTTTGGCAAGAAAAATCCCGAACTGGGCGGCCCGGAATGCGCCGCCTACAATGATTTCCGGGAACTCATCGCGCGCAAGGACATTGACGCGGTGTGCATTGCCACCCCGGACCACTGGCACGCCATTCCAACCCTTGCCGCGCTGGAAAGCGGCAAGGATGTCTATTGCGAAAAACCCCTGACCCACACCATCCGCGAGGCCATCGCGGTGATGCAGGCGGCCAGGAAGCACAACCGGATTCTCCAAACCGGGTCCATGCAGCGGTCCATGACGGAATTCCGCGTGGCCTGTGAACTGGTGCGCAACGGGTTCATTGGGAAGATTGATCGCATCACCTGCAAAGTGGGGGATCCGGGACGCCCCTGTGATCTTCCCGAAGAACCGATGGAGCCGGGCTTGGACTGGAACCTTTGGCTTGGCCCCGCCCCGGAACGGCCGTACAACTCCATTTTGAGCCCGCGCGGCATCAACGATTTCTTCCCGAACTGGCGCTCGTATTCCGAATACGGCGGCGGCGGGGTCTGTGATTTCGGCGCGCATCATTTCGACATTGCGCAATGGGGTCTCGATATGGATGAGAGCGGACCGATCGAGGTGCGTCCCCCGGAAAAGGCGGACGCCCGCCGGGGCGCCGTCATGGTGTATAAGAACGGCATCACCGTCACACAGGTGGGCGATGGATTCGACGCGCATTTTTACGGCGCGGACGGCGAAGTGCGGGTGAGCCGCGGACAACTGGAATTCTGGCTCAACGGGAAGAAGATCGCGGGGTTCGCCAAACGAGAGGACGGCGGCTCCCTCGGCGCCGTCATAGATTCCATCCAAAAAGAATACTTGGACCAGGCAAAGATCAAACTTTACGATAGCAAAGACCACGTCAAGAACTTCCTGGAATGCGTGGAGACGCGCAAACAACCCATCACCAACGCGGACATCGGGGGCCATACGGCCATTATCTGCCATTTAGTGAACCTGGCGTATTATCACCGGCAGGCCATTAAGTGGGATCCGGACAAGATGACGTTCGCCGATGCCTCCTGCGATCCCGCGTGGATGACGTACAACTATCGCAGCCCTTGGAAGGTGTAACAGCGGATTTTGCCCCGGAGCTTAAACCTGAGGCAGCCAGCATTACGCGCGCATCCAGAAACAGTCTCACGAACCCTCCCGGAAGCGGCGCATCCCCTCCTCGTCATCGGCAATCCACCCCTCGATTTGTTCACGGCTGAATTCCCGCGGGGACAACGGTTCGCCAACGCTCCTCAATCGCGCGGCCAGGAAAAGAAAGAGCTCCTCTTTCGACTCGGGTGGCAGCGAGTCGGCGGCAGCTTCAATTTCAGCCAATGTATTCATGCAGGTAAGAATACCATGCCTTCGGCAAAAAGCACAAAATAGTTTCTTTCATGAACACCTGTTCCCCCAAGGGTGAGTTGTCATTGGAGAAAGGGGAAATTAATGAAACATCAACGTATTATATGCAATTGCCCTCTATAAAGGAGCAGAAAATGCTGGTATCGTTGATTATGCTGGCCCTGGGTCTTGGCACCGAACCGGCGGGGGTTCCCTCTCCGTTGCCGGTGCCCAGCCCAGGCCAGGAATGGCGCATGGTGTGGAACGATGAATTTGACGGTGCCGCGCTCGACGAGAACAAGTGGGAGCGGATCGGTGATTCACCCCGGCGGCGCGGATGAGAAAGCACTGGCGATTCAGTGGGATCAGTACAACCGCCCCATATGATTGCCTTTGACTCAAAAGATTGGTTACCCTTGAACGTGGAGATAATGTATCACTGTGAACAACCTGCAAACGGCTTTTCTTTGTTTCCTGTTGGCCATGGCCACCGGTGCGCAATCGGCGGTTCTGTCCAGGAAGGATATTGAAGAGGATTGGCGGCGTCAGGCGAAGGTACGTGTCTTGCAGGGCGCCGTGACGCCAAGCGATGACGCGGCGGGCGGGTGCGATGGAAAAATTGACGGGACATGGGGCTTTCATACCGCTCACGAAAAGCAGCCGTGGTGGCAAGTGGACTTGGGCCGGGAAATGCGCATCACGCGGGTCCGGCTGTATAACCGGTGCGATGACTTCGCGGCCCGCGCGGCCCAATTTCTCCTTCTCCTTTCCCGGGACGGCATCGCATTTCAAACGGTTTATCAGCATCAGGGACAGGTATTCCACGGGCACTCGGATAATTCCCCGCTCGATGTAACACTCGAAAACGCCGCCGCCAGATTCGTGCGCATCCAGTTGCCGGGTGAAAACTATCTTCATTTGGACGAAATTGCAGTGTATGCCGCCGGGCAAGAAGAGAACATGGCGCTTGGCAGGCCGGCGGTGCAAAGCAGCGTTAGCCAATGGTCCGCGGGGCACGGAACCGAAATGCCGGACTTCATGAACGTCAAAGCACTCACGGCGCGCGGCCGCGCACTAATCGAGAACCTGCGCGCGTCAGGCGCCGATGCGCGGCGCAAATCGGCGCGTTTCGAACGTGCGGTGGAAAAAGCCGAAAAGCTCCTGCCGGAGGAGTATCCCCGGAAGCGCGAACAGGCCTGGCTCAACATCCAGTGGGCGGTCCGCTCCCTTGCGCTGCGCAATCCCCTGCTGGATTTTGATGAGATACTGTTTGTAAAACGGGCGCCCACGCTCTTTCCGCACATCTCCGACCAATACTACGGCTGGTTCGCGCGCGGGGGCGGCGGGATCTATATCTTATCCGGATTCAAAGGCCGAACACCCCGGCTCCGCTGCCTCACGGAGCATTGGCCGGAGGGTAATTTCCTGCGTCCGGACCTTTCCTTCGACGGCGCCAAGGTGCTTTTTGCCTACTGCCGTTTCTATCCGCATGTGGCGGAGATCGAAGATAAAACCGTCAAGGAGGGCATTCCCGAGGATGCGTATTACCACATTTACGAAATGAACCTGGATGGCGGCGGCGTCCGTCAACTTACACACGGCTGCTACAATGATTTCGATGCGCGTTATCTGCCGCAAGGCGATATCGTGTTTTTGTCAACGCGCAAGGGAACGGCGCTTCAGGCGGACCGGGACAGCGCCGCCGCGACCTGTGCAGGCCCGCAACCGGACAGCTATGTCCGGTGTGGAGGCGATAAACGCCGGCCCGTCCCGGTGTTTACGTTGCACCGCATGAATGCCGATGGCGGGCATCTCTGCGCCATCTCGGCGTTCGAGAACTTCGAGTGGACGCCCGCGGTCGGCACAGATGGGCGGATTCTCTATGCGCGATGGGATTATATTGATCGTTTTAATGGTCATTTCATGAGCCTTTGGAGCACGCATCCCGACGGCACCAACGCGCAGTTGGTCTATGGCAACTATACTGTACGTCCGCAGTGTGTTTTTGAGGCGCGTCCGGTACCCGGTTCGCACAAGTTGATCTTTACCGCAACCGCGCATCACTCGATTACGGGCGGCTCGCTGGTGCTGTTTGACCGCACCTTGGGAACCGAGTTTGAGACACCCCTCGAACGCATCACTCCCGAGGTGTGCTTTCCGGAAACCGAAGGACAGCCCCTCTGTTACTATGCCGGTCCATGGCCCCTTTCCGAACACCATTACCTGGTCTCTTGGGCGGACAAACCCCTCCCCATCCACGCCTATATGAAGCTGGGCGACCCCCGCAACCCGCCAAATGCCTCGGGTATCTACCTGTACGACGCCTTTGGCAATCTGAATCTTTTGTATAGAGATCCTGGCATCTCCTGTGAAACGCCCATTCCCATAAAGCCTCGATGCAAACCACCCGCGATCGCCGACCGGGTGGATTGGGCCGCGCCCAAACAAGGTGCGTTCATGCTCCAGGATGTCTATCATGGCCTTCGCGGCGTCCCCCGCGGCGCTGTCGAACGGTTGCGCATCGTTGCCGTAATCCCCAAGGTCCAGCCCTTCATGAATCAGCCCGAACTCAGTGTCTCAAAGGAAGATACGGGTAAATTCATCCTGGGTACGGTTCCGGTGGAAGAGGATGGTTCCGCCCATTTTACGGTGCCTTCCGGCATGCCGTTCTTTTTTCAGGCACTCGATCACAATGGCATGGCAATACGCACCATGCGTTCCTTGACGTATGTTCAGCCCGG
Organism: uncultured Nitrospirales bacterium; assembly: GCA_964474205.1. Classification (GTDB taxonomy): domain Bacteria; phylum Hydrogenedentota; class Hydrogenedentia; order Hydrogenedentales; family CAILVY01; genus CAILVY01. The sequence continues at coordinate 95,234 of CAYYRW010000019.1, read as the reverse complement.
CCAGACGCTGTCTTGCGCCGGCTGCCATGAACCGCGCGATTCCGCGCCGCCCCCGTCTGTTTCAATAAGCGCCGCGCGCCGCCCCCCCTCCAAGCCACGGGTGGAACCGGAAGGCACGTGGCCGTTGCGCTACGATACGCTTGTGCAGCCGGTGTTGGACCGCGCCTGTACCCGGTGCCACCAGCCCGCATACAAGGACGAGAAGGCGGCGGCTATTGACCTGACCGCCGGGAAATCCTATGGCGCGCTGCTGGCCTACGCGGAGAATGATTTACGGAATCTGGCCTTAGAGAAAGACCACTCCGAACCGGGAGATTGTCCCGCGCGCAAAAGCAGACTGCTCGCCCTCATTGCCAGTGGCGGGCACGCGGGCGTTCGGCTGGATGACGCCGGTTTGTACCGCTTCAAGGTTTGGATGGACACCTATGCGCACTGGCAGGGCGCGTTTAGTCCCGAGCAGGAAACCCAGCTTGCGGCGCTGCGCAAGTCGCTCGGCTTCTTGCTGGAGGATTGAATTTGATACGGTTTCATTTTATTGCCGGTAATGAAATGAAAGGATAAACGTGGCGGCGAAGATATTCTCGCTTACCTCGGCGATACTCGTTTTGGCGTTTTGCATGCAGAGCGCCGCAGAAGTGTCAACGGTTCCGCGCGTTGTGTTTTGTTGCGCGCCGGACAATGATCTGTTTGTTGTGGTGAAGGCGGCAGGAGGGACGTATCCGCGCTTTGCGAATGTTGACGAAGCGGTGAACGCGGCGCCGGAGGGCGCGGGGGTGTTGATACTCGCGGAGGGGTATCCGGAGAAGACAACTCTGATTCCATCAGAGGCATGGCGTGTGGCGGCCCGGAAAAAGCTTCGAATGTATGTGGAATATCCGGCATCGCTGCCGGGAATCGAGTTCGGAAAACCCGAACGGGTGAAACTGGAACGGGCGGTGGTTTCGTCCGGTGTTTTCGGGGCATCGCTGCCACCGGGGCGAATTCTGGCGATTCACGACTGCCATTATATAACCGCGCCGGAACGTCCGTCGGATATTGTGCTGGCAAAAGTGGCGGGGCTGGGCACGGCGGTGTATGGGGTGGCGGATGTGCCTCAGCGTCCGCTGTTGTTTGAACATAGTGAGAATATGCTGGTGTCCACCACGAAGCTGAGTCAGTTTGTGACGGCGCGCTACGCGCCGAAAGAAGGCATGCAGGCTGTTTGGAACAGGGTGTTTTCGTGGCTTCAGCCGGGCGCCAGCGTTCCCGCGCTGGACTGGACGCCGACGGTCCGGCCCAGTTTCAAGCGAGATGAAGCTCTGCCACCGGGAGCGGCCCGGGAGGCGATTGCGCGGGGCATTGATTGGTACAGCCAAGCCAGGATGCTGATCCATGAATCGTGGAAAGACACTTACGACACGTATCGGTCGAACGGCACGGTGGACCCGGCCAATCCGGTGGGGCCGAGGCCGGATCCGGTGTGGCCTGCGGGCGATGGCACTTTCGGCGTGCTGGAAGGGGTCAGTTCGCGTATTCAATACAACGGCGAGCAGCCGATACGCTGGTGGCTGCGCACGGACTCGAATGGGGAGAGCGCCCTGGCCTTTGCCCTGCGTTCAAAACTTGACGGCGACGAACGAAGCCGCCGCATTGCCTGCAATCTGCTCGATTGGGTGTATGTCAGGAGCGGACTGTTTCGGGATAATCCATCAAAAGACACCTGCGGGCTTATCCGCTGGGCGTATGACAGCCCGTCACTTTATGGCGATAATGACATCCGGGTGATTTTGAGCGGCATCGGCACGGCGGCCGTCCTGAATACAGATAAATGGGATGCGGCGCTCGTAAAAAACATTCTGGGCAACTTCCGCACCACGGGCCGCCTGGGATTCCGGGGTGGGTGCCTGAATGAAGACGAACTGCTGAAAAAGGGTTGGCGGCATTACTGGGAAGCGCCCACACGGCATCTCGCGCCGCATTACGAAGCGTGGATTTGGGCCTCCTACCTGTGGCTCTATGACAAAACGCATTATGCGCCCCTGCTCGAACGCACCCGCCAGGCCATTCGTACGATGATGGAGGCGTATCCGGATAAATGGCGGTGGACCAACGGCATTCAGCAGGAACGCGGCCGCATGCTGCTCACGCTGGCGTGGCTCATCCGGGTGGATGACCGGCCCGAACACCGGGCATGGCTGCGGAAAATGGCCGAAGACATGGCGCGCTGCCAGGACGCCTCCGGCGGTATCCGCGAGGAACTTGGTCCGCTGGACATGGGCAGCTTCCGCCCGCCGAAATCCAACGCGGAATACGGGACGAACGAGGCGTCGCTGATTCAGGCGAACGGCGATCCTGTGGCGGACTTGTTATACACCTGCAACTTCGCGTTTCTTGGATTGCATGAAGCGTATGCCGCCACAGGCGAGGCGCTGTACCGGGAAATGGCGGAGCGGCTCGCGGAATTCCTGGTACGGGTGCAAGTGCGCAGTGAGCAGCATCCCGAATTGGACGGCGGCTGGTTCCGCGCCTTCGATTTCAAACAGTGGGAGTATTGGGGCTCGAATGCGGACAGCGGCTGGGGCGCATGGTCGATTGAAGCGGGTTGGACCCAGGGATGGATCCCCGCAGTACTCTCCATGCGCGCGTTGGGTGTAAACTTATGGGATATGAGCCGCGGCAGCAACGTGGCCGCCCAGTGGGAAGCGATCCGCGCGCAGATGCTTCCCGATACGGCTTTGGAGACGTTCAAACGCTGATGTATCCGGTTAATGAACATAAAAGGAAATACTTCTTCGCGTTTCTAACGCTGTTTCTCGCGGCATCCGCCGTTTTATGCCTGGCAGCGGAAGGAATGGACGATGAATACCGGGTTATCGAGAAGCAAATGGCGGAGTTCCGTTCAGATGCAACGGCGGCGGCCCGGTTGCGTGCGGAAACGTTGAACGACGCCGCGTTGATTGCCGATACGGACCGCGATCCCGCCGATGTGGCGGTGCGGCGCGCACAAGCCTTGCTGCATTGCCTGCAAGCAATGGAAAATCCGCCTGATCTCAGCGAAGAAACGGATGCGTTGAACACGCTTGCCGAACAGATCCAAAAAGGGCCGCCTGAAGCTCCGGGCCGGCGCGAATTGTTCAATGCGGTACTTTCTGTTCGCCGGCGAATTGCTTTTGGGAATCCGTTGCTTGATTTCGACGCGATACTCTTCCTCCTGCATGACCGGGCGCGCTTCGAGCATATGGTCGATCAATATTACGGATTTCATGCCGTGCGCGGGGGAGGCGTATTCATTCTTGAGCAGCCTTTTGGCCCGAATCCCTCCGTGCGCAATATTCTCGCGGAGGCCACGGTTGAAAATGGCCGCCTGCAAGGGAAAAAGCTCGAAAACGGTTCCTTTATCGCGCTCGAACTGGACTTTGATGCGCAGGCCATGCTCTTTGCGTGGTCCGAGGCGGAAGTTCCTGTGCCACCCACGGACCGCACGCCGCACGACGACCTTTGGACCCCGGGCAGCACCTATCATATTTTCCGCGCTTCGGTGGATGGTTTGCACCTCACTCAATTGACCGATGGCTGTTGGAACGACTTCGATCCCTGCTGGTTGCCGGATGGGCGCATCTGTTTCATCTCGGAGCGCCGCGGCGGTTATCTGCGCTGCGGCGTACGGCCCAATCCCACGTATACCCTGCACGCCATGAATGCGGATGGTTCAACCATCACCCGGCTGAGCCACCATGAAACCCACGAATGGCATCCGAGCGTCAACCATGACGGAATGATCGTGTACACCCGCTGGGATTATGTGGACCGCGATTCCGATATGGCGCATCACCTGTGGATAACGTATCCCGACGGGCGCGATCCGCGCACGTCGCACGGAAACTACGCTCCGGTCCGTGAACTGCGGCCCTGGATGGAGATGGCCATCCGCGCGGTGCCGAATTCTTCCCGGTATGTGGCCGTGACGACGCCGCACCACGGGCAGAACTATGGTTCGATGGTGTTGATCGATCCCGCGCTGCCGGATGACGGCGCGATGGCGCAGATCAAGCGCATCACGCCCGAGGTGGCCTTTCCGGAAAGCGAAGTGAGGCCGGGTGTGCCTTGTGAAACACACAAAGGGCGCAACAACCGGACGTCGGAGATCCACGGGACCCCCTGGCCGCTAAGCGAATTGTTTTACCTGTGCGTTTATGACAACGGCCAGAAAAACTATGGCCTGTATCTCGTGGACGCCTTTGGCAACCGGGAGTTGTTGTATCAAAATCCCACTATGGCCTGTCTGGACCCGATTCCCCTGAAAGCGCGGCCCCGGCCGCCGGTAATTCCGTCCACATTGCCACAACACGGACAGGGAGGGCGGCTGCTTATCACAAACATCTACGATAGCGATTTTACGTGGCCGGAAGGCACGCATATTGCCGCCCTGCGCGTGATCCAGATTTTCCCCAAAACAACCCCGGCCTCCACGGAACCCAACATCGGGATCGGGGCGCAATCGCTGGCGCGCGGCGTGTTGGGCACGGCGCCGGTCGAAGAGGACGGCAGCGTCTATTGTGAAGTGCCGGAAGGCGTCCCAATCTATTTTCAGGCGCTTGACGATAAAGGCCGCGCGGTGCAATCCATGCTTTCGGACACCTATCTGCATCCCGGTGAAACCTTGAGTTGCCGCGGCTGCCACGAATCCAAACAGAGCGCGCCCAAACCGGCGAACGTCACCCCCTTGGCGCTCCGCCGCGCCCCTTCACGCCTCAACCCGGAACCCGAGGGCGCATACCCGGTATTGTTCCCGCAGTTGGTTCAGCCGGTGTTGGACCGCCATTGTGCCGAGTGTCATGCGCGGGAGAAGAAAGCGCCCAGCCTGAGCGCGGCCCCTTCCGGCACGTGGGGATGGTCGCAAGCCTATCAAACACTCTCCGGGTTTGCCTGGGCACAACACGGCGGCAATGGCGCGCTGGCGATCAACGGTTCGCCCCGGTCTGTGGCGGGAAAAGTCGGCGCGGGTGCTTCCGCATTGATGAAAATGCTGGACGGCGGCCATCATGGCCTCCGCCTGCCCGAAGAAGACCTGCACCGCCTCGTGCTGTGGCTGGATTGCAATAGTGTGTTCTATGGCGCATATCACGATCTCGAAAAGCAGGCCCGGGGCCAACGCGTGCCGCCGGACCTTCAATAATGGGTATAAAGCGCTTTTTTGATTATCACCACGAAATACACGAAACACCTGGCGCGGCATAGCCGCAACCAAAAAAATGGGGCCTTCAGCGGTCATCCTCCTTCGCGCAAAGCGCTACGGAGGACAGGACCATCAGCTTTCAGCAAAAGACAGCAAGGACACCAACGACATAAAAGACTCACGGGACCGAAGAAACCAATATCGGGATAAATTTCTACGGAAAGTTGATGGACGTTGATGGATAGTAGTACGAACCACACAAAAAATTAACCGTAGATTTATTCTTACTCTTTCGTTTCTTTCGTGCATTTCGTGGTAAAGAATCTTCGTCTCGCATTCGCCCCTCCCACCGCCGCCAATACCGCCGCCAATAGCAACAGCCCCGCGTAATTCACAGCGGGCACACCATTCGCCACGGTGATGTAATCGGTTTTGGTGTTGGACAACGCGTCGTTCGCCACGGTGATGGTCAGGGTCACGGTGTAACTGCCGGGATCTTCATACGTGTGTTTCGGATTCTGCTCGGAACTGGCGGGGGTGTCGTCGCCGAAATCCCAGGACCGCGACTGGATGACATACAAGCCGCCGGTCGAGAGATCGGTGAACTGCACTTCCAGCGGAGCCGCGCCCGACAACGGAGTCGCCGAGAAATCCGCCGCCACCCCCTTCGCGCCTGCCAGCGCGTTCAGCGGCTCGAAGATCCCCTTCGCACCCGCGCCGTTGATGGATACCACGCCCGCGCCGGGCGTACCCGCCGAGACGAGCCGCCCGCCCGCACCATTCGACTGCGCCGCGGAGGAGGACAGGTCGGTCGTCGTAAGGTTCAGTGATGCGTTGTTGCCGTTGTAGTTTTCCGCGGTGGCCATTGCCGTCATGAAAAGTATGGCGATAAAGAAAGGTATCCATCTCCCTCGTTCCCAAGTTGTACTTGGGAACGCGCTTGCCGCCAAAGCTTTGCTTTGGTTGGTTCCCTTTGGTCCGCGAAAAGCAGGGACAGACCCGTCTCGCTCGGGGACTCGCTCGCTTGCGTCAGTCCCTGTTTTTCGCTTGGCACTATGCCGAGATTGCTTCGTCGGCGGGGATGCCTCCTCGCAATGACACAGGGATATGTTTTGTTTGACGGCTCGGCGGGAGCCTCGCCCTCCCGATTCCTCAGTTTTCCCTCGTTCCCAAGTTGTACTTGGGAACGCGCTTGTCGCCAAAGCTTTGCTTTGGTTGGTTCCCTTTGGTCCGCGAAAAGCAGGGACAGACCCGTCTCGCTCGGGGACTCGCTCGCTTGCGTCAGTCCCTGTTTTTCGCTGGATGCGGTCCGGATTAACCCGATACCCGGCACCCGATACCCGATACCCGCCTCTTCCAAACCCTACACCCCAAACCCTACACCCGCTTTTTCCATTTCGCATTTGTATGGTCTCCTTTCCTGTTTGATCCGAAAAGAGACTCTATTTCGCCGCCAGTTGTTCAACAAGCGCTTCGAGTTTGGCTATTCGGGATTCCAAAGTTTGGATTGTAGCTTTTTGCTCCTCGACCTTCTGGTTGAGGCCCTGGATGGCCGCGAGCGCCACGCCGTCCGCGTCAATCGTTGTGATCCCCGTGTCCGACTCGCCGACGGCGAAGGCCGCGTACACATCCTGCGCCATCGGCCCGATATGACGGATCGACGCGTCTTGCGCCTTGTAGTTCCACGTCGAGATCGGCAGTGCAATCACTTTGTCTAATACCTCGCTGCTATCGACCGGTGTGAAGTTCTCCTTCGCGTTGCGGTCACTGAGATTTGTCCACGACCCGCCACCCGCCGCCAAATTCACGCCCGCCGTCAACCCGGCATTCGAGTAAAAACGTGCACCCCCGCTGGCACGAACCCAGAATGCATTGGCTGTGCTACAGATGAAGTCTGCATTGGTTGAGTCCGCCCAGACAAACGAGCCATCTCCGCCTGATTCCGCGATGGCACGGAAACCCCCGGCAAAACTGTAGTCGCCGTCCGCGAGGTTTGAGTAGCCGCCGCCCACCGTGGAGATGTAGCCGCTGGCCATGTTGCCGTAGCCGCCGGCCACCGTGGCGTAACTGCCGCTGGCCCTGTTGCCTGTGCCGCCGGCCACCGTGGCGCCATAACCGCTGGCCGTGTTGGCTCTGCCGCCGCCCACCGTGGAACCCTCGACGCTGGCCGTATTGTGATAGCCGCCCGCCACCGTGGAGTTGCCCCCGCTGGCCGTATTAGAATCGCCGCCAGCCACCGTGGAATCGATGCCGCTGGCCGTGTTATTTTTGCCGCCGGACACAGTGGAATAGTCTCCGTTGGCCGTATTAGAATGGCCGCCGCTTATGGTGGACGAGTTGCCGGCTGCTGTATTAGTATAGCCACCACCCACGGTGGCGATAGGGGCGCTGGCCGTGTTATCCCTGCCACCCGACACGACGGCGGTATCGCCGGTGGCCTGATTGTTTTGCCCGCCGGCAACTGTTGAAATCCATTGGGTCACGGTATTGGAGGAGCCCCCGCCAATGGTGCCATAATCACCCGTAACAGAGTTTGAAGAACCTCCTGCGATAGTAGCGCCATACTTACCACTTAGAACCCAATTCCCGGAGTGTCCACCAATGACGTTAGGGGATGTCGAATTCGGCTCGAGCCGGAACGCGCGGGCATTGTTCACTTTGAACTCCAGCGCGGCATTATCGCTGGTGCCGACAAAGTGCGCGCCGGGGATGGTGCCCGCGTTGCCGTCCAGTTTCCAGACGGATGAAGAATCGGGCGTGCCGCTCTCGTAGCTCAGGACGCGGAAGGTGTCGCTGCCTTGGTACTGCAATTCGACGGCGGTGTCGGCGGTGCCGGAAATGTAGCCGGCGGTGCCCGTCACGGTCGAGGTGACCGTGCCGCTGGTGCTGAGGGTGTAGATTTGGCCGCCCCACTGGCCAAAGGCGGCCTTCGTGCCGTCCGCCGACATGACCAGGCCATGATCAACAATATTGCGGGCGATTCCTCCGGAAGTCCAGGTCAGGCCCGAGTCCGTCGAAAAGTAGACGTACCCGTTGAGGTCATGCGCCATCAACTTGGCGCCGTCGGCCGACATGGCGATGGCGCGCCAATTGCGGACGCTTTCGTGGGCCGTCCACGTCGCGCCCGTATCTGTTGATGTCCAGATTTGCCCGCCATAGGCACAAGCCGCAATCTTGGTCCCATCCGCCGACATGGCGACGTCGGCGTAGTACGTGCCCGTAAGGCCGTTCCGGTTTGAAAATGTTTCGCCACCGTCCACGGAAAGCCTGATATAGTTCGTGGCGGCGATATTGGTGCAGCAGGCAATCTTCATGCCGTCGGCCGACATGGCCACTTTTCTCCATCCGTTCAACGCTGTATCTTTTGAGACCCACGTCGCCCCCCAGTCCGTCGAGACGTAAAGGTCCGTGTCACCGAGTGCCGCCATTCTCGTGCCGTCGGCCGATGCGGCGCACGCGCCCCAGTTCTGGTTCGTGCCGCGTTGCGTCCAGGTTGCGCCCGAGTTATATGAGGTATAGATGTAGCCGCCGGTCACACCGACCATCTTGGTCCCGTCCGCCGAACATGCCAAACCATACCACCACTGGTTCAGGGCGCGGTTAACCCAGGTTACGCCGCCGTCCCATGAGGTGTACAGCCCGCCGCCGCTCCCGCCGTATTCGGCGGCCACCAGCACTCTGCCGTCCGCCGAAGATGCGATGGCAATCCAATCATTCACCATTGCACGCGCCGTCCACGCGCCGGAATAGTCGGGAATTTGCATGGGACCGGTCAGGATGCGCTGTGAGGCATTTTGCGCGATCTTCCAGCCGCCCGCGCCCATGCCGGTGACCCGGATGATGTCGCCGAAGTTGATGTTTGCCGACAGCGGCAGCGTCAATGTGATCAGGCTGGCGCTATTGGCGATGTAGCCGTTGTTCGCGGCCATCTGGGTATTGGCCGTCACGGCGGTCCAGGGGAATCCGGCGGTACCGCCGGCGATGACCTGCTGGCCGTTCCAGTATAGTGTGCCGGCGACGTTATAAAGCTTGTCAGCGGGGGCAGCGGGGGCTGCGGCCTGGCCGACGCCGACATAACTGTTGTTGACGTTGAGCGCGCCGGTCATGGTGTCCCCGGCCTTGGCGACCTTGCCGGCAATTTCGGTGTCTTGCACGCCCTGCATCGTGTCCACGTCCCCTTTGGTATACACATCGGCAGCATTCGCCTTCGCGGCAATCTCCAAATCCTGCGCCGCCTGCGAGTCGTCCACATCATCCTTCGTGTAGACATCCGAGGCGTTGGCCTTGAGGCCATGCGCGGCATCTTCCTGCATCTTCGTATAGACGTCCGCGGCATTGGCTTTAATAGCATGCGCGGCGTCTTCCTGGGTCTTTGTGTAGACATCCGCGGAGTTCGCCTTCGCGTCCAACTGGCCCTGAATGTTGCCGGTCACGCCGGACAGATACTCGAACTCGGATTCGAGGACCGTGCCCGAGCCGATGGCCGACACGTCCACGTGGGCGGCTTCCGCCGATTCCAGAGAGAACGGCACGCTTTCCATTTTGATCCGGTTCGGGAACAGATCGGCGCCGGTGAGCGGGGCCGGTTCCGCGCCGCTCGCCACGGCGACCTCATACCACGCCTGCGGACTCAACATAACCTGCGGCGGCAACGTGACTGGGATATTGAATAACCCTTCGAGCGAGACTTCCGTCTGGCCTGTAATGGCACTGCCCAGGGCGGCCCCGCCCGTCCCCGCGTCAAAGAATTGCACACTGAAGTCCCGCAGCCCCGGCAGCGCGTGGCCCTGGGCATCCAGTAACTGTCCCCGAATGTTGATCGTGGCCGGGGGATCGGCCATGGCCCCTCCCGCGAGGCACATCACAATCAACAACACAATCCCGAATGAACACTCTCTTTGCAGCCAACGCGAATGTAATTTCATGACCTGTTCCTTCCTCTCTTGCATCGCTTATGCCAGACCGGCGCTTCTGAGCCGATACATGTCCGTATACACCCCCCTTCCACTCATCCTGTTTATCCTGTTATCGTGTCTTTTTCTTTCGTCTATTTCGTGGTAGAGAATTTTCGTTTCGTGTTTGCCATACCCAACGCCGCCATTACCGCCGCCAATAGCAAAAGCCCCGCGTAATTCGCGGCAGGCACGCCGTTCGCCACGGTGATGTAATCGGTTCTGGTTTTGGACAAGGCGTCGTTCGCCACGGTGATGGTCAGGGTCACGGTGTAACTGCCGGGATCTTCATACGTGTGTTTCGGATTCTGCTCGGAACTGGCGGGGGTGTCGTCGCCGAAATCCCAGGACCACGACTGGATCGTGTATAACCCGGGATTCGAGAGGTCTGTGAACTGCACTTCCAGCGGAGCCGCCCCCGACAGTGGTGACGCCGAGAAATCCGCCGCCACACCCTTCGAACCCGCGAGCGCGTTCATCGGCTCGAAGATTCCCTTCGCGCCCGCGCCGTTGATGGATACCACGCCCGCGCCCGGCGTCCCCGCCGAGACGAGCCGCCCGCCCGCGCTATTCGACTGCACTGAACTCGACGACAGGTCGGTCGTCGTCAGGTTCAGCGAGGCATTGTTGCCGTTGTAGTTTTCCGCGGTGGCCATTGCCGTCATGAAAAGTATGGCGATAAAGAAAGGTATCCATCTCCCTCGTTCCCAAGTTGTACTTGGGAACGCGCTTGCCGCCAAAGCTTTGCTTTGGTTGGTTCCCTTTGGTCCGCGAAAAGCAGGGACAGACCCGTCTCGCTCGGGGACTCGCTCGCTTGCGTCAGTCCCTGTTTTTCGCTGGATGCGGTCCGGATTAACCCGATACCCGGCACCCGATACCCGATACCCGCCTCTTCCAAACCCTACACCCCAAACCCTACACCCGCTTTTTCCATTTCGCATTTGTATGGTCTCCTTTCCTGTTCGAGCCGAAAAGAGACTCTATTTCGCCGCCAGTTGTTCAACAAGTGCTTCGAGTTTCGCCATCCTTGCTTTCAAATCGGACAGTTCCGATGCCTGCGCCGCGATCGTCGCGGCCTGCTTCTCGATGGTCGTTGCCTGTTCCTCGACCTTCAGGTTGAGGCCCTGAATGGCGGCGAGCGCCACGCCGTCCGCATTGACGGTATTGATGGACTTGTCGTCATTTCCCAAGCCAAAAGCCGCGTAGAAATCCTGCGCCATCGGCCCCATGTACGTCAGCGACGCGTCGTCGTCGATCAAGTTCCACGTGCTCACTGGCATGGCCACAAGATTCTCGAGTACCTCCGACGGGTTCACAGCCTCGATGTTTTCCTTCTTGTTGCGATCACTCATGGGGTTCCACCCCGTGCCCCCAGCGGCTAGGTAAACGCCCGTGCTATGATATTGATTTGTGTAAAAATACACACCACCGCTTGCACGCACCGCGAAGCGGTTTGCCACGTCGATTGGGAAAACTTGGTAGGTCGTCGAGTCCGCCCAAGCGAAAACACCCTCGGCAAGCGCCTGAGCCCGACGGCCTCCCGCAAAGCTGTAGTTGCCGCTGGCCGTGTTGTAATAGCCGCCGGCCACCGTGGAGTTGATCCCGCTGGCCGTGTTGCTGTAGCCACCACCCACCGTGGAATTGCCGCCGCTGGCCGTGTTGGAAGAACCGCCGGCCACCGTGGAATAGCTGCCGCTGGCCGTGTTATCAAGGCCGCCGCCCACCGTGGAATATATTTCGCTGGCCGCGTTGGAAAAACCGCCACCCACCGTGGCGCAAAAGGAGGCGGTATTGTCGTCGCCGCCGAGGATGGCCCCGTAAGTGCCGGTGACGGTGTTAATCGCACCGTATCGTCCGCCTCCCGCAATGGTGGCTGCGTAAGCACCTGGCGTAACCCAATTCCCGGAGTACCCCCCAATAACATTGGGCGATGACGTGTTCGGCTCGAGCCGGAACGCGCGGGCATTGTTCACTTTGAAGTCCAGTGCGGCATTATCGCTGGTGCCGACAAAGTGTGCGCCGGGGATGGTGCCCGTGTTGCCGTCCAGTTTCCAGACGGATGAAGAATCGGGCGTGCCGCTCTCATAGCTCAGGACGCGGAAGGTGTCGCTGCCTTGGTATTGCAGTTCGACGGCCGCGTCCGAGGTGCCGGAGATGTATCCGGCGGTACCCGTCACGGTCGAGGTGAGCGTGCCGGTGTTGAGGATGTAGATTGGGCCTCCCCACTGGCCGAACGCGGCCTTCGTTCCGTCGGCCGACATGACCAGGCCATGATCATTGATGTTGCGGGCGATTCCGCCGGAAGTCCAGGTCAGGCCCGAGTCGGTCGAATAATAGACATATCCGTTGAGGTCATGAGCCATCAACTTGGTGCCGTCGTCCGACATGGCGATGGCGCGCCAATTGCGTGCGCTTTCGTGGGCGGTCCAGGTCACGCCTGTATCCGCTGAGATCCATATCTGGCCGCCCCAGGCACAGGCCGCAATTTTGGTTCCATCCGCGGACATGGCCACGTCACCGTAGCGCGTCCCAGCAATGCCATTGCGATCTGCCCATGTTTCGCCCCCGTCGACGGAGATCTTAACCAAATACCCGCCACCATAGTTGACCGTCGTGCAGCAGGCAATCTTCATGCCATCGGCCGACATGGCCACTTTGCCCCACCCGTTCCACGCGTCCGCTTTGGACGTCCACGTCACCCCCGAGTTCGTCGAGACGTACAGGTCCGTATTCCAGGTTGCCACCATTCTCGTGCCGTCGGCTGACGCGGCGCACCCGACCCAGTTCTGGCTGTTGCCGCGCGAGATCCAGGTTGCGCCCGAGTCCGATGAGGTATAGATGTTGCCACTCGTCACCACGCCCACCATGACTCTGCCATCGGCCGAACACGCCAACCCGGCCCAATCCTGGTTCAGACTGCGGTCAACCCAGGTTGCGCCGTAATCCCACGAGGTGTACAGCCCGCCGCCGCTCGGGCCGTATTCACCGGCCACCAGCACTCTGCCATCCGCCGAAGACGCAATAGCACTCCAATCATTATTCATTGCACGGGCCGTCCACGAGACGTTATAGTTGGGAATTTGCATGGGACCGGTCAGGATGCGCTGTGAGGCATTTTGCGCGATCTTCCAGCCGCCCGCGCCCATGCCGGTGACCCGGATGATGTCGCCGAAGTTGATGTTTGCCGACAGCGGCAGCGTCAATGTGATCAGGCTGGCGCTATTGGCGATGTAGCCGTTGTTCGCGGCCATCTGGGTATTGGCCGTCACGGCGGTCCAGGGGAATCCGGCGGTACCGCCGGCGATGACCTGCTGGCCGTTCCAGTATAGTGTGCCGGCGACGTTATAAAGCTTGTCAGCGGGGGCAGCGGGGGCTGCGGCCTGGCCGACGCCGACATAACTGTTGTTGACGTTGAGCGCGCCGGTCATGGTGTCCCCGGCCTTGGCGACCTTGCCGGCAATTTCGGTGTCTTGCACGCCCTGCATCGTGTCCACGTCCCCTTTGGTATACACATCGGCAGCATTCGCCTTCGCGGCAATCTCCAAATCCTGCGCCGCCTGCGAGTCGTCCACATCATCCTTCGTGTAGACGTCCGCCGCGTTGGCCTTGAGGGCATGCGCGGCATCTTCCTGCATCTTCGTATAGACGTCCGCCACGTTGGCCTTGAGGGCATGCGCGGCGTCTTCTTGGGTCTTCGTATACACATCCGCAGCATTTGCCTTCGCATCCAACTGGCCCTGAATCCCGCCGGACACACCGGACAGATACTCGAACTCGGATTCGAGGACCGTGCCCGAGCCGATGGCCGATACCTCCACGTGCGCGGCTTCCGCCGATTCCAGGGAGAACGGCACACTCTCCATTTTGATCCGGTTCGGAAATTTGTCCGCGCCGGTGAGCGGGGCCGGTTCCGCGCCGCTCGCCACGGCGACCTCATACCACGCCTGCGGACTCAACATAACCTGCGGCGGCAACGTGACTGGGATATTGAATAACCCTTCGAGCGAGACTTCCGTCTGGCCTGTAATGGCACTGCCCAGGGCGGCCCCGCCCGTCCCCGCGTCAAAGAATTGCACACTGAAGTCCCGCAGCCCCGGCAGCGCGTGACCCTGCGCATCCAGCAACTGTCCCCGAATGTTGATCGTGGCCGGGGGATCGGCTAACGCCCCTCCCGCGAGGCACATCGCAATCACTACGAAAATTCCAAATGAGAAGCACCGTACAAAAGAATCCGAATACGCCTTCATGACCCGTCTCTCCCGTTGTTTTTACTCCCAGGATACTCCAAAAACCCTATTCTCATATAAGAACTCTCCCTATAGCATAAAAAAGAACAGGAGAAATGTCAAGAAGTATATTAGCCCCTGGCTAGGTATTAATCGCCCCCCTAATTGATCCACAGATTACACAGATTGGCACAGATTTTTAAAATACAAGAGTTTTACCACGAAATACACGAATCACACGAAAAAGATATTTTTCTTTTCGTTTATTTCGTGTTTTTCGTGGTAGATCGTCTTTATGTGTATGAGGTGCTTTCAGGTCTTTTATTTTCACCACGAAATGCACGAATCACAGGAAAAAAGAAGTTTTATTTTCGTCCCTTTCGTGTTTTTCGTGGTAAGATTCCGGAATAGCGCGTGGTTTAAAGCGCTTCGGGGCCGGAGAGGTCGATCAGGCCGATGGCGGCGGCATACCGGACGAGTTCGATGGTGTTGTCGAGGTCCAGTTTCTTCAATACGTTGGCGCGGTGGACATCGGCGGTTTTACTGCTGATCCCCAGTTCATCCCCGATTTCCTTGCAGGTTTTGCCTTCCGCGAGCAGCCGCATGACCTGTTGTTCGCGCGGGCTGAGCGAGGCATAGGCGGCATCCCGCACGTTCGTTTCGCCGGAAGTGCTGGAGAATATCGTGGCCAGGTCCATTCCGAGCGAGCCGTCCACGAAATAATTGCCCTGGGCCACGCACCGGAGCGCATCGAGAAAATTTTCGGTGGAGGATTGCTTGACCACATAGCCGTGGGCCCCCGCCCGGAACGACTCAATAACGTAATTCGGACGGTTGTGCATGCTCACGATGAGGATTTGCATCTCCGGATACTGCTTGTGCAACTGCTTCGTGAGCTTGATGCCGTCCATGTCCGGCAGCGTGATGTCAATAATGGCCACCTGTGGGACACATTGGCCGGCCAGGCGCTGGGCTTCTTCCGCGGCCGCCGCCACGTGAATGTTGTCAAACATCCCAGCGGCCTTTATGGTCGCCTTCATCCCTTGCAGAACGAAGGGGTGGTCGTCCACGATTAATACACTCCGGTTTTCCGGCATCAGTCCTGTTCCTTTTGTTGCGGGATTTCCACCACGATGCGCACGCCCTCGCCCGGGGCCGATTTAATGCGCATGGCGCCGCCTGTCAGGCGAATCCGTTCTTCCATGCCGCTCAATCCCATATGCCCTTCTTTTTCCATTCCCTGTTGGTCCATGTCAAAGCCCCGCCCATCGTCTTCAACCCGTACCATCACATTAGGGTAGGCTCCCACGAGCCGAACCCGCACCTTGGACGCCCCGGCGTGCTGCTGAACGTTGTTGAGCGCCTCCTGTAAGACGCGGTACAAGTTCACCTCCGCCACTGGGCTTAAGGATACATTATCCACACCGTGGGCCTGATAGTCAAGCAAAATCCCAGTGTTATACGAAAAATCCTTACAAAGCTGGGAAATAGCCTGTACAAACCCCAGTTTATCGAGTTCGGGGGGACGCAGGCCGTAGGCGATGGTGCGCACCTCTCCAATGGCTTTGTCGAGCAACTCAGCCATTTTATGCATCCGCACATCGTCTTTCACCCCCTCTTCCGCGGCCATCTTGGCGAACCATAGGGTCTGGGCGACACTGTCGTGCAGTTCGCGCGCAAGCCGTTCACGTTCCGCTTCCTCGGCCGTAATAAGTTGTTGAGTAAGCTCTGAGACCTGTTGGGTCCGTTCGGCCACCTTGCTTTCCAAGGTGGCCGTCAAAGTTTCCAATTCACGCAAGCCCCGGGCCGATTCCCGCGCCATATAATCCAAGGTATTTCCTATCAGGACCATGAATCCGTAGAGATGGGCGTAGGGGCCCATGCCTGCAAAGAACTTCCATCGGAAGAGTGCAAAAGCGGTGGCTAACAATTGCCCAAAGACAAAGAAGATGATAGCGGACCCGATATACCAACGATTCTCCCGCCGCGGGATCATTCCGTAGACAATCCACACCCTCAACAACTCAATTGTTATAAGCGGATACACCAAGTACGTTATCCAGAGTGCGTTTGCCGTCCATCCGTACAGATATACCGCCGCTGCCGCAATGCCGTACCCTGCCAATACCCGGCCATGCAGAGCGCCGCGTGTCATGATATAGGTCATCGCGATGGCACAGACCGCCGCACCCGCCGCCACCGCCTGAGACAACCAGGCGAAGAAGGCCGGATTATAACGGTTTGTCCAGCAGGCCATATCTGAAATTAGGAGGGAAAGAATCGTCAAAGCGAGCGCCACATTAATCCAGAATCCTTCTTTTTGCCGTGGATGCCCCAGAAATGCAAAGAAATAATAGATGAGATATGAAGTTAGACAAAAGATAAGTATCCAGCGGTGGTACCGTTGCGGCTGCTGGAAGGTCAACGCATTGTCCAGCTTTTTGTCGGCTCGCCGCACTTCAATCCGCGCCAGGGGCTGGCCTTCCTTTTGGATGATTCCATGCACTGCTAATACGCACTCCTGGGGCAGTTGAAATACCGGATGTTGATTGCGAAATGGGTTCAAGATGTTGCCATACCGGCCGGTCCCGAAAACGCGGTTCCCATTCAGATAGAGTTCGGCGGACGAGGTATTTTCGAGGGTAATGGCATAGGGAATCTTTGTGCTGTTCGGGGCAAAGCGGGCATGGATGCGCATCCAATACGTGGACCCGGCGGCCAGGCCAACGTGTGCATCCGGAGGCACGCGCTCCCAATCGCTGTCGTCGAAACCGGGTTTCGCCCAGGCGGGGTCATCGCCCGCCCGCCATTTCCAGTCCGGAGAAAGCAACCTATAACGGCCATCTTCTTCCGAAGGAGCGGTGGGCACCAGCGGGTTCCAGATCAGCGGCGGCGCCTGGGTGGTTTCCGGACCGTCCACCCGGAGCGTGAAACCAAATATCCACGAGGAGGCGCTCCTGCATACTGCCAGGCAGGTATTGATCCCTTGTTTAAGGGAAATGTCGTATCCCTCCGGGGTCAGCGTCGCATTGTCTCCTTCAGATTTCTTGACGACAAGCCGTCCATTCAACCACAACTGAAATTCGTTTTCCGAAGCAAAATGAACATACCCCTTTTGCTCCGCGGCACTATTGAATTCGCAATACGCCATGGCCGTCACAGGTTGCCCGTATCCGGCGATTTCACGCAGATTGATTACATTTCCTTCCCCACTGTACCGGGTCCAGCGGATTTGATGGCCCGGCACCGGATCGCCTTCGCGCGGTTTTGCATTCGCATCGCCGGCGGACCCCAGAAGTTGATCCAAGGGAACTTTATCCCCCAGCGGCCCCGCCACCAGCCAGTCGGTGATATAGCGGCCATCCGGCTGCGGCGGCTCGGCCCATGCGGGGGTGACAGACAAGGCGATCCCAAGAAGCAAGATCACCCCGGCGAACACGACGATGCCGGTTCGTGAAGTGCGTTTATTGTTTCTGTGTCCCAACATACCGCCCGCTGGTTCCTCCACCCTTGATGCGCACATTATACTCCAGACATTGCGCCGGGCAACAAAAGCCCATGTGCGGCAAGGTTGCATCAAAATTATGCCGGACGTACAATTATCCAGGCCCAAGAATGGGCATGAGGCGTAATTATGACGACCGTAGCCGTTGAACAAGCACAAAAAAACTTTGCCAAGCTTATTGATGATGTAACATTAGGAGAACACATCGTCATCACGAGGAACCATATTCCGGTGGCAGAACTAATTCCTGTCGAACATTCACAGCCCAAACCCCTATTTGGCAGTGCGAAGGGCATGCTAACCATATCAGAGAATTTTGACGCCCCTATCGGTGATTTCCAGGGCTACACTGAATGAATCTTTTACTGGATACGCATGTGTTTTTATGGTTCATTGATGGAAATGCAAAGCTGAGCACGCAATCACGGAACCTGATTGAGGACGAAGGAAACACCAATTAAAGCCATAGTTTCACAGCTATAAATTGACTGAAAAAATATGGTATGCTGGACGTCCGTCCTGTTGGGATGGCTGGAAAATCCAAAACACAAGTAAACCGATTGGAGGGAGATTATCCATGGACAAGAAGCAAGCGGGCGGCATCACCCGCCGCGAATTCGCGAAAGCGTCGGCCCTGGCCAGTTTTGCCGTGTTATCAGCGAAGGCGGCCGGTGCGGCCCAGAGTAAAGAAGCGTTGAAAATTGGGCTGATCGGCTGCGGCGGACGCGGCAGCGGCGCGGTGCAAGACAGCCTGAACGGCAATGACAATGTGAAAATCGTGGCGCTGGCGGACGTCTTCGAGGATCGTTTGAAGGCCTTGCGGGAAAAGATGGAGAAGCAGTCCGGGCGGCTGAAAGACAAAGTGGCCATCACGGATGACAAGTGTTTTGTGGGACTGGACGCCTATAAGAAGATTTTACAGACGGACGTGGACATCATCATTCACGCCACCCCGCCCTATGCGCGCCCGATGCACGTGTTGGCCGCCGTCCAGGCGGGCAAGCACGTTTTCACGGAAAAACCCATTGCCACGGATGCTCCCGGCGTGCGGATGTTCGTGGATGCCGTGAATCTGGCCAAGGACCAGAAACTGTCGTTCGTCACCGGCACCCAGCGCCGCCACAGCAAGGCGTATATTGACACCATCAAGCAGATTCACGATGGCGCCCTTGGTGATTTGTTGTATGCCCGCGCCTATTGGAACGGCGGCCTGCCCTTCTCGCACGAGCGCAAGCCGGAATGGAACGACCTGGAATACCGGCTGCGCAACTGGTACAACCAGATTTGGACCTGCGGCGACAACATCGTCGAGCAGCACATTCACAACCTCGACGTGTGCAACTGGGCCATGGGCGCCCATCCCGTCAAAGTGGTGGCCTCCGGCGGACGCGCCTGGAAACCGGCCGAAGAACGCTATGGCGACATTTGGGACAATTTCTCGTGCGATTATGAATTCGAGAACGGCGCCCACATGTTCAGCTTCAGCCGTCATTGGAACAATTCCAAGGATGACGTCTGGGAACAGGTTATCGGCACGAAGGGCAAGAGCAATTGCAACGACAAGGCCAAGGACGATAAGAATCCGATGCAGCAGGAGCACATCGATCTGGTGAAGAGCATCACCGGCGAGACGCCCTACCTGAACACCGGCATGGATACCGCCGAAAGCACGCTGACGGCGATCATGGGCCGCATGGCGGCGTACCGCGGCCAGGAAATCACCTGGGAGCAGGCCTGGAACGACGACGAGAAGCTGGTTCCCGATGATCTCAGCTTTGACAAGCCGTATCCCGTCGGCCCCATCCCCGTCCCCGGCAAAAAAGCGTAAGCACGCATTGAAGACCATTCTTTCGGAGCAGCTTTCGCGGAGAAGGCTGCTCCGAATATTTGTCACCTGAAACGAGGGAAGAGCGTTGAATGTTGTCCATTCGTAGAGAAACCCCCTGGGATGTATCCATGGTGCGCGCCATCACCGAACAGGCCTTTGGCCAGGCGCTCGAAGCCGATATCGTGGATAAGCTGCGGGCCCAGTGCGAAGAGGTGCTTTCACTGGTGGCGGAAGATAAAGACCTGGTGGTGGGGCATATCCTGTTCAGTCCGGTGGTTATAGAAACCCCGGAACGGGCGGTTGCCGGAATGGGCTTGGCCCCCGTGTCGGTGGCCCAGGACCGCCAGCGCAAGGGGGTCGGTTCCGCATTGATCCGGCAGGGGCTTGCCATGCTGCGCGCCAGCGGCTGCCCTTTCGTGATTGTTTTGGGCCACCCGGAATATTACCCCCGTTTCGGATTTCAGCCCGCCTCCAAGTTTGGCATCCAATGCCCCTGGGAGGGCGTGCCCGACGAAGCGTTCATGATCCGCATGCTGAACGAAGACGCCATGAAGGGCGTGTCCGGACGCGCACGCTATCGCGATGAATTTAACGTGGCCGTGTAGTCCCCCTTGCCCTTTCTCCCCCTTTTTAATTATAGTGCCCCCATGAAAACAGGGGCCGGGAACAGATAACCGGCATTGGGAAAAGGCGTTGTTCCAAACGGACACAACAACGGGAGCTATAGGCGCATGGGGCCGAGGCTAAACACACAGCGGGTGAGTTTTTTTATCGTTCAATACCTTTCCTTCCTTCACAACCGCTTTCCTTCACGGAAATTCTTTCAGTGTTCGGTGCGCTCCTTGCGGCCAAATCTCCCCGCCTCCCACGTTTCCCCTTTGCCATTTCCCGCGTGTCCTCCGAAGCCTTGGCGACTTGTCCGCCGAAGCGCGCCGCGCAAAGGAGGAAGGAGGATTTCGCATTTCGCTATTTCCCCCTCCGCGCTTCTCCGCGTCCTCCCCGCCTCCGCGTTAAATTTCTCCCTCCCCCGAACCCCAAACCCCAAACCCCTCCTTCTTCAATCCGCAATCTACAATCCGCAATCCGCAATTCCATACAGCCTAATTTGCCTTCTTGTTCTTTGCATGCCCGCCGCCTTCTCCGCCACCTATTCCGGCGGTGACGGCACCGAAGCCGACCCCTACCTCATCGCCAACCCCACCGACCTCCTCACCCTCTCCAATCCCGCCAATAGCGCCGACTGGTCCGCTTACTTCCTCATGACCAACAACATCAACATGACCGGCATCGCCACCTTCACGCCTATAGCTCCGGACACAGATCCAGATACAGTGGGTTTTCAAGGTACATCCTTCACAGGTGTTTTCGACGGTGGCGGATTTGCAATCCAGAACCTGACCATCACGCTGCCCACGCAGTCATACATAGGAATATTTGGATGCATTTCAGGGGCTTCATCCTTAATTAAAAATTTAGGAGTTCAGAATATTTCAATGGAAGGCACCTCAGATGTCAGCGGGTTGGCAGGGCTGAATGAAGGTACTATAATCGAGTGTTACACTACAGGTGCAGTGTCAGGGAATTCTTCTGTTGGGGGATTGATTGGCGAAAATAGCGGCTCTGTGACCAATTGTTTTAGCAATGCGACAGTGACAGGAAATACTATCGTCGGCGGGTTGGTTGGGAAAAACAATATGAATGCGGCCATTATAAGCTGTTATACCGCAGGCGCTGTTTCAGGCACTAACAATTTGGGAGGACTGGGGGGCCATAATTTGGGTCAGATAATTGCATGCTATGCCTCAACTCTTGTGACCGGTGATGGTCCTACTATGAATGGACTTGTAGGAAATGAAGACTATGAAGACTATGTCTGGAGCAGTGTTAAGTTATCCTTTTGGGACATGGAACTTTCAGGGTTGACAGGCAGTTGTGGAGGCAAAGGATTGACATCCGCCCAGATGCGAACGCGTTCTATCTTCCAAAATGCCGGCTGGGGCGCCTATGGTTGGGTGATGGATAATGGCCAACTTCCTCGCTTGGAGATGGAAGGCACTAGTGCACCCCAGATCCCCCCGCCTGAAACTATCCCTTTATCAGGAAATGGCACAGAAGGAGACCCCTATCTTGTTGGGACACCCGAGGAATTTGGATTGTTAAGTTGGCATGCCTCCATCCTGGACAAACATATTCGGCTAACGGCAGACTTGCAGTGTGAGGGAATAACGCTTTATCCAATTGGTGATCTGAGTCCATTCGAGGGGGTTTTTGATGGTATGGGTCATGCCCTTGAAAACGTGATAATCAATCAACCCAATAGCGATATTATAGGCCTGTTCAGCTTTCTTGAACCGGATGCTAGAATCAGCAATTTAGCCATCAATAATGGCGTTATTAATGGAAGAAACATAGTAGGCGGCTTAGCTGGCGTGTTATTAGACACTAGTTTTTCTGAGAACGGCGCTATTGTGGATGGATGTTCTTTTAACGGTCGGGTGACGGGATCTATAGGCGTCGGGGGCTTGATTGGCGGATGTCTCGTTGGCACAGTCAGTGAGTCTTTTGCTACGGGCCGGGTGACAGGCACTTCAAATTATGTGGGGGGTTTAATCGGGGGATATGTTGAAATAACAGTCGTGGATTGTCATGCCATAACATCGGTGATTGGCTATGATTCTGTGGGTGGGTTAATTGGGGGGTATGCCACTTCTTTGCCTTCAACACCCTCTCCTGATTGGGTTTCAGTGACAGATTGTTATGCCACGGGCAATGTTTCGGGCCATGATAATATTGGTGGATTGATTGGCAAATGCGGCTTTGTGACATCCTGTTTTGCCACGGGCAATGTAATGGGGAATAACAACATTGGAGGATTGATAGGAAAATCCGGGTCGGCGGCCAACTGCTATGCCACAGGGAACGTATCGGGCAGCAATGCTATCGGTGGTCTGTTGGGTCAAGGCACCAATTCGACGAATTGTTATGCCGTGGGAACCGTGAGTGGAGATACAAATCTTGGGGGGCTGGTAGGTTCTGGCGGTACGGTAACAGCATCTTTTTGGGACAAAGATCTCGGAGGCCCTAACAATGGATATGGCACTGGCCTTACTACCGCACAGATGAAACAGCGTACCAGCTTTGAATCCGCAGGTTGGAGTTTTGCGGAATCTCCGCCAGGATGGGCTATTTTTGAAGACCATTCTTATCCGTTTTTTAGAACACTCCCCATGCCCATCGATTCGATATCGACATTACAGCTTTTGTCTACCGTCTCGAGCGGCTCCTACATCCTGACCCGCGACCTGGATGCGCGGGAAACCGCAGACTGGACCAGCAAATCCACACAGCCGGGCTTTTTGCCTATTGGCACCGCCTCGCAACCCTTCAACGGCACCCTGGAAGGCGCTGGCCACCGCATTCTCGGCCTGCACATCTACCGGCCCACGCTGGACAACGTAGGCTTGTTCGGTTATATCGGTGCCAGCGGCGTAGTACGCGGCATCGGTCTCGAAGCGGCGGATATTACCGGTGGCAACCAAACGGGCGGTCTGGCCGGGATCAACCTCGGCACAGTCGAGCAATGCTATGTCCAAGGCGGCGTCACCGGCGCGAACGATGTGGGCGGCCTGCTCGGGCAAAACGGCGGAACGGTGCGAGAATCTTATGCCGCAGCAACCCTTTCGGGCGCTTCTACTGGCGGTCTCATTGGCGCGGATGCCAGCGGCAGTGTGTCCGCTTCCTTCTGGGACACCCTCATTTCGGGAACCACCTTCTCCGGCGGAGGCACAGGGCTTTCCACAGAGGTTATGCATCAATTTGCCACTTTCGCCGTTGCGGGCTGGGATATCTCCAATACCTGGATTATCACAGAGGGCTTTTCCTATCCATTTTTTCGAAGCAGTCTGATTCTTCGCGTAGTGAAAGAGCCATCCCGCTTGATCAATGCCGATACTCTGGATATTGAGATCGAAACCTATGTTCCGAACCTGTTCGTTACCATTGGCGGTGGCGCCTATCCCGCCTATCGAAATTTCTCCGCGGTGGGTCAAGGCAGCATTACCGTACCGCTCAAACAAGAGGCCATCAACGAACTGACCATTTCAACAATTTCGGAGAAAGGTGTGGAACGTGTGATTTCACAGTATGATGTCTATGAGAGCGTTCAGTTTCCCTCCACTCCCATGGCCATAACAGCTTTGACCCTGCAACCTGCTTCTGCAAATCTCGCCCCCGGCGCCACCCAGCAATTCACCTGCGTAGCCACCTTTGCGGACAACTCCACAGGCGACGTCACTCCGGTGGCGAGTTGGAATATTGCTGGCGGTTCGATTACAACGGTCGGACTTTACACGGGGACGGGCAACATCTTAGCGTTGCTGAATACGGAGCAAGGCTGGCTCTACAGCAATATCGCTACTGTATCTCCAGCTAAGGGCGTACCCATGCCCAAAGCGGAATCAGGCCAAGTTGGCGGTATTGTCTTGTCGCACTATACCGGTTTGGGCCTGCTGGAAGCACGCGTAACCGCCTATAACCTCCTGAATCCCACCGTACAGGCGCAACATTCCGTCTACGACGCATTCGGCAATTACGCCTTCTTCATGAATGAAGGCAAATACCATTTTGAAGGCTCCTGTGCGGGACACCGGTCCGAACTCGCTTTGGGAGGGCAACTGCTCGAAGAAAGTGTACGGGTCAACCCCGGCCCGCCAGAGCAATGGACCGAACCCTATTATTCCGGTCAAGTCAAAGCCAACCGCCCGCTCTCCTATGACTTCTCCTTGCGCCCGAACGACGCCCAGGCCCCCTGGGTGGTCTTCATCGAACCGGTGGCCGATACCACCGTTAATACGGAACACATCGTCGTAACCGCCATCGACACGGATAAATACTCGGAACTGGGGGTCGCGAAATACACCCACAACACCGTGGACTACGACATCCCCGACAAAATCTCCTCCACCGGCTTTTACCGCGACACCTGGGCGCTCAAACTCGGCATCAACGTCCTACACCTCTACACGGTGGACACCGAGAGCAACGCCTCTGAAAAAACTATCCAAATCACCTACGACCCGGCCTACAACACCCCCGGAGGCGATAACGACGGCGACGGCATGCCGAATCAATGGGAAACGGACCATGGTCTCAACCCCACTTCCGCCGAGGGCGTGAACGGGGCCACCGGCGACCTCGACAACGATACCATGACCAACCTCGAGGAATATCGGCGCGGCACCCTGCCGAATTCCCCGAACAGCGACTCCGACACCCTCACCGACGATTTCGAGGTCCGGCTCGGCACCAACCCCCTCGAACCGGACACCGATGGCGACGGGGTCAACGACGATATCGAATGGCAACTCGGAAGTGACCCGCTCCACGACGACCGCATTAAAGTGAGTATTGTCAATTTGAAGGACGGCATGTCCGTGCGCGGCGACGCAGTCACGATCCTCGCGGAAACCCTCCCCGGCGACAACCCCGCCCTGGTGGCCTCGGTCTCCATCGAGGTAAACGGCCCGGGCACTGGCGGGGCTTGGCGCGTAGTGGGCACCCCCGCCTCCGCCCCCTTCACCGCCACCTGGAACACCACGAACTTTACCGCAGGAACCTACCTTATTCACGCCGTAGCATCCTCTATGATGGGTCACATTGATTCGGAACCACAATATATTGTGGTCACCGTCTCCCCAACCGCCCCCTATTTCGAGCGCATCCACTCCGGCCAACATCGCCTCACCGCCCCAGTACCCCTCGTTTCCCAAACCGTTCTCGCCCTGCGGGAGGGGGCTCGTTTCGCCAAGATAACGATCCCCACCGGAGCCCTCGCTGCGGATGACACCCTGACCGCCTTCTTCCCGGACCCCTCGTCCTTCACCCCCTCGTTTCCCAGCCTCCAGCAGGACGCCCGGCTCTACCTCGACCTGACACTCGTTTCCCACACCGGTAATTTCCTCAACGGCAAGTACGCCACCATCGAGATGAATTATCCCGACGGGGACCTTGACGACCACCTCGACGACTCCGGCCTCCGCGTTCCTTTCCTGTCCATGTGCTATCTCCCCGCGCCCGCTTCGGCCTTCGTACCCCTCGTTTCGTCAACCCTCAACCGCCTCCCCCATTGCCTCGTGGGCGAAACCACCCACTTTAGCACCTTCGGCATCATCGAGGAACAACCCGCCCCGCCCCTCAACCTCCTGACCACTTCCCTGCCCCAAGGCACCACCGGCACTCCCTATGCCATAACCCTCGACGCCGACGGGGGTTCCGAACCCTACACCTGGTCTGTAACCTCCGGCACTCTGCCCGTCGGCCTCGGCATCGTGGGCAACACCCTTACTGGCACCCCCACCGCCGCAGGCTCGTTTCCCATCACCCTGCAAGTGGCCGATGCTCAATCCACCCCCTATACCGCCTCCCGCTCCTTCACCCTCGAAATCTTCGCCGCCGACCAGCCCACCGTAACCCTGTCCCTTCATCCCGGTCAAGCCAGCATCACCAACACCCTGTCCGCTTGGTGGGACATCACCTTCAGCGAACCCGTCTCCGGCTTCGATACCAGCGGCGTCACCCTCACCGGCACCGCCTCCCCCGGCGCGGTTTATGAAGTCGCTGGGTCTGGCGCGTCCTACACCCTCGAAGTCAAGACACTCACCCGTGACGGCACGCTCCATCCCACGGTCCCCTCCGAGAAAGCCGCCGGCATAGCCACCTCCGCCCCGAACCGCGCCTCCGCCAACGAACAAGAAATCTGGGTGGATCGGACCAAACCCAAGGTCCAGATCACGTCCGTTTACTCCGGCCTCCAACAATACGGGACCTCCGGTTCCATTATTCTCAAGACCCTGCCCATCCTCTTCACGCTCACTTTCGACGAATCCGTCACGGGCCTCACTACCTCCGATATCACCTTCACCGGCCTCACCCCGCAACCCGATTTCCACGTCTACGGCACCGCCAAGAACTACACCATCCTCATCACCAGCGCCGCCGCCGACTCGATCTTAACGCCCACCCTGATCGCGGACGCCGCCACAGATGCCGCCGGTAACGGCATGGCGGACACCGCATACGCCGGACGTGAAGTGCAGTACGTTCCCGAAACCCGTGCCACCGTGACCCTCAACCAGAAATCCACCCAGGCCGACCCCGCAAAATCCTTCCCCATCCTCTACGACATCGTCTTCAGCGCCCCCGTCACCGATTTCACGGAAGACGATCTGGTCTACATCGGCACCGCGCCAGATCCGGACTACGATCTAGATGTCGTTGATGCCACGGCTTATACCCTCACGGTTAACAGCTCGACTGGCGATGGCCGCTTCGCCTTCCACATCCCTGAGGACGTCACCGCAGAAGGCAACGCCGCCTCCACCAGCACCGACAACATGGTCACCTACGACGCCACGCCTCCGGCTATCGCCCTCGGCGCACCCTCGTCTTCCAAAACCTGCCAGGGCCCCGTCAGCTTCACCCTCACCTACACCGGAGCCAGCGCCATTACCCTCGTTCCCACAGACGTCATCCTCAACGGTGCCCCCACCGCCACCGTTTCCGTGACCGGTACGGGCAGCCAAGCCCGCGTGGTTATCCTTTCCGGTATCAGCGGCGCCGGGCCTCTCGGCATCAGCCTCAAACAAGGCACCGCCATTGACGCTGCCGGAAATCTTGCCCCTGCCGCAGGCCCCTCCGCCACCACCGGCGTCGACCCCCGCGCTACCGTCACCCTCAACCAACGCTCCACCCAGGCCGACCCCGCCAAGGCATTCCCCGTCTACTACGATATCGTCTTCAACACCCCCGTCACCGGATTCGACACCAGCGACGTAGTCTATGCAGGCACCGCTTCGAATCCGCAATACGCTGTCTCTGGCAGCGGAACCGCCTACACCCTCACGGTGAACAACGCATCCACCGATGGCCGCCTCGCCTTCTACATCCCCGAGGACGTCACCATCGAAGGCAACGCCGCCTCCACCAGCACCGACAACGTCGTCACCTACGACGCCACGCCCCCCGCGATTACTATTGGTGCGCCCTCGCCCTCCAAAACCCGCCAAGGCCCCATCAGTTTCTCTATCACCTACACCGGTGCCAGCGCCATCACCCTCGCACCCGCCGATGTCCTGCTCAACGGCGCCCCTACGGCAAATGTCTCCGTCACCGGCACAGGCAACAAGACCCGCGTCGTCACCCTCTCCGGACTCACCGGCATGGGCGCCCTCGGCATCAGCCTCAAACCAGGCACCGCCGTGGATGCCGCAGGCAACCTTGCCCTCGCCGCAGGCCCCTCCGCCACAGCGGATGTTGACCCGCGCCTTACCGTCACCATCAACCAATCCCCCGGCCAACGCGACCCCAACAACCGCCTGCCCCTCTACTTCACCATCGAATTCAACGACGAAGTCACCGGCTTCGACGCTAGCGATATCACCTTCATCTCTTCCTCCCAGAAATCATTAGTAGCTCCCTTCTCCAGGAGGGAGACTAATTCCTTCCCTTCCGAAAAACCCTTCCTCCCCACCGGCTCCGCCACCGGCCTCGACTATGAAATCACCGGCTCCGGCGCATCCTACACCCTCAAAATCACCACCGCTGCCACCCCCGGCACGATCATGCCCGCCATTCCCGCCAACGCCTGCCAAGGTGTCTGGGGCGGAATCAACGTCGCTTCCACCAGCACCGACAATTCCATCTACTACGACCCGGCCCTGGCCCTCGCCCTTTTCACCGCCGAACCCACCGAAGGCCACACCCCCATGACCGTACAATTCACCGACCAGAGCATCCTCGGCATCCTGCCCATCGAAGCCTGGGACTGGAACTTCGGCGACGGCGCCACCAGCATCGAACAGAACCCCCGGCACACTTACGAAAACATGGGTGACTACACCGTTTCCCTCACCGTCACCACCCCCGCCGGTTCCACCACCTGGACCCTCGAAGACTACATCCATGTCCAGATCGCCATGCCCCTCACCCGCCTGGCGGGTCTCTTCGTGCTCGTCTTGCTCCTTGCCTTCATTCCCCTGCGCCGAAAACCCAACCCCAACTGACTTCATACTGTTCTCAACCGGATTCGCGGACCTCTGTTTTTCGATGTGAGCGATGTGCCATTTGACAATTCTCCGGCCACGCGCGACAATCCCTCCGGATAAGCAGAGGGATGGGCTATGGAAAACACCTATATTTCACCATTGTCACCCGAAGAATGCCTGGAACGCTTGCGGGCGCATACGTACACCTTTTCGGACCTTCTGAAATACTCGATTTACTCGGTTCCGGCCGAGGGGACAGTCTTTGTGAAACTGTCCGGCGGACGGATACGGATTCATGCCCAGGGCGCACGCAACGTCCGAAACCCCTTTATTCCCTTTTTCTATGGCCGGATATCCCCCTGTGCCAAGGGAACCCGTATTTCCGGAAAGATAGTCCCCTTGTTTTTCATCCGGCTGTTCATGACGTTATGGATGGGCGGAGTGATTCTGTTCTTTTTTGGGGGGCTGGCGGCGGTAGTGGCCGCTCCTTCCATCGAGACCCTGATATTTCTGGCGGCCGCCTCATTCCTCTTGGCTTTTGGCGGAGGGTTCCTCTGGCTGGGCACGCGGCTGGGGGGAAAGCAAAAAGCGTATCTACAGCACTTTCTGGAAGAAACCCTGCAAGCGAAACCACAGTAGCCTGCTTTTCCGGCCTTTGGACTTGACCCTATCCCCGGCGCATGATATAACACTCTATGGAGATATCCGTATAATGAAATTTCGGCGGTTGATAGCAGGAGTGGTGGCCAGCGGCCTGCTGGCCGCGTCCGCGTGCCTGCCTCAATTCGCGCAAACGGAACAAGGGGATATCAACGGGGATTGCCAAACCGACATTTTGGACATGCAAATCGTCGCGGATGCCCTGCTTCACGGCGCCTTGCCCGTTACCGCCGCCGATATCAACGGGGATGGACAAATAGATGTCCTGGATTTCCAGCGGCTGGTCACCCAAACCTCCCGCCCGGTTTCCGAAAAGAGCAAGCACCATTCCACCCTTCTGGAAGCGTATGTGGGGGCCGCGCCCGCCCGTTTCCACGCCGCCAAAGCCGAGATGAAAAAATACGAGGCGATGGCGGTGGACCACGAGTCTTCGCTGATCCAGTCGCTTCATGACACGGTTTTGTGCCTGAAACTGCCTGCGGCCGCGCCCGCCGTGCGGGGGCCTTCGCCGCATTCACCGCCTCTTGCCGCCTGAGGCCGCGGTTTCCGCGGCCGGTGTGGGAATTTGCTTAACCAACCCTGCAAGAGGAGCAAACCAAGATGCGAACCATTATCCTGCTTTTAATTTGTTTATGCCCGGCGTGTTGGCTCCATGCCCAGACAACGGGCTTGCCGGCGGATGTTAATCTGGACGGCCTTATCAATGTTTTGGACGTTCAGAAAGGCATCAACCAAGCCTTGGGCGTGCTTACCCCGACGCTGGAGGCGGACCTTGACAATAACGCCGCCGTGGACGTCCGGGACGTGCAGAACCTGATTAATTCCGCCTTGGGCACCGGCGGTGTGTTTCAGCAGGTCACCGGGGTGATTGCGGGCGCGCAAACGGGCGCTGCCCGCGTTCTGGCCATATCCAATCAGGGCTTGAAGGAAGAAGCAGCCTTGTCCCCGGATGGCCATTTTACCTTTTCCCTGCGGACCGGGATGGGGTGGAGTTTGGCTATTCTGAACGTGCAAGACGTCCTGCAAGGCTGGCCCACTTTCCCGGTGGGGGAATACACCTCCTGCACCCTGCCCTTGCCCAATTTGTCCTTGGGCGCCAGGATGGACTTGGGCGCGATATCCCTTGGAATGGGACAAAGCATCCAAGGAAATATCTTGGGGTTGATTGCGGATTTTGCGCCGCCCATTGCCAACACGGATTCCGATGGGGATGGCATCCCGGATTACCTCGAACCCCTTTTCGCCCCGCTTTTTGAAGCCCTCCGCATCTATACCGCGTTTTTGCCGGCCAATCCCGATCCGCTGACGCTGTTGACGCACTATATTGGCTCTTGTGTGGAGACGCATCAGGCGGTGCTGACCCATCCGAATCTAGTAGACGCCAATACCAACGGCACCCCCGATTTCCTGGAGGTCTTCTTGGATTGCCTGGGCGATACGTTCACGGAATGGATCAACCAGTATGATTGGCGGGGAACCCCGCTGCAATGGTTCCTCGCCGATATGGATGGCAACGGCTGGCCCTTTATTGTGGACTCCCAGTTGACCTATCTGGTAACCCAATTGCCCGAATGGCTTCGAGGATTAGGCTCCCCGGAGACGCTCGACGCCAATGCAAACCGCATCCCGGATTTCATGGAAGGCCTTGTCGTCATCCCGGGGGTCCTGGGCTATGAGGTTTTCCCGGCCATAGACCATGACGCCGATGCCGATGGCATTCCCGATTTCCTCGATCCGGACTTCCACTCGGAGGTGGATACGGACGGTGATGGCATTCCGAATGAGGCCGATCTGGATGACGACAACGACGGCGTGCCTGATTATGCTGATCCGCATCCGTTGACTCCTGGCGCTAAATAACCTGCCCATGCGGAAGGCCCGGCCCGGCCGGTTCTTCCCCCTTGAAGCAAAAAGGATCGCGGATGCCAAGATGGATAGCCATAGCGTGGGTCATTGCCGGAACCGCTCTCTGCGGCGCCGGGGGGGCCGCCGTGTTGACCGCCGGGGATGCCCAAGGCCATGCCGGTGACACAAACGTCGCCGTCCCCGTGACCCTGGACGCCGCAACAGGGGAATCGGTGGCGGCCCTTCAGTTTGATGTGCTGTTCAACCCGGCAACCCTCGGCCTCCCTGATGTGACGCTGGGCGCGGCGGCGGCGGCGGCGGGCAAAAGCCTCAGCCATAATCTCCTTCAGCCGGGGCGGATGCGCGTACTTATCGCCGGATTAAACCAAACCGTCATCGAGGACGGCGTTGTGGCGGAAGCCCAATTTTCCATTGCCGCCGATGCCGCGGCCGGCGCCGAACCCATCGCATTCTCCGGGATTATTCTGTCCGATCCCAATGGTCAATCGGTTGGCGCCGCCTCGACCCCCGGCACCCTAACCATCGGCAACGGCGGCACCCACTACCATTCCGCGGACTACAATCCGGCGAATTGGCAAGTCTCGTTGTCGGAATTGCTGCGCATCATTCAGTTGTACAATGCGCATGTCTACTGCTGCATGACCGGCAGCGAAGACGGATTCGCCCCGGAAACGGGGCCTCATGACTGCACCCCCCACAGCAGTGATTACGCCCCCCAGGATTGGGTGATTTCCCTTTCCGAACTGCTGCGGATTATCCAGTTTTACAACTCGAACGCCTATCATGAAAAATCGGGAACCGAAGACGGGTATGAGGCGGGAGCCTGACCATGCGCAAGCCTGAAACCATACTCTGGTTCATTTTGGCGGGAGCCTCCCTCCTGGCCGGCGGGTCCGCACACGCCGCCACCCTGATGACCGGCGCCGCCGATACCCTTTCCGGCGGCTCGAATATCCAGGTGGCCATTACGCTTGCCCCGGGAAAAGGCGAGAGTGTGGCGGCCATCCAATTCGACCTCCAGTTTGATGTGAACCGTCTGCGGCTTGTTTCCGTGAATACTGGACCGGCCGCCGCCGCCGCGGGCAAAAGCGCCTCCTCGCATGCCCTCGGGGACGGAAAACACCGCATCATTATCATCGGCATGAATCAGAATATCCTGGGCCAAGGCCCCGTGGTGGAGTTGCGCATGGAGGTGATCCCCAACACGCCCCCCGGTGTTTATCCTCTCACACTGACAAATGTTGTCTTTTCAAATCCTGTTGGCATGGCCATTAAACCCCAGGTCATGCCCGGCTCCATCACGGTGGGCGGTCCCGCTCAACCCCAAACGCCCCTGTTGGAAGAGAAGAAATCCGGCGGCGGATGTTTTGGCGGAATCTTTTCCGGAAAAGGTCCGGGCGGAAGCACGGGAGATGCTTTTTTACTGATGGCTCCCCTGCTTCTGTTGCTCGTTGTGTATAAAGCGCCTACCTCATCATTGCGTCTGGGGCGGGGTGGTCTCACCCCCCAAAACTATGTGGACATCCCCTCGACAGCCATACCGCCTCGCCCCACGCAATGATGCTACACGGAAATTCTACACCAAACTCCGCGAAAAAGGGACCGCGTTAATATCCCCGCAACCGCCCCTTGGCCCGGTTTTTCGAGTCTTATTTCTTTACCGCTTTCGGAAACACCGGGCGTGAACCACGTTGCCCCTTCTTTTCCATAATGCCAAGCTTCTTGCCGCCCCGGGCGTCCGGCGGCGCGGACGCTCTCTCTGCTTCCCGCTGCCTTTCCACGGCGCGCTCGATGGCCCCCCGGATATCCATAAACGCAATGCCCTCGGGGCGCACCGGCAGACAGGGCGCCGCGAATTCCTTCTGTTTCACGAATTCAATCGAGCCATCGGTAAACAATACATTGTCGCCGCCGGGAATATGATTAAAAAAGGAGGGGTTTGCCGTGGACCGGTCCCATACGACGGGCGTGCGCGAACCGTCCTTCGATGGATGCGGCAAGACAATCGGCGCATACGTGAAGGCACCCAGGTATTCATAACTGGCGCGCAGGCTCCCGTCCCGTTCAATGTCCGTATTTATCTGAAGTACATCGTTACCATCATAAAAACCATGCATGTTTTGTTGCGCATCCGAGGGACATATAAAGTTCCCCAAGGCCAAGCCATAGTTGGAATACAAATAGCGCAGGCATTCGGCATTGTCATTTCCGCCGCTCCAAGGCAATTCGCGATTGTTTTCATCGGCGTACATCCGCAGCGCCATGCCCAATTGGCACAGATTGGACATGCAACTGGAGCGCCGGGCCGCTTCCCGGGCGCGGGCGAGCGCGGGGAGCAATATCGCCGCCAGAATGCCAATAATCGCGATGACAAACAGCAGTTCCATCAGGGTGAACCCAGAGCGGGGCCGGGCCTTCCGATTCTTTAGACCGCACCTCATCGTTTCTCGTGCTCCTTCCGCCAGTGATACCGTTTCACCGTATGATCCGGTCCCAGCGTCAACTCCGCCGCCAACACCACCGTTCCCTGCACCCGCCCGTCTTCCGCCACTTCTCCCGTCGAAACCAAGTGGAAGCCCCCTGCCGCGGCCTTGGTTACAGTAACCGAGAAACGTCCCCGCCCCAGCGGCGTTTTTTGTTCCCCTTTATAGCCCGGCCGTGCGCGGAGCGCCGCCACCGCCTTGTCCAATCCCGCCTCCGCCAGATGCATCGCCATCGTGAGTTTTTCCTGCCGCGTGGTTTCCTTCAGCGTGACGTGCAGATAATGCCATACCGCCGAGGCCCCAATGCTCAACACCATGACCAACACCACCGCCATGAGCAAGGCGGAGCCGTTTCGCGGATTTCGCGTCCTGGATTTCATGGGCGGTCTCCCATCCCGCGCAGGGCCGCGTCAAACCGGTGTACGGTCTTGCGCAGGTTCCGTTCCCCCGTATCTTTCTTGATGATTACCTCTAAAGAAATTAACGGCGCTTGCGGCGCGGCAAAGGCGATGGAGGCGAAGGGTTGCCGGAACGTGGTGAACCGTGTGCACTCCAGAACGCCGCTGCGCTGCACCAAGTCCATGCGGCTGATATGTTCCTTGTCCCGGATTGTCCCGAACACCACGTAATGCGGACTCCCTTCTTCGGGTTCCGCCTGAAGCACCACCGTCTGTTCACCACTGCGGTATTCCCCCGCTTCCGGAACCACGGCGGACGCTTCGCGCACCGCCCGGTCAAACTCCTTTTCCACTTCCGACACGGCCAGCATGCGGTCCAGCGCCTGGGTGTTCAGCGCCGAAAGCCTGGAGCCGCTCAAGAACAGCTTCCCGCACAGATTGATCGCGATGGCGAGCACGGCCACATAAACAAGCATTTCGATGATGGTGTACCCCGCATTACGGCGCTGGCGGGAGGTTTTCTCGCCCGGTTGGGCCCAATGTGTGTTCATCCCAGGCATCGCATTCACCGTTTCTTCGCGATTAGCGTGGTTAATTGCTTCTCGATGAGGCGCCCATGCCCGCCCGTCCACCGCAGGGAAACCTGAACCTCTTTCAGTTCTGGAACACCGGTGCAGTCTTTTATGCTGCATACGGCCTTGGGCCGCACCAGCCGCTCCAGTTCCGGCGTCTGGCTTCTAAAAGGATGGTGGCCGTTTTCCAGGGCGTTGAACGGCGTGGCGCGCAGGGTTTCCAGTTCATTGTTGAGCGCGCGCAGCGCAATGCCATATTCATTCACGGCCTTTGTGCCGTCCATGCCGCGCACGTGCATTTGGATCGCCCCGAGCGCGCCCACGGTTATCACAAACAACGCGCAGAGCATTTCAATGTGCGCGGAGCCGCGATGCCGCCCGCGCGGGTTGTTGTTCCTTCTTGTTTTCTTCCACTGCATTTTCCGTCTCACATTTGCGTATCAATAATGCCCACCAAAGAAGCGAACACGGATAATTCAACGGCCAGTACAATAAACCCCAGGCACAACACGCCAAACGGCAACAGCGCATCCGCCAACACGCGCGTGCGTTGCTCCGCACAGCG
This sequence comes from uncultured Nitrospirales bacterium, assembly GCA_964474205.1. Classification (GTDB taxonomy): domain Bacteria; phylum Hydrogenedentota; class Hydrogenedentia; order Hydrogenedentales; family CAILVY01; genus CAILVY01. Next base: position 59,983 of record CAYYRW010000019.1, on the reverse strand, counting down.
CTGGTAAAACTCGCCCAGCCGTTTCAGCGCTTCCGGCAACAATCCGGAATGTTCGCCGATGTTCATCAATCCCAGAAAGGCCCCCGGCAGCCGCGCAATCCGGCGGTTCTCCGCCTGCCAGGCTTCCGCCAGCGATTCCCCTTGTAAGACCCGCCTGCGTACCCTTTCCACAATTCGCCGGTATAACGGGTTAAGCTCCGCATGGGCCGTGCCCTCGAGGGCCTGGTCCATGGGCACGCCCGCCTTCAACAGTTTTTCGAGGACCATACTGATCACCGCCAGGTTGCGTTGGATGACCAGGCCGCGAAGCCAGGGAATGAACAGAAACACCACCGCCAGGCCCCGTGTCGAGAAGAAGCGCCGCCGCCGGGCGAGATAAACCACTCCGCCCGTAAAGAATGTCACCACGAGTATCTGGACAAACAAGGGAGACAGGACGAACTGTGTAAAGGTTGTTTTTGACAAGGCATTAAAGCCGAGCGCTTTGATGCAGGTGAAATAAAACCATTCCAATATTCCGTCAATGGTTCGGGCCAAAGGGGGGGAGTCCTGCCCAAATTCCCTCAAAATATCATGAAACACCGGCATGCATTTCAGGTAAATGAACACCGTGATTTGCAGTTGTATCAGAAACACCACTCCCAGGTAGGCCAAATGCCCCCGCAGCATGCGGCCCAGGGAAAACGCATGCACGGTTTCCTGCGCCAGTTGATCCAGGCATTCTCCCAGCCGCCCGGAATCCTCCCCGGCCTTGATGAGGTCCGCGTAAAATTGGGGAAACAGGCAGCGCAGGCGGCGAACCGCTTCGGACAACGGCTTTCCCTTCGCCAAATCATCGCGCAAGGTGAGAAACACGGCTTCCAGGCGCCCGTTTCGCGCACGCACCACAATGCCCGGAATAATGCTGAGGGCGGCAACCCCGGTAAAATAGGACACCGCCCAAAGATCCAAACGTTCAAACATCTGAAGTTGCGTAAACCCCAGCACCCACCCGGCAATCATGCAGGAGACCGCCACCCCATAGGCATGCACGATATTCATAAAGCGCCGCCCGCTTCCATAGCCCCCCTGCCGGCGCTCTTCCCGCGCGCAGGATTCGAGACCCTGAATCAACGACGCATTCGTCTTCACAATGGCCGTGAGTTGATCCAACACATACAACAGGTCGCGCCGCCACCGGGAGGACACAATGTAGAACGGCCCTTTCCACTTTTTCCCGGTCATGCGGTAATAAAGTCCCGGCGAATACGGGGTTTTGTTAGCAGGCCGGCGGCGCCGGTGGAAACATCCCGTGAACAACCGGACAAACCAGAGGTCGAACCAATCCCTGTCTTCCGGTTCAGAACCCTTCTTTCTTCGCAAGGGGGCGCTCAAATCGAAATATAGAAGTTTCTTCCAGTTCATCGTCCGGACACCACGTCGCCCAGGGTGAAAATGGGCAGGTATAATGAAATCACGACACTGGCGATAATGAATCCCAGCATCACGATCAGGATCGGCGACACCAGGGAGCCGACCATCCGGTCCCGCAGCGTCACTTCCCGCTCATAAATGGCCGCCAGGTTTTCCAGGGCGCTTTCCGCGTCCCCCCGGTCTTCGCTGGTGGCCAGCAGCCAGCAGAAATTGTGCCCGAAAAAGCCCGTGCTCGAGAGCGCGTCCGAAATGCGTTCCCCGCCCGCCACCTGGAGATTCGCGTCGTCCACCACCCGTTGCAGCATGGGGCTTCCCGAACTGGCCGCCGCCAGTTCCAGGCTCTCGAGCACCGGCACCCGCGAGGCCAATAACATGCTCAGCGACCGGCTGAACCGCGACAACGCAAGCTGGTAATGCAATACGCCGAATACCGGCGTATGCAACCGCAGCCAATCCAGCCAAACCGTTCCGGTTTCATACCGGTGAAGGAGATACAGCGATACGCGCCACACAATTAAGAAAATGCCGATGCCCCCCAAGATCAGCCACCAGTGAAACTGAATGAGAAATCCCACCTTGATCCAGAAGCGCGTGGGCACGGGCAATTCCCCCCCGAATTCCTGGAATATCTCCGCAAACACGGGGACCACCTTGACCAATAGAAAGCACATCACAAACGACCCCAGCACCAGCACGGTCACGGGATACACCAGCGCCCCTTGCATCACATGCTTCAATCCCACCATGCGCGAGGCGTAATTGCAGAGCAGTTGCAGCACCCCCGCCAGATTGCCCGTCTTCTCCCCCGCACGAATCACGCTGGGGAAAATGCGCGGGAAGTTCTCATGCTGGGTGCTAATCGCGTCTTCCAGGGAAACACCCCGTTCGAGGTCCCGTTGGAGGCGGTCCAGCACCGGTTTCAAACGGGAACTGCGCAGGTCCGCCGCCATCGCCTTCAAGGCCGGGGCCAGCGGAAGTTCGCTGCGCGTAATGGTGGTCAACTGCTCCGCAAACAAGGCCAACTCGTCCCACGTCAGCCGGTGCGATACCTGCATGAAGCCCCGCGTTTTATGCAGTTCTTCGACCGAATTCACGGTCAGCCCCCGCTCTTGCAGCACCCGCGTAACCCGGTGGGCCGACGTTTCTTCCATCGTTCCGTCCACCGCCTTGCCCTGATCGTCCACTGCCCGGTATTTATACTGTGCCATTGTTTCGCCCTCGTCCATAGGTGCCCAATAAATGGCCGAAACAAAGAAAAACGATCACACGCCCCTTCAATCCCTCTATTCGTTGGCCCATCCCAGTCTATTCTGGAGGAATGCGCGATACATTTTGCCCGGAGGACCGTTGGCCGATTTCCCGTTTCCGCCCCCCTTTTAGAATAAAAGGCTCCTTTGGCGTGTTACAATGGGCAGCGATTCCCGGGGCGTGTTTGCAACGGGGCCTATAACGGAATTCCCGCCATGATTTCAGGAATGGTGGAATTGAAGAAACCGGAGATTGAACCTTGCTTGAAGGCCGGGCGGCCCCCGCGCCATTCCCGCGAATTTGAGAAAGGAATGTCATGAGCCTCCCCCGCCGTTGGTATTTCCGTTACGGCCTCGCCGCGGGCGCGGTTCTCGCCGCCGTGATGTTGCGTCTGGCACTGATTCCACTCATCGGATCCGGCACGCTTTATATAACCGCGTATCCGGTCATGATGATCGTGACGTTGACTCTCGGTCTTGGACCGGGGCTGGCCAGCACATTGCTGGGCATTGTTTTGATTGAGTATTGCTTCATCGAATCCGCCCCGCACGCCCTGTTCTCGTTTTCCCTGGCGGTGCGCGCCACGATTCTCGTGCTCACCACACTCTATGTCGGATGGATCGGGGACCGGTTGCGCGCGACACACACACGGGCCAGCGCGGAAGCGGCGGCGGCACGCAACGCGTTGAACCGGTATCTTTCTTTTCTTGAGGTCACGGGCCAAGTGGGTTGGACGACCAACCCGGCGGGCGAGGTTGCCGAAGACATGCCCGCATGGCGGAAATTCACGGGCCAGACCGTGGAAGAGATTCGAGGGTGGGGATGGTCCGAGGCGCTTCATCCGGAGGACCGGGAACGCACTTCCCGGGTGTGGCGGCAGGCGGTTCAGGCGAAAACGAACTACGAGATCGAGTACCGGATGCGCAACCGGGAGGGCGTGTACCGGGATATGCTGGCTCGCGGCGTTCCGGTGTTTGATGAAGATGGAAACCTTCGGGAATGGGTGGGCACGTGCATTGACATCACCGAGCGCAAGCAGGCGGAAGAAGCCCTGCGCCAGAACCGTGAATGGTTGCGCGTCACCCTCAGCAGTATCGGCGACGCCGTCATCGCCGGTGACACGGAAGCCCGCATTACCTTCCTGAATCCCGTGGCGGCCGCGCTCACGGGATGGCGCGAGGAAGAAGCCCTGGGACAACCGATCCCGCAGGTTTTCAACATAATCAACGAACTGACGCGCGAGCCGGCGGATCGTCCTTGTATGCGCGCACTGGAGGAAAAGCGCATCGTAACCCTTGCGAATCACACCGCCCTGGTTACCAAGGATGGACGTGAAATTCCCATCGAGGACAGCGCCGCCCCGATTTTCGACGCCGCCGGAGACGTGGCGGGCATCGTTCTCGTATTTCACGATGTCACGGAGAAGCGGCATGCCCAGGACGTTCTGCGCAGGGCCCATGACGAATTGGAGGTCCGGGTCCGGGAGCGCACGTCCGAATTGCGGCAAAGCATGGATATGGTCCAGGCGGAGCGCAAGCGGTTCCGGGACGTGCTCGATCAACTGCCCGCCTACCTGGTGCTGTTGTCGGCGGACTATCGCGTAGTGTTCGCCAACCGCTTTTTCGAGGAACGTTTCGGCAAGGCCAATGGGCAACGCTGCTACGCGTATCTCTTCCAACGCACCGGGCCTTGCGAGAATTGCGAGTCGTATACGCCCATGAAAACCAATGCGCCCCACCGATGGGAATGGATAGGGCCGGATGGACGCAACTACGACATTTACGACTTTCCGTTCACCGACGTGGACGGGGCGAACTTGATCATGGAGGTGGGCCTGGACATCACGGAACGCAAACAGGCCGAAAACGCCTTGCGCGGCAGTGAGGCCCGTTTGGCGGAGGCACAACGCATCGCACACCTCGGCGGTTGGGATTGGAATGTAGTTACGGATGAACTGCATTGGTCGGATGAAATGTACCGTATCTTCGGGTTTGCCCCGCAGTCTTTCGCCGTGAACTATGCAGGATTTTTGGCGTGCGTGCACCCGGAAGACCGGGCGCTGGTCAATGACCGCGTGAAGCGGGCGCTGGACGGGGCGGAACCCTACAATATCGATTATCGAATCGTGCTTCCCGGCGATCTGGTGCGCATTTTACACGCGCAGGGCGAGGTCTTGGTTGATGAGGCGAATCGCCCCCTCCGCATGCTTGGAACGGTCCTCGACATTACGGAGCACGTGCGCGCGGAGGAGGAGGCGAAAATACGGCAGCAACAACTGATTCAAGCGGATAAAATGGTCTCCCTCGGCATATTGGTGGCGGGCGTGGCGCACGAGATCAACAACCCCAATCACTCCATCATGTCGAATGTCAGCGCGCTGGCGGAAGTCTGGGCGGACACCCAGCCCATCCTGGACCGGTTCCACGAGGAGTTTGGCGATTTTGTGCTGGGGGGATATGAATACTCCGAGAGCCGCGGGAAACTGCCGCAAATGTTCGCCAACGCCCTGGCGAGTTCCAAGCGCATCGAATCCATCGTCACCGAATTGAGGGATTTTGCGCGGTACAGCCCCAAGGAGAAGATGACCGACGTGGATGTAAACGCGGTGATCCGGTCCGCCATGACGCTGGTCGCCAATATGGTGCAGAAAGCCACGGACCGGGTGTATGTCATGTATGGAACCCATCTGCCGCCGGTGTTCGGCAATTATCAACGCATTGAACAGGTGGTGATCAATCTTCTTCAGAATGCCTGCCGTGCGCTGCCGGGCCGGGACAAAGGCATTTTTGTGACAACGTCTTATTCGCCGGAGTCGAACCGGGTGCTGATTGAGGTCCGGGATGAAGGGGTGGGGATTCCGGAAGAAGACCTGATGCATCTGGGCGATCCGTTTTTCACGAAGTACCGCGCCTCGGGAGGAATGGGACTTGGGCTTTGGGTTTCGTTTAATATTGTCCATGAGCATGGTGGAACATTGACCTTTTCTCCGAATGACGGAGAGGGCACGCGGGCCGTGCTCACGTTTCCAACGCACGAACAAGCACGATTGGATTGAACCAGAACACAGCGAGGTGGAACCATGGCGCCTGTCCGTTCGCCGGAGTGGCCGGTGTTGATTGTGGATGATGAGGAACATGCCTTGCAGAGCACGGAGCGCGTGCTGGTCTCGGACGGCATCAACCATATCGTGATGTGCCAGGACCCGGGAAAAGTAACCGATCTCCTCTCCGGCCAGGAATTTTCGATAATCCTGCTCGACCTTTCCATGCCGCGTATCACCGGGGAAGAACTGCTTCCAACGATTCTTGCCGCGTATCCGGATGTTCCCGTGATTGTCGTGACGGGCGCCAACGAAGTGGAGACCGCGGTCCGGTGCATGCAGGCCGGGGCGTTCGATTACATGGTGAAGCCCGTGGAAAGAAACCGCATGTTGTCCGGGGTGCGCCGCGCCATCGAACTCCGCGAACTGCGCCGGGAAAATGAACTGTTGACCGAGCGCATGCTCTCGGGCGTGGTGAAATCGCCGGAGGCGTTTTCGGCCATTATCACCAACAATAGCGCCATGCACGCCATTTTCCGGTATTGTGAAAGCATTGCCCAAAGCCGCTGGCCCGTGCTGATTACCGGCGAGACCGGAGTGGGGAAAGAATTGCTGGCGCAATCCATCCATGCGCTGAGCGGGCGAAACGGCGCGTTTGTCGCGGTAAATGCCGCCGGGCTGGATGACATGGTGTTTTCCGATACGCTGTTTGGCCATGTGCGGGGGGCCTACACGGGAGCGGACCAACCCCGGAAAGGGTTGATTGAACAAGCCGCCGCCGGGACGCTGTTTTTGGACGAAATCGGGGATCTCCCGCAGGCGTCGCAGGTGAAACTGCTCCGGGTGCTTCAAGAACGGGAATACTATCCGCTCGGCTCGGATGTGGCGAAACGAACGGATGCCCGTGTCATCGTTGCGACCAATCAGGACCTCGGAGCGCTGCAAACGCCGGGCCAGTTCCGAAAAGACTTGTTTCACCGGTTGAAAACCCATCATGTGCATATTCCGCCGTTGCGCCAGCGTCTGGACGACCTCCCGATCCTGCTGGATTATTTTTTGGAAAAGGCCGCCAAGTCCTTGAATAAAAGAACGCCTTCCCCCCCCAAGGAATTGTATTCGCTTTTGGCCACGCATGCGTTTCCGGGAAATGTGCGTGAACTGGAGGCCATGGTGTCGGACGCGGTCGCCAATCATGAATCGCGCATGTTGTCCATGGCGGTGTTCGAGGCCCGCATCCTGCAGGGCGGTCCGGGGGAATCCGCCCCGGCGGCCGGGGCGGGGGAGACAACTCCCCTGGCCTTTTTTGACCGCCTGCCCACACTCAAGGAAAGCGCTTCACTATTGATAGCGGAGGCTCTCCGGCGGGCGGAAGGGAATCAGACGATTGCGGCGCGGCTTTTGGGGATTTCGCGCACGGCCCTGAATAAGCGGTTAAACCAGAAAACGGACTGATCCCCGCAAACCGGTGTGAAATGTTGCACACCTGTGCCTGAAGAAGCGGTCATCCATTCTTTTTTTATTTCCGGTGATTTCCGCTTCTTTTCATAAACGGTTGTTACCAATGGCACACCTGTTCAGTGTATCTTCCCGCCCCCTTGCGTGCCGTAACGCGATGGTTTCCGCGGATTTCCAGGCTTTTGACAGGGTTGGCATGAGGGTTGCTTTCCCAATGGGAAGTCTTGTTATACGCAAGGGAGATGAAGCCAATGGCCCCGGCAGTCGAAGAATGTTCCACCCTCTATTTCACCATCGCCTCCGACATGGCGCTGATTCATCCCGCGATTCGGCGGGCCGAAGCCTTTATTCAATCGTGCGGCGTTGATGATCAATCCCGAATCCCGGTGGTGTTGCGTGAATTGCTGGCCAATGCCATCGTCCATGGAAACCAGAACCTTCAACACCGGAAGGTCTGCTGCCGGATTGACCACGTCCATAAAGGAGAATTCTGCATTGCCGTGGAAGATGAAGGAAACGGTTTTGAGTATGCCTGTCTTGACACCACGCTGCCCCAGGATCCCCGGAATATAAAAAGGCGGGGGTATGTGTTGCTGGCAAGTCTCTGTCAACGTCTTGAATTTAATGATCGAGGCAACCATGTGAAGGCCCACATCCGATTGCCGGAATCATGCTGGGTGAAGAAACAGGAAACGGGAGAAAGCACCATGAAATTCACGGGGAACAGCGGCGCATTGAATGGTCCCGCGGAAAATGAACTTGAAGGGATACTGCTCTCGTATGCGGAGTTGTGTTATTCCGTATCGCTTGCCTTGACCCATAATCCGGGCAACGCGCGGGAACTTTCAGAGAATGTGCTGACGTGGGCGTGGCATCGCTACAGCCATGATGAGGGGAAAACGGTCACCAAACGGGAGCTGTTGAACAGGTTGCGCGAACGGTATCTCAAATATTACCGTTCCGCCAAACCCGTCCATGCGGCGAACGTTGCATGCGCCTTGTAGCGCGAATACAGCGCATGACGTGCGGAAAGTAACAACCGTACTTTCAGAGGGGTTGGCGGGATACCGTGATTGAAGCGCGGGGCGCCTCGCCTCATCAGGCATACACACTGGCTGATGGGAAATCCTCGCAAAAGATGGCGCTCTTCCTAAACGGGTGTGAGATTCTTCACCCCTGTGCACACAGTCACTCCCGGGGATAATTGCGGGCAATCAGTACTGTTTCTCATTAAGCAAGGCGCTGTTTCTGCTGAGGGATTGCCACAAATCTCACACCCCTTATACCGCGCGTGCCGGCATGAATTCTTTCGAAAAGGGCTATTTACATGGTTTTTTTGCTGTTTTGCCCGGCATGGCATGGGAGTTGCTTTCCTACACACCCAGTGTTGCGTGATAGGAGAAACAAATGGTGTTCAGGGTGTTGAAAAGGGCTGTGGAAGGAACTGATGTTCAAAACGGCATTAGTCACATGGATAAGCCCTTTGGGCAACACCTCCTAATGTGTCCGAACGCTCGCCGAAGAGTGCCAACAGCAGGATGGATGGATGAAATTTATGATGAACTGCGTTAACCACCCAGCAGGGAGACGAGACATGATAAAGGTGAATGGCGGCGCCCGCCCAGCGGCAAGACTCATCCCACAGAATCCATGGAGACCGGTCATGCGTTCCAGGCGATTGTTGCATTCGCCTGGCGGTTTGGCGGTGGCAATGATAGTGATGGGATGGATGATCCCTGTAACCGCGTTGGCGGTGACGGTCAACGTTGTGGATTCCAACGGGACGCCGGTCAGCGGTTTCCGGTGGCTGGTCGAGGAGGACACGACGTACAATGTCGTGCCGGGGGTTCCGGACCCCAACACGCTGGCCATGCGGTTTCATGCGAGTTATATGCCCGTGGTCGCGAAGGGGCATGAGTCAGGCTCGGCCGCTTCCATTCCAATTCCGGCGGGCAAGCGTTGCTTCGTTTCGGTGCTGCCGGATTCCGGCCACACCCTGAGCGGGACCAACGTGCCCGCGGATGCGGGCGCGGTAACGGTTACGGTAAGCGCGTTGCCGCTGCCGACCGCGCAAATCACCGTATTTGTGTTCCACGACAATCACCCCGTCAATAATGCGCCGGATATCCCGGCGGAAGCCGGCCTGGCCGGGTTCAAGGTCAATGTGATTGATGCGGGCGGACGCTACGGGATGTCGGGCGGGCAGATGATGTATGACGCCTTCGGCAACATGCTGGGCACCACGTACGATGCGGACGGCAATCCCGCTTCGATGGGGAATGGCTCCTTTATAACGGATGCGGACGGTAACGTGACCATCCAGAATCTTGCGCCCGGCAAATACACCATGCAGGTGATCCCGCCGGCGGGCCAAGGCTGGGTGCAAACCGCCACCATCGAGGGCACCAAAGGCATTGACGCGTGGGTCAAGGCCAACGAGCCCCCGTTCTTCGTTGAATTTGGCGCGCCCGGCGAGCATGTTTTTGTGGGATTTATTCAACCCACCAACGACGCAACGGTTCTGAGCGGCGGCGGCTCGATCACCGGCCAGGTGGTCAATATGCATACGGGCAGGCCGCCGGATTACAGCTTCCATCCAAGCTGGCCCTTCCCGGGCGCGTGGGTGGGATTAAACGAGTTGACCGGGGGCGCGGCGGGCCGGTGCATTTATGCATCCCGGTGCAATGATGACAGTACGTTCGCTATCCCGAACGTCCCCGCCGGCCAATATCAGCTCTCCATCTGGGATGACAATCTGGACATTATTTTCGGACTTCTTACGGTCACCATGCCGGCCAACGGCGATCTGAACCTGGGAGAGGTCGCGGTCTTCGACTGGTTCTTCCGGATGGAGCATCACGTCTTTGAGGATGTCAATGAAAACGGCTTCTGGGACGCGGGTGAAAAACCGATACCCGATCAGGCGGTTAATCTGCGGTGGCGCGATGGCACGGTGTATCAATCCGCCCCGACGGACACGGAAGGAACGGTTCCTTTTGACGAGGTTTTCCCGTTCTTTAATTGGCTGGTGGCCGAGGTGGATTTCCTCCGGTACAAGGCCACGGGCGCCACATTTATTGTGGACGACGGCGGAGCCGTACTACCGGATCAAGGCTGGGATTACCCGTCGTTTGACGTGCTCAAGCCCCAACCTCAATTCGAGGACGACGGCGTGACCCCGCGCATCAATCCCAATACGGGGAACAACCTGAGCCGCACGGAAACCGGCCCGGTGTTGGTTCAAGGTTTCCAGGGTTTCCTGGGCCAAACCAGCGTTGTCCAATGGGGCAAATCCAACTATGATGCCGTGGACATTGACAACGAGCCCAAGGGCAATTTCCCCGGCCCGGAAGACATTGACCAAAACGGAAACGGGTTGTTTGACGCCAGCAACGGCGGGATATCAGGCATTGTCCATTATGCGGTCACGCGGGCGGAGAATGATCCGCGAATGGCGGCGGACGAACCCTGGGAACCCGGGATTCCGCGCGTTCAGGTCAACCTTTACGCCGACGCCAACCAGGACACGTACATTGATGACCATGACGGAGACCAAGTGCCCACCCGGGCGGACGTGGACAATTATCCGTTCCAGTGGACCCGGCCGGCCGACTTCAATAACTATCCCGCGCCGGGCGCACCCGGCCCGGAGGACGTTGACCGCAATGGCAATGGCCTCTTCGACTTTGCCGACGCCCTGAATATCGTATACACGGACAGTTGGGACGACAACATTCCGGTGGATTGCCAAGGACCGCCTTTTGTCTGGCTGGGCCAGCCCACGGACTGCTACGACGGCTTGCGCAACTTTAATCAAATACGGCCGGCGGTGTTTGACGGCGGTTATGCCTTCACCACCCTTACCCCGGATTCTTCCGAAGGCATTCCGGAAGGCGTCTATATCGTCGAAGCCGTGCCGCCACCCGGTTATGAGCTTGTCAAGGAAGAAGATAAGAACGTGGACTTCGGCGAGGAATACCAACCCGCGTCCAGCGCCAAAGCGGGCCTGCTGCTTCCACCGCCGTGCGTGGGTGAAGAGCGCTTCATCCCCGCGGGCACGGAATTGAGCTTGTTCCCCGGCGTCCCCTGCGAATTCGCCAATCAGTGGCGCCGCCTGCCCGACATGAAACAGGTCACCGTCAGCACGGGACTGAATGCGGGCTGCAATTTCTTCTTCTTCACCGAGGTTCCCATCGCCGGGCACATTGTCGGCATGATTCTCAATGATTTGGCGAACGAGTTTGACCCGAATGCGCCGACCTTCGGCGAAAAGCATGCTCCGCCGTGGATCCCGATTTCAATACGCGATTGGACCGGCAAGGAAATCACGCGGACCTACTCGGACCAGTGGGGCACCTATAACGCCCTTGTGCCCTCGACCTATACCGCGAATCTGCCGATGCCCAGCGGCATGGGCCCCAACATGCTGACCGTCGTGCTGAATTCGCCGGGACCCATCACGGACACCCGGCCCGGTTCTCCGACCTTGGGCCAGTTAATTACCGACCCGTATTACAATCCGCAATACAGCGAATTTTCGTACACGTTCCAATACATGCCCGGCACGACGACCTACCTTGACACGCCGGTGTTGCCCATAGCAGCGTTTGTTGGACCGGGCCAGTATCCGCTTGATTGTGAATTTCCAAGTGGCACGCCACTGGTTTGGGAAGTTGAAAACGGCCCCTATGTGGACGCGCCCGGAGCAACGATCCGGATCGTGTCGGCAGGCACCGTGCAAGTCTCGAACCCGGCCTATGTGCCCGGCGGGACCGAACCGATCCTCATTCCACGCGATTATGGATTTGGCGATGCGCCCGGGACCGTCACCATTGGCGGGGTGGCGCTGACGGAGGTGGCATGGAGCGCGGATACAATCACCGGAACCGTCCCCGGCGCCGCGCAGACCGGCCAACTAATCATCACCCGGGCCAATGGAGTCTCGAGCCCAATGGCCGTCACCGTGACGGTCGGCCCGATCTCGGGCTCGGTACACCACGTGTCCCCCAATGCCAACCCGGCCGCGCATCCAATCCAGGATGCGATTGATGCGGCGGAGCCAGGCGACCTTGTCCTGGTGGCTCCAGGCAACTATGACGAAATTGTGATCCTGTGGAAACCTGTCCAGCTCCAAGGCTACGGACCGCTCTCGACCATCATTAACGCGGTCAAGACCCCTTCGGAACGGCTTCTTGCCTGGCGCGAGAAAGTACAGAGCCTGATAGAGAATGGTTCGGTGGATTTATTGCCTTCCCAGGAAATCGGTTTCGGCGGGGTGGAGCCGCTCACCCTGTTTATGGAAGAAGGCCCCGGGATCATCGTGCTGGCGCGGAGCACGGTGCCGCCGATGGGATTCGGTCCATCGCCGAACGCCCGGATTGACGGGTTTTCGATTACCGGCGCGGACCATGCCGGCGGCATTCTGGTGAATGGTTATGCCCACTATCTTGAGATCAGCAACAACAAGATACATGGGAATCAGGGACTCCTGGGCGGCGGTATCCGCATTGGCCACCCGACGCTCACCCTTGAGACCGATGCGGGTACGGATTTTGATTCCGCGCGCAACGACCACATGCGGATTCACCATAACCACATTACACGAAACGGCGCGCTCGGAGGCGCGGGCGGCGGCCTTTCGATCTATACCGGCACGGATAAGTACGAAGTGACCGACAACACGATCTGCGGCAACTTCACCACAGGCAATGGCGCCGGCATCGGCCACCAAGGCCTCAGCCGGGATGGCCTGATTGCGCGCAACCAGGTCCTGTTCAACCAGTCGTTCGATCAAGGCACGAATCCTTCCGGCGGCGGCATCTACGTCGGCGGCGGCGTGCTTGCGAGCGGGGTCACGCCCGGTTCCGGCTCGGTCAAGATTATCGGCAATGTGATTCAGTCCAATCAGGCCGGGGCGGGCGATGGCGGCGGCATCCGTCTCGAAGGCGTGAACGGGCGCGATGTGGCACAAAATCCGGACCAGCCGGATGCCTGGTACAAGGTGGATATTCTTAATAATATCATCGCGGCGAACATGACCGGGCTGGCCGGCGGCGGCATTTCGATGACCGACGCGGCACGCGTGACGGTTATTCACAATACCATCACGCAAAATGACAGCACGGCAACGTCGGGTCTCGCGTTTGAACCCGGCAGTCCGGCCCAGTCCACGCCGCAGATCGCCGGCATCGCATCCCACGCGCACACCGCTTTGTTGAAAAGCGTCATTGGGACGGCGCCCACGGTGTTGCCATACGCGGAATTCTCCAATCCCGTGTTGGCGAACAACATCATCTGGCAAAACAGGTCGTTCTATTTCGTGCTTGACACCACGCAGAGCCCCTCGTTTGTATTGTTGCCGGATGCCGGCACCCCCATGTTCAACGACATGGGCGTTCTGGGCACGGAGGCGCCGCGTCAACTCAATCCGGTCAACTCCATTCTGACCGACGCGGCCGGGTATGACGACAGTAACGTGTCGGCGGACCCGATGTTCGTGGCGGAGCACTTCAACGGGGATCGCGGGCAGACCATAGTGATGCCGGAAACCACCACCAACCTTGCGGTGGCGGCGGCCTTTGACGAAGGCGGCAATTTCATTGACGTCCAATTTGGTCCGCTCACGACACATGATCCGGCCACGGGCCTGCCGTATCGCGATTATCATTTGCAGACAGCGTCGCCGGCTTCCGGAATAGGTGATCTGGCCGCCCTTTCGTATGAGGCGTCACTCAGCACCGACATTGACGAAGAATTCCGGCCCAATGGCGGATTGGAGGCGGGCGCCGATGAATATCACGAACCGAATGTTGTCAACAACGCGCCCATGGCCGTGGATGATACGTTCAAGGTGAATGGGTTTATCATCAATGGGCGTTGGGTGTCATCGCCCGGGTTTTTGGGAAATGACTTCGATCGGGACGGCGATCCGTTGACCGCGCGAATCATAGACGGCCCGGCCAATGGGTTGCTGCTCAACAACGCCGATGGCGGATTCCTCTATTTGAGCATATTCTTCACAGGGTCCGACAGCTTCACGTATGTGGCGAATGACGGGCAGGCCGACAGTAATGTGGCCACGGTCCGGCTGACGGTGATGAACGGGGTGAATAATGCTCCTGTTGCCGCGGCGGACGAGTACACCATGCTTCAGGACACTGTTTTGACCGTGCCTGTGCCCGGAATTGTGGTCAACGACACCGACGAAGACGGCGATACGCTGATAGCGGAACTTCGGAATAATGTCCAGCACGGCGTGCTGGCCTTTAACTCGAACGGATCGTTTATCTATACGCCATCCGCGGGATTCGTTGGGACGGACAGCTTCCGCTATCGTGTGTTCGACAGTGTGACCGGCAACAGCAACACGGTAACCGTCACGCTGAATGTCAATGCGCCGCTGGAGGAGCCGAATTACCCGCCGCAACCCTCCGCCACGCCGATTGACACCGTGATGAACAAGCAAGGCGTTACCCGGGTGGTTCCCATGGACCCGAACTTCTATGACGCCCATACCTTTGAAGTGACCGAACCACCGGTGCATGGCGCCGTCACGCTCTTGACCACGGGGATTGTGCTCTATATGCCCGGCACCGACTACATGGGCGAGGACAGCCTCACGGTAACCGTGACCGACCTTGCCGGCGCCACGGGATCGGTTACTATTCCGGTCTCGGTGACCCACGTGATGAATCCGATGCCCGTGGTGCCTATTCAGTGCCCGCCGGACACGGATGGCATTGATACGGACGGCGACGGCATCGTGGATAATGACAATGTGTGCATCCGCCTGGGCGCGGGCGATGGATTCGCCCGGATGGCCGATGGCCGCACCGCCTACATGTTCGGTTTCAGTGATCTTTCAGGGGTGATGCCGGAAGAATCGTTCATGCAGGGCATGTTGGCGGCCGAATTCACGGCGCCCACCATCGCGGTCCGGGAAGGTCAGCGGTTGTACCTGAATCTGACCAATGTGGGCATGGCCATGCGGCCCGACCTGTTCGATCCGCATACGGTCCACTTCCACGGATTCCCGAATGCGTCGAGCATCTTTGATGGCATGCCCGATGCCTCCATTGCCATCAACATGGGTGGGACGCTCACCTACTATTACGAACTGGTGGAGCCGGGCACCTTCATCTACCACTGCCATGCGGAGGCCACCGAGCACATGCAAATGGGCATGCTGGGCAACATTTTCGTGATGCCCAAACAGGACGGCCAATCCTACACCTACAAGGGCCGGACCTACACCAAGTTCGCCTATAACGACGGAGACGGCTCGACCGGATACGATGTGGGATATCCCATCCAGATGGGCTCGTTTGACCTGGAATTCCACGATGCCAGTTGGAATGTCCAGCCGCTTCCGTTCGCCATGATGAAAGACAAGTACGCCATGCTCAACGGACGCGGTTATCCGGATACAACCAACCCGGATGCCCTGGTTCCGCCCGTCGAGAACGGCGGCAAGCCTTCCCAGAAAGTCAGCAGCGCGATCCGGGCTTCGCAAGGCCAGCGCATCCTGTTGCGGTTGAACAATCTGAATGTTACCCGTGACTACACCCTGGCGTGCAACATCCCGATGGAGGTGGTAGGCCACGACGCGCGTCTGCTGCGCAGCGCCTCTGGCGAGAATTTGTACTACATGACCAATTCGTTGCTGCTCGGCAGTGGTGAAACAGCGGATGTGATTGTAGACACGGGTCTGGTTGGACCGGGCACGTATCTGCTGTACACCACGAATCTGAATTACCTCAGCAATGACACCGAAGACTTCGGCGGTATGATGACCGAAATCGTCGTCGAGTAAACGAAATGAGGAACTCTGTCATGACAAACGCAAACATCAATGTGGCGATGACACTGGCCGTGCTGTTGGCGTGCGGCATCAGCGCGCAGGCGATGGTGGACGGCGTCGCGGGCCCCAATTTCAGCCTGACCGCCAAATCCGATTACATCTCCACCGCGGATGGGAACTCAATTCTTATCTGGGGGTATGCGAACGGGGGCGGCATTGCCCAGTATCCGGGCCCGACACTGATCGTCAATCAAGGCGACACGGTGACGGTAACCCTCGCGAACCAGCTCGATGTGCCGGTTTCGGCCGTGTTTCCGGGCCAGGCGGGTGTGACCGCCGAGGAGGCGGCGGCCCCGTCCGCCGCGGGCCTGCTCACACTCGAAGCCCTGCCCGGCGGTTCCGTGAGGTACTCGTTCGTGGCGGCAAACCCCGGCACGTACCTGTACTGGAGCGGGACGCGGCCCGAGCTTCAGATCGAAATGGGCCTCTTCGGGGCGATGATTATTCGTCCCACAATGAGCGGCAAGGCAATGGATATGCACGCCTATAACACCATGGACAGCATGTATCAGGAAGAGACCCTCTTCTTGATGTCGGAAATAGACCCCCAGATTCATTCCTTGGTGGAATCCGGACGCATCGCCGAAGTGGACAATACCACCTTCAACGCCATGTACTTCTTTTTCAATGGCCGCGCCGCGCCGGATACGATGGCGGCGGCAAACGTCAACTATTTGCCCACCCAACCCTATAACTGCATGCCGATGATCCATCCCGGCGAGAAACTCCTCATGCGGGTGGCCAACGCGGGCCGCATCATCCACCCCTTCCACTTCCACGGAAACAACGCACTGCAAATTGCGCGTGACGGGCGGCTTTTGAGCACCAATCCCAGCATGGGCGCGGATCTCGCAGTTTCTCATTTCACCGTCCAAACGCCCCCCGGAGCCACCGAAGACCTGATCTTTACCTGGACCGGCGAAAAACTCGGGTGGGACATCTACGGGCATCAGCATGATCTCGACAATGCGCCGGCGGGAAACTTCCCCGGTCCGGAGGATGTGGACCATAACAAGAATGGAGCTCTTGATACGGTTCCCCTGGAACCAGGCGAATATGAACCCGACCATGGCAAGCCGCTTCCCGTAACCTTGCCTGAAAACCAGGACCTTACCTTTGGCGGGATGCACAGCGGCAGCCCGTTTTTGGGCGCCCTTGGCGCACTGCCCCCCGGAGAAGGCGGCCTCAACCCATCGGGCGGTTTCATGTACATGTGGCACTCGCATACCGAAAAAGAATTGCTCAACGGGGACATCTTCCCTGGCGGCATGATGACCATGTTGCTTGTTGATGCGCCCTGGGTTCCCCATTCAATGGATCATGGCGGAAAAACAGCACCCAAGGCTCAGGATAAGAAGGAGACCGGAAATGATAAGTAAGACCAAGAGAATCCAGCCAAGACTTGTGCTCGGCTTGATGGTGGTTCTATGGGCTGGTGGTGCCGCGATGGCCGCCGAGACCGTCTACTGCCTGCGGGCGGATGTGACCACCGTCACCATGCCGGATAGCACGGTGATCACCATGTGGGGATTTGCCAAGGACTCGGCGTTCGGCGTTGAAGACGGGGCCGTAACCGTGCCAGGACCCGCCCTTGCCGTGCCTCCCGGCGACTCCCTGAAGATTATTCTCAAGAACAATCTGACCCCTGAGCGCACAGGCTTGCCCCTTGGCTGCCCCGTCTGCATTGTCATACCCGGGCAACCGGTAAGCATGACGCCGGTCCGGTTTGGCCCGGCGCCCTATCCGGAATATGAGGGCCGTGTTCGCTCCATGACCTATGAAACCCCACCCGGGAACACAGACCCGGTGGAATACACCTGGCCGAACATGAAACCCGGAACCTTCTTATACCATAGCGGCACCCACATCCAATGCCATGTTCAGATGGGGCTCTATGGGGCGGTCACACAGGATGCCGCGCCTAGTGAAGCCTATCCAAGCGTGCGATATGATCGGGAAGCCGTCCTCCTCTATAGCGAAATTGATCCCGTGTTTCACGAAGCGGTGGCCACCGGAAACTATGGGCCCGGAAAACCCATGACCAGCACCATCGACTACAGCCCCAGGTACTTCCTGATCAACGGCAAGCCGTTCACCAGTCCTGAAGAAGCCTTTCCCACAGTCGCCGCCAACCAGCGGCTGCTGTTGCGCTTCCTCAATGCCGGCCTCACCACCCATGTCCCTTGGTTTCAAAACCACTTCGCAAGCCTTGTCGCCGAAGACGGCAACCCACATCCGTTCCCTCAAGAACAATATGCGTTATTGCTCCCTGCTGGTAAAACCCTGGATGCGGTGTTAACCCCCGCAACTATGGGAAGGAGCGCTATTGCGGACCGTATGCTGTCACTTACAAATGCCGCGGTTTCGCCCGGCGGCATGCTGACCTATATTGATACAACGGCGCCGGCATTTGTGGTAACTTCGCCGGATGGCGGCGAGTCATGGCCGCTTGGCAGCACCCAAACCGTCACCTGGAACGGCGCTAATATGGGTGCCTCCGTCAAGCTCAAGTTGTGGCGGAACGGGGCTTTCACCGGCTACTTCCTTACCGGAACCGAAGCTAATGACGGACGTTTCACCTGGAAAATTCCCGCCACCTTGACACCGGGCCCAGGCTACAGAATTCAAGCCTACACCCCGGACTACTCCCAATCCGATTTCAGCAACGCCGACTTCACCCTCACCTCCTATCCGCTCCAGCTTACCAGCCCCAACGGCGGCGAATCCTGGGCGGTGGGAAGCACGCAAACCGTTGCCTGGAACGGTCCGGACGTGGGGCCGTCCGTGAAACTCAAGTTGTGGCGCAACGGAACCTTCACGGGGTATTTCCTCGGTGGAATCCTGAACAATACGGGCAGTTACTCTTGGAAAATTCCCTCTTCTCTGGATACCGGAACGGGCTATCGAATTCAGGTATACACCCCCGACTACACCTATTCCGACCTGAGTGACGCCGACTTCACCCTGACCTCCTATCCGCTCCAGCTTACCAGCCCCAATGGCGGCGAATCCTGGGCTTTGGGCAGCACACAGGCGGTCACATGGACCGGTCCGGAGGCCGGGCCGTCCATCAAGCTCAAACTATGGCGGGATGAGGCGTTTACCGGCTATTTTCTGACGGGAATCGAAGCCAATGATGGCAGTTACTCCTGGACAGTCCCAACCTCGCTTGCGGCTGGTTCAGGGTATAAAATTCAGGTGTACACCCCGGATTACACATACACTGACGTGAGTGACAATCCCTTTAGCCTGACGCCCTAACCGCCAAACATGTTACACAAAATTCGGAATGACTTGTTGCAGAAATGAAGATGAAAATGAATGAGAGACGTCCGATAATGGTTCACGGCGGCAAGGCAGGATTCGCCACAGGCGGCGGACAAAACCTTGCCGCCTTGGCGATCTGCTTCACCGCTCTGTTAGCGGCATTTTATGCTTGTGCCATTGAAGATTCGACGGTTGCCAAGGCGCCAGAGCCTCCGGCCGCCTCGCATGCTCCAATACGTCAACAGGCACAGGAGGCAATACCAGAACTTCCGGCAGACTCTGACAAAGAAGCACGTCCCGCCGCGGCCTCTTCAGAGGAGGGCCAAAGAGACACCCGCACGGCTCCGGCGGTTGCTTCCGGCACACTTCAGGACCAATGGGGCATCCAGGTGCTGGCGCTGCGGCGCACCGCCGGGAACAACATGCTCGACTTCAGGTACCGTGTGCTTGATGCGCAGAAGGCCGCCCCGCTCTTTGATCGCAAAATAAAACCCTATCTGCTGGATGAAGCAACGGGATCGAAACTTCTGGTGCCCAGCCCTCCCAAGATTGGCCCTTTGCGCGCCACCGAACCCCCAAAAGCCAATAAAAACTACTTTATCCTTTTCGCCAATCCGGGGCAATGCCTGAAAAAGGACTCCCTCGCCACCCTCATCATCGGCGATCTCAAGGTTGAACATCTTGTTGTGGAATAGAAAATGGACCCGGTATTCCCAGGCGCGTCTTTACTTATTTGGGTATTTCGGTTCGCAGATGCATGCTCTTCAGCCGGGTCAAGTGGAGCAGGCCGTAGTGGGATAGAGTGGCGCCGCGGCCAGTATCTTTCACTCCGCACCATGGCAGGGCGGGATCCAGGAAGTCACACCGGTTCATGTAGAAGGTGCCGGTCTCTATTTTTTCGCCGATGCGAATGGCGCGGTCCAGGTCCGAGGTCCAAATGGATGCCGTCAGCCCGTATGGACTGTCGTTCATGACGCGAACAGCCTCCTCGTCATTGGCCACGGGCCGGATGCCAATGACCGGGCCGAAACTCTCCTCCTGCATGAGTGAGCAATCCTGTGGCGCATCCGCGACCACGCCAGGCCCCAGAAACCAGCCCGTTTCCGGGCAAGCAAAATCCTTGGGAGCGGCCAAGAGCCGCCCACCGGCTTTGACGGCGGCTTCGATCTGTCCCAGCAGAAAGGAGGGAGCGCTCTTGGTGGCCATCGGTCCGATTGACGTGGCGGCGTCCATCGGGTCTCCCAACGCATACTCCCTCGTCTTGGCGGCGAACGCTTCAATGAACCGGTCGTAAATGGGCCGTTCGACATAAATCCTTTCGACGGCGCAACACGATTGCCCCGCATTGTAAAAGGCGCCATCGACGCAGTTGGCGACGGCATAGTCAAAATCGGCGTCGGCGCAGACATAGGCGGGGTCTTTTCCCCCCAGTTCCAAGCCCGCGTCTATGAACCGGCCGGCCGCTGAGCGCACGACCTCGTGTCCGCCCCTTACGGAACCCGTGAAAGAGACGTGGTCCACGCCGGGATGTTGAATCAGCATCTCCGTCACCTCGTGGCTGGCGACGATGTTCTGAACGAGATATTCGGGCGCGCCCGCTTCGCGGAACGCATCCACGAAAGCTTGGCCGCATAGCGGAGTCCGGCTTGAATGCTTGATGATGACCGCATTGCCGGCCAAGACCGCTGGCACCACGATATTCACCGCAATCAAAAGCGGGTAATTCCACGCGGCGATGTCCAGGACAACTCCCAGCGGCTCGTGCCGGATGTACCGTTTGAACCCCGGCTTGTCGGGAAGCCACTCGTCGGCCAGCGTCTTCTCGGCGATGCTCATCATATACTCAACACGGCCGAGTGTGCCGGACACTTCGTTCTGAGACTGCTGGAGGGGTTTGCCCATTTGCAGCGTCAGGTTCCGCGCCACGTCATCGCGCGCCCGGTCGAAAGCCGTCATAAAGCGGCCGCACAGGGCAACGCGCTCAGCCATTGATGACTGCCTCCAAGCGGCGAATGCGTCCCGCGCCTTCTTGACGACATTGTCAACTTCATTCTGCTGCAACAACGGCAGCGAAAAGGCCTCTTTCTCGGTATAGGGGTTGACCACGCGCAACATGTTCTCAGCCATAAAGACGCTCCTTAATTTTCGGTGAAGCTGCGAATTATAACGGTACAACGATGCAGGAGTCCAACCGGCTTGGCGAAGAACGTTGCATGGGCCGGGTACGGCGAAATATAAGGCGGCGAACCCGTTACGGGCGGCTGTGCGGTTTGTACATGGCACAGCACCCGTAAGAGGTGGTACCATGAGGGACAATCATAGTGTATGCGCTCTGCCAAGGGAGACCATAAATAAGAGGAGAAGCGGCATGGTGGATTTCAGTCTACAGGGAAAAATAGCGTTGATCAATGGCGGGAGCCGGGGCATTGGCGAGGCCATCGCCAAAGGATTCGCACAACACGGCGCGACGGTGATTTTGTCTTCGCGGAAGCAGGAGGGCGTGGATGCCGTGGCAAAGGCTATCAACGATGCGGGCGGAAAAGCCGTGGGGATTGCCTGCCACGCGGCAAAATCAGACCAGGTGGATGCGTTATTTGCACGAATCAAGGCGGATTTCGGGCGGCTGGACGTGCTGGTGAACAATGCCGCGACGAATCCCTATTTCGGGCCGTTCATTCAGGCATCCGAAGAAGCCTATGACAAAACCTTCGAGGTGAATTGCAAAGGCTACTTTCTCATGGCGCAGCGCGCGGCACAGATGATGGTCGAGCAGAATGGCGGCTCCATCATCAATATCGCCTCCATTGAAGGCCTTACGCCCTCGCCGATGATGGGGGTGTATTCCATGAGCAAGGCGGCGGTAATCATGCTGACCAAAGTGATCACCAAGGAACTCGGCGGCTCGAATGTGCGCTGCAATTGCGTATGCCCCGGCCTGACCGACACGCGGTTCGCCTCCGTGCTCATCAATACGCCGGAGATTCACGATCATTATGTCCAGCGTGCGCCCATGGGCCGCCATGCCCGCCCCGATGAAATGGTGGGCGCGGTGATTTACCTGGCCTCGGACGCCTCCAGCTACACCAACGGCGCTATCATCACGTGTGATGGCGGCACGGCGGCATAGCCGGGGAACGAGTGAACCGTATGCGGCTCTCACGGAGAAATTTCCTGGAAACGGCCTTGGCGGGTGCGTCCGTATGGGCGATGGCGCGGGCGGCACAGGCGGTGGAAACGAACGCGCCGCCGGTTCCGGCCCCCGTGAAAACCCCCATGAAAATTTTCATCATGACGGATTTGGAGGGCGTGGCCATGGTGTCCCGGTTTGATCAAACCCGGGACGAGGCTACTCCAGAGTCCAAGGCGCAGGCCATGAAGCTGCTGACCGCCGAGGTGAATGCGGCGGTGGACGGCATTCTCGATGCGGCCCCGGAGGCTGAAGTCATCGTGATAGATGGGCACGGCAACGGCGGCATTAACATTATGGAATTCCATCCCAAGGCGAAACTGATCCCCCGAAGCCCCAATACATTGCCCTGTTATCCGGACAGCACCTTTACCGCGATGTTCTTCGTCGGGCAGCACGCCATGGCCGGAACCAAAGCTGCGCCGCTCGCCCACACTTACTCCTCGAAAACCATCGAGTACTACAAACTCAATGGACGCATGGTGGGGGAATTTGGGGCGCGGGCCTATGTGGCCGGGAGCTTCGGCGTGCCGGTTGTGTTCATCTCCGGCGACGACAAGGCGGTGGCGGAAGCGAAGACCTTCGTGCCGGACATCTTTGGCGCCGTGGTAAAACAGGGGCTCGATTTGGAACTGGCCATCCACCTGTCCCCCGAGGCGGCCCGGGAATTGATCCGGAAGACGGCATCCGAAGCGGTCCGGAATCTTCACCTGATACAACCTATTAAACTCGAGCCGCCCTATGAACTGGAAATACGGGTGAAAGAGGGCAAAAGCATCGAACACTACCTGCGTTCAGGCGCAACAAAGATTGATGAGCGCACCGTGGTGTTCAAGAGCGGCAACCTCTGCGAATTAAACATCTAGGCAACGCGTTTTTGCCATCCCAATAGATTTGAATAATTAAACCGTTCCGCATATGCTTCCCATACCCTGCATTGGAATGTGCGGAATGATTTAATTCATACATTTGGCGATGAAAACCATCGGGGAGGAGTTATGTCGCATTTCGGAACGCTTGACTGGTGCATTGTGGTGGTGTATTTCATTGCGATTGCCTCGATTGGGCCGATCTTCGCGCGGCGCAACAAATCCACCGAGGGGTATTTTCTGGGGAACCGCCAATTTCCCGCTTGGCTGCTGGGGCTGGCCATGTTCGCCACCTCCATCAGTTCGATTACCGTGGTGGCCTATCCCGCCGATGCCTACAAGACCGCTTACTTGCGGCTGTTGCCCTGCTTTATGCTGCCGTTCGGAATTTACATCGCCTCGAAAATTTTTCTTCCTTTTTTCCGGCGCAGCCGGTGCACCTCCGCGTTCGAGTATCTTGAAGGGCGCTTCGGGCCCGGCGTGCGGGTTTATGTCGCGGTGACCTTTATCATCGGGCAGATCATGCGCATCAGCACCATCCTCTACCTGGTCTCGCTGCTGTTCCAGCAGATGACCGGGGCCACGCCGTACGTGTGCATTTTCGTGGGCGGGCTGGTGATCGCCACCTATACCGTGGCGGGGGGAATGCGGGCCATCGTGTGGGCGCAGTTCATTCAAACCTTCTTGCTTTGGTTTGGCGCGGCGGTGTGCATGATCACGGTCCTCCGGGGCATAGACGGCGGGGTCTCGTCCGTGGTGTCCGTTGCCCTTGCGGACGGGAAATTCATGTTGGGTGATTTGAATCCCGCCACGGGCAAACTGGAACCGGTGCCCTGGTTCTCCCTCCAGAACAAAGCGATCCTGATGATGCTCATCCTCGGGCTGACGGGCTGGCTATACGAATACAGCAGCAATCAAAACGTGATTCAGAAATATGTCTCCGCGAAAAACCCGCGCGAGGCCACGAAATCCATCTGGATTTGTTGTTTTCTCAGTGTGCCCACCTGGGCCTTTTTCATGTTCCTGGGCACCAGCCTCTATGTCTACTTCAAACAGCATCCCGACCCGCAGGCGCTGGCCATTCTCACCGGGGCGAACAACGCCAAGGCCGAATCCATCCTGCCGTACTTCTGCGTGCGCGCCATTCCCACCGGTTTGGCGGGGTTGGTGATTACCGGTGTGCTTTCCGCCGCCATGTCCGCCTCCTCCTCGAGCATCAGTTCCATTTCCGCCGTCAGCGTTACGGATATCTACCGCCGCCATTTGGTGAAAACCAAATCAGAGCGGCATTACGTCACCGTGGCCCGGCTGATCTCCGCCGCCAGTTGCCTGATTATGATGGGCGGCGCCACCTTGTTCCTGACCATGAGCAAACTCACCCTCCAGGACACCGGCACCAAGCTCGCCGCGCTGATCAGCGGCGGCATCCTCGGCATTTACATGCTCGGCTTTCTCACCCGGCGGGGCAACGGCCGGTCCGTGGCCGCCGGCATCGTGTGCACCGTGCTCTTTTCCGCATACATGGCCGTGCTGCAAATGAACTGGATCACCAAAGAGTGGTTCATGAACACCTGCGGCCTGCCCGAGGGTCCCGCCTCTTTTCTCAGCCACCCCATTCACGTCTACTATGCCGGACTCTTCGGCCACATCCTCATGTTTTTGGTCATTTTCTTTGCCGCGAGCCTGTTTGAAAAAGAAAAACGCGACCTGACCAATCTCACCATCTGGACCACCAAGCCCATGCCAGGGGAGGAATAGCAGGAACGGCGTGCGCATTTTGTTGAACCCTGGGGCAAATTCTCTGATGCCCAAAGCCGTGTTCTGTTCTGATAAGTTATTTATTCATAAGTATTTATGATTTACTTCAATTTCTGTATTGCATTTTGCTTGATATATTGAGTAAAATTACTCAAGACAATGAGTTAATTGCAGGAAGAAGCGATTATGTTTCAGCGTTCAGCGTATTTTGAACTTTCGCGCCGTATCGGGGAACCGAGGCGGTATATTCAGGTTCTTGCGGGACCCCGGCAAGTCGGCAAAACCACCATAGCCCGTCAAGTACTGCAATCGGCTGAAATGGCGTGCCACTATGCCTCCGCGGATGAACCGCTGTTGAAGGATGCGTTTTGGCTTGAACAGCAATGGGAAATTGGACGTTTGCAGACCCGTATTTCCGGAGCCGGTCCGCAAAAAGCCCTGCTCGTCCTGGATGAGATTCAGAAAGTATCCGGTTGGCCTGAAAAGATCAAGCGGTTGTGGGATGAAGATACCTCTTCGGGCTGTCCGCTTCAGGTGGTGGTGTTGGGATCGTCTCCCCTGCTGGTTCAGCATGGTTTGTCTGAAAGTTTGGCGGGACGGTTTGAGGTATTGCCCATTACGCACTGGTCTTTCGCCGAAATGCGGGAGGCGTTTGGCTGGACGTTGGATGAGTATTTTTATTATGGGGGGTATCCGGGAGCGGCGGCCCTGATTCAGGAACCGCACCGCTGGACGCGGTATATTTTGGATTCGCTGGTGGAGACCACGATATCCAGGGATATTGTTCTCCTGACCCGGATTGACAAGCCGGTTCTTTTCCGCCGCTTGTTTGAACTGGGATGCCTGTATTCCGGGCAAATCCTCTCCTATCAGAAAATGCTTGGCCAGCTTCAGGATGCGGGCAACACCACCACCCTCGCCCATTATCTGGAACTCTTATCGGGCGCTGGGCTTCTCCAGGGGCTTCAGAAATATGACGGGCATGGCGTGCGCCGGCGTTCTTCCAGCCCCAAACTGCTTGTAATGAATACCGCGCTCATGACGGCGCTATGTGGTATGACGCTCGCGGAGGCGCGTGAGGACAGGCCGTTTTGGGGCCGCCTCGTGGAGTCTTCTGTCGGCGCATCGCTGGCGAACAGCGTCCGGGAACAAGGAATGGAGCTTTATTATTGGAATAGCCGGAACGCGGAAGTGGATTTTATTGTACGGCATGGCAAAAAACTGGTGGCAATGGAAGTCAAAAGCGGGTGGCGAAAAGATCATTTGCCGGGGCTTGCACAGTTTTGCCGGGCATTTGATGTTTCCAGGACATTGTTGCTCGGGGCGGAGGGTATCCCGCTGGATGAATTTCTATCCCATCCCCTTACAACGTGGGTTTCCTAACGCGGCGTTGTGGTTTGAACGTCCCGCGAGGCCTATGGTAGCGTGACCCCAAGTTTACTCGGTAAAATATCTGGGATTCGTACATGTTTCGGGACAAGAAAGTGGTCGTGGTGATGCCGGCGTACAATGCGGCGGTAACGTTGCGGCGGACGCATGAGGAGGTAATGGCGCAGGGGGTGGTGGATTTGGTGATTCTGGTGGATGACGCGAGCCATGACAACACAACTGAAATTGCACGGTCGCTTCCATGCACCAAGGTGTTCCGGCATGATGTGAACCGCGGATATGGGGGGAACCAGAAGACGTGTTACCGGATGGCGCTGGAGGAGGGCGCGGACATTGTGATTATGGTGCATCCCGATTACCAATACACCCCCAAGCTCATTCCGGCCATGACGGCGCTTATTGGCAATGGCCTGTATCCCTGCGTGCTGGGGTCGCGCATTCTGGGGGGCCAGGCGCGACGCCAGGGCATGCCGGGGTGGCGGTATGTGTCAAACCGCTTCCTGACGCTGTTCGGCAATATCGTGATGGGGTCCCAGTTGTCGGAGTTTCATACCGGTTACCGCGCCTTCTCGGCGGAACTGTTGCGGCAGCTTCCATTGGAGGAGAACTCGGACGATTTCGTGTTTGACAATCAGATGTTGGCGCAGATTCTGTGGTTCGGCCACACCATCGCGGAGGTCACCTGCCCGACGAAATATTTCGAGGAGGCGTCTTCAATCAATTTCCGGCGCAGCGTGAAGTATGGGTTTGGCTGTCTATGGACGGCGCTCGAATTCCGGCTGGCGCGGCTGGGCTGGCGCGATACGCCGCGTTTCCCCCAACGTCCGCCGAATCCATAAGGAAAGCGCGCCATGCGGGAGGCCAACCGGTTCCAGGACTTTTTCGAGGATCGCCGGTATGCCGCGTTGAAGAATTATCTCTACAATTATCTGTTGCGGAAACGCGGCATCAACCAGGTGTTGAAGGGGGCGCCGGCGGGGTGGACACTCGAGGCGGGAAGCGGCCTGACGCCGATTATCACGGACACGGAGGCCATTGTGTATTCCGAACTTTCCTTTTTGGCGCTCGAAACGCTAAAGCAGGTCCACGGCAAGGGACGGTATGTGGCGGCGGACGCGACGCGCCTGCCGTTCAAATCAGGCGCGTTTTCGCGGGTGGTCTGCTCGGAGGTGCTGGAACATATCCCGGAGGATCGGGACGCGCTGCGGGAACTGGCCCGTGTGGTGGAGGCAAATGGCGCTGTGGCAATCACATTCCCGCACCGGAAAGCCTATTTCGCCTTTGATGACCGTTTTGTACATCATTTCCGCCGGTATGAGTTGGACGAGATGACGGGACTCTTCGAAGAGGCGGGGTTGCGTCCCGTAAAAATTCAAAAAGTGCTGGGGCCGCTGGAAAAAGTGATCAGCCTGGCGCTCACCCATGCCTTTGCGGTGCTGGAGCGGCGAAAACGCGTACAGCCGCTAAAAAAGAAACCCGGCGGACCGAATCCTGTTGTGATAGGGACATTTAAGTGGGCGAACCGTCTTGCCGCGGTGGTGGTGTGGCTGGATGCCCGTCTGATCCCCCGGCGGTGGTCAACCGTAGTGCTCATGTTGGCACGGAAAAACACCCCGCCATAATGTACGATCTCTTTCAAGCATTTTATCCGCATTGAAACTACAGAGAGGACCCTGATTGGTATGCATGGCATTGCTCGGTGTGTCAGAGGTGATTTTCAGAAACGGGAAATACGGTGGTATCTGGCGGCGGAAGCCCTGATCTTCTGGGGGCTCATTGTGCTCTGCTGGCGCGTATATCCGAAGGCGAATCATTATTCCATCCTGACCCACACCTTCAGTTTTTTAGGCAGTTTCGAAGCATTCCATAATCCGGAGTGGTGGTGGCTGTTCAGCATCGCCATGATTTTTTGGGGCACGGCCACCCTTCCCGCCGTGCTGTTTTTATATCGCCGTTTCAGGGTGATTTCACGATGGGCGGCGGGTGCGGGCGCGGTGCTGTTAACGCTGGGATGCCTTGGCATCGCGCTGGTGGGGATTTTTCCCGACGCCCATGGAAACGTCATCGGCGCATGGGAATGGACCGACATTCACGAGAAGGCATCCATTCTGGTGGCGGCGGGATTTACCCTGGGAATCCTGTGGCATGGGGTGTTGCTGCTGGCGGACCGCTTCGTGCTGAAAAAGTTGTCCGGTAATGGCGATTTCAATTACCGCGGCGTGCTTTGGCCCTATGTGTTTTGGGGGACGGTGGTGTGCATGGCGGTTCATTTCCAGATTCAATCCTCCATGTACTATGCACAATTGAAAATGGCCGCCGCGCTTTCGGGAAAATCCATCGGGAGCCACTGGGCGGAAACCATCGGCACCCGCTATTCGTTTCCCCTGTGGGAAAATATCGTTATCTATGCGCTCTTCATTTTTATCGTATGGTTTACCGGGACGATGTCGAATGCCTGTTCCGAGGAGAACCCGCCTCACTCCTGAAAACCGCAGGCCCTGTTTTTGCCCCGCCAATACCGCCGCGCCCAATAGGGGCGTGTGTCCGGAAGCGGTTGATTTTGGAGACGGGACGCCCATTCCTCCATCAGGCGGGCGTGTTCGTCAAATGCATCCTGGGAATCGGGCGGCGCCTCCACCCAAGCGGATTCAAGGGCATCGCGCGGGGCGGTAACAATGGTAGATAACACCCCTGGATTGCGCATGATCCGCCGGTGCAGTGCTTCATGTTTCCACCAGAAGGCATCGGACATGCGCCCATCGGGCAGAACCCCCAAATCGGCTGGACGCTCCACGGATACCGGCTTAAACAGGCTCAGGCAGGGCGTGGCCGTGGCCGTGGCCCAATGCCGCACGCGGCCCGGGACCAGTTCGGACACCCAAGAAGCCGTGGTCTGTGCGTTAGCCGCCACACCGCCCGCGTGCATGCACAGGGCAGCCATGCCCCCGTTGAGAAGACGGTACCGGGGCGCTTCAGTATCCGCGCCATGGTCACGGAGAAGGTGAAAGAGATCGCGCGCCGTCCGGACGTTTTGCGCCAATGTTTCCGCGCGGGGCCGCCGGATGCGCCCGCAGGCGATGGCGGTCATGAGCCTGTCGGAATGTTGCTCCGCAAAACCGGGCAGGGTAAGGTTGTTTGAAATGGCGCGGATGCCGGTGATGCGTTGCATGGCCCAGTATTTTCCGGCGGTTTCGAGAACGAAGGCGTTTCCGGGGTCCGCCGCGATAAAACTGTTGTGATAGAGGAAGTTGGGATTGTGTTGATCGCATGCGCCGCCCTGGCCATGCGTTTCGATCAGTTCCGCAATCAGGGTGCAGGCCGCCTCCGCGGTATCCGCGCGCTCCAGCGCGAGGCGCAACAAGTCCATGCCGGTGAGGCCGGAACGTGCATAAGGCTGCCGGGTGAAGACCGCTTCATTGCCCATCACCACCCCCCGTTCGTTCGCGCCCATTTCCGCGCCCCACATCCAGAAAGGGCGGCTCACCATCACCGCATAGGTTTCACGGGCCTGTGGAATTTCGAGCCAGGTGCACCGCACCGCCGCGCCGGAAGGATGGATTTTCCGGGGATGCCATTCCAGCACCTGGGCTTCATTGGGATCGCGGTCGGAATTCTTCGCAAAGAGAACCCGGCCCGGCTCCACGATAACCAGCGTATCGCACATGGGCGTTCTCCGCAGACGAACTATCATGCAGGATTTGTGAGAGACAACACAAAGGCCAGTATGGCGGAGCCGCAATCAAAAGGAATCGGGGCTTTCATCTATCCGCGGTCCGCTTTCAGTAAAAGACACCAAGGACACCCGTGACATCAAGGACTCAAGGGACCCAAGAAACCGGTATCGGGGTAAATTTCCACGAAAAGATGTTTGACGTTGGCGGATTGTAGTACAGGGTTTTCCCCGTCACTCCCGACACTTCCGCCATTCCTGTTTCATCCACCATTCCCACCCTTCTGTCATTCCCGCGCAGGCGGGAATCCAGGCCCCTCACTTTCTTCTTCCCCTTCCTCTCTCTTCCCCTTTTCTTCTTCCCGCACACCACGTCATTCCCGCGCAGGCGGGAATCCAGGCTCCTCACTTTCTTCTTCCCCTTCTTCTTTCTCTTCCCTTCTCTTTTTTCCTCACCTACCGTCCTCCGCGAACACATAAATCCAAAAAAACTATTTATAATGTATCAACTTATTACTAAATCCTGGATTCCCGGCTGCGCGGGAATGACGGGACGAGGCACAGCCCAAATCATCCTCGACACAATATGTTAAGGATTACGAAAACGAAAAAAACAGGGAAACACGCGCGGGGACTTGATCACCGGAGCGAAGGAACCATACAATAGACGCCACAAGTTACCGAGGATGGATACATGGAATTGCTTCGCGAGTTTTGGGCCTTTTTGCGGGTTCGCAAGAAATTTTGGCTGGCCCCAATCGTCGTGGCCCTGCTGGCCCTGGCCGCCTTGTTTTTCCTGGCGGGACACGCGGGCGTCGTATCCACCTTGATCTACGCCATGTAGCGCCGGTGAATCTTTTTCCCGCATTTGGAAGTCTAATCGGGGGTGACGCATTATCAACGTACGCGTGAAGGAGATTTGCCGCCATGTGGAGTAAAAAGACCTATTTTGTTGTTTTGACGGTTCTGGCGTTGTCGGTGGCCGGGTGTGTGCACGCGCCGAAAGTGGACCTTGGAAACACGGCCCGGGAGACTGCCCATCCGACGCCCCTGGACCAGTACGTGTTCACGCCCGACCCCAATTTTTCTTACAAACTCGTCTCCACCGAGAATGGGGATGGGTGGACGGCCTATGTGCTGGACATGACCTCGCAGCAATGGCGCAGTGCGGCGGAAGTGAACCGCCCCCTGTGGCAGCATTACGTCACCATTATCCGCCCGAAAAAGCTCAAATCGCACACCGCCCTGCTGTTGATTGGCGGGGGCAGCAACAAGAAGGAACCGCCCAAACGCACCACCGCGCTGTTGCGTCAGGTGGCCTTGGAGAGCCAGGCCATTGTGGTGGAGGTCAGTTGCATTCCCAATGAACCGCTGAAATTCGCGGGCGAGGACCGGACCCGCACGGAAGACGCGATCATCGCCTATACCTGGGATAAATTCATGCGGACCGGCGACGCGGAATGGCTGTTGCGCCTGCCCATGACCAAGGGGGTGGTCCGGGGCATGGACGCGGTTCAGGAATTTTGCGCCAGCCCGGAAGGGGGCGGGAAACACGTGGAGAATTTTGTGGTGGCCGGGGCCTCGAAGCGCGGCTGGACCACCTGGACGGTGACCGCGGTGGACAAGCGGGTCATTGCCTGCGTGCCGATGGTCATCGATCTGCTGAATGTACTGCCGTCCTTCAAGCATCATTGGTCGGTATACGGCCAATGGGCCCCGGCCATTGACGACTACACGGAAATGCACATCATGGATTGGCTGGGCTCAAAAGAGTTTGACGCCATGCTGGGCGTGGTGGACCCGTATTCCTACCGGTCGCGCATGACCATGCCGAAACTGTTGATCAACTCCTGCGGCGACCAATTCTTCCTGCCCGACTCGTGGAAGTATTACCTGAAAGACCTCACCGGCCCCACCTGCCTGCGGTATGTGCCCAACACCGGCCATCCGCTCAACGCCACCGTGGCAAAGACTGTGACGGCATTCTTTCAATCGGTCATAACCAACACGCCGATGCCACAATACACCTGGACGTTCCCCGACGAGAATACGATTCGGGTCGAAACCCCGTCGAAACCCAGCGAGGTGAAATTGTGGCAGGCCACGAACCCGGAGGCCCGCGATTTCCGTATTGACGTTCTCGGTCCGAAATACACGGCGTCGGACTTGCAGGACCAGGGCGGCGGCGTGTATGTGGGCCAGGTTGCAAAACCGGAAAAAGGCTGGACCGCCTACATGGTGGAATTGACCTTCCCCGGTGTGGGCAAAGCCCCCTTCACCTTCACCACCCCCGTGCGGATTACTCCCGACACCACCGCGTTCCAGTTTGAAGCGCCCAAGGAATTCCCCAAGGGATTTTTGTCCAAGTAGACGCATACGAGTTTTATGGACGTTGCCACGCACTTTGCTCGCCCGCAAAGTGCGTGGTGTTGTGTTGTGCGGGGATGATACTGGGTTTGGGTGACGTGGGTGCGGGATTGCTTCGTTGAGGACTCCTCCTTAGAAACAAGGCAAATGATGGAAAGGTTATTTATCTCTTTCAGAGAAGGTATTTTAGGAAGGCGAGTGTACCCAGGGTAGCGAAGCGCAACCGCTGGGCTAAGTTATTCATCCACTTCGTGGAAAAACACACGGGGATTTGGTGAGCCAAGATGGCGTCTGGCAAGACTTTTCTGGTGTTTCTTTCTGATCCACCCCGGCGCTCCGATGGGTGGGTAACTCGCAATGACAAGAGGGACATTATGTCGAGAGGGCCGATACGGGACAGGGCTTGAGTGACGCGCGTGCGGGCGTGCTTATTGAAAACTGGGGCCTTTGACCTTGAAGGTCAAGCCGGGGATTTTGAGGTACTCGAATTCGACGGCGTGGTTGTTGCCGATGATGCGGACAATGCGCAGGTCGTCGAATTCCTCGCCTTCGCGGCGGGTGGTGGTCTTAATCTTGCCGGTAGTCCGGTCGGTGGTCTGCACGAAAATATTGATGGCGTTGGTTTGCTTGTCTTCCAGAAAGCCTTTCACTTCCACCTTGGGCTTGGCAATCATCAACTTGGCCTGGTCATCGAGGCGGCTGAGCACTTCGCTGTGCAGGTTCAGCAACTCATAGGCGTCAATGCAGGCCTCCACGAGCATCCAACGCTCCTTATCCCGGGCTTGTTTGGCCATCTCGGCGATTTCATCGCCGATTTCCCGGAGCGTTTCCTGGCCCTGTTCGTATTGGCCATAGTGCATCTGGGCGTCGCGAAGCCCGTTGATGACCTGGTTCCGCGTTTCCACCGGCAGCGGAACCTGATCCTCCGGTTGCGGTGAATTCACTATCTGCTTGAACGGCTCGATGATGGGTTTAACCTTGGCTTGGATTTCCGCCTTGGTGGGCTCTGCGGGCTGCGGCGGCTCACTGGCCTTTTGCCAGAAACTTTTGTCACAGCCCATCGCCAACACGGAGATTGCGGCCACAACGATCAGTATCCGTTTCATACGTGTTTCCTCCTATTCCCCCGCCTGGTAATGGGGGCACGCTTTAATTTTCGAGGCCCAGGAGGGCGATAAGTTCCGCCGCGGTGCGTGTGTGGTCCACGGCAAGAAAGGCGGTTTCCTTGCCGGTGACATAGGTTTCGCCCACGGCGGCATAGAATGCGTTTTTGTCCTTCACCGAAGCAAAATGCGTGCGCGCCCACTCGCTCAGGTAACCCATGCCCGCATGCGCCTGAAGCAGTGTGTGCGCGTGGATGATATGCGCGCCTTCCAGAAACACCGGGTACAGCGGCTGCAATTCCGGCGTTTCAAAGGCGTCCACGAACCGCTGCCCGTGGGCGTTCATCTCGGTGCCCACGACAATGGGCAGGCCGCGCGCCTGCGCGCGCCTTGCCACATCGTACAGATTCTTCACCTTGCGTGTGCGAACTTCCGGGTCCTTAAAATTCCAATTGCGCTCCGGGATTAGGGTGAGAACCGCCGCCCCCGAAGCCTGCATCAGGTCCAGCAACTCGTCAATGGCTTGTTCGCCCGCCGACGTGCCGTCCACCCAGGCATAACTGGGGAGCGCGCCATTGTTGAGAATAAACGCGTTTACCTCGTCCAAGCGCGGAAAATCAGGCCCTTCCGGCGCCACATAGCCCACGCCTCCGGCCTTCATCGTCTTGGCCCGGATGAGGCCCTGGAAAATCGGACTGTCTTCAAGGCAACTTGTTATTGTGCTTACATCCGTCTTCAGTTTTTCCGCCCAGAAGGCCGCGCGCGCCTCCGCGTCCGGAAACACTTCTTGGGCTTTGGCGTCATAGGCCATGCAGACATGCCGTTCGGTGGCGTTGCCGTTTGGGGTAAGCGGCAGCACGTCGGCGTCATACGCCAGCGTCACCGGCGCAAGATACGGGTTGATGCGCTCCACCATGGTGCGGTTGCGCGCCTGGGCAATATCCTTCAGCTTCACCATCATGTCCGCGCCCCGCACCGCCGTAGAAGTGAAACCCACGCCCACGTGGTAGCTGATCCCCGGCTCGCCGGGCGAGTTCATGACGCGCGCGCCGAATTCGGGAACAAATATCCGTGTCTCGAATCCCGCGCAACGGCGCAGATGCAGCCGCGCGCAGGCCGAAAGGAACTCATCCACCCCGTCCAGCACGTCAAAATCCACCAGGCCCATGCCGTACAGGCCCGCGCACCGCCCCTTCCAGGCGAGGCACGAGGGCGAGTAGCCATACCCGTTATACGAGAAAATGCTGTGCGCATGGAGGTTAAACAGGCCCTGCTGAACCGGCAGTTCGATTTCCCCGGCGTCCGCCAATGCAATTAACTGGTCCAGGGCGTCCTTCCGTTGGCGCGGGTTAAAATCATTGAGTTTTTGTTCCAATACAGCCTGTTTGTCCATACGGCCTTTCTCCACAACTTCTGGAGTATCGTACCGGAAGTCCCCTGTTCTTTCAAAACCTTCAAAAATATGCGATAATTCCATAAAGACAAAGAAGGTGAGATATTGCATGCGGATTGTCACGAGAATGGCCATAGTGTGTTTCGCGCTGTGGGTGCTTTCCGGTTCGGGAAGCGCCGAGGAGCGCATATTAATCGTTGGCGACAGTTGGGCGGCGTCCATCGCCACGGTCCAGCACGACGGCGCGGGCTTTGGCAGCTTTGACGCGGTGCTGGCGGCCAACGGCCGGGGGCGGTACACGACGCGGGGCGATGCCACGGCGTGGGGCGGACGCACCTCCGCGTTTTGGGACAAGACGGAGAACCGGGCCATCCTGGTCTCCGAACTCACCAATCATCCCACTATAGACATCGTGCATTTGATCATCGGCGGAAACGATTTTCTTACGGATGCCAAAGACCATGATCTCAGCAACGATAGTGTGCGGCAGTCGCATTTCCTCACCAATGCGGGTCATATCCAAAATATCGTCAATGTCTGCCTGGCCGTACGGCCGAATATCCGGGTGGTCCTTGCGGATTATGACTATCTCGATATCACCCGGGCGGGACTTATTCTGGGCACGAATTTTAACGGCGCGACCCAACGGCAATTCAATGATTGGCTGGTGGAACTGGGCCAATACAAGCGCGTGATCGCACAGACTATTGACCGGTGCGAATATGTGCAGAATTGGGGCACGTTGCAGTATTGGTACAACGACCCCGCGGGATTTTCCTTGCCCGGCGGCCCGCCCGATTACACGCCCTATCCCGGGGGAGACCTCAATTCCGAAATGCCGCTGGAGGCGCATGTGGGCGACGGCATTCATCCGAACGATCAGGCGCACCGGTACATGCTGCAAAACGCCATGAACAGCTTTTACCTTGACTGGCTCGCGCCGGACCCCGAGGGAGAAGCGGAAGGTCAAACAGAAGGGGTGGCGGAAGGCGAAGGGGAGGGAGTAATTGAAGGCGAAGGAGGACAAGTCGAAGGCGAAGGAATTGAAGAAGGAACGGGCGAGGGCGATATCGAAGGGGTGGTGGAAGGCGAGGGCGGTGAAGGCGAAGGGGAAGAGGGTGAGGGAAATGTAGAAGGCGAAGGGGAAACGGAAGGCGGGATGGAGGGCGAAGGGGAGACTGAAGGTGTGCTCCCGGAAGGCTCGCCGGAGGAGGGTGAAGAACCAATTCCCGCGGTGGCCCTGCAAATCGAAGACGTTGAGATTACCGGGCTCGGCGCACCGGTGCCGGTGCCGGTGCGCCTGATTCCCGGCGGTGCTCCCATGGCGGCGCTGATTCTGGATGTAGTTTATGACAATGCGTGTTTGTCGTTTCTGGACGCATCGCCGGAACCGGCCCTGGCCGCGGCCGGCAAGAAATTGGGATATCTGGTCATTTCCGGCAACCGGGTTCGCCTGGTCATTTCCGAAGACCTGAAAACCGTGCAGCCTGTCGAGGCCGGCACGCTTCTCACCATAACGTTCGGTCTTTCCATGAGTGCGAGTTGTTGGGAAACGTGCGGAGCGAATTTCCATGCGGTGGGGAGCGATTATGCCGTGGCGCAAGGCCCTGCATCGGAATATGTGGAATCTCATATTTTGCCGGGCGGAATCGGGTTTCTGAATGCCTGCGAAGGCGCGGCCGAGGGGGAAGGAGAGGGCGAAGGGCAATGCGCGGACCCTCCGGTGGAGATATACAGCGTGCTTGGGGCGAACCTGTCCGGAAACCAGGTTTTTCCCGGCACCTCCAGCACGGCCACTGGAACCGCATTTCTTGAGCATGGTTTCGCATACCCCTGTGTGCCCTTCGGGGTATGCGGCGGCGGCGAGTTTTACGATCTTTTTGTGACCCATACCGTGGCGAATCCCACGGGGGCCAAACTCTGTTATGGCACGACCGGAACAACGCCGGAGAATTGCATTGATCTGGGCGCCCCCGCCAGCCCGATATCCGCCTGCCTGGACGCTTGGCCGGAAGAGGATTGGAACGGCTATGTGGTGATATCGAGCGCCGCGTATCCCAATGGCGAGATCGCCGGGCAGTTGTGCCAATACACCGTGGTCTCCGGCGCAAGCCATTGGGGCGCGTACGACTATATTTGCGACAATTGCTGTCCATACACGAATGAAGGGGAAGGAAATTCGGAAGGAGCGATAGAGGGCGAAGGGGCGGAAGAAGGAGAGGGAGAAGGCGAAACAATACTTTATGCTACTGCCGATCAGAATAAAGACGGGATCATTTCCCTTTCCGAATTGCTGCGCGTGATTCAGTTTTTTAACAGCGACGGATTTCATTGTGACGCGGGCACGGAAGATGGTTATGCCCCTGGAACCGGGGATGCGGGTTGCACGCCGCATTCCAGTGATTACAGTCCACAAGACTGGCATATCGGGCTTTCCGAATTACTGCGGCTTATCCAGTTCTACAATTCCGGCGGATATCATTATTGCACCGGAAGCGAGGACAATTTCTGTCCGGGACCATAGAAGCTGTCCCCAAACCACACGCGCGAAAATATCGTGCGGTCCAGCGCGGTATAGCCGCAACCCAAAAATAGGGTCTTTCAGCGGTCATCCGCCTTCGCGCAAAACGTTTCGGAGGACAGGGGCGCGGGAATGACGGGACGAGGCACAGGCCAATCGACCTCAACCTGAACCAGATTTCGCAATTGAGAAGCTGGAACAATGTTTTAACCTTGTGCATCGCGAATGGTATAATCCTTGTGTTAACGATGTCGAGGAGATAACGATGACATATCAGGGTCACGTGGAAAACGGCACTGTGGTGTTGGACGGCCCAGCGAGTCTGCCGGAGGGGGTGAAAGTCACGGTGTGTCTTTTCGATTTCTCCCAGGATGATATGCCTGATGACGAAAGTGGGCCAACTCTATATGAACGCCTTGCACCTGCCATTGGAACGGCCAAAGGGCTTCCGGAGGATGCTTCGAGGAACGTTGACCATTACCTGTATGGAGCGCCCAAAGCCTGATGCGTTTGTTCGCGGACACCTCATTTTACGTTGCTATCGCCAATCCGAAAGATATTTCTCATGCCACCGCCATGGGTATCATTAAGGAATACAAAGGGCATATCGTAACGACAGAGTATGTCCTGGTTGAACTTGGCAACTGGCTCGCACATTCAGGTGATAGAGGGACGTTTGTCACGTTAAATCAACAAATCCAGACCGATCCAAAAACATTTGTTGTTCCCGCTGAAAGTACGCTCTACGATTCGGGTGTTAATCTCTATGCATGCCGGCCTGATAAAGGATGGTCTCTAACAGACTGCATTTCATTCGTTGTTATGCAGCAGTTCGGACTTATGAACGCTTTGACGGCAGATCATCATTTTCAACAAGCTGGTTTTATACCAATGCTCTTGTAAAAGTCTGTTTCGTTGGATATTCTTCAGTTCGCGCCTGTTTGTCTTCTTGTGACTCTCATGCTACAGTACCGCTCATGAATAAAAATCCGGGCCGGAATCCTGTGCAAGGACCGGCTCAAGGATAGGCAAAGCCGTTACACATTGGAGGCATGCAGGAATGAAAACGCAATCGGCGGAACAGATCGGGGTGTGCAGTTGGTCGCTTCAGGCCACGGGGCCGCGGAATCTGGCGGAGAAGGTAAACGCGCTGGGCCTGAAGAAGGTGCAGATGGGGCTTACGCCGCACCGTGGCGATTCGGGCGCGTGGGACGGCGTGCAGGAAATCCTGGCGGAATCGGGCATTCAGATTGTGTCGGGCATGTATTCGACGGTGGGCGAGGATTACACGACACCCGCCACCATTCAAAAAACCGGCGGAGTGGTGCCGGATGAACATTGGGAAGAGAATCTGGAATTGGCGAAGGTGACCGCCGCGATTGCGAAGAAGATGGGGATCACGTATGTGAATGCGCACGCGGGATTTCTCCCCCATGATCCAAAGGACCCGGATTTTGAGAAATTAAGCCGCCGCGTCCTGACGCTTGCCGAGGTGTTCGGCGAGAATGGCGTCTCGTTGCTGATGGAGACGGGACAGGAGTCCGCGCAAACGCTGCTGGCGTTTCTGGGTGAAATGAAGAACCTTGGCGCGAAGAATATCGCGGTGAATTTCGATCCCGCGAACATGATCCTGTACGACATGGATAATCCAATTGATGCACTGCGCCTGCTCGCACCGCAGGTGAAACAAGTCCATGTGAAGGACGCCAAACGGACAAAGGTCAAAGGCCAGTGGGGCGAGGAGGTGATTGTCGGCACGGGCGAAGTGGACTGGGTGGAATTCGTCCGGATTCTGGCGGAGGCAAACTTCGAGGGAAGCTACATCTTCGAACGCGAAGCAGGCGATAACCGTGTCGGTGATATTAAACAGGGCATAATCGCGCTGAGCGCGGCCATAAAAGAAGTGTCGGCCTGAGGATGTCTATTTCTCTTCTTTCTTTTCGCGAGAAAAGAAAGAAGCAAAGAAAAGCGAGTGTTTACCGTCACTACAGTATTTAGACAACGTTTTTCTGTTTCAATGCCTCTGCCGGTTTCCGTCGTACAAGGTTTTTCCCATGCTGCCGCTGGACGGAAAGTAAATGTTCGTAATATTTCTTTGGATTATTATCGTTTTCCGCTTCGATAGAATGACGCAAGCGTCTCAACTCTTCCAATAAATTGTCTGAGGGCATGTTACACCTCCATTAGTTCTTCTGGTGTACAGAGTATAGGTGTTCGTATTCCCTGGCCTGTGTTAATTTCTTCGATGGTCTTGCGTACTCGACCACTGACAATATGAGTGCAATTCCAGGAAACCAGATAGTCAACACCGTGGGCGGCGGCCACAGCTAGATGGTAAGAATCGGCTCTTGCTTTCTCCGGTAGTATAATGGCCGAAAAATATAGATTTGCTAATAACTCCACTTCAGGAACTATCTCTAGAAGAGGAAATGAAGCAATAGCGTCAAGCCTGCTGGCGGATGC
This sequence comes from uncultured Nitrospirales bacterium, assembly GCA_964474205.1. GTDB lineage: Bacteria > Hydrogenedentota > Hydrogenedentia > Hydrogenedentales > CAILVY01 > CAILVY01. The sequence goes on along the minus strand of CAYYRW010000019.1, from coordinate 19,980 downwards.
GTCCGGGTCTCCCTTGATGATCTCATCCAATACGATGGGAGAAACAAAACAATCGAATTGTGGCCGGGCGTTTTGCCACCACTCTTGGGTAATTTGCTGATGTGCAGCCACAAGCAACTCACGGCTCATTCGTGCCGTGAGATAACTAATGACTGAAGTCTCGATGTATACGGTTGGCTTCATGTCCTGATTGTACTACACCATTTCTTCATGTACAACCGCTATGACAAAATGGAAAATAGTCTGTTCATGGCGCATATTGAACATGGAGACAAACTTTTTATAACGTGCTCATCTCCCAGGCCTTCGGGCAGGTAAAGGTGGCCTCTCCATCCTGGACCAGAAAGCCGATACGGCCGGTAAGGTGGGCGGCGGAAAAGGTCTGGACAAGCAGATCGTTGAGATAGATCTCGAAAATACCCTTATGAATCAAGAATCGATAAGAACAAGTTTCGCCCACGGGAATTCCGGCCACGGTGGCGCATCCGAATCCTGTGCGATCTTTGGGCTCGAATCGGGGTGCTTCAGAACAATAGAGCGTGCCAATTTCAGTCTGCCCCCACGTCTCGAACAACACGGCAGTGGCTTCCTGGTTATTCTGTTCAAGGCATATTCCGGCGGCGGGAAAGACAAGCCCATCGGTGGCCTTAACGCTCAAAGAACCCTCCACCACACAGCCTTTGTCCATATCAAAAGAGGTATCCAGCAACGCCACGGCAAGGTTAGGCGCACCGGGGGTAATCCATCGGATTTGAGGATGCGCGGGGGCTTTGAGGGTAAGGAGATCGGATGTTATGACGAGAGTGTCTTTTGTCCTCGGCGACACAACTCCGGCCCGATTTACATCACACGGCAACTCGGTCCCCTTCAATGCCTCATTCCCTTTCCAGTATCCCATGTGAAGATGACCCGCGTTGTCCACCACGGCGGATTTCAGCGGCGCGTGCCACCAGAAATGTCCGCCGGGATCAAGCATGTAATTGGTCAGGAGCGTTTCATGGGGCAGGCGGCAATATCCCGCCCATAGCGCCACAAGTTCGCGCCCGGAATAGCCGTTGAGCCGAAACGCGGGATAATCGGGACGATACGGACCGGCGGGCGTGTCGGAAATATACGTGGAGGTGGCATACTCGAAACTGCCGGGATAGAATCCGCCGACCAGAAGATAGTACCTATTGCCGATACGCTGGCATCCCCCCGGCTCCTGCACCACGCGGATGGGGATGTTGTCCGTCAGGGGAAGTTCTCCCATCCATTTCCACTTCATTCCGTCCTCTGATTTCAGCATGCCTCCTACAGCAAACCCATAGTAGACGGTTATTCCGTTTTCAGTCTCCGGGAACACATCCATGTGATCGATTCGCCCGCCATCGGGACAGCGCACATCGTATTCGGGGCCCAGATAGGTCCAATGCACGAGGTCGGTGGATTCCCATAAACGCAGGACATCCTGTTTTTCGCCCGTAAAGCTCCCATGGTCCATCACAAAACGATCCCCCGCCTTCCAGACTTTCATGGCATAAATGCCGAATGGAGCATCCTTGATGACCGGCCCCACGTCTTTCCAATGCACGCCGTCGGTGGACGTGGCGGACCACACATTGCGCCATTGTTCCTGCTCGCCCCCTTTTTCCGAAAACCGGTACATGGTGAACAGATGGTAGACCCCTTCATGCCAGATGACACAGTTGTCCTTCAGCGTGCCTTCGGGAGCCCTATACAGTAAAGCAAAGGCTTCCACAGGGATGAATAGGCCGGACAGCCCAGCCGCCAGCAGTACAATCAAACAATATCGATTGTACGGACGTTTATCAGCCATATACACCTTCCTTTTTCACACATTACGGTCTCCATGCAGCAGGCCGGGAACAAAATTTCTCTTTGCGATGAAAGATTCAAATACCCGCTTGAGGGCTTACGATGTTTAACCATTCCATAATGGCGGGCGGGGTGACGCCCGAACGTCTGCGGCAATCATAAAGCTCTTGAGCGCCCATCTGGATGCGGCACACGGTAAACGCTTGACTGGCTTCCAAGCTGTTATCGATTAATATGGCGGCATCCGCAACACGGACTGCCTCTTTTATGGCCCGTTGTGTTCTTGGAAATCGTTGGTTGAGTTTTTGCTCGTCGACGTCGTGACCCCCTTCTTGAACCCTCGTCTTCACACGGCCCAGTGAGAGCTGAACATTTGAGAGACCCACAAATATAAGGAGTACAAAGTAGTCACTGCTTTGCATCTGCCGGATTAAATCGATCTTTGATTCAACGGAACCATTTTCCAGGATTTTCCAGTGCGAAAAAACGGTCTCCATTGCGAACGGAACTTTTTCAGCCATTGCCCTGGCCACGAATGCTTCCACACTTTTTTGAGCTACAAGCATCCAACTCTTGTTTGTATCCCGTAAATCGGAAGCCCATTTGGGCAGCTTTGCGCCGGGTATTGTTTCCGGGAGAACAGACATCATTATCCGGTCTGCGTTAATAAGTGGAATTCGAAATCGCCCCGCCAAACCTTTTTTGTACCATAGGGTGGTTTTGCCAGAGCCATTGTGTCCGGCAAGAATAACCGCCAGCGGCTTATTGGCCTTTTCCTGAAAACTCAGGACCGTTTTGACTGCGCGCGCAGGCGAAGTCACTGCGGAACTTTCCTGAAACAACCCTTCACAAATCTACCCCGTTCACTTTTGCCTTCTTTTACCCTCACAATAAAATCCGGATTATCCGGGTCGGCGTGATAAAGCGCAACATTTTTTGCGGTTCGGAGGGCCACACCACGTTTTAATAATGTAGACCTTGCCCTGGCAAGGGCGTATTGCCCCTGTTTAATATTGTGTTTGAATTCAGAGTCGGTGGTTACTTGCGGCACGGCAACCCTAACATCGCCAAATATAATAACGCCCCTTTTAGAAGATCGCCGGTCCTTATTTTTCTTTAGTTCTGTATTCCGTGTATTTGTATGTATATTTTCCGATTCTTGAAACGAGCCTGTGGACTTTTCAAGTATGGCATCATCACCGTGCATTCGGCGGCGAGACTTTTGATTTCGTCCGGTGGATGTGCGTACAGTCATTGTTTTTCCTATCCTTGAGCCGGTATTTTATTCCTTACTTGATCCTAAAGAATCTTCATCAAGAAGTCAATGAGTCATGATGATACTCTTAACCAAACATATGAACGTATTGAGAATGAGTATACATGCCACACCACGAGCCGTATAATGGGCTTATTGGGAGAGATAATCGATGAAAAAGCTTTTTGTGTTGTATGCGGCGGGTCTTGTTGTGATTTTTGTGGGAACGGCATGGCCCGCGGAAACCGCGGAGGAAACGCGCATCCAATTGTTGGCGGGGCGGCGTCAGCTTTTTCTGGATGACGCCTTGATCGCGTCGAAACAAGGCGTAACATCCCTCATGCACACGCCGGAAAAACGCGGGGCGGTGCTGCGTCCGGACATTCCGTCGGACGGCCCGCTGATCCAAACCCGGATGGAGCCGGTCTGGTGCCCGGAAGACAAGCTCTTTCGGCTCCTTTACTATGCGTATGGCGGCGAATCGGGAAACACCACGGGCATGGCTTTGGCAACCTCCAAAGACGGACTACACTGGGAAAAGCCGGTGCTCGGGCTCGTTTCCCTCAACGGTTCCAAGCAGAATAACTGGATTCCGCCTGTGGCAGATCCTCCAAACAACGCGATTGACGGCGTCGTTTTTGACCTGGACGAGCCCAATCCGGAGCGGCGCTTCAAGGCGCTCGTGGGCGCCATCAACCGCAAACCCTACGTCAGTGGGGATTTTATTCACTGGACGCCCCTCGGCTCGGCGGAAATTCCATCCAGTGACGAATCCCACCTGGCGTTTGATCGCGAGCGGCACACGTTTCTCGCCATGCTGAAAACCAACAACGAATATGGCCGTGCCTTCGGCCTGGCCACCAGCACGGATTTCGAGCACTGGACCCCGCGCAGGATGCTGTTCGGCGCGGATGCCGAAGACCAACGGATGGCCCCCGAGGTGATCCGGCGCCGCCTCGATAATCCCGCCATGCTGGGGCCGCTTTTCGTGGAGCCCATGCCGCAACCGGGAGTCCCGGCGGGGCCTCAACCCGTATGGCGGGCCGAGGTCTATAATATCGGCGTGTTTCCCTACGAAGACCTCTATATTGGCCTGCCCAGCATGTATTACCCCACGGGAACCTGTCTTCCGGCCAAAAACAACACGGACGGCTTCCACGAAATTCAGTTGGTCATGAGCCGCGATCTGGAACATTGGACCCGTCTCGGAGATCGAAAACCGTTCATTCCTCCCTCCGGCACAAAGAACGGGCGCATCGGTGTATACGACCGCACGCAATTGCTGGCGGCCAATCGCCCCCTCGTGCAGGAAAAAGAACTGTGGTTCTATTATTCCGCATTGAAATGGCGCGATGATATTTACGGGCTTAATCTCGACGGAACTCCCCGCGACCCCGGCACGCTCTCACCGGACGACAAAGCCGATCAACAAGATGGTTGGGGCGCGATCTGCCTGGCCGTGCTCCGCCGTGATGGATTTGTCTCTCTTCATGCGGAGGAAGAAGGTGTCATCCTCACAAAGCCAATTGTGGTAAAAGGGAAGCATTTGTATCTCAATGCCGCCGCCAAGGGAAGCATCACGGTTGAAGTGCAGGGTCTGGATGGAACGCCCGTGCCAGGATATGCCGAAAAGGATTCCATTCCTGCCGCCGCGGACGATGTGCGCATACCGGTGAAATGGAACACTTCGGATATTCTCCCTGACGCCCTCCCGCCACACGCTTCCGATAGGGCACTGCCCGGAGCGTCTGCAGGTCCGGTGCGCTTGCGCATTCATCTGAAAAACGCCGATCTATATTCGCTCTGGGTGGAATAGCGCCCAAGCATGCTTTACATTCGGAAAGAGCCGTTGTGGAGGTTTCAAAAGTGCCCAAGCATGCGTATAATGGGGCACTGTAGCGTGGAATGTAACGGTATTCATGACCAGGGAGGATATGCGGATGCGTAATAACCGGATGCGGCAATGTGTGGGAATGAGTGCTTTCCTTTTGGCCATGGTGTTGTTGCACGGCTGCCCCTGCACTAAAAACTTTACCCTTACACTTGTGGTGACGCCGGACAATGCGGGAACGGTGCAGGCAACACCCAATGCAAACACCTACGAAGCGGGAAGCGTGGTGACTTTAACCGCCGCGCCAATTGCGGGGTGGCGTTTTGACCATTGGGAGGGCGCTGTGGCGGAATCCGGAGTTCCGCTGACCACGACAACCATCAACGGCAACACAACCATTACGGCGCATTTCGCCGGGGCGGCGCTTGCCGGTGAAGCCAATGCATCGCTTGAATTAGATGCGGAGGGCGTTGATGAAACCACGTGCCTGACGATACAGGATGGTTCGGAACTGCAACTGCCCTCGGGGTTGCGCATCGGCCAATTGGAGGAACTTCAAACGGAAGGTTCCGCAACGGTCCGGTTGCGGGACCGCACGGTTTCCGAACTTCCCGTCACGGCGTTCACAAAGTGGTTGTGGGCGTTTGATGTGGCTGTACTGTCTGGGGGCGAAGAAGGCGAGTTCCTGTTCACCTCCTTGAGCAATGAATCCGTGGTGGACCCCGAATACCGCGCCGCGGGCGCTTTGTTTAGCGCGCCGTTGGGGAGCTTGGGGCTGTCCACCGGTGCAAAAGTGGATTTGTACATGCTGGAAGAGCCCGCGAAGGACGCGGTGCAAACATGGCGGTTCGCCGCCTGTTCAACGGTGGAAGACGACGGAACGGCAACCTTTTCCATCGCCCAAACAGGGCGTTATGCGATAGGCACGAGTCCGTCGTTTCGCACGAGTGCCGCGCCGGATTTGGGCGCGGCGCCGTTGTACGATTGCGTGGTCGAGGCGGAAGCCGCCATGGACCGCGTTAAAATTATCGAAGACTCCACGGCGGAGGTCTTCAACGCGTGGGTGTTCACGGATATCCCCCCCGGCCAAATGCCCGAAACCACCGAGTGGGATGTCCATGGCGGGAATGAACCCTGCATGGGCCGCCTCGAAAACCATGGGAAGCGGTTCCGCGTGCGTTCCCCCTATGCCAACGCTTTTACCGCCGTGTATGGCCTCCAGGGCCAGAAGCAGGACCGCGCCGCGATGACCGGGCCGTATGAGGTGGACGCGAACGGCAATCCGTCCGCCGCGCCCCTCGAAAATCCCTATGGCCAATGCGACCGCATCTTCGCCGGGGAAGTGAAAGTGACCGTGGTGTCCCGCGCCGGCGATTACACCTCGTTCAAGAACGAAGTGGTGAAGCCGCTGCGGGCCGTGTTCGACACCGGACAGGAAATCTCCAGCAATGTCCAGATCAGTTGGTTCAAGAAATTGAACGAGGGTTATTATGCGGAGGTATGGGTGCGCACCGAGGAATGCACGATGCATGTTGCCAATGCGGCGGCAATTGTAAAAGAAGAAGGCGTTTCGATAGCGCTGATGACGGGACGGGCCATTTACATCGCGGACTGGCGCGGCGGCGGCCCCTATGTGGCCGTCCACACCACCGTTGCCCACAACACGGGGATTGGCCTGCGATTCTACGACCCCTATTGGGATTTGGCGGGCGGCCTCCTTGACGAACACTCCCTCGGCGGCCCCCATAACAATATCCTCAAACTGGTCGATATGGAATATGATTATATTCATGACACGTTGTGGGTGATTAAATCGGACGAAAACGGTGTTTTCAGCCTGTTCCGGTACGATAAGCCCATTTACCGGTATGGGGATCGCGCCCCCGACGCCCATATTGACTTCGCGACGTTCGCGCTCCGGCAATTGTGCGTGGACCCGGGAAACGACCGGCTGTTCGTGCACACTTCCGGTTCCCCGGATGAAGACGGCGATGGGCTCCGGGTCTTTGCCAACGCATCCACGGAACCCGTGCTTCAAAACCGGGTCACCCATATAGCGTATCATTACCCGAACGAGACCGGGCCGGGTATGTTGCTTTTTGAGTATATGCTGCCCATGGGGAACACCCTCCTTCTGGTGGACAGCTATACCCTGTACGCGCCCCCCCGCGATGGCCTTGAAGTGTTCACGTGCAATCTGAGTTCCGGCGATTCCGGCGCGCGGTTCCGGGCATGGGCCACGTTTGGCGGGGAGCAAACGGCGCCCATCACCAAAGGGGTCTTCAGCCGCCGCAATAATATCCTCTACACGGGCACGGATGACGATTGGAACGCGCTGACCGCCGTCTATGCCATAGACGCGCCATCGTCCTGGCAAAGCCAGTGGATTGTCATCCCGGAAACGGAGAACGGCTATTGGTCGCCCGACACCCCCAATTACCGCGTGTTGCGGTGGGCCAATCCCGGAGACATCTGGGACCTGGACGTGGTCGAGGGCGATCACGAGATTCTGGCGGTCTGCCAAGCGCCCGCGTTGAACCAGGCGGAAATCCTTCTGTTTAACAATGCCAATACCGCCTCGGGCATGCTCACCCCGTTCTACCGGCGTGCCTTCAGCCATGGCATGCAGCTTGTGGAACTCATCAATCCGCCAAAACCGCCACAGGAAAGACGCTCACCCGCGCCCTGAATTTCGTCATAGAATATAGAGGCTTTGCGTGGAAAACGCAGAGTCGCTGGTGATGTTGAGCCCGAGGGTGCGCAATCCCGCTTCGTCGCCGGGCGTGGGGATGTGCGTGCTGTGCATGTCGCATCCCTGGAGGTTTTTGAGTTGCTCAATGGCCAGCAGGGTGGCGCTGTTTGTAGGGGTGGACGCGCCGACGGCAATCAGGGCCTCTTCCAGATCAAGGCTGATGCTCTTGCCGTCGTTCATTTCACGTTTCATTTTGCCAATGGCTTCAAGGATGTTGGGGGAGATCAGGTGGATTCTATCCGGAATTTCAGCCAGATGCTTGATGGCGTTCAACACCGCGCTGGTGGCCGCATGCATGAGCGATGAATTGCTGCCGGTGATGATCGTGCCGTCCCTGAGTTCAATCGCGGTGCCGCAAAAGACACCGTCATGGCCCTTATTACTGTGTTGGGCGCGTTCGGCGGCTTCCCGCGCCGCGCCGACCACGCGGCGGTCTTCCACCTGTGCACCCAGGTCGTTCATGAGCACTTCTACCCGCTCGACCGTCTCGCGGTCCACCAGGCCCATCGTGTATTCGCAGCGGTAGCGCAATACGCGGCGGATAACCTCCTGCTTGGCGGCCTCCCGCACACGCGCATCGTCCACGATGCCGAAACCCACCCGGTTGACCCCCATGTCGGTGGGGGACTTGTAGAAGGACTCCGTGCCGGTGATCTTTTCGAGGATGCGTTTCAGGAGCGGGAAGGCTTCAACATCGCGGTTGTAATTGATGGCGGTTGTTCCATAGGCCTCCAGATGGAAAGGATCAATCACGTTGACGTCCCGGAGGTCCGCCGTAGCGGCTTCATAGGCCACATTCACGGGGTGTTTCAACGGGATGTTCCAGATGGGGAAGGTCTCGAACTTGGCATAGCCCGCACGCACGCCCCGCTCGTATTCATGATAGAGCTGGGAGAGGCAGGTGCCCAGTTTGCCGCTGCCGGGGCCGGGGCCGGTGACGATCACGAGGGGATGCGTGGTTTCGATGTAGGCGTTGCGCCCATACCCTTCCCGGCTGACAATGAGGTCCACGTCCGTGGGGTACCCTTTGGTGGCGTGGTGGGTGTACACGCGCAGGCCGCGGCGTTCGAGCTTGTTCTTGAAAAGCTGCGCGGACGGCTGGTCTTCGTACCGGGTGATGACAATCGCGGTGATTTCAAGACCCCAGTCGCGGCGCAGATCGTCAATGAATTTGAGCACATCAATGTCATACGTGATCCCGAAGTCCGCGCGGATTTTTTTCCGGGCAATGTCTCCCGCGTAGATGCACAGGATGATGTCGATTTTATCCTTGATCTTCTGGAGCAGGCGCATCTTTACGTTGGGATCAAAACCCGGGAGCACGCGGGCGGCATGATAGTCAAAGATCAGTTTCCCGCCAAACTCCAGATACAGCTTGTTGTCGAACCGCTGGATGCGTTCAAGAATCTCAACGGTTTGCTCCGCCAGATACGTTTCAACATCAAACGCAAAGGGATTTCCCGCGCCCATAATAACGTTTCTCCCAATCGGTTATGCCCGGAAGGATTGTATCGCAAGACGGTGTGGCAATCAATGCAACGCATTCCATTAGGAGGACACTTTTTGTTTGGCGGAAACCTGTGGTAGTATCACCCCCATAATGGCGGAAGCGTGGCGGTCAAAAACGGCTATGGCATTGATTGGGCATTGTTTTTGACGGCCGCGCTTCAAAAGGAAGCTTGGGCAACATTGGGAGCGAGAAGCACATGATCAAGGAAATTACCGCGCAGAAGTTGAACACCAAAAAATTCATCGAGGAAAAAGTCCGGGAAATCCGGGCCGCCGTGGGGAACGGCACGGCGATCAATGCCCTGTCCGGGGGCGTGGATTCGTCCACCGTCACGATGCTGGGCCACCGCGCGTTGGGCAACCGCTTGAAGACCGTATTCATAAACAACGGCATTATGCGGGAAGGCGAGCCCGAGCAGGTGGTGGGGTATTTCAAGAAGCTGGGCGTTACCGTGGAAGTGGTGGATGCGCGCAAGGATTTCTTCGCGGCGCTCAAGGGCATCACGGACCCCGAAGAGAAGCGCGAGGCCATAACCCAAACCTTCTATAAAAAAGTATTTGGCCGGATTGTCAAGAAAAGCGGGGCGAAGCACCTGTTGCAGGGCACCATCCTGACCGATGTGGACGAGACGGTGGCGGGGATTAAACGGCAGCACAACGTGTTTGAGCAATTGGGAATCGATCCGCAAAAAGCGTTCGGCTACCACATTCTCGAACCGCTGATTCAATTGCGCAAAGACGGCGTGCGGAAACTGGGCAAGTCGCTCGGGCTTCCGGCGGAACTGTTCAAACGCATCCCGTTCCCCGGCCCGGCCTTGGCGGCGCGGGTAATCGGCGAGGCCACCCCGGCGCGCATCGAGACGGCCCGCAAGGCCAATGCGATTGTCGAACGGCTGCTGAAAAAAACCGGCGCCTTCCAATACATGGCGATCCTGCACGACGACCGGGTGACCGGCATGCGCGATGGCCAACGCGAGTTTGGCCTGCAGATCGAGGTGCGCTGCTGGGAAAGCGTGGATGCCCGAATCGCAACGCCCACGCGGCTTTCCTTCAATGTCCTTGAAAAACTTGCCCGCGAAATTACCGGGAACGTGCCCGGCGTTGTCAGCGTCACCTACAATATCGCTTCAAAACCGCCCTCCACCATGGAAGTGGTCTGAAGATACTATACAAACCGTTCGGTGCTTGTTACCATACGCCTTTGATTCTGATACCATCATGCAGGAAGGCGGGTGTGCCGCTGTTTCATAAAGAAGCCCTCCATGTACCACAATGAGGATGGCTGCGATGAACAGGAATAAGGCGATACTGTGGCTGTACCGGGAACTCCCGGCGCTGGAACAGGCCGGGGTGCTGTCGCATGACACGGCGGTGCGGATGGAAGCGTATTATGGGCCCGTGACAGTACGTTCCCGGCGCATCATGGCGCTGACGCTGCTCAGCATCCTCGGCGCGGCTTCCATCGGCCTGGGCATCATTCTGCTCCTGGCCCATAATTGGGAAGACTTGCCGCGGTCTGCACGCACGGTGCTTTCGTTTGCGCCGCTGCTGGCGGGCCAGACGCTGGCGGGCTGGACGCTCCTGCGCCGGTCCGATTCCCTGGCATGGCGGGAAGGCAGCGGGACGTTCCTGGCCTTGGCCATTGGATCAAGCATCTCGCTGATCAGCCAGACCTATCACATTGGCGGGGATGTGAGCGCCTTTTTACTGACTTGGCTCGTGCTGGGCGGGCCGTTGATCTACTTCCTCAATTCCTCCGCCGTGGCGCTGCTCTACATTGCAGGTCTTACCGGTTGGGCGGGTGCGGTCCAATATGAAGGCGGCCATACGCTGCTGTTCTGGCCGTTGGCGGCGTTCCTGGCTCCCCATGTTTGGCGCGCCTGCAAGCACGATCCCGAAGGGCCGCGGATACATGTGTTGTCGTGGGGGATATGCGCGGCCTTGCCCGTTGCGGCGGGACTGATCCTCGAACGCAGCATGCCCGGATTGTGGATCGTCGTGTACAGCGCATTATTTTGTATTTTGCTGTTGACCGGCCGTAGCCGGTTCGGCAAGTTCCGAATCAACGCGTTTGTCGTCTCCGGGTTTACCGGCTCGACAATATTGACCCTGATTCTTACGTACACGGATGTTTGGAATGAGATTGGATGGGAGCATTACCGCTCGGGGGGCGGGTATCATCCCTGGGCGGCCTCGCAGGATTATATACTCGCGTTGGCGCTGCTGACGGGAGTGGTGTTGCTGGTGGTCCGCGGCGTGGAACGGAAAGATTGGTTCGCGGTGGTATCGGGAGGCTTGCCCCTGCTGGCCGTGCTCGGATTTACGGCCTCTGCCTTGAACGTTCCGGCAAGCGCCGTCATGGCTGCGTTCAACGCGTATATGTTGATCTTTGGGGTAACGGTTCTATTTGCCGGCCTCCAGCGCAATGAACTGCTTGCCGTCAATGCCGGGATGGCCGTCTTTTCGGTGCTTATCGTCGCTCGCTTCTTCGACGCCGGAATCAGTTTTACCCTCCGCGGCATTCTGTTCATCGTCCTGGGGCTGGCGTTCCTGGGGGCCAACCTGGCACTGGCCCGCCGCACCGCCGCGCACAAGGAAACAATCTCATGAACCGATCAATACTCCTTGCATTATTCGCCGCGCTTGTTTGCGCACAACTGGCCGTTCCCACGAGCATGATTCTGCACCGCGAGACCGTCCTCAAGAAAGGCCAAGAATATAAAATTCGTACCCGCCCCATCGATCCCAATGATGCCTTTCGCGGGCGATTTGTCCAACTTGGATACGACGCGGTCACGGTTTCCTTGCCCGGGAATGCCCCCCTGGCGGACGGCCAAAAGGCGTATGCGATCATCGAAGCGGATCCGGAAGATTTTGCCGTGGTTAAAGCCATTTCGTTTACACCGCCGGACGGCACCGCCTACCTGAAAGTGCTGGTACGGCCCGGCGGTGGCGGGAAAGCCCAACTCCTCTGGCCGTTCGACCGGTACTATATGGAGGAAACCGCCGCGCCCGAGGCCGAACGCCTTTACCGTGAACAAGCCCGCAATGCCACCGCCTACATCACGGTCCGGATATGGAGCGGAACAGGAGTCATTACCGGCCTCTATCTCGATGGCAAACCCATCGAACAGAGAATTCAGAACTGAAGGGTCCAGTCCCTGCCTCAGACCCCATCGGTTGAAGTCTTAACAGTGTCAGACCGTTGTTATTTCATTCCTATATGGAAATGTGTATCTTCATGGAAAGCAAGACAGTAATATGCTTCTCTGGCATTCAAAGTATTAGCCAAGGGCGGAGACTAAATCCTGTATGGGACGTGTATTCCATCCCACTCAGGGCTGAAGTCCTTCGTGTTGCGTGAAACCAGTATCGCATTATTCGTTTGCGCTGTTGCCCAAATGATTGCATCGGGCAGGCGCATGTGATATGCACGCCGAAGTTGGACAGCCTTGTCCGCAACGGCCAAATCGAGTGGGATAATCTCAAAATGCGCTTCAAGAAAATCGCGAATTTGAGCATCATCATCCTTTGCGCCGACCAAAACCTCCATCCATGTAATACGGCTGACAAGTACGCGTTCATAAAGGGTGTACTCGTCATCAGCCTCGGGCAACCCATTTAGCGCATCGATGACAATGTTGGTGTCAAAAACAGCAATCATGCGCGATCTTCCCATTCCGCGCGGAGCTTGTGCTGATAGTCAAGCGCGGCAATTTGCCGTCCGCGCCACGCGCCAAAGGCGGGATGCTTGCGCAACGAACGATTTTTAAGACGTTGTTGTGCTACCGCCTGTTGTTGCTGTAAAAACGAGATAAAATCGAGCACCTCGCTCTGTTTGTCAGGCGGCAAATGAAGTAGTTGTTGTTGAATTTGCTCCACTGGGCTCATTTCATCTTCCTTTCATGCAATTCCAACAAATACAACAATCCTATTCAATTATACACTTCTTTCCAGACCACACAAATCTTTACGCAAAGGATGCGGGGATAAGGATACTATGGAATGGGTTAGCAGCTACGCAATGGATGCCTGTGCCGGCCAGACTGAGAACCGGTTCGGCCAATTCATAAAAAGCCCCACAGCGAAAAAATAGGCCGGGCAATTGCTATAACCGGACGCCTGTGTCCCCCGATTCATTGACTGGAGCGTATATAAAAGTTTATCCTCTTTTTACGGATTACTTCCGTAAACCAACAGGGAGATAGGCCGATGCTTCACCGGATTACGGTATCGGGGTTACTGCTTGTTTTAGGTGCTTCTTTGTGTGCGTTTGGCGTATTTGCCGCTGATAACCCGAGCTCGCCGGCGGTTCCCAATCCAAAACTGGTGAAAGTGCCGATGGCGTTTTCCACGGGAATGGAAAACACCCCGATTGTTTTTAATGGACGCCCGCTGCTGGTGGACAACCACCGCCCCGGTGGTTTCGAGGCGAAAGGCGAAAACGCCTATCTGTTTATCCTGGACCTGACAACCGGGCAGGAGGTGGCGCGCTTCGGGAAGGGGCACTCCTTTGTCAGCGCGTTTGTCAACGGCCCCGAATTGAACGTTTTTGCCACGGAGTTCACCGATTTCGGGAATGTGATTAACACCCTGCGCATCAACCGGTTCAGCACCACGGATTTGAAGGAATGGAAACAGGAAGAGGCCCTTGCCCGGGACGGAGCCGAGCAGTTCTTCAATACCTCCGTGTGTAAAGATGACCAGGGGTACATCATGACCTATGAATCCGATATCCCGGTGAAGTGGTGTTTCCGTTTCGCCCGGTCAAAGGATTTGGCGCACTGGGAGAAAATGGCGGGATTGGAATTCGCGGACGTGGCGGGGAATACCGTGTGCGCCAATCCAACGATTCGTTTTTTTGCGCCGTATTATTATGTGATCTACGGGATTCATTGCTATCAAAAAGCGCCGTGGGCCTGTTATGCGTATCAGTTGCCCGAGACCAAATATGTCACGGCGGTGGCGCGGTCGAAGGATTTGATTGCCTGGGAGGTGAGCCCAACCCGTGCGCCCATGCTCGAGCCCGTGGCCGGAGAAGGGATCAACAATACCGACGCGGACCTGTTCGAATATGAGGGCAACACCTATCTCTTTTATGCCACGGGCGACCAGGCCACCTGGGGAACCATTCGCGTGGCGATGTACGCCGGCTCCATGAAAGAAATGTTGGAGCGCCACTTCCCCGAGGGCGTGCCCATGATAACGTTCGATGCCAAACAGAGAAAGTATATCTACCCATGAAAGTTGTCGCGGTGCTTGGAAGTCCCCGGCTGAATGGAAACAGCGCCTTTATTGCCGCACATTTTCTTGACGCGGCGAAAAAACAGGGCGCGGAAACACACTCCTTTGCCCTAAACACACTCACGTTCAAAGGGTGTCAGGCGTGCCGGGCCTGTAAAAAAACCTCCGAGGCGTGTGTCTTGCGGGATGACCTGACGGAGGTATTGGAGGCGGTGCGGAAGGCGGAGATGATAGTCCTTGCCTCGCCGGTTTACTTTGGGGATGTCTCCGGGCAAATGAAGCTTTTCATAGATCGGATGTACAGTTTCCTGACCCCTGATTTCCACAGCAATCCCAAAGGGTCCCGGCTCTCGCCGGGGAAAATCGTTGTATTCATCCAAACCCAGGGGCTTGCGGACACCCTGTTCACCGATGTCCACCCTCGCTACACCTGGGTGCTGAAGCTCATTGGCATGGAGGAAATACATTTGCTCCGCGGCTGCGATCTGGCCAAACCGGACGACATACTCAAGCATCAAGAGGTGTTGAAAAAGGCGGAAGAACTTGCCGCGCAACTGATGGGCGGAAATACCCCCCGCGGTTTGTGCTAAAATAACCGGCACGGAACTATGTGGAGAAAAGAAGCAAGACAAACGGAAGGAGAGTAACCGCCATGGCCATGAATGTTGAAATCAAGGACAACAAGCTGTGCATCGAGATTGATCTGGAAGAGCCCAAACCCTCCGCTTCCGGCAAGACCCTCGTGGTCGCCAGTACGCGGGGCAATATGGTAACCGAGGCTGAAATTAACGGGAAACCGGTGATTATCGGACTGAACGCCTACATCAAGCCGTAAAGCGGGCGCAGACATATTTCAAGGAAGCAGAAGGGGTGATGGCGGCGCAAGAGGGGAACACGTTTTTCCCGGGCATTTTTCCTGTGTTGAAGCATGGCGGGCCGCGTTATATGTGGCAAAAGTCTTTTTGGCGTTGCAAAGGTTTTCACGTTGAGTGAGATGGAAGAGGTAAATGTAGGGTCCGTATCCTTGCGCCGGGCGGGGGGGGCGCTGGCCATATTCGTTATCGCCGCCGCGACGGTATATGGCTTCTACGCCCAGGCGCCGCTGTGGGATAAAAATTTCGGACTGTCGGACAACCGGCATTTCTTTGGTCCGAATACCTATTTCCTTGACACGTGCCTGAAAAACGGCGAGTACCCGCTCTGGAACCCCTTGTCCTATTGCGGCCTCCCATTCGCCGCCGACCCGCAAGCCAGCGCCTGCTACCCCTTTCACCTCCTTCGCAGCCTGCTGACCCCCGCGTATAACCCGTATGCCACCGCCACGGGCATGCAAATCATGATGATTCTGCATATTCTATGGGCCGGGCTGGGGGTCTTCTGCCTGGCGAGTTCGTACGGGCTCAGCCTGAGCGCCGGCATCATTGGCGGACTGGCCTTTATGTTCAGCCCCTATTGCATGATTTATTACACCGACTACTATGTTTATTCCCTGGTCATTTCCTGGGCGCCGTGGATACTGTGGCAGGCCCGCCGCGCGGTATACGCCCAGACCGGCGCGAAACGTGTCTGGCACACGGGATGGACCGTGATTTTCTTTTCGCTGAGCACGCTGGGGGGCTTTCCACAACTCAGCCTCTACATTGGCGTGACGCTTGTACTGTTTGTCATGATGGATGCCCTGATTCACCTGCCGTGGACATTTCGCATGAAAGCCTTGGGCCGCGCGGCACGGATTCTTGCGGGCCGCATGGCATTCCTCATCATCGTCGCAATGCTGGTGGCCCTGGCGTCCGCCGCGCTCCTGTTTCCCGCCTTTGAACTGGGCCTGCACAGTTGCCGCTCGGATGTGGGCGGGCTGAGGATGCCCGAGTGGAGCCAGAGTTTCGACACACTCCACCTGCTCAAGTGCCTGGTGGTGTTTCCCGGCAATCTCTGGGACCCGAAAGGATGCCGGGCGGCGGGAATCGGCTCTCTCTTGATGCTCCTTGCCGCATTGAGCCACCGGCGCCGCCGCGATGTCTGGGTGTTTGTGGGGATGTACCTCATCCTGACGGACTGTACCCTCGGGCCCCCGTTTCCCATGGGCGCGCTTTTACACCGTTTCGACTTCATGAACATTACGGACTCCCCTTGGCGGGCCGGTGATTTCTCGATCCTTGCCCTGGGGATGGCGGCGGCCTTTGGCGTGGATGCGGCGGGCCGTTTCCCGGCATCCCTGCGAAGCCGTGTGACGCGCACGGCGGCCTTTGCCTGTGCCAGCGCCGGAATGTTCTTTATACTGGCGCTCTGGCTGCGAAACAAGCCCTTGTTCGAGCCAACGTTTCTTGTTTGGCTTTTTCCGGCGCTCACGGCCGCCGTGTTGTGCATGCTCACCTGGCAACAGGCCCCGCGTGTTGGAAGCCTTTTGGTGGCGGTGCTGGTGGGCGCGGAAATTGTGGCGTGGAGCGCCCAGATGCTGCCGGCCTCCATCAACCGGCATACTATCGGGAATAACGCGGACACCGCCCGGTTCGGAAAAGATCACCGGATCACCCTCGCCAACCGCCGCCCCGCCCACATGCGGCCCAACCGCCAAATGTGGTTTCTGGATCATGCCATCAACGGCTATAACCCGCTCATTTTAATCTCCACCAGCCAAGTGTTGTGCCGGCCGGCGGATGATACGGCGTATTTCAACCGCATCCATTTGAAGTATAAGGAAATCACCCCGGAAAACATTCGGGTAAATCTCCTTGTGAAACGATGCTTCTGGCTGGCGCGGCAGTGGGTGGCGGGGGACCTCCCGGATAAGAAAACAACGTTTCCCGCCGCCACAACCGTATTCTTGCCGGAGATTTCCAGCGGCACCACGCTCGCGGTGCCCGAGGTGGCGCGCACGCAACTGCCGAAAACCGCGGTATCGGACACGACGGAACAAATATCGCTGATTTCCAGCGCGGAATTGAAAAAAGCCATTAGAAAAACGGGCAAGGAACAAAAATTGGTCCTGCCCAAGCTGATGCAAGGGTTCGTGCATGCCGCGCTCTATGTGGGATATACCGCCACGGGCAGAGTGGATATTGACGCCTCCTGCGTGGACGAAAAAGGGGCCGGTTATACGCTCATGCGCCGTCAAACGCTGAACACGAATAAGGCCGAAAAATTCCTGGAAATACCGCTTCCCGACTGCAATACGAGCACGATCACCCTTGCGTGGCCGGACGAGAGCGCCAAGGACCTCACATTGACGCAAGCCTATGTGCTCAAGGACTTGATGGATGAAGACCCGTACATCGTTATCGAAGACCGAAGCGCCAACAGGGTCGATGTGACCGTCAAGGACCTGCCCGGAGCGCGCATTCTCACGTTCCTTGATTCATATTATCCTGGATGGCATGCCTGGGTGGATGGGCAGGAGGTGAACATTCTCAAGGCGGACGACGCCTTCAAGGCCGTGGCCGTCCCGGCGGGAACACACCGTGTGCGATTCGAGTACAGGCCAATGGCCGCCTATGCGGGGATTGCAATCTCGTGTATAACCTTCACAGGGCTTGCGCTCACATTGCTCGGAACCGTATGGCGGGGCGGAGCTTCGCGGAGGCAACGGTCTCTTCGCGCGGATACGGTCACCCGCGGTCACCCGCAATAAAGAGGATGAAGTGGATTGCAGGCCCGGAAAACGCGTAAAATAGTAAAGGTGTTCATAGTAAATCTATTTTTTAGCCTATGCCGGCCATCCACTCACCGGAGTACATTCGATGTTTGTATCACGTCAAATCCCGCCATGGCGCCTGCTGTTCTTGTCCACAGTGCTAATCTCAATTACAGGATGGGCCGTTCCCGTAACCTTTAACGACAGTGCTTTACTGAAGGCCGTTAAAACCCAATGGGAAACGGCCACGGGGCAATCCCTGAGCGATCCTCCGGAAGATACCGAACTGGCGAATCCTTTGTTTGTCACATTGGATGCCAAGGGCCGCGGCATCCGTGACGTGACGGGATTGGAGGCCTGCACGGCGTTGCGGGAAATCAATTTGGGAAACAACCAGGTTTCCGATCTCACTCCGTTGAGCGGTCTGGTCAATTTGGTCTGGCTTGATTTGGGATATGGGGCCAATCCCTTTGAGGGGAAAAGCACGGGTCTGGAAATGCCCAAGGCTTCCTTTAACCAAATCACGGATATCACCCCGCTGGCGGGCCTGGTCAATCTGGAATACCTGAGCCTGATGTACAATGAGGCGCTTACCAGCATTGCCGCCGTTAGCGCCATGGACAGCCTTTCGCAGCTTCTGCTGGCGTCAAATCCAATCAATGATTTTTCGCCCCTGGCGGGCGTGGCCGACACGCTCGCGCTGCTCGCCCTGATCAATACCGGCGTGCACAATTCCGAGGTAACCCAACTCAATGGGCTTATGAATCTTTCGCAGGGACTGGTGTTGCTCAATGAACCCAATCTCACGGATATCAGCGCGTTAACGGCGATAAACCCGGGAACGTTTCTCACCATTATGATGACCCCGATCACGGACCTCCAGGTGGTCTCAAACTACACCCATCTCCAGCGGTTGTCGGTCGTGAAAACTCAAATTACGGCCCTGCCCGACCTTTCCGGGTTAACGGCCCTGCTCGAGGCCTCGTTCAACGCGAACGCGATCACCGACATCTCCGGGATCAGCGGCGCCACCGGCATTCAGGACCTGAACCTGAGCCAGAACGCCATTGTCTCCATCGCCTCCCTGCAAAACCTGACCAACCTGCAAACCGTGAATCTGAACAAGAACGCCATCACCGATATTCAGGCGTTGGTGGACAATACCGGGCTTGGAGGAAATGATCGGGTGTTGTTAACGGATAACCCGTTGTCTCAAGACGCCGCCTGCACCCAACTGCCCAACCTTCGAGCCAAATTCACCAATCCCAATAATGTCGAATCCGACGCCCTGTGTGATTCCTCCGCCGTGCTTAGCCTGACCGTCTCCGGAAACGGCTCCACGTGGCCTTCGCCCGGCGCCTACGTCCATGCGAAAGGCTCCGTGGTAAATGTCAACGCCAACATTGTCGCGGGCGGCGATGCCTTTTATCAATGGTTCGGCGACTTGATGCCGGGGGCCAACGCGCACTCTTTCTATCAGCAGATAACCATGGATCAAAGCCGGCGGCTCACCGCGCAGTTTATCCGGGGCGACTGGACCCTTCTCATTGACACGGCGGGCACGAATATAGGTTCCATCCATCCGGGCACCGGGGTGTTTTCTTATATGAATGGCCAAACCGCCTATGTCAATGCAAACACTTCGCCTACAAGCTTCTTTGCCGGCTGGATGGGCGATATTCCCTCAAACACCGATAACCCATCCGCCGAAATACTCATGGACGGCAATAAAACCATCACGGCCAACTACACCGATACGGGATATAGCCTGAATGTGACGACGGATGGCCAAGGTTGGGTTAACTTTGGCGGAACCTGCTATTTGGCCGGAGGCATGGAACCTGTGCTGTTGGCCAACGCTTGGAATGGTTATTCCTTTGTTGGCTGGACCGGGGACCTTCCCTT
Organism: uncultured Nitrospirales bacterium; assembly: GCA_964474205.1. Classification (GTDB taxonomy): domain Bacteria; phylum Hydrogenedentota; class Hydrogenedentia; order Hydrogenedentales; family CAILVY01; genus CAILVY01. The sequence continues at coordinate 35 of CAYYRW010000019.1, read as the reverse complement.
GGGCGCGGACCCCATGGACACCGAGTTGCCGGTGC
>CAYYRW010000018.1:0-119116 GCA_964474205.1 uncultured Nitrospirales bacterium | reverse complement strand
CAATCATTTGGCCTTTTGTCAATACCCGGACCCGCTCTTAACCGAACACGAATGCTGTAAACTTCAATGTTGAACCGAATGAAAGTTACACTCAAATCCTCGTGAACGGTAAAGGGTCAAATCCGCTTCCTCGATTTCATCCGGAGGAACAAGCCGATAGTGTTTTTCCATTCCTATCTTCACCCCTCTTTCACCCTCTTCGAAAGAAAATAACGCTATCAGATCATGTTCCATGAACTGAGCGGCAACCGGTTTGCAGACGAGATCGGAAAACTTCATGGCGCACATGGCAAAATCCTGTTCAATCTGAACCACACCAAGCTGATCCAAACCACCTTTGGCCTGAATCGGAATTACATATTGAACGCCCCGTTGATCAACGCCCACATAAATTTCATCCGTCTCAATTTGTCCCATGCCGGAGACGGTTGTTCGAAGGTGGTTTTGCAGGGAATAACACGTTACGCCCGTGAATATATCAATAAGCCTGTTGTATCGAATCTTTGCGAGAAGACCCTGTTCATCGTTAATGGCATACTTGGCGATTATGCCCGGCGTGGCGTCCGGGAGTTTTGTCTCCCCAAGCATGGGATTTGGCAGGATACGCGCCATGGACGTTAATGAGAACTGATAACGCGCCTTCCCTATAGGACGGATAACCCATTCCATGCCCTCAGGGGCCTGTTTACGGATGGAAACAGGCAAGGCGGAACGGTATCTGAAACTGTAAATGACATCACCAATATTCTTGGGCAGTTGAATATGCAGCAAATCCGCGGTTTGATTGATGTCTTGCCGTTCAAATGAAATCGCGGTTGCGCCTTTTTTGTACTTGGTTTTGAAAATACGTTCGATCAGTTGAACATAACGGCCTTTATCACTTCCCATTACCCAATACCCTTTCCCGACCACTGAAGTACAACCACCTCTTCGCGCATTTGTTGTTTGGTCGCCGTGGCAAGCCGCGTTCGGAATAAGTCGATGTCCACTACCTTGTATCCGAGCGATTCCGCTATTTCCGCAAGAATCTGTCCCGTGCGAATCATAACCTGAAAATAGGAAGCTTGGTCTCCCACGACATATCCAAGATATGCACCCGGTTTTAAAACCCGGCGCATTTCGGATAAATGCCTGGCCATTCCGCCAAAATAGAGTTTTGTCACTTTCCCGTACAAGCGCTCAAAACCAGACGTCTTTCCCAGTTCCACGCGCCGTTCTTCTATTTGCGCCGCAAGCGTTTGCACGGACGGAAAATGCGCAATCCAGCGTTCATCATCGTCGCCTTTGTATACATTTCGTGTATTGGAGCGAAGCAACGTCTTTTTCATGGTTTTGAGACTTGCTTTGTCTTTGACAAAACCCAACACGACCGATTCCAAACGGGTGGTGCGCGAGTAGTCTTTTTCGTTTGGATACGGTGGCGATGTAAACACGGCATCCACGGAATTTGCCGCTAGAATAGTGTCTACTTGCCGGGCGTCGGCGCATATCACATTCGATGGGGTTGCCTTGTTTCCGGCGCCCCTTAGATCTTCCGACATAGTCAGGATTTCCCGCATCCAGTATTCGATAAGGGGGGCATCTTCCTTTTTATGTTTTGAGACACCCACTTCCGGGCCGAAGTGCAAATTACTCGATGCAATCAAGGCCTTTGCCAAAGCCAATAATTCATGATTTGTGCAAGTCGTGCCGGTTTGGTTTCTGATAACATCCGACAACACTAATGCTTTGTGCAGTGGACGCGGGCTAATGGAATCCTTCAACAACAAATCATGTTGTTCGCGGGGAAGGGATCGAAGTGAAGAACTGTTTAGCAGATTGTTTTCCGCAATTTCTGCCATGCGTTTCGCCTGGCGGTGCAATTCATCGGGGCTGATGGTCCAATCTGTTTTCACACGGGAAGCAAAATGTGCCATGGGATTGGCTTCAATGCCGATACCGCGGATACCGTGTACCTTTGCCTCGATAAGTGTAGTGCCTGTTCCGCAAAAGGGATCCAGGATTGTCTGGCCCGGGAGCAATGAAAACTTTTCCATGTATTCACGGACAAGGTGAGGTGGAAAGGAGAGGACAAAACGATACCAGTCATGGAAACCCTTGTCGGAGATGTTAAGCTTGTTGGCATTTGAATTTGACCATGGTTTCCGGCCCTCTTCCAGGGGGATGGGCGGGCTTGGAAAAAGGTTAAGTTGAATATGTGGTATCACTGCGCGGGCCACAAGTAGTCTCCAAAGCGTGCATATGACTGTATTCTAACGCAACAACGTTGGAGTGAACAAGACAAACGTGGTGCAGGTAGGGTCAGGCCTTGAAGTGTCCCGTATTGATATCCATGAGCGGGATGAGGATATGGATATGGATATGGAGCGGTTATGTGTCAGGCATTCTGGGATAACAACGGAGGAATGACCGAAAATACCGCCCGTTGCATTAGGGATTTTTGTTAATCATTTCGGCGGCGGTTTGAGGAATCCAGCAGGTGCGGTTGTCGCGGAGGCGGATGTTATACCAGCCGCCGCGGTCTTCTTCGAGGGTGAATTCGGTGCCGGAATGCAGGGGTTCTTCAAAGCTGGGCTGGTAGGTTTCGCCGTTGCCTTTGCGCGCGATGATTTCAGGGGCGGTAATGACGCCGCTGACATCGCGGGAGTGTTGCACGGCCTCCACCATAAGCGAGCCCAAGAGCAATCCGCTGATGATGGCGCAGAGCACGATGCCCCAGGTGAGCGGGGCGCGGCGGAAAAAGAGGCGCAACCCGGCGAAAAGCCACAGGGCGAGGAAGAAGGGGACAAAGAGGACGGTGCGGACGCGGGCGCTGAAATCGTAGTGCCAGAAGAACAGGGTTTTCAGGACGCGGGCGCGCTGCGGTTCGTCCACGCGGTCCAGGCGCTGGCTGCGCACATAGGAAAGATTCTGGAGCACATTTGGGTCGTTCGGGATATACTGCTGGGCGCGGCGGTAGTTGAGGATGGCGCGTCCGAGATCGCCGCCCATGAAATAGGCGTTGCCGAGGTTGTAATAGAGCCGGCCATTGCGCACGCCGCCTTCCTCGAGGATGCGTTCGAAGCGCAGAATGCTTTTTTGATACAGGTCTTTTGCGCCTGCGGGATCGGTGGCGGCCAGTTCATTGGCCTGGCGGAACAGCGTATTGCCTTCGGTCAACAGCGTTTGAAGCTGTCCGGTTTCCAACGCACCCGTGCCGAGGGCAGAGAAGATCATAATGAGCAGTCCGGCACTCATCGCAGGACTCCTTTCTCCAACCGCTGAATCACCGCGAGGGTTTGTTCGATGAGCGCGGCGGCATTTTGTCCGCCGCTCCGGCCCGCATAGGCGTACGCCTCGCACTGTTGGAAGATTTCCTTGACCTTGTCTTGAATTTCCGGGCCGGCGTGTTTTTGATCGAGCAAGCGGCGGGCGTCTTCTTGTGTGAGAGCGTTTCCGGCCACGCCGAGTTTGGCGCCGAGATACTCGCGCAGCGTGTCCAGGGTTTCTTCACAGGCGCGGCCGGCATTTGTGGTATCCAGGGCTTTCAGGCGGCGCACCGCTTCGGCCTGGGCGCGTTTCTTGCGCCGCAGTTCGGGATTGGCCAGACCCTTGCGGCGGACTAATACCACTGCGGCTAGGACGGCATAGGCCAGGGGGGGGAGGAAGAGCACAATAATCCAGAGGGGTGAACGCACCCAGTCTACCGGCCCGAAGGCCTGATTTTCCAACACACTCAAGTCTTCATAGTTGTGGGCGATGCCTTCGCGCCATTGCGTAAGCTGGTTCCGCACATGCCGCACTTCCACGCCTTCCGCCTGATCCGCCGTCACCACGCGGCTTTCGTGGATGGTCAGGGGGATGGGCTTCGTGCGGGCCTCCTGATATGTTCCCGTGTTGGAATCGAAATAGTTCAACGTAATGGGCGGGATCGCTTTTACCGAGGCATCCTGAGCGCGAATGGTTTGGGTGAAAACTTTTGCATTCCCTTCAATTTTACCCGGGGCCATTTCCTTTGGAATTTTGAATTGTTTGGCGAGTTCGGGCTGGGCATCGAGCGGCGGCAATTCGACCGCTTTCAGATACGGCGAGCCACTGATGCGTACGGTGAGCGTGATGGGATCGCCGACATTGCCTTCCGTGGGGGTGGCGCTGGCATCGATGGAAAAGGCGCCCACCAATCCGCTGAAATTCGCGGGCCGTCCCTGTTGCGGCAATTCCGCCACCTCGAGCCGGAGGGCATTGGAGGGGGTTACAAAATTCTTGTAGGAACCACGCACGCCAAAGGGATCATTCCCGAAAAAGTCGTCAAAAAAACCGCGCTGGCCCCGGCGCTGCTCGTTCACTCTTCCTTCGCAGGCCACGGTGGCCGGCTGAATCTCAATGCCGCCGGGCTGTTTGGGGATCAACACTTTCTTAAACGAGAGCGTGGTGTAGGAAATGTTATCCAGCATTTCCTGGCCTTTTTCCGCGATGCATTCCGCACCCCCCACCTGTACTTTGTAATACTCCCTTCCGGGGTTCTGAGGTTCGCCCAGCTCCTCGATTACGAAACGTTCATCCTGCAGCACGGGCACGGTGAAGGCAAAGTTGCGCACGTCCTTTCCCAGATACCAGGTGACCGTGAGCACCACGGGCTGGCCCGTGTAGCATTTTTCCGAACTCAACGCGAGACGCAGTTTGAACTCGGCGGTTTCCTGGGGTGTTCGTCCGTTGAGTTGAATGGGTTGTGTGGTGAAATGCTGCCCTTCCGCTGTCACGGTCAGCGCGGGAATGGTCAAGCGTCCGGCTTTCTTCGGGGTAAGCCGGTAGGAGTACACGTAATTGCGCTGTACGTTGGAGGTGACGCGTCCATTTACAATGGATACGGATTGGCTGTTGTTGGTTTGACCGCCCATCGGCTGCACGTCGAAATCCTGGGCCAGCGCCGTGACCTCGGGTTCATCCGGACGGTCGGTGCCTTGGAACTGGATTTGGAACATAAACGGTTCCCCCACATAGGCGTCGGTCTTTTCGACGGCGGCGCGAACGGTGATCTGCTCGGCCAGCGCGCACGCCGCACCCGCCATGAGCAGGACCGTAAGGCCCAAACGCACATAAGGGGTTGCCGTCATGTGTTACCAATCCTTATCCACAGGCTTATATCCGCCTGGAGGCTGCATGAGCATCATCTTATGTTCTTTTTCCTCGTTCAAGATTTCGCGGGCCGTTTCATCCTGTCCTTCACCTTCACCTTCATTTTCACCTTCTTGTTGCATCTGCTGCGCCTGTTGTTCCTGTGATTCGCCTTCCTGCTGGGATTGCGCCTGCTGTTGCTCGCCTTCCTGTTGCTGTTCCCGAGGTTGTTGTTGCTCCTGTTCGCCCTCTTGGGACTGCTGCTGGTCTTGTTTGTCCTGTTTCTGTTCGCCTTGCTGTTGATCTTGTTTCTGATCTTGCTTTTTCTGATCCTGGTTTTGGGAATTATTCAGGAGGTCGAGTGCTTTCTTCAATTCTTCGACGGCCACGCCTTGTTGGGACTGTGCATCTCCGGCCTTGCTTTCGCGCAGTTGCTGCTCCGCCATGCCCTGATAATGCGCGGCTTGGTCCACATGGTCCTTCGCCTCGGCGATGGGTGAGGCCTGTTGTTCGCCTTCGGGATCCGGCGGACGAAGTGGCGGGGTAATATTCTGGGATTGCGGGGGCGGCGGCACATACTGCGCCATCGCGCCGGAAATGGCTTGTGCATCGGTTTTCAACGTCTGCTGAACATCCGCCAATCCCTTACAGGGGGCTTCGGGGGGCGCGGGGGTTGCGGGAGATTCGCCTTCGGCTTGGGATTGTTGCGGCGTTGGCGGGACCGTGACGGTGTTTTCTCCTTCCGGTTGGGATGGTTCCGGCGCGGGCGCAGGTTCGGGGATTGGCGGGGCGGCGGCGAGTTGCTCGGCGGTTTGCCGGGTCAACGTCTGGAGTTGTTGTTGATCCTGGATGAGTTTCTCCAGCTTCTCCTTCAGCTCCTGTTGCTGTTTGGCGGCCTCCTCCTGGGCCTTCATGGCTTCCTGGATGGTGTGGATGGCGAGGCGCGTCACTTCCACATTCTGCTTGGCCTCATGCATCGCGGGGTCCAGTTCCGCGGCATGTTGAAAATACCGGACGCTTTTCGCCAAGGCCTTGAGCGCGTCCTCCGGCTTCTCCTGCATCAGGCTTTCCGCCTTGTGAAACGTGCAGTTGCCCATGTTGAATTGGCTCTTGGCTTCGAGTTTGGCATCTTTGGTTTTCATGCCGGCCTGCTCGAATGCCTCCATCGCCTTGTCATAGTCCTTTTGCTGGTAATACACCGCGCCCTTGTTGAACAAGATTTCGGAGGCGTCCGGCGCGGACGTTTCCGCCTTTTCGTAGGCCTTCAGGGCATCCTCAAACTTTCCCTGCTCGTAGGCGGCATTGCCCTCTTGCACCAGGGAACGCGCGGAGTCCGCCGCGGCCCATACCGGAAGAAACAGCAAGGGTATGCATAGTATCCCGAGTTTCATGCCTTCACCTTTTTCCGCTCGCTCACTATCCTCTCCACGCATAAAAGCACAAACGCCAGTGCGGCAAAAATCTGGTATTTTTCTTCATAGAGCGTGACTGTTTGGGATTCGAGGTCTTTCTTTTCCGCCGAAGCAATCAGGTCTTGATAGATTTTGCCCAGATCAAACGATCCCGTGGCGACATTGAGGTATTTTCCGCCCGGGGTCTTTTCCACCATCTGGCGCAGGGTATCCGCATCCAGCTTGCTCCATACTTCCTGGCCCTGATATTTCAAAAAGGTTTTCTGGCCGTTTTCATCCGTGATGGGGATGCGCTGCCCCTGGTTTTCGTCGCCGAGGCCGATGGCGAGGATGCGAATGCCTTTTTGCCCGGCCTCCTCGGCGGCCTGCACGGGAAAACTGTCGTGATCTTCGCCGTCCGTAATGAGCACCACGTCCTTGAATTGTTTCTCCTGTGCGTCAAAAACCTCGTCCAGCGCGCGGCGGAGGGCATCGCCGATCAGGGTGCCGCCCCGGTTGATGCTGTTTACGGATATGTCCTCGACCATGGTTCTGAAAAAACCATAATCGAGGGTGAGCGGGCATTTCACGGCGGCGGTTCCCGCAAACGCGATGAGGCCCACGCGGTCTCCCTCCAGGGTTTCCAGACAGTCGGTAATGGCGAGTTTGGCGCGTTCGAGACGGTTGGGCGCCAAATCTTCCGCCAGCATGCTCTTGGATACGTCCAGCACAAACACCACGTCGCGGCCCTGGCGCTGCACCTGTTTGGGTTTCGGATTCCAGGCGGGCCGGGCAAGCGCAAAAATCAGGCATGCACTGGCGGCCAGCAGCAACCCGGCCTTTGTCCAGCGGCGTCCGGGATAGATGGAGTCGTTCAACCGGCTAAGCATGCCTTCTTCGGCGAAGAGCAGGCCGGCTTTCCGGCGTTGATAGGCGGCATAAATCAATATGCCGAGGAGCGCGGGGAGCACCCAGAGCAGAAAGAGCATCTCGACCTGGTACAGTCTCATGGGAACCTCCGCAACACGGTGCTTTGCAGCACCATCTCGAGCGCCAGGCATAACAAGGCGGCGAGGGCGAAGGGCGTGAACCATTCCCGGTAATCCAGATAGCGCACGGCCTCGATCTCTGTTTTTTCCAAGTGGTCGATCTCCGCGTACACATCGCGCAACGACGCGGCGTCGTCCGCGCGCCGGTATACGCCGCCGGTCTTGCCGGCAATGGCCTTCAGGGTGCGCTCATCCAAGGGCGCGGCCACCGCCATGGGAATCTGGCCCAATGGGGTTTGAATGAACGATTCCGACTCATCGCCGCCCACGCCGATGGTGTAAATTTTGATGCCCCATTCGGCGGCCAATGCGGCGGCTTCCATCGGGTCGCGCTGGCCGGCATTGTGCTGGCCGTCCGTAAGGAGAATCATGATTTTGCTTTTGATCTGATATTCCTTGGGCTTGTTCTTGCTCTGCCGGGCCAGTTCCTCTTCCGCCGTTTTGAGGCGCGCCGCCGCCAACGCAATGGCGTCGCCGATTGCCGTGCCGTCCTCTTCCTTGCGTTGCGCCACTTCGACCCGTTCGAGGAATTGGGGGAGCGCGCCATGGCCGAGGGTCAACGGGCACAGTGTTTCCGGATACCGCGCAAAGGCCACAAGGCCAATCAGGTCATCGGGACGCCCCCGGAGGCTTTTTCCATTGCCGGTGACAAATTCATCGAAAACGCGTTTCACCACTTCGAGACGGTTCATCTTTTGACGTCCGAAATCCATTTCCGCGCCCATGCTGCCCGAGCGGTCCACCACCATTTCAATGGCCACGCCCTTGCTGACATCGTGCACCCGCTCGCGGCCCTGTTGCGGACGCGCCAAGGCAATCGCAAGGAAAACCAAGGCGAGTATCCGTAAGACGAGCGGCGCGGCCAGGAATCGCTGCCGCCAGGAAGTTCCGGCCCGCACCGCATGCAGCGTGGTGGACACCCGCAGCGTGGCCCCGCGCATGCGGTAATGGAGATACACCATGGCGGGGAGGACCAGCAACACAAGAAACGCCCATGGGGATTCAAAACGCATCAGCGGGAACCCTCCATGAGTTCCGCCGGCCCCGGCATGGTGTCCAGGACAAAGCGGCGGCAGGATTCCGCGGCTTCCTGCGTTTCGGTGTAGCCCGGTTCGAGTTTGGCGAATTTCACCAGGTCACAATGCCGCAGAAAATCACGCAGCAGGATTTTGTGATTGGCTGCAAGCCGGTCGCTGGCGCCCAGTTCAACCAAAAACTCTTCCGTGGTGCGTTCCGGGGCGCGCAGGCCAAAGCGGTTTTCGATGTAATGGCGAAGAATATCCGACAGGCGGATGTAAAACAGTTTGTACTCACCCTGTTCCACCAGCCGCTCCGCCATGAGTTTTTCGAGTTCGTTTAACGCCTGTTCGTGCGGAGGGATACGTTTCACAGGCGGAACATACGCGGCGCGCTTGCGGCGGCGAATCAGCAGAATTATGCCTGCAATCAGTGCGGCCGCCAACAATACGGGAAGGATGTAGAGCACACCGCGCAGGCTGCGGGGCAATCGTACCGGTGACAGGATTTCGCGCAGGGCCGGATTTTTTTCATCTTCGGGCAACACCGAGGTTACGGAGACCTTGATCTCCTCGGTTTCAATATCGTGTTTTTCCTGATCGCCCTGTTTCCAAAAGGTGACTTTCAACGGGGGCACTTTATATTCGCCGGCGAGGAACGGCTCAAGGGTGTAGGTGTGCCCAAAGACCATTTTCCCCGCTTCGGCCAGTTTCGGACGCGAATCGCGATGATCCTTCACCTTGAATTCGCCCAGTGTATCGCCGGGATCAGGCAGTTGCGCCTCATAGCCCTCCGGGACTTTCAGCACCAACTCCATTTTCAACGTTTCAGCGGTGCTCAGCGTGGTTTTATCAAGGGTGGCCTCAAGGATTGCGGGGCCGCGCTCGTAGCTCTTCGTCAAACCTGCGGGTTCCTGCTTTTCCTCCTGTACGGCTTTCCCACAGGAGGCCGTCACCGCCAGAAAGGCGGCCAGCCCGACGCATTGCAGAATTCCGTATCGGCGGCACGCGTTCATGCCTAGAGCCTCCGTTCCCGTCCGCGGAAAAACAACAACACGTCCTTGACGTGGTCGCGGTCGGTGCGAATGTCGATATGGTCCACGCCCATGGAGGTAAACATGTCGCGGAGGCGCTGGGCGCGTTCATGGCCCAGTTGCTCATAGCGTTTGCGGACGGCGGGGCTGGAGGTGTCGATCAACACCCGCTGGCCGGTTTCCGCGTCTTCCCACTCCATCAGCCCGGCGTTGGGGAGACGGTACTCGCGCGGGTCGCTGATCGAAACCGCGATGAGATCATGGCGCTTGCCGAGCATGCGCATGGGCTGCTCGTAGCCTGTGCCGATAAAATCCGAGACCAGGAACACCACGCTGCGTTTGTTGGTGACCCGGCCCAGGTAGTCGAGGCCTTCGGTGATATTGGTCTGGGTTTGCCTGGGGGTGAAGGCCAGCAGATCGCGGATCACGCGCAGCACGTGGGACGCGCCTTTCTTGGGCGGAATATACATTTCAACGGTATCGGTGAAAATGATCAATCCCACCTTGTCGTTATTTTTGATGGCGGAAAACGCCAGCAGGGCGCACAGTTCGGTGGCCACTTCGTTTTTCGTCATTTTCAGGCTGCCGAACGCCCCGGATGCGGAAAGATCCACCAGAAACATGATGGTGAGCTCGCGTTCTTCGCGGTACCGTTTCACAAACGGCCGGCCCATGCGCGCCGTGACGTTCCAGTCAATGGTGCGCACTTCGTCGCCGGGCTGGTATTCGCGCACTTCGTCGAATTCCATGCCGCGGCCCTTGAACACGCTCTGATATTCGCCGGCCAGAACGTCGTTCACCGCCTTGTTCGTGTATATCTCGATATACCGAACTTTTTTCGCAAGCTCCTTGGGAATCATGGCACGTCCACGTGATCCAGTATTTGCCCGACAATGTCTTCGGCCGTGCGCTCCTCGGCTTCGGCTTCGTAAGTGAGAATGACGCGGTGGCGGAGCACATCCATGGCGACGGACTTAACGTCCTGCGGGGTGACATAACCCCGGCCCTGCAACAGCGCATGCGCCCGCGACGCCATGGCGAGATAGATCGTGGCGCGGGGTGAAGCGCCATAGCGAATCAGGTTGCCGATGTCCAGTTTATAGGCACCCGGATTACGCGTGCATTCCACGAGGTTAACAATGTATTCCTCGATCTTTTCGTCCATGTAAATTTCATCGGTGAGTTGGCGCAGCCGGATAATGTCGGCGGGTTCGAGCACGGGCGTCACATCGAGATTTGGCGTGGATCGCGCCATCCGCTTCAAAATCTTGTGCTCTTCTTCCTTGGTGGGGTAGGTCACGCGCAATTTGAGCATGAAACGGTCCACCTGCGCTTCGGGCAGCGGATAGGTGCCTTCCTGCTCGATGGGGTTTTGCGTCGCCAGCACCAGGAACGGCTCTTCGAGCTTGAACGTGTTCTCGCCAATGGTTACCTGGCGTTCCTGCATCGCTTCGAGCAGGGCGCTCTGCACTTTCGCCGGGGCGCGGTTAATTTCGTCGGCCAAAATGATATTGGCGAACACGGGGCCTTTTTTCGTGACAAAGCCGCCATCCTTCGGATCGTAGATCAGCGTGCCGACCAGGTCCGCGGGGAGCAGGTCGGGGGTGAATTGAATCCGGTGAAAGCTGCACTGCACCACATGGGCGAGTGTGGTCACCGAAAGCGTTTTCGCGAGACCGGGCACCCCTTCAATCAATACATGATTGTTGGACAAGAGGGCCAGGATGAGGCGGTCCACCAGATAATCCTGGCCGACAATGTTCCGGCTAATCTCCGTGCGCACCCGGCCCAGCAGGGCGCTTTCGCGTTCCACGCGTTCACCGATTTGTTTTACATCCACAGGCATGTCTTTTCTCCTTCAACGGCGGGCGCGCCCGAATCGGGCGCGCCCATGAAACCATTTATGCGCACCGGGTTATTTGTCGAGTTTGATGGCCACGAACCGGGCGTATTTCCCGTCCTTCACCAGCAGCAGCGCGGATTTTCCGCTCTTGGCGTCCTGAATGGCGTCTTCAAACTCGCGGGTGTTGTGGATGGCCTTGCGATTAACTTCCTGGATCAGCATTCCCGGTTGGATGCCGGCTTTCGCGGCTGCGGACCCTTCGTCCACATCCGAGACCACCACGCCTTGCTCTTTTTCATATCCGAAACGTTCGGCCAGTTCATCGGTCAAATTCTGCACGGTCATGCCCAATTTCATGGAGGTGCCGCTCCCGGACAAACGTCCGCCGTGCGCGCGCCCCTCATCTTCCTTGGAAAGGGCTTCAATTTTGACGGGTACGGTAATTTCTTTCCCTTCGCGCATGACAACGACTTGAACTTCGGTGCCCGGCTTGGTGGAGGCCACATGGCTTCTAAAGGAGAGCACTTCCTCCGCGGGCTTGCCGTCAAACTGCACGATTACGTCGCCTTGCTTCAACCCGGCTCTTTCGGCGGGGGTGTCCGGGCTGACATCGCCAATCAACACGCCCTTGCGGCCTTCCATGCCAAAATTCTTCGCCAGTTCGGGCGTCAGCGTCTGAATCATCACGCCCAAATATCCGCGGGTCACGGTGCCGGTCTCGCGCAACTGACTTTCAATGTACTTGATCATATTGGCGGGAATGGCAAACCCGATGCCCATGTATCCGCCGCTGCGGCTGTAGATGGCCGTGTTCATGCCGATGACCTCGCCGTTCAGGTTGAGCAGCGGCCCGCCGGAGTTGCCGGGGTTGATCGCCGCATCGGTCTGAATGAAATCGGCATAGTCGGTGATGCTCACATCGCCGCGTCCGCGCGCGCTGACAATGCCGGAGGTGACGGTGTGTTCCAGGCCGAAGGGATTTCCGATGGCAATCACCCAATCCCCCACGCGGATTTTGTCGGAGTCGCCCAGGGCGAGGGGGGCCAGGCCGGTGGCGTCAATCTTGATTAGCGCCACTTCGGTTTTTTCATCGCTGCCCTTCACCGTGGCCTCAAATTCGCGGCCATCATTCAATTTGACGTTCACTTTGTCCGCATCGCCGACCACATGGTGGTTGGTGAGGATGTAGCCGTCGGGAGAGATGATAAAGCCGGTGCCTTGACCATAGGGCACCATTCGCTTTTCGCTTTTGGCATCATCATCCCCTTGCGGCATGCGGAAACCCCGCCCGCCCCGTCCGCCGGGGCCTCCGGGTCCCATCTGGTTTCCCGGACCAAAGAAAAAGTCAAAGAGGTCTTCGGGCATCATCCCCGGGCCGAACATCTGCCGGCCGCCGCCTTTCACTTCCTTCTCCACTTCAATAAATACCACGGACGGGGAGGCTTTTTCCGCCACATTGGCAAAGGCGTTGCTTAATTCATTGGCGGCGGTATTCTGGCCCAAGACCGGCGTGCGCGAGGAAAACCCCGCCACCAACGCCGCGGCGCCTACAACGAGCACGACATATACCGCTGCCCGCATCCATGTTTTCGAGTCCATTTTCATTGTTTGTCTCCTATACAGGACCTTGTTTCGCCCGCTCTTGGAATCCTGTGCCTGAAAGCGGGCTATTGCACACACAAACAGAGATAAAGCATGTTCTGTGCCAAAGGTCAGGAGCCGTTTAAGTCATTGATTAGCAAAGGATTATGTTTTATTTGGCTTCGCAGAAAAGCTAAATACCGGCCCATTTGCTCTCGCTTGCCCCATTTGAGGTATTTGGATAAACCGGATCATGACGCGGAGGTTTACGCCATAAGCGGGGTCTGATTCAATGCACCGCATCGTGAATCATGGGCGTTACCCAGTAGAGGGGGGCAAGAAAAATACGCCGCTTACCGGATATCTTCACAATTCATTTCTTGAGCCGGCCATACCGCTATCCTTGACACTCTGCACCAGGCTCCGGACTACAGGAAAAATTTGCGCTATTGACAACTATTTATTCCTGCGGGTACGATAGGGCGTTCGGAAGGATGCCGTTCGAAGAACCGGCATTCACCGTTGCGCGGGCCTATCTACGGACGAAGGAATCAGGCTAATGGCGGTGTGCGGAAAAGTGCGCCATGATATGAAGCGAAGCGGATTCACGCTGATAGAGTTGATTGTCGCGCTGGCGATCATCAGTATCGCGGGCACGGTATTCGTGTCGATGTATTTGTCAAGTATGGAGATGGGCCGCACGGCCCGGAACCGCACAATGGCCGCGCGATTGGCGGACGAGCAATTGAACACGCTGGTGCGGCATCCCGAACAGTATCAATGGAACATACCGGCGGAACCGAATGTGGAACCGTTTCCCATTACCCTTGCCGGCAGTCAGGGTTCCACTAACAATGCCGTTGGACAACCTTCGGTGATGCCGTTGAACCAGAATGCCTTTCGGCGTGAAGAAACGCTGTACAATAATTTCCATTGGACGGCACGGGGCCGTTTCCCGAATTTGAATTCGGCGTTTTGCGAGGTGACCGTGGTGGTGCACTGGGTGGAATCGGGGCGTCCTCAGATGCTGGCGTTGACATCGGCGCTCCCGCGCTTTCAGCTTCCCGAAGGGGAGGGCAAGCCATGAAGCGCAAAGGTTTCACCCTGCTCGAACTCCTGGTGGCGCTGGTGTTGTTGTCGGTGGTGTCCGGGATTGGCATCCAGGTGTTTTTTCGAATCTCGGACGAATGGCGGGTAACCTCGTTACGATTGGACATGAATGCGGACGCGGAACGCATTTTTACGGAAATAGACCGGGATTTCGGGCAGATCGTTTCCGCGAAACTCTCCGGGGTTTCCGTGTTGGGGGAAACCCGCAGCCAGGATGTGCCGTTAATGGCCCGGGGGGCCAACAAGGATACGGAACGCGCCTTCCAGCGGATGGAAGATGATCGTGTGGTGTTGCCCATAATGTTTATGAGCGGGCACTCCGGACAAATGGAGCGCGCGTGTGTCATGTATCATATTGATCGCAGCGGTCCGGTGCCCGCGTTAGTGCGGACCTTGGGCGCGTTTTCCTCGAAACCGCCCGAGGGCGCAAACCAGGTGGTGGCGAAAGGGGTGACGGCGTTCCGGGTGGAGTATGATGATGGAAGTGCCTGGCAGCCCCGGTGGAATCGCCCGGAACTGCCCAAAGCGGTGCGCATCAGCCTCACACTCCAACATCCGGACCGTCCCTGGGAACAGATTTCGCGCAAAGCGGTCTTTGGGATACATGTGCAATGAGCCAAGTTAACCGGAATAAAAGAAATTACGGCGGCGCGCTGCTGATCGCCGTGTCGCTGTTGGGATTGTTCACGCTGCTGGGGATGGTGTATGTCCGGCACATGAATATCGAGATTACCCAGGCGAACTACGTGCTGGATACAGCGCGGGCGCGCAATGGCGCCACGGCGGGGATAGAGGCGGCGCTGGGCGATCTTCAACGCGCCCTGGTGGAGAAACAAGTGCAGCAGGTGGCGGGAAAGCCGCTGACCTATTCGCTGAATTCGTATAAGGCCACGCGGGGAACGGAGGGCTTGGCGCTGGCGGTCCAGGATAACCGCAGGCTTACGGCCACGGTGACGATCACCGACGAAAGCGGGAAGATCAACCTGAATCATGCCCCGGCGAGCGTGCTGCAATCCATTTTGAAGGTGGATGGCGCGGCGGCGCGGGCGATCACGGGCAGCCTGCCGCGGTCCGGCGCGAAACCGGAAGGCATCCCGGAACAACAGTGGCTGGTGAGTGTGGAGGATTTACTGACGCGCGGAATGCTCACCCCGGAACAATTCGCGGCAGTGAACCCTGAGTTTGTGACGACGTATACGGTGACCGATCATGCCTCGCCAACAGGCTTTTTGAATATCAACGCGGCCCCCGCCGAGGTGTTGGCGGCGGTCGTGGACCTTCCCGTGGAGACGGTGCGGCAGTTCGCGGACAAGCGCCCTTTTGGTTCATTGGCGGCGCTGGTGGCGGCGTCAGGGAAAGATCCCTCCACGTTTAATTTCAAGCCTGATCCGAATGACCCCGCCGCACTGCCCGCGGCGCTTGCGTTGGAGTCCCGTTGTTTCCGGTTAACCTGTGAAGCGGTGTTTTCGGCGGTGGACGGCAAGAACGAACGGAGGCTGTCGCAGGCTGAGGTCACGGCCGTAGTGTTGTTTGCGCCGGAGTACAGCGGATATGAAATTGTGTGTTGGAATACGCAACAAGGCGCCCAAGGCGCCTGATGAATCAAGCTGAGGAGGATTTTATCCTATGGTCGGCACAAGTGAGAATTCGGGCGGCGGGAACCGTTCCCGGAGAACGCTGAGGAAGAAGACCACTACGGTGGTGGATGCGGCCGGGGCGGCGGAACCGGAGGAAATTGTCCTGCGCGCGGGCGTATTGGAAAGCGCGTCGAAATGGGAGGTGTTCCGCCGTGGCCGGGTTCCCGAGTCGGAAATCACGTTGTTTTTACGGCAGCTTATCATGCTGTTGGAGGCGGGAACGACCATATTGAAGTCGCTCAAGACACTGGCGCAGCGGGGGTCGAATCCGCAGACCCGGGCGCTGGTGGCGGACATTGCGCAATATCTGGAAGGGGGAAATGCGTTGTGGCAGTGCTTTGACCGGCTGCCGCGCTATTTCGATGATGTGTTTGTGAACCTGATCAAGGCGAGTGAAGCGAGCGGCAATCTGATTCCCGTGCTGAAACGGCTGGTGGATTACCGGGCAGAGCGGGAGATGCTGCGCAAACGGGTGCGCGGGGCCATGCTCTATCCGGTGATTCTCGTATTCGCCTGCATCGGCGTAATGCTGATCATCACCCGTTTTGTCGTGCCCGAGTTCGAGGCGATGTTCAAGCAGCAAAACATCGAGATTCCCGCAGGCACGCAATGGTTCCTCTGGTGCGCGAATGGGTTCAGCCAGTGGTGGTGGACGCCGCTGGTGGTGCTGATTGCGTTGTGGGTGGTGTACAAATACTGGTTTGTGCGCAGTGAATCGCGCCGGTTGCTGGCGGACAGGATTAAACTGAGGATACCGATCATTGGAAAGATTCTGCATAAGAACGCGCTGGTGGAACTCAGCCGGACCATGGCCATGCTGCTGCGCAGCGGCCTGTCCATGATGTCCACGTTGAACCTGACGCGGCGGGCGATTCATAACCGGGCGGTGGCGGAAAGCTTGCAGGCCGTGCGCGATTCCATCGAGCAGGGCGGCGGCATGGAAGAACCCTTGCGGGCGTCGGCGGAGGTGATTCCGCCGGTGGTCACGGACATGCTGGTCACGGGCGAAGAATCCGGGCGTGTGGACGCGATTGCCGAGCAAATCGCGGATATTTACGAGGAAGAAGTGCGCATCGCCGTGAACAGCCTGGCGGAAGTATTACAGCCGATTTTCACCGTGATCATCGGCGGGGCCGTGGCCGCGCTCTTTGTTTCCTTGTTCTATCCCATCGTCTCCATGGTGCAACAGATATCCTCCAGTTCCGGAAATTGATGCGGTTCGGGCACGGAGCACTGTCGTGCCGGTCCTGGAAGGTGCCGCCATGTACGCACATCGAGTTTCCGTGTATTCCCGTATGGCCAAGCAACACAGCCAATGTTCAAATTCTTGTGATGCGGGCCGCGGATGGTTACGGACTGGCCTGATGTTCGATTGATATTTCCCGCTTGTGCGCGCGGCGGTTCGTGTTTTTACCCTGATCCAGGCACGGCTTTATTTGGGCCTCCTGCACAAGGTACAATTCCCTTCATCCTAATTACAGGATTTCCCAAGAAACCAGGAGTGATTCGATGCTTCGCATATATAATACCGCATCCCGCAGCAAGGAAGAGTTTGTGCCGATGGAGCCCGGGCGGGTCCGTATGTACACCTGCGGCCCGACTATTTACAATTTCGCGCACATCGGCAATTTCCGTGCCTACATGTTTGAAGACCTCTTGCGGCGCTACCTGAAATTCCGGGGATACCAGGTCACGCAGGTCATGAATCTCACCGATGTGGAAGACAAACTGATCCGCACCTGCCGCGAAACGGGCGAACCGCTGAAAACCATCACCACACGTTATGCCCAAGCCTTCTTTGAAGACCTGGATACGCTGGGCATTGAACGCGCCGAACACTATCCCGCCGCCACGGACCATATTCCTGAAATGATCGAAATCATCAAAAAACTCCGGGAAAAGGGCCACACCTATGAATCGAACGGAAGCATTTATTTCCGCCTGAGTTCCTTCCCGAAATACGGCCAACTCAGCCACATGGACATGACCCAGCTTCGCGACGGCGCCAGCGGGCGCGTGGATTCCGATGAATATGAAGCCGAAGACGCCCGCGATTTTGCCCTCTGGAAGGCTTGGGACCCGGACGATGGAGACGTTTTCTGGGAAACGGAACTGGGCAAGGGCCGCCCCGGCTGGCATATCGAATGCTCCGCCATGAGCATGAAATACCTCGGCGAAAGTTTCGACATCCATTGCGGCGGGATTGACAACATGTTCCCGCACCATGAAAACGAAATCGCACAATCCGAATGCGCCACCGGCAAAACCTTCGTCCGTTACTGGCTGCACAACGCCCACCTGGTCGTGGACGGCAAGAAAATGTCCAAATCCCTCGGCAATTTTTTCACCTTGCGCGATCTCCTCGGGCGCAACATGGACCCGCTGGCCATACGGTACCTGTTAATCGCCACCCACTACCGCCAGCCCAGTAATTTCACCTTTGAAGCGTTGGAAGCCGCCGCGCAAGCCCTGCGGCGCATCCGTGATTTCCGCATCCGGCTCGGCGAAGTGCGCGGAAACGGAAATGACCTCAACAGCGTGTGCGAAGCGTGTGAAAACGCCTTTATCGAAGCCATGGATGATGATCTGAACATAGCGGCCGCGCTGGCGGCCCTCTTCGACTTCATTCGCGATGTGAACAAACTGGTGGATGAGGGCGGCGTTGGAGAAAAAGGTGCAAGGAATGCCCTGGCGCTGCTGGATCGCCTGAATGCGGTCACCGGCCTGTTCGCCCCGCCCATGGAAGACAGTGCGCCCCAGGCGGTGCTTGATTTGGTCATGGAACGTCAGCAAGCGCGGCGCAACAAGGATTTCGCACGAGCGGACGCCATCCGCAAGCAATTACTCGACGAAGGCTGGGTTATTGAAGACACCGCCGACGGCCCGCGCGTGAAGAAAGCATAATGTGAAGAGAAAACAAAATGGATGTTTTGTCGCCTTGCAAGAAACTCGGACTTCATTAAAGAAAAATGTCTGTCATAGGCCTGTTCAAGGTATGTTATAATCAACCTAAATAAAGGAGTATAGGACAATGACGTACCGTGGACATGTATCAAACGGGGTTATTGTTGCCAATATCCCGATAGAGCTGCCAGACGGTGCAAGGGTGGAGATTCGTCTTCTTCAGGCGCCCCCCGGAAAGCATCATCCAGATGTGGAAAAATTCGCGGGAATTCTGCCATCTACTACAGATGCTCTCGGTGATTATCAAAAGCATCTTCGGGAAAAGCATTCATAAAGGTCCTTCTTGACCTTAATGTTATGTTGGATTTTCTTCAGCGCCGGCAACCATTCGTTGAAGAGGCCATGTCTGTTCTGGATTTGGCTCTATATGGTGTGATCCAGGGAATTATTCCCGCCCATGGATTAACCACAATCCATTACCTCCTCCATAAATCCCTTGGGCCGGATCAAGCGATGGAAGCGGTTACATGGATGCTTTCATCCTTTGGCATAGCGCCATGCACAGAAACCACTTTACGCCGGGCCACCGCGCTGGGCATGCTCGATTTTGAAGATGCTGTTGTGGCCGCTATGGCGGAGAACATGCAATGTGATTATATCATCACGAGAAATGTGTCTGATTTTTGCAACTCGCCTGTTCGTGCCCTCCGGCCTGGAGAGTTGCTGGCATTATAAGCGCCGCCTAGTGCACGCGGATGGCGGCATGGTAGTTTTCAAAAAGCCGCCGCGCTATCGCGAGGGCATCCCCCCGTGGTTCCGTGGGATAGGATTCCATCCCATGCGCCCATTGATTTTCCCATTCACGGCTCTGCAGATCAAAGGCCTTTTCATCCAAGGGCGCATTGTCCGCCAGGGAACGTTCCAGCGTCTCGATAAACCGCTGCCAACGAACCCGGTAGAAGCCCTGTATCATCCCCGCCCATTGTTTGCTGGCATAATCATGCAAAAGGCTGTCCGCCGGACCCCATAACGTGATTTGATTGCGCGCGTTCCACGCATACTGCGCGCGCGCTTCATCATTCTTCCCCCAGCGGACGGCCTGGTCCAGCCACCGTCCCAAAAGAAACTCGCGCCGGGTCCCCAGAATTTCCTCCAGCGCGTCAAAAAGGGCGAGAAAACGATTTCCGGCATCCTGAAGTTTCGCCGCATCCTTTGTCTTATACGCCGCAGCCAATTCACCATGTACTTCACCGGCATAGTTACTGAGTATCTGCCGCGTAAGGTTTACAAGATCATACTGATACGTGTCTGCGGCACCCAATGCCTCCCCCGCCTCCAAAAGCAATTTCCAGGCCTCCGCCAGTTTTTGGGGATCATAGGGCCGCTGCGCGTCATTCCAGGAAAAGTCCGCCTGCAACGAAGGCCGCCCGCAAATAACCGACCCCGTTTGTCCTGCCGTGCTGTAGGCGGTTTCCAACAGGTTGCGCCACGCGGCGGCGGCGCGGTCATCGGCACGCCCATACCGGCGGGCCGCATATCGCGCGATCCATTCGTGCAAGTCCACCGTTTGCGGGTTCCACATCAGGGTGCTCATCAAATCGTACACCACCGGATTGTGCCCCAGCCCTTCCATGATATATCCCGCACCGCATAGTTTCCCCCGGTCCGCGCTTTGCACCGCCCCCGGCAATCCTTCGGCGATCTGTGGCAGGCCGCCATGCAGGCTCACCTGATCGCCGAAGCTCTGAACGATGCACCAAATCCACGGTCTCCCGTAAAACGACTCCGTGATGTTCCAGGCAGGCCGGGATTCACATTGGAGGTCCAGCAAGAGTAAACGCTCCGCCTCCACGGAACCCAGCAGCGCCTTGGCCTGCGGCGGCTTCCAGAACGTTGGATTATTGACAAAGAGCCAGCCCTGCATGACCCAGACCGCCTCCGGGTCTCCCGCCGCCATCGCGCCATAGACTGCTTTTCCCATGCGGTCCAGGAAGGCGGGTTCTTCGCTCGGTGGACTCATCTCAATGAATGTGTCCGACGCATACAAATGATTCGTCCCAAATTGACGCGTTTGTTCTTCCACGAATAATTTGCCCACCCGCTCAAACAGCGGATCCCCGGGGTCCAGGAAAACGGTTCCCGGAAAACCACACCAACTCGGCAATTGTTGAAGCACGGCCTCCGGGAATCTTTTCTTCAAGGCCGCGGGCACATGTCCCGTAAACCCCTGTAACACCGGCGTCATGCCCAAGGCGCGTTCCCGTTTCAAAATCTTCTTCTGCAATGCCGCGTGACGCGCAATCCAGGAATCCGCCAGCGGCCCCGCCCACCCGTCAATACAACCCATCCACCCAAACGGCAGATAGGCTGGCCCTACAAAAAAGTCCTGTATTTCCGCCTCGCTCAAACCCAGGCGCAGGCCCACTTTCCACCAGACGGATTCCTGACCCGTGACCGCCAGGGGCATGTTGATGCCGTTTAACGCCATCCAATCAATGGCACGTTCCCATTCCGGCCAGTCCCACCACGCCATGGAATAACTGAAACAGCAATAGTTAAAACAATAGCGGTACGTTAACGGAGTGACAACGCGGATTTTGGGGGACACGGCGGGAAGCGGATCAGGCAGGTTGAGTTGATCGCCCCAGAACACCGATACGCTCGCGTGACAATACTCTTTGAGATAATGATTCAATGCGGAGGCAATCGCCACGCCATTGGTCCCCCGCAAAATGATCTTTCCTTCCGCGCTTTCCAGCTCAAATACGTCGTGTCCATTATCCGGCGCGAGCAGCTCGATTTGGAACGCCGCCGCCTGCCGGGGCAGGAGGCGCTGGACCAGTTCCCGCGCCTCCCGGGCCTCCTTCGCCATGCACGAAAATCCGATTCCGGCGGCCGCCGTGAATAACACCACGCAGAACCATATACGTTTGTTCATACCACCCCCGGAACTCTAGGCGCTGAAAACCAGCGCCGCCTCAGTTACTCAAACAGCGCGTTAATGAACTCCCGCGCGTTGAACGGCTGCAAATCGTCAATCTGTTCTCCCACCCCGATAAGCTTGATGGGAATGCCCAACTCTTTTTGAATGGCCACGATCATTCCCCCTTTGGCCGTGCCATCAAGCTTCGTCAGCACGATGCCGGTCACATTCAACGCCTCGGTAAACAGCCGCGCCTGTTGCAGTCCATTCTGGCCGGTGGTGGCGTCCAATACCAGAAGCACCTCGTGCGGGGCGTCCGGCAACCGTTTCCGGATCACACGTTGTATCTTTTTCATCTCCTCCATAAGGTTCACTTTGGTGTGCAGGCGGCCCGCCGTATCAATCAGGAGATTGTCCGTGCCCCGCGCAATGGCGGCATCCGTGGCGTCATACGCCACCGACGCGGGATCGGCCCCTTCCTTGTGACGGATCAGGTCCGCGCCGGAGCGTTCGCTCCAGATGGCAAGCTGGTCCGCGGCCGCCGCGCGAAAGGTGTCCGCCGCCCCCAGCAACACCGTTTTCCCTTCCGCCCGCAGCTTCGCTGCGAGTTTCCCGGCGGTGGTGGTTTTGCCCGACCCATTGACGCCCGTGATCAGCGTCACATGCGGCTTTTCCGGCGCGGTCCAATGCAGGGCGTGATCCCCCGGTTCGAGCAGCCGAATCATTTCTTCCTTCAACGCGTTGTATAACTCTTCCGGCGTGGAAATACCCTTTTCCCGGGCCATTTTCTTCATGTCTTCGATGATGCCCATCGTGGTCTCCACGCCGACATCCGCTTCAATCAGGATTTCCTCCAATTGATCCAGAATATCCGCGTCTATCGAAAGCCCGCCGCCAAAGAGGCGCTGCACGTTGCCCACCAGGTTGTCGCGTGTCTTGCTCAACCGGTCCCGCAGCTTGCCAAAAAATCCGCCTTCCGCCATATATGCACTCCGTTATCTAGTTTTGTTTGATGCCATTGAATACAACGTCCAACCCGGCAATTGTCTCATTTGGCGCATAGTGAAGGGAAACCCCTTGGGGCGCCTTTGCATCAATGTGAAGCGTCTTGCCGTCCACCTTCCAGGAAACGTCCACCGGCCCGCGGGGCGTGGCCGTCGCGCCGCGCGCCCACGTCAGGCCATTCAACCGGGGACTGATCCGGAACGATGTGCTCCCCGGCGTTTCCGGCACAATGCCCAAAACAATCCGGTTCAGGAAATGAATCGGCGCCGACGACCATGCGTGCGTGTGGCTGCGCGTGGGAAAGCCGCCATGCCCCGTCGTGCCGCTGGGGAAACTCTCCCACACCGTCGTCGCGCCCGCTTCCAGCATGGGATCGTAATACCGGTGGATCGCTTCAATCACCTTGTCCGCGTGCCCCGTTTTCTCCAGGGCGTCGAACAAGTACATCGCCACAAACGGAGACCCCGCCTGCGTCATGTCCTTGGGCGGATTGAGTAATTTATCCACGACAATAGCCTTGCGGTCTTCCGGAACCACATCGTACAACAGGCTCAGGAAACAGTTGTGGATGGAAAAATTCGTGCTGACCTTGCCGTCTTCATGAACACTGTCCGGATACGCGCCCGCCTCCGGATTCCATACCGCGTTGACCGCCTCCTTCAAGGAATCACGATACTGCTCCAGCCACTCCTTGTCCTTTGTCTCGCCAATAGCGTCCGCGCAACGCAGAGCGGCATCGGCCGCGCCCGCCGCCAGGATACTGTTATACAAGACGGTGTTGTGGCTGCTGTCGATGTTGGTCCAATCGAAGAAATTCCAGAACGGCACGCTGAACAATCCCTGTTTATCGGAATATGTGGCGGCGCTGCGCAAACTTTTCATCAGATACGGATAAATCCATTCGACGAAATCCTTGTCGCCCGACCAGGCATAATAATCCCACGCCATGATCCCCCACAGGAACCCGAACGACGGGATGATCACTTCCCAGGTCGAGGGTACTTGCGACTGAATCAACGGATACCGGTCCAGCGAACGCGCCGTAAGTTTGAGGCAGCGCTTGGCGATATCGCCGCTGCCGAACGCCGTGTACGAAAACAGGGCTTCATTGCGCGAATCGCCCACCCACAGGGTCTGCTCATACAGCGGGCAATCCGTATAGGTGTCTTCCATGCAGAGCTTCAAGGTGCGCGCGGCAATTTCCCACGTTTTTGTGAGTTTGGGATCACTGCATTCAAAACGTCCCACGGGCTGCACGGGATACGTGGATTCAATCAGGCGGAATCCGTTGAGCGTGGCCGGGCGCGTCTGATGCCGCAGTGTGATAAACAGGTAACGCTGCGAACGGCGCACCAGGCTGGTGAAGCGGTTCGTGCCTTCCGAACAAACATACCGCATGCCGTTCCGATAACGTTCCGTGTCCTGCACCCGCCCGTCCGGCGCAATGTATTCCACGCCGAAGATATCCACGGTCAACCCCGCTTCCGCATCAATTTCAAACTGGTAAAAGCCAATATTTTGCTCGCCCAGATCATAAACAAGTTCCACATCACCCTTATCGGACGGGCGAACCGTGCAAGCGCCGCCCTCTTTTAATAGCGCTTCGGGCGTTTCCACCCCCGCAGCAGCATCCTTCACCACTTCGCGTGACTTGAACTGATAATACGCGGCCTCCGTCCATTCGCCCGGCTGGATGCTGCGCGACTTGGCCGCAAGCCGTTTCTGAAATCCCTCCCGCGTAGCACTATTCTTGAGATGGTCCTTCAGCGCGTCCTCGATGGGGCGTGCAATCTCCCGTTGCTGTTCTTTTGTCAACAACGACCATTCCAGATCGCTGTACAGAACGGGTTTAAGATCGAACGGCGCATAACACCACGGGGTGCTTTCATTGGCATCTTTCGGATTCTTCAACACCATCGGCCTGTCCGCCTTTACATGAATCTCAGTATCACTCCGCCAATGCCCGAAATATTCCGTTAGGGCGCAGAAAATGAAGTGTTGCCCCGGCTCCAAGGCAAACACATTGTCTCTGGCGGATTGGCCATCCACACGCACCGCATTTCCATCCGCCTCAACGGTGAGCACGCCCCCCTGCGGCAAATCGGCCACCGTGGCATACGCCCCGGTAACGGCGCATTTGTTATTGGCCTTCATCACGCCCGTGACCGCCCAGCACGATGTGGGGAAAATGAAGGTTTGCCATTCATTCCGCTTCACCACCTGCGCGCCGGTGAATTGCTTTAACGCAAACGGTTTCCGCGTGAGCGGCGGACAATCCCGCGGTTCAAGATTCTTCCAAGGGCCTTCCCCCGCCGGATACCGCACCACTGCCGGGGTAAACGCGCCAGTATCAGCGTTGCGTGCGTCGTATATCTCGAACGGCCCCAACTGAACCGATTGTTTCGGGGCCCATTTCGCCCAGGCCGGGGCCGCGCGCACCTCCCATGCGCCATCCGTCACAATCTGAACAGGATCGCCCTTTTTCGGTTGGACATCCAATTGCGCCAACAAACCAGCCTCCTGTGGAAGCTGATGGAACGTGCCGATGCCAAAGAACTTCGCGATAACGCGAATCTCATTCCCGCCCGTTTTCAGATAGGGGGCCACATCGAGCACGTCATATTGATAATGCTCCGGCCAACTGCGGCTTGGGCCGTCATTCACCCACTCCCCGTTCACATACACCCGGTAATACGTATCGGCGGTGATGCGCAACACGGCGGACCGGGCCTCCGGAAGATCAAACTGCTTGCGTGCCTCGATGGTGTCGTTATACCCGTCATATTGACCGCGTTCCTGCCAAATCCACGATGCGCGCCACGCGGGAAGGTCCACGGCATTTCCAGGATTCGCCGCGCACAGCATGCTGGAAAGAAAAACACTTGCGTTCACTAGGATAGGTCCCATGGTTTGTTTCTTCTCTTGGTTGGAGTTCTTGCATTGCCACATCGAAAAGGTAAGTGTAAAGAGGGGAAGAATTCAGGTCAAGAAATTCCCCTTTTGTCATGACACACCCGAATGGCACGTACTTAACAAAGAATATGAAAACAAAGCGAAAAAACGGGACGGTCCCCAGCGAGCCCGCCCAGGGGCAAAACCTGTATCCTGAAAACCTTTTTTAAGGATGGGCGGGCAAGACGGGAACGTCCCTTTTTTTCGCGTACTACAGTTCCCCGCGCTTAAATAAGTGCCATTCATGACACACCCCATTCCCCGTCGGCGGCCATTCAGAGAAAGAAAACCGGGGCAGACGCTTCTTCTCGAAATCGTCTGCCCCGATAAAAAACAGGGATATGGGCGGCTTAGAATCCGTAGGCCTTTTTCATATCGGCCAGGGTGAGGGGCGCGTAGTCGCCCGCATGGCCGGCTTGGCCAAAAGCTTTGCAACGCGCCACATACACCGCGTACGCGGCATCACGCGCCGGTTTCAGGTAGTCGCGCATATCGAATTTCTCCGGCGTTTCAAAGAATACTTTGCGGATGGCGCCGGTGATGGCGAGGCGGCTGTCAGTGTCCACGTTGATTTTACGGACACCGTGCTTGATGCCGTCTTGGATTTGTTCGACCGCGATGCCGAAGGTGCCAGGCATCTTCCCGCCGTACTGATTGATGATGTCCACCAGTTCCTTGGGCACCGAACTGGAGCCGTGCATGACCATGTGGCAGTTGGGCATCCGCTTGTGTATCTCGTGGATGCGGTCCATGGCCAGTGCGGGCGGCAGGATTTCGCCGGTCTTGGGGTCTTTGCGTCCGGATTTGTACGCGCCGTGGCTGGTGCCGATGGCGACCGCCAGCGCGTCCACGCCGGTCAGCTTGACGAATTCCTCGGCTTGAGCCGGATCCGTGAGATGCTCATTCACAGCATCGCCTTCGAGACCGGCGCCGTGGCCGTCTTCAATGCCGCCCAGGCAGCCCAGTTCCCCTTCCACCGTCACACCGAGCGGGTGCGCCAGTTCGACGACCTTGCGGGTGATCTCGACGTTTTCCTCGAATGTGGCGGGGGATTTCCCGTCGGACTTCAGGGAACCGTCCATCATCACGGACGTGAATCCGAGGTCAATGGCCATTTTGCAGGTTTCCAGGCTGTTGCCGTGGTCCAGGTGCATGGACACCGGAATATGGGGAAACTCCTCGACAGCGGCTTCCATGAGTTTCTTGAGGTAAATCATTTTGCTGTATTTCAGCGCGCCGCGGCTGGCTTGCACAATCACCGGGCTGTTGGTGTCGTTCGCGGCTTGAATAATGGCCTGAAGCTGTTCCATGTTGTTAACGTTGAATGCGCCAACGCCATAACCGCCCTTCGCGGCCTCATCCAGAATCTGTCGCATAGGTACAAGTGGCATATCGTGAAACTCCTTTGGGTAAATCCAGAAAAACGCGAATGCGTCCACAATGAAACGTCAGTATAGCATACTTCAGGGAATAATAAAAGATTTTGGTTTGACGCGGGCCGGGGGGCTATGGGACACTGTATTCTGGTATGAGTAATGGAGGACCCGAGGGAATGAGCCAGGAATACCGCATACCGCTTCCCGGCGAACTACCGGCGCGGAAAAGCCATGCGTGTTTGTATGGCTGCTTGATTCTTTGTGTGGGATTCTGCGGCCTGATGCTCGCCGGAGGATTGGGCGGGTATTTCCTGTTCAAAAAAGCCGGCGACTACTTTCTGGATTCCAAACCGATGGCCCTGCCGGGCATTCAGCTTTCCGATGTGGAGAAACAGGCCGTTTTGGAGCGATGGGCGGCATTCAGCAAGGCCGCCGAAGCCAAACGTCCGGCTTCCATCACCATTACGGAACAGGAAGTGAATGTGGTGCTGCAATCGCGTCCGGGGATGGAAGAGATTGCGAAGAGCGTGTATGTTACGCTGGAAGGAGACACCATCCGGGGGGAATTGAGCCATGAGTTGTTCCCGGGCCGCTTTATTAACGGCTCGGCGGCCCTGTCCGTCTCCGTGGTCAAGGGCCGGCTCGTGGTCTTCCTGGAAGACCTTCAATTCAAGGGGCAATCCGTGCCCGACGCTATTGTGGACGAGTTGAAAGGCCGCAATCTCGCGGAAGGATATGATAAAGACCCGCAATTGGCGGTAATATTGAATCGCGTGACGGAATTTTCCGTCAAGGATGGAAAACTGACGATACGTTTGGGAGAGAACACGCCCGCCGGAACCCTGGTGTAATTTTCCACCGACGGCTTGAAATGCAACGAAAAGGAGAACGGAAGCATGGCCATTAACTTAATCAGCACGCTGGAAGGGTCGTTGTTGAAAGGATTTTTCCCGGAAGGATGGGATTTGAACGCCCTCGACGAATTGTGTTCGCGGGCGCCCGCGAAGATCGTGGAGCGGGAGAAGTGGTGGC
This sequence comes from uncultured Nitrospirales bacterium, assembly GCA_964474205.1. GTDB lineage: Bacteria > Hydrogenedentota > Hydrogenedentia > Hydrogenedentales > CAILVY01 > CAILVY01. Next base: position 91,169 of record CAYYRW010000018.1, on the reverse strand, counting down.
ACAAGAACTTCGAACCGGTGTCTTGTGAGACCCTGGCGGATTTTGACACCATGATGGGCCATGAAATCGCTTTGGAAATTCTGCGCGCAAAACAGGACCGGATACCGATTGCGTTCATTTTACCCGTGGGGCCGATGGGCATGTACCGTTGGGCCGTCTATTTCCTCAAAGAATGGAATGTGGACTGTAAGCATGTGCATGGGTTCAACATGGACGAATGGTCGGATGCGGAGGGCAATACGCTGCCCGCGAAAGACCCCGGCGCCTTTCAAAACGCCATGGAACAGGCCTTTTACGGCCCCTTGGGCAAGCTGACCGTTCCGCCCGCGCAACGTCATTACGCCACGAAAAAAGAACTGCCCGAGTTCGGCCATCAAATCAAGGCGCTGAAAAAGAAAGACGCCAAACTCATCACCGTGTTCGGCATTGGCCGCGCCTGCCATATCGCCTTCTGGGAACCCCACTTTGCCGCGGAATACAAATCCCTCAAGGAATGGCGCGATGACAAATTCCGGCTGGGCGCCAAACTGTGCCCGATGACCATCGAGCAAAACGCCATCACCAGTTTCAAGAGCCGGACTACGCTCGTGCCCACCCGCGCCAACACCATAGGCCCCGGCCTGTTCCTGCAATCCGACAAAATTATCGGCGGGGCGGACGGCGCGCTCGGGCGCGGCATGATGTGGCAGGGCATGTCGCTCTGGGCCACCCTCCACCACAAGCCCACGCCATGGATTCCCAGCACTTTCATGCCCACGCTCCCCGGACGCCTCTTCTTCCTGAAAGAACTGGCCGGCCCCCTGGAACCGGAATGCAACTGAGAAGATACGGCGGAATAGTGTAGAGACTGGTATGTTCTGATTTTCCAGGGGAAATGTAGACGCGTGTTATTTTCGCGCGAGTGCGTTCTTGATCGCTGCGGAGCAGGGAGGGACACCCGTATTTCTCGACGTGTTGGACCACCTGTTCCGTGCCCTCGTCGTGGGAAACCTGCGGGGGCGGGGCGGGGGTGTCCATGGTATCGGTGAGATCGCGCACCAAAAAGCAGTTCTCGCTCCAACGGGTCCTCTGGCGGATGCTGAAGGACCGCCCCCGCCCGCATACACGCTCCTCCAGTAGTTTTACAGACTTCCTGTTCTTGGATTACTGCCGCCCCGCTTTGGTTTTTGTCCCGCCGTGTTGTTTTTCCTCTTTGGGTTTCTTTTCGACAGCGGGTTTTTTCTCCCCTTCCGTTTCCGCCGCCGGAGCTTCGGGGGGCGTCGCGTTGGGATCACTCACTTGGAATAGATACACCTCGGGGTCGGTGGAGGTATGGCCTTCCATCGCTCCCCAGTGCACTGCATAAACGCCGGGGAGGATGGGTTTCATCGGACGCGCAATGTACAGTTGATGCCCTTGTTCATCCACCGGCGTCAGGATGGTTTCAATCCGATCCGTCACGGCCCATACAGAATCCTTGACCACATGCGCCGGGGGGGAACTCCCTTCGGCGGTTTCCGCCGGTTGCACGGGATGCTGTTGCGGAACGATGGCCTCGATCTTTTCAAGCCGGTGCAACTGGATGTCATATTCGGGCATTTTGAACCCAAGCAGCATGGGCTCCTGGAAGCCTTTGCCACCGGTGATGGGGATTCTGGTGGAGCAGGCGGGGTCGCGCTTAATTCCGAAGACCGGCTTGTTCTCCCCGGATAAATACCGTTTGGGCTCCGTACGGGTGGTCTCCCGGTAACGGAAGTTTTCAAATAGATACACACCCTTCCGCACCGGAAGCGGCCACAAAACCACATCCCGCGCATCCGCCGAAATGCGGTCCTTCACTTCCACCTGCAACACCCCCGGCGTGTACCCCGTTTTCATGAAGTCCAACACCAACGCGCCGGGGGAGCAACGCAGCGAATAGCGTCCCACGCCATCGGTGGTGGCTTCGAATTCAGTGTTTCGGACCGTCACGGCGACGCCCGGCAGGGTTTGCCCCTGGACATCCTTCACCTGCCCGCGCAGAATGAGCGGGCGTTCACAGGCCGATAACAAGACCAGTGAGAGGCACAGACACCCGGCTATGTTCAACTTGGCATTCATCGATTACCGCCTATGCTTCCGGTAAAACCCGGTTTGATGCATTCGATTGTGCAATTACCGCCCTGTGGCGGACAACATCCACACGAGAAAAGATTAGCCATGGGCCGGCAGCGAAGTGCGTTTCCGCCCGCCATGCCCGGTGCCAACCCGCCTGCCGATGGCGCGAATGCGCTCTTCCAAACAGCCTTTGCAGACTGCCGCCGTCTCATTGATGCAGGCTTTTGAAGGATATATTTCATACAAAACGCGGTATTGAGCGGGGGTCAGGTTGGGCATCACCACATTGGCGCCCCGCTGAAGACCGAGTTCACGGCCATTAATCTGGTTGATCGTGGCCAGCGCGGTGGTGCTCGGAATATTGGCTTGTGGACACAGCAGCCGGGTCAACGCCAGCACCTTATACGTCATCAGCTCGGAATTGGGGACCTGTTGATCTTCGGGCAGGGGCATGGCGTTATTCCCCGCGCCCAAGGGGGTGGCGGGGTGCGGCAAGTAAGGCCCTACGCCAACCATGTCGAGGTCCAGTTCCCGGAACAGGAGCAGATCATTGATCACACACGCATAGCTCTGGCCAGGAATGCCCACCATGATCCCGCTGCCAATCTCATACCCCAACGCGCGGAGTGTCCGTAAAATCGCAATGCGGTCGGAAGGCCGTTTGCCCACAAGCGGATGTATCCGCGCGTATAATTCAGGATCGGACGTCTCAAAGCGGATCAGATACCGATCCGCGCCGGCGTTCCGCCATGCCGAAAAATCGTCCGTGGACCGTTCGCCCAGACTCAACGTGACCGCCAGCGGCGTTTCCGATTTGATTCTGCGGACAATATCCGCCATCCAGTCCGTACGAATGCCATAGTCTTCGCCCGATTGAAACACGACCGTGCCGTATCCATAGTCCACCGCGCGCTGCACACAGGTCATAATTTCGTCCGCCGTCATGCGGTAGCGCGTCAGGGAAGCGTTCTCCGCGTGCAAACCGCAATAAGCGCACCGCCGCACGCAATAATTCGATATCTCGATTAATCCGCGCAGATGCACTTCGTCACCCGTGAATTCCCGGCGCACGGCGTCGGCCTTCGTCCACAATTCCTGCAGAAGATCGGGATTTGTTTCCCGGAGCCACCGGTCTATTTCATCTCTTCCCAAACGGGGTTCCATGGGCCTTTCCTGCTCTATTGCCAAAACCGAACATACACAATAGTAACAGTTATTCCAGGGCGCATGAAAACAAGGGGGCCCGCAACCGGGTTCAATCCGATCACGGGCCGCCTCAAGCGGTGATTAGTGCTTGGTGGTAATGGACGCTATGGCATCGCGAACCGCTGTGAACGTCTCCGCGGTCAACTGAATTTTGGTCAGGATGTCCGTGTAAAGTTCCGCTTTGGCGGGCCGTTTTTGCGTGATCCCTTGAATGTGCATTTTTCTCTCCTTACTGGTTGCCGTTATTTTCACAAATCCGTGGGATTCGTTTTGCACAGGGTGTTTACATCAAAACGTCAGTTTGGTTTCCGCGTATAGGTAGTCGGCGTCTTTATGGTCCGTGCCGCCGGTGAAGCCCAGCCCGTTCGCAATGGAAAAACTGCCATCGGTCAGGCCATCCCCGGGGAAGAGATGTCCCCAACCCGCTTCAAACGAAAGATCTTGCGTGTAATCATATTTCGCGCTCAGCAGGGTTTCCCAGCCCAGGTCCGTGGAGTTCTTCTTGGTCCAGAAGGCCACAAGCGGCAGGGCGGAATGCGGTTCATCAAAGGCTTCAAGCGCCTGAAAATAAGACACCCCGGCGTTCACGGTCAGATTCTTGATGAAATTCGCGCTGGCGCCCAGCCGCGCAATCCAGCAATTGCTCAGGTCTGTGCCGTCGAGGAAATTGCTGTATTCGAAGTTGGAAAACAACCGGTTAAAGCTGACGCTGGCGCGTGGTTTGTAGAAGGGATAAATCGCGGCGGCCACAGTGTCCAGGAAATCGTGCTTGCGGTTGTCTTCTCCGCCCAGATATACGCCGCCCACATAGATGCGGGGCGTGAACTGGGTGGTAAAGGTGTAACCGATTTCCGTTTGGCCCGCCCAGGCATTCCACTTGGCGAGATCGTCGCCATAGAGTGAAAAACCGCCCGCTGAAGCCAGGTTAAATGTCTGGCCCACCTGGTCCGCATTGCCGAATTGATACGCCACTTCCGCATTGTAATCGAACGCGCCGATGCCGAAGGCCTCGAGTGTGCCCGCGCCGCGCACGGCAATGGTGTGCAGGTTGGTGACGCCGTAATCATCCACGCTGAAGAGATTTTCCAGCCATTCCTGCGCGAGTGAGCCTTGGTTGTCCGAAAGCGCGCGCGCGTCGCGGCCATACAGCCAGTAAGCCTCCAGCACCGTGTCTTTGATTCCTTCATAATGGGCGTACAAGGCGTAGAGGTCCACGTCGCCGTCCTGCTCGATGCCGGTGCGCTCCGCGGCCTTGGCCCACACCGCCCCCACCGCCAGTGTGTCGAGGGGGGTATAGGTGAGATGCGCGGCGTCGAAAGATAGTCCGGTGAACATCACCTTTCCGGAATCATTATTGCCCAGCAGAAAGCCGTTGCCCAACTGAAGTTCCTGGCGGCCTATCCGCAGATGCACGGGCAACCCGAACAGTTTATCGGCGTCAATATACGCCTGATAGATTTCCACATCGTCCCCCGAATTCGCGCGTCCGTCCGCGCCGGTGACGTAATTGGGAGAACGGAAATCCTCGCCCCAAATATCGTAGCTGTCCAATTCAATGAACGCGGATACCTCATTGGTGAACGACGCTTTTATGTTCACTTTGGTGCGCTGCTCCACCGCGCTGTACCCGCTCCCGTCCTTATCCCAGGAGAAAATACTTGTGATGGGCGGGCGCCCCGGCGCGGCGGGATACCGAAGTCCGGCATTGGGCCGGTCCGGATCATCCCCCGTCGCGGGCGCGGTGAAATAATTCCCGCGAATACGGATCACACCTCCCGCCTCAACATTTTGCAGTTCCGCGTACGTTGGCCAAGCGACCATCAGCACGCTCGTCACAACGAAAAGACATAATACACCACGCATAGTTTCCACTCCTTGTTTTCGGAACAAAACGTTCCCGTATGGCGCTGCACCGGACTGTGTCTCCGCGCCACGATACGTGTGCAGAGTCCGCAATTTTGCGGGTGTTTTGATGAAGCAATTGTTGTGCCAAATCAAAGAAGAAGATATCTAAATCATGGCAAAGACGATTTTCGCTGACACAATAAAAAACTGCTTTCCGGTAAAAAAGCTGTAACTTCCCCCCCCAAAGCATGTTTCGTATAGCACGTATCCCTTCGTCTGCACAAAAGAAAAAACGGCGTGTCTGCACCGTATTATCATGAAACATGATTTTCTTCTTCCGGGAAAAACCAGACTAATCGGAATGGATGTCCTACGAAATGGTATTTTTCAGACGTCTCCGTCCACCCTGCCCCGATCCCACAATTCTCCCTATCGAACGGATACGTCCTTGCAAACATCCCCGGCATGCCGCCGCTGTCTCATTGATACAGGCTTTTGAAGGATAAATTTCATATAAAACACGATACTTGGTCGGGGTCAGATTGGGCATGACCACATTCGCGCCCCGCTGGAGTCCCAGTTCCCGGCCATTTCTTTTATTGACCGTGGCGAGTGCGGTCGTGCTCGGAATATTCGCTTCAGGACACACAATTCGTGTTAACGCCACCACTTTATAGGTCATCAATTCGGAATTCGGAACCTGTTGTTCCTCCGAAAGGCCATTTGCAAAACTTCCAGATCCCAAGGGCGTAGCGGGATGTGGCAAATACGGTCCCACACCGATCATATCCAGATCCAATTCTCTGAACATAAGCAGATCATTCGCCACGCAATCGTAGCTTTGCCCAGGAATGCCCACCATAATCCCGCTTCCAATTTCATAACCGAGATCGCGGAGCCCCCTCAGGATAGCAATACGGTCAGAGGCGCGGTTCGGCAAGGAAGGATGAATCCTGGTGTATAACTCCGGATCGGAGGTTTCAAAACGGATCAAATACCGGTTTGCCCCGGCTCTGCGCCATGCCAAAAAATCTTCCGGAGACCGCTCCCCCAGACTCAATGTTACCGCCAATGGCGTTTCCGTCTTTATCCTGCGTACCAGATCCGCCACCCACTCCATTTCAAGGCCATAATCTTCCCCTGATTGGAGCACGACTGTGCCGTAGCCATACTCCACGGCGCTCCGCACGCATTCCATGATCTCTGGGGTTGTCATCCGGTACCGCGTTATTTGCCGGTTGTCTGCCTGCAATCCGCAATACGCACACCGGCGGACACAATAGTTGGAAATTTCGATCAGCCCGCGCAGGTGTACGTCATCTCCAACCGCTTTTTTCCGGACCTGATCGGCACATGCCCATAATTCCTCTAAACGGTCAGCACGAATTTCCCTGAGCCACCGGACAATATCTTCTTTATCCAAACATCGAACCATCGGATCACCTGAAAGTTTCTTACCATTAACGCGCATACAAATTTCATTATTCCTGGCAATCTTGCAGGAGTGCCCGCGGCTGGGGGGGAAAACCAGCCGCGGGGCACGAATCACAAGCTGCGGTCATTGCTTGTGGATAAACGAATTGACGACATCGGAAACCGCGGTTACCGTTTGGGCAGTCTGCTGGATCTTGGTCAGAATCTCCGAGTAGATATCCGCCTTTGCCGGCCGTTGTTGGGTTACTACGTGGATGTGCATGTCTCTCTCCTTTTCCTGGTTGCTGTTATTGTCAACAAAATGGTTGTAAAACGTTGCGCTTTCAGTTTCAGAAAGTGAGTTTGGATTCTGCGTAGAGGTAATCGGCGTCCGAGTTATCCGTGCCGCCGGTGAATCCAAGTCCATTGCCCACCGGGAAATTACCCTTGGTCAGGCCGTCTCCGGCAAACAAATGACTCCATCCCGCCTCAAACGACAGATCTTTGCTGTATTGATACTTGGCACTGAGTGTGGTTTCCCAGCCAAGGTCCGAAGAATTCTTTTTTGTCCACGCGGCCAACAGGGGCAACTTGACGCGTGGCGTATCGAATGCAGCGACCGACTGGAAGTACGATGCACCCAAGTTCACCGTCAGGTTCTTGATGGGGTTGGCGCTCGCGCCTAACCGTGCGATCCAGGCATTGCTCAAATCGGTACTGTCGAAGAAGTTGCTGTATTCAAAATTCGAGAACAACCGGTTGAAACCGACACTCGCCCGAGGCTTATAGAAGGGATAAACCGCCGCCGCCACGGTATCCCAGAAATCGTGCTTGCGATTGTCTTCCCCGCCAAAGTATACACCGCCTACATAAACACGCGGAGTAAACTTGGTGTTGAAGGTATACCCCACTTCGGCATTTCCCGCCCATGCGTTGAATTTGGCGCGATCATCCCCATAGACGGAGAGTCCGCCCGCACCGGCCAGGGAAAACGTACGGCCCACTTGATCGGCATTACCGAACTGATAGGCGGCTTCCGCGTTGTAATCAAACGCTCCGATTCCAAAGGCCTCGATCGTGCCTGCGCCGCGCAAGGCAATGGTGTGCAGGTTCGTGACGCCATAATCATCGACGCCAAACTGCTTTTCAAACCACTCCGTCAGCCGGGAACCTTGGGTGTCATGATTTGCCCGCGCATCGCGGCCATATAACCAGTAGGCTTCGAGCACCGTATCCTTCAACCCTTCATAATGGGCGTACAACGAATACAGGTCCACGTCGCCGTCCTGTTCAAGTCCGGTCAAGTCGGCGGCTTTGGCCCATACCGCGCCCAAGGCCAGCTTGTCGATGGGCGCATACGTTGCATGTACCGCGTCGAACGAAAGTCCGGTAAAGAGTTTCTTGCCGTCATTCGTTCCCAGCAGGAAACCATTGCCCAACTGGAGCTCCTGCCGGCCAATCCGCAGATGGACCGGAAGATCGAAGGTTTTGCCGATGTCAATATAGGCTTGGTAGATTTCAACATCATTTCCCGAGTTTGCGCGTGCATCCGCACCGGTGATATAGCCCGCAGACCGGAAGTCTTCACCCCAGATGTCGTAGCTGTCCAGTTCGAAAAACGCGGACACGTTTTGCGTGAAAGACGCCTTCACATTTATTCGGGTGCGCTGCTCCACCGCGGAATAGCCGCTGCCTTTTTGGTCCCACGAGAACAGACTCGTGATGGCGGGACGTCCCGGTACCGCCGGATATCTCAATCCGGCATTTGGACGGCCGGGGTCGTCCGGGGTGGCGGAGGCGGTCCAATAATTTCCACGGATGCGGATGGTTCCGCCTGCCTCCACGTTTTGCAGTTCCGCCCACGTTGGCCATGAAACCGTCGCGAGGGCAGAAAGAATTAACAGGGATAGTGCATTTCGCATGATAGAGTTCTCCTTATTAAACGTTGTGTGGCCGGGATACAGGGATCGCGTGTGCTCCGATAGGGATATCCTGACGGGGCGGGTCGAAATGGGATTTGTCTTCGCTGGAAGACGCGCGGGATTAACTACGATCGGGGGCGAATGTGCGCCCCTCAGAAAGGGGAAACGCCCTGCTTAGCAACAGGGGCAACATCGCGCGGGACCGTCCTGAATGCGCACGGAGGACGTTGATGGGGGAAGCGAAAAATACACAAGGGCGGGCTTGCCGAACAAGCGCGCCAGCAGGTTGCGCAACGCGGGGCGTTGGCGATTCGCGTCATTGGCATCGTCAAGAAATGTATTTATGACTGAGGTGCGGATAGGCGGCGGATAAAACAGACTCACGGTACTTCTCTCCTTGTTATTTTGTTTCGTTTCAACCGGGTTTTTTTCTTGTTACCATTGGACCACGGACAGTTTGGCATTCGACATCGCATGTTCATCGACTCCTCCATGTATTGATTTATAGTTCTGTAAACAAGGGGGTGCTGAGATAGCGTTCCCCCGTATCCGGCAATATCACCACGATGAGCTTGCCTTCATTTTCCGGACGCTTCGCCACCTGGAACGCCGCCCACGCCGCCGCGCCCGAAGATATCCCCACGAGCAGTCCGTCCGTCCGGGCCAGGGTACGTCCCGTTTCCATCGCGTCCTCGTTCGTCACCTGGATGATTTCATCAATTACCTTAGTGTTCAGGACCTCCGGCACGAAGCCCGCACCAATGCCTTGGATTTTATGCGGACCGGGTTTTCCTCCCGACAACACCGGCGATGCCGCGGGTTCCACGGCCGCCACCTTGAACCCGGGCTTGCGCGCTTTAATCGCCTCGCCCACACCCGTGATAGTGCCGCCCGTGCCCACGCCCCCCACCAAAATGTCCACACGCCCGTCCGTGTCGTTCCAGATTTCCTCGGCCGTGGTTTTCCGGTGAATCGCCGGGTTCGCGGGATTCTTGAATTGCTGCGGGATAAATGAATGTGGCGTTTCGTCCGCCAGCGCCTCCGCCCTGCGTATGGCCCCCGGCATGCCCTCGGAACCCGGCGTCAACACCAGTTCCGCGCCATACGCCTTCAGCAGATTGCGCCGTTCCACGCTCATCGTCTCCGGCATGGTGAGGATAAGCCGGTAGCCCTTGGCCGCCGCCACAAACGCCAGCGCAATGCCCGTGTTGCCGCTGGTCGGCTCAATAATCACCGACTCTTTCGTAAGCAGTCCGCCTTCCTCCGCATCTTTGATCATAGCGTAGCCGATACGATCCTTGATGCTTCCGCCCGGGTTGAAGGATTCGAGTTTCGCCGCCACGGAGGCCACAGCGCTCCAGGGATGTCCATTCAACTGCACAAGCGGCGTATGCCCAATCAACTCCGTAATGCTTTGTGCGATACGTGCCATCGTTTTCTCCTTTCGCTGGTTCTGATTAAACCTGATAAACCTGAGTGGAATACTCTTATTTCTGAAATTATACCTGCCTTGGGCCTGTTTGTCAAGTAAAAAATTGTATTCCGATAGATATAGTTTTATTTTGACTTTTGAGCGGTGATTGGTGTACACTTTATCAATTGCAGAAAGCTGACCTGTATAGTCGGCATTTGGTCGCCTGAGAATAAACCAGAAGGAGCACCGTATGCACTACGAAACGTTGGCCGTACACGCAGGACAAGAGCCCGACCCCGCGTATGGCGCGGTCATGGCCCCGATTTATCAAGTTTCGACCTTTGCATTCCGCAGTGTGGGCCAACCTGGACCCTTTGATTATTCACGCACGGGCAATCCCACGCGCAAAGCGTTGGAAACCAGTCTTGCAGCCTTGGAAAACGGCAAATATGGATTTGCATTGGCCACGGGCATGGCGGCGGAAACCACGGTGCTGGGATTGCTGCAGGCTGGGGATCATGTCCTTGTGCACAATGATCTTTACGGCGGCACGTACCGCCTCCTGGTCAATGTCACGGCGAAGCAGGGTGTGGAGGTTGAGTTCCTAAATCTGCGCGACTTGGATGCATTGCGCGCGGCCATCCGGCCCAACACGCGGATGATTTGGACCGAGACCCCCACCAATCCGCTGATGAATTTGCAGGACTTGGCAGCCATAGCCGCCATCGCGCGCGAACACGGTGTTCTGACGGTGTGCGACAATACCTTCTCATCCCCATATTTTCAGAAGCCGCTGAATTTGGGGATTGATATTTCACTGCACTCCACCACGAAATACATCAATGGCCATTCCGACGTGGTGGGCGGCGCATTGATCATGAATGACGATGAAATGGCCACGAAAATCAAGTTTCTGCAAAATGCCCTGGGTACCCCCCAGGCCCCTTTTGACTGTTTTCTTGTTCTGCGCGGCATTAAAACGCTGCCGTTGCGCATGGAAGCGCATAACCGGAACGCCCTCGCGGTGGCGCACATGCTCGAGGGACACCCGGCGATTGAACAGGTGTTGCATCCGGGGCTGGAAAGCCATCCTCAGCACGCCCTCGCCCTGCGTCAGATGACCGGGTTCGGCGGCACCTTCTCGTTCCGCGTGAAAGGCGGCACGGAAGCCGCGCTGCGGGTGTTGTCGCGTGTGCGGCTGTTTACGCTGGCCGAATCGCTGGGCGGGGTAGAATCGCTCATCGAGCATCCCGCCACCATGACGCATGCCTCCATGCCGGAAAACGTCCGTGAGGAAGCCGGCATAACCGGAGACCTGATCCGCATTTCCGTTGGAATAGAACATGTGGACGATTTGTTCGTTGATTTACGCGAAGCGTTGGGATAGGTGTGCATGACGCACCCTTCAATAAACGGATTCTTATGGAGGACCCCCGGAATGTTTTCCGCACGGCGATGTAGAGGTTGAAATTCTGTGATCCCCAGCCACGAAAAGAAAGTGAAACAACAGTTTATGCGAATTTTAAGGAATAAGGAATAACGATCATGAGTTCAAATTTTAGACTGGGAACATTGGCGCTGCATGCCGGACAGCAGCCGGACCCCGCCACCGGGGCGCGGGCCGTGCCCATTTATCAGACCTCGTCGTACGTGTTCAAGGACAATGAACATGCGGCGCGTCTCTTCGGCCTTCAGGAATTCGGCAACATTTACACGCGCATCATGAACCCCACCACGGATGTGTTCGAGAAACGGGTGGCCGCGCTCGAAGGCGGGGTGGGCGCGCTCGGCGTGGCGTCAGGCTCCGCCGCCATCACCCTGGCGGTGTTGAACATCACCAAGGCGGGACAGAACTTCGTTTCGGCCAAAACCCTGTATGGCGGCACGTACAATCTTTTTGCACACACCCTGAAAAATTTTGGTATTGAGGCGCGGTTCGCCGACTCCCGTGATCCCGCCAGTTTTGCAAAACAGATTGATGCCAACACCCGCTTCCTGTATCTCGAAAGCATCGGCAATCCGGCCAACGACGTGCCGGATTTCGAAGCCATCGCGAAGGCCGCCCACGATCACGGAATTCCCCTGATCGTGGATAACACGGTGACGTCGCCGCTCCTGTTCCGTCCCTTTGACATTGGCGCGGACATCGTGGTGCATTCCGCCACGAAAGTCATCGGCGGGCACGGCACCTCCCTTGGCGGGGTCATCGTGGACAGCGGAAAGTTCGATTGGAGCAATGGCAAGTTCCCGGAGATTGACGGACCCAATGAAAGCTATCATGGGGCCAACCTGTTTGAAGCGATGAAGCCCATCGGCAACATTGCCTACATCCTTAAAGCGCGGGTGACGCTGCTGCGGGACATCGGCCCGGCCCTTTCGCCCTTCAATGCGTTTATGCTTCTGCAGGGGCTTGAAACCTTGCATCTGCGGGTGCCGCGTCACAGTGAAAACGCGCTGGGCGTGGCGCAATTCCTGGAAAAGCATCCCGGCGTGGCGTGGGTGAATTATCCCGGATTAAAGAGCCATCCGGACTATGCCCGCGCGCGGAAGTATCTCCCCAAGGGCCAGGGCGCCATTCTCGGTTTTGGCATTAAAGGCGGGTATGACGCCGCCGTCAAGTTTATCAACAACGTAAAGCTGGCCTCGCACCTCGCCAACGTATTGGATGCAAAAACCCTCGTGATTCAACCGGCGGCCACAACGCATCAACAACTGAGTCCGGAAGAACAGGTTGCCGCGGGCGTCACTCCGGATTTCATTCGGGTTTCGGTGGGGCTTGAAGACATTCAGGACATTATTGAAGATTTCGAGCAGGCCCTGGCGGCCGCCACGAAATAGAACCTTGTTCAGGACCGGCGTGACATGCTCCACGCCGGTCCTTTCCGCTTCCGCCGTGAGCCACACCGCGGGAATAGTGAAGCACCTCAAGGGTGTTTGATGAGAGGAAGCGGTGGAGGTTGAAAACAGCCTGCTCAACTCCTTCTCCGGAGGATGGGAACACCGCACGGTGGTATAGGTGTTTACTCCACAGGAGCATAGGAAAATGAAAGAATGAGTTCGCCGGTGAAACAGTTGGTGGATGCGGACTATACAGGGTCCCGCGTGGAACGCAGCAACCGCGAAGTGGCGGACATGGCGAACGAGGCGTACAAGTACGGATGGACCACCGATATCGAGTCCGAGACCCTGGCCAAAGGCTTGAACGAAGACGTTGTCCGGTTCATTTCCCACAAGAAACAAGAACCGGAGTGGATGTGCGAATGGCGTTTGAACGCGTACCGGCATTGGCGCGAATCCAGCGAACCCAACTGGGCCAATGTGAAGTATGACACCCCCGACTTTCAGGACATCCGCTATTACTCCGCGCCCAAACAAGCACCCCAACGAAAGGATTTGAAAGAGGTCGATCCAAAACTGCTTGAAACCTTCGACAAGTTGGGAATCCCGCTGAACGAACAAAAACGCCTCTCGGGCGTTGCGGTGGACGCGGTGTTTGACAGTGTTTCCGTGGCCACGACGCACCGGGAGATTCTGGCGCGCAAAGGCATCCTCTTCTGTCCGATTTCCGAAGCGGTCCGGGAGCATCCCGAACTGGTGCGGAAATACCTGGGCTCCGTGGTGCCGCAAAACGACAATTTTTACGCCGCGTTGAACAGCGCGGTGTTCAGCGACGGTTCCTTCGTGTACATTCCCAAAGGGGTGCGGTGCCCGATGGACCTGAGCACCTATTTCCGGATTAACGCCGCCGAAACCGGTCAATTCGAGCGAACACTCATTATTGCGGACGAAGGCGCGGAGGTAAGTTATCTGGAAGGCTGCACCGCGCCGCGCCGTGATGAAAACCAACTCCATGCCGCCGTGGTGGAACTGGTGGCGCACAAGGACGCGGTCATCCGTTATTCCACGGTGCAAAATTGGTATGCGGGCGATGCGGACGGCAAAGGCGGGATATACAACTTTGTAACAAAGCGCGGAAAATGCCTCGGGGATAATTCCCGGATTTCCTGGACCCAGGTGGAAACCGGTTCCGCCATCACCTGGAAATATCCGAGCTGTCTGCTGATGGGCGACAACTCCGTGGGCGAGTTTTATTCTGTCGCCCTCACGCGAAACCGCCAGCAGGCGGATACGGGCACGAAAATGCTTCACCTGGGCAGGAACACGCGGAGCACAATCATTTCAAAAACGATCTCCGCGGGAAAGAGCAACAACAGCTACCGCGGCCTTGTGCGCATCATGCCCAAGGCCGAGAACGCGCGCAATTACACGCAATGCGACTCGCTCCTCATGGGCAATCAGTGCGGGGCGCACACGTTCCCCTATATTGATGTGCGCAACAAGTCCGCCTCGGTGGAACACGAGGCCTCGACGTCAAAGATTAGTGAAGACCAATTGTTTTACTGTCAATCGCGGGGTATCGGCCCGGAGAACGCCATTTCCATGGTGGTCAACGGATTTTGCAAGGAAGTGTTCGATCACCTTCCGATGGAATTCGCGGTGGAGGCCGCCAAACTGCTGAACATCAGTCTCGAAGGGAGTGTTGGATAAATGCTGGACATTCGTAATCTCAAAGCATCGGTCAATGGCAATCTAATCCTAAAAGGGATTGATCTCAAGGTGAACGACGGCGAAGTACACGCCATTATGGGCCCGAACGGCTCCGGCAAGAGCACGCTCGCCCAGGTGCTGGCGGGCCACGAGGCCTATGACGTGGACCCGGAAAGCCGTGTGATCTTCCTCAACCAGGACCTGCTGGAACTCCCGGCGGAAGAGCGCGCGCGGCTCGGCCTGTTTCTGGCCTTTCAATATCCCGTGGAGATTCCCGGTGTATCGAATGCGCATTTTCTCCGCGCCGCCATGAACGAGATTCGCGTCAGCCGCGGTTTGGAAGAACTGGACGCGATGGATTTTACGGACCTCCTCAAGGAAAAGATGGAACTGATGAATGTTCCCGCCAGCTTCGCGGAACGCTTTGTGAATCTCGGCTTCTCCGGCGGCGAAAAAAAACGCAATGAAATCCTGCAACTCGCGGTCATGGAGCCCCGCCTCGCCATTCTCGACGAGAGCGATTCCGGACTGGACATTGATGCCCTGCGCATTGTTTCGGAGGGCATCAACCTCCTGCGTTCGCCGCAGCGGGCCTTCATTCTGGTCACGCATTACCAGCGGCTGCTGAACTATGTCGTGCCCGATTTCGTGCATGTGTTGTACAAGGGACGCATTATCCGGTCCGGTGGAAAAGAACTGGCCCTGGAACTTGAGGAACGCGGCTATGACTGGCTCAAAGATGAAGCCATGGCCGCCGCGTAAAGGATTACGACTGTGAGTGCCACGATTGATATTCAGGACCCCAAGAAGGCGCACTACTCGGCGGACTGGGCGCGTATCGCTCCCAATGGCGATCCGCTGTGGTTGAAACAATTGCGCATCCAGGGCGTTCACTTGTTCCGCGACACCGAATTGCCCACCACCCGCATGGAAGAGTGGCGTAAAACCAACATTAGCGCCATTATCAACACCCCCTATCGGAATCCCCCTGTCCTTGACACCCGCAAACCGGACCGCGAGACGGTGGCGCCCTTTCTATTCGCGGGCACGGAAGCAATAGAACTCGTATTCGTGAATGGACACTATTGTGAAGATATGTCCCGACTTCAACGGATTCCTGAAGGTGTGGCCGCGGGAAGCCTGCGGCAAGCCGCACAGGGCCCCCTTGACCGTGTCGTGGAGAAGCATCTTGGAAACTATCTGAAAGCCCGCAACGCGTATACCGCGTTAAACACCGCTTTCCTGTTGGATGGCGCGTTCGTTTACATTCCAAAGAATACCCGGGTGGAAAAGCCCATCCACATTGTCTTTCTCAGCACCGCCGGGCAGGAGCCCTCGGTGGCGCATCCCCGCCTGCTGGTGGTGCTGGAACAAGGAAGCCAAGCCAGCGTTGCCGTCAGTTACACCTCTCCCGCGGGCGAACACAATTACCTGAATAACGTGGTGGAAGAAATTGCCCTCGGGCCGGAAGCACGGCTCGACTTTTGCCGCGTGGTGGAAGAGCAGGCGCAAGGCAGCCATCTCGCCACCACGGAAGTGCGCCTGGAACGCGGCGGCCGCTTCAATGCGTTTGTGGCGGCCTTGAACGGGAACATCGTCCGCAATCAACTGTGCGCCGAACTGGCGGGCGAAGGCGCGGAATGCCTGTTGAACGGCCTCTATTTGAATGATGGACGCCGCCTGACCGATACGTTCTTCAGTGTGGTCCACGCCCGGCCGCACGGCCTCAGCCGAATCAATGGCAAGGGCATTCTGGATGGCGACAGCAAGGCGGTTTTTCTTGGCAAGGTGCATGTTCATCCGGATGCGCAGAAAACGGACTCCAGGCAACTGAACAATAATCTGCTGCTTTCTGAACATGCCACGGTTGAGACAAAGCCGCAACTCGAAATATTCGCGGATGACGTTAAGTGCACGCATGGGGCCACGGTGGGCGCGCCGCCCCAGGAAGTCCTCTTTTATTTTCGGAGCCGTGGAATATCCGAAGCCGCCGCGCGCGGCATGCTGACCTGCGGCTTCGCCCAGGAAATAATCAAGGAAGCGCCGGTGCTGGCGGTGCGGGAGCATTTGAGCGCCTATGTCAATGCGAAGTACGCGCCCCCGGAGGCAAGGTAGTGCCATGAGTGCCGTAGCGGCCATAAATGCCAATGCGTGTTCGTGCCGGCGGGCCTGTCAGGCCTTTGATGCCGAGCGTATACGCAACGATTTTCCCATCCTGCACACGAAGGTGCGCGGGAAACCTCTCGTGTATCTGGACAATGCGGCCACCACCCAGAAACCGCAGGCGGTCATTGATGCCATCACCCGGTATTACAGCGCGCAAAACGCCAATGTACACCGGGGCGTGCATCATCTGAGCCAGACCGCCACGTGCCTCTACGACGACGCCCGCCAGAAGATTGCCGCCTTTCTCAACGCCACGGTGGAATGCGAAATCATCTTCACCCGGGGCACCACCGAATCCATCAACCTCGTGGCGTACTCCTATGGGCGCCAGCATATTCGCGAAGGCGATGAAATCATCATTTCCCACATGGAGCACCATTCCAACATCGTTCCCTGGCAGATTCTATGCCAGCAGACCGGCGCGCGGCTGCGGGTCATCCCCATGGATGATGATGGCAACCTTCTCATGGAGGAATTCGACCGGTTGTTGAGCCCGCGCACCAAACTTGTTTCCGTGGTGCATGTCTCCAATGCGCTTGGCACCGTGAATCCCATCAAGGAGATCACCGCCAAGGCCCACGCCCGTAACGTGCCGGTGTTGGTGGACGGCGCGCAAAGCACCCCGCATACGCCCATAGACCTTAAAGCCTTGGGCTGCGATTTCTTTGCCTGTTCCGGTCACAAGATGTACGGGCCCACGGGCATCGGCATCCTCTACGGGCGCGCGGCAATGCTCGAAGACATGCCGCCCTATCAAAGCGGCGGCGACATGATTTTGTCGGTCACGCTCGAAAAAACCATTTACGGACGCCTGCCCAGCAAATTCGAAGCGGGCACCCCGAATATCGAAGGGGCCATCACGCTCGGGGCCGCCGTGGATTACCTCAAGTCGGTGGGAATGGAGAATATTCAAAAACACGAGCAGGACTTGTTGCGCTATGCCACGGAAGCCGTGAAATCCGTGCCCGGCCTCCGCATCGTGGGCAATGCCCGCGAAAAAGCCGGCGTGCTCGCGTTCACCATGGAGGCCGCCCATCCGCACGACATCGGGCAAATCCTTGATGAAGAGGGCGTGGCCGTCCGCGCCGGGCATCACTGCGCCCAGCCCGTCATGCAGCGTTTCGGCGTGCCCGCCACCACGCGCGCCTCCTTCGGTCTGTATAACACCCGTGAAGATGTGGACGCCCTGGTGGAGGCGCTGCACAAAGTCAATAAGGTGTTCGCGTGATGGCCGACACGCGCGCGCTATACGAACAGGTCATCCTCGACCATAACAAGAACCCGCGGAATTTTCATGCCCTCGAGCCCTGCGACCAAAAAATCGAAGGCTTTAATCCACTCTGCGGCGATCATTTCACCGTCTATGTGAAATTGGATGACGGACGTATCACGGACATTGCCTTCACCGGCGCGGGCTGCGCCATCTCCAAATCCTCCGCCTCCGTCATGACAACCGTTCTTAAGGGAAAAACCATTGCCGAGGCCAAGACCCTCTTTGCGAAGTTTCACCAGATGATCACGTCCAATCCCGGCGCCCCAATCGACGAAGCAGCCTTGGGCAAACTGCGCGTCTTCAGCGGCGTCCGCGAATTCCCCATTCGCATCAAATGCGCCACGCTCGCCTGGCACGCCATGGCCTCCGCCCTCGACGGCCAGAACAACGCCATTACTACGGAGTAACACCCTCTCCCAATGCAGAGGTAATCTCTTCATACGTCAAGTCAGCAAGCGCCACGGCTGTAGCGGCTTCTTTTACGGTCAATTCTGGAAGATTACCGGGATAACGCACTTCCACCGCATAATCGGTAAGTGCAATTACTTCATGTAAAGATGATGCCAACGTGGAATTGCATGTGGCAACAATATCCAATAGCTGTTCAATACTATGGGTTTTAGGGAATTCAACCTGTTTCCAGACAAGATAGGCTTTCAAATATTTCTCGGCGGCCTGCTGAGCATGAAAACCAATTATCCCGAGGTACGGCACTTCTGTTTCAAGCAAATAACGGGCAACCGCGCGATCTTCGTTGGCCTTTGATAGCCATTCTGTTAGGAATTGCCGGCGAATCTCATCAGGCGGCGTCATAAATGATTCTGCCGTATTTGCTTGCGGGATATGCGATACCACCGATGACCCCTTTCGTCTCCTCAAACCGATCCTGCGTCATTAGGATCACATCGAAAGGATATCCCAAACCCCGCAACGCTTGTCTAATCCGAATGCGTTCACCCTTTAAGTCATCCACAGTGTCTTTAATAATTAAAAGATCAATATCACTATCGCGTGTCATTTGACCAGTGGCGGCGGAGCCAAAGAGAATAATCCGGGTTGCCGGGACTGTATGGATAACCCGGTGGATTATTTCTTCCAGAATATGTTCTTCAATTCCCATAGGGTGATTATACAGCAATATTCCCGAAAAGGACTACTGCTTTAACGCACCGCCACAATTGGAGTCCGGGCAAGCCTGTAACCGTAGTTGTTCTTTTCAGCCGGAATGTGCTAGAGTGTGTTTCCAATCTATTTTGCGGCGGCTGTGTATTCCCCAACAATATAAGGTTGATACTCTTTACTATGGCTACAACAAGCCCCACGGTGGCGCCGGCCTCGCTTGATGAGACCCTGGCTTCCATGCGCCGGAAGCTCAAAGGGATTGTGCCGGACTTTGAAATTCAGGCGAAAGCCGAACTGGCGCACCAAATAAACCTGCTCAAAAAAGAATTGAACGCGGTAATCCTGGGCCACAATTACATGGAGCCCGCCCTGTATCATTCCGTGCCGGACCATACGGGCGATTCCCTGCAATTGTCGGTCATCGCCTCAAAAACCTCCGCAAACATCATCGTCTTCTGCGGGGTGTGGTTCATGGGCGAAACCGCCAAGGTGCTCAATCCCGCGAAGACCGTGCTGGTGCCTTCGGAACACGCCGGATGCTCCCTGGCGGAAGGCATTCATGCCGAAGATGTTCGCGCCCTCCGCGAGCGGTTCCCCGGCGCGCCCGTGGTCAGCTATGTCAACACCTACGCGGTGGTGAAAGCCGAATCGGATTATTGCTGCACCTCCGGAAACGCCGACAAAGTGTTGAAATACCTTTTTGATCAGGGCCACAAACGCGTCATCTTCCTCCCGGATGAATACCTGGCGAAAAACACCGCCGCGCAACTGGGTGCCGCGTTCATCCCCGGAAACGACCCTGATAGCGTCACCGTACCGGACAATGATCCTGCCGTGATTGGCTGGAACGTCCGTTGTGAAGTGCATGAACTGTTCACCGTGCAGGACGTGGAAAACATCCGCCGCCAATATCCCGATGTCGTGATCATCGCGCACCCGGAATGCCATCCCGACGTCATCGCGCGGGTGGACGTCGCCGGCAGCACGAAAACCATGATCGACTACATCAAGTCCGTCGAGGCCCCGCGTTACGCCCTGCTGACGGAATGCACCATGGGCGACAACGTGGCCGCGGAATTTCCCGGCAAAGAAGTGGTGCGCGCGTGCAGCCTGCGTTGCAAGCACATGAATCAAATCACGTTGGAAGACACGCTGGAAGCCTTAAAGAAGACCCAGTTCAAGGTGGAGCTTGCGCCCGAGGTGATCGAGCGCGCCAAGCAACCCATAGACCGTATGATCCAAATCCGGTAAAACCTTTGTAGGAGGAATGGCATGCTGTATTTCAAAACCTCGCAGTTTGTCCCGGGCAAAGGAGACGCCTGGACCTACTACGAATGCGATGCCGAAAAAAAGGTGGTGCGCCAGCTCACGCATATCCCGGGGTCCGGCGAGTTGACCCGCGTTCCCGATCCGATTGTCAAGCGCCTGGTGCGCCCGGACCTTGTGCAGGACGCCTCGGAAGCGGAATTCAAGCAACTCTGGGGTGAAGAGTAAGGAGTAGTTCCCGTGCCGTTTATCATTCGCAGCCCCTACAACGACAATCACGCCCCATGGTTAAGGGGAAATCTGCACACCCACACCACCAACAGCGACGGCAACCTTTCGCCGCAGGAAACCATCAACGCCTACCGCGCCCTCGGCTATGATTTCCTCATGATCACCGATCATGACACATTCACCGATCCCGCCGAACTTGATGGCAAGGGCATGACGCTGATCCCCGGGTGTGAAATCACCGCCAACGGCCCCCACATCCTCCACGTGAACGCCCATACCGCCCTGGAACCCATCGAAGACCGCCAGAAAATCATTGACGCCATTAACAGCAATGGCGGATTCCCCATCATAAACCATCCCAACTGGCTCGAGGACTTCAACCACTGTGATCACAAATTCCTCGAAACCTGGCAGGGATACGCGGGCATTGAAATCTATAACGGCATCTGCCGCCGCGCCGAGGGAAGCCCCCTGGCCACCGACCGCTGGGACCGCCTCCTCAGCGCCGGACGCCAGGTCTGGGGGTTTGCCCACGACGATAATCACAAAGACCAGGACCGGGGCGTTGCCTGGAACATGGTGCAATCGGAATCCCGCGAGGCTGACGCCATCGTGCACGCTCTGCGCCAAGGCCGCTTTTATGCGAGCACCGGCGTCGTCATCGAATCCATCCACGTCAGCGGCAATACCGTCGAAATTGTCACCACCAACGCCCACCGCCATTACCTCTGCGTCAAGCATGGGCGTGTTCCCGCCATCCTCGACGGACCCGTCCTGCACTATACCATCCCCGATGATTTCCCCTACCCCTATTTCCGCGTCGAATGCTGGGGCGCCGGCGACGCCATGGCCTGGACCCAGCCCTTCCTCCTCGGAAACGCGTAACGCTCTGTCATTCCCTATTACTATCCGCCAACATTCATCATCTTTTCGAAGAATTTTATCCCGCCAACGCTTCTATCGATCCCATTTGTCCCTGCTGTCTTTGTTGTCCTTGCTGTCTTTTGCTGAAAGCTGATGGCTGATCGCTGAAAGCCTCTATTTTTCTGTTGCGGCGCTGCTGCGCTGGGTCATTCGCGGCCCATATCCTCTTTTCTTTTCACCACGAAATGCGCGAAACACGCGAAATATTTTCTGGACGAAAAAGATTCATCGGCTCTGCCAGTACTGGAGATGGTAGCCTATTGTTCGAATAAGCAATGTTGTGGAACGGGCATCTTTTTTGAACAAGCTTAGGCTGTCCCGGCAGATTTCAATAAAAAAGACTTGATTCCGTCGCGGGGGGGGGTATACTGCCGCAAACCCACAAAAGGGAATGTGATTTATGTGGGTTTGGAAATAAACAAAGTTTTAGGCAAATCGAGGGGATATGTAATGATTGACCTCACCTGTCCGCACTGCAACCAAGAACTCCATATCAAAGAAAAACACGCCGGGAAAAGTGGCCGCTGCAATAAATGTGGCGGCGCAATTGTAGTGCCAAGCCTTCCGCCTGTAGAGAATCTGTCAAATGGGCCAATGGCTTTACCCATAAATACCAGTACGACGCCTGTAAGTCAAAAACACAAAGTGCCAGTTGCGCTAGTGATACTGGGCTGGACTTTTTTCTTGTTTGCAATGATTCTGGTATTCGTAGGTGAACTAGAGGTTGCGCCCCGATGGTATGCATTTGTGCCTTTTGCTATCAGTGTCGCACTCGTCATAATCGACTGTTTTGCCCGCAAGATTCCAAAGGGTCGTATTGTACTTTGGGCAATTGCCTGCATTTTCCTATATGTGGTGGCTTTCCCACTATACCTCTTTCGCCGGACGAATACTCACAACCTTGTAGCCATACCAGCAAGCATCATGTTTGGTGTATTTGTGTTTGTCGTCGGTTTCCTAATTGGTTTATCAAATTCCGGTTCTGATTCATTTGATGATGAACGTCAGCCCGAAATTGCCACAAAGAGTGCACAAAAAACCAAGCAGAATGAATCGAATAAATTCAATATGGAGCAAACAGCGGATATACAGGAAGAAGGCAACGCTCAAATCACCGACGAAGATAATGTAGGCGCCAAGAATTCCAATAAAGATAAAAAAGCAGATATTCCTGTTGCTGAGATTGAAAAAAACATGATGTAAAGTTCTCAAATTTGGCAAAGTTCAAAGTCAAAGGGATCTTCCTTGGGATGAAGCGGGATGACACATTGAAACTTATGAAGGAACTTCTAGGTGAAGATGATGTCCGATGGGTTGAGGAAATAGAAGCAATTGTGTTTGGGAGTGGAAATTCTCTGGCTCCTGACGATGTACAGATCGCTGTACTTGTTTCTAAATCAGTTATGCTATTTGAAGGCAATATATTGATTGGATATACATTTGGTCCTACTGTTGCTGATCAGCTCTTTAATTCCGGTGCCCTTGATGTAAAGACATTTGCTCAACAGTTCATCGACAGCTACGGACTCGGTGAAATGAATGTGGAAAAAGATGAAAAAGGGGATGAATATCTAATTCATCGTAATAAGTCAGGATTTTCCGTAAAGATTTTTCCGGACAAGACGTTGGATGTTGAATTGATAAAAAATGCCGGTAAGACAAAATTTGATTGATATGTTTAAACAAATTGAGAAGAAATACACAAAGGAGATCAAAAATGGTGAAATGTCCTGTACCTGGATGTCCGGTCATCATCGCCCCTGAAAAGGAAATTTCGAAACATACAGGCGAACAGAAAGGCGCACTCATTAAGCATTTAAAAGGCGAAGAAGAGCAGTCCGGTTGGGTTGGATGTAAGGGACACGATTTTTCTCTCGCGGAAGCTCGTGAGATCGCGGCGAAAGCGGTTGAGCTTAGTCAATTTGTAAAAACATACTCGAAGAAATAATCGAAGTGTTCTATAGGAGTTGTTTGACCCTTGTGCGGATCAATGCATCTCCCAAAAACGGAAATTGCATACTACTGTATTACAGCATGTTTTCACCGGCACTTTTCTTCGCGAATTTCGCTTCCTGACGCAATTCCCGGGTCTTCGCGCGCCAGAACGCCACTTCCTGATCCACGGTCATGCCCTTCACGGCATCATAGACCTGGCGGGCGCCTTTTCGCTTCATTGCAACGCAATCAAATTTTTTCTTCTTCATGCCTGATAGCCTCTACTAAAAAGGATTGTACACTATCCTCCGCATGTGTTTTCCATTGCGCGTCAATGCGCCTCTTGGGCGGCTATTCGCGAAGCAATGAATACTGCATGGCCGTGAGGGCGAGGTTACTTTCTTACCACCCCCGGCCACACCAAGAGACGAAAATATGCCGTATTTCAAATCATCGCTTTTGGTCAAATGCGTTCCAAAGCAAACTTTGGAGCGAATGCTAAAAAACCTATTCACTACAAAGTTGACAGCAGGTCTTCCGGCAAGGTACCTTGCACAGGTTCACTATCGGCATAACCCCTAGATCGAGGATGAAATGAAGAATCAATACGTAAACATGCTCCAGGAAGGCGATTACATCAACGACTATTTCGTCGCTATCCGGAAAGACTTGCGCGCGAAACAAAACGGCGGAAAATTCCTCGGCATGGTTTTCAAGGATAAAACCGGCGAGATCGGCGGGGTCCTGTGGAATAACGCGCCGGATATCGCCAAACTGTTCGAGTTGGGGGATGTCGTCAATGTCCGGGGCCGTGTCACCACCTACCAGAACCGGTTGCAGGTGCAGGTGGACCAGGTGCTTCCCCTGCGCGAAACCGACTATAACCTGACCGACCTGGTGCCCGCCGTCGTCACCACCCCGACGGATCTCCAGAGTTTCCGCGCGATTTTCGAGGGTATTGAAAATCCGTTCCTCAAGCAACTGGTGCAGCTTTTCCTGAGCGATTCGGAATTCATGAATTCGTTCGCCGCCGCCGCCGCCGCCAAGAAATGGCATCACGAATTCCGCGGCGGACTCCTCCGGCACTGCCTCGAAATGGCCCGCCTTGCCCTCACCATGTGCGAACTCTTCCCCGAAATCGACAAGGACGTCCTCCTAACCTCCGTCTTGCTCCACGACGCCGGGAAAATTCAGGAAATGTCCCATGAACTCTATGTGGACTATACCAACGCCGGAAAACTCCTCGGCCACCTGCAAATCGGCTGCGACATGGTCCAGGCCAAAATCAACACTATCCCGGACTTCCCCGAAAAACTCCGCCTCCAAATCCTCCACTGCATCCTTTCCCACCATGGCGAACTCGTGAATGGCTCCCCGGTCGTTCCTAAGACCTTGGAAGCCATCGTGTTACACCATATCGACAACCTGGACGCCCAAGCCGCCGCCTTCACCCGGATCATTGAGGAAACCCGCGACAACGGCCAGGAATGGTCGGAATATCTTCCGCTTATTGAACGCGTTATCTGGACCAAGGGCTCCGGCAAATAACGTTAAGAAACACCCATATCCCTTGACAATCCCCGGCGGAAATGCGACAATTTAGTAGCAATAGCAGTAACTAATAGCGTCTGAACGTGGCATGAAGGATTATGGGTGCCGATGGGTGTCCGGATATCCACCATAGCCCAGGACGTGATGGCATCACGGGCCGCAAGTGTGAACTTGGCCAAACGTTCGAGTGTCAAAACGCCGGAACTGGGATTCAAGAGCAAACCCGAAGGGGAACTTCGGGCCGGATTTGGGAAAAACACCATTTCAGGCCCTACCGCCGCATTGCACACCATTGACACCAGCGTCCAGCGCGCCCGGGAAATGGTGCCCACCATGGAAGAGGTGCGGGAAGCGTTCAATGCGCGGCAGGATGAGTTGAAACGCGCCCAGGAAGAACAGCAACGGCGGTTTACCCCGCGATTGATTGAGGCTGCGCCGTCCGAAACCACCGCCCAGGCGGGGGCTGCTCCGGTGCAAAACGAGTTCAAAACCATGGCCTCGGCCGCGGAGGCCGCCAATCCCTTTGCAGCCACCCCCAACAACGAGATGCAGACCGCCAGGAACAATGCCTATCCTGCCACGCCGATGGCCACCCCTCAGCTTAATATCCTGGTGTAGTGTTCACGTAAGAAGGGGGCGTATTTCGCGTTTAACGGGAACAAAGGACATCAAGGACGCAACGACATCCGGTGCCAGCCTTGCGCCGGATTCCCTGGGCTATATCAATGCGCGGCAGGAATACATCAACAGGAATGCGTAGTGCCGAAAAATGAACGAACGAATTGAACATACGGCGGGCGAGGAGCATGCCGGGCTCCGGTTGGATATTTTTCTGGCCGAAGTCATCGAGGATGCTTCACGATCCTTCATGAAAAAGCTGATCAAAGAGGGCTTGGTCACCGTGAATCAGCGCGCCTGCGCCAAACCGTCCCGCCTCCTTGCCGCGGGGGATCAGGTGGCGGTCGAAATTCCGCCACCGCCGCCCGTTACGCCCGAACCGGAAAATATTCCGTTGGACCTCCTGTATGAGGATGCGGAACTGGTCATTGTGAACAAGGCGTCCGGAATGGTGGTGCACCCGGCGCCGGGGCATTATACGGGTACGTTGGTAAATGCCATTTTGCATCGCTGCCCCGATTTTCAATGTCCGGGGGTGGATTTGAACCGCCCGGGGATTGTCCACCGGCTGGACCGCGACACCTCGGGGGTGATGGTGGTTGCCAAGACGCAGCGGGCGTTCAATGCGTTGGCGGAACAGGCTTCGTCGCACACGTTTGACCGGCGGTACGTGGCGCTGGTCCGGGGTGAATTTAAGGAACAGCGGGGGCGCATCAGCGCGGGTATTGGGCGCAGCCTGGCGGAGCCCAGCCGCATGGCGGTCACGGGGGTGGGCGCGCGGGCCGCCGTCACGAATTTTGAAGTGTTGGATCGGTTTGGCGCGGCCTCGCTTGTCGCGCTTCACCTGGAGACCGGGCGTACGCACCAGATTCGCGTGCATCTGCGGTTTGCGGGGCATCCGGTGCTTGGGGACCCGGTGTATGGCGTAACCGATTTTTCCGCGTGGCCGGTTTCTTCCGGCGCGCGGGCGGCGTTGGAGGCGCTTCACGGGCAGGCGCTGCATGCGGAGTTGTTGGGAATAACCCATCCGGTGACGGGGGAGCGGATGCGTTTTTCCGCGCCGCCTCCGGACGATTTTCAGCGGGCGCTCGCGGCGTTGCGGGCATAGCAGGGGGTTGACACTATGTTGAGAGTGCCTGTTTGATCTTTTCGCGGCGCAGGGCATTTATCTGGTGAGAAGTTGGGGTTCAGACTTCGCTAGAGCCTTTTGATGCTGATCGGCTGTAAATGGAAAGACCGGCATATCGCGGACTGTCTTGCTGTTTTTTTTGGTCTTCGTGCAGCACAACGTTGAATTGCTCGAGTTGGCATTTCGATGTTGTTTGCGCAATAATAGGCGAACAGGTACTCGGTGTGTTGGCCGGTAAGTTTGAGGGAAGGATTTTTATGAAGAGGCCGATAGTTTTTATTTGCCGTGCATGCATTCTTTTTATCCTGTGTGGTGTGATTGTGATGCTGGGGCCGGGGTGTGGCGCGAATGGGGAGAAACCGCGCAAGGGTATCATTAGCATGGGGCCGCATGTCACCGAAACCCTGTTTGCATTGAAACAAGGGGCGCGGGTGATTGGGGTGGGTGAACTGGATGATTATCCGCCCGAAGCGCAACTGTTGCCCAAGGTGGGGGGGTATATCAATCCTGATCTGGAAAAGATCACGATGCTCGCCCCGGAATTGCTGATTCTGGCCGGGAAGTATCCCAAGGTTGCGGAATACGCGGAAATGAACAAGCTGCCGGTGTTGAATCTGAACATGGACAGTCTGGCCACGATAGATCAAGGATTGATTGTTCTGGGCCATGAATTGAAATGCCAGCAAAAAGCGGACCGCCTGCGCGAGCGCATACAAATGGAAATTCAGGCGGTGCGGAATGCCGTCAAGGATAATCCCCGTCCGAAAGTGCTGATTATCACCGGGCGGCCCTCGCATGATTTAAACACGTTGAACACGGTAAACGGGGCGTCGTTCGTTTCCGAGTTGGTGCAGGTGGCGGGCGGTAATAACGTGTTTTCGGATTCACCGGAAACATATTTCGAGGCCTCCAAAGAATCGGTGGTGATGAAGGCGCCGGACGTAATCATCGAGTTCCATTGCGGGGAAGGGCTTACACAAAATCAGCAGGACGCGTTCTATGCGGATTGGAAAGCGCTCTCCACGCTTCCCGCCGTACAGAGCGGGCGCATCTTTCTCATCACCGAATCCCATGGGATGCGGCCCGGGCCGCGCGTCGGGGAGATTGCCCGGTTGATTGCCAGTAAATTGCATGGTGA
This sequence comes from uncultured Nitrospirales bacterium, assembly GCA_964474205.1. Taxonomy (GTDB): domain Bacteria; phylum Hydrogenedentota; class Hydrogenedentia; order Hydrogenedentales; family CAILVY01; genus CAILVY01. The sequence goes on along the minus strand of CAYYRW010000018.1, from coordinate 63,392 downwards.
GATTCCATTCCCGGATTGGCCCAAAGAGTAAGGAGGGCTCTGTTTGACACCTCACGTGCTTTCAGGTAATGCTTCTCCGGAATGGTAATGTCACCCGTGACCCAGGATTTGCCGGTTCAGTATCAGCCCCGCGCTTCCATTGGCCGCTGAAAGCTGACCGCTGAAAGCGAATAACCAATGCACACCTTGCAGGCCGAATCAATATGTTTTGCCTATGAACCGGGCCAGGATGTGTTGCGGGATGTCAATGTATCCGTCTCAAGCGGCGGCATTACAGGGTTGGTGGGGCCCAATGGTTCGGGGAAAAGCACGCTCCTGCGTATTTTGTGCGGATTGCTGCATCCCGGTTCAGGCATGGTGCGGGTGAATGGGGCGCCGCTGTCCTCTTTGTCCGCCACGGACCGCGCACGCACGCTGGCGTTCCTGCCGCAGATGGTGGACCCGGCCTTCTCGCTCAACGTGTTCGAGGTGGTTTGCCTGGGGCGCTATCCTCACACCGGCATACTGGGGTCGCTCCGTGCACAGGACCTTGAGGTGGCCGAGCGCTGCCTCCGCGATACTGAAACGGAATCGCTCCGCCACCGCGCGTTCTCCTCCTTGTCCGGCGGCGAACGGCAGCGCGTGCTTCTGGCCAGCGTATTGGCGCAAGAGCCGAAGTTGATGCTATTGGACGAGCCGGCCTCTTCGCTCGACATCCATCATGAAATGGAGGTTTTTGAATTGCTGGCGCGGCTGGCGCGTCAAGGGTATGGCATCGTCCTTGTGACACATGATCTGAACCTTGCCGCACAGTATTGTGATGCGTTGGTTTTATTATCGGCGGACCACCGGGTTCTGGCTTCGGGAACGCCCAAGGACATATTCACGGAGGAATTGCTTTCCTCGGCGTACGCTGCTTCGATACGCGTGGGCGCCCATCCTTTCAGCGGCACGCCCTTTGTCGCGGCGCTGCCCAAGCGGGGGGATGGGCCATGAAATCCACCACCCGATATCATTGGATTGCCCCCCTGCTTGGACTCTGCCTGGTCATTTTCGCGGCCAGCATCCTTTTGGGCGCGGAGTCGTTGAACATGGCGCAGGCATGGCGCGAATGGCGGACGCATATGCCGCTTTCCGAAGCCCCCACGTTGAGTATTCTCCTGTATCAACGGTTGCCGCGCACGCTGGCGGCGTTGTTGGCGGGCGCCGGACTTGCATTGGCGGGATGTTCGTTTCAGGCGCTATTGCGGAATCCGTTGGCGGAACCTTACACGCTGGGGGTGGCCAGTGCGGGCGCGTTGGGCACGTGGCTCTCGTTTATTCTCGTGGATATGGGCTGGTTCTTCGGTTTGACCTTGCGGTTGCCGACGGCGCAGCTCTGTGCCTTTCTTTTTGCGGGTGTTGATGTGTTGCTCGTGTATGGGCTGGCGGCCCGCAAACAACGCATGGCCCCTTCGGTGTTGTTGCTGGCGGGAGTCACCATGGGCATGCTGGCCAATTCCGGCATCATGTTCACCCGGTACCTCGCGGCTCCGGAACGGCTCGTAATGATGGATCGCTGGCTGATGGGCGGGGTGGACGTGCTGGGATACAAACCGGTGCTGATGTTGTTTTTGGGCGTTGTTCCGTGTTCCGCCGCGTTGTTGGCGCAGGCCGCGAAGTTTGATCAATTTGGGTTCAGCGCGGATCTCGCCGAAGGACGCGGGGTCCATCTGGGCCGTTTACAGGCGCTCACCTTTTTCATTGGTTCGCTCATGACCGCGGTCATCGTCTCGGTGGTGGGCCCGATTGGTTTTGTCGGACTGATCATCCCCCACTGCGTGCGCATGATCACGGGGTCCCGGCACCGTCTTCTTATGCCGCTCAGTTTGATAGTGGGAGGAGCCTTCCTGTGCGCATGCGACATTGCCGCGCGCCTGATTCTCCCCGGCGAAACGCCCATCGGCATTATCACCACCCTGATAGGCGGCCCGTTCTTCCTCTATATGTTGATGCGCCGGAAATTCACGGACTGGGAACTGTAACACAAAAAAAGGATGAATTTGTGAAGCGAGCATTATTGTGTCTGGTGGGAGTGGCGTGGGGAACCCTTTGGGCCGCCGCGGACGAAATTGTGTTTGATGCGGCGGCGCCAAATGCAGGAAAAGGCCTTGCGTTGGTTAAAACCGATGCTTTTCCGCCGGTGGATCGCGAAGTGCGGGGGGAACGGGTTGTTGGCGCACCGGTCAACACGGAGGATTATTACAACCGACGCGGAATTTCTTTTTGCCTGTCCAAGGTGGCTTGGGGAATAGCCGACAAGCCGGTTTTGGTGGTGGAGTATTGGGATGATGATATTACTTTCATTGAGATGAAGTATTCAGCAGGCGCATCCGATGCGCAACGGCCTGCCATGCAGGCGGCACATCCCCTGGCCGGTTATACGGCGTTGGGCACGGGGAAGAAGCGGCGCGCCCTGTTCCAACTGGACGTTCCGGCCTTTTCACAAGGACAAGCCAATACTGTGGAAATGTGCCTGTATGGATTGACCGCCATCACCCGGCTGAATCTTCTGCCCAGTCTCCCCGATGGCTTGGTGGAAGCGGTGAACGCGGAAATTCCGGACCGTATCGAGCCGGTTGTTCAGTTGAAGCGTCCCATGGATTTGGTGGTCAGCGCGGGGGAGGACCCGGAACGGATGCATGATCTTTGCCTGCTGGCCGCCCGCCTGGGATTCAATGGCGTTGAAAGTTATGTCCGCTGGGGGGATGTCGAAAAGGAAAAAGGGATTTTCGACTGGAGTTATTATGATGCGATTGTGGAGGAAGCGCGGCGGCATGGCCTGAAATGGCTGCCGCTGTTGATTGTGGGTTCGGCGTATACCCTGCCTTCCTGGTTTCATGATTCCCCGGAAAATGTTGGGTTTCAATGCCTGGAACACCATCAGGGCAATAACATCCAAACGATTTTCTGTGAGAACCAGACACCGCATGTGAAACGATTTTTACAGGCGTTTGGCAAGCACTATGAATCCAGGAATGTGCTCCTGGCGGTGCGCTTGGGGCCCAGCGGCAATTATGGCGAATCGCAGTATCCCGCGGGCGGCAATTGGGGCTATAAAAATCAGAAGGAACACATTCACATCGGCTGGTGGATGGGCGATGTCCATGCCGCGCCTCATTTCCGTCATTTTCTGCAGAATCGCTATGGGACACTGGATGCCTTAAACCAAGCGTGGGGCGCCGGATATCAGAGTTTTGACGAGGCGCAGTGCGCCATTCCCCAATTCATCGAATCGCCGCGAATACGCAAAGACACGGTGGACTGGTATGTGGGGGCCATGACCGAGTGGTGTGAACGGTGGGCGCTTTGGGCGCGCGAGGCCATGCCCAACACCTACATTTATCAATCCTCCGGCGGGTGGGGATTTGTCGAATCCGGCACGGACTTCACCGCCCAGGCGAAAAGCATGAAGCGCGTCAATGGCGGGATTCGCGCCACGAACGAAGTGGACAGTTACATCCAGAATTTCCAGGTCACCCGGATGATGTCCTCCGCCGCGCGGTTCTATGAAGTGGGCTTTGGGTCGGAACCCGCCAGCAGCAACACCGCCAAGGGATTCGCGGCGCGGCTGTTTAATCTCTTTGTGAACAATGGCCGTCACTTCTTTCAATACGGTCCCAACCTCACCAACTATGACCAGACCATTCCCGCGTGGCGGGTTTTGGCCCCATTGATGGATCGCCGCAGCGAACCCTTCATCGAAGCCGCCGTGCTCTATCCCGATACGCTTGGAAGACTGGATGACGCGGTTTTCAGGAATCTCTATGCGTCCGCGTTTTATCCGCGTGTGTCGGCGCTGCGGTCCTATCTCGATTTCGATTTCTGCGGGGAACAAATGATTCTGGACGGGGCATTGCCCCGGTACAAGGTGCTGGTGTTCCTTTGGAGCCACATTGTGGAACAAAAGGTGCTGGAGGTCATTGACGCCTGGCTGAAAGAAGGCGGTACAATCATCTGCCCGTACTGGAGCCGCACACCCCTCGTCAATGTTGAAGGCAATTCCACCACCTTTGATCGTTGGCTTTGCGGGGATACCGGCAAGGGGAAAGCCTTTTTGTTCCAGGAAGACCGTGAACCCGCCCCCCGCTATGCGGAAGGCGTGTATCAACGGCTGCGGAATCTGGAGATCCTCGATGCCCGGACGGAGGCGATGTTGAAAATGGAAAAACCGGCGGAAACGTACGCAAGCGTGCTTCAGGACGGGGCGTTTGCGTTGCTGAATTATTCGGGGGAGGAGGCCAAGGTGCGGATTCCGGGGAAGCCGGAAATGGTCATTCCGCCATATCGGTTTGTAGTGGTGGAATGAAAGGCCTGAAAAGTCTGGGAGGTCTGGGACCAATCGGGCCAATAGACTGGGCGCGTAAAACGGCCGGGAGATGCCAACGATATCTATTGAGCATGGGTCCTCCGAGTTGTTAATTCAGGTTTTGTTCATGCTAGGCTGTTGCCCTTGAAGCAGTCATGGAACTATTGGTATGCAGGAATTACAGATCAAAGTGAAATTCGAGCCGCAGGGGCGAAGTGTCTCGGTGTTGCCCGGCACAAAAATCCTGGAGGCCGCGGCACAGGCGGGCCTCACCATTGATACACCCTGCGGCGGAGCGGGGAAATGCGGCAAGTGCCGGGTCCGGCTGATGTCGTGTGGCTCTGAACCCTCGGACGCGGAGCGCGCGGCATTGGACGATACCGCATTGGGAGAAGGCTGGCGCTTGGCGTGTCAAACCACCCTGCACGCCGATGCGGTGGTTTTTATTCCGGACAGTTCACTGTTTGGCGGCCGGCATCAAATATTGGCCACGTCGTCCACGGAACAGTTCGCCGACCTGATGCCGGCGGCACGAAAAGTGAAGGTGGACCTCCCCGCGCCGGCCTTACAGGATGACGCCTCGGATATGCTTCGTCTGGAGCGGGCTATCGGCGCATTTTCCGTGGATATGGACATGATGCGGGCGCTTCCACATGCGCTGCGCGCGGAGGGGTTCAAAGGCCATGCCATTCTTTCAAACAGTTTCCTGATTGACTTTGATCCGGGGGAAAGCGCCAATCCGGTTTACGGCGCGGCGTTCGACATCGGCACCACCACGGTGGTTGGGGTCTTGATCGATCTCGATACCGGCGAAGAGCGGGCCGTGGCATCCCGCATGAATCCGCAGGTCGGTTATGGGGACGATGTCCTGTCGCGCATCGCGTACGCGGGGAAAAACGCGGATGCGCTCCATGAATTGCGGAGCGCCATCATTGGCGAAGTAAACACTATGCTCGAAGCGTTGGCCCATGCGGCCGGCATTTCGCCGCACCGCATTTATGAGGTCATATTTTCCGGCAATACCACGATGGAGCATCTGTTGTGCGGTGTGAATCCGGCGCAGCTCGGCCAGGTGCCGTTTGTGCCGGTGTTCTCGCGGGGCCTTCACCGGCCCGCCCGGGATTTCGGTATCTCCATACATCCGCGCGGCATGGCCTATGTCTTTCCGGTCATTGGCGGATTTGTCGGGGGAGACACCGTGGCGGGCATGCTGGCCACACGGCTTACAGAAATTGAAGGGCCATCGTTCATGGTGGACATCGGCACGAACGGAGAAATTGTCCTGGCACACGAAGGGCGCCTCTGGGCGGCTTCCACCGCCGCCGGGCCCGCCTTTGAAGGCGCGCGCATCTCCTGCGGCATGCGCGCCACGCGCGGGGCCATCGAAAAAATCGTGATGAGCGATGATGTGCATTGCAGTGTGATTGATGATGCTCCCCCCATGGGATTATGTGGAAGCGCTTTGATTGACGGTGTGGCGGAACTCCTGCACCACGGGATTGTCACGCCGGACGGACGTTTGCTGACGCCGGAAAACGCGCCATCGAATTTGCCGGAAGCCCTGCGGCAACGCATACGGGTCAATAACGCCGGGGATGTTGAATTTGCGTTGGCCGGGGGCGTGTCCCTGAATCAGCGCGATATTCGAGAATTGCAGTTGGCCAGCGGCGCCATCCGCGCGGGAATTTCCATTCTGCTCAAGCAGGCGGGAGTCACCCTGCAGGACCTTAAACGTGTTCTTATTGCCGGGGGCTTTGGCAGCTTCATTCGGCGCAATCATGCCCAACGCATTGGCTTGATCCCGCCGGAAATCGACCACACGAAAATTCGGTATGTGGGCAATACCTCGCTAAGCGGGGCGCGTTGGGCGCTGTTGTCGAATACTTCGCGGCGTCACGCGGAAACGCTTGCACGCCAAACCCGCCATGTTGAACTCTCGAATGATCCTGATTTTGCCATGGAATTCGCCATGGCCATGCATTTCCCCGCCTAACCGCCGGCCGGCCGGACGCAGGGCGAACAGTTGGATTTTCAAAAGCATTCGCGGTACACTTCGTGCATGGTGGGAGTGAAATTTGGAAGGAGAGCGCTGTCATGACGGATTTCATGGACATTCTTCGCGGACGCAGAAGCATACGGAAATACAAACCGGACCCGGTGCCGGAAAATGCACTGGCCGCCGTGCTGGAAGCCGTACGCTGGTCGCAATCCTGGGCCAACACGCAATGCTGGGAATTGATTGTCATCACCGATAAGGCCATCCGGGCGCGACTGCAGGAAGCCGTCCCCAAGGGCAACCCTTCCTATAAGGCGATAGTGGAGGCGCCGGTGTTGCTGGCGTTATGCGCGGAACTGAAACGCGCGGGATTCTACAAAGGCAACGCCGCCAGTAAATTTGGCGACTGGTTCATGTTTGATCTGGGCGTTGTGACGCAAAACATCGCGTTGGCCGCCCATGCCCATGGCTTGGGCACCGTGGTTGCGGGCCTGATAAATCATGACGCCTGCAAAGAAGTCCTCGGTGTTCCGGAAGGCTACGAACTCGTCAGCCTCATGCCCCTCGGTTACCCCGGCGAACAACCCCCCGCCCCGCCAAGAAGGGAAATCACCGCATTCACACACTACGATACCTTTTAGAAAAGAAGTATGCTCACGTTCCGAGCAAGGAGTGCCTTATGAGAACGGTATCGTTGTTTGTGGTTGCCGTGCTGAGTGCCGTGGGCGCCGCCGCGCAGGATTCCACGCCGCGATTTCAGGACCTGATGAACCCTTCCGTCTTTCCCGATCCACAATGCGGGATGGTGGTGGAACAGGGGAACCAAGTAGAATCCGGCGCACGGGTGGTCACGACCGGCGCGGCGATTACCGTTGATTCCGGCAAAGGGGAGTTCGCTTTTCAGCAACGGCTGGTGGAACGGCGTTTGGTTGGGAAAATCCTGCTTGGTAAGCCGTTGAAATCCGTGCAAATGACGCATAACGGTCCTGGATTCGCCCGGCTCACGGCGGAACAACCCAGCATCACGGTGCGCATTAATGGCGACTCGATGTGCATGATCCAGGTGCATGAGCCGCTTGAAATCACCGTGCGGCGTGAAATTACGCCAGCCTGGAATGCCTCCTGGAAGAGCAATCACCTGGTAGTGGATGAACTGGGTGGTTTCGCGGTGTATTGTTCAGAAGCGGAACTTGGTGATCAGTATGATCCCTATCAAGATGACGTGGCGCGGTACGCATTGCCCGCGGAAGCGGTGTTGTGCTTCGGGGTGTGCCCGCCGAAGCCCTACGATTGGCAACGCTCGCTGGATCAGCAGGTGATCTGGCATTGGTCGAATGTAACCTCCTATCCGCCCGATGACGAACTCAAAACGTGGAAACCCTACGGATCGATGATCCTGCTCCAATCCGAAGTGATGCTGTGGAAGGACTGGAACCTGGATTTCGTGCCGAGGCTCGGCCTCGATGAATGGAACCGCGTGCGAAACACGATCCATGGCATGGACATGCCCTTCATCGTCTACACCAGCCCATACTATTTCCTGAAAGGCACCTGGCAGGAGAAAAATGCGGTCAACGACCAGCCGGGGGTGTGTCCGGGTTCGATCACGAGCGGCGAGAACATGCCGCTGTTCCTCGATGCCATCACGCGGGTGATGCGCGATCTCAAGCCGGACGGCCTTTATTTTGACGGGCAATACTCGAAGAATCCCGCCGGACTGTATGCCCTCGCGCGCCACAGCCGGGCGATTATCGGTGAAAAGGGAATCCTCGAATGGCATTCCACGGAGGCGTTGGGACCGCCCGAGGGCAGGATGTATATGCCGCACGCCGACGCCTACACCGACATCCAACTGCGGGGCGAAGGCCGCGACGCGGTCTATGGCGATTTCGACTATCTCCGGTTTTTCGTATCCGGCTACAACATCAACAACTGCATCGGCGTGTTGTGCACCAACAGCGCCAAAGAACTCACCCCTGAATTGATGGAGCCCCTGCTCGAAGCGAATGGACGCCTCCACACCCTGATCGGGAATCCGCAAAAATGCGAGTTCATGCTCACGCACTACCGGCCCCGCCTGACCATGGACCTGCAGAAGTTCGTGGACCAGCGCGCGCGGGAGCGCCAAACCGCCGTGCCGAATAAAATAAAAGCGCTCCAAGCCTTTTTATCGGGTGCGGACTGGACCGCCACGCCGCAATGGTCCGAGGAATTTGACGCCATGCCGGAGGTGCAACGTTCGGTTTCGCCCGCGAATTCCGAGCCTTTCTCCATCAAGGACGGCGGCCTGCACATCACCGCAAAAACCAACACCTACGCCTATCTCTCATTCCCGTTAAACAAAAGCCTTCGCGGGTTTGAGCTTCGGCTGAAACAGGGCACCGACGGCGGCATGTCATGGGGGCCTTCCGCCATGGTGCGCTGGAGCAATGGAGACGCCGCGCGCATCGGGGCCCGCAAGAACGAACTCCAGGCGGACATCATGGGCACGCAAATCATCGGGCCGCCGTATGCGGCTTCGGACTGGGTGTGGATTCGCGCGCGTTGGGACAATGCCCAGGGCGTGGCCGAATTCAGCAGGGATGGCATTCACTACCAGCGCTTCTTTGTGTTTTACCGCAAAAATAGCGCCAGCGAACCCGTAATCGAACTGCTTGTGGGCAAAGTGCCCTACAACGGTCTTCCACAGGATTGCCCAGATGTGGGCGTTCCCGGGGAATGCGATATTGATTTTGTACGGGTCTTTTGAGAGAAATCCTGACTAGTCTTCCGGACGCTCACTTCCGGGGGACATTTTGACGAGGCGCGGGAAAAACCGTGCCCGCTTCTCCACCAAGTCCTCCTGGCTCCGCATCACGGCATCAATATCCTTATACACCATCGGCACCTCATCCAACCCCGCTTCCAGCAACGTAACCCCGCGTTCCTTTAACACCTTCGCCGCTTCTTTCCAGGAAAACGTTTTCTTCGCCTGTGTCCGGCTCATCACCCGGCCCGCGCCGTGCGATGCCGAATGCAGCGACGCCGGCTCGCCCTTGCCCCGCACCACATACGCGGGCGTCGCCATCGAGCCGGGAATGATGCCCACCATCCCTTTCCCGGCGGGCGTGGCCCCCTTGCGATGGACAATTACCGTCTCACCGTCATGCACTTCCTTCCAGGCAAAATTGTGGTGATTCTCGATATCGAGCAACACCCGCACCCCCAAATGCCGCGCGATGTGCCCGTGGATGCACGCATGATTCGCCGCCGCATACTCGCCCATGAGTTCCATCGCCGCCCAATACTCCTGGCCCTCGTGCCGGTCCAAATCGAGCCATGCCAGATGCTGCAGTTCCCTCGGCAGTTCCGGATGCAGCCGCTGCGCCACCTTGCTGTAATGTTCGCAGACCAGCGCACCCGTGCCCCGGCTGCCACTGTGGGTGAGCAGCGCGAGATACATGCCCGGCGCCAGGCCAAGATCATCCCCGAAAATCTCCAGCGTCCCAAACTCCACAAAATGATTCCCGCTCCCGCTCGTGCCCAACTGCCCCCACGCCTTGTCCTTGTGCTCCCGCGTCACCGGCGACACCGTCCAATCGCGGTCCATCACCGGATGGCTCCGCCGGTTCTGAAAACACACCCCCACCCCGAACCGCGTTTCCTTCTCTATCGCCGTCTTCAGCCGGTCCGCGTTTTTGTCCAGCGTATCCACCGGCAGATCCAACACCGTCATTTTCATCCGGCACGCGATGTCCACCCCCACCGCATACGGGATCACCGCATTTCGCGTGGCCAATACTCCGCCGATGGGCAGGCCATACCCCACATGCGCATCCGGCATCAGCGCCCCCCGCACCGAAACCGGCAGCGAACACGCGTTCTCCATTTGCTGAATCGATTTCGGGTCCAAATCCCGGCCCCATTGCCGGTACGGCGCACGCCGTGCAGTCGGCAACCCTCCCGCCGGAGGATGCGGCCCCGCCACCGCCACCGCCAACTCCCCAAACACCGCGTCCAGCGTATGCACCCCGGGATTCCGCAACACCATCCGCACATGCTTCCGGACCTGCTTCGCATGCAGCCCCGACTGCCCCGCCCGCTGGATCACACGCCGCGCCGCCTCCATCGCGTGCCCCGGCACACCCAATTGCGTCAACTCTTTGTCTTTCATGGCTCCTCATGTTCTTTATGCCCTCGTTCTATCATGAACCAGGTAAAAAGCACAATTCAGCCTATGGAGAAGATTTATTGACGGTTTAAGTCCAAACCCCTGAACTTTGTGCATCCAACAAAATCGGATGACCAACCGGTTTACTTGACAAAGTGTACATTTTACTGTACAGTTCTGTACAGAATTGAGGGCTGTTATGAAAACCATAACCTTCACGGAGTTTCGTAAAAATGCGTCGGGATTCCTCTCGGACGTGGAGCAGGGAGACACATTGTTGGTGCTTCGGCATGGTAAGCCTATCGCGGAAGTGTGCCCGGTGAATGCATCCCAGACTCCTCCCGCTTGGAAACGGCCCGCCTTGCGCTTAGCCACACGCGGAACGGGATTGGCGGAGGCTATCCTCGAGGAACGCGATCATGAAGACCTATTTTGACTCTTCAGCACTGGCCAAACGGTATGTTGATGAAGCGGGCAGTGACGAGGTGGAAGCCATCTGTCAGAAAACCACAGAACTCGGCATCAGTGTGATAGGGGTGCCGGAGATCATTTCCGCACTTAATCGGCGCCGGAGAGAAAAAATGTTGACGTCACATCAATACCAACAGGCCAAAACACGTCTTTTCGAGGAAATCGGGTCAACCACCGTAATTCATCTTACCTCGCCCGTGATTGCCGATACGGTTCACATCCTCGAGGAAAGTCCCGTCCGCGCCATGGATGCACTCCACATTGCCTGTGCCCTTCAATGGGAGGCCATGCTCTTTGTTTCTGCGGATGCCCGCCAGATCGACGCCGCGAGAAAAGCAGGCCTGCCGACCTGTATTTTGGCCTAATCTCTCGGAAATGTTCATGGTCTGGGATATCAGTCAGGCATATAATGCGTCATATAATGCAAGAAGCTCACGGTGAACGGTGAAGACGAGGTTGGGGCGTTCGTGGGGGAGGAAGAAGGCGGCTTCCATGACGTCGCTGCCGGTTTCGAGGTCGCCGGTCCAGTGTTCGGTGACAAATCCGAGGACGAGTATCGCGCCGTTGATGGGGCTGGGCTTGGTTTTGGCGCCGAGCAGGCGGATATTCGATATTTGGAATCCCGTTTCTTCGCGGATTTCGCGGATAATGCCTTCCTCGGGCGATTCGTTAAGTTCGAGGAATCCGCCGGGGAGGCTCCATTCTCCTTTGCAGGGTTCGACGCCGCGCCGCACCAATAACAGCGCCCCATCCTCACGGCGGAGAAAGCAGCAGGTGGCGGGAACGGGATTGTGATAGAAAAAACGGTGGCAGGGGGCGCAATGGGGATGATCGGCCTCTCCGTCATGCGCGAGGACCAGTTTGCGCCCGCAGATCGGGCAGAAGTTCCAAACCAGCCGCGCGGGGGGAATATAGGTCATAGTGTGGTCCTGTGTTTTGTTGAGGAGATCGTAAACCGGGGGCGGAGCGGGGGTCAAGGAAGGGGATCGAACATGATACGGCAACCTCCCGCGCCGGGGATGTCCCGTCCCCGCGCCCTGTAAGCACGTGACGTCATTTTTTGACGACGAGACGAAAGACAGGAGTATGTAACGGGCGTCCCTTTTGCATTACACTGTTTCCGCGCGAACATGAACCATGGAGCACAGGCATGGCCGGGCAGGACTCCGACAAAGGCATTATTTTCGACATCCAACGGTTCTCCCTTCATGACGGGCCGGGTATCCGCACGACGGTGTTCATGAAGGGCTGTCCGCTCCGGTGCTGGTGGTGCCACAACCCGGAGGGGATTTCCTCTCAACCATTGTTATCGTTTCTTCCGGATAAATGCATCGGGTGCGGGTTTTGCTTTAAGGTGTGTCCCCGGCGGGCGCACCGCATGGAGGGCGGACGGCATGTGCTGGACCGGGAAAAATGCATCCGGTGCGGGGCCTGCACGGTGGAATGCTGCTCCGGTGCCCTGGAACTGGCGGGGAAGAAGGTCACGGTGGAGGAGGTGATTCGGGAAGTCCTCAAGGATCGTCCGTTTTATGAAACCTCCGGCGGCGGCATGACCCTGTCCGGCGGCGAGCCCACATATCAGATGGCCTTCACGGAAGCCTTGCTCCAGGCGGCGAAAAATGAAGGGCTGCACACCTGCATGGAGACCTGCGGATACGCGGACTATAATCGTTTCGAGCGGCTTCTCCCCCTTGTGGATCAATTCCTTTTTGATTTTAAGGAAAGCGATCCCGAACGCCACCTCGAATATACCGGTGTTTCCAATGCGCGCATCCTCGCCAATCTCCGCGCACTGATAAAACACGGCGCTTCGGTGCTGCTGCGGTGCCCCATGATTCCCGGATGCAATGATCGGGAAGACCACCTGGAGGCCATTGCGGCGATCAGCCGTGAACTTCCCAATCTGGCGGGGGTTGAATTGATGCCCTATCATGGTCTCGGAACCGGCAAGCTGGAGCGGTTTGGGTTGGATGCCACCCGTCACACGAACACGCAAGCGCCCACGCCCGCCACCGTGGCCGCCTGGGGGACGTATCTGCGGGAACGTGGTGTACAGGTCGTAAATGAAGGTTGACCATCCTCAGAGTAAGTGGTGTGAAAAATCGATCAGGTCATCCCAGAAATTAAACGGCTAAAAACGAAACATTCCATTTCGCAAGCATGGGTTTTGGGGATAAATTGACAGATTCATGGTGTATGCTTATAATATGCATCATGGCCTATGCATGACGCATAGTCTGTTGATTATAAGGTGTGGTGTTGTGAAAAAGGGACATGTGTCATGAATCTGCGCACTATCACAAGCCAACGGAAAAGAATACTGGTGCTGTTTTGGGGCGTATGGATTTTACTGCTTTGTGTCATCGCCATAGCGGAAGAAACTCCGTTAGCCGCACGGTTCTTTGTCAGCCCGTCAGGGGATGACCTCAAGGACGGTCTATCCTGGGAAACCGCGAAAGCTACCCCTCAAGCTACTGTGGACGTGGTGTTGAGTATGTCAACCCCGGAGAATGTTCAGCGATATGAAATCTGGCTTCGGGAAGGGATATATCATTATCAAGCCGCAGGCACAGTAAAATCTAATTTTATAGTGGATATGAATGAGGGAGTAAATGTGCGATTTTACGGTGGATTCAGCGGCACGGAGCACTATTTGGAAGAGCGTTCGTGGACAAGGCACCCGGTAATATTCGATGGCGATGGAGTGTACTCGGGATTTTCCATGGTACGCACCCTGCCCCCATCGCCCGATCCTGGCCGGAAGAACGTATTGAATTTCAACGGCGAAGAGGTCCTATTCGATGGGATTCAATTTAGACAGATGCAAACAGGCGTACACGCCGAAGGCATTCTTTTTTTCTCATTCAATCATTGTACTTTTCATTATTGCCAACATGCTTTTTGGGGCGAATCAGGGGAATCCATGAGGTGTAGCATGGGCAATACCCTGATAGACAATTGCGGGGCAGGAATTGTTATTGGCCGTCTTCATGGCACTATTAACCTGCAAAACTGCACAATAACCAACCTGAGCAGCGAATATTCTTTCCAAGTGGGTTTGGGGGATCGAATCTTGGCCACTAATACCATTTTCTGGAATTGCTCCCCCCTATATAGTTATGAAGTAGTCTTCAGAAACAGTTGTTTCTCCGAATCGCTCTTCACAGGGTCCTATCCATTTCCAGAGTGCATGGATATCGCGGACTGTATTCAGGAGGAACCGCAGTTTGTGGATGCCGGAGGGGGAAATTATCAATTGCGCCCGGACTCGCCGTGCGTGAATACGGGCACGGTTCCCTCCCTGGCCCTTCCCGATGATTTGCTGGGTGTGGCACGGCCGCAGGGTGGCGTATATGACATGGGGGCGTATGAATACTCGGCTGGATGCACTGAAACGGGATGTCACCGCTCGGACCAGAACCATGATGGCGTTATTCAACTGGGGGAAGTGCTTCGTGGGATTCAATTCTTCAATTCTCAGGGACTGCATTGCGCGGAAGAACCCGCCAGCACCGAAGACGGATATGTACCCGGGCCTGGGGAGAATCATGCTTGTGCCCCGCATTCCAGCGACTATAATCCCCAAGACTGGTCCTTCAATTTAAGTGAACTGCTCCGCCTGATCCAATTATACAATTCATCCGGGTATTACATCTGTGCCGGTTCTGAAGATGGATTTTGCGCACAGTAATATTCCCGCCCAGTCCGCCGGTTCGTTTTTCCTATATCGAGTTCTTGATAAATCCGGGTGGAAATGGCGATAATTGCCGCGCACTAGTTCGGCGGGACCCTAACCATGCAGCCAATAATCAGGATGAAAGTCGTATGAAACCAACGCGTAATCAGTTATTGTTTCCGTTTCTCATGGTCGCCTCCCTGTTCTTCATCTGGGGGTTTTGCCATGCCATGCTGGACGTTCTGAACAAGCACTTTCAGAACATCCTGGACGTCAGCAAGACGCAGTCGGGTTTCATCCAGACCTCCGTTTTCGGCGCGTATTTTCTTATGGCGCTGCCCTCGGCGCTGCTGATCCGCCGCATCGGTTACCAAAAGGGCATCCTGTTGGGGCTGGTGGTGTTGGCTATCGGGGCATTTCTGTTTATCCCCGCCGGGCTGGTATTCAAAGCGTTTTGGGCGTTTCTGTTTGCTTTGTTTGTGCTTTCGAGCGGTTTGGCGTGCATTGAAACGGCGGCAAATCCCTACGTCACCGTCCTCGGACCAAAAGACGGCGCCGCGGGGCGCCTGTCCACCGCACAGGCCTTCAACTCGGTTGCCTACATTATCGCGCCGACCGTGGGGGGCGCGTTCATCTTCCGTCAACATCAGGCCGCCGGGGTGCCCGCGGATTTCCATACGCTGATTATTCCCTACGCGGTGCTGGGGTGTGTGGTGCTGGTGGTGTTCGGTATTTTCTCCCTGATTAAGCTGCCGGAAATTGACAGCGGCGGTGAAACGGCGGATGCGGACGATGCCTCGACCCACAAAGCCCCCTTGATTCGCCAGCCCCATTTTATCTTCGGCATCGCCACCCAGTTCCTGTATATCGCCGCGCAGGTGGGCGTGAATGCCTTTGCGGTCAACTATATCCTGGAAAACGCCATTGTGAAGGACGCATCCGGGGCGAGTGTCACCTCGCCGTTGTTTTCCTGGTACGGCGCGATAACCGGGGCGGCCACCCCCGAAGCCACGGCGGCCTATGTGATCACCATCGCGATGATCCTGTACGCCATCGGCCGTTTTTCCGGCGCGCCGATTACCCGTATCATCAAGCCGAACCTTCTGCTTTCCCTTTACGGCATCATTAACTGCGTCATCATTCTGATCGTCATGGCGAACGTGAAACATGTTTCCTGGATGGTGTTGCCGTTTTGCTGGCTGTTCATGTCCATCATGTTCCCTTTCATTTTCGCGATGAGCCTGCGCAATCTGGGCGAGAAGACCAAGATTGCGGCGTCCTTTCAGATCATGTCCATTGTGGGCGGCGCCATTGCCCCGCCGTTCATGGGTTTGCTCGCGGACCAATACCACAGCATGGCCATCTGCTTTATCCTGCCGTTGATCGGCTTTATCGCCCCCACAATTTACGGTTTGGCGTATCCGCGCCTGCTGGAGAAATCCGCGAACGCGGCCTGATCCATTAACCTCCGGAAGCATGCAGACATTACTGGAAATGGTTTGTTGTGCCCGGCGAGGTGGGTAGGTATGGAAATACGAATGGGAATAACCAATAACAGGATGAAACGCTTGTTCGTAAGGGCGGGCGTCTTTTTTGGGGCCGCCGTGGCATGCGTGTGGGGCGATGCGGAGCCGCCGGCATCATTTCGCCTCCCGGACGGAGTCCAGCCCACGATCGGGGCGTGGTTTTGTTCGGATGATTTCCTGGAAGCGGACGGGTTCAAGAAATACATTGATCTATTCGCGGAGCATTCCCCTTATGACCTTCTCACCACGAGTTTCCGGATCAATCAGCATGAGGTTACGGAACCGGCCTTTCATGATCGCGTGAAGGAGGCCGTAACCTATGCCCGCGCGCGTGGTTTGGATATCGCCCTCGATCTGGACGTCCGGCTCGCGCGCGAGGCGTTCCGGAAACAATTCCCGGAGGAGCAACAGGAAATGCTCCGGCTGCGCACCGTGCCGCTGGAAGACTCCGGGGACGTGGAATTCAGCATCGCTTCGGAAGTGCTGACCGATCACATGACCGGCAACACCACTCCGTATATCCCATTGTCCGGGCGGTTGGTCCGGGTGTATGCGTATATTGCCGGGGATGATGGAATCGATCCGGTGTCCGTGCGCGACATCACCCCGCAATGCGCTGTCAAGGCGGCCACGGAGAAAGAAGTCTCCGTTCGCATCCCCTGTGAGCCGTCGCTGAAAGGGCATACGGCCTGTGTGATGGCGGCCTTTGCGCACCTTACGCCGGACGTCTACGCCCCGCACCTGCTGGCGTTTCAGCGTGCCATCGTTGAACAGTATGCGGATGTCGCGCTTGCCGGGCTCATGAAGGATGAGTGGGGATTTCCGCCGTGCCACGGGGGGTGTCCGCCGAAAAACGACTTCTGGTTTTCGGAAGCGCGCGCCAAAGCCTACGCGGCCGCCACCGGGGGCCGTGATTTTGTTCGCGATTGCCTGCTTATGCACGCGGGGGAGAAGGGCCGTGAATGCGAACGGCAGTCTGCCATAAACGTTCTTCTCAAGGGTTCACGCGATCGTAATGCCGAGATCGAAGGGCAGTTCTATGCGCTTGCAAAAGAATTCTTCGGGCCGAATGCAGCGGTTGTGACGCACGCGACCTGGACGCCCTTCCCCGGCCCTTCTGAATTCAAGAAGAACGGCTTGGACTGGTGGGCCGCCAAGCGGGATTGGGGCCAGACCGATGAGGAAACGCCTTTTGCCGCCCGCACCTCGCTCGCCAAGAAATGGGGCAGCAGTGTCTGGTACAACCAGTATTACTCAACCGAGGTGTCCGACTACGAAACCAGCCTGTGGTCGCATGCGCTCGGGGGAGGCCGGATCAATTATCACCCCCTTTATCCAAACCCCAAAAAAGAACCCATGCTGCTGCGAAGCTCGAAATTCCTGAGCCAGGAACTTCTCACCGGCGAGTGCCGCATCCGGCTCCTTCAACTTGTCACACGGGCGCCCATTGATTGCCCCATTGCGGTGGTGTTCGGCCATGCCTGCGCCATGAATTGGGCGGGGCCGGCGTACAAGGAGACGGGCCTGGACCTGACGGATGCCCTTTGGCGGGCCGGATATTACACGGACCTGATTCCCTCCAGCGAGATCGAATCGGGCGCGTTGAAAACCGATGCCGATGGTTCCGTCTTGTATGGTCCGCAACGTTATGCCGCCGTCGTACTCTATCACCCCGAGTTTGAGTCTCCTGAAACCGCCGCCTTCTTCCAACAGGCTGCCCCAACCGCCACCGCGCTGTTTCGTGTGGGGGATTGGACACGCGATTTCAACGCCCAGGATTTCAACGGAGTCTCGGCGCTCCCATCGGGCATGGTGGAGTGCAAGGAAGACACGGCGGCCTCGATCGTTATTGAATGTCTCCGTCAACGCGGGATTCCGCCCTGTACTCCCGCTACGGCCCGCCTTCATAACAAGACCGCCTGCCCCGCCCGCGAAGGCCGTATCCGGCTTGTGGATGGCACAGAGGTTTTCCTGGCCGGAACCAGGAATGTCGCCGGGGATCCCATCCGTGGCGTCTTTGATGTGTCGGGAAACCATATCAACGCGGACGCCATGGGCGTTCTTGCGGTGCGTTTTTCCGACAAGGGCGAACTCGATGCGCTGGCCGCAGGAGGACTCAAACGTTTTATCTGCGGCGCGTTCTCCCTCCAGTTCGACACCCCGGTTGACTTCGCGTACTGGCACGACAAGGAGGGACGTCCCAAAGGCGCGCTTCAGCATTGGCTGGGGCCGGTTCCTGAATTCCTGCTCGCCCTGACAAATGACTGGTTGCGGCTCTCCGTCCCCACGCCGTACATCCCCTAAACAAATGATTATCAAGCACGCCTCGTCCGCCCATTTCCAAATCGGCGTGCGGCATGCGCCTTTAACGCACGGGCGGCCGCGCTTGGGGCAGTCCCTGTTTTTCGCGTTGCTTCTTCTTCCATCCTGACTTTCGGTTCTCCGTGTAAAACCGATACAATGCCGGGTGTGGAAACGAAAACGATGCATATCCGCCGCGATAGGCTTGTGGCGCTGCTGTTGATGCTGCTCACCATGGCGGTGTTTGGGCAGGCCGTTCGTTTCGAGTTCATCGCCTATGATGACAGCCGGTACATAGAAGAAAATCCCGCCGTCATGAACGGACTGACCTGGGGGACCGTGGCGTGGGCGTTTACCCATCCGCATTTCGGTTTTTACATGCCCCTGACCACGCTCAGCCATGCATTGGATGTGCAACTCTTCGGTCTTTGGTCCGGTGGACACCATCTCACCAGTGTCTTGTTGCATGCCCTCGCGGCGGCGCTGCTCTATCTCGCCCTGGTCTACATGACGGGACGCCCCTGGGAATGTTTCCTGGCCACGGTGCTCTTCGCGGTGCATCCCCTGCGCGCCGAATCGGTGGCGTGGGTGGCCAGCCGGAAGGACGTGGTAAGCGGGCTCTTCTGGATGGCCGCGGTGTGGGCCTATGCCTGGTATGCGCGCAAACCGGATTGGCATCGTTACCTTGTGGTCGTCCTGACCATGCTTGCCAGTCTGATGGGTAAACCCGTGGCGATTACCCTGCCGTGTGTTTTTCTGTTATTGGACTGGTGGCCTCTGGGCCGCCTGACCGCGTTTCGCACGCTCCCCCGCCTGATCCTGGAAAAGAGTCCACTCTTCGGATTATCCGTGCTCTTCGCGGCGCTGACCGTGTGGTCGGAGGGGGCCATCGGCACCCAGATGGACTCCCATCAGCCGTTTTTCTCTTCCAACACGGCGCTTGTGGCCACGGCCTATGCGCGCTATATCGAACATTTCCTGTGGCCCTTCCATCTCGCGGTGTATTATCCCTGGTCCACCATGCTGATGCCCAAGGGCGCGGTCTGCCTCTGGGCCACGGCCCTGATGGGCCTGACTTTGCTTGCGCTAATGCTCACGAGACACCGCTATCTCGCCATGGGCTGGTTCTGGTTCCTGGGTGTGCTGACGCCGGTAAGCGGACTCCTCCAAATCAGCGGAATAACGCTTTCCGACCGCTATGCCTATGTGCCCAGTATTGGTTTGGCCATCATCGCGGCATGGGGCGCTTCGGAACTCGTCACGCGCCTTGCGCCCAGAGCCTATCGGTTCATTTTGCCGTTAGCGAGTGTGGCGGCGGCCGTTGGAGTGGGCGCCGCAGGTGCCTGGAACACACACTTTTATCACGACAGCGAACGTCTCTTTACCCGTGCGCTCGCGGTGACGCAGGAGAACGACTTCGCCCATATTGCCCTCGGTTATGTCCGTGAAAAACAGGGAAGGTTTGACGAAGCCTTGAAAGAATACCACGACGCGGTGCGGATTGCGCCGGACTACCCCCTTTGGAACGGCATCCTGGCCGGTTTCCTGCTGAAGCGCGGCCAGCCCGCGGACGCGATTCCGTATTTTCAGACCGCGCTCCGCACGGAACCCGAAAATGTGGAATACAACACTAAACTGGCCTCGGCCTTGTTGACCGTGGGACAGTATGAAGCCGCATTGACACCGCTTCATACCGCGATCAGGACACAACCCGGCAACGCGGCCCTGAACGCCAATCTCGGTGTAGCCTTGGCGGGACTGGGACGCTATTCCGAAGCCCAGCCGTTCTTTGAAAAAGCCCTGACGTTAAATCCAAACCTCCTGGACGCCCGCCTTAATTACGGCATCTTGTTATTAAAACAAGGGAACGCACCGCAGGCCCAAGCGCAATTCCAAATCGTTTTGCAGCAAGACCCGGCCAATAGTGTGGCACGGAATGCGCTCCAGCAGATGACAAAATAAGCGCCGGCGATAGAAAACCGCCCAGTAGAAATATCAGCACGGCAAACGCCCAGTGGTCAATCCGCCTGTTTTTTCTTCGGAAAGTGCTTTTTCATGCAATCGGGGCACAATCCATGACTGAATTGCGCATCGGAATGTTGCTGGATGTAGAGTTCCAATTGCTGCCAGGATTCTTGATCCGTGCGGATTTTATGGCAGTACATGCAGATGGGCACAATGCCCTGAAGCGTTTTGATGTGGGCGGACGCCTCCTCCAGTTCCCGGACACGGGCGGCCAGGGCATTCCGCAATTCAGTGAGATGCTGCTCGGCATGTTTTCGTTCCGTAATGTCCCGGATGAGCAGCAACGCGCCGAGGGATCGGCCCTGGGCATCGGTCAAGGGGCTTGCCGCCGCCTCCAGCCATTGCGGCCCCGCCGGTGAATCTCCTGCTCGGCCGGACTCCACTTCAATGGAACCGGTCTTGAGTTGCGCCAGGGCGGGCCATGTTGACAGGACGTTGTCCATCGGTGTCCCGATTACATCGCGCCGCAGCCCCAGGATATGTTCCACGGCCGGGTTGATTTCCACAATCTGGCCGAGAGCATCCGTCATGATTACCCCTTCGCTCATGCCGCGAAAAACCGCCTCGTAGGCCAAGGGCATAATGCGAAGCATGCCGTGGCGCACAATACTCCAGGCAAGCAGAACCCCCGTCAGCACAAACACAAATTGCGCATGCCCAAATCCTTGCAGCGGGTAGAAGCCGGCCAGGGAGATAATATTCACGCACCACGGCGGCAGGGCGGCAACCGCCAGAATGAAGAGTTGCATCCTTTGGTGGCGCGGACTCCTGAACGCGGCCCCTATCAAGGCCACATACCCCAACACCACCGCCAGTTCGCAGCAGGCCATGGATAGCCAAAACGCCGGCCCGTGCTCATAGACGGCCACTTGTCCGAAGCGGCCGTTCACCAGCCGGACCTCCGGCCACACTAAAAAGTGCCACTCATTGGTCAGCGCCAGAAGAAACGAAACGGTGGGGAAAAAACCGATGAACAGGACCCAGCGCCGGGTAAGAAAGCGATGGTATTGTCCGAAACTGAGCGCCACCAATAACCACAGCGCCGGCACGCCGGCCGCGCCCAAAAACTGAACCTTGGACCAGAACATTTTGGCGGGAATGCCCGCGCTCGACAACTCCAGCGCCACGGACAGCGAATACTCCGCCACCGCCAGCATCAACCAGCAAAAATACCGGCTTCCCGGGATCGTGCTTTTACGCCAGCCATACCACGCAAGATACAGGGCAAGCGCCCCGCTCAGCACCAATATGGCATTGACAATGGACAAAAATATCATATCCGCCGCTTCTAGGGCGGGTTCGTTCAACCCGCAACCGGACGTGCCGCTCTTCCTGAATACGACAAAGCAGTATATCATCTTTCCTTTGAATAACAAGATACCGCGGGAAAGCATCATCCACCCTGGAAGCAATAAACGGCGCCTTTATTTGGATAAATGCGCGCCAGTGTTTTACATTTACCCTGTGCATACGTTTGAAAAACAGCGAGGAGGAGATGACATGCCGGCACGCACGTTCCATATACTCTGTTTGATGGGCCTCGTCTTGGTCACAGCGGACGGAGAGAATGCGCTCGAATTGAAGGATATTTCATTTACGGCTTCGGTGGATGGGAGCGCGCAATCCTATGTGGCGGGATTTCCGCAGGGGTTTGACCCGGCCCAGGAACATGATGTGTTGATCGCGCTGCACGGGCACGGCTCCGACCGCTGGCAATTCGCCAAGGAGCCCCGGGAGGAATGCCGCGCCGCGCGGGATGCCGCGATACGCCATGGCATGCTGTTCATCGCGCCGGATTACCGCGCCAAAACGTCGTGGATGGGACCCAACGCGGAAGCGGACATGGTGCAAATTATCACGGAGATCAAGCAGCAGTACCGCATCCGGCGCGTGTTTCTTTGCGGCGGCTCCATGGGCGGAAGTTCGGCCCTTACCTTCACCGCCCGGCACCCGGAACTTATCAGCGGTGTGGCCGCCATGAATGGCACGGCGAATCATCTCGAATACGATCAGTTCCAGGACGCCATCCAGGAATCCTTCGGCAAAACCAAGCAGGAATCCCCCCTCGAATACAAAAACCGGAGCGCCGAATACTGGCCGGAGCGCTTTACCATGCCCGTGGCCATTACCGCGGGCGGCAAAGACACCCTTGTGCCCCCGCAAAGTGTCTTGCGCCTCACAGATATCCTGACAAAAATGGGGCGGCCGCCCCTGCTGCTCTATCGCGAAGACGGCGGCCACTCGACCTCCTACGACGACGCCAAAGCCGCCCTCGAATTTATCCTCAAACCGCCCTCGATCCTTCCTCCGGCCAGCCCAACACCATGATCCGTATCCCCTCAGTCTGATCCATTTTATTGCGGCCTGCCGTGTATTAGGGTAAAATTCATTTATGAATTCCGTACATATAGTTTTGCGGCTCTGGCGAATGCAGAAGATGCTTCGGTGTATGCTGGCGATGTGTATCGCCGCATTGATCGTTGCTCCATTTCATGCGGGTTCACCTGAAAAGGCGCTCGATGAAACAGGGCCGGGCGCATTGCTGCATGACACTCAAGGCGAAACCGGCGCCGTGCTCCAATGGGGAAATGGACCGCGTGACGCCGGATTCCGCTTCCTGTTGTCGTCTTCGGCAAGCAGCCCGGCATGGAGCAGAATCTGGACCGATTCACATGTCCGGTTATTGCCAATGGAAAGCGCGGTGGCTTCAGTTCCTTCCCGGCCATTACGTCTCCTCCAACAGTCTCTCCTTCTATGATCCTGTTCTTTTTTACCCACAGAACTGGTTGACCTTCCCGCCCAGGACAAGGTGTGGAAGTTTCTTCCGTATTCAACCCCCATAAAGAACAACGTTGGAAAAGAATGTTCCGCCGCGCCGTAACCACAACCTTATTCACGCGCGGCCTCACGAAAGGAAAGACTATGACTACCCCTCAGAATACCTGTTATTGCACTATCTGCAAGAAAAACGTCACGTTTCACATCAAGATCGTGGATCACAAAAAAGAACTTATGCGAACCCTCTTCACGCTCGGCCTCTGGCTGCCCATGTGGATGGGCCTGGCCCTCGTGAAAATCAAGGTATGCGATTCCTGCGGGCAAACCGTGTCCGAAGGTTGATGCTGAATATGAAATACCGCCGGACCGCGGGCGCAATCCCGCGGTCCGGCCACTAATTTCTGATGAATACCTATGCCGCCCAAACATAGCAATGTCAATGCAAGTGACCTACCTGCCGGAACACCGGGCTGGATCGGAACGAAACACCAGATAAGTCTTGCTGGACGCCACCTTGGATCTTCAAATCCCCACGCGTTTTTCCACGAAGTGGATGAATAACTCAGCCCAGCGGTTGCGTTTCGCTACCCTGGGTACACACACCCTCCTAAATACCTTCTCTGAAAGAGATAAATAACCTTTCCATCACTTGCCGTGTTTCTAAGGAGCAGTCCCCGACGAGCAATCCCGACATAGTGTCACCTGCATGTGGCTCCGGGATTACTTCGCTTCGCTCGCAACACCAGACATGAATAATGACTGGTAAGAAATCCGGTTAGCGGTCTATTCCCGGACAAAATCCGTCTTCACTGCCTTCGCAGGCATGATATCCTCCCGAATTGAAGAATTGGATCAGCCGCAGAAGTTCGGAAAGTCCAATCAACCAATCTTGTGGGCTGTAATCGCTGCCGTGCGGGGCACAGGCCTGTTCCCCTGTCCCCGGTGCATACCCGTCTTCCCCCGCCGCATCACAGTGGAATCCACCGTAATTGAAAAACTGGATAACACGCAACAATTCGGACAAGCTGATGAGGGTGTCATGATCTTGATCGGCGGAGTGGAACGGATTGTTTTCACCTTCGGCCTGACCTTCCTCTGGCACGCCTTCGGCGGGCATGCCCTCTTCTCCGCCTTCTGTTTGGCCCTCGACAATACCTTCGACAGCGCCTTCGGGCATACCTTCCAGCCCACCTTCTGCCTGGCCTTCGATGACACCTTCCTCTTCTCCCTCGATCATGCCCTCTGTTTGGCCTTCGGGTTGGCCCTCCACGAGGCCCTCTGCCAATCCTTCCTCCCCTTCGGCCAGGCCTTCTTCTCCGCCTTCCGGTTGGCCTTCGGACGAGCCTTCAAATTGCCCCTGTCCCTCGAGCACGCCTTCCCCCTCCTCCGGTGAACCTTCAGCGGGCATGCCTTCGCCTTCATTCTCGATGCGAGTAAGACAGACGTTGTCTATAATAAGATTACCCCCTGTAAGCGCAGGATTGGACAGCGCAAGCAGGCATTCCCCCGCCGTATCCACCGTGAATTGGAAGCGCTCAAGGATATAGACTGCTTCACCACCAATCGTAGCGACATCAACGCTCTCATACGCTTCACCGAGCGAGATCGCCAGAATTCCAGTAACACTGCCGTTTTCTCGCTGAATGTACATGCTGAGCTCATATAGGCCGGGGTCCAGAACCACCCTCTGCCCGATATGATGCACGTCATCGGTGTCCCGGCCCAGGAACCGCAGTGCATAATTGCCTTCATACGGGTCTATTGGATCGCCGGTGGCTTGTTCAAGCATCAAATCAAGGGGACCCGTCGATCCTACTCCCCATTGTTCTGTAAGATCACCCAGCTCAAAACCTGGATCCGCGACCAACCTGTTTCCACATTCCGTACTCGCTTCCCCTTCTGGCGTGCCCTCTTCTCCGCCTTCCGGCTGGCCTTCGACAAGGCCTTCTGATGCACCTTCAACAACACCTTCCGATTCGCCTTCCAAAGCGCCTTCCGGCCCGCCTTCCCCTTCGGGCTGGCCTTCGATTACTCCTTCTCCAGCACCTTCCACCTCTCCCTCCATAACACCTTCCGGCCCACCTTCTCCTTCGATGGCACCTTCGGGCTGGCCCTCGACGATGGTTTCGTAGGTGCGCGAGAGCGTTGCGCTGGCCAGATTGGGATTGCCGACACCGTCGTAGCATCGTTCCGCCGGCACAAAACACGAGAACAGACCATTTGCGATGGGGGTCAATGTAAAACTGTAATTTGCACCGCCGCCGGTGAAATTGCTCACGGCCGCATTACTTGTGACGATGTCATCCGCGCCAAAGTCCGCCGCCGCCGCGCTCAATGCCGCTGATACTTCTATGGGTCCACACACCGGATCCGTTGGCTCGGCGGTCAATGTCACTGTCGGAGCAAAGTTGATATAGACAGGGTTCGAGAGGGACTGAAAAACGCCAAAAGTGCCCCTAAGTTCGGCGCGTACGAAGTCCTTCGTGCCGGCGGAGACATCGGCCTCGTAATCAATGCGCCAGGGACTGCCTCCGCCCAGGGTGGTTTTGACGCCACCGTTCATCGAGTACACCATCACATTCCCCAAGATTCCCGCCCCGTCATAGACCTCCACCCGGAAGCGCAGCCGTTTCGGCTGGGTCACGACAATATTGGTGCCCATGGGTGTCTCATACACGCCGTCGCCGTTCTGGTCGCACCAGACAAAAGTGCGCGCGGCTCCTTTTGACCCGGCAATTGATATTCTGCCGGCTTCCACGGCCGCCTGGACGTCGGCAGGTTGCTTGCTAGCCGCCAGTACATAATTGCAGGGCACCAGCGAATTACTAATCGCCGTGGAGAGAATCTTTTCCAGGTGATGGTCGCTTTCCCCTATCGCCACCAAGATGCGGCCCTGGGTAATATGGGCGGCCCACCATCCCCGGGCATCCGCGTTCGGAAAGGGGGTGGTCCACGCGCCCACACCACAGATTCCTGCGCGGGCAAAACCTTCGGGCCAGCCGTTCCCATCATCAAAAGGGTGATTGATAAATATGGTGCCGCCCCGCGCCCGCATCGCGGGAATCATTTCTTCAAGGGGGTACAAGGTTCCGCCGGGCTTCACATCGAGCGGATCATCGCCCGTCATATTCAATACGCATGCATGCCCCCGGCCCATCCCGCCCCACTCGTCGCCACGCATCGGAATGCAGCCGTCCTGTTCGATAAACCACGGATCATTGCACTGTGCAATGGTATTATGGTCGGTAATCGAGACAATGTCCGCGCCAAAACTCGCCGCTTCCAAAATACGGTTCCGGACCGTATCCCGGCCATCACTGTAATCCGTGTGCGTGTGGTGCGCAAAATAAATCCACTGCAGCCCTGCGGGCGGTGCCACACCCTCCGCGCTTCCCTCCGCCGTCTTTTGAAGCGTCATGGCCTCATAAGCATCCATAGGCGCCGCTATGAACACCATCAGCGCAAGGCTTACTCCCGCAATTCGCTGAAAAGAAAACATCTCAAACTCCCCAGTTTGTTATGACTCATTTCCATTACACTACATCGAATGTCCTCCTTGAATTTTACTGAGGATACTGAGAAAAAGCAAACACTTTCGTTAAGAAAGGCTGACCCAACCCGCCTTGGAACGCGGCCGCTTGCTGCCGCTTTACGTTGGCCAAGATCATCTCCGCAATAAAGCACCTGTACACTGCCGCATACCGCTCCCAAAAGAAGCATCAAAGCCCCGGACAGTACCCATCCTCGCTCCCTTGGCAGGCATGATACCCGCCCGAATTGAAAAACTGGATCAGCCGCAGAAGCTCGGAAAGTCCAATGAGCCAATCTTGGGGATTGTAATCACAGGCATGTGGCGGGCAGGCGGTATCGCCCGGCCCGGGAGCATAGCCATCTTCGGTTCCGTCCGCACAATGCATTCCTCCCGAATTGAAAAATTGGATCACCCGCAGCAATTCCGAGAGGCTGATAAGGTTGTCCTGATTCTGGTCCGCAGTAAGAAATCCGTCTTCAACACCGCCTTCACCTTCAATGATGCCTTCACCCACACCTTCTGCTACACCTTCCCCTTCGGCAACTCCTTCCCCTTCCACTGCGCCCTCGCCCTCATTTTCACCTTCACCGTCTGCAGACAACAAGCAGAAAGCCAAGTCATACGGCGATGGACTCCACGAGAAGGTTCCGCTATCGTATTGCAAGCATAAGCTGTCGCCCGAATTACTCTCGCACCACTCGAAGAAGCACCCGGAGGCGTTTGTGGCCTCGATGGAAACCCATCCCGACGGCAACATCACGTGTCCGGAAAGAACGGCTGTGAATTCGAGCTCCTCTTCGCTCTTGATTGTCCGGCCCGTAGCGGCTGGCACCATGTCCACGGTTTCCTGCGCAACGACGGGCCCGGGCGTTCCGTCCGCATCCAGGTAGAACGTGATGCGGTAGGGGTTCACCGGCGGGATACACGTGCCGCCGAGCATGCCCGCGGACAGGCCCCACCATTGCACACCCGTGATCGGCGATAGAAGACCCGCGAACTTGTCGCAGGCGGTGAAGGGTGTATTCGTTCCGCTCAGAACGGTATGGACAACAGGATCTGTGGGCGGTTGCCCGTAGACGGAGTCCATGCCACAGACAGGCGCCTCACCCTCACCCTCGCCTTCACCCTCGCCTTCGCCCTCGACAGTACCCTCGCCTTCGCCCTCGACAGTACCCTCGCCTTCGCCCTCGACAGTACCCTCGCCTTCGCCCTCGCCACCGGGGTCTTGCGTCGTGCCGACACCCGCAGGGCCTTCAGCGCTCGGGATACCCGCACCGTTGCGCGCAGTCAGATAGAACGAGTAATCCGTGTTGTTGGCAAGGCCAGTGACTGTAACCTCGCCCCAATTCCAGTTGATCGGCGTCAAGTACACGGGGTCCGCTCCCACGGAACCGTCACCCTGTACCCACTGATAGCCGACCACCACCGGCGACACCCGGATCGCGTACTCCGTGCTCGTTGGATTGCCGTCCGGCTGGAACCCGACGGTCAACGTGCTGATCGTCGGGCTATACACCAGCGGCGCCACCGGCGTGTTCGCCAGCGTCCACTCCAGGGCCCCAGGCCCTTCCGCCGTCGCCACACCCTCGCCATTGCGCGCGGTCAGATAGAACGTGTACGCCGTGTTGCGCGCCAACCCCGTCACCGTAACCTCGCCCCAGTTCCAGTTGAGCGGCGTCAAGTACACCGGGGACGCCCCCACGGAACCGTCGCCCTGTACCCAAGGTTTGCCGCCTACGGGCGGCGACACCCGTATCGCGTACTCCGTACTCGTTGGATTGCTGTCGGGCTGGAACCCCACGGTCAACGTGCTAATCGTCGGGCTATACACCAGCGGCGACACCGGCGTTTTCGCCAATGTCCACGCCGTCAGGTTTTCCGTCTTCGCGCTATCCCCTCCGGGTCCAGTTGCGCAGACCTGAAACGCATACTGCGTGTTTGCATTTAAACTGTTGTGTTGCCACGATTCCTCGCCCGCAGCCGTGGTGATCCGCAGTGTCACTGGGGGCCCCGTTCCCGGATCATCATAGATATTGAAAC
The DNA here is from genome assembly GCA_964474205.1 of uncultured Nitrospirales bacterium. Taxonomy (GTDB): domain Bacteria; phylum Hydrogenedentota; class Hydrogenedentia; order Hydrogenedentales; family CAILVY01; genus CAILVY01. Next base: position 34,570 of record CAYYRW010000018.1, on the reverse strand, counting down.
CGGTTTCGTTGCTCGAATTGTCGTCCCACGTCCAGGTAATCGTGGTCGCACCAATAGCGCCAGCACCAGGATTCGAGGGCGCCGCAGGCGGCATCAGGAATTCAGCAAAGTACGGACGAGGACCGCCTGAATAGGTTCCTCCAATAAACAGCGACGTTTCTGACATCGCTAACTCCTGGACACTTACGCTCACATCAGGGTCCCATTCGGTGGCAAGGCCGGTTCCAGTATCAATTGCACCCAGGCAGTAACGCCACTGCCCCCCTATATCGACGAAATCGCCGCCAACGTACAAAGTTGAACCTGATAACAGGATATCGATAATGCTTCCAATCCAACTGATATTGGTATTCCAGTCTGTCGCTAATCCGGTTGAGGCGTCAATCTCGGCGATGCCATAACGCGGTTGCCCGCCAATATTGCGGAAGCGGCCCCCGACGTAGACCGTCGTGCCCGACACCTCTAAGGAAATGACATGATCGTCCGCGTTGGGGTCCCACGAGGTGGCGAGACCCGATACAGCGTCCAGCGCGGCAATATGGTTCCGGGTTTGCCCGCCGATACTCGTGAACCAGCCCCCGGCATAGACTGTCGTTCCTGATACCGCCAACTCGTATATTTGGTCGTTCGCGTTGGGGTTCCATGAAGTGGCGAGGCCGGTGGTAGCGTCCAGTGCGGCGATGTTATTTCGGGTTTGCCCGCCGATACTCGTGAATTCGCCTCCCGCATAGACCGTTGTGCCCGATACCGCTAAATTCCATACTTGGTCATTCGCCCCGGGATTCCATGCCTTGGCAAGGCCTGTTGTGGTGTCCAGTGCGGCGATGTTGTTTCGTGGTTGCCCGCCGATACTCGTGAAACCGCCCCCAACATAGACCGTGGTTCCCGATACCCGCAATTCGCGAACGGTACCGTCGGCATTCGGATTCCAGGGAGTTAATTGTCCGGTGGCGGCATCAATCTCGGCAATATTATTCCGGGTTTGCCCGCCGATACTCTTGAAGTAGCCCCCGGCATAGACCGTCGTACCCCAAACGGAAAAAGTTTGGACTCCACCGCCTGCACTCGGATTCCAGGATTGCGCCAAACCCGTCGTCGTATCGAGTGCGGCAATACGGTTACGCGGCTGCCCGCCGATACTCGTGAACCAGCCCCCGGCATAGACCGTCGTGCCCGACACCGCTAACGTAAAGACATCCCCGTCTGCGTTTGGGTTCCATGTGGTGGCGAGACCCGTGACGGCATCCAGCGCGGCGATGTGATTTCGCGGCTGCCCGCCTATACTCGTGAACAAGCCCCCGGCATACACCGTCGTACCTGACACCGCCAAGGATTCGACAGCATCTTCCGCGTTTGGGTTCCATGTGGTGGCAAGACCCGTTGTAGTATCCAGTGCAGCAATTTTATTTCGGGTTTGCCCGCCGATACTCGTGAACCAGCCCCCGGCATAGACTGTCATTCCTGATACCGCTAAGACGTGTATTTGGTTGTTCGCGTTTGGGTTCCATGTGGTGGCGAGACCCGTGACGGCATCCAGCGCGGCTATATAGTTCCGGGATTGCCCGCCGATACTCGTGAACTCGCCCCCGACATACACCGTCGTACCCGATACCGCTAACGTAGTGACAGGATCGTCTGCGTTGGGATTCCAGGAGGTGGCGAGACCCGTGACGGCGTCCAGTGCGGCTATATAGTTCCGGGTTTGCCCGCCGATACTATCGAACCAGCCCCCCACATAAAGTGTTGAACCTGACAAGGCTAAGGTAAGAACGCGACCATCGGCTCCCGGCCAACTCGAATCCACCGTACCGTCAGGCAGAATATGGGCAATATTATCGCATTCCAGCGTCCCTATCTTTTCAAACCAGCCGCCGATGTACCAACCTCCAGCGCCGTCCGGAATACAGACATCTACTCTACCGTCTACTTTCGGAAAGTCCCCGACAGGCAACCCGGTTGTGGTGTTTATTGGCACCCCCCCGCCTGTATACGGCCCGACAAAAGTAAACTCACCACCGATATACGTTGAAGTCGGCGTTGTAGCAATGGCAAGTACATAGTTATTCGCCACCGCCGTTTCTTCGCGCGGCATGTTGCTCTGCCCGAGGGCCGGCAATGCGGCCAGAAGCGCAAGCAACCCAACGGCTGTCCACCCATAACGCATCATGGTTTGTCCCTTTTGTGAAGTTGAATACATAGATCATCCCTCCCGATAAACTTGCGCACGCAGACTTTGTCCCACGCTGTGTCCCTGCGATACAGTAACACGCCCACTTTCTAACACAAAACATCCTACTTGCGCAACAGGGGCGCAGGTTGAATCCGCAGGCTGCGGATTTCGCTTACCGCCATGCTAAAATCCGTCCTTAAAGATTCTGTACAATTCACAGTCCGGGACAGAATCCGTCTTCCGTATTTTCATCCGGGCAGTAATGGTAGCCGCCCGAATTGAAAAATTGAATAAGCCGCAGAAGCTCGGAAAGCCCGATGAGCCAATCTTGGGGATTGTAATCACAGGCATGTGGCGGGCAGGCGGTATCGCCCGGCCCGGGAGCATAGCCATCTTCGGTTCCGTCCGCACAATGCATTCCTCCCGAATTGAAAAATTGGATCACTCGCAGCAATTCCGAGAGGCTGATCTGATGGTCGCCATTCTGATCAGCGGTAAATACTTCATCTTCGCCTTCCCCTTCGGCCAGACCTTCGCCTTCACCCTCATTCACGCCTTCTAGTTGACCTTCAAGAATTCCTTCGCCTTCACTTTGGCCTTCCACAACGCCTTCGGGTTGCCCTTCTTCGGTCCCCTCTTCTTCGCCTTCCGAACCGGGATATAGGTTCGGATTCAATGCGGCATGAACGTACTGCATCTTGGCGGTTTCATAGTCATCGCTGGTGACAAAATGGTTATATTCCGCGCCATTGGTGAATCCGTCGCCATCGGCATCCCCCAGATAACTGATGGAGTCTTTGAGCAGAATATAGTCTTTAAGATTTGGGGCGGTGAGCCCGGTGATAAACTCGCCAAGCTGATCCTTTAACAGGGTGACCAGCATCACCGGCAGGATGGAGGAGATGGGGTCGCCCAAGGTGATGTAGCCCGCCAGGATGGTGTCCGTGCCGGGAAGGAATTTCGTGGGCAAGCCCTCCGGCCCGCCCAGGCATGCCAGCATGTGCTGATAGTTATTTTCCCAAGCCTCGGCCACCATGGCATGCGACACGCCGCCGCGCGCTGTGAAATCCAGATTTTCATCATTATGACACGCCGTGATCAACGCAAATTCATACGCCTCCAGAAAACCGTTGCCCTTGATGACAACGGGGTCTTCCCCAAAGTCCACGCCGCCGTTCATATCACATTCGCCGGGGACAAAGGACAGCCCGGTCACGGAACCCTCGGCATAGCGGTGATAGGGATAGTACGATTCCTGCAACGCGCACATGGCGGCGTCAAAATCCCCGGGCGCGGGCGACAACAAATCTTCAAAAGGAAATACGCCATTCGCGGCGAAATTGCCGTTCCCCAAGCCTGCGCCGCCCAGCGGATTCAGGTCCGCATCCCGAATCGTGTCATCATCCCGCACCTGCAACAACGGCGTTCCCGGCTCATCATTCATGAGTATCGAAACATTGAACACCGTGCCATCACCGGTCACGGACTCGACCGCCGCGCCGAACGCGGGGCCGCTTTCCTGCGTCGAGATCGTGAAATCCGTGGCATCAACGCCGGTTACCGGCTCGCTGAATGTGACCTGATACGTGTACGCCGGCGCGGCGGCCTCGGTCATTCGTATTTCCAGAACCTTCGGCCAGGACAGCCACGTCTGGAAAAACTCATTGACACAACGGCGCGCGATTTCTTCACAGCCCTGTCCCGTCAAATGACCAAAATCATCAATCAGCAAATCCAGCGGGCAATTCAACGCCGGATCACCCCCGGGATACGGGGTATAGTCCGGATAGCCTCCCGGCATGGGCAGCACCCCCGGCGCCACCGGCGGGTCAGCCTCCGGCACGCCATACAAGTGCTGGAGCAATCCGAAATTATGTACAAAAAACACACGGTCCCGCGTCGTGATAACGCCCCGGATGGCGCTGTACATGTTCACCCAGGCCGTCTGAAAACGAAGCAGATCAATACCCATTTCCGCCATCATATCCGCGGGAAGGTTGCCGTAATCCGTACTGCAAAGGGTGATGCGGATATCCGGGCGCATCGCAAGAATGGCATCCACCAGCACTGCAACGTGACCGGCTATGGCATCAAACAGCCATTGCTCATTCCATGCGGGATTGTCCAGAAAATCCTCCCACGCCACCTCCCGCCCAAGGTCCTCCGGCAGTACATTCACGGTTCCGCTCAAGAAATCATTCGGCCCCAATGTCATGTTCACAATGTCAATCGTGGGATACCGGTCGAGTTCCGCCGCAATATCCGCAATAAAATCCCCCCCCCGGTAATCACACGCCTTGACCCCCATGATCGCCGTCCGCGAACCCGCCTCAAGGTACCGTTCCAGTCCGGGATATTCGGGCAGGACCGTCTTGAATGAACGGAACCCCCATAGGAACGCGTCGTAACTGTCACCGACCAGCAGAATCCGCGGCACCGGCGGCTCCGTTGGCTGGCCCCATGCATCATTCATCGCGAGAGAACTTAACAGCAGTCCCCCCAGGACCATCCGCCCCAACCCACGGCCAATAATTCTTGCACCCATGTTCCTGCCCTTTTCTTCAGCCACCAAGGGCTGACGCTCATACAATCCGCTGCCCCGTGATAAAGCAAAAACGTAATTTTATGTAGGGTACTGCCTAAAAAAGTATGTGCTAATTAATCTATCACAAAAAACGTTCAGATATAAAAACCTATCAAAAGCAGGAGGCTTTGACAACTCATTCCTGTTGATTATCCCTGTTGATTATGGAAAATCCAGGTTATTCGTTGTGTTCAACATAATCTGGTGTCTTTGCCCATGACAGAATAAAGGTCATGCCTATCCGACAATCTTGCCTCTGGGAACATAGCGCTTGTCAGGAATAGGGCATTGCTAAATTGCGCAAAGTATTTATACTATTTATATTGCCACTAAAACAGCGTGTTTTAGGCGAATTTGATCGAGTTTAGCGAGTTTATAAAATTTTCCTAAACTCGCTAAATTTGTTATAATTGGGTCATGGACCCGATACTTAATCCATTTGCCCCCGGGGCAGGTACGCCGCCTCCGGAACTTGCCGGCCGGGATGAGGTGCGCGAAACGGTTCGTGTGGCGCTTGAACGGGTACGCCTTAGCCGCGCTACGAAAAGCATCTTGATGGTCGGGCTTCGCGGAGTAGGCAAGACGGTATTGCTGGACCGCATGATGGACGATGCGGAAGCGTCGGGCATTCAAACATTGCGCGTGGAAGCCCCTGAAGACCGGTCGCTGCCCGCCATTTTGTCCCCGCAATTACGGCAGGCTCTCCTGAAGCTTTCGCGGAACGAACAGGCGAAGGAACTTGCCCAGCGCGCTCTTCGTGCGCTGGCGGGGTTTGCCAAATCCCTGAAGGTAAAATACAACGACATTGAAGTAGGGATTGATTTTGCCCCCGAGCCTGGCCTGGCGGACAATGGCGATCTTGAGCATGATTCCCAAGCCTTGCTGGAATCCGCGGGAGAAGCCGCAAAAAAAGCAGGGACAGCCCTTGTGATTTTCGCGGATGAACTGCAATATGTGAAGGAGGATGAACTTGCCGCACTTATTATCGCGTTGCACCGAACCGCACAGAGGAGCCTTCCGGTTGCTTTAGTGGGGGCCGGACTGCCGCAGTTAAGGGGGCGCATGGGCAAAGCCAAATCATATGCGGAACGATTGTTTGACTTTCCCGAGATAGGCCCGCTCTCTGTGGAAGCAACAAAGCTGGCCATCTCCAAACCCGCCAGGGAACAGGGAGTCGAAGTAACCCCCGAGGCTTTAGACCTTATTGTTCAAAGAACACACGGGTACCCGTACTTTGTTCAGGAGTGGGGCAAGCATTCATGGGATGCCGCGGCAGCTTCGCCGATAACCCAAAAGGACGTGGAAAACGCTTCCGTGACTGCCATCGCCGCACTTGACGATAGCTTTTTCCGAGTACGGTTCGACCGGCTCACCCCGGTGGAGAAAAAATATCTCCGGGCAATGGCTGAACTGGGGGCAGGACCGCATCGATCCGGCGATATTGCCGAAAAATTGGGGCGTGGCGTGACCGCGCTTGCTCCGGTAAGAAATCAGTTGATTGCCAAAGGCATGATTTGGAGCCCCCACCATGGTGATACCGCTTTCACGGTTCCTATGTTCGATGAATTCATGCGCCGGATCATGCCGGGTAATGACTGGGATGCCTGGCAATCCTGAGTAAATATGCCCTCTGCGGCCGCTTGATCGGTGTGTGGGAAGTGCGTCACACTCTGGGGCGGGTTATTTACTTTTCCGAGGAAAGCGAGGATGTCATGGATCGTAGATCGTTTTTGTTGATGAGTTCGGGCATGGTTTTAGGGATGAACCTCCCCTGGATGAAACATGCAACCGCCCAGCCCGCCGCGGCCAGCGCACCCTTCAAGATCAGCCTGGCCGAATGGTCTCTGAACCGCGCCCTCTTCGCCAAAAAAATGGACCCCCTGGACTTTCCCAAAATCGCCAAACGCGACTATGAAATTGATTGTATCGAACTCGTGGATCAGTTCATCGCCAACAAATCGAAGGACATGGACTATCTGAAGGAATTGAAACAACGCGCGGACGGCGAAGGGGTCCATATCGGCCTCATCATGCTCGATACCAATGGCCCGCTGGGTTCTCCGGACAAGGCCCGGCGGGACACGTCCATTGACCAGACACTTCCGTGGATTGACGCCGCGAAGTTCCTCGGCGCCCGGACGATACGCGTGAATGCGCGCGGTTCCGATGATCCCGCCGTACTCCACGCGGGCATGGTGGAAAGCTGCGCGCGGCTCGCGGAATACGCCGCCCCCCTCGGCATCACTATCACCATCGAAAATCATGGCGGGCCTTCGTCCGATCCCCAATGGCTCACCGCCGTTATGAAGGAAGTGGGAAAGTCCAACTTCGGCACGCTGCCCGATTTCGGCAATTTCCCTCCGGAAACCAACCGTTATGACGCCGTGGAAACCTTGATGCCTTTCGCAAAGGCCGTAAGCGCCAAGGCCACGCAGTTTTCGGCGGACGGCCAGGTAACGGACACCGATTTCCGCCGCATGATGCGGATTGTCCGCGATGGCGGCTACAGCGGCTATGTGGGCGTGGAATCCGCGCCGTCCGCCGCGGAAGACGAACCCAACGCCATTCGCATCACGCGCGATACACTTCGGACAATTTTGGATGAACAAAAACGCTGTGTCCCCCTATTCGATGGCAAGAGCCTTGAAGGGTGGTCGCGGATCGAAGGCGGCGAATGGACCGTCGAGGAGGGCGTGCTGATCGGACGCAACGGCAAGAACTGGTCCACGGATCCGGAAAAGACCGGTTCATGGCTCCGTACCCATCAGGAATACGGCGACTTCCGGCTCGAACTGCAATATGCCATCAATGAAGGCGGCAACAGCGGCGTTTTTTTCCGCTCCACCCTCGAAAAGAATCCCGCCTTCACCGGATATGAAATGCAGATCGTGGATGCCTTCGGCCAGCCGCCGTCCAAACAGAGCGCCACGGCCATTTACGATGTCGTGGCCCCCACGAAGAATCTCGTGCGCCCCGCCGGACAATGGAACACGGTCACCATCCTTGCCCGAGGCCCCAAAATCACCTTTGAAATGAACGGCGAAACGGTGCTGGAAGCCGAATTGAACCGGTCCGCGCGCGGCTATATCGGTTTGCAAAATCATGATGCGCACGCCGTGGTCAAGTTCCGCAACATTCGGATTGAGGCACTGTAATTTGACACATCGGCCCCAATACACCGGCATCATAGTGGCGGAAACACCGAAATCACGATGAATACGCATTTTTTCCCTTGCGGAAGGCGGGGGTGCTCCGCTATCATCAAGCGGACAAAGTACTTGCTTTGCCCGGGTATCTCACAACGACATGCATAACCGGGGAATGGCGAGAAATCCTGGCCGGAAGAGATTATGCCTGAGGTCCGGCATTGTCCAAGGCACGGAGTTTAAGGAATAGGCATTGCCCGCGTCACGCGAAAAACATCTGGTATGGCTATGTTGCCTTATGACGGATGCCCTCATATTGTGGGTGTCGTTGAATATCGCCACACTGACCCGGCTGCACACTTTGGTCTATCTGGACAGTCTGGGGCAGCTTTACCGGGATCAGGCGGTGTGCGTGGCGCTGTATCTGGCGGCGATAGTGGCGGCGCGGGGCTATCATCCCATCCGCATTACGGACCGTTTTGATGCGGTGTATTTCGCCTGCCTGGGGGTGGGTGTGATGGCGGTGGCGGTATTTGGCGCCACCCGGCTCATGCCGGAAGGCATTTTGGCGATCTCGGGCCGCGAGTTGGTGCTGGGGCCGTGCCTGGCGGTATTGGCGTTCGTGTTGTGGCGCTATTATCTTGGCACGTTTTCCGGACGCTTCCCCTCGTTGCATCGGTTCTTTTATGTGCTGGGGCCGGAAGCGGACGCCCGGCGCATTGCGGAGGACATCAATACCCGCCGGGACGTCCGGGCCAACGCACAATACGTGACCTTGGACGAAATGAAAGCGCTGGTGGCGGAAAAGGAGACTGGCGGCACGGGACAGCCCTTGTTGAGCAAGGGGGCCATTATTGTGTCGGACCCGAAGGACCGCGATGCCTCGGCGGCGATTCTCGAGTTCTGCGAGTTCCATTTCGGGCGGACCCTTGTCTATCCCATGCTGAATGATTTGCCGTTCTTCCGGCAGAGCAAACTGCTGGCCATCGCGGGTATTCCCCTGATAGAAGTATCGAACCGGCAGGTGTTCGCGCCGTATGTGTATTTTAAGCGCGCCGTGGATATCGGGTGCGCGCTTGGCGGCCTGATGCTGGCCGCGCCGATTTGCCTGATTACCGCGGCCTGCATCAAGATCACCGCGCCGGGGCCGTTGTTCTATACGCAGGAGCGCATGGGCTTGAACGGGCGCCGGTTCAATCTATACAAGTTCCGCTCGATGGTGGTGGATGCCGAAGCACGGACCGGCCCCGTCTGGGCGCAGGCGAATGACGACCGGGTGACGCCGGTGGGCCGGTTTATCCGGAAACACCGCATAGACGAGATTCCGCAACTCCTGAATGTGCTCAAGGGCGATATGAGCCTGATCGGGCCGCGCCCGGAACGCCCGCATTTCCACGAGGAATTCCGCGCGCAATGGCCCTTGTTTGATCGGCGGCTGCAAGTGCGGCCGGGCGTCACCAGCCTCTCGCACGTATTGGGGTCCTATGATTCCGAACCGGAGGACCGGCTGCGCTACGATTTGCTCTACATCAGCAGCGTCTCGTTGGTGACGGATTTGAAAATTCTGATTGGCACTGTGCGGGTGGTGCTGGGCGCGAAAGGGGCGCAGTAACATGCCGGATACCCTTTTCAAACAGCCCCGCAAAGCGCTCGCCCGCTGGGCCGCGCTGCTGCTGCTCGCCCTGGTCCTGGTGCTTGTGTATCATGTTTTCTTTGGGCATTGCGTGAACGCGTTGCGTGAGCGCAGTCCCTGGACCTATCTTAAGAAAGCGGAACAGTGCGGCGCCCGCAACGATTGGAAGGGCGCCATCCACATGCTGGAGGAAGCCGCGAAACGCGATCCCAAATCACCCCTGCCCTGGGAACGGCTGGGGGCCCTCTATTACACGCAACAAAAGGATTGGGAAAAGTCCCTGCAGGCGTATCGCACCGCCCTGGAATTGGGCAGCGGCAGCGTGGACGCGCGCGGCAAGATCATCTGGTGCCTGATTCATTTGAAGCGTTTTGACGGCGCGGCGGAGTTTGGCAAGGCATGCATCGAGAGCGGGTATGCCGCGCCCAATTTCCCTCGATTTGTGGCGGAAGCCTTGCGGCGCGCCGCCCGGCACGCGGAATCCATTCCGTATTTCGAGCAAGCCCTTCAAGCCGCCCCGGATGACCTCTACCTCGTGGAAATGCTCATGCAGGCGTATACCCGCATCGGAAACACGCAAAAGGCCGGCGAACTGAAACGCCGCATCGAGCAGCTTCAGGAACACTGAACGAACCGGCGGCATGCTTCGTCGAACCTTCAGGCCCATACGGGAAACGACGGTATGTGAGATGCCTTGCTCCGCGTTGGGCTGGGTTGAGTATGCCCATGAAGTTGGCGCGGAATGATTCTGCGCATCAATTAAATATCATCTTGATTTCACATCATAGAAACAGCGCAGAATCAATCTGGGCCAACCTTCCCCTCTCGTTCCCAAGGCCGTCATTCCCGCGCAGGCGGGAATCCAGTTCCGCTGATGAACTCACTTGTGTGCAAAGCTGTGCTTTGACCTAAAGAACCTCCAATTCCAACGCAACAAAGCCGGATCTGTCCCCAGACAAGGGGTTGCCACCCCTTGTCTCAGAAGCGGATGTATCACGGTGTGGTGCGTCATGGCTACAGGCGGTTTGAAGGGGTGCAGGCTGCGCCGCCTCGCTGAAAAAATGCACGAAGATGTTGGACCGTAGTACAATACACGCGATGTCCGAGTTGAAAGAATTCCCTGGACCAACGGAGGAAGGGGGCGTTATGTTTGGTAAAACGTCTTTTGGTTTTTTGATGTTCGGTTTCATTCTGGTTGTGTTAATGAGCCTGAATTATTGCGCGTCAGGCGCGCCGGCGCAAACGCCTGTATGCATGGGGACGCCTTGGCCGGCGATGGATGGTCTGGGCCGGGCCTTGCCGTTGCCGGAGGAAGTGGGACCACCCAAACCGGGCAAGTTTGTGGGCATTTTCTATTTCATGAACCTTGCCCAATGGCCGCCATTTGAAAAAGGCCCGTTCGATGTCAGCAAAATCCTGAAAGAAGACCCGGAGGCCATTAAGAAACCCGATTCGCCGTTATGGGGGCCGGAAGGCAGCCCGCATTTCTGGGGCGAGCCCCTGTTCGGATACTACCACGCCGAAGACCCCTGGGTGCTCCGCCGCCACGCTAATCTTCTCGCTGATGCCGGCATTGACACGCTCATTTTCGACACCACGAACCGGGTCACATTCCGTAATGTCTACATGAAGCTCTGCGAGGTGTTTTCGCAGGTGCGCAAAGAGGGCGGTCAAACGCCCCAGATTCTGTTCATGGTCAATACGGAAGCCGGGGCCACCGCTCAGGAATTATTCAACGACCTCTACAAACCGGGGCTTTATTCGGACCTCTGGTTTCAGTGGGAAGGCAAACCCCTGATGATTTGCGATCCGGAAAAGGCCAGTCCGGAAGTCAAAGACTTTTTCACGTTGCGCCGGGCGCATTGGCCTTTCGAGTTGAAGAACACAAAGTGCGCGTGGCACTGGGAAGCCACCTATCCCCAGCCCTACGGCTTCACCGACGATCCGGACGTCCCCGAGCAGGTAAACGTCGCCGTGGCGCAAAACCTGCGCGCCGCCGACGGCAAGGTGACCCACATGAGCCGGGGCGATGCCCGGGGCCGCAGTTTTCATGACGGGCAACAGCACATCGAACCGGGCTCCGTCAATTTCGGCTATAACTTTCAGGAACAATGGGGCCGCGCCTTTCAACTGAACCCACCCTTTGTCATGATTACCGGTTGGAATGAATGGATCGCGGGCAAGTTCAAACTGGAAGACGAACCGATCCTCTTTTGTGACCAGTACAACCAGGAATTCAGCCGCGACACCGAATTGTCGAAGTCATCCCACTTGGATAATTACTACTACCAGCTTATTGCGAACGTCCGCCGCTACAAAGGCGCGCCGCCCCTGCCCAAGGCCACCGCGCCCAAAACCATCGACATCAAAGGGCCCTTCTCCCAATGGGCGGATGTGGGGCCGGAGTATACCGATGCCTATGGCGACACTTTCCCGCGTGATTTTGCGGGCGTGGACCGCCTCCATTACACCAACACCACCGGGCGCAACGATTTCCTCGCATTGAAAGTCTCCCGTGATGGCGCAAACCTTTACTTCCATGCGCACACCCGAGAGCCCATCACGCCCTGCACGGACAAGCACTGGATGATGCTGCTCATCGACGCCGACCGCAATCCCGCCACCGGCTGGGAAGGGTATGACTTTATCGTGAACCGCCAGGTGCAACCCCCCGCCACTTCCGTGCTCGAACGAAACACCGGCGGATGGCAGTGGGAACCCGTGGCCACAATCACGATTCCCTTGCATGTGGAAGGCAACGACCTTCAATTGGCCATTCCCCGCGCGGCCCTCGGACTCCCCCCGGGCGACGCCCCGCTCTCCTTCGACTTCAAATGGGCCGATAACCTGCAAAATCCCGGCGATGTCCAGGACTTTTATCTCAGCGGCGACACCGCCCCCGCAGGCCGCTTTAAGTATCGGTACAAAGCTGAACCATGAATCTCAACAGGCTTTACCAATAAATACCCGTATTTCTGACGTTCATTTGGCTCTTGGACCCCAAGACTTCCCAGACTCCTCAGACTTGGTAGATACCCCCATATCGTAAAAATTAGCCATTTAATGGCTAATTTGTCAACATGGGCCTTTTGAGCCACCCTTTCCACGTCCCGCGCATTTTTGTACGGAAAGCCAAATTTGTACGGCCCTCTGCACAAATCCGTACAGGCTTGGTTATCTCCCATTCATTACATAACTCATTTCCCCCCAATAATTTATGGCGATTCAGAAATTTGGCACGGGGCATGCTTTATACAAGGCCAGAAATTGAACCGCGAACGACTCAACCCGAAGGAGACGCCCCATGTTGCCCGAAAATGGAATCGAAACCGACTCGTATCTCAAGAAATGCTATCTGCAACTTTTCCGTCACCACAAAGTGCGCTACACGGTCATTTACCCCTCTTGTATGGTCGGCCCCATGATGATCAGCAAACGGAAATGGGTTTTGGACGCCGCATAATGGATTATCGCGGCGCCACGCGAAAAACAGGGACTGACGCAAGCGAGCGAGTCCCCGAGCGAGACGGGTCTGTATCTGCTTTTCGCGAAGGCAATGAAAGCACGCCGGATTATCGCGGTACCGGGACGTTTTTGAGGAGGTGGTGGACGGCCTCGATGCAGGTGAGGCCCTTGGCGACGAATTCGGGTTTCAGGATGAGGCGGTGTTCAAGGCAGGGGAAGGCCATGCGCTGGATATCTTCGGGAATCACGGAATCGCGGCCGTGAATCGCTGCATGGACGCGGCTGGAGAGCAACAGGGCCTGGGTGGCGCGCGGGCCCGCCCCCACTTTGATGCTGCTGTGGTTGCGTGTGAACCGGGTGAGCGCAACCACATACCGCACCATTTCCGGACGGACTTCAATCGCTTCGAGCGCGATTCGCAATTCCGCCAAACGTTCGGCGGTCAAGATGGGTTGGATGGCGCCGCTTTCGAGCAGGGTTTCCGGGGCGTCCTTGGTCAAGGTGCGTTCCGCCAATATCAGTTCTTCCGCCTCATTCGGGCAATCCATCCGGATCTTGATGAGAAAGCGGTCCTTTTGCGCTTCGGGCAGAGGATACACGCCTTCGGATTCGATGGGGTTTTGCGTTGCAAACACCGTGAAGTTGGAGGATAGCGGATAGGTCTGCCGATCAATGGTAACCTGATGTTCCTGCATGGCCTGCAACAGTGCCGACTGCGTTTTGGCGGGCGCGCGATTGATTTCATCGGCCAGCAGGAACGTGGTGAAGATGGGGCCGCGAATCAGGGTGAACTCGTTGGTTTTCGGATTGAACACATTCGCCCCGATAATATCCGTCGGGGTTACATCGGAGGTGAACTGAATACGCTGGAACGTGCAGCCCAGTAATTGGGCCAGCGTGCGAACCAGCAGCGTTTTCGCCACGCCCGGCACCCCTTCGACCAAGGCGTGCTTGCCCGAAAAAATGGCGATGAGCGCATGGTCCACCACCTCTTGCTGGCCGATGATCACTTTCGCCACTTCCCGGCGCGTCTGCGCCAGCACGTCCAGTATCTGCCGTACCTCTTCCTTCACTGGTTTTCCTCTTATAGGCAAAAAAAATCACCCACTGCCAAGGTACTCTAATACGGATTTTTTTGCAAGAAGGTGTCTTGTTTACCCGCGCCACTCCTCGTTTGTATAATCGAGAAATACATGTAACGGGAGGAATCATGGCGGATCAGGAATGCCTGAGAATATTGCGGCAGGGGCCGCAGGCATGGAATGCCTGGCGGGGTCCCAGCGGCTATGTGGCCGTGGATCTTTCCGGAGCGAATCTGGAACGGATGTCGCTGTGCGGGGTGAATCTCGAAGGCGCGAATTTGAAGGGGGCGAAACTGAGCGGCGCGAATCTGTGCGGGTCGGTATTGTCGGGCGCGGACCTCAGCGAGGCCCGCCTGTATGGCGCGGATTTGAGCGAAGCCAACCTGAGCCGCGTGAAACTGGAATATGCTGATCTTCGGGAGGCGAAGTTCGCGGGGGCGATTTTCGATGAGGCCAATTTCCGGGAGGCGCGGCTCGGGGGCGTGTCGTTCGCGGACACCTTCCTGCGGGCGGCCAATCTCAGCGGAGCCCTGATGAGCCACATGTGTTTCCGGGGGGCCGACATGCGCCATGCCGATTTGCGCCGGGCCAGCCTGCACCATGCCGACATGCGGGGGGCGGACTTGCGCGAAGCGATTCTGGTGGAGGCAAAAGTGGAACGGGGCGATTTCACCGCCGCCAATTTGGAAGGCGCGAATCTGCTGGGCGCGGATTTTTCCGGCGTGTGCTTTAACAAGGCCATATTGTGCGGCGTCGATCTTCATAAAACGCAATTGAACCAGGCTGATTTTTGCTCCGCCAATCTGCGGGGGGTATTGCTGGACGGCCTTTCTATTCCGGGCTGTTGCTTTCAAGAGTCCTGCCTGGACGAAGCGAAGCTGCGCGGAGCGGACCTGTTAAAAGCCAATTTTGAAAAGGCCTCCTTGCAAGGAGCCGAGTTGAGCGGCGCCAATATGGCCTGTACAAATCTGAAAAATGCGGACCTGTCAAATGCCATACTCGAAAAAACCCGTCTGGTGGCCGCGGACATGACCGGCGCGAATGTGGCCGGGGCCGTATTTTATGAGGCTTTGTTGGTGGCGGCGAGGGTACAGGGAATCCGCGGCTGGGAATCCGCCAAAGTACAGGGCGCCGACCTGACCGGCGCGCTGCGCCCGCCCAGCGAGTTTCGGAATTGGGCACGGGAACAGGGCGCGGTGCTCGGCGGTCCCATCACCATCCTTCAACAGGGTGTGGGGGTCTGGAATGCCTGGCGAAAGGATAGCGGCGTAGAAACCCTGAACCTCCATAAAGCGGATCTCTCGTGGGCCGATCTGCTCAATGCTGATTTTCATGGGGTGGACCTGCGCGGCGGCAATCTCTCCGGAACCAATCTCCACGGCGCGGATTTCCGGGAGGCTAAATTGTCGCACGCCAATTTACAGGACACCAAACTCTCGGGCGCGATGTTGGAAGGCGCGGACCTGCATAACGCCGACTTACGGCAGGCCGATCTGCGCGGGGCCGATTTACGCTCCGTGCGCCTTCAACACGCCCAGTGCGCCAAGGCACTCCTGGGAAAAGCGAACCTATCGAATGTGGATTTATCGGGTGTGGATTTTCAGGAAGCCGACCTCAGCGAGGCCATCCTGCAAGGCGCGCAACTCAATGGGGCCAATTTTCTGCGGGCCAGCCTGCGCCAGGTATCCTTGGCGGGCATGGATTTGAGCGGCTTGAATTTCAGCGGTGCGGACTTAACGGGTTCCAATTTTCAGGACGCCAACCTTCAGGACACCAACTTCACCGATGCCAATCTGTCCGGTGCAAATCTCCAGGGCACCAATCTCTCGTCCGCACAAACGAAAGGCACCCTCTTGGACGACGCCGCATTGCCCGTTCGCCATCACCTATCGCGGTGGCTCCCCGGCAAACGCCGCTGAGACACAAGTCTTGAAAGTTGCAAGTAATTGTGAATAAAGCACTTATGGTTTTTCATAGAAAATTTCCTCCTGCCGTTTTTCCCCCAGCGTTGACAAGCGCACAAATTTTGTGTAAATTTTATGTATAAACAGCACAAATTTTGTGTAAAATAGATGAGTATAAGGAAATGAGAATATGCAACGAATGACGGTTGAGTTTCCAGAAGAGGTGAGCCAGATGTTGGAAAACATAGCGAAAGGAACCTCCACCAGTAAACGGGAGGTTATTCGCCGGTCGCTGGCCCTGTACAATCATCTCTATCATTTGGGCGTGATGACGCCCGGTTCTCAAAAGAGACTTAGAATCACCGATAGTGCCGACAAAGTGGAACGGGAGATACTTTTCACCTAATTGTAGCGGCTTTCGTGTATACTAAGGTGTTGTGTGTTGAACTAAAAGGGCAACCTTGAACAAGAGGGGAGTATTCACTCATGCCAGACGATGCAACCAAGCATGATGCACGCCAAACCTCTGATGAAATGGGGGAAGACGCTGAGTCCGAGATTTCCTTTGGGGAAATAGACACCATTGATGACCTGGTTAAAGAAGTGCCGGAGGTAGGCATTCCCAAGCCCCAATCCTTTCTCGAACTCTCCGGGGTAATCCAGATGGCAGTACTCTTGGGAGTTATCTGTGTGGCGGCCTTTGTGTTTTTGCTCATATGGTGGCACACATTACCCACGCTGCAAAGCACGATGCAGTTGTTGTCTTCTCCCCAAGCCCAGCCCCAGGACCCCGAAAAAATACTCCAGCTTTGGACGAAACTGCACGAAGCCCACACCCAAACCTGCACCAATGTATTTCAGACGGTGGTGTTAACCGGGCTGGTGCCCCTATTCACGTTGTTGGCCGGTTATGTTTTTGGGAAAAGTCATGCGAGCGGAAACCAAGTGAGATGATGTTTCATTAAGACGCAGGCTGCGTGAGGTGATAGATTTGCCCCAAGGCGATGCCGCCATCGTTGGGCGGAATGCGATAATGCCAATGCGGGGTGAGTCCATTATTGCGAAGCCTCTGAATCGTCCACTCGCTCAACAAGGCATTTTGAAAACAGCCGCCGCTTAACACCACCTCCGGCAGACCGGCATGGATCGCCACATCCACAATGCCCTGGGCCAGCGCCGCATGAAAACCGGCGGCGATATCCTCCACCGGGGTTCCGCCATGTACCGCGTGAAGAATGGCGCGCACCACGGGTTCCCAATCCAATACAAGGCCGGTTGTTGAAAGCTTCAACTCCATTGTGGCAACAGGTTCGGAGATGTTGGACCGCCGCGCGGCATATTCCAACGCCATGGCGGCCTGGCCTTCAAACTGGCTTTTGGGATGCAGACCAAGGATTGCGGCCACAGCATCAAAGAGGCGTCCCGCGCTGCTGGTTTCCGGCGTGTTCAGGTTTCGTGCAAGCATCTGTTTGATGGTTTTGCGTTCGGCTTCGCTGAATGTAAGCAGAAATGAAAGGTCCTCCCGCTCGAAAGCAGCTTCCCCCTCCATGGCATATAACACACCTGCCGCCGAACGGCGGGGTTCCTTCACGGCCGCCCCGCCGCCGGGCAGGCGGAAGGTCCGCAGCCACGCCACGCGTTCATAGCCGGAAGTTGTAGCCCGTAAAAATTCACCGCCCCAAATGGTGCCGTCGGGACCGAACCCCGTGCCATCCCATGCCACGCCAAGCACGGGTCCCATAAGCCCATGCTCGGCCATGCACGCCAGCACATGCGCGTAATGATGTTGCACTTCCGTGAGGGGCAGGCCGAGACTGCGCGCATGTTTGGAGGCGAGATAATCCGGATGGAGATCGCAGACGGCCTGGGCGGGCGTTGCATCATACAAGGTTTCCAGCGCCCGCGCGGCTTCCAGAAAGGCGTCAAACGCGCGCGGTGTCTCCAGATCGCCGATATGCTGGCTAAGAAAGGCGTTTCTGTTTTTTGCGACGGCCAGGGTATTTTTCAGGTGCGCGCCAAACGCCACACGGGGCGTTTTCCCGGCGGGAATCTTCACCGGCAGCGGCGCATAGCCCCGTGAGCGCCGCAGCACCATTTCCCGGCCCGCCACGACCTGCACGATGGAATCGTCCACGTGCCGCGCAATGGGCCGGTTGTGCACCAGGAACACCTCCGCAATCCCCCGCAAGCGATCCAGCGCTTCCCATTCATCAATGCAAATCGGCTCTTCGCTCAGATTCCCGCTGGTGGCCACGACAGGAAAGCCCAATTCTTCCAACAGCAGATGATGCAGCGGCGTGTATGGCAGCATCACCCCGAGGCGCGGGCATTCCGGGGCCACCGCTGCGCTGATTTCACCGCCGTTTTTACGCTGCATCAACACCATCGGGCATTCCGGAGATTCCAGCAGGCGCTGCTCCAAATCAGAAACTTCAACGTCCGCACGAATCTGCCCCATGGAGGGATACATCAGCGCGAACGGTTTTTCCTCCCGATGTTTGTGTTTGCGCAACCGCCGGAGGGCTTCCTCATTCCGCGCATCCACCACAAGATGAAACCCGCCCAGTCCCTTCACCGCGGCAATGCATCCCTCCCGAATTCTCTCCGCGGTTCGGAGCAGCGCCTCCTCCCGCACCGCCTGCTGGGCGCCCTCCGCATCCCACAGCGCCAACTGCGGCCCACAGGCCGGGCACGCCGTGGGCTGGGCATGAAACCGGCGGTCCAGCGGATCATCGTATTCTTTTTGACACGCCGGGCACATCGTAAATCCGCGCATGGTGGTATTGGGCCGGTCGTAGGGAAGCCGGTGCAGAATGGTGAAGCGCGGCCCGCAATTTGTGCAGTTGGTGAAGGGATAACGATACCGCCGATCCTTGGGATTATGAATGTCGCGCAGACACTCCGCGCACGTGGCCACGTCCGCCATGATCAGGGCCGTTGGATCACCCGCGCCCTCACTGTGCCGGATTTCAAAAATCTCTGTTCCACGCGGCGAGGTCCATTCCACGTCAACACGTTCGATAATGGAAAGCGGTGGCTTTTCCCGTACAAGTTCCTCGATGAAACTCTCCAGTGGAATGCGTTCCCCCTCCGCTTCAATAACCACGCCGTCCGGCGTGTTCATTACGTATCCCCCGAGGCGGTGTCGTTGAGCAATGCGAAACACGAACGGACGGAACCCGACGCCCTGAACCGCGCCCTGGACCCGCGCATGGACCCGTCCCCGGCCCATGTTATGCCTCCGCGGCCGTTTTCCGAAGCCAAGCGCACCACGCCTCGACCCCTTCGCCGCTGCGGCAGGAAACGTCCAGCATAGGTACGCCCGGCTGAATCCCACGCACAAAGGCGCGGAACCGTTCCACGTCAAAATCCACGTGAGGCAGCAAATCAATCTTGTTGAGCACCACCAGATCGGCGCTGCGGAACAGCTTGGGGTATTTGGCCGGTTTATCATGGCCTTCGGTCACGCTTACCACCGCCACCCGTTTGCTCTCCCCCAGATCGAATCCCACGGGGCACACGAGATTCCCCACATTCTCGATGATCATAAGATCGAGTTGATTCAGATCAAAGTCGTTCAGCGCGCGCCCCACCAGGTTTGCTTCCAGATGGCATCCGCCATCGGTGTTAATCTGCACCACCGGCGCATCACACGCGGCAATGCGCTCCGCATCCAGGGTTGTGTCCGGATCACCCTCAATTACCCCAATGCGCGGCGACCCTTTCAGTACACGCAACGCCACCTCGATCAGCGAGGTTTTCCCGGAGCCGGGCGCGCTCATCATATTGACACAGGCCACGTTCACTTCCGCAAGCCGCGCGCGCACGCCCTGGGCCAGTTCATCATTCACCTTCATCACTTTCTGGACGATCTTGACTTCCATGCGGCATTCCTCATGTTCTACAGCGGCTTACCCATCTGTTTTTTTCTTCTCTGCAACACCCTTCACCGCCTTATCCAGTTCCGGCGAAATTTTCTCAAAAATGCGGTTCAAGGCTTCCGCATCCAGTTTCTTTCCCATCAACTGCGTTTCGAGAAACGGGTCCCCAGGGGAAAACACGGTATAGGTAAAGGAACCCTGCGGGCCTTTTTTTTCGTCACTATAGGTGGAACAGGACGCCAGGGTCACACAGGTTTGGGTGGTCCACATCACCACCGGGGCGAGGAATTCGTTCGGTTTTCCCTCGTTCACCTTCATGGCCTCCCCCCGGAATTCCACACCGTGCCGCTGCACGCACGCGCGAAGAAAATCGCCTTTCAACGCGTCAATTTTATCCGCGCGGGAAAACCACAACACGGAAAACTCATACAATTTGCCTTCCTTGAACCCATAATTCGCCAGGCACCACAGCCCCAGGAAGGGGTCTTTGTTAAACTGTTCCTCGAGAGTGATATTCGCCGCGGCGGGATCCACCGGCTTGCGCACGTCCGCCAGATCGCTGTTGTACGCCTTCGGATGCCGCCCGAGAAACTCCGGCAACGTCATTCCCACATGGGCCCCTTTTAGAATCATCCCCAGCCCGGACCAGGTATCCGCCTTGTCCGCCGGGCTAAACAGGGGCGCCACGCACAACGTTATCAGAATTCCATACAGCATCTATCCGTTCCCAGTACAGGCTATTGCGAAATCGCAATTTTATTTAGAAAACACGGTGCATAGCGTAAATTGCCGGCGTTTTATGCACAAACCGGCGCCGCGAAGGGCGGTTTCGCAAATGCCTCATTGCAGCAGGTGTGCATTCATTCTATCGCCGGAGCAGGGAAAACACAACCAAGCCGCCGCGTGATATACACGCCATGATACACGGTTCACGTTGACGGCTCTTTCAAATGCCAGTCACTCAAAGGAATATCGGCAGGCATCCGGCTTTGTTGCCGCAGGGGGCGGATCCCTGATCATCGGGGGCGGCCAAGATATTGGCGGCGGACGCCCCGGATGGGGCACTATATGCGTGGTGTCTGGAGTCTGTTCGCAGAACGGCCGTAAACGTCCAAAAGGAATACGTCAATGCCGGACAAACTGGTAGTGGTCAAAACCTGCTCGAGCGCGTTGGAAGCGGAATTCATCAAGGCCTACTTGGAAAACAATGGCATACGCGCCACCAGTACCGGCGCGCAGCAGCGCGCCTGGACGGGCCGCTATGCGGCCATTGCGCGCAGTGCGCGGGTGCTGGTGCTGCCGGGGGATGCCGCGCGCGCCCGCGCTCTGCTGGAACATCCCCCCGCCATGGAACTGCCGGACGACGCGGAGGTGGAGGTGGAAGAATTCCAGCCGGAGTACAACGATGACGGGGATTTGTTGAAATGCCCGAACTGTGGTTCGGAACGCATCGAGGAAATCACGTCGTCTCCCATTATGCGGTTGGTGATGACGATTATTTTGTTGGGGCTTCCCCTCTTGTTTGGCTGGGGCGGACGGCGCACCTGGATGTGCCGGGATTGTGATTGGGACTCGAACCGGAGATAAAAGGATAGTGGCCATGCGAACACGTGTTGTGTTTTTTCTGGTGATGCTGGCGGGACCGCTGGCATTCTCGGGGGATGTTTGGGAGCAGGCCCGGAACAATGGCGAGTTGAACCGGAAAGCGCTGGTGTTTTGCTGGCGCTACAGCCAGGGCTGGCTTCAATTCAGCGATCCCAAGACCGGGCTGTTGCCGCATGATCTCAAAGGCGGCGCGTATTGGAACGCGAAAGACTGCGCGGCGGACAATTATCCCTTCCTGACCATCACCGCGTTCATGACGGACCGCGCGCTGTTCGATGGGCGGATGCCCCGGATTCTGGAGACGGAACAGCGTTTGTGCAACCGGGTGGACCATCTGCCCGACGATTATGATTTCGCCACACAAATGTTCCGGACGGAGCAGCCGAAGATGGCGGACCTTATTTTCGGGGCGGCGGAATACATCAAGGACGGACTGATCCCCTTGACGGAATGGCTGGGGCCCAGTCCGTGGTCGGCGCGCATGATTCAGCTCATGGACGATATTTGGAAACAAGCGTCCATTGATACGGAAGCGGGGAAAACGCCCAGCGATTCGCATGAGGTCGCGGGCGATCTGCTTCAGGCGCTGTCGCGCATGTATTGGATGACCCGGAATGATGCGTATAAAAAATACGCTTACCAACTCGCCTCCTATTTCCTTGACTACCACCTGCCCACCAAAGCGGACAAACTCGGTCTCGACGATCATGGTTGTGAAGTGATCGGCGGGCTCTCGGAAACGTATTTCATCGCCCGCCATGAGGACCCTGAGCGCGCGGCGGCGTGGCGGCCCGCGATGCATGCCATGTTGGACCGCGTGTTGGAAGCGGGCCGGGATGAAACGGGGCTGTTGTACAACCATATAAATCCCGTGACGGGAAAAATCCTGAACGAAGAGCGCACGGATAATTGGGGGTACAACTACAATGCCTTCGCCACCGTGGCGGCCCTGGATGATGTATCGCGCTTCCACGAGGCCGTGATGCACGTGCTCACCAACCTGTCGAAAAACAAGGATTATCCCTGGGAAGGCGCACGGGCGGACGGGTTCGCCGATACGCTGGAGGGGGGCATCAACCTGATTAACCGGTTCCCGGTTCCCGAAGCGATAGACTGGGCGGACTATACCGCGCAGCGGCTCTTTGCGGTGCAACGGGACACGGGGGTGATCGAAGGGTGGTATGGCGACGGGAATTCCGCGCGCACCATGGTCATGTACGCGCAATGGAAATCGCTGGGGGCGCGCGTGGAGCCCTGGCGCGCGGATGTGCGCGTGGGGGCGGCGGTGGATTCGGAAGGATATGCGTGCTTTCACGTGGCGTGTGACTGGCCCTGGCAGGGAACCTTGCGGTTTGACGTGCCGAGGCATCAGGAATATTTGGGGATGCCCGAGGATTATCCCCGCATCAATCAATTTCCGGAATGGTTCACCGTGCCAAAGACGGGAAAATTCATGATGGCCTTGGGCAAGGAAAAGACGGAAGAAGTGACGGCGGAAACCTTGCGGGCCGGGTTGGCCGTTTCAGCCGGCCCTGACAAACCTTTCATGGTGCGGCTGAAGAAGATGGAGTAGATTCGTAAAAGAGCGCATGCACACAAGGACGGTTAAAAGCGTCTCACATGAATTTCCGGGCTTTTTCGATGAGGCGGGCGACGCCTTTTTCACTGCGGTCGGCGGGGTATCCGGGATGGATGATTTTCTCGGAACATTTTTCGGCGGCGCGGACGAGATGTTTGTAGGGGCCGCCGTGGGGGTCTTTGATATAGGCTTTTTTGCGGTGGTCGTATGCAAAAATGTTGGGGTTGATATTGACGCATTCCTCGCAGGTGCTGCATTTTTCGGAATCGATGCGCGGGGGGACGTATCCGTTTACCTCGAACGGCTGCACTTCGGGAATTTCGGCGGCTTCCTGGACCGGTGCGGGGGCTTCGGTGGGAATCTCCAACTGAACGACCGTGCGCGGTTCGTGGACCGCTTCGGCCGGGGACGGCGCGGCGGCGGTGAAGGACCGCGACAGTCCTGCGCGGAACGCGGCGATATTTTTCTGCACGGCTTCCTTGGAGGCGCTGCCGCCATGCAGCACGGCCTCAACCGAGGCTTGCTGCACAATGGGTTCAAGGCTCAGGAACGCGCCCAAGGCGACAATGTTTGCGGACCGGTCGTTTCGGGCCGCTTCCCGCGCGATCTGATTAGCGGGCACCGGGGTAAGCCTTACTTCATAGGGACGCTGGAACACACTGGGCTCGATAATGGAGGAATTGGCGATGACGAGGCCGCCGGGGCGCACCACAGGCACAAACTTTTCGAGGGACTGCTGATTCATCAGAATAGCGGCGTGGGGGGATTCCATGACCGGGGAACCGATTTCTTCCGGGGCGATTTTGACAATGCAGTTGGCCGTGCCGCCGCGCATGGCCACGCCGTAGGTGGGCATGAAGGTGACGTGGCGCCCTTCGCGCAAGGCGGCCTGGGCCAGCAGGTTTCCCATAAACAGGATGCCCTGCCCGCCCGAACCCGACATGACTATTTCAAACAACATCAACGGCTTCCCAATTCATAGATGGCCATGGTTTCATGATTTATGATTCGTCATCCTTAAACACGCCCAGCGGGTACGTCTGGCACATCTGGTTGGCGACCCACAGTTGGGCATCGGCGGGTTTCATGCGCATATTGGTGCCGCAGGCGGAAAGCACCTCGACAAAGGCGAAGCCAAGGCCTTCCAACTGCGTTTCAAAGGCCCGGAAAATGGCTTCCCGGGCTTCGTAGACTTGATCCGGATCGTGGAGCGACACGCGCTGGCAAAAGGCGACACCATCGAGTTTCGAGAGGAGTTCGGCCATTTTCAGGGGCGAACCCTCGCGGTGCAGCGAACGGCCCGTGGGCGTGGTCGAGGTTTTCATGCCCAATAGCGTGGTGGGGGCCATTTGCCCGCCGGTCATGCCATAGACGGCGTTGTTGATGAAGATGACACAGACTTTTTCGCCGCGGTTCGCCGCATGCATGGTTTCCGCCAAACCGATGCTGGCGAGATCGCCGTCGCCCTGGTAGGTGAAGACGGTGAGTTCGGGGCGGGTGCGCTTGATGCCGGTGGCCACGGCGAGGGCGCGGCCATGCGCGGCTTCGATGGTATCGACGTCGAAGTATTTATACATCATGACGCTGCATCCGGCGGAAGCGACGCCGACGGTGTGTTCGCGGATGCCGAAATGATCAATCGCCTCCGCCACGAGACGGTGCGCCACGCCATGGCCGCATCCCGGACAGTAGTGGGTCGATACATCGACCAACGTCCGGGGGCGCTCAAATACTTTCGTCTCCACGTTACAGCTCCTTGAGTTTGGCCAGAATATCGGTGTGCGTGGGCACGCCGCCGCCGGGTCTTCCGTGGAAAGCCACCGTGACGTCCTGTGGCACAAAGGCCAGGACATCTTCCAGCATCTGCCCGCAGTTCATTTCGACGACCAGGATTTTTTTCACGCGTTTGGTCAACGCTCGCAGGGCCTGCTTCGGAAAGGGGTAGAGGGTGATGGGGCGGAATAATCCGGCGCGAAGGCCTTCTTCCCGGGCCTCCCGGATGGACGTCATGGCGATCCGCGCGGACGTGCCAAAGGCGATGACGATGCGGTCCGCGTCTTCCGTGCCCCGTTCTTCATGGCGGGGCTCTTCCTGTTCCATCTGCTCGTATTTTTTCTGGAGGACGTAATTGAGTTCCTCCTGATCATCGCCTTCGAGATACATGCTGCGGATGTTGCGGGAAGGCCGCCCGTGCGCGCCGTTGAGAATCCAGCCGGATTTGTCATATTCCACCGGGGGATGTTCCGGGACGAGGGTGGCGGGTTCGCGCATCTGGCCCAGAATGGCATCCGCGAGGATCATGGCGGGATTGCGGTATTTATCGGCGAGTTCAAAAGCCATGACGGTGAAATCGAACATTTCCTGCACATTGCCGGGCGCGAATACCAGGGTGCGGTAGTCGCCATGGCCGCCGCCGCGCGTCGCCTGGAAGTAGTCGGCCTGGGTGGGTTTGATGCCGCCGAGGCCGGGGCCGCAGCGCATGATGTTCACGATGACCGCCGGCAACTGGCTCCCCGCGAGAAACGAAATGCCTTCCTGCATCAGGGAAATGCCGGGGCCGGAGGAACTGGTCATCACGCGGGTGCCCGTGGAGGAGGCGCCCAGGACCATGTTGATGCTGGCCAGTTCGCTTTCCGCCTGAAGGAAAATGCCGCCCACTTCGGGAAGGCGGGCCGACAGGTATTCGGGGATTTCGTTTTGCGGCGTGATGGGATACCCGAAATAGGCGCGGCAGCCGGCCTGGATGGCGCCTTCCGCCACCGCAATGTTGCCCATGGTCAATGCTTTGCGTTCGCAGCGTTCAGTCATGGAACACCTCGATGGCGGTTTCCGGGCATACCGTGGCGCACCTCGGACACGCGGTGCATTCCGTATTGGGGACCTCGCGCACAGGATAACACTCCAGCACGTTGAGTTTGTCATCAATCTCGATGTGCTTCTTACGGCAGGCCTCCACGCAAAGATAACACCCTTTGCACAGGGCCGTATTGATCACTATGCGTCCCACAACAGCCTCGCTTGGTCGAATTTTTCGCAGTATTAAAGGGGATGCACCTTAACAAAAAACGGCCACCTGTGTCAATTACAGCGTTTCAATAATACTATGTGACTCCGCGCCGGAAGTGTGCTATCGTGGAGTGCATGCGGATGTTTCACGCTCAGCGGGCACTGGCCGGCGGGCATAAAAATAGGTGTTCAAGCAGCGAGGCAAGAGTATGCGAACCAGGGTGTTCATCATTGAATGTATGGTAATGGCGGGGTTGTTCTGCGCCGCGGGGGCATGGGGGATCGATGCGAATCCGTTGCCGGTGAAACTCGTGCAGCCGGACGGCACGCCCATCACGCTGCGCGTACACGGCGACGAATATTTTCACTGGCATGAGGACATGAACGGTTATACGGTCGTTGTGGACAACGGCCGGTATGTCTACGCCACCCTAAACGCGCAGGGGCGGCTGTCGCCTTCCGCGTGGGAGGTTGGGAAAGTGGACCCGGCGGGCAAGGGGCTGGCCCCAAACGTTTTGCCCGGCAAGAAGGTGCAAGAATTGTACTATCCGCGCCCGGCGTCCGTGGACAAGGCACAAACGAAATCCGCCACCGGCACGCGGAAAAATCTGGTGGTGCTGTGCATGTTCAGTGATCACAATTTGACGGATCACACGCGTCCGGCGGCGGATTATGAGGCGGTGTTCAATACGGCGGGCGGCGATCCAACGCTTGCGCCGTCGGGGAGTGTGCGCGATTATTATCTTGAGGACTCATACGGCCAATTGACGATTGAAAGCACCATCACGGAGTGGGTGACGCTGCCGCATGAGGAGGCCTATTACGCGGCCAGCACGGACGGCCTCGGCGGCACCTATCCCAACAGTTCGCAGGGTATGGTCGAGGATGCGCTCAATCTTTTGGACCCGCTGGTGGATTTCACCGAATTTGATCAGGACGCAAACGGCTATATTGACGCCATCACCATCATACACTCCGGGTATGCCGCGGAAACCGGCGGCGGGGGAGGAAACTGGATTTGGTCGCACAAAGGCATGCTCTGGCAAATCTCGCCCACCGGTTGGACCAGCGCCGAAGGGGTCAAGGTGTTTGATTACCACACCGAGGCCGCCTTGTGGTCCACAAACGGAACGGGAATCCTGCGTATTGGCGTGGTGTGTCACGAAACGGGCCATTTCCTGGGCCTGCCGGATTTGTACGACACGGACAGCACGCCCGGGGAAGGGATTGGCTCGTGGGGATTGATGGCGAACAGTTGGGGTTTCGATTTCACACAACATCATCCGCCGCATAACTGCGCGTGGAGCAAAATCCGGCTCGGCTGGATGGAGGCGACACTCCTGGACGCCCCGGGAACCTACACGCTGGACCCGTTGGAAACCACACCGGCGGCCTATCGCATTGATAAGAATTTCCCGTCAAGTGAATATCTGCTCGTGGAAAACCGGCAACCGCTTGGATTCGAGAGCGATATGCCGCACGGCGGGCTGGTGGTGTTTCATATTGACGACACCGCCGGGTACAACACGCAGGGGTATCCAGGCCAAGAGGGCTGGCCGTTGAATGGAAACCACTACCGGGTCGCGGTGCTCCAGGCGGACGGAGACTATGACCTTGAGAGGGGACACAACCGCGGGGATTCCGGGGACCCGTACTACGCGGGCGGCGTGGATGCGCTTACGCCCATGACAACACCCAGCACGGATGCGTATCAGATTGGCAACGCCCATCCGACGGACCTTGAATTTTCCCAGATTAGCGCCGCCGGCCCGGCTATGAGTTTCTATTTCGGCACCGGCGACGCCTTGTCGTTCAGCCCGCGGGAGCATTACGTGACGGGCGGCCCGATCGGCGGGCCGTTTGGTCCCGCCTCCAAAAGTTACCTCCTCACGAATTCAAGTGAAAGCGATTCATTAAACTGGAGCGTCACCACGGCTGGAACCTGGCTCAACGTGGTTCCCTCCTCCGGCACATTGAACGCGGGCGAAAGCGTGGAGGTGGTGGTCAGCATCAACGCCACCGCGGACACCCTGAATTCCGGCCAATACAACGCAACGATTACATTTCACAACCTTGACAGCGGCTGGTCGCGCTCACTTGATGCTTCGCTCACCGCTGCGGCGTTATGGTTTCCGATGGACACCGATCCGGGTTGGGAACGGCAGGGCGCGTGGGCATTCGGAGTGCCGCAGGGCGCGGGCGGCGCGCACGGCGCGCCCGATCCGAACGCGGGTTATTCCGGCGCGAACGTGTTGGGCTACAACCTTGCGGGCGACTATGAGAACGGGCTATCGATGCCGCACTACCTCACCACCACCGGCCTTGATTGCCGGAACTTCGAGAATGTACGGTTGCAATTCCGGCGTTGGCTGGGCGTCGAGAAAACTGCGTATGATCGTGCGTCTATCCAGGTGAGCCAGGATGGGCATCATTGGACGGATGTCTGGACAAACACAGCGGAAGTGGTGGACCGCGCATGGACGCTCGCCGCATATGATATTTCGGACATAGCCGACCATAGCTATATTTTTCTGCGGTGGGGCATCGGGCCCACGGACCGCACCTGGTCCTACTGCGGATGGAACATTGATGACGTGGCGCTGCTTGGCACTCCCGTTCCCGGAGAGGGTGAAGGGGGTGGAGAAGGCGAAGGCGCGGGGGAAGGCGAAAATGAAGGAGAAGGCATGGGAGAAGGGGAGGGCGAAGGCGAGCCGGCGCCTATTCTCGTGAATTTTTGCCAAGCGTTCAAGCAAGTCAAAAACAACCCGCTTCTGCGGCAGGTCGGCGAGCAATACCAAGACCTGCTCGGACGGCTCGATCCCGCCGTGGCCGACATCAATGGTTCGTTCAATGTCGACCTCAATGGACCCATCATCATTGAGATCAACGGCAACGGCCTCCTCGACGCGGCGAATGAACTGGGCCTGCTGGCATATATCCTGGGCGACCCGTCGTTCAACAACGGTGTGCTCTCGCATGCGAACGTGCGGTACGCCTGGGAGCAGAACAAGGAACAGCTCATCAATAAGAATATCGGGGCGCCGCTCAACACATTTCTGCCCGCGCTCGCGCCGGGGCTTGCCGAGATTCTGACCGGGCTGATCACCCTGGGCGACGGCGATCTGATGTCTGTGTCCGGGCAATCCGCCTCCGGGAACGGGTCCTTCGGGATTGTGGCCGGGCTCTTCGCCCTCGTGGCGGATTATGTCGGTACGCTCGGCTTTGGCGAATTCAACGCCCCCACCTTGGCCAAAGCGGATTTCATTACCCTTGAACACCTCACGCTTAACAGTGACGCCGATGGCGATGGCTATACAAACGCACAGGAATACGCCTATTTCACGCCAGCGGCCTGCCCGGAAAAGTCTGAAAGCCCCATCGAGTATGTGACCGCCGCTCTTAATCCTGCAATTTATCCCGGTTTCGTAGCGGAGGGGGAAGGCGGAGATGAAGGCGCCGTCGAGGGCATGCCTTCCGAAGGCTCGCCGGAGGAGGGTGAAGGCACAATTGAAGGTGAAGGCGTCGTGGAGGGCGAAGGCACCGTGGAGGGCGAAGGCATTGGCGAGGGAGAGGGCGAAGGCACGCCCTCAGAAGGTTCACAGGAGGAGGGTGCTATTGAAGGTACGCAAGAAGGTATAACCGAAGGCGCAAGTGAAGGAGCAGTGGAAGGCGAAGGAGCAGTGGAAGGCGAGGAGGAGGGCGTGCCCTCCGAAGGCTCGCCGGAGGAGGGAGAAGACGGCGGCGAAGATGAGTTCCTCACTGTTGACCAGAACCACGACAACCTCATCAGTCTGTCCGAGTTGCTGCGTGTAATCCAATTCTTCAACTCGAACGGCTTCCACTGCCAAGCCGGAACCGAAGACGGCTATGCACCCGGTTTCGGAGACGAGACGTGCGCCCCGTACGACAGCGACTACAATCCGCAGGACTGGGAAATCAGCCTGTCCGAGTTGCTGCGCGTAATCCAGTTCTTCAATTCCGGCGGCTACCACGCTTGTCCTGGAGAAGGCACCGAAGACGGATTCTGCCCCGGGCCATGATACGACGGTAATGTGCTTCATGCGGGCGGCTGGGCCGGTTTCCATCTCCCGTTTCCCATGTGCATCACGGTTCACACGGGCAAGCACGGACTCGCACAGCAGGAAGGAGCCGCAATCAAAGAACAGAGCGCGGATGCCGCGGACAAAACGGATGCACACGGATATACGGATGATGTCTTATGTTCGGCGGCGCACCGTAGCCGCGCCGGCCAGGGCGGTGATCAGAGCGGCCAGCGCCAGTCCCAGCGCGCTTGCGGCGGGCAATCCCGGCACCACGGTCAGCGTGAACGCCGGTGATTGCTCCGTTTCGAGATAGGCGGTCACGGCGCAGTGGTAGAATCCGGTGTCCGTGAGTTCGAGGGGCGGCGTGGTGTACGTGGCGGATGTCGCGCCATTGATGAGAACACTGCTTTTGCTTCCGGTGCTCTCGAAGTACCATTGATACTCTGGCGTTCCATTGTTTCCGCTGACGCGCACCTCGAAGGTGTGAGTCCGTTTAACTGTTTCCGTCACCACGCGCGGCTCGACCGCCTCAACCACCATGGGCGCCGCGTCGAGCAGAATAACGGCGGACAACACCGCTGAAACGTTATCGTCACCGAAGCCGCCGGAACCGTCACGCAATTGCGCTTGCACCGTCTTGAAGCCATCACCCGTGGGCAGCAACCAGTTGGGACGTGTGCTCTGGAAAGGCTCCCACGCGCCCCAATTGCCACCCTCATTGCGGAATCGCATCCAGGCCACGCCGTGGCCGTTGCGATCCTGGGCGGTCAAATTGAGGGTAACGGTGGCACGCGGGGTTATCTCCGCCCCGCCGTTGATACTCAGGGTGCCCGCCGGGGGCAGTGACACATCGTTTACCTGGATGGTGATGGCCTCGGTATGTTGCGCAAGGCCGTCACTGGCGGCAAACCCAATGCCCGGATAGGTGCCCGCGTCCGCGTAGGTGGTAGCCCAGGAGAAGGTGCCCGTGCCATCGTGATGGTCCGTGAACACCGCGGCGGCGGGCGCATTGTTCATCGAGAGCAGCGGACGGGTGCCGTCGGGATCCGTGGCCGTCACGGTGAAGCGCAATTCCTCTCCCTCGTTCACCGTTTTGTTTCCAATGGGAGCAAGCACGGGCGCGTGGTTTGTTTCCACCACGGCCACACGAATCTCTTCACTGTCGGAAAGCGCGGGGCGGTTAAGGTCAATCGCAAGGAACTTGGCGTGGTACAGGCCTTCGTCACTCGCGCTGGTTGCCCAGGTGAATGTGCCGCTTCCATTGCCGTGATCAATAAACGCATAGCCGCCCGGCAACGGGGGCGGCGTATCCGGTGTGGTGATCGCCAGTCCGGGGATGTCTCCGTCCGCGTCGTTGGCATTGATTGTGAACGTAAGCGTATTGCCATATTCGACGGTCTTGTCCCCGATGAAATCGAGCACGGGCGGCGCATCCACATCGCGCACGGTAATGCGGATGCGGCGTGCGCCGGTGTAGACGCCGTTCGAGGCCAGAAAGACAACGTTTTCATAAATTCCGGCGCTCTTGTAATCAATGTCCCAATCAAACACGCCGGTAGAATTGCCTTGATCGGAGAAGGTTGCGCCGGACGGCAGGTTCTCGGCGGTCAACACGAGCGGGGCGCCGCCGTTATCGTAGGCATAAACAAGGAAGCGGAGGGTGGTGCCTTCATCGGCCTCCTGGTCACCGATGGGGGCGAACCGTGGCACCAGGCCGGGATCGCCGACAATGATGGTGAATGTCCTGCTGTCCGAAAGTTCGCCATCCGAAGCACTGATGATGACACCGGAATAGACGCCCGCGTCTTCGGCCCGGGTCGTCCAGGTGTAGGTGCCCGTGCCGTCCGCATGGTCCACAAAAGCGCCGCCGGGACTGTTCGCGATGTTCAACAGCGGCGTCGTGCCGTCCGGATCCGCCGCATGCACGTGAAACACAAGGGTGTCGCCGGGCGCGGCCGCTTGATCACCGAAGGAATACAGAATGGGCGCACGGTTTGTGTTCTGAACGATAATGGTGATGGCGCCCTGTTTCTGCGCCATGCCATCCGAGGCTGTGAAGGTCACCGAGTATCCGCCCGGGGGCGCGGCCTCGAATGCACTATAGCCCGGCAGCCAGGTGAGCGTGCCCGTGCCCGCGCCATGGTCACTGAACGTGGCGCCGGGGGGAAGGCCCGCGGCGCTCAGGCTGGGTATGCCGCCGTCCGGATCCGTAGCCGTTACTTGATAGGTCAACAGGGTCCCTTCGATCGCGGTTTGGTTTTCGAGCGGCCCCAGCACCGGCTCACGGTTCTTGTTGGTTACCACGATGGTGACCGCCTCGAGATCATTGAGCCGGCTGTCTGACACTTCGAACACGATGTTTGTATACACCCCTTGGTCTTCGTAGCCGGGTGTCCAGGTGAGATTGCCGGTGCCATTGCCATAATCGGTAAAAAAGCCGGCGGCATTTTCCCCGGCCAACGTTCCCGAAGCCGACAAGGTGAGTGTATCGCCCGCATCCGGGTCGGAGGCCGCGATGTTGAGGCTCAGCGTGGCCGTTTCCTGCACATTGAACACCAGGCTGTTGTCGCCGGGCACTGCTTGGCCGCCGATAGTGTCGAGGGTGGGCGGCTTGTTGCTGCTTCCAATCACGAACGCAATGGTTCGAGAATCCGTGCGCGGGTCCGAGGGGTGGTTGTCGGTTACCTGGATAACAACGCCGCCATAGGTACCCGCGGTATAACCGCCTGGGACGTTCCACGTAAAAGTGGCCTCGTAACGAGATTGGCCGGCATTGTAGGTCGTCGGCCCGAAATTACCTCCCGGTTGTCCCGAAGCGGTCAACGTCAGTGCCGCGCCATTGGGCGGGACATAGCCGTCCGGATCCGTGGCGGTGGCCAAAAATGACAACGTCTCGCCGTCCAGGGCGGATTGGTTGCTTAGCGGCGCCAGCACGGGCGGACGGTTGGTGTTGGTGATCGTGAGGGTCATCCCTTTTGAGTCCGTGAGGCTTCCGTCACTGGCGGTGAATGTCAGTGAATAGGGTGAGTTTTCCGCGTCGTCGTAGCCGGTCGTCCACGAGAACTGTCCCGTGCCATTGCCCAAGTCGGTAAAATACGCGGAAAATTCAGTGGGTGTCACGCCAAGGCTTGGTATCGTGCCGTCCGGATCGCTCGCGGTCACTTGGAAACTCACCGTCTCGCCTTCGTTTTCACTCACGTTCGGCATCTGTGTCATCACGGGCCGGCGGTTTATCGAGAAAGTGGCGCTGTCAGGAATCATCGTGGTCCAATACGCGCCGCTGGGAATGCTCGCGATGGTGTATGGGTTTCCGTCTACCGTGATATACACGTTGCTCAGCGCGGAACCTTCCGCCTTGATGCATATCTGGTCAAAACCGGTCAGCGGGCAGCCCGCCGTGTTGGCTTCGAGCCGGCACCAACGCAGATTATTTTGCACGCTGCTCAGGGCCGCGTCCACATTCAGCTTGTTCCAGAAACTGCTCTTGAGGATTCCATGCGTGGCCGGCGCGGCCTGGTCCAGTTGCCCGATATACGGGACGTTCACCGCCGTGTTGTACACGCTGGGCGCCTGCAAATAGGCGGGGAAAGTGCTCATGCCGAATTCATGATTCTCGGACGCCCCGCCCGCCGATTGCTTAAACTGCGGTTCCGTGATCCACCCCGTATGCATATTGGAGACCCAGGTGAATTTGCCCGCATATTGATTATCGGGCAGAGCGGTGTAGTTATTGCAAAGCACCTGCAAGGTGGATGCCCTCACGATCGAACCACAAACCTTCACCATCCCAGGCGCGCCCGCGGCCCCATTGCCGCTCCCCGCACCTTTGCCTCCAGAACCGCCCACACCGCCGTCGCCGCCTTTGCCCCCCGCGCCGCCCACGCCGCCCTGGCCGGCATATTTACCCGGATACGAGCCACAAGAGCCAGTAGAGCGGTTTCCGCCCGCTCCGCCGCCGATCCCATCTTGGCCGTTGGTTCGTCCGCTGGGAGAACCGCCATTGGATACAGTGGCATTTCCGGAGCTGCCATTGGCCGAAGAAACGTCAATCACCGCATTGGGGCCGAACTCAAGCAACCCTTTGGCGGAAAACACCACCGCGCCCCCGCCTGCGCCTCCCGCACCGCCAGCCTTACCCACACCGCCAGAACCTCCTTTATCGCCGGTGCCGCCCTTGCCGGAAGTGCCTGAACTTGCCCCGCTCCCGCCCGCACCCCCTGCAGCGACCACATAAGGAATACCGCACGGATCAGTCCATGAATCGATACCCGTACCATAAGGACCTGCAACTTGCTGATTTTGACCTGGATTTCCGACCGCACGGCCGCCTCCGGCGCCTCCACCCCCGCCGCCTTTTGAACAATCCGGTTTTTTATAGGTTAAACATCCTGTACTATCCACATATCCCGACCCGCCTCCTCCTCCGCCCGCACCGCCCCCTCCGCCCCCGCCGCCCCCGCCACCCCCGCCCC